>JAUVZD010000016.1 GCA_030602715.1 Candidatus Coatesiibacteriota bacterium
ATCGGCGGAAACCGTCCAGCTCACTCCATCATCGGTTGATGTGGCATAGTATATCCGGCTGTTTTCGCCGGATGCGGTGGCGGAAAACCACATCTTATATACCCCCTCCTCATAGACCACCGCCGGGTCCTGCTTCCATCTAGTATCCTCGCCGGGCAGTCCACTGGGCAGGACCGGATTGGAACCACTCTTGACCCACCCATAGGGCCAATCCCCTCCGCCGAGGAAATCGCAGGAAGGGGCGGAGAGAAGAACGATGATGACCGATAGAACAAATGCTCGGAAAAAAATAAACCTCATCGGCAAACCCCCATTCTGTCCCCCATATTATGCCATAAGAGAGGGAAAAAAACAGTAATTTCATACAACAAATCGTTATGCGGTAAAGAAGCATTTCCACATCTTTCCGTCAGGCCCTTCGTTAACCATTGCATAAAACAATAAGGACCTTCCTCCCATCAAATACATAAATCCTGGCGAGACCACTAGGGGGGAGTAGAGCACAAAACCAAAGCTCCACGCCGAAACGGCGTGGAGCATATAATCAGTTCTCTTTGGGGAAAGCACCCGGTCGTTTAAAACTACATCCCATACTTTTCAATTATCTCCTCTTTGCTCTTGTGCAGGATGTCGTATTTCTTCCCCACCTTGATGAAGGCGGATATCGCTTTGTCAAGGTGCTTCTGCTTATGACCTGCGGAGAGCTGGACCCGTATGCGAGCCTGCCCCTTGGGCACTACGGGGAAGGAGAAACCGATCACATATATTCCCTCGGCATACATATCCCGAGCCACATCCTGAGCCAGCTTGGCGTTATACAGCATAATGGGCACGATGGGATGCACCCCGGGACGGATATCAAAGCCGGCGGAGGTCATCTTCTCCCTGAAGTATCTGGTGTTCTCCTCCAGCTGGTCCCGCCGTTCGGTGGTCCTGGAGAGCAAATCTATCACCCTGCCGGCGGCGGAGATGATCACCGGGGGCACCGAATTGGAGAAGAGATAGGGACGACCCCGCTGGCGATACATCTCAATCAGCTCCTTGCGCCCGCTGATACAGCCCCCGCTCGCTCCCCCCAAAGCCTTGCCCAGCGTGGTGGTGAGCAGGTCAATACGCCCCATCACTCCGCAGTGCTCGTGGCTGCCCCGACCGGTCCTGCCCATAAAGCCGGTGGCGTGGGAATCGTCCAGCATTACCATCGCATCATATTTATCCGCCAGGTCGCAGATTGCATCCAGAGGGGCAATATCACCGTCCATGGAGAAAACGCCGTCTGTAGCTATGACCCTAAAGCGCTTGTCCTGATGAAGCTGTAGCTTCTTCTCCAGGTGCTTCATATCCAGATGTTTATAGGAATCCTGCTGGGAGGAGGCAAGGCGGATGCCGTCAATTATGGAGGCATGGTTGAGCCTGTCGCAGATGACGATATCCTCTTTACCAAGTATAGCCTCAAAGACGGCGGCGTTGGCGTCCATACAGGAGGAGAAGAGGATGGTGTCCTCGGTACCCAGAAAATCGCTCAGCTTCTCCTCCAGCTCACGGTGTATGTCCTGCGTCCCGCAGATGAAGCGCACTGAGCTCATGCCGTAGCCCCGCTCCTCCAGACCGTCGTGAGCGGCTTGTAGCACCTCCGGGTGGCTGGACAGCCCCAGATAGTTGTTGGCGCACATATTGATGACCGCGGAAAGCTCGGCGCCTGCGGGATACTCCACCTCTATATCCGCAGACTGGGGAGAGTGAATATAGCGCTCTTCCTTAAATAAACCCTGCTCTTCTATCTCCTTCAGTTCTTTGGAGAAAAATTCCTGGGCTTCTTTGCTGTAAACCATCAATTTCCTCCTTCATTCCCGAAAGCTGAACCATCCTCCGACGGAGGATGAAAATGGATAATTCCGAGATGCTCCTTATTTACTTGTCCTGGCGATATCTCTCCACCAGCTTCATTATGTTGGTCACCGTGTCAAAGGTTTCGGGTATAGCCTCCTGGTCGGGGATATTGGCGTTGTATTTCTGGCGCAGGAACATCAACAGGGAGACCAAAGAGAAAGAATCCACCAACCCGCCGGTTATCAACGGCGTGTTCTCGTCAACCTCTATCCCCGAATCCTCATCCAGATATTCTTCCCGCACATATTCCAGAATTACATCCTTCATTTCCGCATCCATCGTTCCTCCTTTCAGATTATCCAACAACCGTCAGTTTCAGTCATCTTCCAGAGTGGAGATGTCACCTATCTCCTCGCCGGTCTCCTGCGCCTTGAGCAGACGGCGCATTATCTTACCACTGCGGGTCTTGGGCAAGCTCTCCCGAAACTCTATCTCCTGGGGCATAGCCAGCGGGGAAAGCTTCTTGCGGACAAAGTTGATGATGGAAAGCTTCAGCTCGTCTGAGGGCTCGTGACCCGGCTTCAGGGCGATGAACGCCTTGACCACCTCCATATTGACCGGGTCCGGCTTGCCTATCGCCGCCGACTCCGCAATGGCGGGATGTTCCAGGAGAGCGGACTCTATCTCAAAGGGTCCCACCAGGTGACCGGCGGTGTTGATGACATCGTCGTCACGTCCCACAAACCAGAAGTAGCCGTCCTCGTCAATGCTCGCCCTATCCCCACAAATATACCAGCCGTTCTTAAACTTGGAGTCGTAGGTCTCCTGATTATTCCAGTAGGTGCGAAACATAGAGGGCCAACCCGGCTTTAAGGCGATAAGCCCCACGGAGCCGACCTTCTCAATGGGTTTATATTCGGTGGGGTCCACCACGGTAGCGGTGATGCCGGGGAAGGGCTTGCCCATAGAACCGGGTCTTATCTTCATCCCCGGATAGTTGGCGATGACGATACAGCCGGTCTCGGTCTGCCAGTAGTTGTCATGGAAGGGAAGTCCCATCACCTCCTCCGACCAGATGACCGCCTCGGCGTTCAGCGGTTCGCCGACGCTGGCCGTGTGGCGCAGTGAGGATAGGTCATACTTCTTGACCAGCTCCTCACCCTCCTTCATCAACATACGAATCGCCGTAGGTGCGGTGTAGAAGACGGTAACTTTATATTTTTCTATCGCCTGGTACCAGCGCGCAGGAATGAAGCCCATCTCCAAGACCAACTGGGTGATCCCCAAGCTCCAGGGACCGATAATGCCGTAGGAGGTGCCGGTGACCCATCCCGGGTCGGCGGTGCACCAGTAGATGTCCTCCGCAAGCAAATCCAGCACCCATTTAGTGGTCATATACTGACCGAGGATGGAGTGGTGCACATGCAGGGCACCTTTCGGCTTACCGGTGGTTCCGGAGGTGTAGTGCAAAAGGGACGGTGTCTCCGGAGAAACTTGATATACATCAAATCTCTCCACCGCCTCGGCTTTCTCAAAATCAAAAGCCACCTCCCCATCCGAAAGCTCCATTCCCTCGCCGTCCACCACCACCACATGCTCAAGCGCCTTCAGCTTGTCCCTAATCCGTCGCACCTTGCCGATGTGCTTGCGTGAGGTGAGAATCGCCTCGGTCCCGGCGTCCTCCAGACGGGTGAAGAGGGCATCCTCGCCAAAGGCGGAGAAGAGCGGTTGGACGATAGCCCCCATCTTAAGCACGCCCAACAAGCCGATGTAAAGGGCGGGTATCTTATCCAGGAAGATACAGATCCGCTCACCGGGCTCTATGCCTAAATCCCGGAAGAACTTGGCAAAACTATTGCTATATATGCGGATATCGTTAAAGGAATATCTCTTCTCCTGCCCGGAGAAACTTTCCCATATCAGCGCCGTCTTATCCGCCAAGCCCAACTCACAGTTTCGGTCCGAGCAGAGATAACCTATGTTTATCATTCCCCCGTCATCCCAGGAGAGATCCTCCTCTGCCCGGGACCAGTCAAAGTCCCGGTAACGTTCATCATAGGAACCGATGTTGCTCATTCTAAGCCAGAACTCCTTTTAAGATCATCGTTTGACCCACAATTATCTTACAGCAGAACCTGGAACGGATGCCCATTTTACAATCCCCACTGAAATTAGGCAAGGGGAAAAAGCCTTGATGATTGACTACCTATAAAATTTGATTAATAGAAGGAGATGATTATGTTTCGGAAAACATTACTGGTACTATCCGCTTTAACGCTGTTGTTCGGAGTTGCTTTTTCTGAAACTGAGGAATTGCAACCTGAGAAGGATGCAGGCATCTTTGAAGGTACACCTACAGGTCAATACGGTTCAATGGATTTCTGCTGGATAGGCTACGACTCTGGACGATGCGATACACTTATTCACTTCCCACTGGATGATTACATCGGGGTTGAGTTGTATAGTGCAACACTAGAAGTATATGTTTTTCACTTCTGGGGAACTATACCCAGCGATAACTGGATGGCACGGGTGGCTGACGATTGGGTGGAGACCATCGTCTGCTGGTAATACACCCCCGGCTGGGACGACGGGATAGTATTGGATTTCGGTCCACCCACCCGGACAAACACCGACCAGATTGCCGACCCCCACTGGATATTCCCCGGTCAGGTGTTTGTCATTCCCCCCGCTCCTTAAGAACACCGTAATAAACAAGATTGAGGAGATGGCTCAAATGCCGTCTCCTCTTTCTTATCTAGTTGGCAGGGGAATATAAGAGAGATATAAACTTCGCTTGACATACCAGTGCTGCACTTTGTATACTACAAACAAGACCACCTGTAACTTTTCGCAAGTTTTCGGAACAATTAGGGGTAACATCCAGTTTATTACAGAAATATAATATCGCTTCGCCCGCCATATGCCAAAAGCCCAAAGGGCACAATCAATTTGGGATTAAACATATGGACCACCATGGAAGAAGATAAGCACTAATCAAAAAATATGTCAATAGGAGGAAGACCATGGGCAAACCCTCTGGAAAGGATGCACAGAAAAAAGAAATCCTAAAACAGGTCATCAAGGAACTCCATCAGGGCGCAGAACCCGAAAAGGTAAAAGAGAGATTCAAAGAGGTGATCGCGGACACCACACCGATCGAACTCGCCCACATAGAGGAGGAACTGATAAAAGAGGGAATACCTCAAGAGGAGATCCACAGGCTTTGCGATATTCACCTGGCGGTATTTGAGGAATCGCTTGAAAGGGAGAAAGCGCAAGCACCACCGGGACACCCCATCCATATACTCACCGAGGAACACAAAATGGTCCTGAACTTCGCCGATGGGTTACAGGATGTCGCCAAGGAGATAAAGAGGGCGGGCGATTATGAATCCGCCGGTGAGCAGATGAGACAATTGGACCATGCGGTAAAACATTTCAAGGAATCGGAAAGTCATTACCTACGGGAGGAGAACGTCCTCTTCCCATATCTTGAGAAACACGGAATAACCCAGCCCCCGGCGATTATGTGGATAGAGCACGACAAGATAAGGGAGATGGAGAAGGGTCTATATGAGCTCATTGATGCACACAAAAGCATAGAATTTAAGGACTTCGTAAAGCAACTGGAGGAAACTTCACTAGCCTTGGCGGAGATGCTGGCAAGCCACTTTCCCAAGGAGAACAACATCCTCTTCCCCTCCGCTCTGAAGGTCATCGGTGAGGATGAATTTAAGGAGATAAGGCACCAATTTGATGAAATCGGCTACTGCTGCTTCACCCCCAAACCGGCAACGATAAGCGGCGAGGAATACGAGGAACAAACTACCAAGCACGAAGTAGTGGACCAGGTTTCCTTCCCCACCGGCTCATTATCAAAAGAGGAGCTGAAAGCCATCTTCAACTCTCTGCCGGTGGATATCACCTTCGTTGGTGCCGACGACACCGTCCGCTTCTTCAGCGAGAGCAAGGAGAGGATCTTTGTCAGAACTAAAGCGATTATCGGCAGAGAAGTCCAGAAGTGCCATCCCCAAAAGAGCATCCATGTGGTGGAAGGGATACTGGAGGATTTCAAATCCGGCAAGAAAGATGTTGCCGAGTTCTGGCTTAATCTTGAGGGCAGGTTAATCTATATCCGCTACTTCCCGGTTCGCAGCGAAGACGGGAGTTATCTGGGATGCCTGGAGGTATCCCAGGACACAACCGATATAAAGAAGATTGAAGGTGAGAAGAGACTGCTTTAAGCCCACAAAACCTGGGGGTGTAAATGTGATTAGCAAAAGAGCGGGTGACCTATGACCGAGGAATATATCCAGGTCTCCACCACCACCGAGAAAAAAGAGGACGCCGAAAAGATTGCCCGGGCACTGGTGGAGAGAAGGCTTGCCGCATGCACCCAGATAGTGGGACCGATAGAGAGCACCTATTGGTGGAAGGGCAATGTGGAGAGGGCGGAAGAATGGCTCTGCACAATCAAGAGCAGTAGAAGCCTCTACGCCCAAGTTGAGCGGGAGATAAGCCGGCTTCACCCTTACCAGACGCCCCAGATAATCGCCACCCCCATCGTCTGCGGGAGCGAGGACTACTTAAAGTGGCTTTCAGACGAGCTTGCGCAGGAGTAGAGTCAGAGTTCCAGGACCGAATGAAAAGACAAAGGTTGAGCTTATCCTCTCAACTCAATCACCACCACTGCCAGCAAAACCTTTTCCGGGATTCTTTCAAGCCCCGCAAATGTTAATATAGATATGATTTTGAATGGCAAAAAACCAGAGGAGAAATCTATGACTAACCCCAGCATAACCATCTACTCCGGCGCCACCTGAGCGGACTGCCAAGCGGCAAAGGGTTTCTTTGCCGCCCACAACCTTCCCTTTACCGACAAGCCGGTGGAGGAGGAAGCCAACCTGAACGAACTGCAGGAGAAGTTCGGACGCCTAGCCACCCCGACCATCATCATAGACGACGAGGTCATCGTCGGCTTCCAGGACAATATTGAACAGATCTCCGCTCTAATCCATCACCATTAAATGAAAGGAGCGAAATATGCCCTGCGGTAAAGAGACTCACGAGCATATAGACCCGGTATGCAAAATGAAAGTTGAACACACCGACGACGCTGTTCACAGCGAATACGAGGGAGAGGTCTATCTCTTCTGCTGCCAAACTTGTAAGGATGAGTTTGACAAAGACCCCACAAAATATCTGGAATGAGCTCTAAAAAGCCCGCATCGGAAGAGCCGGTCACCATTGACCCGGTATGCGGGATGACCGTAGAGCCGGGGAGGGAAGCCGCCCGAAGCGTCTATGCGGGCAAGACCTACCTCTTCTGCTCAACCGCCTGCAAGCAAAAGTTTGACGCCGACCCTAAGACCTACCTGCGCCCAAAAGAGGAAGCACAGAAGTCTGCGGACCATCCGACTAAGACAGCCCCCACTTTGAATGCCACTCAACGCCTCACCTTCACCGTTCTGGGGATGACCTGCGCCTCCTGCGTGAAGAAGATAGAGGGGACTGTGGGGGCTATGAAGGGCGTCCTCAGAGCGGAGGTTAACTTCGCCTCCGAGACGCTCTCCGTGGACTTTATTCCCCCCAAAACCACCTTGCAGGACATCATCGCCACGATAGAGTCCCTGGATTACCAGGTGCCCGTCGGCAAGATGGACCTGCCGGTGGGGGGGATGACTTGCGCCTCCTGCGTAAAAGCCATTGAGGACGCCCTGAGCGCCCTGCCGGGCGTGGTGGAAGCGTCCGCCAACTTCGCCAGCGAAAGGGTCACAGTAAGTATCCTTTCCGGCACGGTGGGGATAAAGGAGATAAAAAAGGCTGTTGAAGGTGCCGGTTACACCCTCCTCTCCACAAAGCTCGGTGAGGAAGCGGAAGATGAGGAGCAGGCTCTTCGCAAAAGAAGCTACCATACACTACGGCGCCGTTTCCTCGTCTCCGCAGTCCTCACCATCCCCATCCTCCTGCTCACCTTCTCCAAATTTCTGCCCGTTCTATCCAACATCCCCCGAACCCCCATCTCCTATCTCCTCTTCGCATTGACCGCACCGGTGCTCTTCTACTGCGGACTGCAGTTCTTCGTCGGTGCCTGGGCAAAGCTCAAGCGCGCCGGCGCGGACATGAACACCCTGGTGGCGGTGGGCACCGCCTCAGCCTTTCTATACAGCACCATAGCCACCTTCTACCCCGCCTTCTTCACCGCCATCGGTCAAAGCCCCGCCCTCTATTTCGACACCACAGCGGTGATCATCACCCTCATCCTGCTGGGACGCCTGCTGGAAGCCCGCGCCAAGGGAAAAGCTACCGAGGCAATCAAGAAGTTGGCCGGGCTGGCGGCTAGGACCGCCCGGGTGCTCAGAGACGACAAGGAGGTGGCGGTGGCGGTTGAGGATGTTCTGGTGGGGGACATAATAATCGTGCGCCCGGGAGAGAAGGTGCCCGTTGACGGGGTCATGGTTGAGGGTTATAGCGCCGTTGACCAATCAATGCTCACCGGCGAGCCTCTTCCAGTGGAGAAGAAGGTTGGTGATGATATTATCGGCGCCACAATCAACAAGACCGGCACCTTCCGCTTTCGGGCTACCAAGGTCGGCAGGGAGACCGCTCTGGCACAGATAATCAAGCTGGTGGCTGAGGCTCAGGGGAGTAAAGCCCCGGTTCAGCGCTTGGTGGACCGCATCGCCGCCGTCTTCGTCCCCCTAGTAATCGCCTCAGCCATCATAACCCTCATGGTGTGGCTCATCGCCGGTCCCTCCCCCAGCCTGACCTATGCCCTGGTCAACTTCGTCGCCGTGCTAATCATCGCCTGCCCCTGCGCCCTGGGCTTGGCAACTCCCACGGCAATCATCGTGGGCACCGGACGGGGGGCGCAGTTGGGCATACTCATCAAGGACGCCCAAGCTCTGGAGCGCAGTGCTTCCCTTAATACGGTGGTGATGGACAAGACCGGCACCCTGACCAGGGGCGAGCCCATCATAAGCGACATGGTCCCCGCCGAGGGTGAGGATAAGACTTCAGTTCTCACCCTTGCCGCCGCCCTGGAGCACGGCTCCGAACACCCTCTGGGAGAGGCGGTGATGCGCAGGGCGGAGAAGCAGGGCCTGGATTTCCCCACAGCGGAGAATTTCTCAGCCCTGGAAGGGATGGGGGTAAGAGGGGAAGTGGAGGGCAGGACTTGCCACCTGGGAAACGAACGACTGATGGTTTCACTGGGCATAGATATAGCCCCCCTGAAGGCGACTGCGGAGAAACTCCACAATGAAGGCAAGACGGTATTCTATCTCGCTTCCGGTGAAAAGCTGGTCGGATTGCTTTCGGCAAGCGACACCGTGAAGGAGAGTGCAAGCCCCACGGTCGCCCGGCTCAAGGAGATGGGCATGGAGGTGATAATGCTTACCGGGGACAATCCCCGAAGCGCCGGGGCGGTGGCTTCCAAGCTGGGCATCGGGCGGGTGCTTGCCGAGGTCCTGCCGGCGGACAAAGCCCAGGTGATAGCCGACCTGCAGGGCGAAGGGCGAGTAGTAGCTATGGTTGGCGACGGGATAAACGACGCCATAGCCCTGGCACAGGCTGATGTGGGCATAGCCCTGGGGAGCGGGACCGACATTGCCCGGGAGGCGAGCGAGATAACCATAGTAGGGGACAACCTCAGCGGGGTCCCCAACGCCGTGGCTCTCTCCCGGCGGACGATGGCAACCATCAAGGGCAATCTCTTCTGGGCTTTCATCTACAACATCATCGGCATCCCCATCGCCGCCGGTCTGCTCTATCCCTTCATAGGTCTCCTGCTTAACCCCATGATAGCCGCCGGCGCAATGGCGGCGAGCTCGGTCTTCGTGGTCACCAATAGTCTGAGATTGCGGAGATTCAAAGGTGTAAGATAAGGGATACTTTCCCGCCAATTCAACCGCCCGTCTATCGGGCGGTTTTTTTGATGGAGATTGGGTTTATGTTTCGTTGTTTTTAAAGTCCCTCCTTTTTTTCCTTTCTCCGCCGTGTGTATTTTGTTACTATTGTAAAAATGGACGCTGCACAAAGCGCATATTGGGACAAAATAAGCTCCACCGCTCTAACCTCGGCTATGGACGATGAGCAGGTGCGGTTATCCGACATTAAGGGCAAATACATACTCGCCGCCCTGGTGGACCAGAAGGGAGCCCTCTCCCTGGAGAAGCTGGAGGGCAAAGGTCTGACCGATTTCCTGCTCAACCCCCGACTGGTGGTGGCGGTGGTCATCTCCCTGGAGGAGATGGGAGCTCTCCTGCGCCCCTTAGCGATAGGAATGATACGCACCATCCTGCGAGAGAGGCTCTCCTCCATGACAGAGAAAATCCGGGAGAAGGGGAAAGACCCACCCCAGGACTTGAGCGAGAGATTTCTGGTTCTGCTCGCCCCGGAACTTTCAGGCGTCGCCCAACACCCGGAAGAGGGGATGGCTTACCTCTGGCTCATCTCGCCCCAAGGTGAGATTCTGGGCGGTTTCAGCGGCGCGGAGGGTCTGGAGGAGGTCAAAAAATTACTGAGCGAGGTGCTGGATGGGTAATGACAAAGTGATGGACGGGAAGAGATTGTTATGCCCACACTGCGGAGCCACACTGGATGATTCAGGAGGTGAGATAGTCTGCAAAGTCTGCTCTGCAACCTGGCAGGGGCTGGAGAGCTTACGTTCGGAGATGGTGCAGAAGGCTCAGGCGGTCAGCCCCCTCATCTCCCGCCTGAAACTGCGAATAATCTTCCAGATTGTGCTGGTCGCTTTGAGCCTGGCGGTGACCGCCCTGGCGTTTATTTATATCATCCCCGTATTCCCTCAGCTCAACGCTTCCACCGTCCCCCTCTACGAGCGGATTCTTCTGTGGTCTTTCATCGTCGCCATCTGCCTGATACCCCTCATATTCGCCTTCGCCACTGTGCAGACTATTCTATTACTGCGCAGGATGCTTAAGATGGAGAAATCCCTGCGGCAAAATCCGTTATAGTAGTCTTTAAATTCTTGATTAATATTAAAAACCCACCCCGAACGAGGTGGGTCATAATTATAGACTCCCCGAATTCTTATCTCGGAAAATTCTGCCCCCCGATGTCCACGATGGTCTCCACCTCAATAACCCCCATTATCCCCATTCCAGTGGGGAGATAATCGGCAGCCTTTGAGTAATAAGAATGTTCCTTGACCGGCGTAGCCTTTCCGCTCACCTCCACAAACCTGCGGGAAAACTTCTCCAGCTCCCGGTCCCATTCCCACAGATTCTGTTTATTCTTGTGCAGGATATAGAACTCCCTATCGGAAACCTGCAAGAGATAATGCGGTCCTTCCGACTTGGTCCCAATGGCAGCATAGACCACCAGCACCAATCCCTTATATCCTTCGCCTTTATACACCCCTCCTTTCGCCACTCCTTCTCCTGCCCTCTTTGCCTGAACCATCTTTCTACCTCCTAAAGACAATGGTATTGATATTAAAAAAGCGATAAACTCCGCACAAAAGTCTCTGCATTGAGGGTTAATCCAAAAAAATACTAACATAATTACTTGAAAAAGCAACCCCCCCCTACGCCGGTCTGCTGAACTGATGTATCTTATTAAAAAAGCGCCGGCGATATAATAAAATGATTTTGCTACCTATAAGTATCATCTTAAATTACTTTAGCTCTAGTTGATACTTTTCTTTGAAATAATTAACCATAATTTCTCTTCTTATTTTGATAAATTCTTTTGGGTCATCCCAAATTTTATCATTCAAGTCGAGTGTAGGTAAAAAATCATAATGATCCAAGTACTTCTTACCTTCCCTACTACTAAAGAACTCTTTTGGAAATTTCCCTAATTTTAGATTATTAACTTCCCATTTTATCGGCTGCATATTCCATATTGAATCTATTTGCTTTTCCAACGATTTATTCTTTTTTATCATTCTTTGCGGAAATATGTGATCAATTTCAGGATTGAACCTTCCTCTAACATCTGGGTCAAATTGGAATAACCTATTAGGACTCATAATCTTCAATGAAAACCATTTGTAATCAGTAAAATTGACCTCATAGAGCTCCGTATTTCGCTTTTTTGATTCTTCCAGCGACGAAATAAATTCGTCAAGTGGAAATTTGTTTGTCTTTTTAGTATTTCTTTTTAAAATCCTTGTGAAATTGTCAACAATACTTTGTAATCTCCAATCGTTTATTTGTGATAATATAAAGTACTGTTTTAACTTCAATACATCATCTTGACTAAAGTCCCTATATTTTATTCCTTTTTCACGCAAAAGATAAAAATATACAGCCATTGGCAGAAGAGCAAGTTTTTTTGGAATTACTGAGTTATGATTGATTTTAAACTCCACCCACATAAAATCGCATAAAAATTCTCTAAGTGGTGCTTTTAGATCTCTCCAAATCTTATTGAATTCTTTCAATTCAGTTTTAGTATCAATCTTTTTCGGGTCTACTCTTACTCTTCCTACTATCAACAAATGCAATAATTGAAGTATGCTGTATGAATCAAATTGATATCCGTTACTGGTCTTATTGTATACATCCCTTGAAAAAAGCTGTAATTTCTCTTCAAAAGTAGGATAATACTCTTTGATCCTTGTGAATAATGAATCAGCTAATGATAACGTCACACCGGTCATATTCAATCTTTGGAATATTTCATTTACTATACTTTCATCAACTTGTGAGATGGGGAAATATGCCAGTGATTTCTTATCCATTTCTACAAAAACTTTCCATAAATTATCTATATTATTTTCTACTCGAATACTTTCATCATCTGATATTCCATTAAGATTTCTTAGAATTTCTTTCCTAAATTTAAACTTTTCTTCTGGCTTCTTTGAAAACAATTCGTTTAATCTAATGTAACTTACACGTATTGGGGATTGCTTTTCAACAAAACTAAAACCAGTTTCATCAAGTTCAAGCTCTTCATCATCCATATCAAACAAAAGGTCAAAAACTAATACCTTACCATTAAATGTATATTTTAAACATGAATATAAAGTCTGCAATCTTTGTTGATCATCATAAACCAGTGATTTATCTTCTCTCTCCCATAATCCTTTATCTACAATTTTTACAATTTCACCATCCTCGTAATCATTTATGAATTCTCTATATGGAATATTTTCTTTAGTACTCCATAAAAGCAACCCGCCAATTGGATAACCCCGTAATAGTGAATCAAATAATTTACAGATGTAAAACTCACTTTCATATCTACTCCCCCAAACATAGGGTCTTTGAACGGCAGGAAGAAACCAGCCGCCATATGTAGCATTAATCTTGTTTATTACCTCTTTTATTGAAATGCTCTGGTATGACATTTCCCCCTCTTTTCTAATTTATTTTAATTCTAACACGTATTTGAAGAAATTGAATTACAAAAATAATAGCATAAAAATTCCAAAAAATACTGTTTTTCGTTATCCCCCCCTACCCCGGTCTGCTGAACTGATGTATCTTATTAAAAAAGCGCCGGCGATACATCTTCACCCCGATGATTGCGGAGAGGGATACCGACGCCGCCAGCATATAATAGACCACAATCTGATAAAGCACCGCCAGGCGGGGGTCCACCCCGGCTACAATCTGACCGGTCATCATCCCCGGCAACTGCACGATGCCGGCGGTCATAAGACCGTTGATGGTGGGGATGAGCGCCTTCTTCAGCGACTCCCGCACCATAGGCGCAGACGCCTGAGCGGAACTTGCCCCCAAGGAGAGGGCGCCTAAAACCGCATCGGAGCGGTCTTTCAGTTGAGTGCGCAGAGTTGCCATGCCGATGGAGACGCCGTTCATGGCTCCATTTATGATCATCCCGGAGATGGGGATGACATAGCGAGGGTCATACCAGGGATCCAGCGGAATCACCAGGGAGAAGACCACCATTATCACCGAGAAGGAGGCGGCCATCACCGCAAAGCTTGCCACCACGATACGCTTCTCGCCCCGTCCCTCCACCCGCCGAGAGGCGCTGTAGCCGGCGATTAACATCATCACCAAAAGCATCGCCAAGACCGCATACCAGTGCTCCAGACCAAAGACCCAGTTCAGGATGTAGCCGACGATCACCAGCTGGATGAAACAGCGCACAGTGCCGATGAGCAGGTCTTTTTCCAGAAAAAGCCTGCTCAACAGGGATATGGCTAAGACCACGGCGATGAGCCCCAGGGAAATAGCTACATCTATGTAATCTATCTGGATGATGCTCACTTCAGCTCCCCCAAAAAGTCCCTCATCCGAGTTGTTCTGGGATTGGTCAATAAGGACTTGGCATCACCCTCCTCCACCGCCCCGCCGTCGGTGAGGAAGATGATACGGTGGGCTAACTTCAGCTTGGGTATCTCGTGGGTTACATGGATGACGGTCAAGCCGGTCTCCCTCTGCAGTTCAGCAAGGTTGGCAAGCACCTTACGGGCTACCGGTGGGTCAAGATATGAGGTGCTCTCATCCAGCATGAGCAGTTGGGGAGAGAGCCAGAGAGCCCGCGCCAGACAGACCCGCTGCTCCTCCCCACCGGAGAGGTCGCCCTTGCGCTCAAGAAGCTCCTCGGGAAGTCCCACCACAGCCAGAAGCTCGCCGAACCGCTCGCCATCATCCCCCTTTGCAGAACCGCCGGAAAAACGAGAACCATAGGTGATATTTTCCCGCACCGTGCCCTCAAATAGCAGGGGCTTCTGGGGCAGAAGCAGTGCCAGGCGCCGCAGGCTCAAGACCTCCAGGCTCTCTACATCCTTCCCGGCAAAGGTTATCCTGCCCCCATCGGCGCTTTCCAGCCGGTTTATCAAGCGAAGCAGAGTGGTCTTCCCCGAGCCCGAGGGTCCGATGAGTGCGGTGGTCTTTCCCCGGGCGATGGATAGGTCTAATTCCGAAAAGATGACATTCCTTTCCACACCCTTCTTCCCCTCATCCTGTTGGGACTTGAAGGATTTAACCACACCTGAGAACTCAACCAGGCTTTCATCGCTCACGGTAACCACCCCGGGGTAGTTGATAAAATAAATCAAACAAATATTAACATTAAAACCAAACCCACAGGATAAAGTATTTGACCATAGCTCGTCCTTAGTTATATAATCTATCTTCAACACTAAGAATGTTAGCCGTTCCCACCCGGAGGACAATATATGAGGCTGAAACGGTCTCTTTTAATCATCTGCGCAGTTATACTCGTCAGTTGCCTGCTCCATTGTGATTCCCCCGGGGGTAAGGGCTATCGCCTGTTGATCATCACCCCGGAAAAGTTCCTCACCCAAGCCAACCGTCTGGCTCAACACAAGAACGAAGGTGAACTGCCCACCCGGGTGGTCACCGTGGAATATATCGCCGAAAACTCCCCCTTCGGGGACGACCTGCCTGAGAAGATTCGCACCTACATCCGCAAACAATACGAACTTCTGGGAATTGAGTATGTCCTGCTCGCTGGAGGACATGAATATATCCCCGGACGCTACATCTACAACCCACCGATGGAGTATGTTGAGGGCGCCCCCACCATTGCCACCGAGCCCATCTTTCATAGCAATAGTCTGGACAACAACTACACGCTCACAGACTGGTATTACGCCGACCTCTACTCCGACTGGGACATGAACAATAACAACATCTTCGGCGAGACCCGACTATACAATGATGTGGGGAAGGATGAAGGGGGCTTCTGCGCCGACGTCTATGTCGGTCGTCTGCCAGCCCGCGGTGAGGACGAACTGAACCTGATGGTGGAAAAGGTCATTAATTTCCAACCACTTGAGCTAAGAAAAAACAGCGTGTGCATATTTGGGTCTGCATCCGATACCTCCTCCAACCCCTCCATAAACGGTTACCTTCTGGGGAAGAGATATATCGGCGAAATCTGCCAGGATGATATCCCTTACACATTTTTAAGCAACCATGAGGGCACCCTCAACTATCTCCAGGCGATGGAGGAGTTGGAGAGCGGGCGCTATTCGCTCATAACCATCATCGGCAACGGCATGCCCTGCGGGGTGTGTATAGATGTGAGCGCCTACGAGACCTTCTACGGTCGGCTGGGTGAGGACGAAAAAAGGTTAGCGTCCAGTTACCTGGGGAAGTTTGCCTCGGACATCTCCGTGCGCAACGAGGGTTTACTTTTGACAGATTCCCTTATCAAGTCCCTGTGGGCGACGATAAGCGACGACGAAAAACCCTTGATAACCTGCGCGGACGTCGCCCATCTGAACAATCACCAGCCGTTTGTGTGCATAATCTGCGCCTCACTCTGCGGTAAATTTGACTACTCCCAACCCTGCCTTGCCGAGGTGCTGGTCACCCAGGAGCATAGCGCCGTCGCCGTAATCGCCCTAAGCAGGCTAAGTTATTACCCAGAGGCGATAAGCGAACGAGCTTTAAAGAAGGTGGGCGGTGGTTTCCTGGAGGCGGCGGAATACATCATGGTCAGATTGGTGGACGAAAATCAAACCCTGGGGGAGGCGTTCTACGAGGGAAAACGGGACTATGTGAAACTTCATCCCGAACTTACCGGCACAGTAGCCCACCAACGAAACGCCCTATTTGGCTACAACCTCTTCGGAGACCCGTCTCTCAGCATATTCTCGGAGAACACCACAGAGCGATAATCGGTCACCTACTAATCCAGGACGAATACATGCTAGGTGAGGTGAGGAAGATAATCCGAAGCCTATCACCACTAAAAATTATTAAAAAGGGCTGGCAAGAACGCCAGCCCCCACGCCTTGCAGACGAAATGTCTACTTGAAGTAAAAGTGATAGTAGGTCTCGTAGATGGGTTCCCCTTCGGGCTCCTCCGGCGGCAGGGCACTGCCGGTTCTGTAAATAGTCAGAGTATATTCCTTATCCGGCAAAAGCACCCATTCATAGACCGTGAACTCAGGATAACTCTTAGCCGCACCCCACCAACCTAATGCCACCAAAGCCTCCCTGATATTCTCCGGTTCCTCCCCCACTTTATAGGTCTCCTTGAGCGTTGGAGGAAAGTCAACGACCGCCTGTTCCACAGAGACCAACTTGTCCAACACCCGAGCGTAGAAATCCTCGTCAGCCAACTTGGTGCCGATGTGGTAGTTGGTCCCCGGGGTCTGGTAATAAGCCTCAATGTGCCAGAAGGCGCACTCCCTTCCGCTGAAGGGGGCTTTCAAGAGCTCGCTCTCCTTATATAGTGCAGTAAGGAACTCGGTTTTGCCGTCAAAGATTAGGGCTTCGTCAAAGTCCTCGCCCTCAGCCAGTTCATCAAGCCCTTCTGGAGGAATCCTGGGTAAGGAGGATAGACCCTCGCCCTTATCACCGCCCCTGGCGGAGCAGAAAAGAAAGGTGGGTGCGGTCAAAAGCAATAAAACCATGGTGGTGAACATCAGCCGTTCCATAAATAACTCCCTTATACTGAATAGGGTAATCGTCTCATATATTTCCTGAAAAATAGTCCTCCAAATCTAAACAGTATATCCTGGTCTCTCTACCTTTAAACCAGAAGGTATATCCAGTATCTGAAATATAAACACCATATTTCACCAAAAAGGGCTCAATGTAGATATTATGGGATTTTAAAGGATAAAATATGATGGGATTATATTGGGTAATCTGGTCCTCGGTGATGAAGACCCGTCTGCCGGAAAGCCAGGCTCGGCGGAAACACTGCTCAATGTAAACCGCATTCTCCTCCCAGCTTTTCTCAAAATCTATCATAGCATCCATCGGAAGGGAGAAGGGGTTGACTTTCAGGTCGGTGAGATACAATACCTCCAGATCTGCCCCCCAGGCTCCGGTAAAGATAGTATCCCCATCCCCCACACCTATCTCTAAAAGGGCGTTAGCCAGCTCTTTCTGTGGTGGTGAATGTCTGCCAAAACGGGAGTTGGGGTATATCTCACCCGAGAAGTTTGCCAAAAAGATAACGGCGATTAAACCATATGTCAACCGCCGACCGAAGCTCCGCTTGTGTGTGGAGAGCATATCACCTGCAAGAATCGTAAAAGGTGCCAGGGCAAAGACCCAGAAGTCCATATCTATGGGTCTCCACCAGGTGGCGAGTCCGCTGAAAAGAACCAACGCACTAACCAGCAGGAAGGGTTTATCCTCCCTCCAAATCCTGTTCCGTAAAAACCTACGGACCATCAGCACCACCAGAGAGACAGTTCCCAGTCCAATAGCCACAAAGAAGGCTAGAAAGATGGGCGAATACCACTCAAAGACCCTGTAGGTAAGAAAATCTCGCACATAGGAGCCGAAATAGAGCGCCCGCAACAGACCGACCAGGGTATGAGGGATGG
>JAUVZD010000012.1 GCA_030602715.1 Candidatus Coatesiibacteriota bacterium
ACAGCTCCACCTGCTCCACATAGGTCACCACCACCTCGCTCACCTTCATCCCCCCGGGTATGGAAACGCTCAACGGCACCAGGGGAACCATCGGCGCACCTATCTCCCCGCCGAAGGCAGTCGCCTCTTCATAATTGAAAACCTGATAGCCGAAGCTATCCTCTACGCTGAACTGCTCGGCGGAGAAGGTAACCGTATAGCCAAATCCCACCCCCGGTAGCGCCAAAAGCAAAGCGCCTAATACACAAATCATCAACTTACGCATGGGAAAAATCAGCTCCTTTCACAGCTTAACCGTTTACTCTTCTAATTTATAAATGCAGATAAAAATCAGCGCCAGACTAAACCACAATTAAAATTGAGAACATGCAAATAGTATATCTTGAAGAATGTAGCACAAAAAGAGAGGGTAAGCAAGAAAAATACAAGAAAAAACCAGCCCAAAAAATCCCCGAGCAGACTCTATCATGTAAAAAGCCCCCCACGCCTTGGCGGGGGGGGCTTCCTTAAACCCCGCCTTGGCGGGGCAGAGCCTGACTACTCATACATCGCCTTGATGTAGCCCAGAGATGTCGGCTGGACGGTTACATAAGCACCGATGCTAAAGGAGTAAGTGACCTCTTCCATAGAATTAGTTAAGAGGTCCAGTATCGCGTAGTCGGGTGGGCTCAGGGTAACATTTACCGTGTCGCCCTCGCTGAAGTCGGAATCGGGGTCAAAGGTAACCTCGTAGTCACTCGGGTCGCCGGTGATGGTGATGGTCCCGCTGACCTTGCTCTTGGCAACCTCCACCAAAAACGAGTCGGTGTTGATGGTGTCACTGTCCACACCGCTATCGGCGTCGCAGCAATGCCAGACGATGTTGGTATCCGGAGGGGCGGTGTCGCCGTCTGCGGGGTTGTATTGGTCACCGTAGGGACCCGCAACGTCGTCGTTTACCAGCAGGCGGGCCATAACGTGACCAAACAGCCAGGTGTAGTCATACCAAGTGCCGACGTAATACCAAAAACCACCAGACCCGCTAGTGTCAGTGTCGGTACAAATTCCAGCGCTGGAAATTTGCGCTTCCGACCCGGGATGGGTTACGGTACCATTGGAAAAGAAAATGAGAGGGTCAAAGTCGGCTGAATCTTTCCACCCACTACTGCCGTCGAAATAGACCGGTACCGAACCGCCTATCAGGCTACTGCCCCATACCGGCGTTCCACCCGAATCCTCCAGCACATCCATGATAATATCGCCGGTGCCGGAACCGTAAATATAACCCCTCACGAGAATAAGCCAGCAGTCATAAGGAATAGTGATGGTGTTAAAAATTTGCCAGCTTCCGGTGAAATAGTAAGGGCCGGGCGTACCGTTGTCGTTGCTCAGCTCCTGCTCAGATGGAAACATAGGCGCCGGCGGCAGATTGTAGAAGTGACCGGGCACACCCACCCCGCCTATGGCGGGGGGAGTGGGCACAAGCTCAATCTCCTTAGCCATAAGTGGAGCGGCCACCAACAACACCACAACTATTAGTAATAGCTTTTTCATCTTCGTTCCCCCTTTTTTGGTTTTCTCACTCTCTACCCATATAGTTAGAGAATAATCCCCACCCAAAACTGCGATTGTACCTTTTTTAACATAATCTCTCCCCCATTTCAAGTCTTTTATTCAAATACATAATTTAAAAAATCACCTCAATTTTCTAAAGTAACGGCTGGCACGAAAAAACCCCCCCCTTGGCGGGGGGGCTTCCTTAAACCCCGCCTTGGCGGGGCAGAGCTTGACTACTCATACATCGCCTTGATGTAGCCCACCGATGTCGGCTGGACGGTTACATAAGAACCGACGCTAAAGGAGTAAGTGACCTCATCCATAGAATTAGTTAAGAGGTCCAGTATCTCGTAGTCGGGTGGGCTCAGGGTAACATTTACCGTGTCACCCTCGGTGAAGTCGGAATCGGGGTCAAAGGTAACCTCGTAGTCACTCGGGTCGCCGGTGATGGTGATGGTCCCGCTGACCTTGCTCTTGGCAACCTCCACCAACATAGAGTCGGTGTTGATGGTATCACTGTCCACCCCGATATCGTCGTCATAGCAATGCCAGACGACGTTGGTATCCGGAGCGGCGGTGTCGCCGTCAGCGGGGTTGTATTGGTCACCGTAGGGACCGTCGGCGTCGTCGTTGACAAAGCAGCGGAGGGCATAGATATACCAACCAGCGTCCCAGCCGTAGAAGTCCTGGTAGAAGTGAGATGTGTCGCCGGAGTCGGCAGGTGGTCCCCCTGGAGAGGTGGTATCATCCCAGCCGAGGATGCTATAGAAATCACCGTCGTCGTCAAAAACAGGCGGGTCAACATCTACCTCGTACCAATTAAAACCTGAGCCAGAGCACTGGAATGACTCATCCCAGTAGAGTGTTCCCGAATCGGGGTCGCCACCCGAATTTTCGTAGAAGTAGCCATGGCAGTTAGCAGTGCCTACGTCATAGTAGCAAATCTTGTAGCGGGTAATCCAACATGCATAACCTGGGTCAAAATTGCATGCGAATCTAACCCCGTAGGATGCCCAAGGTGCATAACTACCGAAGTCGCCATCATCGTAGTATAGCTCCTGCTCGGTTGGAAACTTCGGCGACAATGGCAGGCTGTAGAAGTGACCGGGGATACCCACGCCGTCCACTGGAGTAGGCACAAGCTCAATCTCCTTAGCCACAAGCGGTGTAGCCACCAACAAAACCGCAACTACCACTAAAAGCTTCTTCATCTTCGTTCCCCCTTTTTTGGCTTGGTTTTCTCACTCTCTACCCATATAGTGAGAGAATAATCCCCACCCAAAACTGCGATTGTACCTTTTTTAACATAATCTCTCCCCCATTTCAAGCCTTTTTCAAGCTTTTTTCAATATAATCGGTATTTGTTGTTGATAATCCCCGCCCCTTCCTGATGCCACCAAAAGCGTTTTGCCGATGGATTTTTCTTGCAATGGTTGCTTCAGAAGTGTTATATTTGGGCAAATTGAAAAATCTTCACTTTCTCAGGAGGTAACCCACGGTGGAGGTATTGTGCGCTAAAAAGGAGCTACTATCCGCACTGGGCGCCGCCTCAGCAGCGGTGAGCAGAAGAAGCACCCTACCAGCCCTCTCCAATCTCCTACTGGAGGCGGTGCAGGGAAAGCTCTCGGTGATGGGCACCGACCTGGAGCTTTCCATTAAGTGCCAGAGTGAGGGCAACATCCTCTCCGAGGGGCGCATCACCCTCCCCTCCCAGAAGTTCTTTGACATCGTCAGGGAGCTACCCGAGGGCGAGGTGATGATAAAAGTTGAGGGGCTTTCTGCGGAGATCACCTGCGAGCGAGCCAACTTCCGCCTGCAGGGTATGGGCGCCGAGGAGTATCCCACCTGGCCCACGGTTGAGGGGCAGGTGCTCAGACTGCCCAAAGCCACCATGCAGAACATATTTCGTCAGACCATCTTTGCTGTCTCCGAGGACGAGACCCGCTACACCATGAACGGCATCTGCATGCAGATGGAGGGACGCAAGCTGATCTGCGTGGCTACCGACGGCTACCGCTTAGCCTTCCGCAGTGAGGAGCTTGCGGTGGAACCCTCGGGAATAATAGACATCATCCTTCCCGCAAAAGCCGCCGAACAGCTCGTCAAACTGCTGGGCGACTCCCCCGCCAAAGGCGGGGGCGGGGACGAGGTGGAGGTGACCTTCGGGGAGACCCACATCCTCTGGGATTTAGGGGATACCCAGATAGCCTCCCGGCTGATAGAGGGGCGCTTTCCCCCCTATCAGGAGGTCATTCCTTCGGAATTTCCCTTCTCCGCCAGCGTGGACCGCCCTCTACTGCAGGAGGTGGTCAACAGAGTGGCTCTGATGGCAGATGAGAGAAGCCGGCAGATAATCCTGTCTTTCTCCGAGGATAACATTGAGGTTAAGGCTTCCACCGCCGATGTCGGCGAGGGACGGGAGACGGTGCCCTGCACCTACAAAGGCGACCCCATGACCCTGGGGTATAACTACATCTTCCTCAGCGAAACGCTGAAGAGCTTTGATGAGGACATCATCACCGTAGACCTGATTGACCAGGTAAAGCAGGGGCGCTTCTCCGCCCAGGGGGATGAAAACCACTTCTGCATTCTCATGCCCACCAAGCTGTAAGCCTGCGGGGGTGGGGAATTGCAGCTGGAAAGCCTCTATCTCTACAACTTCCGCAATCTTCCCACCCTGCGGATGTCGCCCTACCAAGGCATCAATCTGATCATCGGGCCCAACGGAGCGGGTAAGACCAATCTGTTGGAGGCGATCCACTTCCTGGCAACCACCCGTTCCCACCGCCTGGCAAAAGACCGCTACCTCCTCCGCAAAACGGAGGAGGTTTTCTCCGTTGTGGGGGAGGTGGTCACCCGAAGCGGAAGGAGGAAGTTGCGCATCAACTATTCAAAGGGGCATAAGCAAGCCCATGTGGATGGCGAGAGGGCGGTGCGTCTCTCCGAGGTGGTGGGGATACTGGCACTATCCATATTCTCCCCCCAGGATTTGAACTTCATCCGTGGCGCACCCGCCCTAAGGCGCCGGCTGATTGATATGTGGGCTTGCCAGATGGAACACGATTATCTGGAGGAGCTTCACGCCTACCGCATTGCTCTCCGACAGCGTAGCAGTCTACTCCGCTCCGTCTATCAGGGTCAGAGCGCCCCCGACCAGCTGGAGGTCTGGGAGCAGGAGCTTGCCACTCACGCCGCTCCCCTGATACTTCGCCGGATGGAGATCATCCCCCGTCTATCCTCCGCCCTCGGTGAAAACTACGCCCTCCTCTCAGGTAACGCCGAGGAAGCGAGCTTGGAATATCTCCCCTCCCTGGACCCGCTCCCCCAGAGTGGAATTGAGGAGATAAGCTCCACCCTGAAGAAGGAGCTGTTAATGCGACGGGGGAGGGATATCTCCCTGGGGCAGACCTCCATAGGTCCTCACCGGGACGAGGTGCGCTTCCTTGTAGACGGGAACAGAGCCGACCTCTACGCCAGCCAGGGTCAGGTGCGACTGTTAGCCCTCTCCCTGCGCCTGGCGGAACACCGCCTGCTTGAGGAGAGGTTGGGCGAGGAGCCGCTCATGCTCCTTGACGATGTGGACAGCGAACTGGATGAGGCACGGCTCTCAAAGACCCTCTCCCTCCTTCCCCGGATGGGACAGGTCTTCATCACCACCACCCAGGAGAAGCTTTCCCATCTGATTCCCGACCCCAAGGCGATATGGAGAATGGAGGCAGGTCGCCTGGAACGGGAAAATTGAAGGATACCCTGCCCAAACTTCAATAAAAATTAATATGCCCCAACACAGCGATTGCGGGATAATATGATATACTATATTAAAATTCGTCGTTAAACCATACTTGAGGAGGTCTTTGATGCTCTCCTTACACGATGTCCCCGCGGTCATCAAGGAGAATATCACCACCCCCCCACCCGTATTCTTCCACCCTCAGGATGCACTTGGTTTAGTCAGCGCCGGAGACACCCGTGCTCCGGCGGACATTCCCCCCTTCTCGGTGGCTCAGGTGGACGGTTGGGCGGTCTTCGCCCACAACCTGAGCCGGGGGGCGACAACCCTGAAGGTCGCAGGATGGTCCTCCCCCAAACAGCCTTATTTCCAGAGTGTGTCCAGTGGACATTGTCTTGCGGTAAGCGTCGGCGCAAAAATACCTTCCGGGCCGAACTGCGTCATCCCCGCCGACATCTCCGATATCCAGGTGGGGGTAGAGCTCAAGCTGGAGGGACCGGTGAGCAAGGGGGAAAACATCACCCCCCTGGGAAGCACGGTTAAGCGAGGGGCGCTGTTGATGATTCAGGGGACGGTGATCACCCCCCAGCGGATAGCGGCTGCGATAGCTGCGGGGGTGATAGAGGTGGCGGTCTTTCCCCCTCCTGGTGTGGCGGTGATGGTCACCGGGCCTGGATTGGTGGAGCCGGGAAAGCCGAGGAAAGAGGATGAGAGCTATAATTTCTATTGGCGGATGATGGAGAGAAGGCTTTGCGAGTTGAATGTGAGGGAGGTGGAATACATAGGCTTGATTCCCCCCGAAATCTCCAGATGGGAGAAGGCACTGGATAAAGCCTCCAAAGCGGATGTGCTCATAATAATCGGGGGGAGGTCTCCATCCGACAGGGAGCCCTTCACCAAACTGCTGACCGACAGGGGAGCGGAGGTTCTCTTTGACGGGGTGGAATGTTCCCCGGGAGGGGATATACTCTGCGCAAAGAAGGAGAAGAGAGCGGTCTTTCTGCAGATAGGGAGGAGTTTTCTCAACCTGCTCTCAGCACAAGGCGAATTCGTGGAGCCCATCATCGGTCGTATGATGGGCTTGCCGGCGACCAGCCCAACGATAGTCAAAGCCAGGCTGGCAAAGCCCCAACCCCTACCCCCGGGGGAAGGACCCCGTTTCGTCCTCGGCAGGCTGGTATATCGAAAGGGAAAGCCGAAGGTCCTTCCCTTTGAGTATGGTAGCTACGACGACATCTCCGCCGGCTCCAAAGCCTTCGGGGCTTTCCTGGCGGAGGGTGTAGAAGAGAAGCTGGACAAGGACACGGAGGTTGAGTTTCGGCTGTGGCGGGAGATTTTGTGATTTTAAGTAAAACGCAATCAATAATGTGTCAGCGAAAACTGGCACTTTCTTTTTTCTAAAATTTAAGGCTTGATAAACCCCCGAACATATCATATCATTCGTAAATAAGAGCATAGTAAAAACCTATTATTTAGGAAAAAGGTGGCATACTATGAACCCCAAAATCATCTTCATCATAGCTTTAACCCTTCTAGCGACAGTCCTATCCTCACCACAACTCACCCAAGCGCGACCCGAATACGCCTCCGCAGAGGCGCTTTCCTGCGCTTCATGCCACGCCTCCGTCAGCGGTGGAGGACCCCGCTTGGCTTTGGGGCGCTACTTTCAGGAGAACGGCTATTCCACTGTGGGCTACAAAGAATCCACCTCTAACACTGCGGTGGTTTCTGCGGATGCGGAAAGGGAGCGCTCCCGAATAAACCTCCATCTCTCAATCAAATCCTGGTCAACCACGGTGGTTCTGGTTCTGGCCGTCGCCACTTTCTCCCTGATGGCAATCCTACGCCTGCTTTTGAAGCTGGGTAGACACATACCCCCCATAGTGCTCGCCTTCCACCGCTTGGCAGGCTATACCCTGGTCCTGCTGGTCCTGGCACTGGCAATATACTGCCTGGTTGCTTTGGGCGTAGACATGAGCGTCCCTCGCTCCGCCTGGCACGGGGTGCTGGGCTTTGCACTGATCGGGCTTCTGGGGCTAAAAATTGTGGTCATTCGCTTACAAATGCGCCCCTGGCAGGTATGTTTATGGTTAGGCGGAGCGATAACCGTTGTCACCATACTGCTCTTCCTCTCCTCAGCGTGGTGGTATTTTACCTCCTTCTCCTGATCCACTGTTTTTCAGATTAAAATCTTCCTTACGCTTGGGGCTTTCCCCTTACATTTTATAATTATGATTGCAAATGTGGATTTAGCAATTCCCCCCTTGTCACCCGCTCACTTTTGATGTAAAATATCCCCCAAGCTATTCCCCTTAAAGAAAAAAGCTGATTTAGGAAGGATATATCCATGAAGCTCACCCGCCGTGAATTCCTGAAGACTCTGTCCACCGCCGGAGCGGTGGTCGCCTCCGGCTCCTGGCTTCCGGCGCTCTCCGGCTGTGCGCCCAGCTTCAAGCCGGCAAAGGGCAAGGTGGTCATCCTGGGCTTTGACGGCGTGGAACCCACCTTGGTGGAAAGGTATATCGGTGAGGGCAAACTCCCCAATCTGGAAAAGCTGGCGGGGAGCGGTTACTACTCCCAGCTAACCACCACCAACCCCTCAGAATCCCCGGTCTGCTGGAGCGCCTTTGCCACCGGCTCAAACCCCGGCAAGACCGGCATCTACGACTTCCTCTCCCGCGACCCCCAGACTTATATGCCGGCTTACTCCATCACCGACAAGGAGAAGCCCAAGTTCCTCTTCGGCGTCATTCCCTACAAGAAGGCTAAGATTATAAACATGCGCGCCGGTACCACCTTCTGGAGGACAGCTGCTCATAACAATATCAAGACCACCGCCTTCCAGATGCCGGTCACCTTCCCCGCCGACGAGATGGAGGGGGGCAAGTGCATGTCCGGCTTGGGCGTCCCCGACATACGAGCCACCCAGGGCACCTATCAATATTTCGCCACCGACCTCACCCCACAACAAGTGGGCGCCTCGGAGATGGGCGGAATCCTGCGCAAGATAATGGTGGTGGAGGGCAAGGTGCGCACTCACATTGAGGGCGTCCCCGACCCCCGGGAGGAGGGCTTCAAGCCCATGCACAAAGCGATGTTCTTCCGGATAGACGGCGAGCGGGTAATAATAGAGCTGGACGGAGAGAGCCAGAAGGTCGGCGCCGGCTCCTGGAGCGACTGGTTCACGGTGACCTACGACATCGGTCCCCTGGTGCATATCCGGGGCATCTGCAAGTTCTTCGTCAAGCAGGTGAAACCAGAACTGCAGGTCTATTTATCCCCCATAGACTTCCATCCCGCCGACGACATAATCCCCAACTTCAATCCCTCCGACTTCGGCAAGGAGCTTATAGAGACGGTGGGGCTCTTCCGCACCCGGGGCTGGGCGATTGATAATATGGCTCACACCGAGGAGGTCATAGACGACAAGACCTTTTTGGAGGACTTGTTTATGGTGGAGGAAGCCCGCCGGGAGATGACCCTCCACCTTCTGGACAACGACCCCTCGGACCTGTTCATCTCCATATTTCAAGCCACCGACCGCGTCCAGCACAACTTCTTCCGCTTCCTGGACACGAAGCATCCCCGCTACGACCCCGCCCTGGAGGGAGAGTTCGGCGGCGCCATACTCTCGGTATATCAGCACATGGACCAGGTGGTGGGAGAGGTGGTGAAGCGCATTGACAAGGACACGGTGCTGATGGTGATGTCCGATCACGGCTTCCACTCCTTCCGCAGGGGGGTCAACTTGAACACCTGGTTGGCAAAAAGCGGCTACATGACCCTGAAGGGCTCAGGCATCGGCGAGGATAAGGAATACAACCTGGACGACCTCTTCGGACAGGGGCAGTTCTGGCCCAATGTGAACTGGACCAAGACCCAGGCTTACGCTCTGGGGCTGGGGCAGATATACATCAACAAGGTCGGTCGGGAGCGCTACGGCACGGTGTTGGGCGGCGCTGATTATGACCGGTTGCTAGACAAGATAATCAAGGAACTATCCGCCCTCACCGACGAGGACGGCACCCCGGCGGTAAGCGGGGTTTATAAGGGAACCGACATCTGGCACGGACCGGAGATGCACCGAGCGCCGGACCTGCAGGTGGGCTTCCCCGACGGCTACCGGGTCTCCTGGCAGACCTGCCTGGGGGGCATCCCCGCGGACACCATTGAGGACAACACCAAGATCTGGAGCGGGGACCACTGCTCGCTTGAGCCCTCCATAACCAAGGGCACCATCTTCTGCAACCGCAAGCTGGGTGGTGGCAGTCCGAACATAATGGACCTAGCCCCCACCGCGCTCAAGATGCTGGGGGTTGATGTGCCCAAGGAATATGACGGGGTGAGTTTGTTGTAGGGGGTGGGGGGGTTGAGTATTCAGTAAATTAAGTAAGGGCGGCATAGAATACCGCCCTTTTATTGATGTGCTCAATTACACAAAATCACCAACTACAATAACTTTGTAAATTCGTCAACTGTTAAGCCTGCGTCTCTTATCAACTTTCTCAATAAACCAACTTTTACGTATTTATGATTCGGGATGGATAACATCGGCATTTCAACATTCTCATTATATAATATGGCTCCCGGTCTGATGGTCAATATAATATCCAATATTATTGAAGGCTTTGACGACTTCTTTAGGTTTCAAGCCTCTAGGCAATTTACTAACCTATAGGGATACCTCAATCTCCATCTCCTGAGGAATTGGACGATTGTGTTTTTTAAAAACTTCAACATACCCTTTTATCGCATCGCCAATATTTTCCAGGGCTTCATCAAGCGTCTCCCCCTGAGAATGGCAACCCGGAAGCGACGGGCAGGAGACTATGTAGCCCCCCTCCTCTATATCGGGTTCTACAATTACTTTAAATCTCATACTGACCTCCAAGGTGCACTATATCATAAGAATTATGGGGAAGGAAGAATTTCAGGTCATATTTTAACATGTAGCGTATTCGGAATCTAAGTTACAGGAACCTGATGAGGGAGGCGGGTCAAAGAGCCGACGGCCAAACTACTTAAATATCGCCTTGATGCTACCTAAGGAGGTGGGCTGGATGTGCTGGGTAGTTGTCATAGGTATTGTTGAGACCAGGGGCTAGCGACGGGCTACTCCACTGAGCAGCAAAGGCTGCAGTAGGAATTAGTGCCGTTAAAATCAGGCAAAATAGAATCTTATTCCTTTTCACTAAAACCACCTCTAAAATAATGCTTTAACGAATATTCTTCCTTGCCCTCATCAAATAACGAACATACACAATAATCAGATTATTAAAGACCCGAACTCTCATAAATTACCTCCCCCTCATCCTTCGCAGTCTGTATCATCAAGGAACTTCCTCTTCCCCACTCTAAATCTGAATAGTATAATATATCCACTGGCCTTCTCAACCTTTCAACCAACGCCCGATGTATTCCTGAAGCATTATCTAACCTCTCAAAGATATCCATATCATTAAAAGAAGGTGAGATTACGATGATATCCACATCGCTCCCCTCCCCCTCATCACCCCTTACGAAAGAACCGAAGATAACGATTTTACTGATGGAGATACCCCTCCGGGCAAACAACCTTAACACTATATCTTTTAAGTCTCTTTCAATTTCTCTTTCAACCACAGCAATAAATCCTTTGTTTGGGTCAAAACTTCTCTCACTCCGCTCTTCTTCTAATGTTTCAAAATGCTTTTTACGTCATCCGGGTATCTGGTGGGGACGCTTAAATCGTGGAGTTTATCCAGAAATTCTTGCTGGTCTTTTTTTAGGTCAAGTCTTAACTCAACGCTCAAATACACTAAATCGTGGGGCCTTGTCGGCTTCTCCTTGAATTTCTTTAAATAAAGCCCCTTAAGCGCCTTCTCAATTGATAGATGGCACATAAAAATAGAGTAAATTAACTTATCTGCTTCAAACATCGCCCGGGCGGTATCAAAGTCATAATCCGCCTGGAGAAACCACTCGTCAATCAGTCTTTTTATATCACCTTTCATAATCCTTCAAATTCTCCACCTCCAATTCTACAACAAAACCTCACCATTTCAAACAGAAGTTCAAAAATCCCCCCCTACCCCTCCCCCGCCACAGCGATATCCAGCCTCCCAGCTTTTATCTCCGCCAACAGATAATCATACATCTCCTTGGCGACCTGGGGGTTCTCCAAGCCGATGATGGGCTGAAACTGCAGGGTGTATTTTCCCCCGTCACCGGCGATTATGACCAGCACCTGAGCTATGAGCGAACCCAGCGGACTGTGCGCCATCTCGGCGATGTCCGTTAGGCGTATCTCCAAGAACTCCTTCAGTTTGCCGAAGGCGCTCACTCTAAGTAGCATCAGTCTGCGGTCGGTTAATCCCACATAGAAGAAGCGGTTCTTCCACAAGGCGAAATCCGCCGCTATTACCGCATAGCCCCAGTATTTCAACTCCTCTCCGCCCTCCAGGTGGACGGCTAGCCCCTGCCTCATCTTCTTCTTGGTCAGGCGTATTCCCATCCTTGTCACCTCACAGGGAAAATTATGCCCCCCATCAGCCGGGGGGCTACGATTTGGAGCGGGAGACGGGACTCGAACCCGCGACTCTCAGCTTGGAAGGCTGAAGCTCTAGCCGGCTGAGCTACTCCCGCATCTATGTCAATTAAACCACCGATTCAACCCAATTAAACGATTGGCAAATAAAAGCGACTGGCAAAGCCATCAAAAACCGCCCCGCTTGCAGAGTGTCCATGGACGGCTGGTAAAACTCCGGGGATAGGGATTAGTCCTCCCGAATCTGGATCACATTGCAGGTGGTGGTCTTCTTCACCCCTTCAATGGTTTGGATTTTATCCATGACAATTCTACCGATATTGTAGGGCTCCGCCTCTAACTCGGCGATGATATCGTATGGACCCAGCAAAGCATCCACATGATGAACTTTGTCCAGCACCTCCACCGCATCAAAGACCGTATTTATCTTGCCGGACTCCACTTCAATGAGCACATAAGCTTTCATCATTTGACCTCCGTCGTTGAAAAAATAGTGCTGGTGGAGGGGGGAGGATTCGAACCTCCGAAGGCTTCGCCGACAGATTTACAGTCTGTTCCCTTTGGCCACTCGGGAACCCCTCCACCGGGTAAATACAAATATACAATAACTAATCCCACTTGGCAAGGGGGAAAATCACATTTCAGGCAAGAGGGCTATGGGGGGGTGTCCTCTGCTTGACGCTGGTCACATCGCACGGACCGCAAATCTCACGCTGGCGACGGCGAAACTCAGCCAGATTTCGTCCCCTCCAGATCCCTTCAGCTGTGGCGCTCTCAATATCCCCCACGATATATCGGGGCAAGGCACAGCAGGGGCTGACCTCCCCATCAACGGTGATGTAGAGATAATCAAATATCTTGGGGCAGTCCCGCCCCCCACGATGGAGCAGGCTCTTGAAGGCTCTGAACAGCATTCGGCGAAGTCCCTTACCCCTGCCAATGTAGGTGCACGCAAGCTCGGTTCCGCTTCCAGCCAGCTCCATCTGCACTCTTTTGAGTATGGTCCTCTCTTCAGCGGGGCTGGGACGCCTCAAGTCCGGCTTGAAGCGAACATCCAATCTGGTGATGTTTACCGTATCCACCCCGTGTTCCTTTGCAAAGCGCACCAACTCCAGTAGCCTATCCTCCCCTCCCCGATGGAGGGTGGCTCGGACGGTCACTCTGGGAGCCCCGCTTCTCCCCCGGGCTTTGAGAAAAGCGGAAACATTTCCGGCGACCACCCTCCCTGAGGGATGCCCGAACTCCCCCTCGCCAATACCCTCCATGGAGACCACTATCTCATCAATTCCGCTCGCCAGGAGCCCATCAGCCATCCTTCCTTTGAGCAGGGAGCCGTTAGTGGTCACCCCCAAATACAGACCCCTTCTCTTAATTGCGGATATTATCTCCATCAGATGGGGGTGGGAGAGCGGCTCCCCCCAGCCGAAAAGCTGAACCTCACGCAAGCTACTCAGGGAAGAGAACCACGCAAGCGCCCGGTGGAATACCTCCAGGGACATCTCCCGTTCCGGTAGGGCAAAATCCTTCCGCTGACACATAGGACAGGAGAAGTTGCAGATATTGGTCAATTCCAGGTGGATACGAAGGGGCAGGGGCGGATAAAGCCCAAAAACCCGGCGAGCACCCTCAACCAGGAAGGAGAATATTGACCGCTCTTCATTCATCGGGTGATACGGGGGGGGGATATACGAAAAGCCCGCGGAGGGATTTGAACCCACGACCTGCTGATTACAAATCAGCTGCTCTGGCCAACTGAGCTACACGGGCAAGTTACTAAGATTATAGCACAGGTTGGGGAAAGTCAAGGGGCAAATCACAACTGCTTTAGAATTTCGGATATCAAGCTAAAGTTTAGACGAAAATTTCTCATCTATCGCCTTTTTATCGCTGAAAAAAGTCAGCCGTTATGTTATAAATACACAGATATGCTGGAGATAGAATACGCCTTAAAGAGCGACATCGGCTTGATTCGTTCCGACAATGAGGACTGCGTTGGGGTGCGCAGTCCTCTGGACGACCGGGCGGGAAAGCGGGACCGCCACCTATTTGTAATCGCCGACGGCATGGGCGGGCAGGTAAAGGGGGAGGAAGCTGCACATGAGGCGGTGATGGCAATCCTGACCCAGTTCATAGAGGATGCGCCCAAGGACAATTTCCCCCAGTGGCTATCCTCCGCCTACTCCAACGCCAACAGTCAAGTCCATCATCACGGTGCAGGCGACCCTGAGGGGCGCAGGCGAGGCACAACCCTGACCAGCATGCTCATCGCCGGCGATATGGTTCACTTCGCTCATGTGGGCGACAGTAGAGCATATCTTATCCGCAACCAGAAGATGAAACGCCTGTCCACCGACCACACCATCGCCCAGGAGGCTGTCGGTGCCGGGACGATGACCGAGGAGCAGGCTCAGAGTAGCCCCAAGCGCAGTTACCTTACCCGGGCACTGGGTTACCGCCCCCGGGTGGAGGTGGACACCTTCCAGGGTAAAATTCATCCCGGTGATATCTTCGTCCTCACAACCGACGGCTTGACCAGCGAGGTGCCGGAGCAGATTATCTACGATGTTGCCAGCAAATATCCGCCACAGAGAGCGGTGGAGATGCTGGTCAAGATTGCCAACGAGCGCGGCGGGCGGGACAATATCTCCTTGCAGGTGATAAGGGTTCTGGGCAAAGCGAAACGAAGGCTGGATAGACGCATCGTCTATTCTACGATAGCTGTGCTTGTAGCTATTCTGCTCACCCTGGGTATATTCCAGGTCGGCAAGAGATTACACTGGTTCGGGGGCGAAAAGCTGTCCCACAGGTTGGTAAATCTAATAGATGTGGAGACGATAACCGAGGTTGACGATTTCAAGGAGAAAGTATCCGCCCTGCAGGAGAAGGCGGAGAAGTTAAAGGGGTATGTCAGCGCCGAGGACGGAAAAAAGATAGACGAGATGAGCGAACAGTTGACCCAATTGCACAATAAGACCGATGAGAACAACCTGGACGCCAACAAGCCCTATCTGCGCGACCTCAATCAACAGCTTCTGGAGATTCAAGCAAAATATTTATCCGGAAGCCTCGCTCCTCAGTTGGAGGAGCCGGCAGACGAGGAGGGTAAAGAGGAAGAGGGGGGGAAGCAGGAAAGCGAAAAAGAGAGGTAAGGACAGTTTTTCTTGAGATGGAAATTTGGGATGAAACCCCACGCCTTTTCTATTAGCATTTAGAACGACAATCTCCAAGCAATCAACCATTTTTTGAGATATGTTTGAGATATGATTGAACGCAACTATCCCTATCTTTGGTCGCTGGAGGAGGACTTCCTCCGCTGTATGCGCTGTGGCAAGTGCCACAGCATCTGCCCCCTCTACGAGCGCACCTCCAGGGAATTGATCGCCCCCCGGGGAAAGATCGCCCTATTGGAAGCGGTCCGTGACGGGGCTATGCCTTTGGATAGAGCCTTCACCGAAAGCATGGACCAATGCCTGCACTGTATGCTCTGCAAGGAGAACTGTCCGGCAGGGGTTGACTGGCCGAGGTTGGCATTTGCCGCCCGAGCTGAAAGTGTGCAAGGGGGATTCTTCGGACCCATAAAAAGCTTCCTTTTCCGCATCCTGCTCAAGCGTGGACGGCTCCTTCCTCCCATCACCACCAGCGGTGCGGTCCTCATCCGCCTGCTGGACTTCATTCTGCCTAAAAACAGCCCATGGCGAACCGCATTGCCCCTGCCCTCAATAACTCTGGACAGCATTCGCATCTTTCCCCGCCCAGCACCCAAGACCTTCCTATCCCAATTCGCCGGCTTCCATTCGGCGCAAGGTAAAAAGAGAGGGCGGGTGGTCTTTTTCGTGGGTTGTGCCACTAACCTGGTCAACACCACAATAGGCGAGGCTTTCGTCAAACTCTACACCTCCCTGGGCTACGATGTGCTGGTTCCCGCCGAGCAGGGCTGTTGCGGGTTCCCCGCCCTGGGCTACGGGGATACATCCACCGCCCGTTACAGAGCAAATAAGCTGGCCGAGCTGTTGAAGGACATACAGGCAGACGCCCTGATCGTCCCCTGCGCAAGCGGCGGTCACATGATTAAAGAGGAGTATCCCCACTTCCTGGGTATAGACATACCGCTCCCCGTCTATGATTCGGTGGAGTTTCTACTGAAGGTGGAAGGCGTGGAGCTATCCCGCCGAGATGGTTTTCCACCCATGGTCTTCCACCTGCCCTGCCACCTGGGAAGGGGGCAGGAGCTTCCCCACCTGCACCAGAAGACGCTCTCCCGGGTGCTGGGGGAGAAATTCCTGGGAGCGGCTCTGGAGGGGGATTGCTGTGGCGCCGGGGGAACCTACCACATAACCCACTACGAAATGACCAAGGATATGGGCGAGGCAAAGGTGAAGACAATGGAGGAGATGGGTGGGGAGCTGATGGTCACCTCCTGCCCCGGCTGTATGATGTATCTGGACGAGGCTCTGATAAAAGCGGGTCATCCGCCGAGCAAGCATATACTGGAGGTATTGGCGGGATAGATTAACTACGGATGATATATACCTCTACTGCAAAATTAATAAAAAACAAGCGCCGCATCCCAGCGGCGCTCAATGTTTCCTACAAAGACCAGCCCACTAAGCCGGAGGCTCCTCGTATGGCGTCTCCTTACTCAACTCAAATTTGACCTTGGATGGGTCGTCGTATTTGAACTTGCCGGCGGTGAAGACCAGCCCCTCTATATCCTTAGGCACTTCAAAGGCTACGATACCTTTTGCGGTCTTACCCGGCTCAATCATACCGTCGGTGAAGGCATCCTTTTTCTTATACTTTATGGGCTCAAACTCCTTGGTGCCCTTACCTTTCAGGCGGAAGGACATACTACTGGCAACCATGAAAACTCCGCCCTGGGCGTGAGCCACTTCCACATCAATCAGCACCAGGACATTACCCTCTTTGGAGGGTTTGAGCTTGTCGTCGCCAGCAAGAAGCTCCCAGGTCTTTACTGTAACCTTATGTTCACCTACGGTCTTGGTCTCATCCTGGGTAAACTTGGTGGGTTCGGCTTCCTCCTCCGGCTCTAGGACCTCCTCCTCGGCGACCCCTTCCTCCACCGCTTCCTCTTCCTCGGCTTCCTCCTTCTTGCAGGCGGTGAAGAGAGCCGTGGACAGGGTGAGAGCCAGTGCTAAAAATAAGATTAAGGCGAATTTAGCTGTATCCATAGTTGCATTCCTCCTTGGAGAAATTTATGGGATAATTTAGGATTTAGCGGCATTATAACAGAAAAAGGGTGGGATGTAAATAGGGGGATTGGTTAAAGCACACATAAATAGTTGTATTTTTCTATGACAAAAGGCTTGACAGAAATGTCGGCACATATTGAAAAGTGCCGACAATTTCGTAAAATTTTTTGCCATGGCTACGAATGATTACAGGGACATTAAAGGGCTTATAGCCGACAAGTATCACGGATTTATTCGCCAAAAACAAGCGAATAATGAGAATGTCTCCGCCTATATGCTCAGAATGATGGTCAACCTCGGAATCCTGGAAAAGATCGGTCGTGGGCTTTATGTGCTCAAAGATTATCCCTTTTCATACCATGAAAGCCTGATAGAAGCATGTAAAAAAGTGCCCAATGGAGTAGTCTGTCTAACCTCAGCTCTCGCCTACTATGAACTAACGGATACCATACCCCATCAGGTTCACATGGCGATAGAAAGGAAGTCCCGAGCACCTAGGGTTGATTATCCGCCGATTAAATTCTTCTGGTTTTCAAAGAAAGCGTATGATTCAGGAATAATTGTAAGCGAGGAAAGAGGCGGAGAGGTAAAAATATATGCTCCCGAAAAATCAATCGCCGATTCATTCAAATACAGAAATAAGATAGGTGAGAATATAGCCATTGAGGTGCTGAAAGAATACATTTCAAGGGGCAATTATAATATTGATAAGCTTATCAATTACTCAAAGATATGCCGGGTTGAGGGAATTGTGACACAAACCCTTAAGGGAATACTTTGAAGAAAGAGGGAACCAAAAATATCTCAATTTCAATTCTTGATAGGCTAAAAAACCTCGCCAAAAAGTGGAACCCGATACAAATGAAGTGGAAATAACCTATTCCTCAGTAACCCCCCCCTCACTCATAATGTAGCGCCACTATCGGGTCCAGTTTGCTCGCCTTGTAGGCGGGGTAGAACCCGAAGAAGAGACCCACCCCGGCGCTGAAGAAGAAGCCCAGCCCCACCGACCACAGGGGTATCGCCTTGGGCAGACCGGTGGATGCGGACACCGCCAGAGCCACAGCCACCCCCACGATGATGCCCAGCGCCCCGCCGACCAGAGAGAGAGTTGCCGCCTCGGTCAGAAACTGCAGGAGAATCTCCCTCCTGCGGGCGCCCACCGCCTTGCGGATGCCTATCTCCCGGGTGCGCTCGGTAACCGAGACCAACATAATGTTCATTATCCCTATTCCTCCTACCAAAAGGGAGATTGCCGCCACTCCCACCATCACCGCATAAGCCACCCCGGTAATTTGATTGTATAGCTCCATAAGCGAGTCCTGGGTGATAATCTCAAAGTTGTTGGGCTCATCGGGGCTCACCCCCCGTCTTCTGCGCAGAAGCTCCTCCACCTGGTCTATTGCCGCCGGTAGCTCCTTCTCGCTTACCGCCTGCACCGAAATCAAGCTATAGTATTCGTCCTCACCAAAGAGCTTATCAAAAGTTGTGTGGGGCAGGAGGATAAATTTGTCCATAGACTCGCCCAGGAATTGACCCTTCTGAGCCAGAACGCCCACCACCAGGAAACGCCGTCCCTTGATGTGTATATCCTTGCCGATGGGGTCCTCCACGGTGAAGAGGGAGTCAGCCACCTCGTAGGCGAGCACACATACATCCTTGGAGGCGAGAATGTCTTCATCGGTAAGTTCCCTTCCATCGGTCAGCTCATACTCATTGACCGAGAGATAGCTGGCTCCTGCACCGCCTATGGAGATATTGCCCACATCTCTGTTGGCATACTTGATGCGGGCAATAGACCATTTTTCCGGGCTTGTCGCCAGCACCGCCGGGCACTGCTCCTCAATGGTGTAGGCATCCTCAATGGTGATATCGGCCCGCTTGCGTATCTCCGGGTCGGTAGGACCGAAGTGGACCACCGGCTGTTTGGTGATGTATATGACATTGGAGCCCAAAGCACCTATCTGGCGAGCCATGGACTGGTTCAACCCCTCTATGATGGAGAGCATCCCCACCACGGTCATCACCCCGATAATTACGCCGAGCAGGGTAAGGATGGTGCGCATCTTGTTAGTCCTAAGCGAATCCAGAGCTAAGCACAGAGCGTCCACAAAGGCGGAAAGCGGTAGGGCGAAAAAGGGAATTCTCATGGCGTTATTCAGCGTGAATGAAGGACATAAAAAAAGCCCAAAAAGGGTTTGGTGGATTATAACATAAACCCGGTCCAATCACTATTTAATGAAGCAATATGTTTTTTTATGCTTTCTCAAAAGCTTAAAAAGCCCGCCTTTTGTCACCTCAGACAATATCTCTTCCTCTTTCATGTGGTGGTCGCTGAAGGACAAAATAGAATTTGGCTTCATTATCCGATTCAATTCTTTCATTACACTATCCAGGTCGCATAAATGGTGGAATACATCATACAATAGTACAAAATCTACGCTGCCTTCTTCTAACCCGGTCGAGCAATCGGAATAGATCGCTTCAATGTTAGATAATCCTCTTTTCTCTGCGAATCTTTTGACTCTTTTTATTGCGCTAGGGTGGATATCCAGAGCATAGACTTTTCCATCCTTCCCCACCAACCGAGACGCAGCGAATGAATAACTTCCCGGTCCACAGCCGAAATCAAGGACATGCGAACCCGGCTTAATGCCGGCTTCATTCAAGAATTCCCTCGGAGGTATAAATAAATCCCGAAACTTATAGAAAAATGCCATCACTGCGAAACCAAAGTTACTCTCACGTTTGTCGGTCATAATTACCTCCAGTCATTTTGCCTTATTCAGGAATTCCACGCCAGCACTCACTCATAATGCAACGCCTCTATGGGATCCAGCTTGCTTGCCTTGTATGCCGGGTATATCCCGAAGAAGAGACCCACCCCCACGCTGAAGGAGAAGCCCAGCCCCACCGACCACAGGGGGATGGTGCGGGGCAGACCGGTGGCGCTTGCCACCCCTAACGCCACCAACACCCCCACTATGATGCCTATGGTTCCGCCTACAATTGATAAGCCGGCGGATTCGGTGATGAACTGGCGCAGGATGTCCCTCCTTCTTGCCCCTACCGCCTTACGCACCCCTATCTCCCGGGTGCGCTCAATCACCGCCACCAGCATAATGTTCATTATGCCGATACCCCCCACCAGAAGAGAGATCGCCGCCACACCCACCATAATAGCGTAAGCCGCGCCGGTTATCTGATTGTACAGGTCCATCAGTGTGTCCTGAGTATATATCTCAAAATCGTTCTCCTCATCGGCGGCTACCCCCCGTCTAAGACGCAATATCCTTTCAGACTGGTCTATAGCCGCAGGTAGCTCCTCTTTGCTTATCGCCTGGATGAAGAAGTGGAGATAATACTCATCCTTGCTGAAGAGCTTCTCAAAGGTGCTGTGGGGGATGAGCACATAGTTGTCCTGAGAGTTGCCCAGGAACTGCCCTTTGGGCTCAATTACTCCCACCACCAGGAACCGCTGACCCTTGATGCGCACCTCCTTGCCCAGGGGGTCCTCGTAGCCGAAGAGAGCCTCCGCCGGCTCGTTTGCCAGGACGCAGACATGACGGGTGGCGAGGATGTCCTCGTCGGTGAGCGCCCGGCCTCCGGAAAGTTCGTTGTTGTTAACCAAGAGGTAATCGGCGCCGGCGCCGCCTATTCCGCAAGCCTCCGAGGTTTCGTGACCCTTATACTTGACCTTGGAGTGCGCCCAACACTCCGGGCTTATGGCAAGGATTGAGGGGCACCCCTCGGCGAGGGCATAGGCGTCATCTATGGTCAGGTCCTTGCGATTGCGGATGCCCGGGTCTTGATGGGGACCGAAGCTGACCGCCGGATTTTTGGAGATGACGAAAAGGTTGGAGCCCATCTCGCCGATTCGCTCAGCCATGGATTGGTTCAGCCCCTCTATGATGGAGAGCATCCCCACCACGGTCATCACTCCGATGATGATGCCCAGCAGGGTGAGGATGGTGCGCAGTTTGTTCGCCCTAAGGGACTCAAAAGCCATACGCCAGGAGTCCAGCAGGCGGGCGAGGCTGAAACTACGGAACCAGTTGATGGGTGAGCGAGATATTCTCACAGCTTCCTCATTTATCAATCACCAAACGGTTGATTGGCACTTTCAAGAAAGGCGACCTCGGAGAGTGGCTTTCTCGGGCGCCTGCTCTTATTTTCTATGGTCTTTCCCATAAATTCCACGCCGTCTTCGGTTTGATAATAACCGAAGGGGATGATGGAAATTATCTGCCAGTGCCGGGGAATATCCAATAGCTTACGAACCTCTCTCTTGCTGAAGGTTAAAATCCACACCCCGCCCAGACCCAGAGCGTGTATCGCCAGCAGGATATTCTGAATCGCCGCCGAAGTGTCCAGGACATAACACAGGTCGTTCTCGTCATACCTCTCCCAGGTGTCATGTGGATTGGCGCAGGCGACTACTATTGCCGGGGCGTTCTCCACCCAAGGCTGGTGGGCATAGGGGTCAAACTGTTTCATCTTCTCCCTGTCGGTAACCACGATGAAGCGCCAGGGTTGGCGGTTGCCCCCGGAGGGTGCCTGAACGCCCGCCTCCAGTATCTTCTTGATTACGTCTTTCGGGATCTCCTTATCCAGAAAAGCCCTAATGCTCTTTCTGGTGAGGATTGCTTTTAGTGCTTCCATTGGGGCTGTCTCCTTGTGTTGAATAGAATTTCGTAAGTGTTTGCGAAGCGCTAAAGACAAGTTGGGAAAATCTTGGATTTTCCTTTCATCTGCTGTTAAGCGACCAATCAGATGAACCCTTGAAAGTGCCCACCGTTTTGCCCGGCCTCTCATCTTTCTAAATCCACTTTTTTGTGTATTTCGAGTAATTATATTCATCTATAAGCTTGATGAGTGTTTTATCTGACCGTCCGATGTACTCTCTAACTTCATTTACTATGGTTTTTGTAATCCTGCAGAATGAAACATATTTCTCCGCAGGATTTTCGTTATAGTAGCACCTATAAGCTCTTGCTATTTTATCATCCCAAATGGGAAAAAATTTAGGGGCTAAAAGGTGCAAACCTTTTGCTACTGCGACTGGACTCTTAGTCCCTCGCTTCTTGCCTGAATCAATTTGCAGAGCTTCAAGGAATTTTGCGAATAAATCTTTTATATCATCCTCATCAGAGTTTAACAAGCTGGAGATATTCCTGTTTCTAAATTTTCCAATTTTTTGGAAATTATTAGTTATACATTTCTCAAGTTTATCGAAATTGAAAATCCCATATCTGTAAAATGCCTGATTCCATGTTAGTAACAATACACCCAACCCATCTGCCATATCCGAAGGTTTGCCCCAAAAATGTGATACGAGGAAAGTTGCTACTTTGTACATAGCATCACGCTTTTCGTGTTTTTCAAATTCCTCGCAACCCTTGAGAAATTCTTCCCGATTCGGGATAACCATATTATCTTACCTCCAATGCCTCTTCCAACTTGTCACGGATCTCTTCTTTTTCAGGTGGACCCCAAAACTCAGCGGGCTTGCCATTAAAGAACGCTTTGCTCCACAGTGAAATCCCGTATTTTAATAACACCTCTGGGTCATCAATGCAGATGTCATTGACAATTACTTTGTCACCGAACTCCTCACAAACTTCCCGTATATTGAAAATTGTCCAAGGTCCTACAATGGGGCAAATGGAAGACCAAAACACATCCACCACAACTTTTCCTTGCACAGGCTCATATTTGTATTTTTCCTCCAAGCAAACTGCCGAAGGCAACTGAACAGGTCCAAATCTTCTGATGAGCATCTTTAAACCCTCATTTTCAAACTCCTCAAAAGCGAATCTTGCAAAGAAAGCAACCATATCCTCCGTGTAGGCAAAACCCAAAGGGGTTACAATCCCCTTACATTTGCCCTTCACATCCTCTATCATCGCTTGAACCAGAGCGCTACCACACCCGGGAATCCGCTTTCTCTGAGATGGGTCAGGAAATGGTGGAGTATGCGGAGCTACCATACAATTAACAATGTAGAGGTCTTTCCCCTCATAGAAGTTGGAGAGTTCAATGGGCATATATTCAATGAACCCAACCGCTCCTTCATCTTCATATGCGATTTGGGCTGAGAGCCCTTTGGGCATCATCTTTTTGAGCCACTCTGCCTTTATTTTTGCCGCACGGAGTATAGTACGTTCTTGTTCTGTAAGTTCTGACTCCCTCCCTAAGATGCGGTAACCACTTCCGCAACAAGCCTCGGCAATTATTGTGTCCTTGTCCAACGGTTTTATTTCCATCTTATCGTCCTTTTCTTATCTGAAATCAACAATTCCGCTCATTTTTCTGCCAGTCTGCAAAACCCCGTCCTGAGTATGGTTTGAGTAAACATTGAGAACCTCGGACACCCCCTCACTCAAACCTCAGCGCCTCAATGGGGTGCAATCTCGCCGCCTTGTTTGCCGGATAGATGCCGAAAAGTATTCCAACCAGCACGGAGAAGGTAACCCCCAGAATGATAACCCAGGGCGGGGTGGAGACCGGCAGACCGATATTGACGGAGAGCAGTTTGACTACGCCGACGCCCAGAAGTATCCCCAAAATTCCCCCCACCAAGGACAGAGAAGCCGCCTCGGTGAGAAACTGAAAGAGGATATCCCGCCTCCGTGCCCCCAATGCCTTGCGGATGCCTATCTCCCGGGTGCGCTCGGTAACCGAGACCAGCATTATGTTCATTATCCCCACCCCACCGACCACCAGAGAGATACCCCCCACTCCTATCATCACCGCAAAGATCGCCCCGGTAAGGCTATGGAATAGGGAGAGCATCGCCTCCTGGGTTCGGATGGCGAAGTTATCCTCCTCGTCGGCTCTTAAGCCCCGCATTCGGCGCAACAGTTGGCGCACCTCCTCTATCGCCGGCTCAGGACTGCCCTCGCCGTAGGGCTTGACCATAAGCATCATAAACTGATTTAAGCCATATAGTTTCTTAAAGGTGGTGATGGGGATGCAGACTATGTTGTCCCGGCTCTGCCCGAAGACTGAACCCAACTTGTCCAGGGTGCCCACCACAGTGAAGGGCATGCCCTCAATCTTAACCCGTTTGTTGATGGGGTCGGTGTTACCGAAAAGCGTCTCTCTGGTCTCATAGCCCAACACGCAGATATAGCTGGTGGCAAGCTCGTCTGCGACGGTGACGAAACGCCCGGACTTGACCTCCATATCGTCCATATTCTGTATCTCTTCATTGGTGCCCAACACAAAGAGATAGTTGGTGGTCCTACCCTTATAGCTTATTTTTTTCTGAGTTATAACCCTGGTAGCGACAAACTCCACATGGGGACAGTTCCTACGAATGGCATCAATATATTCCAGCTCCAGGTCCGGTCGGTTTCTCTGATCCCACCACTCCTCATCGCTGGTTATCATGGGATTCATCTTGGAGACATAGAAGGTGTTGGAGCCCATAGAGGAGAGCAGGTTGGCAACATAGTCGTTCAACCCCAGAACCACGCTGATGAGCACCACCACGGTCATCACCCCGATGACGATGCCCAAGGTGGTCAGTATGGAGCGCATCTTGTTAGTCACAAGGGAGCGCAGAGCCATTATTACGCTCTCAATTAGTATTTTTGTGCCCATCTCTTAATGGTGGTTTGAGCAGGTTTTGGCTTCAGACGAGGCTCAAAACCTCCCTATCAGCTAAAGTTACGGCGGCTCTTGATCTCCTCATCGGATTGAATCTGTCCGTCACGGAGCAGAACCAACCTTTTGGTGTGTTCGGCGATCTCCGGGTCGTGGGTTACTACTATGATAGTGTTTCCCTCCTCGTTCAGTCGGTCAAAGATAGCCATAATCTCGCCGCTGGTCTTGGTATCCAGGTTGCCGGTGGGCTCATCCGCTAAGATAATGGAGGGCTTGTTTATCAGTGCCCGGGCGATAGCCACCCGCTGGCGCTCCCCCCCGGATAGCTCGCTGGGTTTATGCTTGACCCGTTCCCCCATACCCACTGCGGTAAGCGTCTCCGTTGCCCTCTGCTTGCGCTCGTCCCGAGGCACGCCGGAGTATATCAGCGGAAGCTCTACATTTGCCAGGGCTGGAGAACGAGGGAGCAGATTATAAACCTGGAAGACAAAGCCGATCTTAATGTTACGGATATGGGCAAGCTCATCCTCACTACAATCGCTTATCTCCCTTCCCTCAAATATGTAATTACCGCTGGTGGGGGTGTCCAGACATCCGATGATGTTCATCAGGGTGGATTTTCCCGAGCCGGACGGCCCCATAATGGCGATATAATCCCCCGACGAGACCCGCATGGTTAAATCCACCAGGGCTTTGACCTGATGAGCCTTCCCCATATCGTATGTCTTGTCTATCCCCTCAAGGACGATAAGGGCGCCGTCGCCGGAGACGTTCATCTCAGTCCCCCTCCTCCACTATCCTCTCCACTACCTTTACACTATCCCCCCGCTCCAACTTCCGCAGGGCTTTATAGGAACCGGTGATGATTGTATCCCCCTCGTTCAAGCCGGCGACTACCTCAAAGTTCTGCTCATCGGAGATACCGGTGGTCACCGGCACAAAGACCGCCTTATCGTCCTCAACCATAAAGACCCCCTCCACCAGTTTTTCATCCTCCACTTTCAGAGTGCCCTTCTTCTTCATCTCCTCAATATCCTCCCGGGTCAGATCGGGGTCACGGCGGACGACCGACTGGATGGGCACTTGGAGACAGTCCTCTTTGGTGGCGGTGATGATATCCACGGTGGCGGACATCCCTGAGCGTAGCTCCTCCGGGGCATCCTCCAGCAGGACGGTTACGATGAAGTTGGTGGCTTCATCGGTGCTTAGAGACCCCACCGCGGAGACATTGGGGGTGTTGGCTATCTCCATCACGGTGCCTTTGAAGACCTGGTCCGAGAAGGCATCCACCTCAATCCTGGCTTCCTGACCCACCTTCACCCTGACCACATCCACCTCATCTATCTCCGCCTCCACCTCCATAACCCCCATATTGGATACCTCCAGAAGCACCGTGCCGGCGATATTCATGGTGCCGGGCACAGCCACCTCCCCCTCCTCAATGTTTATCCTGGCGACGATGCCGTCTATGGGGGAGGTATAGCGGGTCTTGGAGTAGGCGTCCCGGGCGGCGACCAGTGTCGCCTGTGCCTGGGAGTAAGCTGCCAGAGCGGAGGTGTAGTTGCTCTCCAGCATCTTGTAGGCGGTGGTTGCCATATCAAACTCCGCATCGGAGATGAGACCTTCTTTATAAAGGGATTCCTGCCTGCGATAGACATCCCGCCCCTCATCCAACTGCCTTTTTGCCAGGTCCAGGGCGGAGGAAGCCTGCTGAAGGGCGGCTTCGGCTCTGCGCAGGTCCTGATAATACTGGGTATCGTCCAGCCGCAGAAGGAGCTGACCTGCAGAGACTGACTCCCCCTCCTCAACCGCCACCTCCACCACCTCGCCGATCACATAGGCGGATATATCCACCGAGGAGGTGGGCTGAACCTTACCCGGACCGCTGACGATGGAGACCAGCTTGCCCCGGTTGACCTCCCCCTGCACCACCTTCACGCTCTTGTCCGAGGAACGGAGGAAGTTGAAGAGGATGAGTGCGACGACAATCCCCCCTATGATGGAGGCGATGATTATCCGCTTCTTCTTCTTGGACATTTTCTTTCTTTCTTTCTTTGCCATAGCTTGCTACCTCAGGTATATGAAGATTGAGTGTTTTCTATATTCAAATAATGCCAGTCATCAAAAACATCTAGGGGAGACTTAAAGTCCCCACAGCCCGCTCAAGCTCAATTGCCGCCATCTGATAGTCATAGACCGCACTGATGTAGTCTCCGTTTGCCTTGGAGTAGGTAGCTTGGGCGTCGGTCAGTTCAATGATAGAGCCGGCTTCCAGCTCATAACGCCTCTCGGCAAGTTCCAGTTCCAAACTGGCTTGCACCATAGCTCGCTTTGCCACCACCGTCCGCTCGGAAGCCTCCTGGGCGGAAAGATACGCCGAGCGCACCTCCAGGCTGATGCTCTCGTCGCTCTGCTGTTGTTTAATCTCCGCCAGCTTCTTCGCCGCCCGGGCTCTGGCGATTGCGGATTCGGTGGACAGTCCGTCAAAGAGATTCAGGCTTATCTGCACTCCGATGCTGTAGCCGTCGTTGTCGCCCCAATCCCCGAAGTCCAAGGTGTCGTCACTCCAGTAGTAACTGCTAACTCCGGAAAGGTGGGGGAGTTTTCCGCTGATTGAAGCCCACTTTGAGTAGTCAGCGGCAGCGAGCTCCTTCTCAACGCTCAAAATCTCCTTGCGATTCATCAGGGCACACTGCAGGCACTCCTCATACTCCAGCGTCTCCAGTGGGAAGTCAACCACATCCTGCAAGGTGACGGAGGAGTCCACCGGCAAGCCGATGAGGTAGCAAAGGTTCATCTTGGTCACCTCAAAGGCGTTACGGGCGGAGATCAGTATCAGCATGGCGTCGGCTTCAGCGGTCTGAGCGGTGAGGACATCAATCTGGGATACCCCCCCGAGCTCATACATCTTCTCCGCCAAATCCAGATGGCGGCTTGCGGCTTGGTGGACATACTCGGCGGAAGAGAGCATCTTCTCCGCTTGAAGGATGGCAAAATAGGCTCTGCTCACCTCCACGGCCAGCTTCTCTCGCTCAATCTCATATCCCAGCTCGACGGCTTTGTAGCTCGCCCTACTGGCAAGGAGGGAGAACCAACTCAGGGGGGAGATGAGCGGAACGGTTACAGTGGCATCAAAACGATACACGTTTTGCACCCCTCCACCGAAATCAAACAGGTCGCCGAAGCCCCCGAAGCCCAGTGTGCCATACGATGTTCCCCAACTGCGATTGAAGTTCCCGCCCAGCGAGACTATGGGCAGAAGCCCACCCCAGCCGGCTAACTTATCCGCGGAAGCCGAGCTTTTCTGATACTGCGCAAGGGCCAGGTTGGGAGGGTGCTTGAGAGCCATCTCTATACACCGACCAAGGGAAAGGTAAATGGCTTCTTCCTCTACCTGCGACGGCGACACCTCCTGTGCGTGCGCAGAGGGAAGTGCCAAAGCAAAAAGTGGCAGAACACAGAGCAGATACCAGCGCTTAAGCCGCGATAAATCCACTAAAGACCTCCGAGATGACGATGGAGACCGCTATCCAGATTCCCCACAGGGTGAAGACCAGTCCGTAGCCCTTATTTCTGGAGAGGCTCATGGTGATAGATACCCCTATGGACATGAGCACCAAAGCCCAGATCTGGAATACATCAAAATGACCGAGGATTTTATAGATGATTTGCAAAAATCCCCCGGCATCAGCCATATCCGCCGGCAACACCTTGGACAGATTCAATCCAGCCATAATATCCCTCTTGAGTAGCACCAGAATCGTATTGACTATCGCCCCGAAGACGAATACCAGGTTGGAGTATGAGACCACCGCCAGCCCCCGCTTGAAGGTCCCGTCTCCGCCCAACATGTTGGAGCCGAGATAAAGGAACAACGCCTGCATAAGGATGAGCAGCAGGAAGACCAGCGGACGGGAGGCGAGCTCAATGGTCATCCGAACCGGGCTCTCCAAGGATTGATACGCTCCGACAGCTTGTTCCTCGTTCAGTCTGCCGTCCTCAACCATCTGGTCAAAAACTTCATACTGGATATCAGTGTAGATGGGATAGACTACGGCGAATGCCGCCAGCGAGAAGACGGCTACCACCAGGAAGGGTATAAACCAATCCGGCTTCTCCTGCAGATGAGCGAAGAGCTCACCGGGGGCGCAGAAAAGATTGAGGATTCGTTTTAAAGGATTCATGGAAAGCTCCTTTTTCCCCCCTCTACAAAAAATTGAGGTAAGATATCCTGATGAAATTAAACATGAAAATATCAACGGGAGAATTACCTGTCAAGCCAAATCGGAAAGTATCGGGGGTACTGTGAGCCCAGAGATATACCCCCACCCAAATAAGACGAAAAAAACTCCACCAGGTTTCAGGTGTAGGCGGGAAATTGGGCATTTGAAATCAAAAAACCGACCCGGCGGAGGTCGGCTTTTGTTATGAATTCAACAAATTTTTCGCTTTTTGAAAACAACACCTCAATCACCCCCGGCTTCATATTACAACTTCGGCGGGTAACGTCCGCCTTAAGACGACCCGCCAAATTATCGGACATCATGGCTGTGGTTCACAAGCCCACTTTCATGGAGTCAAATACCATATCTCAGACAATATTCCCTCAGGCGGTTTAGAGCGGAGAAGAACTCCCGCATCATCCGGCTCACCACCATCATCCCCCCGGCGGTGACCCGGAGTTCCTCACCGTCGCACTCCACCACACCCAAGAACTGCAAAAGACCGACCAGGCTCTGAATTCCATTGGACGGTGAGTCTCCAAAGCGACGGGGGAAGCCATCACCCCTTATACCCATACCGAATAGGGTGGTAAGCAGACGATAGCGGGAAGCCTCCGAGCGGGAAAGCCCCCTAAACAGCGCCACGGGAAGCCCACCCTTTTCCAACATATGGCTATACCTGTCCAGTGAAAAAGTATTGGCATAGAGACCACCCCCAAAGAAACCCACCGCCCCGCAGCCGACAGCGATATAGTCCCCGTAGTCCACTATATATTCGTCTATCATCATCCTCCCCCGGGAGAAGCACCAGGCGGTTGAGGGCTGATAGCCCCCGTCATACATCTCCTCCAGTATCATTTTATAAAAAAGCCCCTCACAACGATTATCTGGTTTGAGCGAGGGCGGTAAGGGGTCTCCACGATTGAGCGGAGGCATAAGTGGATAGAATGTGACCTGGTCCACCTCCAACTCCCTCACCATGGCAATGTCGTTTCTAAACACTTCCGGGGGCTGGTCAGGGAGGTTGTAGAGTATGTCTATGTTGAGGGTCTCAAAGTTCCCCTGGGCTAGTCGCACCTTCTCCTGTGCCTCAACGCCGGTGTGGGAGGTGCGCCCCATCGCTTTGAGGAGTCTGTCATTGAAACTCTGAACCCCGACCGAGAGCCTCCCCACCCCAAGTTCCTTGAGCAAGGCGATATTTTTTGAGGTGATGTCGGAGGGGTTGGTCTCAAGCGATATCACCGCTCCACCGAGACGGGACTTGAGATGGGAAAGGAGGCTTGCCAGCTCATCCATCATCACTGTGGGGGTCCCCCCACCCAAATAGATGTGGGCGAAACGAAACCCCCTATCCAGATAGAGGTCTATCTCGGTTCTCAGATTGCGGAAATACCGTCTGGCTATATCCTCATGGAATTGATAGCGGTGGAAGGAACAATAAAGGCAGGGTTGTCGGCAGAAAGGAATGTGGATGTAAAGAGCGGATTCACCCTTTGAGGGGGTTAGAAAGTGGTCGTCCTGGCATCTCTTGAGGGAGGTGAACTTCCTTCCCTCCAGGCGGACCAAACCGCCCGCCAACCGGGAAAGCCAAGATAAGCCCTTCATCCCACCAACTCCACAACTATGTTATATATGTTATACATCTCCCCTACTTATTCAGTGGATTCTCATCATATGCATCCAAGTCAGCGACGACCTGGTCCAGGAGTGCAGGCGGTTTCTCTCTTCTCTCAGCGTACCATCTATGTATCTCCTGGCAGATTTTTTTCTTGTGGGACATCTCCAGGCAACGTCCACAACAATCTACGCAGACGGCAATTTCCGGGCAGGTCCGCTCAAACTCCTCCGCAGCCAGCTCTATATTCAGCTCTCTGGTGACAAACTCAAACCACTTTGATCCACACACAAAATAAGACGACATCTTTATCACCCCTTTACATTCAACATGCCTGTCTTTTTAGCGAACTCATACAGTTTCTTGCGCAGAAGCCCTCGTCCACGGGATATGCGGGAACGGACCGTCCCTATGGGCACATCCATAACGTCCGTAATCTCCTGGTAAGTCAAATCCTCCAGGTCGGCAAGGATAACCGCCTCCCTAAACACCTCCGGAATCTCCGCCAGGGCTTGGGTTATCTCATCACCCAAATAATCCAGCCTGGCGCTGTCCCCTCCCTTCAACTGCTGTGGAGGTTTGCTTCTATTCTCCCCGCCGGGTCCCCCCAAAGGGGATTCGGTGAAACCGGAGGGGGTAAAAGACTCCACCTCATCAACATCTACCTGCCTGGGAAGGCGGGAAAGCCGACGATATTCGTTAATAAAAGTGTTCCTTAGTATTTTAAACATCCAAGCCTTGCAATTTGTTCCTGGTTGGTATAGATGGAAGAAGCGATAGGCACGCAAGACGGCATCCTGCACCAAATCCTGCGCCCGGCTCTCATTGTGGGTCAGATGGTAAGCCAGATTGTAGAGCGCACCCAGATGGGTCAAGGCTTCCTCTTCAAATAAGGCTCGCTTCTCCTCTATATCTTTCTTTGAATGGTCTTTTTTGCCCTCGGGCATAATCTATTAATCAGTTGGTTGCCTGCTAAAGCTCAATCCTTCACCTTAAAGAAGGGGTTATTTGCCATCTCGTGACCGATGGTGGTGGGAGGACCATGACCGGGATAGACCCTGGTATCTGCGGGCAGGCGGAAGAGCTTCTCGGTAACTGAGCGCCTGAGCTCCTCCCAGTCTCCGCCGGGAAGGTCATCTCTACCCACGCCCTCAAAGAAGAGGGTATCACCGGAGAACAGCACACCTTGACGATAAAGGCAGATCCCCCCGGGTGAGTGACCCGGGGTATAGATTATCTTTAAGTTGATCCCCCCACAACAGATATACTCTCCTTCATCAACCAAAATATATTTGCTGGGCACCTTGAAGTCAATATCCATATCCGGAATAAACTGGTCCCAGGCGACGGCGAACATGAACTCGTCTGCGGGATGGATGGCTACTCCGGAGCCGGTAGCCTCCACCACCTCATAGTCAGCCAATATGTGGTCAATGTGACCGTGCGTGTTAACTACCAGGTCTATCTGCAACTTCAGCTCAGAGATGCGCTCAACAATCCTCTCGCCTTCCCCACCGGGGTCAATCACCACCCCCATCCGGCTCTCCCGCTCATAGACCAGGTAACAATTGGTGGACATAGGACCCACTACCAGAGTATCTACACAAAGGGTCATCCAGCCCCCTCATCTGATGCCGTAGACCACGCCGTCGGTGGTGGCGACGAAGAGCATATCCGCCGAGAGGGCGACACTGGTGCTTATCTCCTCGCCCAGCTCCAAGCTCCATAGCTCCCTTCCGCTTGCCAGGTCCAGGGCATAGAGATTGCCGTCGTTTGAGCCGACATACACCCGGTTTGCTACGATGGCAGGGCTGGCGTCAACCGCTCGCCCGGTCACCACCCGCCAGACCTCTCCACCGCTCTCCGCACTGAGGGCATAGACCGCCCCATCCCAACATCCGAAGACCACCACCCCGGAGGCGAGAGCCGGCGAGGAATCCACCGCTTTGCCGGCGGTAAACCGCCACACCTCCGTCCCGCTTTCCGCCTCCAGGCAGTGCAGTGAGCCGTCCATCCCTCCCACGAAGAGGTAGCCCCCGACCACCGCCGGGCTGGAGTTTATCCCCTCAAAGACCCTCTTTCTCCACAAAAGCTCCCCGCTCTCCGCATCCAGGGAGTAGATCAAGCCGGCGGTGTCGGTGAAATAGACCGCTCCGTCGTAGTAGGCGGGGCTGGACCAGATGCCCGAGATGGTGGTGAACTGCCAGATGAGCTTACCGCTGTCCGCCGAAAGGGCATAGAGGCTGGTGTCGTAGCTTCCAAAATAGACCATATTTTCTCCCACCACCGGACTTGCAACCACACCCTTCATAGTGGGAAACTTCCAGTTAAGCTCTCCGCTATAGGCGTTAAAGGAATACATACATCCGTCCATAGAGCCGACGAAGACCGACTCATTGGAGAGGGCGGGACTGGAGATGATATCCCCCTCGGTGGGAGAGGAAAAGATGAGCGAGCCGTCGCCCGCATCCAGAGCGTAGAGGTGGTTGTCAAAACAACCGAGATAAATTATACCGTCACCGCAAGATGGTGATGAAAACACCTTGCCGGGAAGCTCCATCTGCCAGACCACAGTCCCCGAAAGGGGAGCTTTCAGTATCTGGTCGGACCCGCTCCTGCTGACATTGTAGCGGAAGTGGGACCAATCGGGGTAGCGGGGAACGCAGGAGCAAACAACAATGATAGTCCCCAAGATGAGGACCCAGGCGACTCTTTTGTAGAGAACCCTCTCTTTATTTCTCATAAACCCTCCCCGGACGATCAGGTATGGTCATCGTTGTAAAACCCGGTCCCTAAACCTACCTCTTGAAGGTAAAATATAGTAAATATTACCACATCAATTGAAAAGAATAAAGGGATTTTGTGGGTTGGAGAAAAGAGGGTGTGTTTATCTTCCTATTCACCCTAGCTTATGTAATCAAAAAACCCAACTACGGATTTTCATAAATGATTCACACCCCAAAGAAAATATGGTAGAATAAGTGTGAAGAACAAGTTAAAAATAAAATTGATAAACGGAGGTGATGAGTTATGAAGAAATTTATAATCTCGCTGGTGATAGTAGCATTCGGGTCGGTGTTGTGTTGTGATACTGAGCAACCCGGAGATGTGGAAAGGCTTATTTCAACAAATGATGGTTACTCATGCGGGCCCTTTGATGTATCCGATGACGGCACTCAGATCGTTTTTTTAGACTATAAAAGTGCCGATGTTCCCTATTCCTGAATTACCATTACCATACATCTATTCCACATCGGTTCGGGTGTGTTTGAGATGCTACCTGGAAGTGATGATTTAGTGGATTTTGGCTGTCCAAAGTTCTCGCCGGATGCCAAAAAAATAGCTTGCTTTGGATATTCTCGCTCCACTTCTGAGGTAGGGATTTTCTTATATGACCTTGAGCTTAAAAATGGATTCCAGTTTTTAAGCCCTACGGGATACTTATCAGAATATCTGGACTGGTCGCCCGACGGTGAATGGATTGCTTATTCTTCCGTCGTTTTTGATTACAAGAGCTACGAGTGTGACATATATAAAATCCGCCCCGACGGCACAGATAATCAATTACTATGGGATGGGGCTAAATTCTCCGAAGAATTCACCATTCAGGGGTTAAACTGGAGCGACGACGGCAAATATATTGCCATCGGGACAGAAGAATATGTCCCCGGTGCGGTCACCTGTAATCGCTGTATCCTACTCATAAATTCTGATGGCAGCGGCAAGCACAAAATTCTAGTACCACCGGAAAAAAGCGGCGCTTACCCGGAATTCGATTCAACAGGGGAAAATGTGTTGTTTGTAAGATATGGAGGTCCCTGGCAGCGATTTGGTATTGAGCAGGTAGATTTCACAGGCGGGAATGAGGAGATGATAGTTGAGGGCATGTATCCGACAACATATCCCGGTTCTCCGTATATCTACTTTGAAAAAGAATATGAAATCTGGAGATATCGGATGTATTAGTGGGCGTTGGAGATAAATCTTGATATAATTATTTGGCGAAAGGCTATTTGCTGAGAATTAACATCACTTTTTAAATAATAATCCTCGCCTTCTATCATTAAAATCCTTTCTTGACATCTTGACTGCTTTAGGTTAATATTTAGTTAAAGGAGGTGAATTTCAATGAGAACACTTATCGCTTTAACGCTTATGGGGTCATTACTTCTAACCCTAACTAGCACAGTTTGCGCTACCAATTTAAGATTCGGAATTACCATCGGAACTAAAATACCAGCAGGGCTTTATCGCCAACACTGGAATTGTTCTCCTTCTGTATGGGGCTATCTTCTTATTGGATTTAGTCCTTATGTTGATGGGGAATTTTTTGCAGGAATATCAATGCCTAGTGAAGGGGGGCTATGGGCGTCGGGAGCGAAATTACATACTTACCAATTAGGAGGAGGAGTGCGAGTAAACCCCCCATTAAAAAATCCTTTCCGTCCTTACATCACAGGTGGTCTCGGGATGTATTCCTATAAAGCGGATAAAGAAATACATCTTCCTTGTGAATGGACCTGCGGATATTCAGTGGAGAGATGGAATAAACTCTGCATATATTTCGGCGGCGGTCTCAAATATAACCTTACCCAGAGTTTGGGGATTGATATTCCCATCAGGCTCAATATCATCCTCAACAAAGTAGCAAAGGACGACCACGACGATTCCACTAATACTAACTGGAAGTTCCTCACACTTGGTGGGGGCATCACCATTGGGTTGTTCTGATAAAATGTATTTTCCAAAAATAAAACCCCCCAAATCAGCTCCCATAAGAAAGCCCCCCGCCTCTGGCGGGGGGCTTTAATCATTTCCATCTCGCTTCAGCGGTTCAACTACTTAATGTTTTCCCTATACTTGGTCTTCTTGTAGGCGTCGTAGTCCATCTCCTTGCGTAGCTCGCTCAGTTTTTCTTCGGTGAGACCGGCGCCGCCACCCAACACCTCGGCGGTGGAGTCCAGACCACCAAGTTCAGAGGAGATGGCGCCCGGAGCGCTTATCCCACGTTCCTCATAACGGAGGGATATCTTATCGCTTGTGGAAGCTAAAAGCTCCTCCGCACCGCTGACATCACCTCTCTTGAGCAGTCTCTGAGCCATCTGCTTGGTCTCCTGCGCGAGCATATAATTGACCGTGTTGAAGACATTGACGTTCCGCCCTTGCTCCACATCCTCCACACTGTCGGTGAAGGTCAGGTATATGCCCCGGCTCTCCTCCAACTTCTCCTCCTCTATCCCTTCCTCCCGGGAGATATCGGTGTAGCGTAAGGTGACCGAACCGAGCTCCATCTTGCCGGTCTCCTCCCGGGCGGCGATATCCAGCTCCATAACTACCCAACGCTCCTCCCCGCTCTGGAGTTTACCCAAATCCACATGGTAGAGCCCTTCGTCAATCTCCCGGAACTGCTGACCGAAGACCTTTAGCAAATCAATTCCCCTCTGCAGGCGGATTATTAACCCCGCATCCTTGGCTACCGCCTTTGCCAGCCGATCAAACTCATTGGCATAGATATCGGGAATCTCCTGTGGCTCGGCGATGTAGTAGTAGTCCCCGCTTGCCTCCTCGCTTATGCCCCGCATAATGTCCTCGTCGTAGTCCAAGCCAACACCAATTGTAGAAACTGTGACTTCCTCCTCCTGGAAACCGAAAACCAGCTTGCGCAAGCCATACTCGTCACTTATCCCCCGATTTGCCAGTCCATCGGAGAGCAGTATGATGTGGTTGATCGCCCCTTCTCCGGCTCTGGAGGCGACCTGCTCAAAGCCCTCCGAGAGCCCCCCGCTCATATTGGTCCACCCCTTGGCGGCAACGAAGTCCAGCTTGTCCTTCAACAACTCTTTGTCCTTGACCTCACCCTGGGTGAAGATCACCTCCACATCCGTGGAATATGTTACCACTGAAAGGGAATCTTGAGGGGTCAGTTTGTCAATGAGATAGGAGGCTGCCTGCTTCACATAGTCCAGCTTACCCCCGGTCAGCATGGAGCCGGAGCTGTCTACCACCAGGGAAAGGTTCAGGGGCTGACGGCTCTCCTTATCCAGTTGCTGAGCGATGATGTCCACCTCCACATAGAGCGTATTCTCCTGGTTGATTAAGGCGTATTCGTTCTCCTGCTTGAGCGCCAGGGCAAGGGGACCTTTAGGTTGTTTCACGGTAACCTCTATAAAATCCTCCTTTTTACAACCCAGAGGTGAAATCAGAAGCCCAATCACCAGCAAGCATAAAAGTGAAGGCGTTAAATATCTATACATAATGACCTCCTGCGATGAGGGGATAAATATACTGCCCGACCTTTCGGAAACAGCTTGGATTGGAGAGGATGTAATAATCCTTTCCCTTATCTTAATAACGACAACTCAGGAAAACATAGGGTTTAACCGAAAGTGCGAGCACCCGGTCAGTTCTAAGTGGGCGGTTTCGGCTGAGGTACGATGACGCTGATAGTGAATCCCTTGTCCTGAGCGCTCTCCAGTTCTACAGTTTGCCTGGTGTTGACTACATGCTCTCTAAAAATGTTCGCTATTCCCACAATACCTCTCCCAAAATAGTTTACATAACTAAAAAAGAGTATATAAGGTAGATTACCCAAAGTCAAGTAGCCCACTCAATTTCTACCAATTTATATACAAAACGATCAATCCACAGCCCGATAAAGGGCTTGACAGGGATAGATTCGGTTTATATCCTATAAGCGCCAAATGATCTCTCGGAAACTTAAAAGAATCGCAGAATTTAGGAAAACTATGCGCATAACCCTGCTGAATCCGCCCTTCAAAGGTCGTTTCTCCCGCGCTTCACGGAGTCCGGCGGTTGCCAAGAGCGGGACACTCTACTTTCCAATCTGGCTGGCTTATGCTACCGGCGCTCTGGAGAAAGCCGGTTTCCAGGTCCAGCTCATTGACAGTCCGGCACGAGGATATTCACCCGATAATACCATCTCCCTGGTCAAAGGGTTTAATCCCCATCTGGTGGTGGTGGATACCACTACCCCCAGCATCCATTCCGACCTGGCGATTAGCGGTGCGATAAAGAGCACCCTGCCCGAAGCCCATCTATGCCTGGTGGGGACACACGCTTCCGTCCTCCCCGAGGAGGTGCTCTCGGAATGCCCGTCGGCAGATTCCGTCGCCCGCAAGGAGTATGACTACACCCTGCGAGAACTTGCACAGAATCTTGCCGGGGGCGTTGGGGTAGATGGGGTCGCCGGAATAAGCTATCGCCGGGAGGGAAAAATTATCCACAACCCGGACCGCAAGATGATAGAAGACCTGGACGCCCTACCCCTGGTCGCCGAGGTTTACCGCCGACATCTGGTGGTGGAAGACTACTTCTTCGCCGCCGCTCGCTATCCCATGTCCATGATGATCACCGGGCGGGGTTGTCCCCACAGATGCATCTTCTGTCTCTATCCCCAGACATTTCACGGGCGCAGATACCGACTTAGAAGCGCTGAGAATGTAGCCGAGGAGTTTGCCTATACCGCCAAAGAACTTCCCCAGGTGCGGGAGGTGGTCATTGAGGACGACACCTTCTCCGCCAATCGGGAGAGAATGCGGGCAATCGCCCGCCTGCTGATAGATGCCGGCAATCGGCTCCCCTGGTCGGCAAATGTGCGGGTAAATCTGGACTTTGAAACCATGGTCTTACTGAGAGCTTGCGGATGCCGTCTGCTCATCGTCGGCTATGAAGCAGGCGACTCCCGGATACTCAGAAACATGCACAAAGGTATCACCCTGGAGCAGATGGAGGAGTTCGCCCGTTCCGCCAGGCGAGCCGGTCTTCTGGTGCACGGTTGTTTTATGGCTGGAAACCCCGGCGAGGACCGTCGCACCCTCTCCGCCACCTTACGCCTGGCGCTGAAGCTCTCCCCGGATACCGCCCAGTTCTTCCCGGTAATGGCTTACCCCGGAACCGAAGCTTATCGCTGGGCAGAAGAAAGGGGCTATCTTCTGGCGGATGACTTCGCCCAATGGTGCACCCCGCAGGGCCTTCACTCCACCATCATACGCACCGAGCACCTCACTCCGGATGAGTTGGTGCGCTTCTGCGATTATGCCCGCCGAATCTATTATCTTCGCCCCCGCTACTTGGCTTACAAACTATGGCAGTCGCTCTCCCGAGCGGAGGAGAGACGCCGTAACCTAAAAGCCCTGCGAACCTTTCTGAGACACCTCTTTTAATCGCAGAGGCATTCCACTAAATCCGAAAAAACACATTCACAACAAGAATCTTATGATAGAATTTCTTTGTCAGCTTTCATACAAGATGAGGCATCTAGGGAAAAGATGGCGGAGGGATAAAAAGAGATATAAAGAATTATATCTATCATTTTTCTCTTGAAAAATAGAATATAAGATAGTATTTTTATCATAGATGTACCAAGCGAGGTTAACCCCTAGCAGAGGTAGAGGCGGTGAGTCTTGACGGCTCATTGGAGGATTTTGGTCTCTCCGATGTACTCCAATTGATACACATCGGAAAGAGAACAGGTGTGCTCACCGTAACCAAAAACGGTGATATAGCTAAGGTTTATTTTCAGGACGGCGAAGCGGTTCACGCCACCCTCAATGAGGAGGTCGGTGAGCCCGCTGTCTTCCAACTCTTCAACTGGACAAAAGGGACTTTCCACTTTGAGACCCAGATCATTCCCTCCCCAAAGACCATCACCCTCGGCAGTCAGAATCTCATCCTTGAGGCAACCCGCCATATTGACGAGTGGGTAAAACTGCGCACCCTCATCCCCTCAAGGAATACGGTCCTGGGATTTAGCCCCAATCCCCGTGAGGGCTCGGAGAACATTACCTTGGAGCCCCATGAGTGGCGAATTTTATCTCTGGTTGACGGAAGGCGCACGGTGACCAAAATCGCCGAGCTTTCCGGCTTTAACGAGTTGAAGACCGTCAAGATTCTTTATGGGCTCGTCTCCTCGGGCTTGTTGGAGGTAGTTGAAGAGGAGGCGGTGGTAGATAAGAAGAAAATAGAAGAGGCTTTAGAGGAGGAGAAGGGCGCTCTTCTGGGTTTCCTTACTAAGGTCGGCGGTGCATTTGCTAGAGGTGGAGGTGAAGCCCTGGAGGAGGAGTTTAAAACCAAGATTGGAATAGTGGTCCACTTCTTGAATAAGTATATACAGAATATTTCCCAATCGAACGAACTATACAACCCGGTAAAACTGCCCTGGAAGTTGGAAAAGAAGGTAAAGGAGATGGTGGCGGAGAACTATCTGGTCAACGAACTGGTAGTCAAAGACGGCGCATTTGATGTGCGGGAGACCGAGCGCAATACCAACCACCTTGACGAGCTGTCCAAACAGGAGATTTTGCGCAGCCTCTCCAGGCTGATAGACGAGATATTTAATATCTCCATAAAACAGTCCAATAAATTGGCGGCAATTCGCAGATATGAATCCATCTATGAGAAAATCTTCTGCGAGGGACGAGCTCCCGCCGACCTCGGCTTGGAAGCATTCATTGCGTCCAAAGGTTAGCTGAAAGCCAGCTGGATGGACCTGTAGATGCATATATTAGCAAAACGCCGGACGAGACCGGCGTTTTTTTGTATATCTAAATTTTCCCCCAACCCTACTCCTCAAAGAGCTCCCCCGGTTCCCATTCCTCCCAGATTCCTGTGCCCTCCTGCCGGGCTATCTTCTCATACTCAAACCAGGCTTTGGGGTCTATCTGTGAGTTGGCTATGGGCATAACCCGAGCATAGCCCAACTGCACCATCTCAATATTCAGGTTGACCCAACGACCCTCATTCTTATAATAGACCACCGCCCGAATATGACCGAGCTCGTCAACCGGCGAGATGCCGTCCACATCCAGCATTATCCTCTGCTCCTCCACCCGCTCTTTAACATATTCCTCGGCTGGTTTGTAATATTTGTTGTCCTCAGAGATCTCCGTAAGCCCGAGCAGTCTTACCAAGCCGAAAAGCTCGCTCTCTATCAACACCGGCGATAAAACCGCAAGCCCCACATCCTCTATGGGCAAAAAGTTCTCCTCGCCGACGGACCCGACCGGCATGCTTGTGCAGATAATTAAGAAGAGAATAAATGATATAGGTGTCTTGAACATCTAAAGCCAACCATCCTCTCAATCTTAAGTGGAATCAGGGAAAGGAGAGCATCCAACCCTCGTTGACACTTAATGAGCGGGGCAAGTGCCGCTTAGACCCGACGGTAGCGTCCTTCCACATAGTTTGAAAACTCCTCGTCCCTTTGAGCCATCTCCAGCCGCAGAATGAATTCATCGTTGGATATCTTCTTATAGATGCGGCGAATGAGCACCCCGGGGGGGAAGTTTTCGCCGGACTCCATCAGGAATGATACCTGACTCTCGTCATCGGTGAAACTACCGTAGGAGAGTTCCACGGTCCCCTCACTGTTGAACCAGCGAGCCACATAGAGTTTACGACCCTCATCATAGCTGAAGATACCGAAATCGGAATGAACTGCTTTGCCGTTGGATTTGGCGACACTCTTCTCCAAGATGAAGAATCCGTTCAACTCCAAGGTGTATTCAGCATCCTCCTCCCAGGAAAAATCCACCGCCTCTCCGGTGCCCTTCCACTTACCCACCACAAAAAGTAATGGTGTGAGAGGAGTGTCAATGGCATCCATCTTCATATCCCCACCTCCTGAGGGATGGTCAATCCAAAAGCGAAAAGAGCTTATATTTTATGCGAATATATAAGGATAACATATAAAATGCTGTCAAGTCAACTGTCAGAAGTAGATTAGGGGAAAATAACCCACCCACAATTCAGGAGCTACTGACACACTCTACATAACATTCAAGTTCCGCGCCTTAAAAAACCATAAAAAAAGCTCCGGATGAGACCGGAGCTTTAAACGAAAAAACGAAAGATTACATTACAGTGTAGCCGATACCTCCGCCTAAGGTCATGAACATCCACTTGCTGACCTCTTTGGTATCCATTGTGTACTTATCGTCGCCCAACATCACGATGTTGAGCTTGGTGCCGAAGTTGATGCAGAGCTTGTCGCTGATGAAGTAGTCCATACCACCGCCGAAGTAGAAGCCAGGCTTGTTGTAGGATTCGTCAACGCCACTGTTCTTGACCTTCATTAGGTAGAAGCCGCCACCACCGCCGGCATAGGGCACAAATGCTCCGCCGGAGATGATGTTGTAGCGAACGCCGAAGGTGATAGGAATAATGGTCATCTTGAAGGCGCCTTCCGCAGCACCTTCCATAGCCTTGCTCTTCATTCCAAGATAGTAGCCAAAGTTCACATCAATACCCAAGTACGGAAGGACCCCGATGGTAGCACCACCACCAAAACCATAGCCCAGTTTGACCATATCAGCGAGGTCTCCAAGTGGCAGAAGGATTCCGCCACCACCACCGACAGTTAAGCCAATGGCAAGGGCGTTTCCCGCCATGCCGATGACGGCTAGAGCCGTAATGGCAACAATAAGCTTCTTCATTAGTTCATTCCTCCTTAATGATGTTGATTCCTGCTTTTCAAAAGGATGGTCAATCCAAAACCTCTAGACTTAACCACCACTTTTGAGAAAGCTCCTTTTAATCTATACTAGATATTGCTTCTGGCAACCACTATCAGTTACCCATCCAAAACCCTGATATTTTATGACAAGATAACACATAATGCCAATCGTGTCAAGCCTTTTTTTAACCAAATTTTAACACAATTTCTTGGATATTTTCACTCATAACGTTCACTTTTACCCTTCAGAAAGGTAGAACATACAACTCATTGATGTCTATCCCCGAAACCGTCTGACCGGGGGGGACACTCACCGATTTTGGTAGCCATTCCAACCCATCATAATCACCATAATAACCGACGGCGTCGGTCCCCGGCGTGTATTTCAGGTCGCCATTGAGGTCCTTGACCGCAACCACATAGTAGTAAGTATCCGGCTTAACATTAACGACGATGTAACCTCCGGTATCAAAAGTGATGGTGCCGTTCTCCAAAGGCTGATTGAGGAAGATTAAACTGTCCTCATCCAAAAGGAGCACATAGGTTCCGCCACAGGGCTGACCCAAATAATACACGGAACCGGTAATAATTCCCTTACTTGGGTCACAGGTGAGGACCGAGGCGACCAAGACCAAGACCGCCGCCAGAATAAATATCCTTAATACCATACCTCTCTTCATTATTCAACCTCCCGGCTATCTTTGACTAACCGTCTACTCCTCCTCGCCACCGCCCTCAACCTCCCCTCCTTCTCCACTCCCCTCAAAACCGACCTCCTCGGAGACGTCCTCAATATGCTTCACCAACCTGTCCACCTGTGACCGCCCACCGGGAAAAAGTTCACCATACTTGCGCAGGTAGGAGAGCGCCTGCCGGTATGCTCCCTCGGAAATAAGCATTACCGCCACCTCCCGATAAGCCGACGCACTCTCCGGCTCATATTCAATTGCCCGCTGAAAACACTCCAAAGCCTCCTGGTCCCGAGAGAGCCTGAGCAGGATTATACCTAAATTATACCACACCGTTCCGTCAAATGGCTCAAAAGAAAGGGCAAACCGATTCTCCTCCTCGGCGGCTTCATACCACCCCTTGCGCCGATATATGACCGCCAGGTTGGCATGGGGCTCACCGTAGGAATCATCCAGGGCTATGGCCCGCTGGAAGGCATCATAAGCCTCCCCGGTCTCCCTCAGGTGGAAGCAGGCAACCCCATATTCATTGTATAGTCGGGCACTCTCTGGAAGCTGATTCAGGGCTATCTGCGCAAGGTCGTAGGTCTCCTGAAAGAGCTTCTCGGCATTACCTTTCTGTAACAGTAAGATAAGTTCATCCTCCCCCAAGGTCCCACCGGAGGAGATGAGATTTTTGGTGGAGACCAGCTCGTCTTGTAGCTCCTCCTGCTCCGGGGAGGAGGGTCCCTCTCCGTCCTGTCCCCAAACCGATCCGCTCAGGCAGAGTATCTGTAAAAAGCAAAAAAGGGAGAAGAGCATCCCCCTCGCCATCGCTCGGTTTATGCGTAATGCTTCAGGTTTTCCCAAAGAACTTCCCATCATCTCCATTTTGGGCTTTATTCCGCCACCTCCGCGGTATCCGCCCTCTTCACCAGCTCCTTGAAACGAGCCTCCTCCTGCAATGTTTCAAAGTAGGGTGTGCTCACCATCCCCGGGACCAACGACGGGGACACGATAGCCGCCTCCTCCAGGTTATCCAGCGCCCGCTCGTTATCCCCCATGCGGACATAGACCAGAGCCATCTGGAAGAAGTTGGTCCCCCAGTATGGGTCCAGAGATGCAGACCTCTCAAAGGATTCCAGTGCTTCATCATCAAGTCCCAGGTAGGATAATATAACCCCCCGATTGTGCCAGTAAAGAGGGTCGTCGGGGAAATGCTCCAGGGCCATGTTAATATTCTTCAGTGACTCCTCGTATAAGCCTAAATTGGTCTGGGCTACAGCCAGGGTGGCATAGGTGTAATGATAGGAGGGATCGGCAGCTATCGCCTCGTGAGCGCAGTAAGACGCCTCCAGCCATAATCCCAGAGAGCCGAAGAGGGCGGCTTTGTTGTCCCAGGCTTTTGCCATTTGGGGGTTTAGGTCAATTGCCCGATCAAAAGCGGCGATAGCCTGCTCATAGTATCCCAGGTAACCGAGCGCCGAGCCGTAGGTGTTCCAGTATTCGGCGTTATCGTCGTCCAGCTCTATGGAACGGTTGGAAAGTTCCGCCGCCGACTGATACTCCTCATTCTGCCCGGCGATAAGAGCCAGACCGTTGTAAGCCAGGGCGTTCTCAACATCCACCTCCAAGGCCCGCTTCAAATTCAGCTCCGCCTCCTTCTGCTCACCTTTCTCCAGGAGGACCATCCCCTTAAGCGCCAGTCCCCAGGAATCATCCGGAGAGCTGAGCAGTATCCGGTCGGCGGTCTCCTCGGCGGTCTCGGTATCCCCCTCCGATAGTGCGCTCCACCCCTCGCCTGAACCCTCCGCCACAACTCCACTGGAGGTCATCAGACCCGCCAAGATCAAAAAAACTCCAGCTAAATAAAGCCTCTTTTTCATCTGTCCACCTTCCTCACTTGGCAGATGCTCAACGCCACAATTATTTAGACAGCCTTCATCCCCCCGTCGCTTAACACCCCTCCATCAATTCTAATATAGATAAATCGCCAGCGCAACAAAAAAGCCCACCACCCCGCCATCGGCGGGGTGTGGGCTTATGGTTTTGGCGGTGCCCAGATTTGAACTGGGGACACTACGGATATGAGCCGTATGCTCTAACCGACTGAGCTACACCGCCTTGGGCACCGGTATAATACAACATCTTATGTAAAAAATCAAGGCAAAAACCGATAAGCGACCGGACCCAAAATCGCTCAAAGCCTCCCCTTGACTTGCGACCATCATCAAGCTAACATCAGGTATAAGGTGACCGCAAGGCGATGAAGACAACCTCCAAAGAGAAATTATTCTACACCGACGCCACCTGCGGAGATGTAGCCCGTTGGCTGCGCATCGCCGGCTTCAGCGTGTCAAGCGATGTTGAACCCGAAGCCACCCTCCCCTCCCTCTCTGCAAATGAAGGACGCCTGTTGCTCACCCGCTCAGCCACGCTCGCCCAGACCGATGAGGCGAAAATCCTCCTGCTTCCGGAGGGGCTTGCGTCGGCGCTCTCCCTGCTGAGGGAAAAGGGACTTCTTGAGCCCATCAAGCCCTTCAGGCGATGCCTCTCCTGCAATCAACTTTTGCTCTTCATCCCCCGACCGCAGGTGCGCCCCTTCGTCCCGCCCTATGTCCATTCAATCCACAACCGCTTCCTCATCTGCCCCGATTGTAAGCGCATCTACTGGAGCGGCACCCATTTACATAAAATGAGCAGGTTCCTGGATGAACTCTTCAATTAAAAGGACGATTAGAAGCCTGGCGGTCTTTATACTGCTCTCTGGCTTCGCCACTGGGATAGCAGAATCGGCACAGATTCTGGACCTATACCTCCTCACCGAGCCTGACTATTCTACCATCATTACTCACCTGAAAGACAATCAAAGGCTCATCTACTACGACGGCGATATCGCTCTCCTCAGAAGCCCGAGCCCCCTAACTGCGGAGATGAGTGCAGGCGTCACCCCTCCCATCTTACTTGACAGCGCACCAACGGGCACCAGTTATATCCTGGTCGCCGACCCGCTGGGGCTGGGAGAGGAGAAACTCTCCGACTTCGGTCACATCATCCCCGACTTTCCCCGGGATAAGGGCTACCTCCTGGCGACCATGTCCGAAGACTGCACCTGGGTAAATGCCGGCGGTTACCTCGCCTTCCCCCTGCGTCCCCGAAGCACAATCCATAAAACCAGCGCAATCTCCGAACAGCCGGAGTATAACGCCCTCATCCCCCTGGCGCTAAACTCCTACGGCACCGCCGAGGGATACAAACTGATTGACAAGTTTGAAGACTACGGCACCCGCTTCACCTACAGCGACCAGCTTATCAGCGCCTGCGACTACATCTACAACCTTCTGGCGGATATGGGTTACTCGGTGGAGATTCACGAATACGACTTTGACCTGTTAAACTGGAGCCAATACCACGAGATAGATTTCACCCCCAACTATACTCTGGGCTACCTGGTCTGTCGTGACGGCTTTCTCTTCGCCACCGCCGACTACGGGGATACCTTTGAGAGAATACCTCTGATAACCTCCCCCTACGCCATATGTGCTCTGGATGAGGAACACATCTGGCTTGCCGGTGGCAGTGGGAAGGTAGCCCTCTCTTCCGACGGCGGGGAGAGCTGGGAGGTAACCCAGACGCCCACCGAAGCCACATTTTTTAGCATAGACTTCTACGATCAGGATGTGGGCATCGCCTGCGGCACCGATGGGGCCATCGTCTATACCCAAGACGGAGGAGTGAGCTGGCAGTTGGGGGCAAGCGAAAGCGTAAAAGACCTTATGTGCATCCATATGCTCTCCTCTGACACCGCACTTTGCGGCGGTTTTGAAGGAACTCTGCTCAAGACCACCGACGGCGGCGCCACCTGGAGCGACATCTGCCCCCCGGAACTTGCCGGTCACAACATTCGTGATCTCTGCTTCATAAGCGACACCGAGGGCTGGATGGCGGAAGGTGCACATATGATGGGGGGTAAGATAGCCCACACCACCGACGGTGGGGAAAACTGGACGGTGCAGGATGAGGACGAGTATAACCTGCTGGCGGTCAGCTTCTCCGATAGCTTGAACGGATGGGCTGGTGGGGTGGGCGATATGGTCAAACACACAACCGACGGTGGAGTGAGCTGGGAGGAGTTAGCACTACCCAACGAGGATAGATATGTAACCGATCTCTATGCCCTAAGCGCCGACCGGCTGCTGGTCTGCTGTATCTACGGACCCCATTACATAACCACCGACGGCGGAACCACCTGGCAGGAGATGAACCTGGGTGAAGGCGGTCTCTTCTCCCGACCCAACATCGTAGCCACCAGATACGGTGAGCTCTATCCAGATGAAGAGGTGGTCCTGGTGGCTCATTATGACTCCATCTCCTATGACCCCTGGATAGCCGCTCCTGGCGCCGACGACAACGCCAGCGGCACCGCTTCGGTCCTGCTCGCCGCCCGAGCTATGACAAACTTCAACTTCGCCCGCACGGTGCGCTTCCTCCTGGTGAGCGGAGAGGAGCAGGGACTGCGGGGAAGCTGGGCTTACGCCCAGGATGCCTATACTTTGGGGAAAAACATCGTCGCTGTGGTCAATGCGGATATGCTTGGCTTTCGGGATGACCAGCTCTACGATGTGGGCATTCGCGAAGGCGAGCCCTGGGAGTGGATGGGGGAGTATATGGTTACCGTGGCTGAATATTATCTCCCCGAATTGGAGGTCATTCCCCATTTCGTGGGCTGGGGCGGCTCGGACCACATGTCCTTTCAGGCTTTCGGCTACCCGGCGCTGATGGTCGGCGAATACCCCGGCTCCTTCTGGTATCCCTACATCCATACGCCCTACGACACACTGGACAAGCTGGACCCCCTGATGGTTTCCCTGGGGGCAAAACTCCAGCTGGCAGGGGCTATGTCCTTCGCCGACCCCCTATCAATCGTCCCTCAACCGCAGACCTCCCCGGAGCCATACCCGGCCCCCAACCCCTTCCGACCGGGCGGGGACGCACCCGGGGTCTCCTTCGTCAATCTTGAGGGCTACACCACTCTGGCGATATACGACATCTCCGGCGCCCGGGTCTATTCATACCAACTCGTGGGGGAGTTAAGCCACCTGTGGCTGGCGACCAATAATTCCGGCGACGCGGTGGCAAGCGGGGTCTATCTCTGGGTGCTGGAAAGCGACAGCAAGCCCCCAACAAGCGGAAAGATAGCGGTGATTAGATGAACTAAACGAACGATGAAGACTACAAACCCTTTCTTTTTCCACGAGGGAATTAAGGAGTTGATTAGAATGAAAAAGATAATCACTATTATCCCACTATTGGTACTATTAGGGTTCTTAATTTTCTTATCAGCATGTGATGAGTTTTCACCACATACGATGATACAACTAACCTTCCAAGATGAGATACATGCTAGATCCCCTGTATGGTCTCCTGAAGGGAGTAAAATCGTTTTCTATGGTGGAACCTATGAAAGTTGGGGACTCTGGACCATGGACCCACAAGGGGATAACTTCTATCTAATATTAGACAGAGACAGCTTCATTCCTCCCGCACATGAATTCATCCCCAACGACTTCAGCGACGACAGCTATCTCCTGTTCTCAGACGATTTGGACAATATCTACTATTTATCCCTCGCAGGAGGCGACCCGGTCTTTATCTGTGAGGGCTCAAGCCCCACAATCAAGGGCAACCTGGATGGAACCTATAACATCGCCTATTTTGATTCCAACAGCAAAGGACCAGATAGCACCAGTGGAATATACTTAACCGATATTCACGGCTCCGAACCACAATTGCTGATTCCTGACGGCGGCCACCCTCACTGGTCACACAATGGAAGCAAGCTGGTATTCGCAAATCAGGAAAAACTCTGGATAATGGATATGAATACCACCGAGACGACTCTCCTCTATGACAGCAGTGAAGGTTACAGTAGTGCATGTTACCCACGATGGTCTCAAGGCGGATATTGGATAGCTTTCTGTATGTGGTCAAAAGAAACTTTTAACTGGGAAATCTTCATAATCCCCTCATCAGGTGGCAACCCAACTAGATTGACAGAACTCCCTTATGACCCAGATTTTGAACCTCCTCCCCCCAATTCTCTGTCCTGGTCTCCTGAAGGTAAGTGGATAGTATTTGAGCGAAGTATCAATTGCGAACTTTGGAAGGTGAGCGTGGAGTAGTTTGGGGGATGTTGGAACATATTCGGGGGCGGGAAAATTCTCCGCCCCCGGTCTATCCGAATGTCGCAAGATAGTTTTCGCACCATAAAGGCAAAAAGGAGTTGATAGGTATGAAGAACACAATCACATTCACAGTCCTTGGGGGACTTTTAGGGCTCGCTCTACTTCTTTGGGGATGTTCGGAGGAATATGACAGCGTCTCATCCAAAACGCCTCAATTAATCTTTGATGAGATAGACGCGGAACATCCCGTATGGTCTCCTTTGGGGGATACTATCGTCTTCTCAGGAGGGAATGGATACGGCGGAGACCTTTGGACTATAGACCCCCAGGGGGGAAATCTGAGCCTCCTTTTGACCTGTGAGGAGGTCGACCCGCCAGCATACGCTCTCTACCCCTACGATTACAGTGACGATGGCTACCTTCTTTTTACAGGCGGTTTGTATGAAGTCTACTACCTACTTCCAGGGGGGAAAGAACCAGTATATTTATTCCCGGGTTCATATCCTACAGTTGAAGGCAGCCTGAACGGAAACTACAACATCGCCTACCTTATCCCTGAAAAGGATGGTATATACTTGTCCGACATCCACGGCTCCGAACCCCAGTTGGTGGTGGAGGGAGACTTCATATACGGTATTGATTGGTCTCCAGATGGGACTATGTTAACCTACATAAGAGGGATACATCTTGGACAAAGCGATTGGGACTACGAACTGTGCGTCTATGATTTTACCACCCAGAGCGAGCAAGTAATTTATGACACCGGCTACGCTCCCAAATGCCCCCGTTGGTCTCCAGATGGAACTTTGATAGCATTTGCCGACCAATACTATCCAGAGCCGGGCTATGATTATCCAATGCATAGGGTTGTATGGATTATTCCCTCAGAAGGCGGAGAACCCAAAAGAATCACCAATTTCCCCTACGGCCCCATAGATTCGCCGGGGGTCTCATGGCTCTCCTGGTCCCCGGATGGAAAATGGATTGTATACGACCTTATAACAAGCGAACTCTGGAAGGTGTATGTAGACTAGGTGAGGAGGCGTTGGTAGTATCGCACATTCAGAGGCGGGGAATAGTTCTCCGCCCCTTAGGAAAATTAGAGGAGTTTATAGAATTTACTTGGATTAGCTAACAAGCGATTCCGCAGGTCATACTTTTCTTCTGTATAGATGGAAGTACCTGTCCCCCTCACCACCATCACCGGTGGGGAAAGCTTTTTCAAAACTGTAGTTCTCCTTGAAATCGGGATGCTCATAGATCGCCCGTCCCCCCTCCCAGACGAAAGAGGACACATCCCCATCATCATCAACGGCGCTGTGGAAGAGAACGATATAGTATGGGTTCAGCGACAGGACATAGTCCGGGTCGCCTTTTTCAATTCCTCCGGGAAGATGCGCTATATGATAGTCATTTATGCCCATGGTATCAATGACATATCTGTCGGTATAATATGGCAGAATGCCGGCGCCGCTGAAGGCTACCTTCTCATCTCGGGGGCAATTTTCGTCAATATAGACCCCGACCTGCTTGGTAATTTCAACTGCGGTCGTCTCTTTATTTTCCCCGGTAATTAGTTTCTCAATTGAATACTGGTGGACCACTCCATACAGATTGAACGACAATATAAATATAATAAATATATATAGAATCTTCTCGCTCACCCTAAACTCCCTGCAAATATAGTATATCGCCCAGCCGACAACATAGCCCAGGAGGGGAATGAGAACCTGATAGAAGCGGTGCTGGGGCATCCAATCCCCACCGACGATGGTTACATAACCTACAACTCCAATAAAAATAAAGAGTAAATACCAGTCCTTCCTCTTATAAAGCCCGAAGATGAAAAGAAATATCCAGATAAGATTCTCCTTCAAAAAGGTTATAATGTAAATAACCCCCTCTTTGAGCTCCATCAGCCCAAACGATGTCTTGGCGTAATAGGGATTGGGGAGAGGGGAGCGATAATACCAGAACCGCCAGCTGAAATATATGGCGAATATTATTATGGCGATGACCCCGCTCAGGATTACCTCTCTTTTGACCTTCTTCTCCTTCAGGCTAATTATGAATGATGACAACAAGACTATCCCCGCATAGACAAAGCCGTCCGAGCGGGTGAGAATGAGCGTCCCCAGAAGCAGTCCCCCGGCGATGAAATTGAATTTAAGGTATCTCAGCGAGAATACTGAAAGGAAGAAAGCGGTCACGAACAGTTGTGTTTCCAAGCCTGAGGTGATATAGAAAAAGATGCTCAGGCTGGTAACGATAGGTAGCAAGCCAAATAGCAGGTAGGGAGAACGGTCTTTAGCATCGCCAATCGCCTGCTTATAATAAATTTTAAGGAGAAAGAAGATCAGAATGACCAGGAGAATTACGGAGAGAATTGAGGAGAAAACCAACGGGTTGATGCCCAACCATAAACCCAGCGCGTTTAGAAGCATCCACAGGAAATTGCTGTATCCCTCAACCCTGTCCCCGGGGTTATATACTGCTCCGTCTCCGTTTACGAGGTTCCGAGCATACCTGAACGTGGTATAGGCGTCGTCTATCGGTATGCCCCAGGTAGCATAGGTATTGAATATAATTAGAAGAAGACAAATAATCAGAATTGCCTTCCCCAACCGACCTGACCAGAAGAATTTTAAAGTATCCATAATTGCATTCCTATAAGCATACTCTTAAAAAATCGGTTAATCGGACCAAATCTCCTCTCTTTTGAACAGGTAATATCCCACATCCTTTAGCGGATGAATCCACTCCTTATGCAAAGCGTAATTCTTCTGGAACAGCGGGTGATAGTATAACTCCTCCGCTCCACCCCACACAAAGTGTATCCCCGCCTCATCCATCTTCGGTTTTGAATACATCATAATGTATAAGGGCTTCTTGGAGAGAACATACTCCACATCCCAGTTCTTATGAAGTCCCCTTCCCAGAGAGGCGATGTGCTTATCGTTAAGTCCGGTCATATCTATCGTATATCTTTGGGAATAATAGGGCACCATCCCCGCAAAATTGACCGCAATCTTATCATCCTCATCCGAGTGGTTCTTAATGTATAGCCCTATATCCTTCATTATTACGATATCCTCATGATATTTCGCCTCCATGTGGAATATCTTCCTCAGGGACATAGCATTGGTCAGAGCGAGGAGGTTGATAGCCACCAACATTAGAATTACAACGGAGATTATCACCTTGAATCTTTTCACATATTGCGCCAGCTTTATCGCACCGATGCCGGCAAACAGGCAAAAGATTGGGATGAGGGGAATGTAGAACCTCTCATGGGGCATCCAATCCCCACCAATATAGGTGATGTATATCATCACCGATATAATCAGTATTATGTAGTGGATGTTTTCTTTGATTGAGCGATGGAATAGACCGACCAGGCTGAAGAGCATGACAAGCCCCATAGACGAGAGAAATTGTATGGTATATACAAAACCTAAGACCTCCTGTTCATAACTCAATGCGGTGGTCTTGGCATAATATGTATTGGGCAGTAGTTCGTGGTAATAAGACCATCTCCACCCCAGATAAATTAAAACGGCTATAACAAATATTCCCAGATTGATGAAAAAATCCCTCAAGGATTCACGTTTAACCAAGGTTTTTATAAACAAGGCAAAGAGCAGTATTCCTGCATAGACGAACCCATCGGCCCGAATGAGGAGTAAGAAGACGAGAAGAAGTGACCACAAATATCGCCACTTTCTGCTTGTTATTTTCTCCCAGAATACCGCCAAAAAGAAGATGGTGCAGAAGAATATGGTCTCAAGACCGGAATTCATATGTAGAAAAAACCTTCCATCAACCGCCAATAAGAGAAGACCGAATATGGCAAAGCAGGCGAAGTTGACAATTTGAGCGTCCTCTCTTGCCAGGCGATCAACCTCCTTTTGAAGCGCCTTTATAAAAACCGCCACCAAAAGAAAATAGAGAGCCATTGATAATATGATTGAGAAATATATGGGGTCTTCGCACCCGAAATAGAAGGGAATGCTATTTATGAGCACCCACAGGAAATTGCTGTATCCCTCCACCCGTTCTCCGAGGTTATAGACCAGTCCATTCCCCTCGGCGAGATTTTGGGCATATCTATAACTTATATAGGCATCGTCCGTCGGATAGAACCAGGTCCCATATAAATAAAAAATCACTAAAACTAGTGAGAGGATCAGGATAGCCCTGGCAAACCCACCCTTTGCCCTGATTATGTTTGTTTTCCCGTCAATCATAGATGGGAATTTTATCATATATTCATTATTCTTAGGGGAAAAATGATGGTTTAGGGGGGACGGTTGTCCGGCTGGGCTTGTACTCCAGTTTGCCAGGAGGGTAAGGGTGGGTAATTGTTATTTAAAAAGTTAAATGAGCCCCAAAAAGGCTCTCCCCACGCCTCACCTTCCCCCTTCAAGCAGATTGTATACCTCCCGCCTGGGCACACCATACCTCTTCGCCAGGGCGGAGTATGCCTCCTTCTTGGTCAGCCCCTCTCGCATAAACTCCAAGACCTGCGCCCTGAGCTCGTCCCTGGGGGGGAGTTCGGCTTTCGGCGCACTCACCGGCGGGGCTATAATCAGTGTAGCCTCCCCCTTGAACTCCCGCTCACCCGCCCGCTCGGCAAGCTCGCCCAGAGTCCCCCGCAGATACTCCTGATGGAGTTTTGAAATCTCCCGGGCTACCAGCGCCTGCCGTCCCTCACCCAGCGCCCCTGCAAGCTCGGACAAAACCCTCCCCAGCTCCCTTGCCGGGACAAAAAGCGCCAAAGCGCCCGCAAAATCCGCCACCCCGGAAAGGAGCCTCTCCCGCTCCCCCTTCTTCCTGGGGAGGAAGCCTATGAAGATGAATGGCTGGGCGGGGAAGTGGCAGACCGAGAGGGCGGCAGCAAGTGCCGAGGGACCGGGGAGGGGGACGACCTCAAAGCCTGCCTCCACTACACCGGCCACCAGACGGGGTCCGGGGTCCGACAGCCCCGGGGTGCCGGCGTCGCTCACCAGGGCTACATCCCGACCGGCGGAAAGCTCCGTCAGCACTCGTTGCAACGCCCGGGGGATAGCCCCCTCGTCGGCTCGGATGAGCGGGGTGGTTATGCCCAGGTGGGCGAGGAGCTTGCGGGTCACACGGGTATCCTCGCTGGCGATGAGGCTCACTTCGGCGAGAGCGCTCTCCGCCCTCAGGGTGATGTCCGCCAGATTCCCTATCGGCGTAGCCACGACAAACAACTTGCCCTCATCCATAGAGGAAATTATAAGTCAAGCGAGCGAAAAAAGCAATCCGCAAGCGATTGACAACTCGCCTATCCTTTCTTATCCTTGCGGTAGTGTCCTACCATTCAAAAGTATATATCGCTGTTCTTCTCGGGCTTGCATCAGCCCTCTCTGTTCTGAGCGGATGCTCCCTCTCCCCGCCACAACATTCCCCGCGCATATATCTGCTTTATCCCCTGGATTCGGCAGGGGTTGGCGACCCTCCCTGCGGTTGGGTGGAGGTCTTCGCCGAAACTTCCGGTGACGAACTGCTCTACAGCGGAAAAGCCCACCAACTGCTGGTCTGCCCGGAGGGGCTGTTGGAACTTGAGCGTTCTTTCTGGATACACCTGGATGGTAAAAGCGGCAACCTGCTACTGTATAAAGAGAAGCAGAAACCGCTCGGCAGAATTGTAACCCTGGCTGGGAATGAGGACGGGTCCTATGTCTGCACGGCTGACTTTGGCGAGGGTGAAGAGCAATCCTTCTCCACTATGGAAAACATCTACCCGATGGATTCCGCTTATCTTCTCCCCCAGCTTCTACCCCGGGGAACAACCTCATTCACCCTGCTCAATCCGCTAGACCTGTCCCGTTATTCAGCAGAGACACAGACCATATCCACAGGCGACGGAGAGATTCAGTGGCGCTTGTATGGCGACGGAGAGCTCATCATGGAGATGAGATTGGATGAAGATGGAGTCCTGATTGAGGGGAAGGACCGCCTGCAAGGTCTCCTCATTCAGCCGGCGGAGGAACTCCCCTCAATGCTTGTCCCTGCACCACTGATGGTAGCCGAAACCCCCTGGCCGCAGACCGACCCTCAGGCTCCTTTCCAGGCATATGTGCGAGCAACTCTGATAGGGGTGGATGTTGACGGTGGAGTGCTCTCAAGCGTCAGCCAGAGCTTCACCGGGATTGCCTACGGTGGAACTATCAGCGGGGTCTTCACCCTTATGTCCCCCCCGACACCGACGGAACCGACCTCACCAGCGAAGACCAAGCCCCCACCAACGGAGGAGGTATTCATACCATATAAACTTCCTCCAGCTATTGATGAAATCTTACAGGAACTCTCCTCGCCCAACGCAAACCAGCAGGAGACCGCCGACCGTCTTGCCCGCTGGATGGCGGTAAACATTGTGCCCGCTCCAATGGACCATCACCCTATACACCTGCTGAGCTCCGGTTCAGGCTCCGAACAAGGTATTGCCTCCGCGGGCGCCCTTCTGGCGAGCCGACTGGGGCTTTCCGCCCGCCCCATCTTCGGCTTGCTCTACGACCCCTTCTACGGCGGCCTGCGGGAGGGTCACTGGTTGGAGGTATTCTTACCGGGTAGGGGCTGGGTGGCTTACGACTTACTGCGGGGCAAGGAGGCGGGCGGAGACCGCATCCGACTTGCGGTGGGAGCGGAAGCCCTAACAGCTCATCTGCTCTCCCTGGACTGCACTCTGTTAAGCAAGCCCCCGTCCGCCGACATCTTCCTCCCCCTGGACAACACCTTCTATTATTATTGCCAGGATCAAAGGATTGCCAGCGCCCATCTCTTCCGCAAAAGCTCCACCAGCGACAAGCTCAGCTTCCGGGTGGAAAGCCCGGCACTGATATATGAGGGCTATCTACGCCTGCCCACCACCAAGGATTATGGGGAGCTGTTGATAACCCCATCGGAGAATTCCGAGGAGGCGGAACTTTTTCCCTTCCAACAAGCCCTATCCTTCCCCCTCTATCCGCTGAATGGCGAAACCCAACCGATAATACCCGGCGACTTCTACAACCCGGCGACCTTCCTGGTGCTCCTCCACTACTCCGGCGCAATCAAGGGTTCATCACCGCTCATACTGCAGAGCATCTGGTCGCCCTTGCAGATGGACGGCGACCTCCTCTGGCAGGGGGCGGGGGGAATGGAGGTGGGCGGGGAGTATTTGGATGCGGAGGTCTATCTGCTGCAACCACTGGGGCTCTATCTCTGGGTGAGCCCGGATGGCGAGCTACTTGGTCTGGAATGGGAGGGGGTCAGCGCCAAGTCGGAGGGGAGTGAGCTAGAGGGGAAAGGAGGTGAGAGTTGATTTAATAAGCGATTAACAATTAAAAAGCTAAATCGGTCTATACTGTATCAAATTGTAAACTCTTCAGCATTTCCGCAGGGACGCGCTTGCTCAAGCCCAGCATTTCAATGCCAACCACATTTCCATTGGCGTCATAGTCAAGAATAACCCCCGGTCTAACTTCCTCAGACTCAACGATTGCTGATTCATCAAGCCTAAAATACAGGGCGTCATTTTTATGGTCCACTTTTAGTCTCATGATTATCTCCTTATTCTGCGGTTGAAAAAGATAGTTACGATTCTCTGGGGCTTAAGGTCTGGATTCACCACAATGTGCAAATATCGTCCCTCATAATCTTCAATTGCTCTAATGTAGTGAACCATACCATTATCCTTCAACTCCTTTCTCTCCGGATCTTCCATAGCCAATTTTACCCAATCTTCTAGGATATTCCGTTCACCTAGCATATCATAAGCATGTTCGGAAAATTCATACTCGGTCATGGAATAACCTTTCCAAGAGTTTCACTTTATCATATGATTACAACTTCCATTTCATACAGATTATACAAAATTTTTTGATTAAATTGCTAATTTTTACGTCCAATCTTCACCTTTTTCAAAAATATGTTAATAACCCCATGACCGTCCCCAAATTCATCACCTATCCCCCCTTTGAGAGCGATGAGCGGGTGGGCACCCTCACAACTACCCGGCACGCCTTGCCCACTATGAAAGGCGGCTCGCGTGCCGAGGGGGAGATTGCCCACCTCTGCCGGGTGGTGGGCTTGGAGGTGGACAGGCTGGCGACAGCCCAGCAGGTGCACGGCGATGTGGTCGTTCGGGTCAGGGCTTCCGGGCGGATGGTCCTTCCCGACACCGATGCGCTGATAACTTGTGAGCCGGGAAGGATACTTGCGGTATTTACCGCCGACTGCGTCCCCGGCTTGCTCTACGACAGCCGAAGCCCGGCAGTCGGGATCTTCCACGCCGGCTGGCGGGGGACGCTGGCGAACATCGCCGAGAGGACGGTGTCCACTATGATTAAAGAATTCAACACCCGCCCCGGCGACCTTCTGGTGGCTTTAGGTCCCGCCATCTGCGGGGATAACTATGTCGTGGGCAGGGAGGTGGGGAAGAAGTTCATCTCCAGATTTGGTGAAAACAACCCCCATATAACCGTTGATGATGGGGGCATCAAGCCGGATCTGCGGGGCTTAATCAGCGCTCAGTTGGAGGCGCTCGGCGTTCCCGGTAAGTCCATCTACATCCACCCCCAGTGCACATTTGCCGAAGAATCCTGGTGGTATTCCTATCGTCGTGAGGGGGAGAGAGCCGAGCGGATGATGAGTTCCATCTGGCTGAAGTCCGCCTAAATCCCCCCCAAAAAAATCCCTCCTCACCCTCCGATTTTCCTTTACTCAACATATGTTTTGTGGTATGTTACAGACGGTGATACTATGCCCGCCAAGAATAATTCCATCGTCCGCATACTCCATCTCGCCGACCTCCATCTGGGGGAACTTCCCCATAACCCCCCGGCGGGAGCTGACTCCACCCGCTCCCGCTTCCAGGACCTGCTCGCCACTCTGGACTCCGCCGTGGAGCTTGCAGTCAGCAGACCGGTTGACGCCCTGCTCATCGCCGGCGACGCCTTCAACTCCCCCCATCCATCTCCACTCCACCTGCGGGAGCTGGCGATCCGCCTGCGCAGACTCCTTGACGCCAACATCCCCATCGTCGCCATACCCGGCAACCATGACTCCGCCCCCAGACCGGGCAAAGCCTGCCCATTGGAAGCCCTCTCCGCCCTCGGAGTGCCCGGCTTCCACCTGGCAACCTCCCCCCGGCTACTAACCGTCCACCTGGCACACGGAAAGGGACCGCTCTATGTCCTCGCTCTGCCCTGGCCCTCCCGCTCCTGGCTGGGGGAGGACTTATCCCGGGCATCCGATGTCAACCAAGCCCTAAAAAGCACCATCATCTCCCGGGTATCCAGCCTGTCTTCTAAAATCCCTCCCCACCGCCCATCACTGCTCCTGGCACACATCAGCCTGGCGGGAAGCAAGCTGAGCGACAATCTCCCCGCTCACATCGGCGGGGACATTCCCTTCCCCCCCAGCCGGCTCCTGCCCAAGCCCCTGCTCTACGGCGCCCTGGGGCATCACCATCACCACCAAGCCCTGACCACTGCGGACCGCAGACCGCTGGTATATGCCGGCTCGCCGGCGCCCCTAAGCTTCGCCGAAGGGGGGCAGACCAAGGGCTGTGTGCTGGTCACCATTGCAGAGGGAAAAGCCGACTGGGAGTTTGTCCCCCTGCCCGGCAGACCCCTGCGCCAACTGGTGGTGGATTTGCGGGGTAGAGGTGAGCCCTTCAAGGTGATGGAGCAAGCCCTGCAGGATGAGCCGCTCGGAGAAGCCATTCTGCGCATCAAGGTGAGAATTGGGGAGGAGGAGGAGACGCTGGATTGGAAGCGGATGAAAGAGGTGGTGCAGGGGAAGAAAGTCTATCACTTCACCGGCTTCCAGATGGAGCGGGAGCAGTCCAGGCGGGCTGCGCCCTCCGCCATCAACCCCCGCCTGCCGGTCCTCAGCGCCCTGGAGGAATTTTTCGGCGACAACCCCCGCATGCGCTCCCGCAAGAAAGCACTCTTAGAACTCGCCGAGGAACTGCTTAGAAGGATCAGGGGAAGCGAAAGGGGGGCTCGCTGGTGATGATACCCCAGCTCCTCAGGTTGGAGAACTTCCTCAGTTACGGTTCTGAGCCGGTGCAGGTGGAATTCAGCGGATTGGGATGCGCCTGCCTCTCCGGCGGGAACGGAGCGGGAAAGAGCGCCCTGCTGGAGGCAATGACCTGGGCTCTTTGGGGTAAAGCCCGGGGGGGCAACATTGAAGCGGACCGGCTTATTAACGCCTCCGCCCGTGCTAGCGGGGGGCGGATGAGGGTGGTCCTGGAGTTCATCTGTAATGGCGATTTGTATAAGGTGGAACGCTGGTTTCAGAAGAAGGGCAAGAGCGCAAACACCACCCTTACCCTCTGGGTCTATAATTCGTCTAAAAAAAGCTACCAGTTGTGGTCGGAGGGAGTGAGGCAGACCCAGAGGCTTCTTCTGGAACTGCTCGGTCTGGATTACGAGACCTTCATCACCACCAGCTTCCTGCTGCAGGGGCAGGCGGACCGCTTCCATCGGGCAAGCGACTCCGAGAAGAAGGAGATACTGGGCAGAATCCTGGGGCTTTCGCTCTACGACCGTCTGGCTGAGACCGCAAGGGAGGAAGCCCGCCTGACCGAAGGTCAACTGGAAGCTCTGGAGGGCGAACGCTCAAGCCTTAGAGCCGCTCTGCGTGATGAGGGTGGTGTGTTGAGGGAGCTGGAAGAGGTCCAGGGGAAGGTGCAGGCGCTTGAAGGCGAACTGAGCGATAAGCGAGAAAAGTTGGATAAGTTGGGCGGGGAGCTTGCACAACTGGGGGAGAAGCTGGGTAAACTGAGGGCTCTGCGAGAGGAGAGGGAAAAGCTCGCAGACGAGCTTTCCGCTTTGGGCAATCAGGAGCAGGCAGCGAAAAGAGAGCTTTCCAGCCTGAAGGAGTTGCTCGCCAGAAGCGACGATATCCGCTCCGCCGCAAAAGAGCAGGCCAGCCTGCAAGCCGAGGCTGAGCGCTGGGGGAAGCTCCTTGCCGAGGACAGCACTCTGACGGGGAAGATAACCGCTCTGGAGAAGGAGATTGCCCAGAGGGAGAGGGGGTTACTCTCCGAGAGGGCGACCCTTAGAGAAGAGGTATCCGCCCTGAAGGGGGAGCTAAAATCCATCTCCTCCCTACTCGCCGAAGAGAAGGGGTTGCGCGCCAAGCTTGCCGAGGGGGAGGGGTTAGCCGAAGAGATGGTGAAACAGGAAGAGCTGGCGGAAAAGGCGAAAGAGCTTGAGGGGATGGCGGAGGCTTTGCGCCGGGAGCTCTCCGCCCTGAGGGGCAGGAAGCAGGCTGAGCTGGCTTCCCAAAGAGAACGGCTCTCCAAGCTGGAGGCGCTCTCCGGTGAGTTCTCCAAAATGCAAGAGGAGTCGGCACAACTTGAGACGCTTTTCAGGGAACGTGAAGGGAAGGAGGGGGCTCTTTCCAATATCGGTCGGAAAACCACCGAAAATGAGAGGGAGTTAGCCTCCTGCGGTCAGGGGCTGACAGCTATTGCCCACAGGCTCTCCGCTCTGGGTGAGCTCTCCACCACCGCCCGGGGGGCAGACGCCGTCTGTCCCCTATGCCGCAGAGAATTGGACCGGGCAAGCCGGGAGGAGGTGGTAGCTCACCTGGCTGACGAGGAAGAGGCTCTCCGTAAGGAAGAAGCCCTCCTCCAAGAGAAGGAGAAGGAGTTACTGGATGAGGGGGGAAGACTGAGCGAGCTCCAGAGCCACCTCAAGGAGGAGATTGAGGAGTTGAAGTTGCGCACAAAACCGCTTTCCGCCCTCCTCTGGCGAATGGAGCAAGCCCGTCGGGAACTTGCCCACCGGGAAGAGCATGAAGCCGAAGCGGACAAGCTCTCCCGTCACCTGGCACAGGGCAAGGGCTTAGACCCCAAGCTGGAGGAAAGACTGGAGGATGCCCTGCAAGAGGTCTCCCTCCTCGGCTACGACCCCAAACGCCACCTGCAGATGCAGGGGGAACTTTCAGCGATAAGGGCTCTGGGCGAGCGGCTGAGGGAGATAGAGGACGCCGGGGTGCGCCAGGCGGAGGTGGAAGCTCGGATGGAGGAGCTGGAAGGGAAGCTGGTTGTTCTGGAGCGGGCGTTGGATGAGAGAAGCTACGCCCGGGAACTCCTTCAACGGAGAGAAAGGACGGCGGAAAGAAGACGCTCTCTGGGCTACGACCGCCGGGCACACAATCAGGTGGAGGTGGAGCTTGAGCGCCTTGCCGGGGCGCAGGAGCGCTTAATAGAGCTAACCCTCGCCAAGGAACGGGAAGAAAATCTGGGTTCTATGCTCTCCCAGCTTGCCGAGCAGAGCGCCTCAAGGCGAGAGAGGTTCTCCCACCTTGAAGGGGAACTATCCACTTATGAGGAATACTCCAAGCGCTGGGAGCAAGCCAAAGAGCGACAAAAACAGTTGAAAGAGGAGCTGGGCGCCCTGGAGACGGAGAAAGCTCAACTGGATAGGCAAGAGGGAGCTCTCAAGGAGAGGCTTTCGGCACTCAATGAAAACCGCAAGCGGGCGGACCAGCTGAGGGTTAAGGTTGGGGAGCTAAGGGAGAGAGATCGCTTGGCACGGCTCCTGGCGGAGGCTTGCGGTCGCCGGGGGGTGCAGGCTCGGATGATAGAGACCGTGCTTGACGAGCTGGAACGTTCCGCTAATGCCATCCTTGCCACCCTGACCGGAGGCTCTTTGCACCTGCGCCTCATCACTCAGGAGCTGACCAAAGGAGGTAGAAAACGGGAGGTATTACGGGTGGTGGTAAGTCAGGGGGGAAGCCGGCGACCCTTTGAGCTTTTCAGCGGGGGGGAGGCTTTCCGCATCAGCTTCGCCCTTCGGTTGGCAATCTCCCGACTGCTGGTGGGGGGAAATGGAGAGAGTCCCCCCTTTCTGGTGATAGACGAGGGCTTCGGCACCCAGGACGCCGAGGGGATAGAGGCTATGATTGAGACCATCGGCAAGGTGAGCGCCGATTTCGCCCTCATTCTGGTCATCACCCACCTGGAGGAGCTCAAATCCCGCTTTGAACGGGTGATAGAGGTGGAGCGGGACGGGGGAGGATTCTCCCGGGTGAGGGTGGGGGGATAGACGTCTCCGATAAGGGCGAGGATGGTATCCTCACCTTCTATAGGAAACTTTATAAACCACCCCACCAACATTTCCATTGCCAAGAATCTCCGCCTGGTGTATCATCAACCATCCACAGAGTATTCCAACTGACAAAAACCACCGGGAGTCAATCCATGCCCCACACCATCGCCGAAAAAATCCTCTCCGACCATGCAGGTGAGGAAGTCAAAGCCGGACAGCGCATCTGGGCGGATGTGGATATGGCGGTAGCGCGGGATTTCGGCGGTCCCAACTGCGTGCTGGAATACGAACAGCACTTCGGCGAGGGTTCCGTCGCCGACCCCGATAAAATTGCCTTCACCTTTGATTATCAGGCGCCGGCAAAGGACACCAAGGTGGCAAACAACCAGCAAATCTGCAGAGAGTTCGCCCGCAAACAGAACATCCCCCACCTCTACGATGTCAACACCGGCATCGGTCAGCACATCCTGCTTGAAAACGGGCTGGTCTCCCCCGGTTCGCTCATCATCGGCACCGACAGCCACATGAACCTGCTCGGCGCTGTGGGCTCCATGTCTTTAGGGATGGGCACCACCGACATAGTCGCTACCTGGAAGGGGGGTAGGCTATGGTTTCGGGTTCCCCAGACCATCAGGGTCAATCTGGTAGGGGAGCTTACACCGCCGAGTTGCGCCAAGGACCTCATCCTGGCACTCCTCCGGGATACCGACTCCGAAGCCCTTAACTATAGAGCGCTGGAGTTCACCGGTGGCGGCACCGAGGGGATGGACCTTGCCGGTCGGCTGACCATCTGCTCCATGATAACCGAGTCCGGGGGGAAGGTGGGCTTCTTCTCCCCCGGCAAAGCAGTCCTGGACTGGCTCTCCCCACGGATGGATGAAACCCCTCAACCCATATCCGCCGACGAGGGAGCGGAGTATGTTGAGGAGTTCGACTTTGACCTCGCCGAGATAGTTCCCCTCATCGCCTGTCCGCACACGCCGGATAATGTGAAGACGGTTCAGGAGGTAATCGGTGAAAAGATAGATTCCGCCTTCATCGGCAGTTGCACCAACGGCCGGATAGAGGACCTGAGGATAGCGGCGAAAATCATTGAAAGGGCCGGGCGCAAGCTGGCAAAGGGGATGCGCCTTACGGTGGTGCCGGCGACTATGGAGGTAGCCAAAGCCGCCCTCAGCGAGGGCCTCTGGGAGATATTCCTGGAAGCCGGCGCTATGGTCACCAATCCCGGCTGTTCCCTATGCACCATCGGTCATCACGGTGTGCTCTACGCCGGCGAACGGCTCATCTCCACCTCCAACCGCAATTTCTTGCACAAGCTGGGTCGGGATGCGTATGTCTATCTGGCAAGCCCGGCTACGGTGTCAGCAAGTGCGGTGGCGGGGGCAATCGCCGACCCGAGTGATTATATCCAACCTTGAGTGAAGCGTCCATTACTATAAAATAACGATTATAATCATATCTTTGCGTTTGCACCTGGAGGTAATTATGGGACTCTTCAAAAAGAAGAAGAAACCCCCTAAGGTAAAGATTGAGCCAACTCTTTCGGAGCGCCCCAAGATGGGTCCGGTGGTGGAGGCGGTGCAGGTTATCGTCCCCCAGCACCCCAAGAAGGTTCGCAAAAAGACGCTTGAGTTCCTCTCCGCCATAGAGGGCGCCTATCTCATCCGGGCAAAGGACGAACGGGATGTAGTCGCCCGACGGGAGAGCGGGGGTCTCTTTGTGGAGCGGATACTTGAGAGTGGCGAGAGGGAACTGCGCTATCAGCGCCACAGCCCTGAGCGAGCCACCATCTTCTGCGACGCACGGGAGCTGGAGAACCTGACCATGTTGGGGTTGGTCAAGAAGGAGGGGAAGAGGTAGATGCTCTCCGCCGATGAGATTGCCGCAAACTACGTCCGAGTTATAGAGCGGATCGCAGAAACCTGCGCTCTAGTGGGACGCAATCCCGCTGAGGTGGAAGTGGTGGCGATAACCAAGGGTCATCCGACGAAGCTGTTGTCTTCAGCCCTCCTTGCGGGCATCACCAAAATCGGCGAGAACCGCATCCAGGAGGCTTGCAGGAAATATGAGCAGGTGGGGGAGCTGAGAGACCGCATCAGTTGGCATCTGGTGGGGCATTTGCAGAGGAACAAGGTCAAAGACGCCCTGGCCATCTTTGATATCATCCACTCCCTGGACTCCCGCAGACTTGCCGATGAGATAGCGCACCGCCATCAGCTTATGGGACTATCCAAGCCCGTTCCCTGCCTGGTGCAGGTTAACACCTCTTCTGAGGGGAGCAAGTTTGGATGTTCGCCCGAGGACGCCGAGCAACTTGTAGCCTACGCCGGGGCACTGCCAGCCATAGAGGTGCGGGGACTGATGACCATCGGGCTGTGGGACGCCGATCAAGAAAAGGTGCGTCCCTGCTTTGTAATGCTTAGGGAACTGGCGGAAAAGATAGCCGAACGGAGGATTCCCGGGATTAAAATGGAGCATCTATCAATGGGAATGAGCGGGGATTTCCAGACCGCGGTTGAGGAGGGGGCTACATTGTTGAGGCTGGGGACGGTGCTCTTCGGGCACAGGGAGAACCACTAATTTTTCATAGCAGAGTCGCTTTGCATAGAATATGCCTGTTGCCAGAAGATAATTTTTGTGATATAATATCAATTACAGAAAACTTTTGGGGCTTTATCTAACCAAAACCAAAGGAGGAAAATGTGAAAAAATTATTTCCACTTCTTATCTGTCTCCTTCTCCTACAAATGCCTTTACAAGCGCAAGGCTCTACACTGATATTCTCGGACGATTTTGAAGACTACTACATCGGTGAAGATATCGTCACCAATCCTCTTTGGGATAACTGCGATCCTGCTACCCTTGATCATTTTATCGTGGTTGATGACGGCAGTGACCAGAGCATCTGTGGGCTGGTGGCCTGGAGCAACGGGGCGGAGTGCAAGTATATGGTGATGATGTATAAGTTGTTGGGTGACGGCTCCGCCCAAATAAACTTCAAAATGGATTCACAGGAAGTCTGTATGGTGGAGCTGATACTCCGTTTTGACGGCGCTTATCCCAGTAGCTGGGAATGCTATCACGGCTCACTTCTCACCGGCATAGACAAGGATATGGCTTTGATGTCCATAAGCTATGTCCATAACGGCACTGCGGAGACGCTTGAGGAATATATGCTCTACGACTTTGACATCGCCTCCTGGCACACCTTAAGCTTCACCACCACCGGCGATTCCATCGTCAACCTCACCCTGCTTCTGGACGAAGAGGAGGAGCTAAGCACCACAGATGACCCCGGGCGCATCTCCTTCGGGGATTGTATCCTGGGTTTGACCTGCTCTGCAATGGGGGGAAGCTGGGAGTTTATGCTGGATAACTATCAGCTATACTCTGTGACCACCGACATCCAACCCCGGAGCCTGGGTAAGCTGAAGTGTCTACTCCAGTAGATGTGAGCGCTTGGAGGATAAAGATTGGGGCTGGGAATACCCAGCCCCAAACGCCATCTGCATAGCAAAGGTGTAAATTATTTTGACAAAATGTAACCTAAAATTAAGAAGATACCTGCAATCCAGAGGATGATGGCGCCTACCCAGGGATTCAAAGTCGTAGCAACTATTGCCAGCAGAAAAAAGATGCCCAGCAGAATACCGGCGATGGACATCATCCTCCAAGCTCCTTTGGCGACAAAGAGCTTCCAGATGGCAAGCAAGCCGGCGATGCAGAAGATTATCACCGTGATGATGGGAATGGCCTGCATAACTCAACCTCCTCGGTTAAAGATAGAGCTGCGAACCGAAGTATTGATACTTAAAAAATAGCCGTTAAATACTAGCATAAACAGTGCGAAATTAAAAGAAAAAAATTCCCCCAAATACATTTAAAATCTAATGCGGGAATCTTTGGCGGGTGAAAAGCTAAGTAATATTAAATTATCACTATCCTAAGACCCCGGCAGGATACCAGAAACCACCCTCTCCCTGCCGGTCAGGTCTGGCTCTGTCTCCACCGCCTTAAACCCAGCCTCCGAAAACATCCCCACCACCTCCTCCCCCTGCCCCTCACCCATCTCCACCGCCAGCATCCCCCCCTCCAATAGATGCCCGGGGGCTTCCTCAATTATCAGCCGAACCATCCCAAGACCGTCCTCCCCGCCGTCTATCGCCTCCCGGGGGTCATAATCCCGCACCTCCGGGGGAAGCGTTGGGATCTGCGAAGAGAGAATATACGGTGGGTTGGAGACAATCAGGGAGAATTTGCGGGCGGAGGGAGGCAGGGCAGAGTAGAGGTCACCTTGGCGGAACTCAAGCAGGTCACCCACTTGATTGCGATCGGCGTTCTCCATCGCCAGAGCCAGGGCCATGGGGGAGATGTCCGTGCCCACCCCACCAAAGCCGGTCCGGCAGGCAAGGGCGATGAGCACCGCACCACAACCTGTACCCAGGTCCAAGACTTTGACCGGCTCCCCCCCGGAAAGGAAGCCCAGAAACTTCAGCCCCACCTCAACCAGAGTCTCCGTCTCCGGGCGGGGGATGAAGACCCCTGCATCCATTCTCAAAGTGACACTATGGAAGTCAACACTACCGACAATGAGCTGTAAGGGCTTTCCGGAGAGCCGCTCAGAGACCAACTGGGAGAGCTTTCGGCTCAGTTCGGGGGTCAAGGGATGCTGGAGGTGGAAGAGGAGGTCGGTGGGGCGGGGTAGCGACAGCAGATGGGCACAGAGAAGCCTCGCCTCCACATCCGGCGAAGCGGTCCCCCTCTCGGCGAGGAGCCCCTCTATCCGGGTAAGTATCTCTTTAAGGGTATTTTGGGGAGGGAAGGATGGACAATTATCAGTCAAACTCAGGACACCTTGGCCAGCTTATCAGCCTTCTCCTTAGCCATCAGGGCTTCAATAATCTGGTCAAATCCGCCCTCCATAACCCGTTCCAGGGTATAGAGGGTGAGGTCCAGGCGATGGTCGCTGACCCTGTTCTGGGGGAAGTTATAGGTGCGGATGCGCTCGGAGCGGTCGCCGGATTTCACCTGTGCCCGCCTTTCACTGGAACGTTCCGCCTCGGCTTCCGCCTGAGCCATATCGTAGAGGCGGGCTCTGAGAATCTTGAGCGCCTTGGCTTTGTTCTTGTGCTGGCTCTTCTCATCCTGGCAGGTGACCACCAGTTCGGTGCGAAGATGGGTTATGCGTACCGCCGAATCGGTGGTGTTGACCGACTGACCGCCGGGACCGGTGGAGCGAAAGACATCTATGCGTAAATCCTCGGGGGAAATTTCCACCTCCACCTCCTCGGCTTCAGGGAGGACGGCAACGGTCACCGCCGAGGTGTGGATGCGTCCGCTGGACTCGGTCACCGGCACCCGCTGGACACGATGAACCCCGCTCTCGTGCTTGAGCAGGCTGAAGGCTCCCTTTCCGGAGACCAAAAAGACGACCTCCTTATATCCCCCGACCCCGGTGGGATGGGAGGAGAGTATCTCCACCTTGAACTTGCGCCCCTCCAGAAACTTCTGGTAGGCTCTGAAGAGCTCGGCGGCGAAGAGGGTGGCTTCGTCGCCTCCGGTGCCGGCACGAATCTCCACTATGGTATTTCGGGAATCCCGCTCGTCGGCGGGGATGAGCGCCTCCTTCAGCTTGACCTCCAGCTTCTCCAGCTCGGCACGGAGAGACTCCACCTCCTGCTCAGCCAGTTCTCGCAGTTCCCGGTCCGTCCCACTATCATTGAGCATACCCTCCGCCTCGGTGAGCTCTTCCTGCAGGCGCATAAACCTGCGCCACAACTGCACCGGCTCCTCCAGCTCGGCACGGGCTTTGGCAATCTGCGCCAGCTTATTGTGGTCGCCAGCCACCTTGGGGTCCGCCATCTGAGTGGTCAGCTGGTCGTATTTTTGTTCCAGTTCCTTTAGTTTTTCGTGCATGTTGGACTTCTATAACTTTTAAATCTAATTTGTTGTATAATTATTTCTTTCTATGCTGCAAGGTCATTAACATATTCATCCTTTTTAGTCCAGGGTAAAGCTTTAATTCCATATTTAGTAAGTGCACTTATGAGGTCTGAGCTTATTGGCTTTTCAGTATCATTTAGAACCCCATAAGCGGTAGAATCAGGTTCCCTTACCTGTTTTGTGTCAGTCCAAGAAAAAATTAGTGATGTAATATTTTGTCTGTTGGGTATATTTATTGCTCGAATGATCCTTTCTGCTTTCGCTTTTGATGCTGGGATTACGAAATCAAAGAAATGAACAAATCCACTATTTCCATTAAAATTTACTGATGGCGTAAAACGAATCTCATTAAAACGAAGGTATCTCTCTACATCTTCTTTAAAAAGACTTGCCACTATTGGCTCAGCCATAACAAAAAGGTCGTTTATTGACAATATAGCCTGGATTATATTGTGTTTCTTTTGTGGAAAATTATCAGGTCTTGCTTCAACAAAAATCTCATCTCCCTTACGATGAACACCAAATCCATTTAGAATTGCATTTAACATATGAATTCTTTTTTCTGTATTAAATTCGCACCCACTTAACTTTAGGTCCGTAATAGTATAACCATCGTCACTCAGAATGAACCCATTATCAATTTTTTCCATATATATTTGCAGTTGGTCATTATGTCGGTCAAGAAAAGGAGTTGTAATTTCACAAACATCCCCTATTTCTTCCACAATTATTTTCTGTCTCAACCATTCAATATAATCATTTACCAAAGTCTGACAATCCTTCGGCATTAGAATAACCCCCTTTCAACAATAGGTGGTTCAATGATGTTGCAGTAATTAAAGAAGTCATCTAAAGTTGCATAAAGATCATCTTTGTTTGTAAATTCACCAGTTGGAGTAGGAACCGCCCACTTGTCATTAAAGCCTTCTACATATAAGTGGAGATGAGGACATTCTATATTCTGTCCAGCATACGGGATAAGATAATCAATAATCTCTGGGTATAATTCTGGATTATCGTGGGGTGGTCCATCAATATCAAGTCTAATAAGTATAATCATTCCCCTATAACGCTCTTGATAAGTACATCTTTTAAGCCTAAATTTTCCTTTTCTGCTTACATCAATAAGAAACTTTTCACTTTCGTCAATCGAAATAATCGGCATAGTCAAAAGTTCACCAGAAACAGGAAAACCATAATGTTCATCCGTCTCCCTCTTCTTTTGCATAGCAACTAAAGTGTCTGCTTCAGATTGAGTTATCATCATTTATTCCTATCTTTGACTACTTGTAATTTTTCCTTAATTTGACTAAGCAATCCTATATTTCTTCTTCATAATAATTATACTACATCTTATTCAAATTGTGAAGTCATTCGTGGTTCCATACTTCGTTCTTTTTTTCCGGCGGTAACACCCGCTCAAATCTATCGTCCAGACAAAGCGTCATGCTCATCTGCGCCACCTCCAGCATGCCCTCGTCCGGCTCCCATGTGGTAACCTTCTGCATCCTTTTATTTAAGAGCTATGTGGACATTATGTATGCGGCGTGGTCACTATTTTTGCTTTTGAATTGTGATACAATACAACAATGTCTTTCGGGGCTCCTGCTAGTATTTCCTGAATTTTTTTATCTTCATCTTTTTCTTTTAGATAATAATAATCATCAAATAGTATAAAAACTGTCTTCTCAGCAATTTCCAGTCTTTTAAGCTCTACTAACCTGTCAATATCCCTCTTGATAACAACAGTTGCTACACCTTGACGCCATTGATAGTAGCGGAAGCATTTTGCTTCAGCACATAATAAAAACGGACCTCTGTTGGTTTCATCGGTAATTATCAAATCTAGTTTTACTTTCCCAACGCGCTCCTCGAGTTCTTTTATTTTGCTCTCAAACTCATATCCCTCAAAATTTTTCTCATCGAATGTTTTATCAAAGTGCACTTCAATACCCGAATTTCCGCCTAGTCGCTGATAAAAGAACCTTCCAAGTTGTAACATCAAATCAGCTTCATCCCAACATATCCAATGCTCATTCTCTGTCTCTTTTTCACTCAGACCCTTAGAATATTTACGCGCCCTCTCATCGTAATAATTTTTAAAATCTTCCCAAGCGTTTTTAAACATCTTTTCGATTTCTTTTCCGCTAGCATTTTTCATTTCTTTTCTCCTTCTTTCAGGTTCACTTTTCCGCAAACATCCTTGTCAGCTAATAAATGCGTTAGAATCCCCCAATTATCCCCAAAATACAAGCGATTACCCCAACCATCCAGACGAGAATTACCCATTCTCTCCGTTTCCATCAATGTTACTTCTTCTGATTTCATGCTATTTTTCCTTCCCTCAATGATGTTTCCTACTACCTATATCATTATATTCCATCCATCCTTCACAGTCAATCCCAAATGAAACCACCCCTCCCCCCTCCGCCTTCTCCCCCTCGCCAGCGGGGGGGACTATGCGCCGGAAGCGCTCATCAAGGCAGAGGGTCATGCTGGTAAGCGCCACCCGCAACATACCGTCGTCCGGCTCACGGGTGGTTATCCTCTGCATCCACAGCCCCGGTGCGGTGAATATCTTGAGCGCCCAGTTGTCCGGATAGCGAGCCGAGATGCGGATTATCTCATAGGTTATGCCGGCGATCAACGGTATGAGCAGAACGCGGATGAGTATATTCTGCCAGCGGGTCAAATCGGGAAAGATGGAGAATATGACCGTATGCACCAATATGATGACCAGCAGGATTACAATTATAAAGCTGGTTCCACATCTACGGTGGAACCGGCTGGCGAGGCGGGCTCTCTTCATGCTCGCCTTCCCAGCCCCCTCCTCACAGCCGGCGATGGTCTTGTGCTCGGCACCGTGGTAGGCATAGACCCGCTTTATCTCCCTGGAGAAGGATATCGCCCAGATATAACCCACAACCAAAAAGATGCGCAGGATACCGTCTATCACATTGAACAAAAACTGGCTCTCGGATACAATCGGCATCCATCTACCCAGTAGGTAGGAGAGGAGATAAGGCAAGCCGACAAAGATGGCTAAAGCCACAATCAAGGTAGGAATCATGGTCAACATCATGGAGCGTTTGGAGAGCGTCTTCTCCCCCTCACCCTCCAAAGCGACATTGGCGGAGAAGGTCAAAGCCTCCATACCCAGCTTCAAGGACTCAAAGAGGACGATGACCCCTCTGAGTAAGGGCGACTTCCAGGGGTGCCTCTTGGCAATGCTTTTCAAAGACTCCTTCTTGACCACCATAGAGCCGTCCTTTCTGCGCACCGCCACGCAGTAGTGCTCACCGGAGCGCATAAGCACCCCCTCCATTACCGCCTGCCCCCCTATAGGGTCCACCTTGGCTTTATCCTGCTTGTCCTTGGCGAGCATCAAACCTCAACTTTCAAGTTGTTGAGAATATCCCCCGGCGCATTCGCCGGCGGCTCTAGCGCCATAATTGCCGTGGATATAAAAACAGCAGAAAGTGCGAGAATAACTTTCTTTCACTTTCCCACCGATTTAGCAAATATCCCCTCACTCCTCCCAGAACGGCACCCAGGGTTTCCCGCAACTCATATCCCCCTCCGGGCAGGGACCCCGACGACAGCCGGGACCAGCCAAAGAGAAGATGGTGGGAGCCACCTGGTAGCACAATTCCAGCATGCGGTGGGCTAACTCCCGAATCTCCCACTGCGCCCTACTACACAGGCGAAGGGTGAAGACATGGAGCAGTTCCCTGGCGTTCATGGTAAAGATGAGCTTGGTGGCGCTTGCGTTGGGCAGGACGAAGCGGGCGTCCTCTCTAGGGACGCCGGCTTCCCGCAGACGGCGATAGAGCTTTTGGGCTGAGCCGATAAACCGAGCGAAGTCCTCCGCCAGCTCCGTCCGCTCCTCAATGGTGGGCGGGAGGACATACTCCAGAGCGGTAAACTCCACATAGCGCTGGCTCTGCTGGGAGAAGCTGGCAATGCGGTGCCGCACCAGTTGGTGGCTTGCCGCCCGGGAGAGTCCCTCCACTGCAAATGTGAAGGAAGCGTGTTCCAGAACCGAAAGGTGGCCCCGCTGGACCACCCTGGTGATTATCTTGCTTGCCAACTGCGGGGTCAACTCATCGGCGGATAAGGCGAGCTCCTTTGCCGAGTAGCAGGTTCTCGCCGCCCCAGCCACCACCATCTCCGGTTGAGGTGTGTGCGAGGAAAGTTCCACACCCAGGCGCACCCGCTTAAGCTGGCGGTCATCTCCCACGCCACTACTTTCCCTCTTCCTTCCCCCCGGTTTCCTCGGCTTTCTTACCCTCGTCCTTCTTGGATTCTTTCTTATTCCCTTTCTCGTCCAGTCCGTATCTGCGCCGGTAGCGCTCCACCCGACCGGCGGAGTCAACCAGCTTCTGCTTGCCGGTGTAGTAGGGGTGGCACTGGGAGCAGAGTTCCACACGCATGTTCTCCACCGTAGCCCGGGTATGGATTACATTACCACAGGCGCAGGTAATGGTGGTCTCCACATACTTGGGATGTATATCTTTTTTCATAGAATCCTTCCCATCTACAATCAAGCGAATCTGAAAAGCGAAAGAGTATTATAGCAAAATTTTATGCAAATGCAAGGGATTTCTGGGAAACTCCCCCATTAAGAAGTCCCTCAACAGCTCAAAAATACCACCTCATCCCCAAAGCTATGGTGATGCTCATCTCAAAGGAAGGGTATATCTCCATTGTCGGTCGCTCCTCGCACACCAGCGCTAAATGGTCGGTCAGGCGAAAATCTACCCCCACACCAAACATAATGTAGCCATAATTCTCCCCTAGCGGTGAGGTCTGCCGGCGCAGTTCATGACCGACGGTTAGCTCCACAAAGCTCCCCTTCAGGGTGATGACCCAGGCTCTGCTCATCCCCCACCACAGCGACACCCACTTCCGGTCGTAGCCGATGTAGCGGTTCAGACCTAATCCCGCACCCCACAACAGCTTGCTCCCCCAAAAGAAGGGCAGTTTCCACCAGCAGTAGCCCTCCCAGAAATATAGCGTATATCCGCCACCGCTCCGGCTCCACTGGCGCTCCAAAGAGAAGGCCAGCTTTCCCTCCAGGGATAGAATCCTCCCCATCCGGCGAAACTCCAGAGCCTGGACGGACCACAGGGTGCGCCCGTCAATAAAGCTGTATAATATGGGCAGGACACCGATGCTCGTCCCCAGCTCATCACATTCGGGAAGCGGTGATGGTGGCGCATAGGGCTCTATCTTCTTCCCCTCCACCACATACTTCCCCTCCTGCGTTGTATCGTCCCCGCCGGCTTCCTCAGCGCACACCACAGCAGGCGGAAATATGTGGAGGAGAAGTAACAATGTCAATGCATATCTCATCTTTTTATCTAATGATGAGGTCGTGGAAGTGGAAGGAGAAGCCCAAACCGGCGGCCATATCCAGCGAATATGGCGAGAGTCCCAACTCCAGTTGTTTGTAACCGCAAAAGCCGACCATTCGGGTCAGGCGCAGGTCAAAGGAAAGCCGAAACAAGGTGTAGTTGCGATAGTCCCGCTCAGGGGACAACTGCACCGTCTGCCCCTGGGTTAAGGCGAACTCCACAAAGGAGCCCCGACCGCCCAGAGTGAGGATGTAGCCCACCCCACCATAAAAGGTCAACCTCTGGTCATGACTCCCGGGGGAATTATCCCAGACAAAGCCGGGACCGAAAAGCAGAGCCCAACCTCCGCCCAATCCCATCCGCAATAAGCTGGCATTTGATATATAATAAGAGAGACGACCGGGATACTCCTCCCCTCCGCTCTGGTAGGACAGCTTCAAGCCGATATAAATCTGATAGCCCAAGCCGGCACGCACCCGACGCAGTTCTGATGCAAAGTTGACCTCCAGGGGAGCGTAGGGGGCATAGGAAACCCCCAGAGGATAGACGGTCACCGAATTGTCCCTTTGGGAGACATCCCGGTAGGGGGGTAGATAGGGTCTGCGAATCTTGCCCCAACGACCGTTTACCACCAGGGGGTTTGCCCCCTCTCCATCAGAAACCGTATCTCCACCTTCAAGTGGGATTTTATCCATCTCAACGCCGTTGAAAAGGTGTAACTCTACCGCCCGAGATTCCCCGCTCAATGCGCCGAACGTCCCCATAAGCAGAATCAGCAGAAAGGTAAGTGCGGCTTTATGAAGGTCAACCCTGGACATTGTAGTTGAGAACGGTTATCTGGCTGTCGCCGAATCTCCGCTCCTTTACCGTGGAGAAGCCGGCGGGAAGGGAGACCACCCGCTCACGGGGGCAGTGCTTTACTACAACCGTTGACCCACCAGCAAGCCAATCCACAACGGAGAGGGCTTCCAGGGTGGGAATGACCAGATGGCACTCGTAAGGCGGGTCCAGGAGGACCAAATTTATCCCCTCCTCCACTTCAATTGCGGAAATTTTTTGGGGAAGCACCCCCCGAATCACCCTGGCATTCTTGGAAAGACCCAGCTCGCGGAGATTACCGACCAGGGCTTTCGCCAGATAGCCCTTCTCCTCCACGAAGGTCACAAAGCGAGCGCCACGAGATAGCGCCTCTATGCCCAGAACCCCGCTTCCGGCAAAGAGGTCCATCGCACATGCGTGGGGAACCAGGTCTTTGAGCATACTGAAAGCAGCCTCACGGACGCGCGCCTCCGAGGGGCGGAACTTGGCGTGCCTTGGGAAGGTAATCTTGCGCCCCCGCAGGCTACCTCCGGTTATGCGCAGAACACCCATCCTTTAAAATCCCAGAAAGAGACGCTCGGCAAGCTCCACCGGCAAACCCGCCCGGCGTATCTTCTCCGCCGCTCGGTTGATGTCATATTCCACCCGATGGACGGTCAGCTCGCCACTGTCGGTGTCGTAGGTAGCGTAAGCGGAGCGGGGGTCGCCGTCCCTAGGTTGACCCACACTTCCTACATTCACCACCGCTTGCGCTGAGCGCGGTATATGCAAGGGCGTCTGGGTGGGCTCCCGCCCCAGCGCCGGGGCGCCGAAGAGGAAGATTGCGACAATGTGGGAATGACCGACAAAGAGCATACGCCCCTGAGCGACCTCTACAGCTTCCCTGGCGCCGTAGTAGGTCATAATGTAGGGGAAATCCTCAGGTCTTATGGGTGAGGAGTGCACCAGGTAAATATCCTCCTGCTTGTGGATTAAGGGCAAGTTGGATAGATAATCCAGTTCCTCACCGCTCAACTGTTCTGCGGTCCACATTGCCGCCTGGCGGGCAGAGTAGTTGAACCAATCGCTATCCAGCTTTCCGCTCGCCGCCCAATCATGGTTCCCGGCAAGCACCACACCCTGAGCCGGGGAAAGCTTTGCCACCAACCCGGCGGTCTGTGCAGGAGGCTCAGCACCCTCTACGCCATAGAGCGCTTGCACGGTGTGCAGGCACTCCCTGGGGTTGGCGCCATAGCCGACGATATCCCCCAGACAATGAAGCTCATCCGGCTTCTCCTGTGCCAGATGCTTCAGGACGGCAACCAAGCCCTCCAGGTTGGAGTGGATATCGGAGATGACGGCGATTTTCATGGGGATTTGGAGGCGTCTATCCGCTTGCGGTCGGCTTGATAGATGGCGTCCAATATGCCGTTTACAAAGGCGTAGCTCTTCTCTCCACTGCCGAACTTCTTCGCCAAGTTGACCGCTTCATTGACCGCCACCTTGGGGGGGATGTCCTCGGCATATATCAGCTCATAGATACCCAGGCGGATGATGTTGCGGTCCAGGTCGGCAATGCGCTCAAAGCGCCACTTCTCCAGAACGGAGGATATCTTCCGGTCTATTTCCTCCCGGTGGGCGAGCACCCCAAAGGCGAGGATGGTGGAATAGGTGCGCTCGTCACTCGCCCAGCTCTCAGCGGAGTAGAAACGCTCCGCCACCTCCTTGGGCAGGTCGGTGGACGCCTCTATCTGGTAAAGAAGATTGAGAGCCAGTTCCCTGGCTCTTTGGCGGGAACCCATCAAGCTCTCCCGGACGACAGTTAGTCCACCGCTCTCCCAGACAATCTGAGGGGGCGTTTCATGTTTATCTACGGGCTACTTCCCCGGAGCGGTAGCACCCTTAGAGCCGGGTGCTTTGCCGGAGAGTGTGGAAAAGAGGTTTGCCATCTCCAGCGCCGAGAGGGCGGCGTCAAACCCCTTATTACCCGCCTTTGCGCCCGCCCGCTCCAGAGCTTGCTCCAGGTTATCCGGAGTGATCACCCCCAGGATGACCGGAAGGCTGTGCTTCAAGCCCACCTGAGCGATGCCCTTGACCACTTCGGAGGCGATATACTGGTGGTGGCTGGTGCCGCCCCGGATAACCGCCCCCAGACAGATAATCGCATTGTAGCGACCGGCGGCGGCTAAGCGGTCGGCGACGAGCGGCAGCTCAAAACTGCCCGGTGCCCAGAAGATATCCACATCCTCGGAAGCCACCTCGTGGCGGGCCAGGCAGTCCAGAGCGCCATCACGGAGCTTGGAGGTGATCATCTCGTTGAAACGTGAACAGACCAGGGCAAAGCGTAAACCCTTGCCGGAAAGCGGTGCCTTATAAACATGGGGCATATTCCATCTCCCTGAATTGAAAGAGTGCTTTTCTTGCGATGATACTTAAAACCGCCCCCGAAATCAAGCTCTATTCCAGGACCATCTCCCTTCGGCTGTAATTAAAGGTTACCTTGAAATTGGAGAGGAAGTTCACCCCCAATATCCCCGCCACCGGCACATCGGAGAATTCCCTCAACACCCAGCCGCCGGCATCCTCCAGAAGACATGGAAGGTCCTCAATCGTTCGCCCATCCACAGATAGCCTCTCAATTATGGACTGGGGAAAGGAGCAGGTTCCCTTAAAAGTGACCGTCAAAACACCGCCCAAACCCTCTATGGGCTCTATCCCCAAACTCCGGGCATATCCTCTATCCAGCACGGTCATCCCCGAGCAGGTATCTACCAGCATAATAACCGGCTGCTCATCGTTTATGGTCACCTCCACCAGGGGATAAATGGAAAAGGTGGCTTGTTCCGATATTTGTAGAGGAAGGACGACAGCATCAGGAACAGCGCTCAAATAACGCTCATACTCCTCCTGTGCCGGGCGGTTATCGTAATACATCACCACCGAGCTGTGAGGATAGTCTATAGTGACGATGAGCTGGGATAGAATCGCCCCCCCAAATAATCCGTGCATTTCCCAGTCCATCTTGGAGTTAATTTTCGTTAAGTCCACCACCTCCACATCTTTCATGCCCGGCAAGCGTATATCCCCCAACATATAGTAACTCACATTCACCCGGGGGAACTCACTGGTGAAGGTTATGGAAGGTGGCAGCAGGAGACCATACGCCACCTGCGGGGAGAGACCGCCCAGGGCGCCGGTATCCAAGCAGAAGTTGTAAGGACCCTCGCCTTCCACATAAATAGGTATGGGAATTAGCTCCATACTCCCGGGGGGGAAGGTCTGCTGGAAGACCAATAACTCCTCCACCTTGTGGTAGGAGTAAGCCCACTGCTTCAGTCCTGCGGCAGGCTCATCGGCAGAGGAGGTGGCGCCGGACGCGGTCAATAACACCGCCGGAAGCGTCAGAAGGATGAGCGTCTTCTCCACTCGGCTTACCATAAGAGCACCTATCAGCCCTTTTTCTTACAGGTGAAGCGAAAGCGTTTGAGAAAGTTTACCCTATTATTGGTCATTTGGAAAGAAGGTAACGGCGGAAGCGATTGGGGAAGACCGTCTGGATTGGAAGGAATATTATCTGGATAGGAGACCCCTCATCCTTTCGCTCAGGTGTGGAGAAGGCTCCACCTTTTCGGGCTCGGTTGCAGGAAGAGGGATAGAGCAATAAAGCGAACGGGATTAGCCCGTAAAATGATGTAACCTACGAACGCTTCTTATCTTTGGTCTCCTTCCCCAACTCACCCAGGGTATGACCCAACTTGTCCCGCTTGGTGCGCAGATAGTCAAGGTTCTCCTCTGTAGGGGTGCATACTATGGGCACCATCTCCACCACCTTCAAGTTATAGGACTCCAGCCCCACCCGCTTCTTGGGGTTGTTGGTCAAGAGGCGGATAGTGGAGAGACCCAGGTCGGCGAGAATCTGCGCCCCGTGACCATATCTGCGGATATCCGGGCTATGACCCAGGAGGATATTCGCCTCCACGGTATCCATGCCCTCATCCTGCAGGACATAAGCCCGCAGTTTATCAAGCAAGCCAATGCCCCGCCCCTCCTGACGCATATAGACCAACACCCCCTGTCCCTCTTCGGCTATTTTTAACAGGGCATAGTCCAGCTGGTCGCCGCAGTCACAGCGCAGAGAGCGGAAGACATCGCCGGTCATGCACTGGCTATGCACCCGAACCAGGACATTCTCCGCGCCGTCCACATCGCCCATCACCAGAGCCATGTGAATGTCCTCATCTACGCTACTGCCATATACATGCAGAATGAACTGGCCAAAACGGGTGGGCAATTTGGTGGTGAAGAGCCTGCGCACCAGCTTCTCGGTGATGAAGCGGTATTCTATGAGGTCGGCGATGGTGATCATCTTCATATCGTAATCGGCGCATATACTCTCTAAGTCCGGCACCCGAGCCATGGTGCCGTCGTCGTTCATCACCTCACAGAGCACCCCCACCGGATAAAAGCCGGCCAGGCGCATCAAATCCACCACCGCCTCGGTGTGACCGGCTCTGGTCAGCACCCCACCGGGGCTTGCCATCAGGGGGAAGATGTGCCCCGGGCGGGCTAGGTCCTCCGGCTGGGCTTTGGGGTCAGCCATCACCTGCACCGTCTTGGCTCGGTCGGCGGCGGAGATACCGGTTGAGGTCCCGTGCACCGCATCCACGGAGATGGTGAAGCGGGTGTGCATCTTGGATGTGTTCTCCGCCTCTGAGACCATACAATCCAGCCTGAGCTCCCCCAACCGCTCCCGAGTGCTGGGCACGCAGATGAGACCCCGGGCATACTTGGCGAGGAAGTTGATATCCTCGGCGGTGACCTTCTCCGCCGCCATAATCATATCGCCCTCGTTCTCCCTATCCTGGTCGTCAACGACGATTACCATCCGCCCGTCAGCGATATCGGCAATAGCATCCTCTATTTTGGCAAAGGGCATAGCATCATCCCTCTATAAAACCAGTCCGTCGTAAAAACTCCTCATCTATCCCGCTCTCCCTTACAAAGGGGCGCACCATCCGCTCCACATACTTGGCGAAGATATCCACTTCCAGGTTGACCGAATCCCCAAGTTCCAATCGCCCCAGGCTGGTCTGCTCCAGCGTTACCGGGATTAAGGCTACCCGGAAAGTATCACCCTCAATATCCACCACCGTGAGGCTTACCCCGTCCACTGCGATGGAGCCCTGGGGGACGATGTAGCGCATAGTGCCCTCGCCTACCCGAATGGTAAGTTCTTTACCCTGACCGGCGGAGACGAACTTCGCCACCTTGCCCAACTCGTCCACATGACCCTGCACCAGATGACCCCCAAAAACATCACCCATCCTCAAAGGAAGCTCCAGATTGAGCGGGGCTCCATCGGGCAGATTGCCCAGAGTGGTGCGTGCCAGGGTCTCCGCTGAGAGGTCGGCGGAAAAGCCCCCCTCCTCTGGACGGGTTACCGTCAGGCAGACGCCGTTTACCGCCACCGAATCGCCCATTGCCAGCCCTTTCAGTATCCTCTCACAGCCCACGGTCAGCTCGGCACTCTCCCCCATCGGCGTGTGGGAACGCAACACCCCCACTTCCTTTATAATTCCGGTAAACATAAAAAAATCTTCCCTCAGTCCTTCTTCAGATAACCGCTAATCAGGATATCCTCGCCCAGACGGAGGAGCTCAAGCTCCTCAATCCGCAAAGCCCGGGTAATGCTCTCCACGCCGTGACCGCCCACCGCGACCAAGGCCTCCTCCCCACCGAAGATGAGGGGGGCAACATGCACCAGGACCTTGTCCACCAATCCAGCATCAAAAAATGAACCCAGAGTCCTGCTTCCCCCCTCCACCAACAAGCTCATCACACCCCTCCTCCCCAACTCTTCCAGCAAGGAGGGAAGGTCTACCCACCCGTCAACGCCCGGCAGTCTGACCACATCCATACCCAACCTGAAAAGCCCCTCTACCTTCTCCTGGTCTGCATCCTCGGTCACCGCAATCAAGGTGGGCACTTCCTTTGCACTCCCGGCGATATTGCTGTTGTGGTCTATGTTGGCTTTACCGTCAAGCACCACACGCAGGGGGTTGCGCCCCCCGTCCATCCGGCAGGTCAGTTGGGGATTATCTGTGCGCACCGTTCCCAAACCGACCAGGATTGCGTCCAGCTCGTTGCGCAGTCTGTGGGAGAACTCCTGCGACTCCGCCCCGGATATGTATCTTGAATCCCCACTACGGGTAGCTATCTTTCCGTCCACCGAAGACGCCCACTTTGCCACCACAAAGGGGCGTCCGGTGGTGATGAAGCGGGCGTAAGCCTCAATCAATCGCTCCCCCTCCTCGGCAAGCAAACCACTCTCCACCTGAATTCCCGCCCGGCGCAGTTCCTCAAATCCCCTGCCCTTGACCCTGGGGTTGGGGTCCTCAACCGCCGCCACTACCCTGGATATACCCGCCTCTATTATCTGCCTGGTGCAGGGTGGAGTTCGTCCCTGATGGGCGCAGGGTTCCAGGGTGACGAAGAGGTCAGCCCCCCTGGTTTTCCCCTCCGCCTCCCCGATGGCAACAATCTCAGCGTGGGGCTTGCCGGCGGAGGCGTGATAGCCCCTGCTTACAATCCGACCATCCCGCACCAACAACGCACCCACCGGCGGATTGGGGCTTGTGCGCCCCAGCCCCAACCGAGCCAGCTTCAGGGCTTCCTGCATATATTGGATATCAGACACCGTCTGTCGCCGTTAGATGCAAAACTACCAACTACTTCTTATTAATTCCCCGCCAGGAATGTCACCGGCTCCGGTGCGCCGTGGGAGCTGTCCTCCATCAGGAAATCTTTGGGCTGGTGCATATCGCAGAAAGTGGTCGGCTCACTTCCGGCTACGAAATACTCCGCTCTTACCCTGGTGCACTTGCTGGTAGCCAATAAGCCGGACTCGGTGCAGATGGTCGCCATGGTGTAATTGCCGCGCATCTCAAGCCGTTTCGGTTCCACCCCTTCAAGCGCCTCGCCGATAAACTTCGCCCATATGGGCACCGCAAGGGACTCACCGGTGGCGGTCATCCCCAGAGATTCGTGGTCATCCAAGCCCACCCACACACCGCAGATAATCTCCGCTGTAAAACCGATGAACCAGGTATCCGCAGCAAGGTCGGTGGTGCCGGTCTTGCCCCCCGCCGGGCGATCTAAACCGTATCTCTTTGCCAACGCTGCGGTGCCACTGTCTATTACCCCTTCCATCAGGCTGATCATCACCGATGCGGTGCCCTCGGCAAGGACTTCCTCCTGCACCGGTCCGAACTCCTCAATCTTGTTGCCGTCCCGGTCTACGATGTAGCGGATGGCATAGGGCTCCGACTTAACTCCATAGTTGGCGATGGTGGCAAAGCCGGTGACCATATCCATAAGGGTTACATCTGATGAGCCCAGGGCAAGGGAATAAACCGGCACCAGCTCACTCTTTACCCCCATCCTGTGGGCATATTCAACTACCGTTTCTACACCCACCCGGTCAATGGTCTTGGCAGCCACTATGTTGATTGACTGCTCAATGGCGGTGCGGATGGTCATAGGACCGGAGCAGGAACGAGAATAGTTGTGCGGGCGCCAGTAGATACCCGGTCCCTCCAGCACAAACGGCGTATCCAGGACTACATCGGCCGGAGTGAAGCCGTTGTCCATAGCTGCAGTGTAAAGAAATATCTTAAAGGCGGAGCCGGGTTGGCGCTTGGACTGATAGGAACGATTGAAGGGGCTCTCCCGAAAATCATAACCTCCCACCATAGCCAGTATCTCCCCGGTGTGGGGGTCCATAGCCAGAAGCGAGCCCTGGACATAAGGGGGCTGTTCAAAGGTAACCGTCACCGCATTCTGGTCCTTTTTGTAACCGGCTATCTTGACCACGATGGTCTCGCCGACCTGCACCACCTCCTCCGGCTTGAAGGAAAAAGCCCAAGCCGCCCGGCTGATATCCAGTATGCCGGTAATCCCCCCGCCCATATCCAGGTAAGCCTTGGATTCATTCATCTCCACTACCTTACCCTCACGAATCTGCCCCCGCTCCAAATCTGCAAAGGTCAGGTTGGGGTCCACCTTCTTGGGCTTATAGTGGTGGCGGTCATTAGCTCGCTCCAAGCCCCACATCAGGGTGTTGGTGGCTATCTCCTGCATCCTCAAATCCAGGGTGGTATACACGCTCAAACCGCCCCGATAGACGGCGCTGGAGCCGAAGCGCCGCTCCAGTTGACGGCGGATATATTCAGTGAAATAGGGCGCTACGGTATCTATCTGCTTCTTCTCACTCAGGTGAAACTCCTCGGCACCCGCCTCCAGAGCCTCCTCTGTGTTTATAAAGCCTCGCTCTATCATCACCGAGAGGATCAGCTCCCGCCGCTTCTTTGCTCCCTCCGGGTCCAGAAAGGGCGAGTAGGAGGCTGGTGACTTGGGCAGACCGGCAAGCAAAGCACACTCCGCCAGGGTCAGTTCATCGCAGTGTTTGGAGAAATATACTCTGGCGGCGGCTTCCACCCCGTAAGCCCCATGGCCGTAATAGACCTGATTAAAATAGAACTGGAGTATCTCCTCCTTGGAATACTCCCGCTCTATCTGCACCGCCAACACCATCTCCTTGACCTTTCGGGCTATGCTTTTCTCATAGCTGAGGAAGAGATTGCGAGCCAACTGCTGGGTGATGGTGGAAGCTCCCTGGCGACGGCTCCAGGTGGTGAGGTCCACCCACAACGCCTTTATGATGCGGATGGGGTCCAGCCCCCAGTGGTCGTAGAAGCGCTTGTCCTCAAAAGCGATGGTGGCATCAATGAGGTTTTGGGGGACATCCTTCAGTTCCACCAGATAGCGTTGTTCAATGTAAAAAGAGGATATTAGCAAGCCGTTGCGGTCGTATATCTTGGTGGGCAGACTGGGCTGATAGTGCTCCAACTGCTTGACATCCGGCAAGCCCCTGGAGAGCACCTGAATGAGGGCTAGTAAGGAGCCGGTGAGAGTTGAAAAGGAGATAGCGCAGACGATGCCGAAGATTGCCATCCGCCGCTTCCACACCGCCCAGCCACCGCTTCTCTGGCGCAGGTCACTTGCTCGCCTATTTTTGTTACTGCGAGGGGAAAGGTCTATCTCAGCCATATTTTCCCTTTTAGCCTTCGGTGAATACTACATCAACATAAAACCAAATAAGAGGAATTTGGGGTCTCAGAAAAGATATTTTACAATGGCACATATTATATACCACCAACCTCCCCCTGTCAAGGATGCAAAAGAGAACACTAAAATCTTTTTGACTTTCCAGATACCACATGATAATATCTGGCAATTTTACAAATTCAATTCCCCCCGCAAGGAGGAATTCACCAAATGAGCGAAAAGACCACCCTCGGTCGTCTTACCTTCTGGTTCGGACTCGTCGGCTTACTCTTAATGCTCCTGCTTCTGCTCTACTTCTTCATCCTCGCCTCTCCCGCCACCCAAAGCATAGCCAGGAAAATCGCCCCACCAACCGTCTATCCCTACCTAAAAGCGATAAGCACGGTGGTAATAGCGGTAAGCGCCGCCCTTGCCGTCCTGGCAATAGTCCTGGGTATAAGTGGATTGATTAAGAAGAGGCGGAGAGGCGCCCTTGCCGGGCTCATCTTTGGCACAGTCTGGTTGGTGCTGGTGGTGGTGTTAATAGCGTTAGGGTGGCAGATAGTCTCCGCCCTTAAGGGGGAGAAGAAGCTGGCAAAGAGCGAGTATGAGAAATATCAAAAATGCCGTGAAAACCAGGAGCAGTTGGAGCTGATTATAAACGAGTTCTGGAAAGCGGACCACTCCGATGCCAGCGAGGAGGAGATCCTGGGGCTCAACCTGGGTGTGGAGGGCGATGTGGTCAGCTTCAAACTTCCCACCGGTCAGGTCATTCACTATACCGGGGATATGACCATCTACGACTGCCCCGCCGACGGCAGCGAGGAGGACCCTCAGGGCGAAGATATAGACTATGCGCTGGATTACATAGACCATGAAGGCTATGCCCATGTGAAATGCATTGATGAGGCCGGGGTCTCCGCCGGGCACAATGAGGAGGGCTTGGAGGCTTTACCAGATGAGGAGGAGTAAGTGGAGACTGAGCATCCCTTCTCACTCTACCGCACATCTCAGATAACACCCGACCCCCCAAGGGGGGTCGGGTTCTTATACTTTTATCAGAAAAACCTTGCATTTTGACCCCCTTTCTGCTAAATTATGTGATTAATAATTCCCCCCAAAAGCCTTCGGGAGATACATATGAAAAGAATCATCCCCCAAGAGGGAATCACCTTTGATGATATTCTCCTCATTCCCGCCCACTCCACGGTCCTGCCCGACGAAGTTGATGTCTCCATCCAGCTTACACCCAAGATTCGGCTGAACATCCCCATCATCTCCTCGGCTATGGACACGGTTACCGAGGCGGCAATGGCTATCGCCCTAGCCCAGGAAGGTGGTCTGGGTGTGATACATCGCAATCTGACCTTTGAGGAACAGGCGCACGAGGTAACCAAAGTCAAGCGCTCCGAGTCGGGAATGATTGTGGATCCCATCACCCTCCCCCCGGACGAGACCATCCAGACCGCCCTGAATGTAATGAAGGAATACCACATCTCCGGCGTTCCGGTCATTGATAAATCCGGCAAACTATTGGGCATCATCACCAACAGGGATCTGCGCTTTGAGACAGACACCTCCAAGAGGATAAGCGAGGTGATGACCAGCGAAAATCTGATCACCTGTTCGGTGGGGACCGACCTGGATGCGGCAATAAAGATTCTGCAAAAACACAAGATTGAAAAGCTTCTGGTGGTGGATGATAAAGGCAACCTGGCCGGACTGATCACCTTCAAGGACATCCATAAGCGCATCAAGTATCCCCACGCCTGCAAGGACCATCTGGGAAGGCTCCGGGTGGCGGCTGCGGTGGGCACCACCCCGGAAACCCTGGAGCTTGTATCGGCACTGGTTGACGCTCAGGTGGACTGCATAGTGGTTGACACCGCCCACGGTCATTCTCAGCTGGTGCTGGATACGGTGGGAGCTATCCGCAAAAAATTCACCGACCTGGAGGTCATAGCCGGCAATGTGGCTACCGCAGAAGGCGCCAAGGCACTCTATGACGCTGGGGCGCACTGTGTGAAGGTGGGCATAGGTCCCTCAGCCATCTGCACCACCCGAGTCATCGCCGGCATCGGGGTCCCGCAGATAAGTGCGGTGCTGGACTGCGCTGAAGAGGCGGATAAGCAGGGCAAAAGCATCATCTCCGATGGGGGCATCAAATTTTCCGGAGACATCACTAAAGCTATCGCCGTCGGCGCCCATACGGTGATGATCGGCTCCCTGCTCGCCGGCACCGAGGAGTCCCCCGGGGAGGTAGTCCTGTTGGAAGGCAGACGCTATAAGGTCTATTGGGGGATGGGTTCACTTGCGGCAATGAAGAAGCGGGAGGCACGCAGCCGCTATTTCCAGGAGGGACGCATCGGACAGGAGAAGTTGGTTCCCGAGGGAATTGAAGGACGAGTGCCTTACAAAGGTCCTCTCTCCGATGTGGTCTATCAACTTGTCGGCGGTCTCCGTTCCGGGATGGGATACGTGGGGGCAAAAGACATCAAAACCCTGCGCACCAAGACGAAGATAATGAAAGTAACCTCAGCCAGCCTGCGTGAGAGCCATCCCCACGATGTCACCATCACCCGGGAGGCGCCCAACTACGGCTTGCACAGTTAGTGGAGAAAGGCGCTCCGGGAAACATGATTAACGAACTAAAGGGCAGATGATGCAAGGCGTCCTACTTGCCGCAGGTGAATCAACCCGCACCCGACCGCTAACCAACCTCCGCCCCAAGCCCCTACTACCGCTCTGCGGACGACCGATAATTGAGCACACCCTCTCCGGGATTGCCCCCCTGGTGGAGGAGGTCATCATAGTGGTCGGCTTCGGGGCGGATGTGCTCATCTCCCATTTGGGGGAGGAGTTTTTGGGTCTGCCCCTGCGATATGTGAACCAAGAGCACCGCCTGGGAAGCGGGGACGCCCTGCTCCAAGCCGCCGGACTGATAAAGGGAGATTTCCTGCTCGCCGCCGGCGATGACTACTACCCCCCGGATGATTTTTCAGCCGTCTCCTCCAAACGCCATGCGCTAGTCGCCCGCCGGGTGAAGGATGCGCAAAGATTCGGGGTAATTGAAGCAAAGGATGGAGTTCTGATAGAATTTGAGGAGAAGCCAGCCAAACCTAAAAGTGAGCTGGCCAACTCATCTTTATACCACCTGGATAGGGGCTTTTTACCCTTAGTGGAAGCCCTCTCTGAGAGCGAGTGCGGGGAGATAGAGCTGACCCGAGCCCTGAAACCTTACTCGGAGAAAGTGGGGCTTTCGGTGGTGGAATCGGCGGGTTGGATGGCTATCGGCTACCCCTGGGACCTGCTCACCGCAAGCGAGGCGCTGGGTGGGGGCGATGAGCGGGGCTGGATAGACGAGAGCGCACAACTCCACCCCCAGGCCCGGGTGCATAACTCCATCATCATGGCCAGGGCATCGGTCGGCGCGAAAGCCCACCTGGCGAACAGCATTATCGCCCCGGGTGCGGTAGTTGAAGCCGGGGTGAAGGCGGAGGACAAGCCACTGCCGGGGGAGAAGACGGTCTTCTCCACGGTGAAGGGGAGGGCGGTGGACACCCTGCGGGAACGGTTCGGTTGTGTCCTCGGTGACCGGGCGCAAGTTGGCGAGGAGACGATGCTCGCTTGCGGGGTAAAGATATGGCCCGGGGTTTACATCCCCCCGGGTGTGATGGTCAACGATGATGTAATGGAGAACAGGATACAGGGATAGATTTCTAAAGTCCGTCATCGGAGGTGTTACCGTTGAAGATAGGCTATGTTCAGACCAATCCAAAGCGGGGGAAGCGGGAGCAGAATCTGGAATCCGCTCTAGCTCTGCTGGCGGATGTGGAGGCAGATGTCCTGGTCCTGCCGGAGCTTTTCAGCACCGGCTACCTCTTCGCCGATAGGGAGGAACTCTCCAAGGTGGCTGAGCCGACCGACGAATCCCCCACCATAGAGTGGATGAAGAAGGTAGCCGCCGACAAGGGCTGTGTGGTCTGTGGTGGTTTCCCGGAACTTGACCGAGATAACAACAGAATATACAACTCTGCGGTCATCGTCAGCTTCGTGGGACCGCTGGTGCACTATCGCAAGCTACACCTCTTTGACCAGGAGAAGGAGCTGTTTGATGCCGGGGAGATGCCCCCAAAAGCGGCAAACATCGGGCTGGGGGTGGCTGGCATCATCATCTGCTTTGATTGGATATTCCCGGAGACGATGCGCATGTTGGCGCTGGACGATGCACAGGTAGTGCTCCACCCCTCCAATCTAATACTGCCCCACTGTCAGCAAGCGATGATAACCCGCTGTATAGAGAATCGCCTCTTTGCGGTAACCGCCAATCGGGTGGGAAGCGAGGAGCTGAATGAGAAAAAACTCACCTTCACCGGTCACTCACAGATTGTAGCCCCAGACGGCACGGTGCTCAAGCAAGCCGGCGCAGAAGGGGAGGAGGTGGGGGTGGTGGAGATTGACCCCAACCAGGCAAGCGACAAAATGGTCACCGAGAACAACCACCTGCTCAAGGACCGGCGGGTGGATGTGTATGAATCACTGCTCTATACCGACAAAGAACGGCAGGGCAGACTGTAGATAAGCCTATGGCTGAAGCGAAAGCAAGACAAAAGACCCGGCTCTCCTCACTGCTCGGCGCCGTTGATGGGAGCCGAGATTATCTAGTCGGGCTCCTTTCCCGGATGGTGGCTGTTCCTACCATCAACCCACCGGGACAGAACTACGGGGAGTTTTGCGAGCTTATGCGGGACGAGCTTTCCGCTGTGGGCGTAAGCGACATCCAGCCGGTAACTGTGCCCAAAGAACGGCTGACAGCCCAACTCCCCCAATACGCCGAGCATGAACGCACCAACCTCATCGCCCACTTCCGCCAGGGAGACTACCCCACCTTACACCTAAACTGCCACATAGATGTGGTCCCCCCCACCTCTGGGTGGAGCCGGGACCCGTTCAATGCGGAGATTGAGGGAGATAAGCTCTACGGTCGGGGGTCAGCGGATATGAAGGGCATCGGAGCGGCTATGGTGACCGCAGTCCGGGCGCTCATCTCCCTGCCTGAGGAGCCCAGGCTCAATTTAGCCCTCTCCTTCACCGCTGATGAGGAGACCGGCGGAGAGCTGGGCGCCGGTTTTCTTGCCGAGCGGGGTATGATTCTCGGAGATTTTGCCATCGTGGAGGGATTGGACGGAGACTACCTGACCGTTGCCAATAAGGGGGTCATCTGGGCTAGTCTCAGTTTCCGTGGAAAGCCGGCCCATGCCTCCATTCCTCATCGGGGTAAGAACGCATTTCTGGCGGGCATGGACTGCGCCAGACGGCTGAAGTCCCTCTTCGGCAAACTACGGGCGGAGCGCACCGCCTACCCCACCCAGGAAGCCAGACAGACATACACCACCATCAACATCGGCGGTGTAGCAGAGGGAGGAAGCAAGGTCAACACCGTCCCCGACCACTTCAGCTTCACCGTGGACGTGCGCACCATCCCGGAGATGGCAAAGGAGAAGGTGCTGGACACGCTCTCCGAAGCAATAAGCGGGGCAGAGAAAGCCAACCCCGGAGTTAAGGGGAGGATGGAGATAATCCAGGAGGCGGAAGCGGTTTTAGGAGATGAGGGGGGACGGTGGCTTCCCCTGCTTGACCGAGCCTATCGCCTTGCCACCGGGCGGAAGCCCAAACACTGCCTGGCGCCGTTTTATACCGACATGCGCCACATCGTGGGAGGCGCAGGTGTGCCCGCACTGGGTCTGGGTTGCGAGGTCGGCGGGGTGCACGGCGACGACGAGTGGGTGAGCATAAGCGGACTGGTGGACATTGCCAGGGTGGTGGCGGTGGTAGCCGAGCTTATGGCGAAGGGATAAGTGTTCGCCGATTGGCAATGAGATGAAAGCAGGTTGACTTTGGGGGCGTTTCAGGGCATAATTATAAGTAATTGATGTATGTTGGGTTTCATTTCGCTGATCACAAACGAAAACAATTAGATGGCAAAATCAGACACAGAAGTCTTGAAATACAGAGACGAAAGCTACGACTTCCGAGATACGGATACCTCCTGGGGGGTGCATGGCATCCATCCATATCCGGCTATGATGGTCTATCCCATTGCAAGGAGGTTAATTAAGGAATATTCCAAAGAGGGGGGTGTGGTTTTAGACCCCTTTATGGGCTCAGGCACGGTATTAGTGGAGAGTATATTGCATAGCAGGAATTGTATTGGCGCTGATTTAAATCCATTAGCGTTATTGATTGCTAATGCTAAAAAAACTTATATACCTGCCAAGAAACTCTATGATTCAATTGTAAAAATATTATCCAAAAAAGAGAACTTTGAATATTCAGCTCCAGATTTCTTTAACATCAATTTTTGGTTTAAAGAATATGTGATAGATAATTTGGCAAGGCTTAAGGCGAAAATTAGTGTAATCAAAGACGAGGACATTAAGCGGTTTTTCTTGGTGGCTTTTAGTGAAACGGTTAGGATTTGCTCTAATACCAGAACCGGGGAGTTCAAATTACTTCGCATTAAGGTGCTTGAGAAACACAATCCTAATGTTTTTTCAACATTTGAACGGATAGCCTCCAGAAACATCAAGAAACTACTAGAAACATATAATCACCAGCCCCATACTTCTGCTGAGGCGATAGAAGCAGACTCAAGATACGATATCCCCGACCTCCAACCGAGTGCCATTGACTTAGTACTTACATCTCCTCCCTATGGCGACAGCAAGACCACCGTAGCCTATGGACAGTTTTCTCGCTTATCACTCCAATGGCTGGGCAATGAAGAAGTTACGGTAGATAAGGATTCTCTGGGAGGGTCGCCAACGGAATCTTTGGACACCGACATACCCTCAGAAACGGTTAGGGTCATAATTGGTAAAATCAAAGAGTTGGACAGCAAAAGAGCTAGGCAAGTGCTCAGCTTTTATATTGACTTATTCGCATGCTTTGAAAATATCAAAAGATACTTAAAAAGGGGGGGCTATATATGTTTGGTGGTAGGTAACAGAAGGGTGAAGCGAATAACTATTCCCACTGATAGCATAGTAGTTGAGCTTTTGAATGCACTAGGATATGTTCATACTAAGACAATCCTCAGGGAAATACCTAGCAAAAGAATGCCTTGGGCAAACAGTCCCACCAACATTATCGGAGCCAAAGAGAAAACGATGAATGAGGAAAATATTATCATTATGCAGAAGGAGAGTTAACCCTATGGGCTTTACTACTTTCCAAAAGGAGCAAAGGGGAAAAATAATGCCATCAGGTGAAGAAATCGCTGAGATGGCTCAGAAACAGATCAAGATTGACAAGGATAAAATTGAAGCAAATTTCAATCAGTACCTAAACCAATTACTCAGTAAAGAATTTGATATATATAAAGGGTTGGAGCTAGAATGTTCTAAGAAGATAATTTCCTCAGCGATGGAAAAAGGACTATTGGTTGACGAGGGGGATTTTCCTAAATCATTTATTAAAAATTATCATTATCTAGATAAATTCTTTTTAAGTATTACTCAATCAAGAAGAACTCGGGCTGGAGGAAGTTTTGAAATTCATGTCCGTTATCTTTTTAATATTTTAGATTATCCCTACGACCGCCAAACGGACTTAAACGGCACAGTTGATTATGTAATTCCCAGCAAATCTGCATTCAAAAGAAGAAGGTCTTCTTGTGTAGTTATATCCATAAAACGAACACTTAGGGAAAGATGGAGACAGGTAATCGGTGAACTAAAGTCAACCAATGCTGGTAAAATCTATATGCTAACCACGGACGATGATATAGGTGAAACAAAAGTGCAAGAAATGAAAAGCCACAATATAATACTTGTAGTATGGGATGAAATTAAAGATAGCAAACTGAAAAAATATGATAATGTCATCGGCTTTACTAATTTCATTAACCAGGACCTCCCAGCATCAAGGAAGCTATGGGAGGACCTAGTCTGACCCAGCACCAATCGGAGGTATTTCCATGCGCCCGGGATTGAAAGGGCTCAAGCTGGTGACGATAGGCGGGGGCACCGGACTGGAGGCTCTGCTCAGGGGCATCAAGGTCTATGTAGGGGAGAAGGGCTCGCAGGTGATGGACCTATCCTCGCTCACCGCGGTGGTCACCGTCGCCGACGACGGGGGCATGTCCGGCAGGCTGATTGACGCTTTCGGCATCATCCCCCCGGGGGACATACGCAGTTCCCTAGCCGCTCTCTCCGACGAGGAGGACCTCATCTCCAAGCTCTTCCGCTACCGGCTGGAGGGCGGAGGGGAACTGGGCGGGCACTCCTTCGGCAATCTCTTCCTGACCGCCCTGATCCAGATGAACGAGGGACACTTCCTGAAGGCGATTCAAGACGCCTCCAAGGTCCTGCGGGTGGAAGGGACCATCCTGCCAGCTACCCTTGACCGCATCATCCTTGCCGCTGAACTGGAAGACAACACTTTCGTTATGGGTGAGCCGGATATATCCAAATTCCACGAAAGCCCCATCAGGCGCATCTTCTTCGCCAAACGCTCCGAATCCATACCTTCAACCGCTGACAGGTCCAAAGTGACCCAAGCGCCCAAACCCTATGACCCACGCCCCCTGCCGGAGGTGGTGGAGGCGATAGAGTCCGCCGATGCGATTGTGTTGGGACCCGGGGGGCTATACACCTCGGTTCTGCCGGTGCTTCTGGTAAAGGGTATCTCTGGCGCCATCCGCAACAGCCACGCTCGCAAGATATATGTGGCCAATGCGATGAGTCAGGCGGGGCGAACCGACGACTACTCCGTCTCCGACCACATTCGCAAGATAATGGACTACGGGGAGTTCCAGCTTGACTATGTTCTGGTCAACAACAAGCGCATCTCCGACCGTATGAAAGCAAGCTATCGTGAGGAGGGGGCAACCCAGGTCTTCTTTGACCAAGATACCGCCGACATCTCCAGCCGAATCCGCTTCGGTGAATCCGACACGGTAACCCTGGTGGAGGGGACCATCATCCACGAAGCCGACCTGATAAGCGAGGTTGAGCAGAAGTCAATTCGTAAGGAGGACGGTGGGCAGGTGGTGGAATCCAAGTTGGTCCTGCGCCACGACCCCAAGAAGCTGGCAAAAGCCCTGATGGATATCCTTTCCGCAAAGTAGGGAACGGTTATGCGCCTGGCTGAACTGTTTGACCTCAAGCGATTTGCCTACTCGGCGGTCTTTGACGGAGCAGAGTGGCCCTGGGAAGCACTCAAAGTCCTGGAGAGCTGGCTTGAGGAGAACATCACCCCCCGCATCCCCCCCAACCTGCCCGAAGGCGTCCACCTATACGGTGAGAAGATTCACATCGCCCCCGGCTGTATTCTGGAGCCCCCCTTAACCATCATATCGCCGGCACTAATAGGTCCCGGTGTGGAACTGCGTATGGGTGCATACCTGCGTGGGGCTGTGCTGGTGGGGGAGGGAACCATAATCGGGCACGACACCGAGATAAAGAACTCCATCCTGATGAACAAAGTGGAGGTGCCCCATTTCAACTACATCGGCGACTCCATAATGGGCAACCACTCCCATACCGGCGCCGGGGTCATCCTCTCCAACTTCAAGATCTCCCCGGGCAAGGCGGTCCGGGTCAAGTTGGACGATGAGGTAGTTAACACCGGCCTTGAAAAGCTGGGGGCAATTCTGGGCGATGGAGCCCAGATAGGCTGTAACAGCGTCACCAACCCGGGAACTATCATCGGCAAAAACTCCATCATCTACGCCCTCTGCAATATATCCGGCTACATCCCCCCCAATACGGTGGTAAAGAACAAGCCCACCTACCACCAAACCATCCTGCACAAGGAGTAAGTTCGCTTGCCGGACAGAGCCAGCCAACGATTGCAAGGGACCGACGGCATTCGTGGTCCCTTTATGCCCCAGAGTGAGGAAGGATTTAGAGACCTCACCCCGCAGGAGGTATTTCTCAGGTGGGGGATAATCACCGACAGTTTTATGGAGGTCTATCTCAACGCCGTTCTGAAACTGCTCATGGAGCGCAGTCTGCTAGCCGAAGGGGATGGGGTGATTCTTGCCTGGGACGGACGGGACAGAGAGGGGCTGGCAATATCAGCCTGCATCAGAGCGATCTCCAAAGCCGGTGCCAAACCCATCTTGCTCGGTGAGCTGGATGGTGCTGGGCGCCCCATATTCGGAAAGTGTATGCCCACCCCGGCGGCACCCCTCTATATGCTGCACACCCGGGCGAAAGCGGCGGTGATGATTACCGCCTCTCACAATCCAGCGGGACAGAACGGACTCAAGCTATTCCTTGCGCCCTGGGGGCTCAAGCCCTTCCCCCCCGACGACGATGAGACCAGCGCCCGCATCCTAGCCGCCGACCCGCAGGAGGTCTCCTCCGCCACCCAAAAGGAAAGCGCCGAGAATCATTATAACCAGGCTGAACCGATGTTCATCAACTATCACCTGGATCCCTACAACTCCTGGGTAAGGGAGGATACCGACCTCTCAACGCTCTGCCTGGTGGTGGACACCGCCAACGGAGCCCTAAGCGGTCTTGCCGGTCGGGTCTTTGAGAGGTTGGGCGTTGGCGAGGTGGAGGAGGTTGCCAGCGCTGATGTGCCCATAAACGAGAGAAGCGGTGTTGCCGACCTTGAGGGACATGCCTTCATCCCCGCCGAGCAGGTGCTTACAAAGGGAGAGAGGTTCTCCTCCTATCCGGCGCTATTACGGGTGATGAAATGGGGCCGGAAGTTGTCAGGCGAGATAAAGGCTGGGAGGCGAACGGTATCCCTGGCGTCATTTGACGGCGACGGGGACCGCTTCTTCCGTGCCGACTACGACCCCTATAACGACGGATTGGTGGTCCTCTCCGGCGACGAGACCGCCGTCATCCAAGCCCGCTTCCTTGCCGAGCAGGGTCTCCTGACGCCTGAGGACTGCCTCTATGTCAACACGGTGGAATCGGACCTGGGAGCCGCCCAAACTGCAAAAGCCCTAGGATACCAGGTGCGGCTGGTGGGCGTCGGCGACAAGTGGATACTGCGTGAGGCGCTCTCCGCCCACCTCCAGAAGCTGGGCATCTCCGGTGTGGGGATAGAGGAGGGTCTGCCCCGGGGGATGGAGATATGCAAGGAGCTTTTGGGGAAAAAACTCTCCTTTGAGGGGGAGTTACCCATTCTGGGTCTGGCGGTGGGAAGCGAGGAGACCGGTCACAACATCACCCAGGGGCGCATCCTCCGCCACTCAGACGGGCGCTACCTGCCCACCTTCTTCGGCAACGGTCTGAAGAGCGCCATAAACACCTATGTAGCCACCGCCCATCTTCCAGTCTCGGGCGGAAAAGAAACCCTTCAGTTCCTGCGCTCGCCCTTCACCAAGGGCTATAAACGAAACGAGTATATCTTCTTCTCCAAAAAGGAGCGCTTCCATCGGGGAAGTGACGCCTTCTCAGGGCTCAAAAAGTTGTGGAGCGATGAGTGGGGGAAAGACGGCATCCAGGTGGAGGAGGTGTCGTTTGCCGAGGATGAGGATATGCTCTACCTTGCCCTCAAGGCGGAGGGTAAGCGAGTGGGGGCGCTCTTCGCCCGCAATTCCGGCACCGAACCCAAGACGGGAATATATTTGCGAGGGACGAAGGAAGTAGCCCCCAGGATGGAAGGCGCGGAGACCTCGGCGCTCTCCTATCTCTATCGCCGTCTCAAGGATTGGGACCATCCCTCGGTAATCGCCCAGCTCAATATGCTGGGCGCTCTGAACCAGGCAGATGACAGGTCCCTAAGTGAAGAAGATATTCGCCAAATACTCTCCTCCATCCTTGACCGGGACAACCACACCACCCCTGAGGAGCTACTGCTGATAAATCAGATAAAGGAGTGCATAGCGGAAGCAGGAAGCGCCGGTTGGGAGACGACCGCCAAGGGGGAGCTTATGTTAAGAGTAGCCAGGGACATGAAAAAAGATAGAGGAGGGTAAGCACCCACCGCTATGGCAGAGCTATCCCACATAAGCCACATCTTTCTGGACCTGGACGATACCCTGATAGCCACCCGCAAGGCGGTGCGCTCCGGGGTGCGAGCCGCCGCCCAGGCTATGGAGTCCGCCGGGGCTCCGCTTTCCGCCGGCGAGCTGGAGGAGCTTATCCTGAACAAGATCATACCGGTGGTAAGCTCCCTCAATCGCCAGGAACTCTTTGAGGTAACCGCTTACGAGCTAGATATGGTGGGAGACGAGCTGGAATCCGTGGGGTTCTCCGCCTACTCCGCCGAGGTGGACACCATCCCCCCATTCCCGGAGACCATCCCCACCTTGAATCGCTTACATGAGGCTGGCAGAGTATTGAGCATCATCTCCAACGGAAGCCTGGAACGTCAGCACTATAAACTATGGGCAAGCGGATTAGCCCACTTCTTCAAAGAGCGGGTCTTCCTCCCCCAGTCGGTCAATCCCCCCTTCTACAAACCCAACACCAACCTCTTCCGCCACGCTATAGCCAAGACCGGAGCGGACCCCGCAAGCTCAATAATGGTGGGGGACAGGGACATAGATATGCTGGGGGCAAAAATCGCCGGCATGACCACCGTGGGTATCAAAAAGGTGGACCGGGGACACTTTGATCCCCTGAGAGACGGCAACATAAGAGCCACCCAGCCGGATTTCATCATCGCCACTCTGCCGGAACTCCTCCCCCTCCTGGGGCTGGAACCGCTTTAAGGGGAAATGCTGTTAAGAATAGGGTTGTAAAGCTCCAACAATCCTATTTTGCTATATTCAGGTTTAGCAAACTTAAACTAACAGAACCATTGAAGAAGACGGAGACAGAGAGTATAGTCGCCCGGCGCCTCTTCCTGCGGGGCTTAATCCAGGGTGTGGGATTCAGACCCTATATCTATCGTCTTGCCCAGGCGCTGGAACTATGTGGATGGGTGCGAAACACAGCCACCGGCGTGGAAGTGCATCTTGAGGGAACCCCACCAGCGGTTGATGAGTTCATCCACCGCCTGCAGGATGAGCTTCCCCCCGGCGCCTGGTTACTGGACCAGCACCTTGCGGAGATGGAGGTAGAAGGCGTAACGGACTTCTGCATCATAGAAAGCGACGAGCAATCCATCTCCACAGGTGCGGTGGTTCCGCCGGATGTAGCCACCTGCCCCCAATGCTTGACCGAATTTAACCACCCCGGCGACCGCCGCTTCCGCTACCCCTTCATCTCCTGCACCTTCTGCGGTCCTCGCTTCACCACCATCACCGCCCTACCCTACGACCGCCCGGCAACCACCTTCGCACCCTTCCCCCTCTGCGAGGACTGCCAAAGAGAATACACCCATCCCGGCGACCGTCGCTTCCACGCCCAGACCACCGCCTGCCCTGCCTGCGGTCCCCGCCTAGCCCTGATTACCCCCGAATCCACCCACTGGCACCAGCAAGCCCTCAACCTGGTTAAAAAACTCCTCGCCGACGGCGGGGTGGCGGCGGTGAAGGGGCTCGGGGGCTACTGCCTTGCCTGCGATGCGGCAAACGACAGTGCGGTGGGGCGCATAAAAGAGTGGAAAAGCCGGGGGGACAAACCCCTGGCGGTGATGGTCGCAAGCCTTTCGCAGGCGGAGAGGATAGTCATTCTGAACGATGAAGAGCGCAATCTGCTCTCCTCGCCCCAGGCGCCCATCCTGCTATGCGCCAAACGCATTCCCGACCCCCTCTCTCAGGAGATAGCCCCCGGGCTCTCCCACCACGGGGTGATGCTCCCCACCACCGCCATGCACCACCTGCTTCTTGAAGGTGACTACATCGCCCTGGTGATGACCAGCGCCAACCGCAGGGGGGAGCCGATAATTATTGAGGACCAGGAGGCTATCTCCCTCCTGGATGAGGGCATAGACGCCATCTTGAGCTACGACCGGACCATCTACCGCCGAACCGATGACAGCGTAGCCACCTTCTTCGGAAAACGACCCCTATTATTGCGCACCGGTAGGGGTTACGCCCCGTTGACCGTCCCCTGGCAAAGGGACCTCCCCCCGACTCTTGCCTACGGTTCGGATTTGAAGAACACTTTCTGCGTAACCGGCAGGGGGCTTGCTTACCTCTCCCAGCACATCGGCGATCTGGAAAGCGCCTCCACTCTGGATTTTTACCGTAAGCAGATGGAGGAACTGCTCACCCTCTACTCCCTCAAGCCCCAGACAGCAGCCGCCGACCTCCATCCGGGATACTACAGCACCCGCCTGGCGCAGGAGGAATGGAGGGGCGACGACCTTATCCTGGTTCAGCACCACCACGCCCACATCGCCTCAGTGCTGGCTGAGCTTGGGGAATTCTCCGGCGTCTTTCTAGGGATAGCCTGCGACGGAACCGGCTACGGTGAAGACGGTGCTGTATGGGGGGGCGAGGTTCTGGAGGTGGATGTTGAAGGAGGCACATTCACTCGCCTTGCCCATCTGGATTACCTCCCTCTTCTCGGCGGTGAGACGGCGATTCGTGAGCCCTGGCGGCAAGCCTGCGCCTATCTGTGGGCTTCCCCGGCGGGGAATGCGAAAGGTGCCAGGAACTTCCTGGAGAAAATCCCCGGCGATGAGCTCTTGCTCCTGCGCTCCATCTTTGACAACGGGGAGTACTCCCCGCCGACCTCCTCCTGCGGGCGGCTATTTGAGGCGGTGGGGGCACTGCTCAGCCTCACCAGAGTAAACGATTACGACGCCCAATCCGCCATGCTCCTTGAGGCTTGCGCCCGGGAGGATGACTCGGAAGTCTATCCCGGCGACCTCAGGCGGGAGAACGAAGGCGCCCTCAAGCTCAATTGGCGGGGAATTATCGCCGGTGTGGTGGACGATTTGGGGCGCAAGGTGCCACCGGAGAGCATCTCCTACCGCTTCCACCGCTCCATAGCCCGGCTATTCGCCCAGGCGGTCAACACCACCTTCAACCCCCAAATACACCGGGGGGTGGTCGCCTCCGGCGGATGTTTCCAGAATCGCCTATTCCTCAGGCTCCTGGTTGAGGAGCTGAAAAGTGCAGGGCATAATGTCCTCACCCACCAGCGAGTCCCACCCAACGACGGTGGGCTTGCCCTGGGGCAGGCGTTGATAGCTTCCGCACACCTGGCAAAGCGTTAGAATAAACCAAACCAGCCCGACAGAAAACTAAACAATTCAAATATGTGTCTTGCAGTTCCAGCAAAGGTTTTAGAGATAGACGGTCAGGATGCCCGGGTCATTCTGCAGGGGGTGGAGCTTGACGCCCGCCTTGACTTCGTTGAGGGTATTTCGGTCGGCGATTGGATTCTGCTCCACGCCGGCTATGCAATCCAGGTGCTGACCGAGGAGGAGGCGCAGGAGACCCTGGACCTCTGGGAGGAGTTCGTCGGTGGTGAAGAATAGCAAAGATTTGATAAACTCCCTTTCGGGCTACAATGGTCCCCCAATGAGAATAATGGAGGTCTGTGGGACGCACACTATGGCTATAGCCCGCTACGGAATCCACCAAGCCCTACCAGATGGGGTGGAGCTTATAAGCGGTCCCGGTTGTCCGGTCTGCGTATGTGAGCCCGGGGTGATCAGTTCCGCCGTTCGCCTCTCCAGCGACTCCGGGGCGATTTTTTCCACCTTCGGGGATATGCTGGCTGTGCCCGCCAAAGAGGGTAGCTTAGCGGAAGCACGAGCCCACGGCGCAGATGTGCGGGTGGTCTATTCCCCGGCTCAAGCGGTGACCATCGCCGAGGAGAATCCCGACCGTCGGGTGGTCTTCCTTGCCGTGGGTTTTGAGACCACCGCCCCGGCGATAGCCAGTACGGTGAAGATGGGTTATGAGAAGAATCTGTCCAACCTCAGCTTCCTGGTCAGTATGCGCACCATTCCAGAAGCCCTGCGGGCGCTGGCAGGCGACCCCGAAAGCGGTATATCAGGCTTCCTACTACCGGGCCATGTAAGCGTTATCATCGGTCAAGAACCATATCAGGATGTGCTTTCTTCGGCATCAATCCCGGCGGTCATCGCCGGCTTCACCGCAAACGACATCCTTCTTGCCCTGAATATGCTCCTCTCCCAGGCTACTGAGGGGAGAGCGGAGGTTGAGAACGGCTACAGGCGGGCGGTAAACCCCGAGGGAAACACCAAAGCGCAGGAACTGATAGCGGAGGTCTTCACCCCTTGCGATATCACCTGGCGGGGACTGGGAATCATACCTAAGAGCGGGCTTGCGCTCGCCGAACCCTACCAAGAGTTGGACGTCCGCAGTCGGCTGGGCGCACAGATTGAGAGTGAAGCCCCGCCAGCCGGGTGTCGCTGTGGAGAAGTGCTCGCCGGTCGCATTCGCCCCCTGCAGTGTGGACTCTTCTCCACCACCTGCACCCCCCAATCACCGGTAGGTCCCTGTATGGTCTCATCCGAGGGGACCTGCGCCGCCTACTATAAATACCGCAAACGATGAGCGTGAAGGAAAAACATATCACTTTGGCACACGGCGGTGGTGGCATCCGCACCTGGGAGCTGTTGAACGAGGTAATCCTTCCCGCACTTGGCGCAGGCAACCTGGCACTGGAGGACAGCGCCCCTCTGGGCAACCTCAGCGGGAAGCAAGCGCTGACCACCGATTCCTTTGTGGTAACCCCCCGCATCTTTCCCGGCGGCGACTTGGGTAAACTGGCGATTTTTGGCACCGCCAACGACCTGGCGGTGATGGGAGCCCGCCCATGCTTCATCACCATCAGCCTCATCCTGGAGGAGGGTTTCTCCATAAGCGAGCTCGCCCAACTACTGGAAAGCGCCGGGAAGGCGAATCAAGAGGTGGGCTCTCTTATAAGCGCCGGGGATACAAAAGTGGTCCCCCGTGGGGGAGTAGACGGTCTGTTCATCAATACCTCCGGCTTGGGGGAGGTAGTTATCCACCCCCAGCCAGGTGTGGGCAAGGTCTCGCCCGGCGACGAGATTATAGTCTCCGGTGACATCGGTCGCCACGAGGCGGCGGTGATGCTGGCCCGTTCCGCCTTCGGCATATCCGGGGAGCTGGAAAGCGACCTGGCCTATGTGGGAGAGGGTGTCTTCTCCCTGAGCCGAGCGGATATCCACCTCCACTTCTGCCGGGACCTGACCCGAGGGGGACTGGCAATGGCTCTCTACGAGGCGGCGACGGCATCAGAAGTGGGCATCCTCATTGAGGAGCAAGCACTTCCCATACATCCCCGGGTGGAGGGGCTCTGTTCGCTTCTGGGCAGTGAGCCCATATCCATGGCATGCGAGGGGACATTTATTGCAGCAGTTGCGGAGGGGGATGGAGAGAAGGCGCTTTCCACCCTGCGGGGCGCCGGTTTCCCCCAAGCCCAACTCATAGGCAAAGCGACCGAACCCTATCCGGGGGCAAAGCTGGGGCAGGTGCGAATGGTAACTCGCCTGGGCACCGAAAGGGTGATCCCCCCTCCACTGGGGGAGACCAACCCAAGAATATGTTGAGATTATGCACTCAATTCACGAAGAGAATTAAGCTGGCTTATGTTATTATAGACCGATGACGATGCCTACTGTATATAAGAGGAGGGCAGAATGGTAACCGAGAGCATCTTCCGCCTGATCGTGGTTCCGGTTGACAGCAGTCCCAACTCCATGCGGGCGGCGGAAGTAGCCCTGAATATGTGTAAGGAATTCGGCTCCCAGTTGGTGGTGGTATCCGTAGTAGATACCGGGGTCATATTTGACCTCTCCCACCGCATTGAGGGCGGACGCAAGGTTATGCAGGCGGAGCAAGAGCTTGCGCAGGACGCCGAACATACCCTGGAGATGGTGGAGGAGATGGCTGAGGGCTATGACATCTCCATCAAGAAGGTCAAGCGCAAGGGTCATCCTCACCTGGAGATAGTCACCTTGGCAAACGAGCTGAAAGCCAGCCTGATCATTATGGGCAAGGGGGGGAGAAGAGGGGGCTCACGGCTGGCATTGGGAAACATCACCGAAAGGGTGATTGAGGATGCGGACTGTTCGGTGATGTTGGTAACGTAAGGCATATTCTCCCGCCTGGTTATAGCTAGTGCAAACAAAAAGCCGCCCATGTGAGCGGCTTTTCCACTTATATAAGCGGATTCTGTCAGTTTCCCCGGTTGACTATTCCCTCCGTCCGCCTCCTTAGAGGCTCTACTCTTTACCCTTCTTCTTTTTTTCCCCCCCCATCCTCCCTGGATTGGGGTTCAATGTCCAGGCACAGACTGCGCAATTCACGGATGAGGACATTGAAGGATTCCGGGGTGCCCGGTTCGGGGACCGGTTCCCCTTTGACGATGGCCTCATACATGCGAGCCCGACCGATGACATCGTCGGACTTGACGGTCAACATCTCCTGCAGGGTATAGGCGGCACCATATGCCTCCAGAGCCCACACCTCCATCTCCCCGAAACGCTGACCGCCGAGCTGACCTTTTCCACCCAAGGGCTGTTGGGTCACCAGAGAATAGGGACCGACCGACCGAGCGTGAATCTTGTCATCGGCAAGGTGGTGGAGCTTCATCATATAGATATATCCGACGGTAACTTCCCCGTCAAATATTTCACCAGTCCGTCCGTCATAGAGGGCTGTCTTGCCGATGATGGGCAAATCCTGCTCCTCCAAAAGCTCCTTGATGGTCTTTTCCGGCACGCCGTCAAAGACCGGGCTCATCACCCGATAGCCACCTTTTTCCGCCGCCCAACCCAGATGGGTCTCCAGAATCTGACCCAGGTTCATTCGGGAGGGGACGCCCAGGGGGTTGAGCACTATATCCACCGGAGTGCCGTCAGCCATAAAGGGCATATCCTCCTCCGGTAGAATCTTAGCCACCACCCCTTTGTTGCCGTGGCGTCCAGACATCTTGTCGCCCACCGCCAGACGGCGTTTGCGAGCCACATAGACTTTGACCATCTTGATGACCCCGGGAGCAAGCTCGTCGCCTTTGCGGATGGCGTCTATCCGCTTCTCCGCTTGCGCCAGGAGAGCGTTCAAAGCATTACGATAGGTGAGCATGATGGTCTCAATCTTGTTCTCCTGTGACCGCTCAAACTTCAGCCGGTCCTCAATGATGGCTAAGAGCAGTTTTTTCTTGAAGACGCGTCCGCTGATTTTTGCCCCAGCTTTATGAACCACATCCCCGGTCTCAATGTGGGTGATATCCTTGTTATGTTTGGTTCCCAACAGAAGGCGCTCCAGACAGAGGTCACGAGCTTCTTTGAGGTTCTTCACCGCCTTCTCCCGCTCAGCCTCAATATCCTTTATCACCTGGGCGTCACTCAGCCTCTCCCGAGAGGAACCGGTCTCCTTGCGGGTATAGACACGAACATCAACCACCCAACCCTCCATACCCGGGGGAGCCTTCAGGGAGGCATCGCGCACCTCGCCGGCTTTTTCACCGAAAATTGCTTTGAGCAGTTTCTCCTCCGGAAGAAGTTCCGTCTCGCCTTTAGGGGTCACCTTACCGATGAGGATGTCGCCGGCCTTCACAAAAGCCCCGACGCGGATGATACCGTCACGGTCCAGGTTGCGGATAGCTTCCGAGGATACATTGGGGATGTCTCGGGTAATCTCCTCCGGGCCCAACTTGGTGTCCCGGCACTCCAACTCAAACTCCTCTATATGAATGGAGGAAAAGCGGTCATCCTTCAAAAACTTCTCGCTGACCAAAATAGCGTCCTCAAAGTTGTAACCCATCCAGGGCATAAAAGCCACCAACACATTCTGACCCAGGGCTAACTCTCCGAACTGAGTTGCCGGACCGTCGGCAAGGACCTGTCCCTTCTTTACCCGATCCCCCTTACTGACCAGGGGAACCTGACTGAAGCACGTATCCTGATTGGTGCGCTTAAACTTCTTGAGATGATAGACATCCTTGTCCAAGGCTTCGGTCAAGCCCTCCAGCAGGTCGTCGCTACGACCTTCCTTCTTGACGATGATGCGACTGGCGTCCACATCCATAACTTCGCCGTCGTATCGGGCGATTACCATCACCCCGGAGTCGCGGGCAACACGACCCTCCATCCCGGTAGAGATTAAAGGCACCTCGCATTCTATCAGCGGAACCGCCTGGCGTTGCATATTGGAGCCCATCAAAGCCCGGTTGGCGTCATCGTTCTCCAAGAACGGTATCAACGAGCTGGAGACGGAGACCAACTGCACCGGGGAGACATCAATGAAATTAATCTCTTTTGGGAACACTATGGGGAACTCGCCCTTATAGCGAGAAGCCACACGCTCCGAGACCAATTTCCCCATCTCGCCTACCTCGGCATTTGCCTGCGCAATACGGACTCCGTCCTCCATATCGGCGGTAAGAAAGCGGATATTATTGGTAACCTTTCCACCCTCCACCTTTCGGAAGGGAGTCTCTATCAAGCCATAATCGTTGACCCGGGCGTAGGTTGCAAGCGAGCTGATCAAGCCGATATTGGGACCTTCCGGGGTCTCAATGGGGCAAAGACGACCGTAATGGGTGTAATGAACATCACGCACTTCAAAGCCCGCCCTCTCCCGGGAAAGACCTCCAGGACCCAGGGCTGAGAGACGACGTTTATGAGTCAACTCCGCCAGCGGGTTTACCTGGTCCAAAAACTGGGACAGCTGGGAGGAACCGAAGAACTCCCTGATGGTCGCCGAGAGGGGCTTGGTGTTGATTATGTCTCTGGGCATGCAATCGTCAATATCCAGTATGGACATCCGCTCCCGGATAACCCTTTCCATACGGGCAAGTCCCACTTGGAATTTGTTGTAGAGAAGCTCGCCTACCGAGCGCACCCTTCGGTTACCCAAGTGGTCAACATCGTCAACATGCCTCTCTCCGTTCTCCATTTCAATAAGCCCCTTGATAGTGGCTACGATATCCTTTTTGTCCAGAATCCTCTTTGAAAGGGGGACCTTCAAGCCAAACTTCTCGTTTATCTTCAACCGTCCAATCCTTGCTAAATCGTAGCGCCGTTCGTTGAAGAATAGATTGTTCAGGGTTATGCGGGCGGTCTCCACATTGGCAAGGTCACCGGGGCGCAAGGTGGAGTATATCTTGTTGAGAGCATCCTCCTCGGTCTTTATCTCATCCTTGGCTATGGTGGCGGCGATCATCGGATCCCCATCGCGGTCCCCCACCTCAAAGACCTCAATCTGCTTCAGCTGGAGATGTTCCAGAGCCTCTAACACACCCTTGCTTATCTCTGTTCCCACATTGACCAACACCTCGCCGGTCTCCCGGTCCTTGATTGCCTTGGCCAGGAAGAGTTTAGGATGTCCTTCGGTAATTCGGCTCAGGTGGATTCTGCGACGAGGATAGAATAGCTCCCATATCTTCTCATCGGTATCATAGCCCAAAGCCCGAAGCAGTATGGTGACATACTGTTTGCGCTTGCGGTCAATGGAGAAATAGATCAGTCCGTTGACATCGGTGGTGAACTCCAGCCAGGAACCACGATAAGGGATGATGGAGGCTAACTGAAGCCGCTTGCCGGATGAGTGGGGCTTCGTCTTATAGATTACCCCCGGCGAGCGGTGGAGCTGGCTGACGATGACCCTCTCCGCACCGTTGATGATGAAAGTGCCCTCCTCGGTCATCAGGGGGAAATCACCCAGATAAAGCTCCTCCTCACGAATGTCCTTGACCGTGAGCGCATCGGTGTGAGGCTCTCGCTCACGAACTACCAGACGAATGACCGTCTTGATGGGCACCGAATAGGTCATCCCCCGTTCCTTACACTCGTCGCGGTCATACTTGGGTGAGCCTACATTGTAGGAGACGAACTCCAGGTAGGAATCCTCGTTGAAATCATATATGGGAAACGTGGTGTTAAACACCGCCTGCAAGCCCTGGTTCTTGCGCTTGCGTGCAGGAGTATCCTTTTGCAGAAAATCACTGTAGGATTTCTTCTGCACCTCCAGAAGATTCGGGGGGTCTATTATGGAATGAATGGTAGCGAAGCTCTTGACTGGGGTGTCCTTTGTTATCTGCACCTTTACCTCCATATGCGGGGAAAGGCTGCATTTGTAGCAGCCCAAACTCCCTCAAAAACTGCCACCAGCTACTTGATAATGACACCTGCGCCGGCATCTTCCAGCTTCTTCTTGATCCCTTCAGCCTCCTCGGGTGTTACCCCCTCCTTAACCGACGCCGGTAGGTTGTCCACCAGGTCTTTTGCCTCCTTTAAGCCCAAATCGGTAATGGAGCGAACCACCTTGATGACCTGGATGCGGTCCTTGGGGTCGCCGACGACATTGAGCACAACGTCAACTATGGTCTTTGCTTCAGCTTCCGCTGCGGCTTCACCCGCAGTTGGGGCAGCGGCAACCCCTACCGGTGCGGAGGCGGAGACACCAAACTCCTCCTCCAAAACCTTGACCAACTCGTAAAGCTCAATAACCGACATGTTCTTTATCGCATCCAAGAGTTCACTTGTGGTTGCAGATTTCTTCTTGGCTTCTGCCATGTGAGTTCCTCCTTAAAAAATCTATTTCAAAATTCCTTTTAAGTCACTGAAAAAACTTTAAGCTCTAAGCTTTCTTTCCCTCCTCCGCCTTCCCCTTTTTCCCGGATTCTTTTTTTGCCCCGGGCTTTTCCTTGGCTTCTGCTTTCTCCTCAATTTTTGGCTTCTTTTCCTTAATCTTGGACTCCTTCTCTTCTACCTCAGCTTTTTCCTCAACCTTCGGCTCCTCCCCGGTCTCGGCTTTCTCCTCGGCTTTGGGTTTCTTCTCTTCTACCTCAGCTTCTACCTCTTCCTCCGTTCTCTCCTCAGCCTTCGGCTCCTCCTCGGTCTCGGCTTTCTCCTCGGCTTTGGGTTTCTTCTCTTCTACCTTAGCTTTTTCCTCAACCTTCGGCTCCTCCTCCGGCTTCCCTTTCTCCTCGGCTTTGGGTTTCTTCTCTTCTACCTTAGCTTCTACCTCTTCCTCCGGTCTCTCCTCAGCCTTCGGTTCCTCCCCGGTCTCGGCTTTCTCCTCGGCTTTGGGTTTCTTCTCTTCTACCTTAGCTTTTTCCTCAACCTTCGGCTCCTCCCCGGTCTCGGCTTTCTCCTCGGCTTTGGGCTTCTTCTCTTCTACCTCAGCTTTTTCCTCAGCCTTCGGCTCCTCCTCCAACTTCGCTTTCTCCTCGGCTTCGGGCACCTCCTTTGCCTCAGGCTTCTCCTCAACCGGGGGAGCGACGCCCTCGCTCTCCTCCCTCCTCTTTGCCACCTCGTTCAGCACAGTTACCGCCCGGGTGAGTATGCTTTTTAGGTCCATAGCCAAGCGGGCAACGGATGCCTTAAGGGCGGTGACCAGGCGGACATAGACCTCTTCGGCGGAGGATACCTTTGCCAGGGATTTAATCTGGTCGCTGTCAAGCAAGTTTCCCTCCATCATTCCACCCTTTATCTTCAAAGCCTCCCACTCCTTGGAGAAGCTGACCAGGACCTTGGGGCATGCAAACGGGTCCTCGCTCAGGAAAACTATAGCTGTGCTACCGGTCTCCAAAAATGCTTGCGCCTGCTCATCCAACTGAACTTTCCTGAAGGCTAACCGGGCAAGGTTGTTCTTGACCACCAGATACTCCACCCCCACCTGGTGCAGTTTTCGGCGCAGTTCGGTCATAGCGGGAACATCCAAGCCGGTGAACTCAGTGAGGATAAACCCGGAGGAAGAGGACAATCTATCGGAGAGTCTGCTGACAAACTCCTCTTTTTGTGGTCGTTTCATCCTTTTCATCTCAGCCCTCTCCCTAATCCTGCAATCTAAGAAGGAGTTCCTGACGGTCAACCTTGATGCCGGGTCCCATAGTTGAGGATAGAAATACTCTGCGGATGTAAGTGCCCTTGGCGGAAGCCGGACGAGCCTTCACGATGGAGTCCATCAGGGTCAGGGCGTTCTCCACAAGCATCTTCTCCTCAAATTCCACCCGCCCGATGGGACAATGTATCACTCCACCCTTGTCCACCCGGTAGTCCACCTGTCCTGCCTTGGCGTCGGATATTGCGCCTGCCAGCTCAAACGTAACCGTGCCCTTCTTGGGGGAGGGCATAAGCCCCCTGGTGCCCAGAACTTTTCCCAGGCGACCCACGGTCTTCATCATATCCGGAGTGGCTATAACCCGGTCGAAATCCATCCATCCCCCCTCTATCTTCTCAACCAGCTCCTCCCCGCCGACATGGTCGGCACCGGCGTCGCGTGCTTCTGCTACCTTCTCGCCCTTGGCAAACACCAGAACGGTTACCTTCTTGCCCAGACCATGAGGTAGGACCAATGAACCACGCACCGTCTGTTCGCTCTTGCGGGTGTCCACCCCCAGCCTGACCGCCATATCCACGCCCTCGTTGAATTTGGCATAAGCCATCTCCTTCACCAACCGCACAGCCTCATCCAGAGGATACTCCTTCTCTCGGTCCAAGACCTGAACGCTGTTACGATATTTCTTCCCTCTCTTCATCGCTCTCCTCTCTGGTGATAACGCTCAAGCCACAAATTCCGTGCCCAAGCTCCCAGATATATACTTACTCAATCGGTTTATCGTCCTATCAAATACAGTCTAAAACCTCCGGATCCCACTCCTACTTCTTTTCCTCCTCATCTGCGGAGGGCTCCTCAGATTCTCCCTCCGACACCTTCTCCACTGAGGGTTTCTCCTCCACCTCATCGGTCCCCTCCTCGGCATCCTTCTTTGCCTGTAAAAAAGCCTCCTCCTCCTCGGGTTTAATTCCCTTGACCAGGATGCCCATACTGCGGGCGGTGCCCTCCACCATACGCATTGCCGCTTCTATATCGTATGCGTTTATGTCTTTCATCTTAATTTCGGCTATCTCCTGCACCTGCTTGCGGGTAACTATCCCCACCTTCTCCCGGTTGGGCTCGGGGCTTGCCTTAGCGATACCTAAAGCCTTTTTCAATAACGCTCCCACCGGCGGGGTCTTGATGATGAAGGTGAATGAGCGATCCGCAAAGACGGTGATGACCACAGGGATTATCATCCCCTCCTGGTCCTTGGTGCGGGCGTTGAACTGCTTGCAAAACTCCGGCGAGTTTACCCCGTGCTGTCCCAGAGCGGGACCGACCGGTGGAGCCGGGGATGCCTGCCCCGCAGGAATCTGCAATTTAATCGTGGTCATAACTCGTTTGGACATAACAGCCTTCCCGGAACTAGGGTGTGAAGAAACGCCCGAAATCAAGCCTGGTCAATCCTCTTTGAGTAGGTGATTCATCCGCCCACCCCCTCCGCAAACTCGTAGGATATTCTTCCCAGGGGTCCTAACATCCTCGCTTTGACGAGAAAATTATACGGGTCTGCATTATATTCGTTCTCGTCGGCGTATACATAGACATTTAATATGTTATTCTCCTGCAGTCCACCTCTGATATAGCCAATAAAATCCTCGCAGAGCTTCCTCAGTTTCTTATTCTTCTCCTCACTTTGTCCAAGCTCATAGTCCAGAGCGATATAAAAACTATATCGGGTTGTGCCTTCCAACTCCTTCTGATTCATATCCACCAGGTGATGGTCCGTCGGGGAATAGTCCTCCAAGAGAGAGTCTAAATCGCCTATTCCTTCAACTATTTCCTCAATGATGGCGTCAAAATCAAATGATTCTATCTCCACCTCGGGTGGTTGGGTTGCGCTGGAATCATAACCTCCAGAGACATGGAAAGTCTCCGGTCCCAGGATTTCATCCCTACAATTACATACCACGAAGAGGGAAATAAAATATAATAACGCTATCAACCACAGCCAGCCAAGCCCCTTCCTCTTTCTAGCCAGAACTGTGGATAAGACCACCAGAAGTATCGGGGGTGCAACAATCAACAGAAGTATGAAAAGCTTGAGAAGCAAATCTACCTGCCCACCGCAACCTAAAGCCTTAGTTGACGATCCGGGTTATCCGCCAGGTGTGGAAGGCGACTATCGGCGCAAGGACGATAACTGAGAGGGTGACTTGTTTTGGAGACATTTATCAGTCAGTCTAAGAGACCACACTGAAGCTGTAATTTAGACCTTCTCCACCAGGGGAATATCTATCTCCACCGGCGTTGCTCGCTCAAAGATGGTCACCATAACCTTCACCTTGCCCCTTTCCGGATAGACCTCCTCCACCACGCCGTTGAAACCGCCGAAGGGACCCCGGGTAACGGTAACCGCATCGCCTCTGCTGAAGGGAATGTGCTCCACCTTTCTGGGTCGCTCCTCCTCCACCTGAGTGAGGAGACGGTGCACCTCATCGGCGGAGAGAGGAGGAGGAAACTCGTTCCTCCGGGTCTGCTGACCCACAAAACCGGTCACCCCGGTGGTGCGCCTGACCAATGCCCAGGTATCACGGTTAATCTCCATCTCTATCAGCACATAACCGGGATAGATGACCTTCTTCTGGCGAACCTTCTTCCCCCGACGATGGGTGGTTACCTCCTCGGTAGGCACAAGGATCGTCCCGAAGAAACCCTCCAGGTCCTTCTTCTTGGCCGCTTTGTGTATGGCGTCAGCGACCTTCTCCTCGTAGCCGGTATAGGTATGGATGACATACCAAAATTTGTCACCCAAGCTAACATCCCCCTAGATAGTGTGTACAAGTATCCAATCTACCAGATGGCGGATAATATAGTCAAAGCCGCCTACCATGGCGGCGATAAACAAGGTCACCACGATGACCACGACTGTGGAACCGAAAACCTCAGCCCGTGAGGGCCAGGTCACCTTCCTCAATTCGGTGATTACCTCTTTGAAAAACTGCTTGATGCGACCTATCACCCGGTAACAACTCCCTCTGATGTAAAAAATAAAAAATATCTGTTCGGGAACCGAATTTATGTTTTAGAGTGGCAGGCCAGGAGGGACTCGAACCCCCGACCCCCGGTTTTGGAGACCGGTGCTCTAGCCGACTGAGCTACTGGCCTGCAATATGTGAACTCTTCCGCTAAAATCAGCCAAGCGAAAGTTGCTCAGTTACCAATCAAATGTCCCTACTTAGTCTCCTTGTGAATGGTATGTTTTCGGCAACGGGGACAATATTTCTTCAGCTCCAGGCGCCCTTTGGTATTGCTCTTGTTTTTGCTGGTGGAGTAATTATGCTCACTGCATTCTGTGCATTTTAAAGTAATCGGCTCCCGCATGGCTACTCTCCAAATCTAGGGCGACTTATCATCCCCTCACCACTCAATCAATTAAATCCGCGACCACGCCGGCTCCTACGGTCCGCCCACCCTCACGGATGGCGAAGCGCAGCTCCTTCTCCAACGCTATCGGCGTGATCAGCTCAACCTCTATGCTCACATTGTC
>JAUVZD010000001.1 GCA_030602715.1 Candidatus Coatesiibacteriota bacterium
CTTGGGGAATGCCTATAGTACATTAGCCGAGGTGGAGGAAAAGGGGGATAACTGTCGGAGGGCGATAGGGGCATATCAGGAAGCTTTGAAGGTTTATATGCTTGAGCGATTTCCGATGGACTATGCCATGACCCAGAACAATTTGGGGACTGCCTATAGGACATTAGCCGAGGTGGAGGAAAAGGGGGATAACTGTCGGAGGGCGATAGGGGCATATCAGGAAGCTTTGAAGGTTAGAACGCTTGAGCGATTTCAGATGCAGTATGCTACCACCCAGAACAACTTGGGGAATGCTTATAGTACATTAGCCGAGGTGGAGGAAAAGGGGGATAACTGTCGGAGGGCGGTGAAGTCTTACCAAGAAGCACTGCATATATTCAAAAAGGAAAATATATACGAGGCGATTACTTTTGTTGAAAAAAATATAGCCATATTAAAAGAATTTTGTCAAGATTTATTAGAATAGATTTTGAAAAAAAGTTTTTTTACAAACCTAAATGTATCTTACCCATCCCCAACATCCCCGCAATAGCCCTCACCACATCGCCGAAATCATTATAGGGCTGATAGTCAATCCCCTCCTGGTTGCATATCCGCGCCAAATCCCCCTTAGCGAAGAGCACATCAGCCAGCTCGGCGACATGCTTGTCGGATAAGCCGTCGCCGATGTATATGCGGGGCTTAAGTTGTGGATAGAGCCTCTGGAAATGATGCAGTTTGCAGTTTCCGCACTCCCCGCAGCCATCCTCATAGTGGGGGAAGTGGGGGATGAGCCGGTCTCCTGCTATTTCCAGATGGTTGGAGTAGAATTCTATTCCTTCCAGACCGTATTTCTCAAATAGTATCTGGATATAGAAGTCCAGCCCGTCGGAGAGGACTATCAGGGGAATCTCATTTTCCCGCAGAAGTTTCACTAAATGGGGAAAGTGGGGGTCCAGTAATTCATTGGAGAAGAATTTAGTCAGTTCCTCTTCTGTGGCTTTGGCTAAGTCGCACTCCTGTAGCAGGCACTCTCTGGAGTTGATGCGCCCCTCCTGCCAGGCTCGCACCACCTGGTCGGCGGCGCCGTTGGAGAAATGATGCAGGAAGCTGTTGCCCACATCCCGTTTGCTGATGGTGCCGTCAAAGTCGCAGAAGACTATCATCGCTTCCCCCCACCGCCTTTGACCAGGTCAACTGCGAGCTTGATTGCCATCTTCGTGCTCTCCACATCGGCGTCTCCACTGCCGGCGAGGTCAAAAGCCGGTCCGTGGTCCGGCGAGGTGCGCACGAAGGGAAGCCCCCAGGTCACATTGACGCCGGGACCCAGCGATTTAAAAAAGATAAGTCCCTGGTCGTGATACATAGCGGTCACACCATGATATTCGCCGGGCTTGATGCGGGTGAGGAGGGAGTCCGCTGGAAGTGGTCCCGTCACCTCCATTCCCCTCCTCTGCAGGGCTTCAATCGCCGGCGAAATTATCTCCCCTTCCTCATCGCCCAGGATGCCATCTTCGCCGGCGTGGGGGTTGAGGGCACAGACCGCTATGCGCGGTGAGGGCTCGCCCATCGCCTGCAGGAGCTCGGTCAAGGCAAGTATCGTTCGGGTTATCGTGTCCACAGTGAGGGCGTCTGCCACCCGGGAGAGGGGCAGGTGGCGGGTGACCAGCGCCAGGGATAGTTGTGGTCGCCAGAAGAGCATTGTCGGTTCGTCTGCGCCTGAGCGCTCGGCTAAATATTCGGTCTGACCGACGAAGCCGGGCAGAAGGCGGTTTATCGCCGACTTGGACAGGGGAGCGGTAACTATGGCGCTGAATCTCCCCTCTACCGCTAGCTCAATCGCCCTATCAAGGGACGCCAACGCTATGCGGGCGGAGGTTTCCTGGTCCAGCTTACCGACATCCTCCAGCTCCACCTCCCCAGCGCAGGGAAGCAAGCTGACCGTCCCGTTGGGGACATCTCCTTTTCTTATGGATTTAATCTTGGGCTTTGGATGAGGAAGTTTTTCTATCATACTTTCTACAAGCTGAGGGGGAGCGATGAGGGTGTAGTGGGCGGGTGGGGGGTTTTTACCTAGTGCCTGCAACATCAGCTCCAAGCCCACACCACGGGGGTCGCCGGCGGTGATGGCAATGTGGGGGGTGGGGTCTGGGCTCATAGCGATTTCCTGTTTGAGTAATTATGGGTGGGGGATAGGAGATTGAACATCAGAGGGATATGGGGAAGATTAGGCGAAAGTGGGGGTGGGGATGTTTTTACAGCATAATTTCAGGGGTGGGTGATTCAATTCCCCCTCTATCACTCCTCCATCCACATCTCCTGCGGGCTGAGCTTGCGTTCTTCAGTTATTCGGTAGCACTCCGAAGCCTGGGTTGGGGGCATGCCCCTTCCGGGGAGGGCGACAATCTGCACGGTCAGGTGTTTTGAGGGATACTTTATCAACAGGGTATCCCCCACCGATACCTCCTTGCCGGATTTGGCTCGGATGTCGTTGACCGAGATGCGCCCCGCCTCACAGAACTCCTTTGCCTTGGGGCGCCTCTTAATTAGACGGGATTCCTTGAGAAAGATGTCCAGGCGCATGATGGGAAGTTTCAGTCGCCGTGAATCATAATATAAGCCCTTGCCCGTAGCTTCTGCACCAGTTTGTCCTTTTCCTGCCCCATCTTCTCCGCCCAGAGTATGTCCTTTATCATATTGCGGGCTTCCTCCTGGCTGGGCTTACCCCCGGGGTTTATGGAGTTGAGCTTGGAGATGAAGATGGCGAATTGGTCCTCAATGAGGTCGCTTACCTCCCCCGGTTCAGCGTTCTCCAACTGAAGGGCTAGTTTTGGATAGTCCTGGGTCATGAGGTCCAGTTCGGATTGGGGGACGGAGTAGGCGTTGACCTCCACGCCGGAGGGGATATCGGCTTTCTCCAGGGCTTCATTGGCTGTGTCGCTTTCGGAGAGCAGGGGGATCAGTTCTTCAGCTAATAGGCGCAGTCTCACCAGTTGCTGTGGCGCCAAATCCACCGACATGACGATATGGCGGACGGCGATAGCCTCGTTCTTCTTGGCTTCCAGCTTGATAATCTGCATCCCGTCTTTGGTGAGCACCGGCTCGGATATCTCCCCCACCTCCAGGGAGAAGGCTACATTTTCAAATTCGGGATAGTATTTGCCCCGCTCAAAGAAATCCAGGTAACCGCCCTTGGGGGCGTCAAAGGAAAATTCTGAATACTGTTTTGCCAACTCACCAAAATCTTCCCCGGCTTCGGCGCGTGTTTTCAACTCCAGAAGTTTCTGTCTGACCGCCTCCATCTCCGCTTCTCCGGGGACCTTGGGCACCTCAAGGAGTTCAAAGTCAACATAGGTGGGCAGGAGCAACTCGTCTTCGTGGGTTTTGAAGTAATCTGCGATTTCGTCCTCGCTTATGCGGATCTTGGGGGAGACCTCCTGCATTAGGTAGCGGGAGATCATCATATCGTCGTGGATGCGTTCAAAGTAGCGTTTGCGCAGTTCACGTTCGTTTATCCCTTGTTCTTCCAAAAAAATCTGGTAGTCGGATATGCTCTCAAAGTTGGACTTGAAAAAATCCACATGATCGTTCACATAGGGTTCCACTTCAGAATCGGATATGTAGATGCCGACATCGTCGGCGGCTTGGATGAGCAGGCTGTTGTCAATCAGGTCCTGAAGCACCTGGTTGCCGAAGATGTTCATATCTAAGGTGGAGAGTTGAGATTTTCCCATCTCTTGCACGCGGATGACCAGCTCCTCATCAAACTGGGAGAGGAGGATGACATCGTCGTTGACCACCGCCAGGGTGGCGTCAACCAGTTCGGCTTGGGCGGAAATAGCACCCCCAAGTGAAAAAGTGGACAGGGCTACCAGCGCAAATATTTTACGGATAAGAGACAACCTCTTCCCCTTCTGGGCTTTTTCACCACTATGTTTGGCTATAAATTGACCACCATATCGGTGGTCGCATTCTTTCCACTGTAGAATCTTTTCCTTAATCTTGTTGATATTTGGCTATGAACTCCTCCAGGGAGTCTTCATCCACATTGATGTATATCTTTTCCTTCAAGAGCTTAAGCCATTTTTCATAGTTTGCCTTGTAAGCCACCCTGAATCTCTCCAGATCAAGCGTCTTTGACCATTCACCTTCGGAGGGTTTAGAGCGGGAGATCAGCAAGAAGATGTGAAATCCAAACTCGGTCTGGACTACTTTACTTATCTGGTCGGGCTCAAGTGTAGTTAAAGTCTCGCTAAACTTCTCCGGCAAATCGTCGCCGGGCACCGGACCGACCAAGCCACCGTTATTTCTGGAGGCGGAGATGGATCTCTCCCTTGCCAGAATGGCGAAGTCCGCCCCCCATTTGATCTCCTCCGTTTCCTCTCCGCTCTCCCCGCCTTGCAGTTCATCAAGCAGTTGGGAGGCTTCCTCCTCGGTCTTAACGGTTATCTCCCGAAAGGTATACAGGGTTCCACTGGGGCTCTCCCTGGGGGTTATGGTTACCGCCTCAAGCTCGTCGTCGCTTATCTTGCCGGCTACCTCCTGTTCCACAATCTTGGTGATTATCAGGTCCTCCCGGGCGGTCTCCCGGGAATACTCCTCGGAGGGGGGGATGTTCAGATTCTCCAAGTATTCATCCAGCTCATTCTCACCGACTGTGACCCCCAGGGATTCCGCGTAGGTCAAGATTAAAAGCCTATCTATCAAGTCGTCCAGAATCCCCCGGATTGCCTGTGGGGAGATGGATTCGTGAGGGAGCCCTTTGGTAATCTGGGTGATACGCCGGTCCAGGTCAACGGCGGTTATGGTCTTCTCCCCCACGATAGCGATGACCTTTTCCTCTCCCCCCTTGCATCCAAAGAGAAGGGCAAGTCCTGCTGCCAGGAGGAGTATGGTGCTTAATGCCAATCTTTTTCTCATTGACGTAAACCTTGGTTGATTACTTCAGTTGGCGGGGGTGGGGCTATTATTGGTTGATTTCCTTTTGCATCTCTTTAGCCGCCCGCAATACCTCCTGGAAGGTGTCTTCAAACATCTCCCAATCGTAGTTGTTGAGTATCTCTTCCATCCAGGTGCGGCACTTTTCGTCTATCTCTTCGCTTCCCTCCCGCTCAGCCATGATGTACCTCAACGCTTTTTTGTAAGTAGTTTCGTCGTTGATGTCTTCATGGTAGGCTTCGTTGTATTGAACCACCCAGATTATGTCGTAGCCGTTGGGGGTAGGGATGGGGTCGGAATGGGTGTTCGGCTCCAGGGCAAAGGCTTCAGCGGAAGCTTCCGGGTAATTGGGGTCGTCACGATAGAGGGTGACCATACCGGGGGAGAATTCCTGGTCCCGGGAGGCTTCGTCAATGGAATATTCCTTCACCGCTCTGGTGCGCTCCCCGGTCTCTTCCACATCTTTTATAACCTGCAAAGCCTCTTCCTCGGTGGGAACACGAATCATGACCACTTTGACATTCTCCTCATCGGAAAATTTATCCATGTGGGAATTGTAATACTCTATAACCTCTTCTTTTATCGGCTTGGGAATCTGGGGATAGAACTGTTCTTGGTAGAGTTTGTCAACGGCGTGCTTTTCCTTCAGTTCGTGAAGCTCCTTGGCTATATCCTCCCGGGAGGCATAATCCCTGCTATAAGATTCTTCAACCAGGAGGTGGCTGGAGGTTACATCCTTAAGGCGAGTGATTACCGCATCGCGGACATATTCTACATCTTCATCCAGTTTCTCTCTCAACGGTTGGGGGAGGTATCCATCAATGGCGATGATATCAATACCGCACTGGTAGTCGCCTGCGGTTGATGCGACCGTTTCTTGCTCGTAAGCTGTAAATAGCTCCTCCTCGGAACCGTAAAGGATGATCTCTATCGCCTCTTCATTGATCTGGAAATTGTGCTTCTCCAAAAGGTTTTCCCGGTATTCGTCCAGAGCTTCTTTCTTCTTCGTTTCCAAGATAAAATTGTAGATCTGGTCCTTGGCTTCATCATACTCACCGACCTCAAAATCGGTGATGTCCACCACTTGAAAGACGAGATAGCCGAATCCACCGGGGTCGGCGATTGGTTTGGAGATGTCGCCTTTCTTCAGCTTGAATATCTCTTGATGCAGTTCGTCAAGTCCATAACGGACGATCAGTGGCTCCAACCTGTAAGCTTCGTTGTAATCTATGGAGATCTCTTTGAGCACCTCCAGGAAGTCCTCACCGCCAAGCACCCGTTCTCGGGCTTCCTCAGCCACGCTCTTCTTGGAGGTGTGGATGACATAGACATGATATTGAGAGAAGGATTTGGAATAAAAGTCCTTGATCTCCTCCTCGGTTACGAATACCGGCGCAGTAATCTCATCTTTTAGGGCTAATTGGGATAGTTCATTCAGCTTGATCTGGAATTTGCTCTGGAATTTGCTATCGTCAAAGTAACCGAGCTTCTCCGCCTCAAGATACATGGCTTCCTTGATGAGGACAATCTTCAGGAATGCTTCTACATCCTCAACCGCCTCCATGAGCGGGCGATTTGCGGGGTCTTCCTCCTTTGAGGCTCGGGCATAGTAATCCATGAAGTCTCCGATGGTGATTACCTTATCCTCAATGCGAGCCATGGGTTTGTCTTTGTCCACACCCTTGCAACCCAAGAGCAGGGAAAGGCTCAAAGCCATAACCAAAATCGTAAACACAATGGTCGTCCGATGCATGGAAGAACTCCTTTCTGATAGGGTCTTGTCTTGCTAAGATACCCGCGGAGATCGCGGGCTCCCTATATTGTCGGTGATAGTTACATAATCAAATCGGGGCCGACGGGGATCGAACCCGCAACTTCTGGCGTGACAGGCCAGTGCTCTAGCCAAATTGAACTACGGCCCCAACGGGATGGATAAACTAACATAATAGCGAAGAAAATGCAAGGAAAATTAATGCAATCCCGCTTGAAAGACCGAACCGAATTCAAGTGTGAGCCTTTTCCCCTCTAAGAGCCTGCCAGGGCATACCGGGCTTCTTTGACTATCACCAGACCGGAGGAGGTCCCCAGCCGGATAGCCCCCGCAGAGAGCATGGCTTTGGTGGATTCAAAACTGCGGATTCCACCGGAGGCTTTAATTCCCAGCCTTCCTTTGAGCAAGCTGTGCAGGAGCTTTACCTCGGAGATATCTGTGGCGGTTCCGCTTACGCCGGTGGAGGTCTTGACCATATCTGCCCCGCTGTCCAGCACCGCCTGGGCTGAAGATATTATCTGGGATTCCTCAAGCAGGGGGGTTTCAATGATCACCTTGACCGGAACAGGGGTTACCTCGGAGACGATGAGGGAGAGCTCCTTACAGACGAAGGCATAATCTCCGTTGAGTAATGCCCCCAGATTGGCTACCACATCCAGCTCCTTGGCACCATTAATCACCGCATCGGATGCGCAATAGACCTTCACCTTGGTGGTATCCTCCCCGAAGGGGAAGGAGACGACCGTGGTTACCAGCACACTGCTTTGGGCGAGCTCACTCTGTGCAAAGGTCACAAAGGCGGGGGGGATGCAGACCGCATGGAAGCCATACTGCACCGCTTCCCGACACAGGCGGAGCACATCCTTCTCCCCGGTTCCGAAGTCAAGGAGGGTGTGGTCAATGTAGGCGGCAATGGCGGAAGCTATCTTCTCGCCGCTCAAATCAACGGGGGATATTGGATTATCATGGTTGGCGCTGGGGGATTCTTCTTCTGCGTTCATCTCTGTCGCTCTTTGGACAATTTTTTTGCCTTGACACTTTGCGAATTCTGTGCTAATCTGCTCATTGTTGTTATATCGGTGGTGCCCTAGCTCAGTTGGTAGAGCACAGGACTGAAAATCCTGGTGTCCCCGGTTCAATCCCGGGGGGCACCACTTTTATTATCGCTTTTTTCCTGAGAAGCCTTGAGTTTTCCGATAGGGGGAATGATTTTGGGCTTGCCCCCACAGTGTTCTCAGGTTATAATCTATTAGAAGCCCCTGTAGCTCAGGTCGGTAGAGCACATCACTCGTAATGATGGGGTCGCCGGTTCAAATCCGGCCGGGGGCTCTTCTCTTTGGTTTATTCTAGCAAAAAAGCGGTTTGATGGGGGAAATATTTTTTAGGTCAAGGAAAAAACCGGCGCAGATGTGGATGGCGCCGGCTTTTCTTCTACTTCAAGCTGAGCCTACAACATCCCCGCCATCTCCTGCACAGCCACCTGTATCCACTGGTCCCCCTCCTGCCAGTAGTAATACGATTCCTCAATGCTCAACAGGTCCTCAATAAGCTCCCGCATGACCATTCTTTTCAGGATTTCTTCGCTCTTCTTGATCTCCGCCCGAACGAAATCCTCACCATTGTTGGGCAGGGTCTTCTCCTCCTCCAGGGAATAGAAGTGAAAGTCATTTTCCAGGATGAAGTCGGCGAACTTATCTGCGAACAGGGTGTCTTTTTCCAGGGCGGAGACCGCATTCGTGGGATGGGTGTCGCTGTAATATTCGGCGTAACGGCGATGGAAATCTTCAGAAACCAGCTTGCTTGCCATAAATGGATGCTGGGGATATTCAAGGGGAATATCCGGATAGATACCCGTGTCCTGAATCAGGTTACCGCTGGGGGTATAGTAATGGGCGATGGTCATCTTCAGCGCCGCCGGCTCATCCTCGCTTCCCCCCTCGGGGAGGGGGATGAGAGATTGCACCAGCGCCTTTCCAAAAGAATTCTCTCCAATAATCAGAGCTCGGTCGTTGTCCTGCAGGGCTCCGGCGACGATCTCCGAAGCGCTGGCGGAAGCCTCATTCACCAGTATCACCATGGGAATCCGGGTGTAGTCCCGGTCGTAGCCATACATATAGGAGTAGGTTTCGCCTCCCGGGGAGTAGAAATCCTTGTGGTCCTTTCCATCCCGCCCCTCAATATAGACCACCAACTCGCCCTTGGGCAGGAAGATGCTGGCGGTATCCACCGCAGTGTCCAGAGGTCCTCCTGGATTTCCCCGCAGGTCCAGAATCAAGCCCTTCATACCCTCTCGGCTCAGTTGGTCCAATGCGGAGAGCAATTCTTTGGTGGAGTCAATGGAGAAACGGATTAAGCGCAGATAACCGATTTCGTCGGTGAGCATAAAGGAGTAGCGCACCGCATTGACATCAATGATGGCCCGGGTGATGGTGACATCAAAGGGCTCATCTATGCCGCTGCGCCAGATGGTGATGGTGCAGTTGGTCCCCGGCTCTCCACGCATCTTGCTCACCGCATCGTAGATATTCATATCTTTGGTGGATTCGCCGTTTATGGCGATTATCTTGTCCCGGGTCTTGATTCCCTTCTTCTCCGCCGGAGTTCCCTCAATAGGCGCTACCACGGTGAGGGTATTGTCCTCCGGGGTGATGGTGATTTCCATACCCAGTCCCCCAAAGGACCCACTGTAATCCGAGAGCAGTTGGTTATACTGCTGAGGGTCCATGTAGTAGGTGTAGGGGTCCACCTGATTCAACATCCCATTGATGGCGCCTTTAATGAGGACCTGGGGGTCTATCTCCTCCACATAGCCTTGCCGTAGATAAGTAAGGATGGTATTGAAGAGATAGAGCTGAGCAAGATGTGAGGATGAGGAGGATTCGGAGAGCTCTGCATACATATGGGAGGTGGCAGATATGCTTCCCAGAATGGAGAGCACTACAGTTAGAGCGATGATTTTCTTGCGCATCTATCGGTCCTTTGAATGGGTGGTGTTTAACTGTTGGAATTGGAGATTATCTCCTAAACTACCTTTATTAATATTGACCCGCCAACCACTTCTCGGGGTTAATCGGCGAGCCGTCCTTGCGAATCTCAAAGTGGAGGATGATTTCGCCCAGGGTGCCGGTGGAGCCGACGGTGCCCACCCCCTGATTCTCGGCCACCATCTCTCCCACGGAGACATAAACATCATGCAGGTGGGAGTAGAGGGTGGTGTAACCACTTCCGTGGTCTATGATGACCAGCTTGCCGTAACCCCGGAACCAATCGGCGAAGATGACCTGTCCAGCCATGACCGAATGGACGGTCTGTCCCTGGGGGGCGGAGATGTCTATACCGTCGTTTCTGGTGACCGTTCCGTAGATGGGGTGGACCTGTTTGCCGAAGGAACGGACGATGGTGCCGTTGGTCGGAGCGGTTACCGTGTTACCGGAGATATAGTTCTTATAGGGAGGGGAGAAGGTGAGCGGCTCCATATCGGTAACCTCGCCCAATTTTCTCAATTCCCGCTGGATCAGTGTCTTTAGCTCGGCGCTTGCCGCCTCCATCTCGGCGATGACCTTCTCGTAGCTCTGCCGTTCGGTGCGCACCTGGGTATAGATGTTCTCCTGTTCGGAAAGTTCGCCCTCCAGGCGGTTTCGCTCACCCTGCATCAGCTTCCTCAGTTGCACAACCTCAGCCTCATGTTCCACCAATACCTCCCGAGCCGCTTCCAGATGTTGTTTGTCCTCCCTTATCTCCTTTGCCAGTTGTTTGTCCTGGTAGGCGATTATCAAAAGAAAGCGAATTCTGCGCAGTAGGTCGGCGTAGCTTTCCGCCGAGGAGAGTATGCGCACGGTGCGATTTTGCCCCAGCTTATATACCGCCCTGAGCCTCTCCCCCAGAAGGTCCTGGCGTTTGGAAAGCTTTTCCTCAGTCACGTCGATCTCCCCCTCCAGGCGCTCTATCTCCTCCCGGACGAAGTTGAGCTCCTGGTCTATCTCGCTTATGTTGTCTTTTATCCTCTCCGCCTCCCGCTCAATATTTTGCAGTTTGCCGAGGATGGAGAGCTCCTTCATTCGCACCTCATCACGGAGTTTCTTCTGCTCCGTAACTTTTGTGGTCAACTCATCCAGTTTGGACTGGTATTCCCCAATCTGGGAGTAGGAACCCACGCGGGGAATGAGCAGGAGGAAGAGGAGAAGAACCGAGCCGACGATATATCCGTGATTTTTTTTGGACGACATAGCCGGATTATTTTGAACGTGTGACCTCAGATAGATTTGGTGGAATATGTTATTTATACCTTCAGGTGCTTTCTCACCGCAGTGAAGGCGCCCAAAACTCCGATGAGTCCTGCACTGCCAACCAGCGCCAGGTTGTAGCTTCCCGGCAGATATGATATCGTCAAAAGAGCCTCTCTATTCAAAAGCCAACAGCCCAGATATACCAAGCCGACCGCCATCGCACCCCCGATTATCCCAACCAGCAGTCCCTCAATGAGGAAGGGGATGCGCACAAATCCGCTGGTAGCCCCCACCAGGCGCATGATGGATATGCGCTCGCTACGGGCAAGCACAGTCAGCCGAATGGCATTTCCGATCACCACTATGGATATCAACCCCAACAATATGCCGACCACTAACCCCACCACTTGGATGATGTGGATGGTGGATGTCAAGTTGTCCAGCCACTCCCGCATGTAGTCCACGTCCTCCACCTCCTTCAGGGCGACAACCTTGCTTGCCACCTCAGCCACCCCCTGCGGGCTGTGCATCTCCTCGGAGAGCTTTATGCGGTAGGAGGCGGGAAAGTAGTTCTTCTCCAGCACCTCCAGCAAGGAGGCGTCGTTCTCAAATGAGGAGCGAAACTCCTCCTCGGCATCCTCCTTGGAGATGTATTCCACCCCGGCGACACCCTCAATATCCAGTATCTTCTTTCCCAGATACTGCGGATTGGCGACGCCCTCATAGATGTAAGCCTCTATTGATACTTCCTTTTTAGCCTCAATGATGATTAGCCGTAGGTTATGGGCTATCAGCAGGAAGACTGCCAGGATGAGGAAGGTGAAGGTGGTTATCGCTATCGCACTGCTGGTTGCTGCCTTGCCCCGACTGAAACCGGCCAACGCCTCTTTCAGGAAATACCCGGTGTTTGCCATCCTCTCTCCTCCTATCGGGCGTCGGGGGGCGGGGGTGGGGGCTCAAACCCGCCCTGGTAGTTAATGGCTTTGGGCACCGAATCCTTGGCAAGTATGGACTTCTCCGGCGGTGTGCTTTCCAAAGTAGGCAGGACCACCTCTTCCTCCATAGTTTCGCCTTCGTGATAGAGGATTTGCGGATATTCCTCTTTGGGTAATAGCCTGCCTTTGCGAAGGTAGAAGAGTTTAGCGTGCAGGCGGCGAACGAGACCGTAGTTGTGGGTGGCGACGACCACGGTGGTGCCCCGGGCGTTTATCTGGCGCAGGGTCTGGAGTATGTCCCAGGATGTATCCGGATCCAGGTTGCCGGTGGGCTCATCGGCGAGCAGTATGAGTGGGTCGGCGATGATGGCTCGGGCGATGGCGATGCGTTGTTGCTCGCCCCCGGAGAGCTGAAGAGGATAGGCGTTTCTTCGGTGAGCCAAGCCCACCTGTGAGAGCACTGAGAGACATCTGCGCTTGCGTTCAGCGGAGGGGATACCCAAGACCAGAAGTATCAGGTTGAGATTATCAAAGATGGTGCGGTCGGTGAGCAGGCGGAAGTCCTGGAAGACCATACCGATGTGGCGCCGTAGATAGGGCACCTGGCGGAGGCTGATATCGGTTATCTCCTCCTCGGAGATGAAGATGCGACCGCTGGTGGGTTTCTCCGCTGAGAAGACGAGCCTCATGATGGTGGTCTTTCCCGCCCCGCTGGGTCCGCAGAGGAAGGCGAATCCCCCCTTGTTGATGACCAGACTCACGTCGGCCAGGCCGGTTATGTTGTGTGCATATTCTTTATACACATTTTCAAAACGGATCATCTCCACCGTAGAGAGCACCTCGCTGGAATGTCAGGTGGTTTTTCTTAATTATAACATAAATTAATTCCAAAGTGCAAATGGTATGAATAGAGCTTGCAGGATGATATGTGACTTAAATTTTGCAATACAATAAAAAGCCAGCCCTATCGCCGGCTTTTAACTTTCATATAGCATACATATTTGTGCACTACCTGGCTATCGCCACCGTCCCCCCCTCAAACTTTAACGGCACCAGCACATGGACCTTCTCCGCCGGTGTGTTATAAAAGGAAAGCTGTCCGAATCTGGTAATTATCTCCTGCTCAAGGGATTGGCTTTCTAACTGGGAGCTTTTAAGATAGACATCATAGACCCCACCCTCTCCACCAATCATGAAGGAGACCACCACCTCACCGCACAGGCTGGGAGTTTTCGTCCACTGGCGTTTATACTCCTGCTCTATGTCATAGATTATCGTCACCAGGGCTTTGATGAAGTCTCGGCTGTCCAGAGGAGCGATTCCCGGCTTCTCGTAACCGGTGAAGAACTGGATGTCATCTACATGATAGGGCTCCTCGGCAAGAACCTGTGGCGGGAATATCGTCGCTACCAGCATGGGCAAAAGGATGGATATGGCTATTCTCATAAGCCCCTTTCTTTGGTTGGGGTATTTACCCGTCTACCATATTCTACCACGAAAAGTGCCGATTTGTATAGGGGAAAAAATTTTTATTGTGTGGGGGTTTGGACCAATGAGAAATTGTGGTTAAACTCCTCCATATTTTGGCTGTCAATTCAGATAGGCTGTGTTAATATAAGCCAAATACAACTTTTTTAATTTCGGGAGGAGTTCTATGAACACACCCAAGGAGGAACTTCGCCAACTGGTTATGGATTTGGCGGTAAAGCGGGGGGAATTCATCCTCGCCTCCGGTCGCAAGTCGTCGTACTACATTGACGCCCGTCTGGTAACCCTCCACCCCCAAGGCGCACACCTGGTAGGGCGGGTTATTTTGCAGGAGCTGTCCCGGGCGGGTCTGCTCTCCGAGCTGGATGCGGTGGCTGGAATGACCCTGGGTGCCGACCCCATGGTTACCGCTGTGGCAATGGAGAGTCGGCAGTTTGAGGGAGCTAAGCCGGTTTTTGCCGCCATCGTGCGCAAGGAGACCAAGGACCACGGCACGGGGCGGAAGGTGGAAGGTCCCATATCTGCGGGCATGAAGGTTGCGGTGCTGGAGGATACCTCCACCACCGGAGGGAGCGCCCTGAAAGCCGCAGGCGCCCTCAAGGAGATGGACTGTGAGGTGGGGGTAATTGTTTCCCTGATAGACCGCCTGGAGGGGGCGAGGGAGAACATAGAGAAGGCGGGATTTAAGTTTATGAGCGTATTTACCATCAAGGAGTTGGGTTTGTGAGTAAGGGGGGGAAGAGGACTAAAAAGAAGAGCGATGATCTGGCTATGGCTGAGAGGTTGATCGGGGCTTATGCCGGAATGCGGGCCGAGATAGCCAAGGTGATAGTAGGAATGGAGGAGGTAATAGAGCACATCTTCATCTCCCTGCTCTGTTCGGGACACTGCCTGCTCATCGGGGTGCCCGGGCTGGCAAAGACGCTGATGGTGCAGACCCTGGCGAAAGCCACCGACCTGAAATTCTCCCGCATTCAGTTCACCCCGGATTTGATGCCCGCCGACATCACCGGCACCGACATAATTGAAGAGGACCCAGCCACCGGCAAGCGCCACTTTCGCTTCGTGGAGGGACCTATATTCTCCAACATTCTCCTGGCAGACGAGATAAATCGCACCCCGCCCAAGACCCAGTCGGCACTGCTGGAGGCCATGCAGGAGTATCAGGTTACCTGCGGTGAGGAAACCTATCAGTTGAAAAAACCCTTCTTCGTCTTAGCCACCCAGAACCCCATTGAGCAGGAGGGCACCTACCCCCTGCCGGAGGCGCAACTGGACCGTTTTATGCTCAACATCCTCATAGACTATCCCAGCAAGGGCGAGGAGGAGGAGATGGTCAAGCGCACCACCTCGGCGTATGTCGGAGAGGTGGAGGTGGCTTTTAAGGGGGAGGAGATTATGGATGTCCAGTCCCTGGTGCGAAGGGTGCCGGTGGCGGACCATATTGTAGAGCTTGCCGCCGGGCTGGTGCGGCGCACCCGCCCCGAGGACGGCTCGCCCAAATACATAAAAGATTGGGTGCGCTGGGGGGCTGGTCCCAGAGGCTCGCAGTATCTGGTGCTCACCGCCAAAGCCCGAGCCATACTCCACGAGCGTCTCACCCCCAACGAGGAGGACATCTTCTACCTGGCGTATCCGGTCCTGCGCCACCGCATGGTCACCTCCTTCGCCGCCGAGGCGGAAGGGGTCAAGCCGGACGACATACTGGAGCGGGTGATAGGGGAGGTTAAGAAGAAGTGAATCCCAGGTCTGGAAATAAAAATAGGAGAGGGCTGGCGTTTAACTTGGTCGGTCTAATAATAATTTTTTTAACTCTTTCAGTGAGTAGTTCACGAGCTCAATATGCACAGGGGTTAACGCCCGTTCCAGATGAATTGGTAGAGAAAGTCATTATGCTTTATGGAGAACACTACGGAACTGATACATATGGTAAAGACCTTACCTCATACAGGCAATATCCCATCTATGACCTTGAGGGAAATATCATTGCTTACGATGTTATGTATTACTATGGGGAAGGCGAGCTTCCGAGTGATGAGAAACTCTTTGAAATAGCTGAGAAGATATACGGCAAGGATATAACCAGAAAAGAGAGAGAGGAGATAATGAAAGAGGCGGGGCTTTACGAAAATGTGGTTTCAGCGAATATTGGTTGTTGTTATGAGATTTCTCCGATGATGGTTGCTGCTTTAGGACAGATTGCATTTATTTTTCGTTGCTATGCTGAAAATAAGAGCTTTTTAGAACAATATTCTAAAGAACATGAGATAGATATTTCGGGTCCGTATGAGTTAGTGCAAATATACGGTGATTCTCCTTATTTGAAATATGTAATAAATGGTGAGGAAAAATATATTAATTTTCGTGGACAAAAAAATATTTATACGAAAGATGAATTGATAGGTCGTGTAAAACCAATAGATGAATTATATCCAGGATTACCTGAAATCAATAGAGAAAAGTGGAAATTTTACGAAGAATTAGATATGGATTTATAATTAGACTAATCTCACCTTTCCCCCTTCCCCTCCCCCTCCCCCTGGGCTATAATCGCCCCAAATGAAGATCCTCTACATCTCCTGCGAGGATGTGCCCGCAAGCCACGCCGGGGCGGTGCACACCCGGGAGGTCGCTACCAACCTGGTTGAGCTTGGTCATCGGGTAACCCTCCTCTCCCTGCGCCGGGAGGGGCAGAGGAGCGGGGATACCCGAAACGGCGTGGACATCATCCGGCTACCCCAGCGTCTTTTGGGCGTCAAGGTGCCCCTGCTTGCCTTCGCCGCCCTGCCCCTGCTCCTGCGCAAGAACTTTGATGTGGTGATGGAGCGTTACATCACCGCCGGTGGACTGGGGGGTATATACTCCATCCTGACCGGCACGCCGCTGGTTCTGGAGGTCAACTCACCCCATGTGGAGGAGATAATCTACCGCTGGAGGATAAAAATCACCCCGCTCAAAGCCCTCCTGCGTGGCTGGGTTAACTGGCAGTTCCGTCGGGCTTCCGCAAGTATCGCCATCGTCCCCACCGCGGTGCCCCACTTCGCCCGGGATCGGGTGGTGGTGAACTACTGGGGGGCTAATCACCTCCGCTTCAGCCCTCACCTACGGGAAGGTGAGACGGCGCAGGAGCTTCGCCGAAACTACCGCCTGGAGGGGCGATTTCTGGTGCTCTTCGTGGGCTCATTTCGCCCCTGGCAGGGGGCAAGAGACCTGCCGGAGATAATTGGGGAGACCGGGAAGCTTATCCCGGAGGTGCTCTTCGTTCTGGTGGGGGGCGGGGATGAGGAGGGAGACCTCATGCGCCTGCTCCATGGGGAGGGCTTGGGAAGGTGGGTGTTATATCTGGGCAGACAGCCACACGAGTTGATGCCCCATCTTATGGCGCTCGCCGATGTGGGCTTGGCGCCGTTCAATACCGCCTATTATCCACCGCTGGAGAGGTTCGGCTTCTTCTGGGCTCCGTCCAAACTGATGGAGTATCTGGCAAGTGGACTGGCGGTGGTCAGCGCCGACTATTCCACCCTGCGGGACATCCTGGGTGAAGGGAAGCGGGGGATTCTGGTCCCCCCCGGCGATGCCGGAAGCTATGCAAGGGCAATCCTGCAATTGAAGAAGAGACCGAATTATGCGGATTCTCTGGGCGATGAAGCCCGTGCCTACATAGAGAGTGAGCAGAGCTGGCGCAAGCACACCGAAAGACTGGCGGAGGTGCTGGAGAGAGTGGTGGATAGGGGAGCGGAAGGATGTTGATTTTATTCCATATTTTTATTAGATTAGTTGTCAACCAAGGAGGGGCTTATGGCTGATCTGTTGAAGCTATCCAAACAGTATCACCGGGCTATAAGAGACCGGATGAAGAAGTCGGGGCTTTCGCCGGGACAGTTGGCGATTCATGAGCGCATCCTGGAGCTGGCGGAGTCAGCATCTGATGTGAATGACCTGGAGCATAAGAAGAACGCCGAAAACCTCACCTTCCTCCTAAACCGAGCCCTCTCGGTGGACAACTGGAATGTGAAGGCGAAGGCGGCAAAGGAAATCCACGACCATGTGGCGGTGGAGGTATTTGAGAAGACCGCTGAGGCGGCGGGCAAAACCACCGACCAGCAGTCCTTGAGCGCCACGGTTGAGGAGGCGAGCACCAAAGGACAGGAGAAGCTGGTGGAACAGGAGGAGATAAAGATGGCATTTATCGGTGCGGTCTATGCCCTCTTTGATTACCGCTTTACTTATGGCGCAAACATAGAGCAGCGCAAGAAACTGTCCGCCGACCTAAAAATTCATCTGGATAAACTCTCCTCAAAAGATAAGAAGTTTGAGGAGCTGGTTAAGCAACCACTCTATAAGAACCTGATACCCTTCTCGGAGGCGCAGTGGAAGCAGGTCCTTGAGGTTTTTGATGAGGCGCAGAAGCCGACCACCGACCCGGAGGCGCAAAAAGAGCTGGAGGAGGAGTTCAAGGAGGTGCAGGCTGAGCTAAAGGGAAAGGGGGGCGAGCTTTCAAAGATCCAGAAGGATATTGAAGTGCGGGGAACCAGGATGCTCTATCTTGCGCTTGCTCCCGCCGATAAACCTGGAGAATACACCTTTGAGAAGATATGGGAAGGAGGGCGCGATGAATGAGCAGGTGAAGGCGATGATTGCCGGCTTCAAATTGCCCTACGAGACCTACAAGGGGATGCTCTCCGAGGAGGAGATGGCGGAGTTCACCAAGGTCTATGAGGAGATGTTAGCCCTGGCCGAGGAGCACGATGATTTTATGGCGTTTAACGACGCGGTCACCAAGGCGGATATCTTCAACCGCCTCACGGTGGAGATGGGAAAGGTGCAGGCTATCGCAGATGCAAAGCCCAAGGAGGAGCGCAAGCCGCCCTCAGCAGAAAGCTTTCTCAACCAATATCGTGCACTCTATGAGCAGGCACAGGCTCAGCCCCACGCCTACAAAACGGTGCAGGTCTATGAGAAGCTATTGGCTATGGGTGAGGGGGCGGAGACGCCGTTGGAGATAGTGGCGAAAGCCGAAGGGGAGAATCTCTTTCATAAGATTGGCTCTCTGGGCGTTTATGACACCTACAAGGTGGATTATGACAAGACCGACCCCAACGAGACGGTGCACCGCGACTTCCGCGCCGATGTGCTCAAGATATGTGAGGAGTCGGAGACCACCGACGAGCTGACCTACCGTGTGGATAAGCGCTCTTTGCAGTTCAACCAGGAGACGGTGCGAGACGATTTCATGGTCCAGCTCATCTCCAAGCTGGTGGGGTCCATCCTTTCCCTGGAGATGAGCAAGGCACATGTGCGCGCCGGGAGGAAACAATATATATCGGCGGTGATCGTCGCCCGCAAGGAGGGGCGCAATATCTATGGCATACTCACCGATGAGTTCTCTCTTGATTGGGAGAAGATAGTCTCCACCATGCGCTACAAGAAGAGGCTGATAATGCAGAAGGCGTTTCTACCGGAGACCACCCGGGTGTGGGCTTCAATGCCGGTGGAGAATCTGGATTGGATGAAGGAGACCCTATATGATGAGATACTGTCTGACCTGAGCACCGGGGAGATAATCCTGCGCAGGCCGAAGGCGGTATTTCATCTTCTCACCCTTGACGAGCAGGAGCAGAAATTCGGTCTCGCCGCCAAGCTGGAGGAGGGGGCGCGCGAGCACATCAAAGATTTTTACTGGGCGAAGTAGGGTGATTAGTCTGATGAATACTTATTGTAATGCTTTTTATGATGAAATAGTAGGGAGATACTAAAAAACAGTGGAGGAGGTTCTGAAATGGGTGAAAAACCAATTTGATTAGAAGAAAAAGCAGATTGGGATAGTCCGGCGGACGGTTTAGGAGGGGGTTGATCTGGAACGAATTTATATTAAAACTTTAAACTAAGGAGATGTACAACGATGAGGAACTTTATTCCTACGAGCGGGTTAATTTTAGCCCTAACGGTCCTTTTTATCATTCCAGGTGTCGCTTCCGCATTAACGGCAGAGGAATGGTTTAACCGGGGTGTTGATTATTTTAAAGCCGGGGACTACGAAGAGGCGATAGAATGCTTTGATAAGGCGCTGGAAATTGACCCGGACTATATTAAGGCTTTGAACTACAAGGGGTATACACTAGACGACCTGGGCAAATACGAAGAGGCGATAGAATGTTACGATAAGGTTCTAGAAATTGACCTGGACAACGTCCATGCTTGGTACAACAAAGGATTTACCCTGGCCAACCTGAGCAAATACGAAGAGGCGATAGAATGCTACGACCGGGCTCTGGAGATTAACCCGGACTTCGCCTATGCCTGGTACAACAAGGGGAATGCCATCCTCCACCTGGGCGAATACGAAGAGGCGCTAGAATGTTACGATAAGGCGCTGGAAATTGACCCGGACTACGCCGGTGCCTGGTACGGCAAGGGATTTACCCTCAACAACCTGGGTAAATACGAAGAGGCGATAGAATGCTACGACCGGGCTCTGGAGATAAATCCGGAATTCGAAAAAGCCTTGAAGAAAAAAGCAGAAGCCCTGGAAAAACTTGGTAAAGAATAGTACGGAGGTCCTGGCGTCGGGGCCTTATGTCCTATCGCCGGAGATGAATAGAATTATCGAAAACGAAGCGAGAAAAAAAATGCCTAACTTATAACGGAAAGGAGTTGCAATGAGGAACTTTATTTCTACGAGCGGATTAATTTTAGCCCTGACGGTCCTTTTTATCATTCCAGGGGTTGCTTCCGCATTAACCGAAGGGCAGGAATGGTTTAACAAGGGTATTGATTACCATAGAGCCGGAGACTACGAAGAAGCTATAGAATGCTTTGATAAGGCCATGGAAATTGACCCGGACGACGCCGATGCCTGGTACAACAAGGGGGTTGCCCTCGGAAAACTTGGCAAATACGAAGAGGCGATAGAATGCTACGATAAGGCCTTGGAACTTGACCCGGACGACGCCGATGCCTGGAACAACAAGGGGTTTGCCCTGCGCAAACTGGGTAAATACGAAGAAGCTATAGAATGCTTTGATAAAGCCCTGGAAATCGCCCCAGACTTTTCCAGTGCCTGGTACAACAAGGGGTTTGCCCTTCTCTACCTGGGCAAATACGAAGAAGCTATAGAATGCTTTGATAAAGCCCTGGAAATCGCCCCAGACTTCGCCAGTGCCTGGTACAACAAGGGGAATACACTCTACAGATTGGGCAAATACGAAAAGGCGATAGAATGCTTTGATAAGGCACTGGAAATTGACCCGGACTACGCCTTGGCCTGGTACAACAAGGGGGTTTCCCTCGGAAAACTTGGCAAATACGAAGAGGCGATAGAATGCTACGACCGGTTTCTGGAAATTAACCCGGACGACGCCTATGCCTGGTACAACAAGGGGAATGCCCTGGTCCGCCTGGGCAAATACGAAGAGGCGATAGAATGCTACGACCGAGCACTGGAAATTGACCCGGACGACGCCGATGCCTGGTACAACAAGGGAAATACACTCTACGACCTGGGCAAATACGAAGAGGCTATAGAATGCTACGAACGGGCTCTGGAGATAAATCCGGAATTCGAAAAAGCCTTGAAGAAAAAAACAGAAGCCCTGAAAAAACTCGGTAAAGAATAGTACGCAGGTCCTGGCGTCGGGGCCTTAGGTCCTATCGCCGGAGATGAATAGAATTACCGAAAACGACGCGAGAAAAAAAAGTGCCTAACTTATAACGGAAAGTAGATGCAATGAGGAACTTTATTTCTACGAGCGGGTTAATTTTAACCCTAACGGCCCTTTTTATCATTACAGGGGTCGCTTACGCATTAACCGAAGCACAGGAATGGGTTGACCGGGGTGTTGATTATTTTAAAGCCGGAAACTACAAAGAGGCGAAAGAATGCTTTGATAAGGCACTGGAAATTGACCCGGACAACGCCGCTTTCTGGGGTATCAAGGGGTTTACCCTCGGTTGCCTAGGCAAATACGAAGAGGCGATAGAATGCTTTGATAAAGCCCTGAAACTTGACCCGGACTACGCCGTGGCCTGGAACAATAAGGGGGGAACCCTGAGCCTCCTGGGCAAATACGAAGAGGCGATAGAATGTTACGACCGAGCCTTGGAAATTGACCCGGACGACGCCGAGGCCTGGTACAACAAGGGGAATGCCCTGGTCCGCCTGGGCAAATACGAAGAGGCGATAGAATGTTACGATAAAGCCCTGGAACTTGCTCCGGACTACACCGATGTCTGGATCAACAAGGGATTTACCCTGGACGAACTGGGAAAACACGAAGAGGCGATAGAATGCTGCGACCGGGCTCTGGAAATTGACCCGGACGACGCCGATGCCTGGATCAACAAGGGGGTTGCCCTTGACAGCCTGGGTAAATACGAAGAGGCGATAGAATGCTACGACCGGGCTCTGGAAATTGAACCGGACGACGCCGAGGCCTGGTACAACAAGGGGTATACACTCAACAGCCTGGGCAAATACGAAAAGGAGATAGAATGCTATGACCGGGCTCTGGAAATTAACCCGGACTTCGCCGATGCCTGGAACAACAAGGGGGCTGCCCTTGACAGCCTGGGTAAATACGAAGAGGCGCTAGAATGCTATGACCGGGCTTTGGAAATTAACCCGGACTTCGCCGATGTGTGGTACAACAAGGGGGCTGCCCTGGACGACCTGGGTAAATGCGAAGAGGCGATAGAATGTTACGATAAGGTTCTGGAAATTAACCCGGACGACGTAGATGTGTGGACCAACAAGGGGCTTGCCCTCAACAGCCTGGGCAGATACGAAGAGGCGGTAGAATGTTACGATAAAGCCTTGGAGATAAATCCGAACCTCGAAGAAGCCTCGGAGAATAAAGCGGAAGCCCTGGAAAAACTTGATGAAAAATAATTGCTAGATTAGTGCACATAACATAAGACAAAAGAGCGAACAGGGTATTAGGCAAAACTGCTTGCAGCAAGCTGCCAAAGAGGTGATTGTTTTGGATTAAAGATATCCAAAAAGGCTTTATCTTAAATAAAGCTGTTATGATTAGTAGCATTATTTTTATTATTAGAGGAGATATTAAACCTCTGCTACTTTTTTATTTCCCTCTTTTCCCTTCCCGTATCACTCCCGTTTAATTAAAGCAGAAGATGAGGGAGATAGGCACAATTCGGAGGGCGGTGGATGAGGGGATAGAGTTGTAGTGGGCTTCTAATATATAGATAATATTGAGGAGTCCGTTGCTTTAGTTCTATTTGTTGAATTTTATTATCTTTAATTCATTATTTTCTAATGTGTATTTATAAAGTCTATATTTATCGTCTTCTCCACAATAATCTATGACATCGGTAAAACCTCCACCTACCATTATCCGAATTACATTCGCATTATTAAGATTCATGTTGAACCATTTTCCAAGGGCATTCTTGTATTCTTTGGAACCTTCTATAAAATCAGCGTATTTATCAAGTTGCTCTTTTACATTTTCGTTAATTTTGTCCTTTTTTAACTCAAAGACCAGAATTTGCTTTTCTGATACTCCCAATATATCAATTCTCTTTCCCGAAGAATTAATTCTTAACTGATTGTAGATAAAGAATTGACTACTAAAAAATTCTTTAAAATCTCCCTCTTTAATTGCATTCTCACTAATATCATTTTCTATGTTTAGAAAATCCCTTAATAGAAAAAATTCCAAGAAGGATTCCCAAAATCCATGTTGATTAGCGAGATTAATATTTAGCACTTCATTTCCAAATAGCTCTTTATCACCGGTATAAATTATAGGTTCTTCTGCTTCTGCCCGGAGAGTTTTAATTACCTCCTCTTTGACAAGTTTTTCTATTAAAACTTCATCCTTAGGTAAAAATGTAAATAAACTTCTTCTAACATCTCCACTATCAATCCTTGCGCCCGCTTCTTCAAGATACTGGAAAACTTTAATCGGGTCAAGTCTATTCAATTTATCATGTTCTAACTTAAATCTATAGGGAAAAGAGTTTTTACTACTTTTATCTTCACTTTTATTATCTGTTGCTTTTTTAGGAAATGGGATTTTGTCGTTATAAACAATTCTCCTTTTCACATAATAGGGACCAATAATAAAACCACTATCAGTAGAAAAAATATAAAGTGTGTCTTCATCATTAAGCAACCCCAGCTGTTTAACAGAACGTTTTCCTACTCCGCATACTTGAGTTTTTTCAGAAGTCCTAACAAATTTTCCCTTAACTATGAACAAATGCTTTCTATGTCCCCCACCCATTTCTCACACCTCACTTTTTGAAATTTCTTCCCAATCCAAATCAGGTTCACATCTTCTGACTTCCGCAATCTTTATATCCCCCAAATCCTGTAGAATCTCCTCTATCTCTTTGAATGTCTCCAGGTCCAAGACGACGGCCACCGGTTCTCCATCGGCACCGTATATGTATTGCTTGTTTATCGTAGTCATTTTGCCCTCCTGCGCAAATTATAACATAACTGATTATTTTATATAAGTTTTTTTCGGATACTGCACCATATATAATTATCTTGTATGCTACTAACCTTATATCTATACAACTTCCAGTAAAATTCTGATTATTATAAAAAGACGAGAAGAAATCCAATTGCTGACTTTTTTTGGCGGGTTTTATAGAAATTCGTCCTAGGATGAAATGTCGCTCGCACCGGTTGTAATTTTACTCCCATTAAGTTATAATCCCATTCCTCAACCCCGCATATGACCACCCAAAACCCCATAATCGCCTATATTAAAGACCGCCCGGGGCTGCTCCTGGCCCTCATCCTGGTAATTGGGGCGGCGGTGCTCATCTCCCAGGTGTGGTGTCGTCCCATTGACCGGGACGAGGGCTTCTGGCTGGGCTCCGCTTCCTTGATAAACGGCGGAAAAGTGCTCTATGTGGACTTCTTCATGCCCCACATGCCCACTGCGGTTTATGTCTATGCCGGGCTTTCAGCTATTCTCGGAAACTCCCTGGTAACTCTCCGCCTGGCAAATGTCCTGTTCAGCCTGTTCTCCGGGCTTCTGCTCTATTATCTCTGGGCTCGCAGGGGGGAGTGGGGTAGGGCGTCTCTGGTCCTCTTTCTCTACACCTTCTCCTATCTGATCATCAACTGGCACATGGCGGTCAAGGTCTATGCCCTGCTGGACCTCTTCCTCCTGGCCGGCTTTTTGTTTTTGAGCGATGCAACTGAGAGAGGAGGTTGGTGGCGGGGCTTGCTAGCCGGGCTCTTTCTCGGCTTGGGGGTGTTCACTCGCTCGCTTTTCCTGCCCCTGCTTCTCATAGCCGGGGGCTACTTGCTGTGGAAGAGACGATATATATCACTTGCCTGGGGGATTCTAGGTGTGGTTCTGGCGGGGGTGCCCCTTCTGGTTATAGCTGTAAAGTCCTGGGATTATCTCTATTTTAATATCGCTGGTGCCCATCTGCTCTCCCAGAGCGGATACATATCCTTCTGGGAGCGGTTCATCGCCTTGAAGGAGGCTCTTTTCCAACCGGATACACTGATTCTATTTGCCCTTTCTATCATAGCTTTGGTATTGGTTATCCGCCGACGCCTGCCCCACCCTATGGGTTTGGCGGTTATGTTCTTTCTCTCCATCTTTTTCCTGAACCTCATCCCCATCTCCTCCTCGCTTCAGTATCAGGTGAGCATGGTGCCTTACGGGGCTATCCTGGCTTCCGTTGTCCTGGTTCGGATGTGGCAGGGAGGCAGGCGGTGGCTTGTTTTAGGGTTACTGGCGGTCTATGCTTTGGGGGGTTTGTATCGCCCCCTGGCTCGCATTGTCTTTGACCGCTACCATAAGCCGGAGGTGGGAGTGGCGGTGGTGATGGAGGTACGGAACTATCTGGACCGGAGGGTGGAGGATGGCGATGTGGTTATCACCTACTGGGGAGGATATGTCCCCCGGGGGGCAATGCCCCATCAGGATGTGATGATGGCGGTCTTTGTTGAGCACCTGGAGAAGCATTCGGGAGGTGTGGAGAGCCTGTTTAGCTCTGATGAGCTTGCACGTTATCATCTGCCCGACCGGGAGAGCGTGGAGGCGATCATAGCCGGCGGGGAGGGGGAGTGGGTGGTGCTGGGTGTGGATGCGCCAGCGGACCTTGACCCGGCGGCGATAGGACCCTACAAAATGGATGAAACTGTAGCCGGGGTGGGGATATATTCCCGCACCGGGGAGGGCGGCTGATATGGCCACTCTCGCTGAGATTGCCGGCAGGATGGCGGGCTATTTCCTCGGGGGTCCGAAGAGGGAGGCGGGGCGGCTTCCCGGGCTGAACCGCATCCTGCAGGTCAAGTTGTGGGCGATAGGCGAGGTGATATTCACCACCCCCGCCGTCCGTCGCCTCCGTAAAGCCTTCCCCCAGGCACAGATTGATTACCTGGTGGGCAGGACGGCGGCGCCGGTCTTGGAGAACAACCCCCACATAGACAATCTAATCGTTGAGGATGAGGCGGTCTTTCTCCGTCCCCAGCCGGCTGAGGCGCTCTCCCTTCTCAGCCGACTCCGGCGTATGCGTTATGATGTTCTTTTGCTCTATCACCATACTCTTTTTTTCAATATCTATTTTCGTGCTGTGGGTGCGAGGATTCTCGCCGGCATTGACCGCCGGGGCGAGGGGGGACCCCTTCATCTTGCCGGGAACATGGACGAGCGGATTCATCAGGCAGATGAATACAACCTCCTTCCCGCTCTTCTGGGGGCACAGGACGATGGTGAGGGGATGGAGATATTCGTCCTGGATGAGGAGAAAAGGAATGTCCGCAGTATTTTGGAGTCCCATAACATTCACAAGAAATTCGCACTGATTGCCCCCGGTGGAGGTGTGAACCCCAAGACGGAGATGGTGGACAAGCGCCTGCCGGTGGAGCTGTTCGTGGAGACCGCCGAGGGTCTGCGCCGGATGGGGTATAAAATTGTCATTGTCGGTGGAGTGGGGGACGAGGAGGTCTGCGCCCGGATGGAGGGGGCGATGGACGCCGGAGATGCGGTCAACCTGTTCGGGCGAACCGACCTGCGCCAGCTCTTTGCCCTCATCTCCCTGTCGGGGATGGTGGTGGCTAACGATTCCGCTTGCGCCCACGCCGCAGCCGCCCTGAGGCGACCCCAGGTGACCCTTTTTGGCCCCACTTCTCCGGTGCGAGTTCATCCCTACAGGAATCCATTGGGCGGTTTTGTAGCCAGCTCTCTGCCCTGCGCCCCCTGCTATCACGACGCACGCTTGGCGGACTGCCGGCACCACGATTGTCTGAAGGATACCTCCGCAGAAGATGTGCTGGCGGTGGTCCGTAGGATTACTGCCGAAAAGGGTTGAAATGGCGGAGTAGTTGGATTATGATTGCTAGAAGTCCATTGAGATTATCTTTATGAGAGTAACCCAATCGGGGAGGTGGATGTGTTGAAGCGGGCACTATATCTAACCCTTTCAATCCTTCTGGCTTTCGTTTTGCTTTTTTCCGTGGGATGTAAGAAGAAGGAGGAGAAGGAGGTCACTAAAGCGGTAAAATTCTTTGAGGATTACGATTCAGCCATGGGGCATTTCAAGAAGGTGTATAAAGCCGCCTGTGTGGATGAGGACATTAGTGGGGTGGCAGAGGAGGCTTCCACCGCCTACGAAGAATGGTCAAGCCTGGCACAAAACTATAAAGATTCCCCCCCGGCAAAATATGCCGACGATAAGTATTGGACCGACTGGTTGGGGAAGATGGAGGAGGCTTTTCGGGCGATTAAGGAACAGACCGACGCCGAAAATGTAGTCGCCATTGAGGGGGCTTGCCGAAATATCCAGGAATATATCTTTGAGCTTAACGAGCGCACCAATAACATCTCCGCCGCCGATGAGGTCTCTCAGTTCACCGTGCTCATCTACAAGATGGAGAAGGCGCTGGACGAGGGTGACGGCGACGAAGCCAAGCGTAACTTCCGTATGTTGAAGGAATCTCAGGACCGCCTTTATACCTCTCCTTATCCCGAATCCGCCAAAGGGCGCACCGAAGAGTTTGACGGATATAAAAACCAGATTTATGACCTGCTGACCGAATTTGAGCTGGCGGAAGAGGAGGAGCGGACGGAGAAGATGTCCGCCTTGCAGGAGAAGGCGGAGGAGTTCTATCTGGAGTTTGGATTCTAACCAACCACGATTTGAGGGATGAGTGTTAAACTGGCGTGACATAATCGTCATCTCCGCCTTGGTGGGGGCGGTCTTTGGACTTGTGGACGGCATCACCACCGTAATCCGGGACAACGAACTGCTCCTCTCCGCCCTGGACACGGCCATCTTCGCCATCCTTTCGGTTGCTATCTATGCCCTTCTGTTCTTAATTTTGGGGCATTTTTTTACCCTGATAGTAGCCCTCCTTTCCATCGCCAAACGGAAGGGCTTCCGTTGGAACATCACCCCGGCTTCCTTGATGGGCATCTTCGCCTTTATCGTCTTCACCGTGGTGGTGGGATATTATGTCAATGTCCACCTTCTATTGGAGAAGTTGAAGGTGCGCAGTCTGGTGACCAACGGTGTAATCCTGGTGGCTGGCATCATGATATGGGTCATCGTCTATCGCATAATCAGGTTTTACACCCAGCGCATGAAGGACCCTCGCCGATTCTTCTACCGCTTTATGGCTTTTGTATGCACCCTCGGTTTTCTGGTGGTGGTGGTCCTGGTGGTTAGAGAGCACTTCGGTGCCCGGGTGATGAAGGAACCCACTCACAAGGAGCAGAAGCTCAACTGTATCCTCATAACTATAGATACACTGCGCGCCGATTATCTGAGCTGTTACGGACACGAAAAGCCCACTCCAAACATAGACTGGCTGGCGGATAACGGGGTGCTCTTTGAGAGGGCGATATGCCAGATGCCCCTGACCACTCCCTCTCACGCCTCCATACTGACCGGCACCTATCCCCGAGAGACGGAGGTGACCGCCAACGGTTATCAGTTCAAGGATTTCAATCTATCCATCGCCGAGCTACTTTTAGAGGAGGGATATAACACTGCCGGTTTTGTGGGCGCCTTTCCGGTGGCTTCCCGGCTGGGCTTTGACCAGGGCTTCCTGGTCTATAATGACTACTTCTCGCCGTATATGTCCATCTCCCGCCTGACCATATTGCGCATCATCCACCTTGGGGGATGGGAGACAGGGGGTTTCGTTCAGCGCCGGGCGGAGAAGGTGGTGGACCCGTTTATCAAGTGGCTGGAGAGCGCCAAGGATAAGCCTTTCTTCAGCTGGGTTCATATTTATGACCCCCATACACCCTACGACCCTCCAGAACCTTATGATGAGTATGCTTCAGAGACGGATGACGAGCATGAGCGCATGGTGGCTCTATATGAGGGGGAGATAGCCTATACCGATGAGCAGATTGGACGCATCTTTGACGCCCTGGACGAGTTTGGTATTCTGGAGAATACGGTGATAATCCTGACCGCCGACCACGGCGAGCACCTGGGAGACCACGACTATTTCTACGACCACGGAGCCTATCTCTACGAGGCTGGGATCTGGGTGCCACTGATAATCTTCTATCCGGAAAAGATACCCGCAGGGATGCGCATCTCTAACCAGGTGGAGCTTACTGATATCGCTCCCACCATCTGCGACCTGCTCCATGTTACCCGCCCGGATACGATGGGGGGTCATTCACTGCTTCCCCTAATCGGGGGGCTGGATGATGCGCGCTTCGGCTTCTGCGAGACCTTTGAAGAGCACAAGCACCGTATGGCTGTCTCCACCAACGCATATAAATTGATATATACGGTTGGCGAGGATAAGTGGCAATTGTATGACCTGAGGGTGGATGGGGAGGAGTTGAATAATCTGGCTGGTGAGGGATTGACCGTGGAGACGGTGATGGCTCGCAAGCTGATGAACTGGGATTTCCTCCAACCGCAGAAAGCGGGCGTGGAACTGGACGAAGAGACCCGGGAAAACCTGCGCAGTATCGGTTATTTCCAATAGTAGCGATAAGTGGGGGAAGGAGATGAGTAACGATAAAGAGAGTAGCCTGTTTATATCCCTGATAATCAGCCTGCAGACTGCCGCTATGCAGCAGTTGGGCAAACTGCTCAATCCGCTGACCGGCAAAATGGAGCGGGACCTGGCTCAGGCTAGGGCTACCATAGACCTGCTGTCGGCATTAAAAAACCGCACCCGGGGAAACCTCAATCCGGAGGAGGAGCGCATACTTAATGTTTCCCTGACTGAACTTCAGCTGAACTTCGTTGACGAGATGAAGAAGGAACAGGAGGCGCCGAAAGTGGAGGAAGAAGCCGAAGGGGAAGCTCCTCCCGTGGAGGTTGCCGAGGAGGCGCCTGCTACGCATGTGGAGGCGGGTGTGGAGGAGGCGGAGGAGAAGCCCCCGGCACCTGTCGCTGAAAAAGCGCCCCCTGAAAAGGAAGCCGAGAAGGCGGAGAAGAAAGCGCCTGAGGCGAAGAAGGCTGCGAAGCCCAAGAAGAGGAGGACGCCAACAAAAGGCGATAAGAAGAACGAGCCCGCCAAAAATAAGAAGAAAGGTAAGAAGCAGTAGCTTTCAATAGATTGATTAAAAAGGTTTTTTAGGAGGGAAGATGAAGAGGTTACTATATCTAACCCTTGTATCCGCTCTGGCGTTGGCAGTGGTTTCCTGCGGACGGCGCGGCGGGGAGACCATCCGCATCGGGGTGGTCGGTCCCATGACCGGCGACGGCGCCCAGTATGGCGAGATGATCAGAATGGGTGCCAGCATGATGATGGATGCGGTGAACGAAGCCGGCGGCATTGACGGCAAGATGGTGGAGCTGGTCTTTGAGGATGACAAGGGCGAGCCCAAGGATGCCGCCCTGGTGGCACAGAAACTGGCTTCCGATACCACCATAGTTGCGGTGGTAGGTCATTTCAACAGTTCCTGTTCCAAGGCGGGCAAACCCATCTACAAGCAGATGAAGGTCATCCAGCTCTCCCCCGGTTCTACCAATAGAGACGTCTGCATCGGTTCCGATTGGACCTTCCGCAATGTCTATCGTGACGACTTTCAGGGCTATGCAATTGCCGACTATATCAAGGAGAAGTTAGGCTACACCAGAGTCGCCGTCCTCTACGACAACGACGACTATGGTCGGGGGCTGAAGGAGTTCTTCACCGAGAAGGCTGAACAGTTGGGTCTGGAGATAGTCCGTGAGGAGGCTTATAACCGGGACACGCAGAATTTCGGTCCTCAACTGACCAACATCCGCAAGGAGGACCCGGAGATCATCTTCATCAGCGGGCTTTATACCCAGGGGGCTATGATTATGACCCAAGCCCGCAATCTGGGTATGGAGACCCAATTTATCGGCGGAGACGGTCTGATGTCCGCCGACCTGATAAAGAACGGCGGAGACGCTGTGGAGGGCGCATACATCACCTGTCCCTTCATCCCCGAAATGGCTGGTGAGATGGGAAGGAAGTTCGTTGAGGATTTCACCGAGAAGTATGGTGAGCCTCCGGACGCCTGGGCGGCGCTGACCTTTGACGCGGTGGGCATCATCATTGAGACCATCAAGGAAGTGGGGTGCGACCGCCAGGCAATTCGTGACCATGTGGCTTCCATGACCACCAAGGAGAAGGGGTATGACGGGGTCTCCGGCTTGACCATCTTTGACGAGAACGGCGACTGCATCAAACCTATGTTCGTGGCTATCGTTGAGGGCGGGGAGTTTTTGCCGGCCCAGATTCAGTTTAATTAGGAGGCTCCTTGCTCAGTTTTCATTGAATTAAATCGGCACCAGCACCAGGCTATATTCTGGTGAAGGAAATTTAAGCGTTGGCGCCTGTTGTAAAGCATTAAGGTTTTTTGGGAGGAGACAACTTCAAGCCGGGAGGAGATAAGATGACAAAAAAGAAACGGGCGGTCCGTCTGATAGTCTCAATTGTCCTGGGTTTCATATTTGGGATTATCTGTTGGCTGTCAACTCGCTCCAGCCCCAGGATTTGCAAGGAGGAGCTGGATTTGGCGATGGCTCTGGGCATCATCTTCAATAGGGCTATGATCGGCTTCGTAATCGGCATTTCCGGACTGAAAAGGCTCAACTTCTTTCTTCATGGCATTATCGTAGGTCTGGTGGTAACCCTGCCGATGTCAATATATCCACTGGCTGTAGGGGAGATCACCGGCTTCATCCTCTTGGAGGTAGCCGGAGCGGTATACGGCTTGCTGATTGAACTTATTGTAACCAAGCTCTTCAGAGCCCCCATTGAATGAGCCCTGCTTGATACTTATTCTTCCCCACGTCCCCAATTAGGGGGCGTGGGTCTTCTTATGTCGTGAGGGGTAAGTTTTAACTTGTAACTAACTCCGATATATCTTAATCTATAATCAATATCCCGTTTACGGAGGGAGTGGTGGAGGGCGCAGATCTATTCCAACAATTGGTGAACGGGTTGACTTTGGGGGTGGTCTATGCTCTCATCGCCGTCGGTTACACCATGGTCTATGGCATAATTGAGCTGATCAACTTCGCCCACGGCGAGATATATATGATGGCTGCCTTCGTTGCCTGTAAGCTCTACAATGCGCTGGGCGTCCCCTTCATGTGGGCGGTGGCGCTGGCCATCCTCTTCGCCGCTTTCCTGGGTGTGGTCATTGAGTTTGTCGCCTACCGCCCTTTGCGTGGCTCCCCCCGCCTGGTTGCCCTCATCAGCGCCATCGGCGTATCCCTCTTCCTCCAGAATCTGGCAATGATCATCTGGGGAGCCCGCAGACAGCCGATGATTGAGACCGCCAACGCCATCCCCTTCCTTGAGAGGACGGTTACCGTCAGTCTGCCACTGATAGGTGAGGCTACATTCTCCTCGGTGCAGATAATTATGCTGGTCACCGCTGCGGCTATAATGATCGGGCTCACAATGATGATAAGATATACCAAAGTTGGGCGGGCGATGAGAGCCTGCGCCGAGGACCGGGTCGCAGCCAAGCTGATGGGCGTCTCCGTCAACCGCACCATCTCCGCCACCTTCGCCATCGGGTCGGCTATGGGAGGGGTTGCCGGCATCCTGGTGGGGCTCTACTACAATCAGGTCTATCCCATGATGGGCTACATGGCAGGTCTGAAGGCTTTCACCGCCGCAGTTATAGGCGGGATAGGGAATGTGGCTGGAGCCTTCATGGGGGGTATCCTGCTGGGCGTGGTGGAGGGGCTCTGCGGGGCGTATATCTCCAGCCTGTGGATGGACGCTTTAGCATTTGCCATCCTTATTCTGGTGCTCATCTACCGTCCGCAGGGCTTGCTGGGCGAGCGCATCCCCCGGAGCACCTAGTCTTTCAGCCCCCTTGGTGTATATTAATACCCCATCCGGGCTATCTGCCGTAGAGACGGCACGATTGATGAACGATAGGAGATTAAAATGGAGATAAAAGAGCTGGTAATGGAGTTTTTCGCCGCCAAGGGTAAGCAGGGGATGTTCGGCGGTCAGGGATACGCCTACGAGGTGGGCAGAGCGGTGGACTACTCCGACGAGGACATACAGAGGGCGATAGACGAGCTGGCGGATGAGGGCTATCTGGAGGTCTATACCGGCGGGGCGATAAGTCACGGCACGCCCTATGTGATAACCAAGAAGGGTATGAAGAAGTGGGGGAAGTAGGGGGGAATTAACTTGTTACTTTTAATTGATTGTAATAAAAATTTATTTGTGGGATAAACACCCATGCTCCTCTCAATCATAATGCCGGTCTATAACGAGCGGGAGACCCTGCACAAGATTGTGGAGCGGGTCCTGGCACAGCCCCAAAAGAAGGAGCTGGTCATCGTTGACGACGGCTCCACCGACGGCACCCGTGATGAGCTTGCCAAACTCGCCAGGCGGTGGAGCAAGAAGGGTGAGCGGGTGCGTATCTTCCTCCAGCCACGCAATATGGGCAAGGGTGCGGCGGTTCGGCGGGGGATTGCCGAGGCGAAAGGCGACATGGTCATCATCCAGGACGCCGACCTGGAATACGACCCCGCAGACTACGAGAAACTGCTGGCTCCCTTCGCCGACCCCCGGGTGACCGTGGTCTATGGCTCGCGCTTCCTGGGCAGGGGAAGATTCCTGGCACTATCCATGGTGGGCAACCGCATCGTTACCTCGGCGACCAACATCCTTTTCGGCGCCAGGTTGACCGATATGGAGACCTGTTACAAAGTGATGCGCGGCGATGTGGCTAAGTCCTTGCCCCTCACCGCCGACCGCTTTGACATAGAGCCGGAGATAACCACCAAACTGCTGATGGCGGGTCACAAAATCATTGAGGTGCCGATAAGCTATGAGGGGCGGGGCGCAAAGGAGGGCAAAAAGATAAACTGGAAGGACGGGGTGATGGCTTTAAAGACGCTCTTCAAGCTGAAATTTTTAAATTGAGTGGGTTATTATTTCTGGTAAAGGGAAGATGGCTAGGGGAAGCGAAAGGAAAAGAGAGGAGAGGGGCACTGGCTTAAGCAAGGGATTGTCCTCCGGGGTGGGGATAAAGTTCCGTGGCATAATGCCTAAGCCGCACGGGGTCAAGGAACTGGGTGTTGACCTGAAGGAGCGCTGGGAGACGGTCAGGCGCAAGCCCTGGCTTGTGGTATCGGTGGTTCTAATGTGCTCCGCTCTAGCCTTCGGTCTGTGGTGGGTGCGGGTGCCGAACCTGCTCCTCGCCATCATCGCTATCATCGCCATATTCTCCTTCCTCTTCTCCAAAAACAGGCTCCTTCCCCTAATTATCATCATCCTTTTGGCGGTCATGCCCTTCCTGGTCACCGACCAGTATTGGCTCAGGGTGGTCATCACCATCGGTATCTATGTCATTCTGGCTTTGGGCTTGAATATCATCATCGGCTTCACCGGTATGCTGGATCTGGGCTTCATAGCCTTCTTCGGCATCGGGGCATACGCCACCGCCCTGCTCACCCTCCATTTTCACTGGAGCTTCTGGCTCTGTCTATTGGTCTCCATCGCCCTGGGGGCTCTGGTGGGGATGTTGAGGGGACTTCCCACCCTCCGTCTATCCGGCGACTATCTGGCGATTGTAACCCTGGGCTTCGGGGAGATAGCCCGCCTGTCCTTCGCCAACTGGGTGAGCTTGACCCGAGGACCGATGGGTTTGCCGGATATTACCGCGCCCCGGCTGTTCGGGCTGGACTTTGCCTTTAGACCCGAGACCGGCTATATCTTCTATTATTTCCTCATACTATTGCTGGTGGTGGTTACTATCGTGGCCATAGAGCAGATCCGGCGCTCCCGGGTGGGGCGGGCCTGGATGGCTATCCGTGAGGATGAGGTGGCGGCAAGCACCATGGGGGTGCGGCTGGCGACCCAGAAGTCGCTTGCCTATGCGGTGGGCGCCGCCTTCGGAGCCATGGCCGGCTCCTTCTTCGCCGTCTTCAATAGCTTCGTCTCCCCCAACTCCTTCACCTTCTTTGAGTCGGCAATCGTGCTCTGTATGGTGGTCATCGGGGGTCTGGGCACCATACCGGGGGCTATCCTGGGTGCGGTGCTCCTGGCCGCATTCCCGGAGATTCTGCGCTTCGTCTCCGAGTGGCGCTATCTTATCTTCGGGGCTTTGATGGTGGGTGTGGCAATCTTTCGCCCCATGGGGATATTGGGGAAAAAATCCTGAGCATATGGTTTAAAACCTCCCCCGGGGGGGAGGTTTTTTGCCGATAAACTTGATCCGGTCTAGCCCATAATCCTCAGGAACCGGGTGCGGAAGCGCCTGTTGATATTGGACTCTGTGATGGTTATAATGGAGCAGTGATTGTCAATGTTGAATTGAAGGATGTAGCCCGTCTTCAGGGTGATATATACCGAGATGTAGGATGGATAGACGCTGGGGAAGTAGGCGACGCTTATGCTTTTGATCTCCCTGGTCTCCGATCGGTATTTATCCTGAAGGTAATTTAGATAGTATCCCAGAGATAATATCTCGCCAAAGGACTGGTTGCCGACGATGGAGCATGTAAATTTCTCCTCCTTTATCTGTTTCTTCACCCCCTGAAGTGCTTTGAAGATTTCAACGCTAGTTTCCCCCAAGCTCAGAATATCCCTGCAGTGGAATATGTATTCTATTCCCGGCAGGTAGCCTTCTGTTCCGAAGTTGAAGTTTTTGTTCTGCTTGCCTAAATCCAGGCTCGTCCTGAGCGCTTCCAGAAGGACCTGGCCTTGTGGGGACGGTTTAAAATCGCGGTCTTTGCTCAGGAAGGCGATCTTGATTTCCTTCTTCACTATATCCTCCTTTTGTTAATAAAGAAATCCTCCTGGTTGACCTTTTGCCCTTGATTAATATCGGAGGCGGAATATAATGTATTATAACACAAGAATGGAAAAGTAGGAACTGTTATGAAGCCTATAATCACCATGATTCTTGCCGGGGGTAAATCCGAGCGGATGCTGGTGCTCACCCGCTTGCGCTCCAAGACCGCCCTGCCTTTCGGCGGGAAGTATCGCATAATTGATTTTGCCCTCTCCAACTGCGTCCACTCCGGGCTTTACGACATCGCCGTCCTCGCCCAGTATACGCCGCAATCCCTCCACGCCCACATCCGCAAAGGCGGCCCCTGGGACCTGGACCGCCGAAGCGGAGGGGTGCGCATACTCCAGCCCTATGTGGGAAGTGACGCTCACTGGTATCGGGGAACAGCAGACGCATTACATCAGAATATTGAGCTTTTTGACAGGGAAAGATATGACTATGTGCTGGTCCTCTCCGGAGACCATGTTTATAAAATGGACTACAGGAAGTTCATAGATTTCCACCGGGACTCAAACCTCCCCATAAGTGTCGCCTGTGCACCCATCCCCCCCGAAGAGCTCAGTCGTTTCGGCTGCCTTGAGCTGGATGACGACGGGCGGGTGGTCAAGTTCGTTGAGAAGCCGAAATTACCGACCCGGGGTTTGGCTTCCATGGGGATATATATTTTCAATAGAGAATTTCTGGTCTCCCTGCTGAAGGAGGTCTGTGGTGCCGGCGAGCGCTACGATCTGGTGTATGATATAATCATCCCCCAGGTGGAGCAGGGCAGAGTGGCTGGATATGAGTTTGGTGGTTACTGGGAGGATATCGGCACTGTGAAATCATATTATCGTTGTAGTATGGATTTACTGGCGGAGTTCCCCCGCCTCAACCTGCACGACCCCCGCTGGCAGATAATCACCCGCCCCTCGGAGCAACCTCCGATGAGTGTGCAGGGGGGGACGGTAGTCGGCTCCCTGGTGGATAACGGTTGTATCATCCGGGGCGAGGTGAGAAATTCAATCCTTTTCCCGGGTGTGTATGTGGACAGTGAAGCCAGGGTGAGTGATGCTATAGTACTTTCCGGCGTTTATGTGGGTCCCCGGGCGGTTGTGGACTGCGCAGTAGTGGACAAGGATGTCTTTATCGGCGAGGGGGCTATCGTGGGTTGTGGCGACCGCCGCACGGTCAATGAGGACTATCCCCACCTGCTAGATGAGGGGCTGACCATCGTGGGTAAAGGAACGGCGATACCGGAGGGGGCGAGGATTGGGAGGAACTGTTGTCTGGATTGTTTCTTGCGAGCGGAGGATTTCCCGAATATAAAGATTCCCAGCGGCACCACTATCCGCTTGAAGGAGGAGGAGATTTTCAATCGGGGGCAGATAGATTTTCCCGTGGGGGCGAGGGATTGGTATTGGGAATGAATCCTTATGTTGGATTGTTGACCTTACATAACACCTGTGGTAATATCGCCGAGTTCGGACCGACTGTGGGACCATGGCAAAGACGGAAGAACAGGTAATTTATCTGGACAATGCCGCCACCTCCTGGCCCAAGCCCCCGGAGATGATGGAGGCGATGATAGCCTATAATGATAACATTGGCGCCTCCGCCGGCAGAGGGGCTTATAGGCGGGCTGTGGATTCTGCTCGCATCATCTTTAACCTGCGAGAGGCGCTGGCTGAACTGTTCAATCTGCCGGAGAGCGAGAGGGTGATATTCACCTTTAACTGCACCGAGGGCTTAAACACGGTTCTGTGGGGCTTGCTTGCAGAGGGCGATCATTGCCTGATATCATCTATGGAGCACAACTCGGTTATCAGACCGATGAGAGCTTTGGCAAAATATCGCCGGGTGGAGTTTGACATCGTCCCCGCTGATGGAAGCGGACTGGTAGATGCGCAGGGCTATAAGAAAGCCATCAAACCCAATACCAAGTTGCTGGTGCTGGTGCACGGCTCAAATGTGGCTGGCACCGTCCAACCTGTAGCCGAGGTGGGCAGGATAGCCAAGGAAGCGGGGGTACACTATCTGGTGGACGCCGCCCAGACCGCCGGAGCGATACCCATAGATGTGCAGGCGGAAAATATTGAGATGCTTGCCTTTCCCGGACATAAAGGGCTTATGGGACCCCTGGGAACGGGTGGGTTGTATATCGCCCCCACGGTTGAGCTTCGCCCGCTCTATCAGGGGGGAACCGGCACCCACTCATACATGGAAGAACAACCTGAATTTATGCCGGACAGATTTGAGTCCGGCTCCCACAACGCCCTGGGACTTGCCGGCTTTCTGGCTTCGGTGGGGTTCATCGCCCGCAAGGGAGTGGAGGAGATTCGGAATCACCGGCTGGCTCTGACCGAAAAGATGATTGAGGGGGTATCCCGGATTCCCGGAGTGAATTATCATGGGAACAGAAAGACCGAACTTCAAAACGGGGTAATATCGCTGACCTTTGACGGGGCGGATGTGGGTCGGATGGGGGAGAGGCTGGATAAGGAGTTTGGTATTATGGTGCGCACCGGACTCCATTGCGCCCCCCTTGCTCATAAAACTCTGGGAACAATGGAGACCGGCACGGTGCGCTTCTCAGTCGGGGTTTTTAATACGCCGGAACAAGTAGATGTGGTGATAGACGCCTGTCGGCGGATTGCCTGAAATTTTCCGAATAATTGAAAAACGAGTCTGCAATAAGTTTTTGAACTGCTTTTTCGGAGGAGATATGCGCAGGTTACTTTTTGCCTTTACGACGATTCTGTTGTTGGCAGGGCTCTCTTGCGAGGAGGGGTATGTTCCTTTGGGTCCCATCTGGCAGGAGATAGAGCTCAACTTTGAGGTCTTTGACGATGTGGTCTATGAGGACTTGAAGGACTTGGCACCGTTTGGGTTAAACGATGTCTGGCTGGTGGGGGAGAATGGGTTAGTCTATCATTACCGAGCCGATGAGGACGATGAGCTATTCATACCTTGCGATTGGACCCTATTTGCGGTGGATATGAGAAGTCCCATCAACGGTTTCGCCTGTGGGGAGATGGGCACTGTCTTGTATTACAGTGGTTATCTGTGGGAGATACAGCCCACCGGTTTTTGGGGCAATCTCTACGACATCATAATGTTCTCCTGGGACGATGCGTGGGCGGTGGGAGAGGGGGGAACGATTATGCACTACGACGGCGAGAGCTGGAAGGAGGTGCCCAGCGGGACCACAGAGAGCTTGAGATGTGTCCACGGGCTTTCTGGCGATGATGTTTGGATTTGCGGGACTGGTGGTATCATCCTCCACTGGGACGGCGGAACCGTAAGCGAGCTTGAACCCGGAAGCCATCACACCTCATATACGATAAACAGCATAAAGCAGGTTGAGCCGGGTAATTTCTATGTCTGCGGAGAACATGGCTTCCTGGCTGAATACAACCACGGCGTCTGGACCGACATCCCCACCGATACCTATCTCGGACTGAACAGCATAGACATCAACGGAGACCTGGGCTTTGTGGTGGGAAACGAGGGGAGAATCCTGAGCTTTGACAGTGAAAGCGCCGAGCTCAACTACATCGTCTCGGAAGGGCATATGTTGAACTCGGTAGTGGTAACCAGCCCCAATGAGGCTTGGGCTTGCGGAAACTATGGGAAATTTCTGCGCTACCGTTAGGCAAGTGAAGTTGGCGTGATATTTAGCCTTCCCTGTATTTGGATGGGGAAGGCTTTGAATTATCCGAACAATCCTAACTTGGAGGTTCTTGCTTGCGCCTTATGTTTAAAATATTGAGCCTCTGTCTTCTCTTGTTCCTCGGCGTCGCCGCTTTTTCTTTTGCAATGGAGCGGGAGGAGGAATATGCACTTTATATGCAGGGGGAGAGGGTCGGCGTATGCAAAATTACTATGCTGGACACTCAGTCGGGCTTCAATCTGCTCTATTCAATTGAGATATTTCTCTCTCGCATGGGAGAGGAGATGGCTCTCTATCTAAGATATGACATATTTGCCGATGAGAACGCCAATCTGGAAAAGTTCACCTATGAGAGCAATTTCAGCGGGGGGGAAAGAATCGTTGAGGGTGCGGTGGTCGGCGATAGATTGATGTTGAACGATGGTGAGCAGGAATATATCTTTGAATGGGGTGAGGACTTCACCCTTGAGCCTCTGGTCTATCTTCGCTTGGCTCGGATTGGTTTGGAGGAGGGAAGAGAGGAAAAGTTTGTTATATTTGATGTTGAGGGGAGCTCCTCGGTAGAATCTGAACTTACCGTGCAGAGGGTGGATGAGGTCAGCTTTCGGATAATTGATGCCGGCAAGACACATAAAACTGAAGCCCTGGTCGGTCAGTTCGGCTGGCTCAAGGAGGAGAGGGTGCAGGTGGGGGGAATAGAAATGTCTCTCTGTTCAGTAGATGATTCAACGGAGGAGGAATACGACGAACTGGATATCATCCACTCCTTGAGGGTGCCCATGAGCGGCGAATTTCTGCCCGATGCTCTGTCGGTTACCTACAAACTCAACTTTCCCCCGGATTCTCCGATATCGGTGGCGACCGACTTTCGTCAGCAGGTGCTGGCGGAAAGCCCGGGAGAGATTGAGCTTGGGGTGACCGCTGTTTTCGGCGATGTTTTCACTCCCCTCGGGGATGAGGAAGCGCTCCTTGCCGGAGGATACCCTTATTTCGCCGATGATAAACGGATAGTCGCTCTTGCGGAGGAGATTCTCAGTGCCAATAAGGAGCAGAGCCTGAGCGATGGACAAGTGTTGAGCGATTGGGTGAACACCCACATCGCCACCGATGACTACTCACAGATTCTAAGCGACGCCCTAACCGTCCTTGAGCGAGGAAGCGGGGACTGCACCGAGCATGCTACCTTACTTGTCGGTCTCCTGCGCTCGGTGGGGATACCGGCAAAGGCGGTCATCGGTCTGGTCCATATGCAGGGTTGCTTCTATTATCATATGTGGGTATATGCCTACCAGGACGATGCCTGGATCCCCCTTGACCCCACCCTGGGATATGTCAGCCCCTATCACATCAGGTTTGAGGATGTTTTCCCTCAAGGTGGATTTAGTATGGAGGGGCTATTTGATATGATTTCAGCCCTCGGGCTGGGTCAGTTGTCTATTACAGTTATCACTGCTGAATAGGGCGAGAGAAATTTTTATAATAGAAGGCGGCAGGGGAATCTGCCGCCTTTGGCTTATTTGCAAAGACTTGATGGTTTAAATCGTTATAATTGCCTATCTTACCAGCACTAGCTTCCTACTCTTGGTCCCCACATCGGTCTTGAGGGAGTAGACATAGACGCCCCCTGATACCAGGGAACCGAAGGAATCCGTGCCGTCCCACACCACTTGATTGGGACCCGGTTCGTAGGACAGGGGAATTTCACGAACCAGCCGACCGGTCAGGTCGTGGATGAGAAGCGAGGCGAAAGTCACCCCATCAGGCAGACTGTATTTGATGGTTGTTGGGCCATCCGCCGGGTTGGGGAAGTTCTGTGCCAGGGTGAAGCTGGCGGGGTTGGTGCCCAGGCAGAATTCGGTGGAGCAGAGGGTCTCCGCTCCCTCCGTCTTTATCACTTCCAGCCGGTAGATATACCAGTTGTCCTCCTCAACTGTTGCATCCAGGAAAGAATAAGGATTTTCTCCGGTGATCAATGCCTCGTTAACCTTGGTCTCGGCAGTGCGATTGCTGAGATCGCCGGCAGCTATCTCTTGAGTGGTGATTGCCATCTCACGACGGTAGAGATTATAGCCCAGAACTTCATCTTCGCCGGTGATGTCCACTGCCCATTTTAAGAGGGCGCCTTGTGGAGTTGAGTGGGCTTCAAAGTATATGAGCTCCACATCTATTTCGTAAGTGAGGCAGTTGTAGGCATTGACCCGTCCCGAACCCAGTTTTCCCTCGTATCCCGGGTTCAAGTCATCTATGTTGTCACAACTGGCAAGCAGGGTATCCTGGAGTTCGTCCCAGTCGTAAGAGGGCTTGTATGCGTTGAGGAGGGCGATTATCCCGCAGGCGAAGGGGGCAGCCATAGAGGTGCCGGTCATATTGCCGTAGTTATGGGGTCCGCCGTGGTACTGGTAGGTGGAGACGATGCCTTTGCAGGGGGCACAGCAGTCCACCCAGGTGCCGTAATTTGACCCGGACCATTTTAAGTCTTGGTTGGTGGTGCCGGCCACTGCGATGGTGTCATCACGGTTAGCCAGCCAGTGGGGTGTTTGGGAGTTGTCATTTCCTGCGGCGGTGCATATTACCACCCCGTGGGAGACGGCGTAGGTGACCGCAGCCGATATCCCACCGGTGTTGCTGGAGCCCCAGGAGGCGTTATAAGCGATAGCTCCCTTGTCAGCGGCATAATAGAGCGACTGAGCGGCAAAGTCCATGCGCACATAACCGACCTCATAACTACCATAATAGCCGGACCAGCCGATGCGTAGAGCCATGATACGGGCGTTGAAGGTGGCTCCGGCTACGCCGGTTCCGTTGTCGGTAACCGCACCGGCAATCCCGGCAACATGGGTTCCGTGACCGTTGTAGTCGCTGGGGTCGTTGTCCGGGGTGTCCGTATCCTCTCCGGGCACACCGCTTACTCCATGAACCCAATCCCAACCACGGATATCATCAATCAAGCCGTTGCCGTCGTTGTCTATTCCGTCAAGGATCTCGTCAGGGTTCATCCAGATATTGTCGCCCAGGTCGGGGTGTTCCCAGTCAACTCCGGTGTCAGCGATAGCGACGATGGGGGTGTTGTTGTCGCGTTCCAAATCCCAGGCTTTCGGTGCGTCTATGTCGTGGTCATAGGATTGGTGCAGACCCCATTGGAGGTTGAACATAGGGTCGTTGGGAACGTAGAAGATTGGACAGATGCCGATCTTTTCCACATGTTCTACGAAGGGGTTGGCTTCGTAGGCTCGGATTACCTCTTCAAGGGAGAAGTCGGGATTGAACTGTATCTTGTAGTATCCGGACAGATCCACCTCATCGGGGTCAAAGGGAATGGTGCAGCCGGGAAACTCCTTTTCTATGTAGTTGACGCCATACTTGATTGCCAATTGGTCCAGGGTGGGCTCCCCAATCATCACCACGCCGTTATTAATTGTGGGTTGTATGCCCCGAATCTGCGCCTCAAAGTTGACCACGATCATATCCGGCACATAGGTCACCGCCGGCAGGCTGGGAACCTCCTCGTCAAAATAACCCCACGAGGTAAGAGTTGTTATGGAAAGCAGGATGGAGAGAAGGATTATTGGGACAGACTTATTCATAATAGGTTACCTCCTTGAGGGAAGTTTTTTCTGGTCGGTATCCTGTAGCCCAACTATACCACATTTTGACCATAAGTAAACTTCTTTCTTTACTTGGGTTACATAAGCGATAATTTTTTCGTTGCCTTTTTTCGGGTTATTATTGTATTCTACTGTTGAGATGTATGGTTTGGGGGGATGCTATGCACAGGCAGATAATTATTTTCATCTTTCTGATGCTGTCCACAATCCTTCAGCCGGGCTGGGGACACCTGGCTTTGGAGGGGGGAGAGGTAGATTCAGCCGACGAAGAGAATCTGGTGGTAACCGGCGTGATAGAGATATTTGCCAAGGGCACCCGCTTCGAGACAATCGCCCTGGCTGTTGCTTGTGAGGGTGCTGATGAGGTCAAATACTATGCGCTCATGGGTCAGGTCGGATACAGCCTGGCTGAATATGAGGGGGAGATGGTGACCGTCATAGGCTATCTTACCGATAACGGCTTCTCGGTTATTGACGCCCCCAAGCTGTGGGTGGAAGGATGGAGCAGAGAGTGAGGTATGACGATGTCTTCTGAGGATGTCTATCAGCCCCTGCCTGAGCCGGACCTGGATGAGCTGATAGAGCTGTGGCGTCGGCAGGTTCGCCATCAGCCGGAGGAGGTCAGTGGTTGGTATAATCTCGGCAGCGCCCTCTCCAAGAGGGGCGGCAAGGAGGACCTCAAAGAGGCGGTGGAAGCCCTGAAGAAAGCCGCCAAGCTGAATCAAGACGACCCTTCGGTGTGGTTGAATCTGGGAAACACCTACCTGCGCCGCCTCCATCCGGGGGATATAGACTCCGCTGTTGATGCTTACTCTCGCTGTCTGGAGCTGGAGGAGGTGCAGGCGAAGGCTTGGGTGGGTCTTGCCGGTGCTCTGCTCATCCGTCGTGGTGAGGGTGATATTGACAGAGGGGTGATGAACCTGCGCCGGGCCATAGACCTTGATTCGGATAGACCCGGCTATCGTTTCCAGTTAGCTCTTGCGCTGGAGGGTGTCGGTGGTGGCGAGGCTCTGGCTGAGGGAGCGGCTCAATGTCAGCTGGCTTTGAAGAGGGATGCGGACAATGCCCGGGGCTGGTATCTTCTGGCACGAATGCTGGCTCAGTTGAACGATGAAGAGGGGAGTCTATCCGCTCTGGAGCAGGCGATACTTTTAGACAGCGATTTTTCATTTCTTGCCGGACAGGAGGAGGCATTTGCCGGCTTGAGGAAGAATAAACGCTTCAAAGAGCTGATGGGCAGATGGGTGTAGGGATAAGCTTTCTCTTGACTTTTGGAGGTTATATTATTATAGTAGATTGTCGGCGGGGCGTAGCGCAGCCTGGTTAGCGCGCCTGCTTTGGGAGCAGGAGGCCGGAGGTTCAAATCCTCTCGCCCCGACCAGAAATTGTGTATATACATATTATTTAATTATTTGGATTTCGCCTATTTTGGATTAAGGGAAATGAGAGGAAAGAAATGTATAAAGTAGATGTAATAGGGAAGAAGCTTAAAAAATTAGAAGTTATAAACTTTGGTGATCTTGAGGTAGAAGAAAGGTTTGATATTGAAGTATGGGTAAGAGAAAATCCAGAAATATTGGGAGAACCTCTACTTATAGTATCTGAGCAAACTTTACTGCCTTCGGGGAGGCAACCAGATCTATTAGCGTTAGATAAAGATGGGAACATGGTTGTTATAGAGCTAAAAAAGGACGATTCTGGGAGGGAAGTTTATTGGCAAGGGATTACTTATACTGCTCAGATCTCAGAGTTTTCATATACAGATATAATAGACATGTATGAGAAATATTTAGAAAACATAGGTATTACTGACCCAAACCCTAAAGATAATATTGAGGATTTTATTGAGGAGGATATAGAAAAAACTAATCAGAAGCAAAAACTAATACTAGTTTCCAAAGAATTTCACCCTGATGTATTGAGGGCTGTATTATGGTTAAGAGATTTTGAAGTTGATATTAAATGTATAAAATTGACACCATATAAAGATGAAAATGATCAGGTGTTTTTGAATACAGAGATTATAATTCCAACACCAGGTGTTGAAGATTACATAGAGAAAAGAATTAGCAAACAAAAAAATGTCAAAAAAGCATATCCAAGTCCATTCTCGTTAGAGAGGGGTAGTTTTAAGGAAGATGAGTTGAAAATAAAGTTAATTAATACATTAACTAGAGTTTCAGACCTAACACCAAGGCTTATAGCATTCATAGAAATATTGTCATCAGAAGAAAGAACTTTTGACAGAGAGGAAATCAAGCAAAGATTTCATAATATGGGAATCGGGAAAAATATTGGTCAAAGTGGTAGATACCTTAGTAACATTTCACAATTCTTAACAAAAAAATCCACTCCTCATTTGAGGCAAGTTATTGAGTTTCAATTTCCGAAGGGCATTGAAGGGGAAGTTAAAGATAATTACAGAATCTTCCCAGAATATATTGAATTTGTAAAAGAAATATTAAAAGATGTGGTAGAGGGGAATACAGCCGGAGATTAAAACTTAATCGTAGGATTGTTCGTTCAACAAAATAGGTTTTTAGTAATTGTATGATATCGAATATTAGGTTTGCTTAAATTAAAAAGATTTTTTATTCGCATTTTACACATTTACTATCTCTGCGCCCGTAGCTCAGTTGGATAGAGCATCGGACTTCTAATCCGACGGTCAGTGGTTCAAATCCACTCGGGCGTAATTCTGTGTTGAGATGTTTATCCCTTTTCTCTCTCCAAACTTCCCCCCGTGATTGGTTTATAATAACCCCAAATCACGGGCTTTTTTTCCATAGAGAATCATATATGATTGGAAAGCGATGTGTCCCCGGCTGTTAATTCTCTTCATAATCGTCCCCCTTCTTCTCACCCTCCCCTCCTGCAAGAGGGAAGAGGCTGAAAAGGAGGAGGGGAAAATACTGCTCTCCGCCGACGATTTCAGCACCACTGTGGGAATGGAGATAATAGATGACGCCGGCGGAGCCCCCGGCGATTGGAAGATTGAATCGCCGGGCGTATTGGTGCAGTCAGTTGACCTGGGCAGCGGAGATGAGACGGGGTTATATGCGGGCAGTGAGCTAATTTTTGGCGAGGGTCCGTTTAGCGACATTCGCATAGATTTCCGGTTGACTTTGCCCAAGGACTCCGCTGGGGGAGTGGTATTCCGCCGGCAGGGGGATGGGTCCCGCTATCGGCTTATTTTAGTGGAGAGGGGAAATTTTTCCTTTGTCCGCCTGGAGCTGATAGAGGACGGTAAACATTATGTCCTGGACAGCTGTGGTATGGAGATGGGAGCCGATGAGGAGGTGGAGATCACTGTTACCGCTGTGGGCGATGAGCTTAGGGTGTGGATTGAGGGAAAGGAGCGGTTGGGCGCCCGAAATGGGGAACTTTCCTCGGGCAGTCTGGGCTTTTTCGCTTATGGGGCTGGCGGTGTCCGTTTTGAGGGGCTTCTGGTATTTGAAGCAGCTATTAAGGGAGACAAACGAACTTGACAAGCCATTCCCCTTCTGTTATATTTCAGTCCGGTCAGATATGCGCCAGTAGCTCAGATGGATAGAGCGGCAGATTCCGGATCTGTAGGTCGGAGGTTCGACTCCTCTCTGGCGTATTATTCGTTGGGTGTAACATAAGTTTTGGGCCGCTAGCTCAACTAGGCAGAGCAACGGACTCTTAATCCGTAGGTTGAAGGTTCGATTCCTTCGCGGCTCACCAGAATCCCAGCCCCCACACCGTTTGGGGGCTGTTTTTTCTATCTTCACGATAGAATAGGCGGGAGAATTTGACCGGATAATGCAGTTAAAGTTTTCGTTTCTACCCTTGACTATGGTCGGGTATATGTGATAGAATTTTATAATAGCCTGTCTGCGAACGAAGCTGAGCTTTTAATTTTTTCCACTTGCAAAAGATCTGTCTTAAATAAACTTTCAAAGGAGTCAGTATGCCCAGGATTGCTCTGGCTCTAGTTCTGGTATTCCTTTCAGTTACGGCGGCACTCGCTGAAGACGAGAGGGAGCTGGCTTATGAAGCCTTTCAAGATGGCATGAACCTCTATGAAGCCAGTAAATATAGCCGAGCCATCGGCAAGTTCCAGGACGCTTTAGAGTATTTCAGGTTTCTTGATGATGACATCGGTGTGGCAAAAGCCCGCACCATGATGGGAAGCGTCTATGAGGTGCAGGGTCAGTTCCAGGAGGCGCTGGAGCTCTATCGCCAGGCTGAACCGGTATTTGTCCTGGCTGAGGATATTCTCTGGATGGGTGTGGTTAAGAAGTATATAGGCTCCGCTCTGACCGGCTTGGAGGATTTTGAGGGAGCTCTGGTTTACCTTGAGGAGGCTTACTCCCTTTTTAAGAAGAATAACGACATCGGCAATATGGCTCTGACCAGCGCCAGTATCGGCTCGGTCTATTATGCCCTGGGTAAGTACGGTAAGGCGTTGGACTACTTTGACCAGGCGACTTCGGAGTTCGTCGGGCAGAAGGATGAGAAGGGCAAAGGGCGCATGCTTCTGGAGAAGGGGAATATCTATATCTCCCGTCAGGACTATGATTCCGCCTCCAAATATTTCAACGAAGCCTTGAGCGTCTACAACAACCTTCAGGATGTGGAAGGTGTGGCTAAAGCTCTGTTGTCCATCGGCATCGTCTATGAGAACAAGCGGGACTACGACCGAGCCCTGGAGAATCTGAACGAGGCGCTTACCAAATTCACCAGCGTCGGAGGTCAGGTGGGCATCGCTCAGGTGATGCGCCATATGGGCACTATCTATATGGTTCAAGGGAAGGACTCCGATGCCCTGCGTTATTTTGACCAGGCTCTGACCATCACTCGCAACCTGGGTGATTATGAGGGAGAAGCCCAGGTGCAGGATTCAATGGGTTTAGTCTATATGCGCAAGGGAAATGCCCGTAAAGCCTCCCTCTACTTTGAAGCAGCGCTGGCGGTATACAACGAACTTGGGAATCAGACCGGCGCAAGTGATTCCCTGCAGAACCTCGGACTGTCACTGGTTGAACAGGGCGATTATGAGGGGGCGTTGGATGTTTTCAGTCAAGCCCTCACCATCCGTCGCACCATAAAGAATAACCTGCTCATAGCCGAGACTCTGGAGGCTATGGGTGAGCTGTATCAGAGCCACGGCGATTATGAGTATGCCCTTGACCTCTTGTTGGAGGCGGAGGGGCTGGAGGGTAAGCTAGACAACAAGAGCGGTCAAGCGAAGGTGATGCAGATGGTGGGCAAAATTTACCTCAAGGTGGGTGAGCTGAAAAGCGCAGAGAGCTATCTCAAAAAGTCCTACGATACTTATAAAAGCGCCGGTGATGATTTGGGGGCGGCTTATTCGCTACTCTATCTAGGCGATGTTCAGCGGACTACTGAAGGGTTGGAGTCAGCCCTAAGCAGTTATGAGGATTCCCAGAGGCTTTTCCGCCAGGCGAACGAGGATGTAGGGGTCGGACTGAGTGCACTGGCTATCGGAGAGGTGGAGTCTGACCGGGCGAACTACGATTCCGCTATGTCCAACTTCAGTGACGCTCAGGAGATATTCACCCGCTTGAATGACAGTGAAAATCTTGCTGCCAGTTATAACCTGATAGGTCAGGTGGCTACCGTGCAAGGAAACTTCTCCAAGGCTATGGAAAACCATAAGAAAGCCTTTGAGACCTATCAGCGGATTCAGAACCAGATAGGGATGGCTGGGACCAAGGGTTACTTCGGCGATATGTATATGGCAAAAAGCGACTACAACTCCGCCATTCGCTTCTATGACGAGGCCCTGCGTCTGTATCGCAGTTTGGGCAACGTGCCAGGAACCGCACAGATGCAGTCCAGCATGGGCAAAGCCAACATGTTAAAAGGGGAATACGAAACCGCCATCAGGTATTATGAAGATGCGGTTGCTTCCTACGATTCCATAGGGGATTTGGACAGCAAGGCTTTTGCCGAAGCGGGCATGGGCGAGGTGCTGGTGGTGCAGGGCCAGCCGCAGGACGCCCTCTCCAAATATCGTGCTTCCCTGCTGACCTACGAGACCCAGAATGACCTGCAGGGGCAGGCGATGGTCAACTCCAAGATTGGGGACATTGAATATAGCCAGATGGAGTATGAGCTGGCTTTGGGGGACTATAAAAAGTCGCTGAGTCTCTATCAGAAGTTGAAGATGGAGATAGAGACCGCCGACCTGTTGACCAAGATAGGTCAGACTCAGACCCAGTTGGGTGATTATAAGGGTTCTTTGAGCAATCTGGAAAAAGCACTGTCCATCAAGCAGAAGAAGGGGCTGAAGTCTGATGTGGCTTACATCCACACCCTTATAGGCGACAGTCTGGCCGGCTGGGGAAATAGCGAGGAAGCCAAAGCCAGCTACGATGAGGCGCAAAGCGTCTACCGTCAGTTGGGGGACCAGGTGGGACTGGCTACATCGTTGTATGGTTTGGGACGTATGCAGTATCTAATCGGAGAGCTGGATAATGCCCTGGGTAATTTTGAGGAGGCGTTGGTCATCTTTCGGGAGATGCGTGACCAGAAACTTACCTCGGAGACCTTACTGGATATCGGTCAGCTTCACTACGACACCGCTGAGTATCAGGAGGGAAGCAAGGAGGTCGGCGAGGCGCTTAGAATTATGCGCAGTATAAGCGACGACGACGGCACCGCCCGGGCGCTCAATCTGCTGGGTTGTATATATGTCCAGTTGAAGCAGGGGGCTAATGCTCAACGTTATCACGCCGACGCATTGGAGCTCTTTCGCCAGTTGGCAAATGACCGTCAGGAAGCGAAGACCCTTTATTATATGGGCGCCGCCTACGAGGTGGACGGAGACTATCAGGAGGCTAAGGATTACTACTCCTCCTCTCATTCTGTCTGGCAGAGGTTGGGGAATGTAGGAGAGGTTGGGAGAGCCTCCTTTGCCCTGGGACGCTGTGAGGAAGCTTTGGGCAACCATCAGGATGCGTTGAACCAGTATTTGAACGCCCTTATCTCCTTTGAGGGGGTCAAAGATAGGGAGAATATCGCTGCAACTGAGGATGCCAGGGGGGCTATCTTTCTGGAGATTGTGGATGTCCAGAGCGCCTACAAATCCTACACCCGGGCCAGGGACATCTGGAAGCAGTTGGAGAGGTTACAGCTCCAAGCCCGGAGCATGCACAATGCCGGTCGGGTGAAGGTAAAGGATTATCAATTTGAGGACGCTTTGAGGCTTTATGAGCAGGCGCTGGTCATATATCAGCAGGCGGGCGACAGCCTGGGCGAAGCTGAGGCGCTCATAGACATCGGCGAGATGTATCAGCACAAGTTTGACTATGTAACTGCACTCGCCCGTTACGAGGAATCAAAGAAGAACTTCTCCGCAAACGACTATCAGTTAGGGGTTGCCGACGCCCTCAATCATATCGGTGATATCAAGCTGGCATCTTTTGAGCCGGAGGAAGCGGCTGTCGCTCACAGCCAAGCGGTGGAGCTTTATCGTGAACAGCGGGACCAGAGGGGAATCGCCGAATCGCTGAACTATTACGGCAAAGTTCTCCTCTATCAGAAGGACTATCGGGGTGCGGTGCGCCAGCATAATGAAGCCTTGCGCCTTTATCGGGCAATTGAGAATGCGCACGGTGAAGCGGTCTCCCTCCATTATCTGGGAAGGGTGATGCAGGAGCAGGGGGACATTGATTCGGCGAGCAACTATTTCCACCAGTCCATCGCCATCTTTGAGGGCAATAAGATTACCCTGGGACTTGCCGATGTGCAACTGGACGCCGGCTTGGTGGAGGCGACCGAGAAAAACTATGATGGCGCCATGGAGCTATACCGCAAGGCTTTAGATGCCTTTATATTGGAACTTGACCCGGTTCGGGAGGGTTTGGCTTACAAGCTGATGGGTGAGGCATATTCTGCTTCGGGTGACTATGCGCTTGCCCTGGAAAGCTACAAGGAAGCACTCTCCTTAGCCCGAAAGCTGGGAAATCAGGTGGAGGAGGAGCGGGTGATGGCTCTGATGGGGGAGGCAAACCGGGATATGGGCGAGCCGAAGAAGGCGTTGGATATATTCTACGGCGCCCTGACCGTTGCCGAGGGGGTAAACGATATTCTGATGGTGGCAAGCATCAAGAACGACATCGGGCTCTGTCTGGAGGTGCAGGGGAACCTTGCCGAGGCGGAGAATATGTATCGGGACGCCCTTGCCATCTATCAGAAGAACGAGGAGACCGCAGGGATTGCCGAAGCGTATAACAACATCGGCTCGGTGGAGGAGAAGGCAGACCGTTTGGAGGAGGCGCTTAGCGATTATCTCACCTCACTTGACCTCTATCGCCAACTGCGAGACCAGTTGAATATGTCCTTTGTGCTCACCAATGTCGGGCGGACCGAGTATAAGCTGGAGGAGTTCCGGGAGGCTACCAAATACTTCACCGAAGCACTGCGCGGTTATACCCGCTTTGATGACGAGTTGAACAACGCCCACACCCTCCGCTGGTTGGGTAACTGCCTCTATGAGCAGAGGAACTACCGCAGTGCGGAACGCTATTACGACGAGGCGATGGAGAAGTATAAAGCACTGGGGGAGACCAACCTGGTCGGTTGGGTGGAGTATGAGAAGGGCATCTCCTATCGTGACGGGCAGGAGTATGATGAGGCGATTCAGTCGCTAGGTGATGCCAAAGGCGATTTTTCCGCCGCCGCCGATTATGGGGGTATGGCTTTAGCCAGCTTCCAGTTGGGCAATGTCCACATGGAGAAAAAAGATTACCAGGGTGCGGAGACCGCATATCAATCGGCGGTGGACACCTTCAAGCAGGTCAAGGGTTCCGATGCTGAACTGGCCGACGCCTATTCCGCCCTGGGCTATGCGCAGGAGCTTCTCGGTAAACAGGACCTGTCCTACGACAACCAAAAGAGCGCTTATAAGCTCTATGAGAAGCTGGGACAGCCTCTGGGAATGGCTGAGGCTGCCAATCGTATGGGAGTCCTTCTGCGCACCAGGGGTCAGTTTGAGAAGGCTCTGGTGATGCATGCCGAATCGGAGGTATTGTTCAAAGCCGAGGACAAGCTCTCCGGAATCGCCGATACCGCCTATTATTTGGGGATGCTCCATTCTGCAAAAAGCAACTTTGATGAGGCAATATCCCAGTTTGAGGAGGCTTTGGAGCTTTATAAGCAGTTGAAGAACCTACCCCAGACCGCCCGGGTGCTTAATGAATTAGCCTCGGTATATGATTCCAAGGGTAACAGCGAGCTGGCTAAGGACTACTACCAGCAGTCGCAGGTGGTCTTCCGTCAGATTCGTTAGCTGAACGCTAAGACGACATAAGGGGGAACCGCAGGTTCCCCCATTTTTTTGCTTTAATGAAAATTAAGGAAAAGCTAAGTTCTGCGAAACGGTGGCTCGGGGAATATCTCTACGCCCTGACGGGTCTTATATATCCCTCCAACTGTCGGCTCTGCGATGGGGAAATCTCCCCGCAGATGACCCTGGTATGCCCCTCCTGCTGGGAGGAGCTTCTGGGATGCCGACCAATAGTTCGCCGAAAGAACTCTATTGTAAAAGGCGTTCCCATCTACGGCTCGTTCAGCCTGGCTCCTCACCAGGAGAAGGCTCAGGAACTAGTCCACCTCATAAAATATAAGGATTTTTTCGTTCTTGTCGGCAGATGGGTTGAGGGGGCTGTCGGCTCCCTGACTCCGCTCAAGGATTTTTCGGCGGATGTTATCGTTCCCGTGCCTCTGCACCACACCCGCAGAAGGGAGAGAGGTTACGACCAGGCGCTCATAATCGCACGACACCTCTCGGATGTCCTGGGTATGGAGCTTAAACCAAGAGCCCTCAAGCGCACTCGTGCCACCAGACCGATGGTGGAGGTCGCCGGTCACGAACGGCTTTCCAATGTGGAGGGCGCCTTCGCATGCCGAAAGGGGACGGACCTCGCTGGTGCAGGTGTGCTTTTGGTGGACGATGTCTATACCTCCGGCGCCACCATCTCCCAAGCGGCAAAGGCGTTATACAGCGCTGGTGCGGGGCGAGTTTTCTCATTCACCCTGACCAGGGCGGGAGAGCAGGTGGACTGAGGTGTCCTCTGCGATATGCCTTGACTGGCATAAGTAGGTTTGCTATCATCAATCCTTCAAAAATCCGAAGAGCCAATTAAGAATTCATTCCAAGGAGAAGAGGATGACCATCCGGGTTGCCATCAACGGTTTTGGGCGCATCGGGCGCTGTTTGATGAGGTTGGCGCACAAGGACAAGGATATTGATTTCGTGGCTATCAACGATATCACCAATGTGGAAACCCTGGCTCACCTTTTGAAGTATGATTCTGTTCATGGCACCTTTGAGACAGAGATAGCGGTGGGGAAGGATTCCATCACCGTATCCGGGGATGAATTCAGGGTCTATTCTGAGCGAGACCCAGCCAATCTTCCCTGGGCTGAGCTGGGCGTGGATGTGGTGGTGGAGGCTACCGGTCTCTTCCGGGACAGGGATTCGGCGAAGAAACATCTGGACGGCGGTGCTCGTAGAGTGCTTATCACCGCACCGGGCAGGGACCCGGATGCCACCTTCGTCTATGGGGTCAATCATGAAGATTTTGACCCCAAATCTCATTTCATCATCTCCAGTGCCTCCTGCACCACCAACTGCCTTGCGCCCACAGCTCTAGTTTTGCAAAAGGAGTTCGGCATAAAGAGCGGATTTATGACCACCATCCATTCCTACACCAACGACCAACGGCTTCTGGACCTGCCCCATAAGGACCTGCGTAGAGCTAGGGCGGCTGCGGTTTCCATGGTGCCTACCACAACCGGGGCGGCTAAGGCTCTGGGACTGGTCATTCCGGAACTAAAGGGTAAGCTGGACGGGATGGCGGTTCGTGTTCCCACCCCCAATGTCAGCGCGGTTGATCTGGTGGTGCAGTTGGAGAGGGAGACTTCCACAGAGGAGGTCAACCAGAAGTATAAGGAGTATGCCCAGGGAGTTTTGGAGGATGTATTATTATACACAGAGGAACCGTTGGTCTCCTGCGACTACATCGGGTGTCCCGTAGGTGGGGTGATTGATGGTAAGCTGACTAATGTGGTAAATGGCAATCTTGCTAAAGTCTTCGCATGGTATGACAACGAATGGGGCTTCACCGTCCAGCTTCTGCGCTTGTTAAAAGTTGTGGGGAGTAAGTAGGAGAGATAGTGAAGAAGAAGACGGTAAAGGATGTGGCATTAAAGGGCAAGAGGGTTCTTCTGCGGGCGGACTTGAACGTTCCCCTGAGCGATGGTGGTGTGGAGGACGACACCCGCATACGGGAGAGCCTGCCGACTATTAAGTATATACTGGATGAGGGCGGGCGGTTGATAATCATGTCCCATCTGGGGCGACCCAAGGGGGAGGTGAAACCTGAGCTTTCTCTTGCACCGGTGGCGGAACGTTTGGGGGAGTTACTAGGTCAGGAGGTGGTGATGGCTCCAGACTGCGTGGGAGCGGAGGTCAAAGCTCTGGTTGACCAGCTAACCGACGGTCAGGCAATCCTTCTGGAGAACACTCGCTTCCATGCCGGGGAGAGCAAAAATGACCCCGCCTTTGTCGCCCAACTGGCTGAGCTGGGGGATATACTGGTCAACGACGCCTTCGGCACCGCCCACCGGGCTCACGCCTCAAATGTGGGCTTGGCGGAAGTCCTGGGAGGCTCCGTCGCCGGTTTCCTGATGGAGAAGGAGATAGAGTATCTTACCCGGGCAACGGAAAGCCCCAAACATCCCTACGTCATAGTCCTCGGGGGTGCCAAAGTTTCCACCAAGATTGGGGTGGTGGATAATCTACTCAAGCTCGCCGACAACATCCTTATGGGTGGGCTTATGGCCAATGTCTATCTGTCTGCTGCAGGACACAAGGTGGGCAAATCCAAGATAGAGCCCGATTTGCTGGAGAGTGCCAGGCGGGGGCTTTCCCAAGACCTGGACGGAAAGATAAAGCTTCCCGTTGACCATATCGCCGCCGAGGAGCTTTCAGCGGACGCCAAAGGCGAGTATTTTCCCCAATTGGACCTCCCGGAGGAGGTTATGGCTTTAGACATCGGTCCCAGGACTGTGGAGTCGTATAAGTCCATTTTGGCGGATGCCCAGACCATCTTCTGGAACGGACCTTTGGGGGTTTTTGAGTATGAGAGTTTCAGCGGGGGGACCAGAGCTATCGCCACTGCGATTGCAGAGAGCTCCGCCACAACTATAGCGGGGGGAGGGGAGACGGTTGCGGCCATAAATAAATTCGGCTTGGCGAGAAACTTTGACCACATCTCCACCGGTGGGGGGGCTTCACTGGAGTTCCTGGAGGGGAAGGAACTTCCCGGCATCACCTCAATCAGCGAGAAGGAGTGAGCTATGTCCCGAATGTTGATAGCTGGAAACTGGAAGATGAACCTCACCCGTGAGGAGGCTCTCTCCTTGACTGGCAAGTTGGTGTCCACGCTCAGCGAACAGCGGGCGGTGGATGTCGTCCTGTGTCCTCCATTCTGCTACATTCCCCTCGTCTTCCAGGGCATCAAGGGATCTACCATCCGCCTGGGAGCCCAGAACTGTCACCCGGAGCCCAGAGGGGCTTTTACCGGGGAGGTCAGTGCCGCCATGCTGGAGAGCATGGAGGTTCAATTTTGCATCGTGGGTCATTCTGAAAGGCGCCAAAATTTCGGCGAGGACGACGCTTTCATCGCCAGAAAGATAGACGCCCTTTTGGAGGAGGGTATCTGGCCCATTCTCTGTGTGGGGGAGACACTGGAAGAGCGGAAGGCGGATAAGACCTGGTCTGTGGTCAGCGGTCAATTGAAGAGCTGTCTTGAACATGTCTCTGCGGAGGAGGTCTCCCGCATAGCCGTCGCCTACGAACCGGTCTGGGCGATAGGCACCGGGGAGAGTGCAATACCCCAGCAAGCTGAGGAGATTCACTCCAAAATAAGGGAATACTTGAAGGAGACATACGGCACAGGATCTGCAGAGGCTACACGGATAATTTACGGCGGTTCGGTGGATGGAGAAAACGCCCCGGAAATGCTAAACCAGGCGAATATTAATGGTGCTCTGGTGGGTGGAGCCAGCCTTGATGTAGAGGAGTTTGAAAAAATAGTGAAAGCCGCCGCTGAAGCGTAGAATTTTGTAAAAAAACTTGCATTTTTGGTTGTTTTGATGTATTATTGATTTTCCCTTTTTCACCAACAAACCTGGAGGAGAGAGTGATTACTACTGCCATTCTAATCTTTCATCTGGTGGTCTGCGGGGGAATGATGCTGGTAGTGCTTCTGCAGGCAGGGAAGGGAGCCGGACTTGCCGGTGTCTTCGGAGCCGGCGGAGGGGCTGCAGAGTCGTCGGTATTCGGCGCCAAGGGAGCGGGTGGTTTCCTCTCCAAGATGACCACCGCTGTAGCGGTCATCTTCATGATCTCCTCTCTGGGTTTGACCATCCTCAAGAATCGGGAGACGATGAAGAGCAAATCTCTGATGGAGGAAGAAGTAGAGGCGACCACCGAGGAGGTTTCTCAACCGATAGTGGGTGATGAAGGTAAGACCACTAAATTACCGGAAGATGAACAGGAGAAGTGATTTTTACTATTTTTAAAACCCCTGGGAGGGCCTGACGGCCTTCCCTTTGTCTTTTTCCTATGCGTCCTTTCGGCTTTCATCAGTCCATATCCGGCGGTTATCATAACGCTCTGCTCTCCGCTCAGAAGATGGGCTTGACTGCGGTGCAGTTCTTCTCCCGCAATCCCCGGGGTTGGAAGGGCAGGACCGTATCCCAGGAGGAGATAGACCAGTTTCGCCGGCTTTCGGCTTCCTCCGACATAATCACTACCGTAATCCATACCAATTATCTGATAAATATCGCCAGCCCCGATAAAGAGATCTGGCGTAAATCTTGTCAAGTCCTGATAGAAGAGCTTGCCGTCGCCGAACGGTTGGGCGTTGACTATGTGGTCACCCATCTTGGCAGTCATAAGGGGAGGGGACGAGAGCTGGGGTTGTCCAATGTGGTCAAGGCGGTGAAGAGGGCTTTGGGGGAGGTGGAACCGACCGGTGGTGGAAAGCCGGTGCTCCTTATGGAGAACAGCGCCGGAGCCGGAAACCTGGTCGGCAACCGCTTCGGTGAGCTGGGGGAGATAATGGATGAGGTAGCTAAGGGGGGATGTTTGCAGGAGTGTCCGGGAATCTGTATAGACTCCGCCCACGCCTTTGCCGAAGGATATGATGTAAGGAATGCCGAGGGAAGGCGGGAGATCTTTGACCAGTTGGGCGAATACGCAGACCGTATCCTCCTTATACATCTGAATGATTCAAAGACGGACCTGGCAAGCCACCACGATCGGCACCAACACCTGGGTAAGGGCTTCATCGGCGAGGAGGGGCTTTCCAGCTTTCTCCATGATGGCAATCTCTCCACCCAACCGGTGATAATGGAGACGCCGATTGATGAGGGGGCTGGCGATGAGGATAACCTGGAAGTATTTCTTCGCCTGGAAAAAGGATAGATGAGTATTGACACATTTTGCTGACATTTACCACTTGGATTTGTGGAGGATAGGATGTTTTCCGCATACAAGGACTTGATTTCTAAACTATATCGGCTCGCCACCCTTACCCTGATACTTCTCCTGTTTCTCCCGACTTGGTCTGCGGGAGAGGAAGGTGAGGTGCCGGCTTCACTCTTTGAACTTCCCTTATCAAGCGACGCCTCAGCCACAGATGTGGAGGTCTCCGAATCCCGGGGCAGTGCCATCGTCCTGGTGGCCGAGAAGGTGGGCTCCACCGTGGTTACAATAAATACTCTGACCACGGTCAGGGGCACTTACTTTGACCCCTTCCACGACTTCTTCCATTTCTTTGACTTCTACAGCCCCATGCCCTACCATGAATATGAACAGAAGGTGCCCGGTATGGGCTCGGGTTTCATCATCTCCCCGGACGGTTACATAATGACCGCCGAGCATGTGGTGCATGGGGTGGATGAGATATCGGTCGTTTTAGCCGACGGCAGTGAATACCCGGCGGAACTGGTCGGTGCCGATTATGCCTCCGATGTCGCCGTGCTCAAGATTGATGCCCGGGACCTGCCGGTGGCTGAGTTGGGCGATTCCGAGGAGGTGCAGGTGGGGCAGTGGGCTATCGCCATCGGTCATCCCTTCGGCAAGGTGGTGGGGGGAACTACACCCACGGTGACTGTGGGAGTGATAAGTGCCAAAGACCGTTCCATGAGCAGGAACGACGAGAGCGGATTCAGGGTCTATAGTGGGCTTCTGCAGACCGACGCCTCCATCAACCCGGGCAACTCCGGGGGACCGCTGGTCAACTCCCTGGGTCAGGTAATCGGAATAAACACGGCCATAATCACCACCTCCGGGGGTTCTTTAGGCATCGGCTTCGCCATACCGATAAACATAGCCCGGGAGGTAGCCATCCAACTGATTGAGTATGGCAAGATAGTCAAAGCCTGGCTGGGGGTGTATGTTCAGAATATGACCCCGCAGTTGGCTGAAGCCCTGGGGGCGGGTGATTCGGAGGGGGTGCTTATCTCCGACCTCTCCCCGGAGGGTCCGGCTGCCGACGCCGGATTGAAGCGGGGGGATATAATCAAGGAGATGGCGGGAGAGGAGATAAATTCCATCGGCGATTATGATAGAGTCATGCAGAAGCTGAAACCGCAGGAGATGATAGAGATGGTCATAGAGCGTGGTGGGAAGAGAATGACCGGAGAGGTAACGGTCAGCCAGCCCCCCGGCGGTGAGGAGGGCAGATAGTTGATTCCCCGATACAGCAGAAAGCAGATGGCGGATGTCTGGAGCCGGGAGAGACGCTTTGACATCTGGCGGGAGATAGAAATTCTGGCTGTGGAGGCTTGGGTAAAGCTGGGACGCATCTCCAAGAAATCAGCAGAGGTCATTAGAAAGAAAGCCGGCTTCAGCCTGGAGCGGATAGACCAACTGGAGGAGATTACCAACCACGAGGTGGTAGCCTTTGTGCAATGCCTGGCGGAGAGCGTCGGCGAGGACGGTCGTTACATCCACCTGGGGCTGACCAGCTCTGATATAATGGACACCGCCACATCGGTGCAGTTGGTCGCCTCGGCGGACATTCTGCTCTCCGGCGTTGAAAGGGTGCAAGAACTGTTGGCTGAGCTGGCTCTACGCTACAAGCGCACCCCCACTGTCGGCAGAACCCACGGCATCCACGCCGAGCCCACCACCCTGGGTCTGGTCTTCGCCAACTTCTGGGCGGAGATGGGTAGAAACCACAAGCGCATGGCTGATGCCAGGGAGATGGTGGCTGTGGGCAAGCTTTCCGGGGCGGTGGGCACCTACTCCAACCTGGAACCCGACCTGGAGCGGATGGTCTGTGAGGGATTGGGCTTAGCTCCCGCACTCATATCCAGCCAGATACTCTCCCGCGACCGCCACGCTCACTTCCTCACCGCCTGCGCCATCACCGCCACCACGCTTGACCGGCTGGCGGTGGAGATACGGCATCGTCAGCGCACCGAGGTGGGCGAGCTTTATGAACCTTTTGGAAAGGGTCAGAAGGGCTCAAGTGCCATGCCCCACAAGCGCAACCCCATAATCTGTGAGCGGATAAGCGGTCTGGCTCGGGTGGTTCGGGCGCAAGCTCTGGTGGGTCTGGAGAACATGGTCCTGTGGCATGAGCGGGACATCTCCCACTCCAGCGCCGAGCGGGTAGCCCTGCCGGATTCGGTAATCGCCCTGGACTATATACTGGACAAGGCGGTATGGGTGCTTTCGGGGCTTGAGGTGGATGAGGAGCGAATGGAGGCAAATCTGATGATGACCGGGGGACTGCTCTTCTCCAGCCGGGTGTTGACCGCTTTGATTGACGGGGGGATGGAGCGTGAGCGGGCTTATGAGATCGTTCAGGGGGCGGCAAAGAGGATATGGAAGGAGGGGGGAGACCTGAAGGAGCTTCTCTTGAAGGATGCTGCGGTGGGGGAGGTTTTGGAGGAGAAAGTTCTTTCGGAGTGCTTTGATTTGAGTTATAATCTGAGATATGTGGATGAGATTTTTGAGAGACTGGGATTGTGATAGCAGGGGGCTAGTATGACAGACGTTTCCAAGAAGGACCTACTCTATGAGGGCAAGGCAAAGCGCATCTATGCCACCGACGACCCGCAACTGGTGGTGCAGGAGTTCAAGGACGACGCCACCGCCTTTGACGGTGAGAAACACGAACTGATAAGCGGTAAGGGTTACTGCAACGCCCAGATCGCCGGTCTGCTCTTCGCCCATCTCAACGAGCTTAAAATTCCCACTCACTTCAAGGAGATGGTCAACGACAACTCCATGCTCATAGTCCATCTGGATATGCTCAGAGTGGAGTTTGTGGTGCGCAATGTAGCCGCCGGCTCAATCTCCAAGCGGTTGGGATTTCCCGAGGGGAAGAAGCTTGCACAACCGATTGTGGAATATTACTACAAGGAGGACGCCCTGCACGACCCTATGTTAAATCGCAATCATATATATGTTATGGGATTGAGCGATGCGAAGACCATGGATGAGTGCGAGGGGTTATCACTGAAGATCAACGAACTGCTGACCGACTTCTTCAAGAGATGCGGTCTGCGCCTGGTGGACTTCAAGCTGGAGTTCGGCACCCAAGAAGGGAAGGTTTACCTGGGCGATGAGATATCCCCGGACACCTGCCGTCTGTGGGATATGGAGACCGACGAGAAGCTGGACAAGGACCGCTTCCGCAGGGATTTGGGAGGAGTGGCGGAGATGTATCAGGAGGTTTTGCGCAGGGTGCGGGAGGCTGCAGGGGTGTAGCCTGTGGATTTTTCCCGCTATCATTTGCTTTAGTTGGGATGATTTGGGCGGGTAGTTAAATGATTATAGAACCAAACAGGTTAACAGCGGGATCGCTCCGGGAGGAGTGCGGTATCTTCGGCATCTACAACCATCCCGAGGCTGCCGTCATCACCTACCTGGGGCTCTATTCCATTCAGCATAGGGGGCAGGAGAGCGCCGGCATCGTAACCAGCGACGGCGAGCGTCTCCATCAGCATCGGGCTATGGGCGAGGTGCGGGAGGTCTTTCCCGAGGAGATAATCGCTGAGCTGAAGGGAAACATCGCCATCGGTCATGTCCGTTACTCCACCACTGGAACCAGCATCTTAGCTAACGCTCAGCCCATCAAAGCCGACTCTCTGCACGGGTCTATGGCTGTGGCGCACAACGGCAACCTGCTCAACGCTTTATACCTCCGTGAGGAGCTGGAGCAGGCTGGTGCCATCTTCCATTCTACGTCCGACTCCGAGGTCATCCTCCACCTCATCTCCCACTCCCGCAAGGAGGATACCCTGGAAGCATTCATTGACGCTCTCTCCCGCCTCAAGGGGGCTTTCTCCCTGGTTGCCTGCACCGAGGATACCCTCATCGCCGCCCGAGACCCTTACGGTTTCCGCCCATTGTGTATAGGCAGGCTTGACGGAACTGTGGTGGTCGCCTCGGAGAGCTGTGTCTTTGATATTGTCGGCGGTAGTTTTGAGCGAGATGTTGAGCCGGGGGAGGTGCTGGTGATGAACCGGAGGGGAATGGAGTCTGTAAAACCGTTTCCCGAAAAGCCCCATTCCCTCTGCGTCTTTGAGTATATCTATTTTTCCAGCCCGGCGTCGGTTGTGGATGGAAAGTCGGTCTATGAGGTGCGCAAGCGCCTGGGCAGTATTCTGGCTAAAGATTTCCCCGCTGACGCCGATATGGTGGTTCCCGTTCCAGACTCCTCCAATGTCGCCGCCCTGGGTTATGCTCAGGGGTCGGGCATCCCCTTTGAGTTTGGACTGATCCGCAGTCATTACATTGGACGCACTTTTATTGAGCCGGTTCAGCGGATTCGGGACTTCGGGTCCAAATTGAAGTATAATGCGGTGCCCCGAATCCTCTCCGGAAAGCGGGTGGTGGTTGTGGACGATTCTATAGTGAGGGGAACCACCAGCGGGAAGATAATCAATATGCTTCGCCGGGCAGGAGCCGAGGAGGTGCATCTGCGCATCTCCAGCCCGATTATAACCCATCCCTGCTTCTACGGTATAGATACCCCCACACGGGAGGAGCTTATCGGCAGTTCCAGTTCCGTTGAGGAGATAGCCCGCTATACAGGCGCCGACAGCCTGGCATATCAGAGCATGAGCGGACTGCGGGAGGCGGTGGGGGAGGGGGCGGAAGCCCACTGTTACGCCTGCTTCTGCGGAGAATACCCCCTGGAGATTCCTCCGGATGTGGGAAAGGAGGCTCTGGAGGGTATCTTCCGAAGGAGCAAGATGTTTTAATACTTCCCCCCACAGTTTTTCGGGGGGAGCATTAATTCATGCAAATACAAGCCCATTTTACAAAATTTTCTCATAAACTAATTCCCTAACTACAATTAAGGAGGGTGGAGATGAAATTGCTACGCTGGATTCTAGCCGGCATCGCGGCTGGTGTGATAATGAATGCCTGCGGCTTCTTGTTCAATATGGTCATTTTTGTGTCCCCTTATGAAGACCCGACTTACTCAGCGGTATGGAAGCAGATGGAGAACTGGATGCTGTGGACCAACCTGCTGGTTCTGGGGTCCGGTTTGGCGTTCGCTCTGTTCTACGCCCTGCTTTACAAGGGCATACCCGGCAGAACCCCGGCGGTCAAGGGTATCCTGTTTGGCTTCTTCTGCTGGTTGTTTATCATCCTGCCCCATCATCTGATGAACGCCATATTCATTAATATTCCCCAACTTTCGGTGGTCGCCTGGATTGTGGATTCATTTGTCTATTCCCTGCTGATGGGCTTGGTAGTGGGGCTTATCTTCTGGCATAGTCTGGAGAGTTAGGGATGACGATGGCTGATAAGTATAAGATGGCTGGGGTGGACCAGAAGCTGGCTGGCGAGTTCGTGGAGCGGATAAAGAAGCTCGCCGAGGAGACCAAGGGTCCGGCGGTGCTTGGCGGTTTGGGTGATTTCGCCGGCTTCTTCCGACTGGATGTTGAGGACTTTGAACAGCCGGTGCTGGTGGCTTCCGCCGACGGGGTGGGCACCAAGCTGAAGATTGCCTTCGCCGCAAGCAGACATCGGACAGTGGGCGTTGACCTGGTGGCTATGAACGCCAACGACCTCGTCTGCCACGGAGCCCGCCCCCTTTTCTTCCTTGATTATTACGCCACCTCTCGCTTGGAGGTGGAGGTGGCCTATCAGGTCCTGGAGGGCATAGCCGAGGGTTGTTCACAGTGCGGAGCCGCCCTGCTCGGCGGGGAGACGGCACAACTACCCGGTTTCTACGCCGAGGGTGAGTATGACCTGGCGGGGTTCATGGTGGGAATAGTGGAACGGGGTAAAATCATCAACGGCGCCGATATAAAACCCGGCGACAGTATAGTCGGTCTCGCCTCCTCCGGCTTGCACTCCAACGGTTTCTCTCTGGTTCGTAATGTGCTCTTGGATTCCGGTAAATACAAGCTGGAGGATAAGCCCGAGGGATTGAAGAAGAAACTGGTGGATGAGATGCTCATCCCCACCAGGATATATGTCTCTGCAGTGCGGTCTTTGATAGAGAGTGGTTTTGTCCCCAAAGGAATAGCACACATTACCGGCGGTGGTTTCTATGAGAATATCGCTCGCATACTGCCTGAGGGCTGTAAGGCTCGGATTGAGGCAAAGGAGTGGGACCCACCCCCCATATTTAAGTTAATCGCTGAAGAAGGGGGAATTGAGGCCCAGGAGATGTTTGCCACTTTTAATATGGGGGTGGGGATGGTGTTGTTCTATCGTCCAGAGGATACCCCCTCTGTAATAGATAAGCTGACCGAGCTGGGGACTCTGGCGACGGTTGTCGGTAGTGTCTTCCCCGGCGAAAAGAGTGTGGAGGTGGCTGGAATATGAGCACCAGAGTGGGCATTTTGGTGTCCGGTCGGGGCTCAAACATGGTCTCCCTGATTGAGGCGGAGAAAGCCGGCAAGCTGGGTGGGGCGGAGGTGGCTCTGGTGATAAGCGATGTCGGCGATGCTCTGGCGCTTGAAAAGGCGAGAGAGAGGGGCGTTGAGGCAATCCATATTCAGATGGAGGCCGAGAAAGCCAGGCTGACCGAAAACGATGAGGAGCGCATGATCGCCGAGCTGGATGAGCGGGGGGTTAACCTGGTCTGCCTGGCAGGATTTATGCGGGTTTTATGCCACAGGATGCTTCCCGGTTATACGGGGAAGATGATGAACATCCATCCATCGCTTCTGCCCTCGTTTCCCGGGCTGGAGGTGCAGAGGAAGGCATTGGAATACGGCGTGCGTTACAGCGGGTGCACGGTCCATTTCGTTACTGAGGATGTGGACTGCGGACCGATAATTATCCAGGCGGTGGTCCCCATCCTGCAGGACGATACCCCGGATGAGCTCTCCGCCAGGATTCTTAAGCAGGAACACCGGATATATCCCCAGGCGGTCGCCTGGTATGCTCAGGGCAAACTGCGGGTTGAGGGGCGCAGAGTTTTCGTAGAGGGCGGTTATTCTTGGGAGGAGGGATAGATGGAGGAGAAGAGGGCTTTGCTCTCCGTCTATGACAAGAGTGGGCTGGTGGAGTTTGCCGACGGCTTGGTGGAGCTGGGCTTTGAGATAATCTCCTCCGGGGGAACTCATGGTCATCTTCAGGATGCGGGCATAACCTCCCGGGATATCTCCGAGTTGACCGGATTCAGCGACCTATTGGATGGCAGGGTGAAGACCCTCCATCCGGTGGTCTATGCTGGCATTCTCTCCCGGGATACCGCTCAAGACAGGAAGGCGCTGGAGGGTTTGGGAATCGTCCCCTTCAGAGTGGTGGCGGTCAACCTCTATCCCTTCCAGAAGACGGTGGCGGACCCCCGGGTAACTATGGAGATGGCTATGGAGCAGGTAGATATCGGCGGGGTCAGCCTCCTGCGAGCCGCCTCCAAAGCCCATCACCGCTGTTATGCGGTCTGTGACCCCGATGATTATAGCCGGGTGCTGGAGGTGCTCCGCTCGGAGAGGGAAGATGATTCCCTGCGTATGGAGCTGGCGGTGAAGGCTTTCGCTCACACTATGGCTTACGACGCTGCCATCACCGACTTCCTTTCCACACATCTGGGCGAGGGTAAACTGCCACCATATTTTGTCGCCGGCTTTGAGCGGGATACTATCTTGCGCTACGGCGAGAATCCTCATCAGCGAGCCGCCCTATATCTGCCGATGAATGGGGGGAGGGGACCTGTGGCTGGCGGAAGGAAGCTCTCCGGACGGGAGATATCCTATAACAACTACTGCGACTTGGAATCCGCTTATGCTCTGGTGCAGGAGTTTGACCGTCCTGCGGGGGCGGTGATAAAGCACGCCAACCCCTGTGGCTGTGCTGTGGCGGATAATCCCGCAGAAGCATTGAAGATGGCTCGGGCTGGCGACCCGGTATCCGCCTTCGGCGGGATAATTGCCACCAACCGGACCCTGGATGTCAAGGTCGCTGGGGTAATAGTCGGTCCTAAGGGATTTTTTGAAGCGGTGGTGGCACCGAAGGTTACACCCAAAGCCCTGGAGATGATTCGCCACCGTAAAGGCTGGGGGGAGCGGATTATCGTAGTTGAGGCTTCTGCGGGTTCGGCAAGCGAGTTCTATCCCAGATGGATTGAGGGGGGATTACTGCTCTCCGATGCCGACCGGCTGGTGGTGGAGGGAGACAAACTGCAGGTGGTAACCAAGCAAGGAGTGAGCGACGAACAGATGGCTGACTTGATATTCGCCTTCACCGTGGTCAAACATGTCAGGAGCAACGCCATAACTATCGCCCGAGAGGGGATGCTTCTGGGTATGGGTGCCGGTCAGCCCAATCGTATACTCTCGGTGCAGTTAGCCCTGCAGAATGCCGAGGAGCAGCACGGTGGCTGTGAGGGGGCGGTGCTTGCCTCCGACGCCTTCTTCCCCATGCCGGATGCCCCCACACTGGCGGCGAAGGCGGGGATAAGGGTTATCATCCAGCCCGGAGGTTCGGTGAAGGATGGAGAGGTGATTCGGGCCATGGATGAGCTGGGGGTGGCTATGGTCTTTACCGGTATCCGCCATTTCCGCCATTAATCCATTCAATATGTTGACACCGATGGGGTTTTACTATATATTAGTGTTTAATTGGAGATTGAAGGAAGATTATTCAACGGGCAGACAAAGGCGTAGTTATGGGTAAGAAAGTGCTGATAGTCGGTGGTGGAGGTAGAGAGCACACCCTGGCGTGGAAGATTGCTCAGAGCCCGCAGGTGGGGAAGATAATCGCCGCGCCGGGGAATGCCGGCATCGCGCAGTTGGGGGAGTGCTTTCAAATTAAAGATGTGGAGCTTTCCCAACTTGCCGACCTGGCGGAGAAAGAGGCGGTGGACCTGACCGTCGTCGGTCCGGAGATGCCCCTCTCTCTGGGCATCGTGGACCTCTTTGAGTCCAGAGGGCTCCCCATCTTTGGGCCCAATCAGTCTGCAACCCAGCTGGAGTCCAGTAAAATCTTCTCCAAGGAGATAATGACCTCCCAGAAGGTCCCCACCGGGCACTGGCGGATATTTGATGTCTATCAGGAGGCTTTGGAGTATGTATATGACCACGGCACCCCGGTGGTTATCAAAGCCGAAGGGTTAGCCGCCGGTAAGGGTGTAACCGTGGCTATGGAGGACGAGGAGGCTTATCTGGCGATTAAGGAGAATCTGATTAAGGGGCGCTTTGGTGATTCCAGCAAAAGAATAATCATAGAGGAGTATCTCTGCGGGGAAGAAGCCTCTATTTTAGCCTTCACAGACGGGGAGACTATCCTGCCTATGGTCACTTCCCAGGACCATAAACGCATTTATGATGAGGACCAGGGTCCCAATACAGGGGGTATGGGCGCCTATGCCCCGGCACCTATCGTCGGGGAGGGACTCTATGATTTTATCATTAACCGCATATTTAAACCGACGATAAAGGGCTTGGAAAGGGGCGGGATTATTTATAAGGGTGTGCTCTATGCCGGCTTGATAATCGGCTTCAACGGTCCCAAGGTATTGGAGTTCAATGTCCGCTTCGGAGACCCGGAGGTTCAATCCCTTTTACCACTGCTGAAAAACGACCTTTTTGAACTGTGTCAGGCTACCGTTGACCGCAGGCTCAAGGAGCAGAAGCTGGAGTTTGAGGAGGGCAGTTGTCTGTGCGTGGTCATGGCTTCCGGGGGATATCCGGGGAACTACACCACCGGTTACCCCATCTCCGGCCTTGAGGAAGTTGCCAAGATGGAGGATGTAGCGGTCTTCCACGCCGGCACCAAGATGAAAAAGGGAGAGATGGTGACCTCAGGCGGTCGGGTGCTGGGGGTAACCGCTAAGGCTGAAAACCTGGAGAGTGCTAACCAGTTAGCCTACCAAGCGGTCGCCAAGATTAATTTTGACGGTGCTTTCTTTCGCAAAGACATAGGCTATAAAGGACTGGCTCGCCTTGATGAGGTGCCGGAGTAATGGGGGTTTAGGATATGGTTGAAGGAGGAAAGGTACAGATAATTATCGGCTCAAAAAGCGACCGGTCGGTCCTTAAAGGGGCGATAGAAATATTGGAGGAGCTGGGTGTGGGATATTACCTGAATGTTGCCAGCGCCCATAGAACCCCCAAGCGAGTGGTTGAGCTTTCCGCTGAGTTTGAAAAGAGGGGTGTGGCGGTAGTCATCGCTTGTGCCGGGCTTGCCGCTCATCTGCCGGGCGTAGTGGCAGCGAACACCACCCTTCCGGTCATCGGCGTTCCAATAGATGCAGGTCCCCTGGGAGGGATTGACGCACTGCTCTCCATCGCTCAGATGCCCCCGGGGATTCCGGTGGGGTGTGTGGGCATAGGTGCCGCCGGGGCAAAGAACGCCGCCCTACTGGCTGTAGAGATCATCGGCTTACAGGACAAAGATTTGGAGAAACGTCTCAAGCGGTATCGCCAGCAGCTATCTCAGGCGGTATTGGATGATGACCTGGAAATGGGAGAGTAGGTGAAGGATAGTAGATGGGTAGAGCTAAGGTAATCTCTCTCTCAGCAGACGAGCCGATATCTCCTCAGAGAGTTTTCCGGGTTGCAGGTAAGCTGGCTTCGGGTGGGGTAGTAATGCTGCCCACGGATACCATATATGGCTTTTCAGCCAGTGTGAGGGCTACAGCGGGGATAAAACGCATCCGGGAGATAAAAGGGTGGGAGACGAACAGACCCTTTCTTTTATTGGCTCCGTCGCTTGGTTTCGTTTTGGAGAGTGGATGTCGCTCTGACCGTAATCTTGTATCGGTGATGCGTAAGTTCTGGCCGGGAAAAGTCACCTTCATTTTGTGGGGAGGGGAGGGGTTGCCGGCTCATTTACACAGTGCAGACGACAAGGTAGCGGTTCGGGTCCCGGAGAGCGATTTTTTGTTGGCGGTTTTGGAGGAATTACAGGAGTTCGTCGTCTCCACTAGCGCTAATAAATCCGACCAGCCACCGATAAATGACCCTGAGATGTTGAAGGATGCCTTTGGAAAAGAGGTTGACCTGATTGTGGATATGGGCAGTATGGAGATGAGGAGCGCCTCAACGCTGGTGGATATTACCACCCCTGAACCGACCCTGATACGGCAGGGGGCGTTCCCCTTTGGCCTGATAGAGACCTACATACACGGCGGAGGTCGTTAGGGATTGTTAATACTCTTCGTCTGCACCGGAAATATCTGCCGTAGTGTGATGGCAAAATATCTGCTTTTAAGTAAGCTTTCCCCGGTGGCTAAAGAATGGTTGTTGGTGGATTCTTGCGGCACCGGGGTATGTTACCATGGAATAGCAAGCAAGGGCGCAATGGATGTTTTGGCTGAGTGGGGTTTGAATGCGGATGACCACCTGGCTAAGAACATTGACGGAGAGATTTTGAACCGGGCGGATCTGATACTGACCATGAGCGAAGGTCACCGTCGCATCGCTGAGAGGATAATGGGGGAAAGGAGTGCAAAGGTCTTCTTGCTCTCGGAATTTGCTAAAAATCTAAAGGAGATGAACCTCCAGCGAGGAACTTTTTCCCTGAGGGAGGATCTGGAGAGTGGAGAGGAGATAGAGGACCCTTTCGGCAAGGATGAGCAGGTATACCGAAGGATTAGGGATAAAATAGATGGATATATAGAGGCGATAGTTGATAAAATTCCCTTAAAATAGGCTTTCTTGAGGGAGGATCTGGGGTGAAGATAGTCATCGGTTCGGACCACGCCGGCTATGAGCTGAAGAAGGCGGTAGTTGAACACCTGCTGGAGAGCGGAAACGAGGTGGTGGATGTGGGCACCGACAGCATGGAATCATGTGATTACCCCGATTTCGCTCCTCCAGTAGTCTCCGGGATTAAGAGTGGCGATTTTGAGCGGGGCATCCTCGTCTGCGGAACGGGTCTGGGGATGTCAATGGCTGCCAATCGCTATGCGGGAGTTCGTGCCGCTTTGGTCTCCGACCTTTTCTCCGCCGAGATGAGCAGACGGCATAACGATTCCAATGTGCTGGTGCTTTCGGGGATGATAACCGCACCCCCTCTGGCCAGAAAGATTGTGGATGTGTGGCTTTCCACCGAGTTTGAGGGCGGTCGGCACAGTAAACGGATCGCCAAGCTGGACCAAATTGGGGATACTCCCTGATTCTCTAAATTTACAGCCTTCTTTTGACCACGAGTGCAGAAGAGGAGGAGGGGACGAATAAGTGGGAGAACATAGGAGCTACCACCCTGGATGAGGAGATGACCATTCTGGGGGAGATGGAGGCGAAGCTCTCGCCTCTGTCGCCGAATATATCCGACATCCGCACTTTGATTTCAAAGTGGCATCTCTGCCACTTCAAGAGCCCCCGGCGACTTGCACGTTTGATATACATAATCGGCGCTGTGGATATTGAAGCCGACCTGACCGACTTGGAACAGGAGCTTCCCTTCGCCGAGGACACCAATCTACCTCAGCGGGCTCAATTGATAGGCGACCAGATTGCCGCCCTTAAAGGCTGGTTGGACAACCGTAATCTGTTTCACTATATGCCTGAGGTGCGCCCCGTCGCTCAGGAGGTCTATCGTAAGCTGGGTAAGCGCAGTCCTCTAAAGGATGCCCAGGTGGAGTGGTTGCTCACCGTCCTTCCCTGGGGCGCTGAGGAGAAACTTCCCCCCGGCGATTTCACCCCGGAGACTAGAAAGATATTTGAGCAGATAAGCGAAACCCTCGCCTGCGCATATTCATATTTTCAGCTACTGGCTCTTGTTCTTGATGTTATCGGAAGGGGCATAGCCGCCGAAAATTTTGCCTCCTGCGCCACCTTTGATGAGGAACTGCTTTACATCGCCCAAAACTACTATCTAGCCCTGTGGAGCTGGCTACATCCTCATGCGAAGGCTGAACCGGTGGCGGAGGAATTTTTAAGCACTGGGGAGATTTTGGGGGAGAGGAGTGAGACGAAGTTGTGGTTAACCGCATCGCTGGCCAAGACTATATGGGGACAGCTGACGCCCTTTGAGGGGGGTGCTGATGCGGTGGTAATTGAGAGGACCTATAATTTTCTAGGGGTCTCCCCCCAGAAGTTACCGCCCCTATTTCCGCTGGAAACCATCCATGAAAACTGAACGCCGATATCGCTGGCTCTCCCGTTCTATGTTGTGGGGGGGCATATATGACCTCGCATTCGGCTTGCCCATCCTGCTCTTTCCCGTCCAGGTGGGGGGGCTACTCAATATCGCTTGTCCGGAAAATCCCTTTTATGTGCGCTTCTGTGGTCTGTTTCTGCTGATACTTTCAATGGGCTATCTCATCGCCTGGCGGGATATACACCAGAATCTGGGCATAGTCCGTTTGATGATATTATCCCGAACCCTGGGATTTCTCTTCATGGGCGGATTTGCTCTCCTCGGGGGGATGGAGACGGTCTTCTATCTTTTAGCCGGCGCAGATTTGCTCTTTGCCCTGCTTCATCTGGTCTTTTTTATGAGGAGAGTTTGACCAACTCCTTACAATCTGTAGTTACTAACCGTTTATCTTTGCTCTTTGGATGGATTTCTTATGAGGCTCATCTCCGTTCTTTCTATATTGGTGGCTATACTGCTCACAGCCGGATGTGAGTATTTTGACTTGCTGTGGAAGAACTACGACAGTGCGGTCCTGGTCGCCGATACACCACTGGAGCCGATACCGGGGGGCTGGTCGTCGGACGGCAATGTAGTCCTGGCGGTGCAGGAGGTGGAGGACAGTTTTTCCGAGCAGTTGGTGGCGGTGGGGACAGATGGGGGGGGTTTGCGGACTATACCTATGAATGTTGACTTCGCCACCATAGATTCCGCCTGTTTCTCCCTGGATGGATTGGAGATACTCTTTTCCGCCAATCCCCTGGCTGGCGGGTCTGCCGGGATTTACACCGTCCCCATAACCGGAGGGACCCCGCAACTGGTGCCGGTCAGTGCTCCCAGCTCCTATCCCACCTGGGCGCATGAGAGCAATCTCATCGCCTATTGTAACTCCCTGGGGTTATGGATCTATGATATGGATACGTCAGCGAGTCAGCAATTGGTGAGCGGTATGGCAATGTATCCCACATTTTCCCCGGACGACAGCAGGATAGCTTACATCAATTTTGTCTCTGTCGGTGAGGACGTCTTTGAGCGCCAGTTGTGGGTGGTTGAGGTTGATGATGCGGACAATAATTATTGTATCTCACCGGCGGGTTGGAACTGCCTCTATCCTTGCTGGCAACCCGATGAGGATGACATCGCCTTCAGCGGGATGGAGGTTGGTTGGGATGAGGCGAGTAAGTTTGATATCTATCTGATTGATTCAGAGGGAGGGAGCGTCCCGGAGAAGTTGACCGATGAAGTGGTCTATTTCGGGAAGCACGGACCGGCGGGCGGGCTATGCCCCATGTGGTCACCCGACGGGGAGTGGATAACCTTCTACTCCGACCGCCAGATTGAGGGGACGAGCTATTTCCGCCTGTGGAAGATAATGCCTTGACCTTAGAATGAAAAGATAGAGAAGCGCCGGATGAAGACCCGGCGCTTTTGTTATACCATAAGAAGAGAGTCCTAGGGTTGGTCGTAGATGGTGATTCTTTTTTCGGATTTAGAGGTCTTCATACGCAGACGCTTGACAAATAGCTGGAGATAATTTTTGATGCCGTCCCTCCACAGGGAGAGCTTGGAGTCGCCGTGTCGTTTGTAGTAGCTGAACTGGACGGGCACCTCCCGACTGCGAAATTTTCGCCGGCAGAAGACCTCCAACTTGAGCTCCTGAGAGAAAGGCATACCGTCGGATGTCACCTCCACCTCCCTAAGCACCTCACGTTTGAACACCCACATACCCGACTGGGAATCGTGCAGGTGGCGACCGTAGAGAAGCAGTATGGTCAGGTTGAATATTCTGTTGCCGACAAAGCGCATGATGTAGTCCAGAGATTCACGCCAGTCTATGGCAACACGCCAGGCGGAGATGAAGTCCAGATTGTCCTCAAAGAGAATGTCCAATAAGTAAGCGATGGCGATGCGGGGATAGGTGGCGTCTCCGTCCATGGTGATGATTATATCCCCGCCGGCTTGGGATAAACCGGTCTTGTATGCCCGTCCGTAACCCTTGCGCTCTTCAAAGACCACCCGGGCGCCGTACTTCCTGGCTACCTGTGAGGTATTGTCAATGGAGTTGTTGTCCACCACCACAACTTCGTCAATAAAATCGGGCATGGTGGAGAGCACCTGAGCGATGCCCACCTCTTCGTTGTAGCAGGGAATGACCACACTTATTTTCTTACCGCCGCGCAAAGAAACTCCTTGAGGTTAGTTTTCCAGGTTATCATCTATCGTTGTGCAAATTATTGTTAAATGATAACATATGGTTTGAAGCAAGTCAATTTTCTTCCTTGAACCTATGTGTTTTGCTTTCGGCAATTTAGCTTGACAAGCCCTGCCGGTGGTGTTAAATTTTTCACGATTGGAAATACTTAAAATTTTTCGGGAAGGGGGAGATAGATTTGCCGAAGATTGCCAAGTGCATGGAACGGTTGGGCACCGAGACCGCATTTGAGGTGCTGGCTCGGGCAAAGGAGCTGGAGGCGGAGGGTAAATCCATGATCCACCTGGAGATAGGGGAGCCTGATTTTGACACTCCAAAAAACATAGTTGATGCCGCCAAGGGGGCGTTGGACGAGGGCTGGACCCATTACGGTCCTTCAGCCGGTTATCCCGATTTTCGGGAGGTCATAGCCGACTACATCTCCCGCACCCGTGGTGTGGATACCGACGCCGACCAGGTGGTGGTCACCCCCGGCGCCAAGCCGATAATCTTCTTCACCATACTGTCCTGCGTGGAGTCCGGCGATGAGGTGGTCTATCCCAATCCCGGATTTCCCATCTATGAGTCAATGATAAACTACCTGGGAGTAAAGGCGGTTGCCGCTCCTCTTCTGCAGAAGAACGACTTCCGCATGGATGTCGGTGAACTGAAGAAGTTGGTCAATAAGAATACCAAGTTGATAATCATCAACTCACCCCAGAACCCCACCGGCGGAGTCCTGACCGAGGGGGATTTGGAGGGGATCGCCGAAATCGCCCAGGCATACGACTGCTGGGTGCTCACCGATGAGGTCTATAGCGAGATGGTCTATGAGGGAAAGTTTAAAAGCATCTACTCCCTGCCGGGGATGAAGGAGCGCACCATCCTCCTGGAGGGAGCCTCCAAGACCTTCGCCATGACCGGGTGGCGGCTGGGATATGGCATTATGCCCCAATTCCTCCAGCCCCATTTTACCCGCATGATGACCAACTCCTGCTCCATGACCTGTGCATTTACCCAGCGGGCGGGAATAGAGGCGTTGACCGGACCGAAGGATGATGTGGGGAAGATGATGGCTGAATTCAAGAAGCGGAGGGATGTCATCGTCGCCGGCTTGAACGAGATACCCGACATCAAATGCCTTCTTCCCAAGGGTGCCTTTTATGTATTTCCGGATATCACCGCAACCGGAAAGAGTTCCAAGGAGCTGGAGCAGGGCTTGCTCAACGAAGGTGGGGTTGCCTGCCTCGCCGGCACCAGCTTTGGAGAGTATGGTGAGGGTCACCTGCGCTTCAGCTATGCTAATTCCATTGAAAATATCCAGGAGGCGCTTAACAGGGTGCGGAATTATCTGGCAGGAGGGTAGATAAAGGGGAAATATTGCCCTTCAAGGTCGGGGAAAATAAGAAAAAGTATACAGACAGACCGCTCGGGTGCAATCTCGGGCGGTTTTGTGCTATTTTTTACATGTAGTGCCCAAAAAATGGTTAAAAAAACACAAAAAATCTCCCCCTCTGCATTATTCACTTGCAAAAATTCCTAACAGATTATAAAATAGCCCCCTAAATCATCTTACTTGCGTCTGAAGATGGTAAGAAATTCCATATCCACGGTATTTCTCGCAAGGAGTCAGTGACGCCCTTCTCCCAAAGCAAGAAGACCCGTCTCTACGAGCGGCTGATTGAAGCCGGGGGAAGCATGATTGAATTCGCCGGCTATCTCCTGCCGGTGCGCTACAGCGGGATTATCCAGGAGCATCTGGCGGTTCGCTCCACAGCCGGTATCTTTGACCTCTCGCACATGGGAGAGTTCTTCCTGCAGGGGAAGGACGCCGGTCGGTTCCTGCATCATCTTTTGGCGAACGATGTCCTTGGTCTTACAATCGGGCACATCTGCTATACACCTATGTTATACTCCGACGGCGGGATAGTGGACGACCTGCTCTGCTATCGCCTGGGCGAGGAGGAATATATGTTGGTGGTCAACGCCACCAACATAGCCAAGGACGATGCCTGGGTCTGCGAGCGGTTGGATGCCTTCGGCGGGGAGGTGGAATATAGCAACCGTTCCGACGACTATACTCTAATCGCCGTTCAGGGACCCCGCGCCGAGGAGATTGTCGCTCAGGTGACCGATATTGACCTCTCGTCCATCAAACATTATTGGTGGGATAAGGGCCAGGTGGGCGGTCAGCGGGCGCTCATCTCCCGCACCGGCTATACCGGCGAGGACGGTTTTGAGATATATGTGGATGGGGAATCCGACCGCATACCTATATGGGATGGGCTTGTTGCCGCCGGCAAGGATTTGGAGATGATACCGGTCGGGTTGGGGGCCAGGGATACCCTGCGCCTGGAGAAGAAATTTTGCCTCTACGGCAACGATATTGACCGGACCACCAATCCCCTGGAGGCGGGTATCGGCTGGACGGTCAAGCTGGACAAGGATGATTTCATCGGCAGGGAAGCCTTACTTAAAATAAAGGAGGCTGGGCTTTCACGCAAGCTGGTGGGCTTTAAGATGGAGGATAAGGCTATCCCTCGCAAGGACTATCCCATCTTCGCAGGGGGAGACCGGGTGGGGAAGGTGACCAGCGGAACCTTCTCCCCCAGCCTTCAGGTGCCGGTTGGTCTGGGCTATGTTGACATAGCCCGCAGCAAGGTTGATACCGCTATAGAGGTGGAGATTCGGGGAAAGCGGCACCCGGCTAGGGTGGCGAAGGCGCCCTTTGTATAGGAGATGATAAGGCTCTGGCTTTTTGCAAATCGGTCTAACTAAGTTTATTTTTTCAACAAGAAATTCAGTGAGATTTCGGATAATCCGCAATATTCCAGAAAGGAAGGGGAATGGCAGAGACTCGCTACACCGAAACCCATGAATGGGCTCGTAAGGAGGGCGAGGAGGTGCTCATCGGCATCTCCGACCACGCTCAGAAGGAGCTGGGGGAGATAGTCTATCTTGATGTGACTGTGGGCGTAGGAGACAAGCTGGAGAAAGGTAAGGAGTTTGCGGTCCTTGAGTCGGTCAAGGCGGCGTCCGACATCTATGCTCCAATATCCGGAGAGGTCACCCGCATCAATCAAGAGGTCATAGACAAAACCACTATGATCAACGACGACGCCGAGGGAGCCGCCTGGATGGTGGCGGTCAAACCGACCGATATGGCTGAGTTTGAATCTATGATGGACGCCGATGCTTACAAGAAGGCGATAGAGGAGGGTTAGATTCCGATGAGCTATCTGCCCCTCACCGATGGTGAGCGGGAGGAAATGCTTGCGAGCATGGGCTACTCCTCCATTGACGAGCTTTTTTCCGCCGCCGGTCTATCGGGTAAGGTGGAGTTGGGGCTGGGAGAGGCTAAATCCGAAGCCGAGGTCACCTCCTACATGGAAGAGCTGGCAGAGGAGGTGCAGACAGATGTTCTTTCCTTTGTCGGTGCTGGGGCTTATCGCCACTTTATTCCCTCGGTAATCGCTCACATCACCTCCCGAGGTGAGTTTTATACCGCCTACACCCCTTACCAGGCGGAGCTAAGCCAGGGCACCCTGCAATCCATATATGAATACCAGAGTATGATCTGCCAACTGTCGGCTATGGCGGTAACCAACGCCTCAATGTATGATGGCGCCAGCGCCCTGGGCGAAGCTGCACTTTTAGCAATGCGCACCACGCACCGTAACCGCCTGTTGGTGTCGGCATCGCTCCATCCCCGTTGGCGAGAGGTGCTCGCCACCTATGTCAGCGGGATTGAAGCCCAGTTGGTGGAGATACCTTTTGACGAGAAGAAGGGGACGATGGATATTTCCGCAGTGGAGCGGGAGGCGGAGGAGGGCGCCGCCCTGATAATCCAGAACCCCAACTTCTTCGGGGTAATTGAGGAGGAAGCCCCCAAATTGGGGGAGATAATTCAGTTGGCGAAGGGGCAGTTTATCGTCTGTGCCGACCCCATCTCTTTGGGAATAATTGAGGCTCCGGGCAACTACGGCGCCGACATCTATGTCGCTGAGGGACAAGGGCTGGGTAGCCCTCTGTCATATGGAGGTCCATATCTGGGCATAATGGCTGCCCGCAAGGGCTTGGAGCGGAGCCTGCCCGGCCGAATTGTCGGCAGGACCAGCGATGCGGAGGGGAAGGTGGGCTATGTGCTCACCTTGCAGACCCGAGAACAGCACATCCGCAGGCAGAAAGCCACCAGTAATATCTGCACCAACCAGGCGTTGGTGGCTTTAGCCGCCGCAGTCTTCCTCTCCCTTTTGGGAAAAAATGGTATCCACGAGTTGGCAACCCAGAACCTGGCAAAGGCGGAGTATGCTAAAAGAGAGTTGGTGAAGAGGGGATTGAAGGTTGTTTTCAGTGGAGCGACATTCAACGAATTCCTGGTGGAATTCTCCGTTTCCGCCCGGGAGGTATATAAGTCCTGCATAGAGGAGGGGGTAGTTCCGGGTATATATATTGACCAATGGTATCCGCAATTTGAGAAAAACCTCCTGATATGCGTGACCGAAAGGCACAGTAAAGCTGAGATTGACCGGTTGGTGGAGCTTCTGGGGAGGTGGGGTGGATGATGCGCCCTGAGCAGATTATCTACGACCTCTCTGTGCCCGGTAGATGGGGCTATCGTTTACCAAAACTGGATGTCCCCGAAGTTGACCCGGCAAAGGCTCTGCCCAAGTCAATGGTTCGCAAAGACAAGCCCCCGCTCCCTGAACTCTCCGAGGTGGATGTGGTGCGTCACTTCACCCGCCTCTCCCGCATGAACTACGGCGTAGATGTGGGCTTCTATCCCCTGGGCTCTTGCACCATGAAATATAATCCCAGGATAAACGAGGACTTGGCGACCATGAGTCCCTTCACCGACTCTCATCCTCTTATGGAGGAGGCTGACGCTTCCGGTTTGATTAGATTGTATTATGAGCTGGGTGCGGCTCTGTGCAGGATAGTGGGGCTTCCCGCCATAACCTTACAGCCGGCTGCCGGCGCTCACGGCGAGATGGTGGGCATGCTCATGGTTCGTGCCTATCACCTGGACAAGGGAAGCGAGCGCTCGGTAGTGCTCATACCCGACTCCTCTCACGGCACCAATCCGGCGTCGGCGGCTTTAGCCGGTTATGACATACAAGAGGTAGCCTCCAACGGGCGGGGGCGAATAGACATTGAAGCCCTCAAGGAAGCTATATCGCCTCAGGTGGCGGCTATGATGGTCACCAATCCCAATACCCTGGGTCTCTTTGAGGAGGAGATGGCGCTTGTGGCCGAGTTGTTACACGAGGTTGACGCCCTGGTCTATTACGATGGAGCCAACGCCAACGCCATATTGGGGCGCACCACGCCCGGGGCTATGGGTTGTGACATAGTCCATCTCAATCTACATAAGACCTTCTCCACCCCGCACGGTGGTGGAGGACCCGGCTCGGGTCCGGTGGTTGTGACTGAGAAGCTGGCACCGTATTTACCAATTCCGGTGGCGGTAAAGTATAAGAACGGTTATCACTTTGACTACGACCGACCCAAATCCATCGGTCGGGTGCAGGCTTGGCAGGGGAACTTTTTGGTCCTGGTCAAAGCATTTGCCTATATCCTCATAATGGGCGAGGAGGGCTTGCATCAGGTGAGCGAGGATGCGGTGCTCAACGCCAATTACCTGATGAGCCTGATTAAGGACACATTTAATGTGAAGTATGACTATCCCTGTATGCACGAGTTCGTCGCCTCCTCCAAGGTTCTGGCTTCCGAGACCGGAGTGCGCACCCTGGATGTGGCAAAAAGGTTGATGGACTACGGCTTCCATCCGCCGACGGTATATTTCCCGCTCATCGTTGAAGAGGCGTTGATGATTGAGCCTACGGAGACCGAGGATAAAGCCACTCTGGAAGCCTTCGCAGAGGCGATGAAGGATATATATCGGGAAGCACAGCAGGATGCGGAAAAGGTAAAAGGAGCGCCCTATACCACTCCGGTGGGCCGTCTGGATGAGGTGAAGGCAGCAAAGGAACTGGATTTGTGCTATCATCCACCCGATGAGTAAACTGCGTCTTATAAGAAGTAAACCGGATAAAGCCTGTGTCAATATGGCTATAGACGAAGCTCTTCTGGAGCTCTCTTCGGGAGGAAATGGCGACCTCATACTTCGTCTTTACACCTTCTCCGAGCCGTCGGTAACTGTGGGGTATTTTCAAAGGGTATCTCCCGATAGCTATCCGGGGCGAGAGAAGGTGCGCAGGATAACCGGTGGGGGGATAGTCCTGCACGGCTGTGACCTGACAATCGCTTTGGTCATCTCCCCGAAAGGATTCGGCTTGGAGGGGCGAGATGAAGTTTACCGGCTCTTCTCCCGGGCGCTTCTGAGGGGGCTTGGCGAGAGCATATCCCAGCTAGGGGTAAAGGAGGAGGGGGATTTAAAAGTTGAGGGGAACTATGAGTGTTTTCGGGAGCCGGTAGCCTCAGACCTGATTTGGGGGGGGAGAAAATTAGCCGGTTGTGCCGGGCGTCGTCGCCGGGGGAACTTTCTACTACACGGTTCTCTTCGGGTGTATTGTGGCGAGGATGACGATGCCTGCTCCCTGGAGGAGTTTTTGGAGGAGGAGCCGGAGATTGATGAGGTGGCGGAGAGAGTGGCTTTTGGCTTTGCGCAGGTCTGTGGATTGGAGATTGGCGAATCGGGGATGAGCGAAAATGAAAGGCGGGTTGCACTGCATTTTGAGGAAAAATATAAGGACCCCAGATGGAATTTCAGGAGATGAACTCAATCAGGAGGTAAAGCTTTGTCTCGGCTCATAAATATCGTCTTATTGGTAACTATCTCGGTCGGTCTGCTGTGGTTGCTTGGCTGTGCGGCTACAAAAGAAGACATAGAAGACCCAATCGTCGCCCAGGTAGGCGAGGAAAAGCTTTACGCTTCCGACTTGAAGATGATGGTGGTGGGGCGTAAAGCAATGGTCCAGATGTCCATGCAGAATGATATTACCCCGGAGCTGGTAATGGACGAGTGGATAAACGCCACCCTGATTGCCCAGGAGGCAAAGCGTCGGGGGCTGGATGAGGATGAGGAGATTCAGAAACTGGTAGATGACTATCTGAAGGGTCTTTTGGGGCAGAAGATGTGGGAGACGGAGATAGAGGGAAAGGTGGACTCCGTGACCGAAGAAGAGATTATGGAGTTCTATGAAGCGGTCAAGGAGACGGAATACAAGTCCATGTATCCCAAGATGCGCATGTCTCTGCTCACAGTCAAGGGGTTGGCGGAGGCGGGGGGTTTGGTTGAGCGGGCTCGTGCTGGCGAGGATTTTGCGAAATTGGTGGAGGAACACTCCATCCGCAAGGACCTGGGCTTGGATGGGGATATGGGTTATCATCGCAAGGAGGAGTTGCCCTTCAAACTTTCCGAGGTAGCCTTCAGTATGAAGGTGGGCGAAGTCAGCGACCCCATCAAATTTGAGGTGGGATATTCGGTTGTAAAGATAACCGGGAAGGTGGAGGCTGGTGATTATATTCCTTTGGGCGAGAAGGAGAAGGCTCAATTGTATGAACGGACTTTATTTGAGAAAAGAAAACAGTATGCCACTGAATTTCTTAATGAGTTGAAGAAAAACACCACGGTCTTCAAGTTTCTCCATAAGTATCAGGAGGCTATTGAGGCGACGGAGGAGTAGGGACTCCTGAGTAGAGATAATGGGGGGATTTTCGTATGGATGAGGACTTAAAATCAATAGAAGAGGTGCGGCAACTCTGCCGAAGGGCGATTGTAGCCCAGGAGGAGTTCAACAGTTTCTCCCAGGAGGAGATAGACCGTATCGTCTCCGCCTGCGCAAAAGCCGGGGAGCAGTCGGCCCTGAAACTGGCGGAGATGGCTGTCGCCGAGACCGGCTTCGGGGTGGTCAAGGACAAGGAGACCAAGAACCTGGTAGCCTCCCGCATGGTCTATGAGTTTATAAAGGATATGCCCACCCGGGGAATCCTCAGTCGGGACGAAGCGCGCAAAGTTGTCAATATCGCCAGCCCTATGGGTCTGGTCGCCGCCGTCATCCCTACTACCAACCCCACCTCCACCGCTATATACAAGATACTTATCTCCGTCAAGGCTGGATGTGCCATCATCGTCTCCCCCCATCCGCAAGCCCTCAAATGCACCCGGGAGGCGACCAGAATAGTGCGGGAGGCGGCGATAGGGGCAGGTGCCCCTGAAGACCTCATCTCCTGCATGTCCTATCCTATGATGGAGGGCACTCAGGAGTTGATGAGGTGTCCTGAGGTGGCGGTAATACTGGCAACCGGGGGAACTGAGTTGGTGCGGGCGGCAAATATCGCCGGAAAGCCAGCTTACGGCGTGGGTCCCGGCAATGTTCCCGCCTACATTGAGAGAAGTGCGGATATTCCGATTGCGGTAAAGAAAATCCTGGAAAGTAAATGCTTTGACAACGGCACCGTCTGTGCCTGTGAGCAGGCAATTGTGGTGGAGCGGGAAATAGAGCCAGAGGTGCGCCGGGAGTTGCTTGCCAACAATGCCTATTTTATGAGCTCCAGTGAGATGGGCGCGGTCGGCGATGTGCTGGTTATGCCCACCGGGGGAATCAACCCTCGCCTTGTGGGTCAGCCGGCGGCTTATATCGCCGAAGCGGCTGGTATTACCGTTCCTCAAGGGACCTCGCTGCTCATGGCCGAGTTGGAGGGCGTCGGTAGCGATTATCCGCTGTCCTGTGAGAAGCTGAGTCCGGTAATGGCTTATTATGTGGTCGGTGATTGGCAGGAGGCATGTCGGCGCTGTATTGAGATTTTGGAGTTCGGCGGACTGGGCCACACTATGGTTCTACATTCCAGAAACGACCGCCTGATAATGGAGTTTGCCATGAAAAAACCGGTATATCGTATTCTGGTGAACACCCCAGCCTCACAAGGGGCAATCGGCGCCACCACCGGTCTTGAGCCGGCACTTACCCTGGGCTGTGGCACCATGGGTGGAAGCATCACCGCAGACAACATCACCCCCCTGCATCTGATTCACATCAAACGCCTGGCATACGATAAGGACGGTCCGCAGCTTCCCACACAGGAGGTCTTTACCCGGCCCCTGGAGGAGGCGGTGAAAGAGCCGGCAGTGGCTGAATCCAGACGGGAAGATGAGGTGCGGGTAATGGCTAAGACCCTGGACCGTTCGGTGGTGGAGATGGTGGTGCGGGAAGTGCTTGGAGAGAAGGGGCTGCTTTAAGTGAAATTTTTTAAATATAACTTGTAGAAAGTGTGAATTCGGAAGGATGGTAAGGTTATGCCCAAAGAAGAGAGGATGGACACCGCCCTGGGAATGGTTGAGACCCGTGGGCTGGTGGGGTCTATAGAGGCTGCTGACGCTATGGTCAAGGCGGCTAATGTTACCTTAATAGGTAAAGAGAGGGTTGGTGGGGGCTTGGTTACGGTGATGGTGAGGGGGGATACCGGTGCGGTGAAGGCGGCTACCGAAGCCGGTGCCGCCGCCGCCAATCGGGTAGGGGAACTGCTCTCCGTCCATGTCATTCCCCGCCCCCATGCGGAGATTGAGCAGATATTGCCCCAATTACCTAAAGAGTAACCACCGAAATTGAGCAAGAAAGCTTGGGCTGTATAAGTTGATGGAAGCAGTAGAGATAGAGTCCATTCTTGCTCAGGTGAGGGCTCGCCTGGGGATTTATATGTCACCCGCAAAAGCGGCGCTGGTTCCCATAGGTGTCTCCGGGCGCCATGTCCACCTGAGTGAGGCTCATCTGGGAAAGCTCTTCGGAGCCGAGCATCGTCTGGTGAAGGTGCGGGAACTGCTCCAGCCGGGGGAGTTTGCCGCCGAGGAGACCGTCACCCTTATCGCTCACCAGGGGGTGCTTGAACGGGTGCGGGTGCTGGGACCCACCCGCAGAAAGACCCAGGTAGAGCTTACCTACACCGACAGCAAGACATTGGGTTTGGAACTTCCTCTGCACGGCGAGGGAGTCGGGGGGTTGACTTTATGCGGTCCGAAAGGCTCGGTTCACCTGGAAAGTGGGGTGATGCTCTCCAAGCGCCATCTTCACTGCACCCCTGCTCTGGCGACAAAGATGGGCTTCTGTGACGGTGAGGATATCCTGGCTTTCTGCGGGGATAGGCGTCAGGTGCTGTTTGATAATGTGTGGGTGCGAGTGAGCCAGAACTATGCCGACGAGCTCCACCTGGATACCGACGAAGCCAATTCCGCCCTGGTTACTACCGGCGATAAAGCCCTGGTCTTCTCCTCCCCCGGCGGGCAGATGGGAACGGTTGATACGGGTCTTGGAAGGTCAACCCATACCGCCGAGCGCTACGAGGGAGTGTTGACCGAAGAGGATGTGGTGGCTATGGCCAAGAAGGGTTTGAGCAGGATAGTTGTGGGGAGTCGCACCATAATAACCCCCTTAGCCTGGGACATTGCGCGCCGTCTGAAGATACGGATTGAGGGAAAAGAGCTGGTATGAGCGCAAAGGAAGATGAGGTCTGCTATTACCCCATCGGGGTGATACATTCGCCATACAAGAGGTGCGAGGAGACACCCATTCAGGGAAGGTTCAATCGGGGTGTGGAGGGCAGAGTTGAGCTTTTCCCCCAGTATGAAGAGGGCTTAAAGGATATTGAGGGCTTCAGCCACATCATCTTGCTTTACTCTTTCCACCTTTCTACCAGCCATCCTCTGTCGGTAATCCCCTTCAGGGATGATGAGCCTCACGGTGTTTTCGCCACCCGCTCTCCCAGACGCCCAAACAATATCGGCATGAGCATGGTGGAGCTTACCGGGCGGGAGGGGAATATTCTGCACTTTTTGGGCGTGGATGTGGTGGATGGCACGCCACTTCTGGACATCAAGCCCTATGTTCCTTCCTTTGATGAGAGTGGAGAGGTGCGCATCGGCTGGCTCACCGACAAGCTGGGCGACAGGGAGGATGAAAAATACAGTTGACTCTCAAATTTGTTGAGGTGACGAAAGCGGTGCGGAAGGCGGGAGTGGTTGGAGCCGGGGGAGGTGGTTTCCCCACCCATGTTAAACTTTCCGCATCCGCCCAGATTTTGATTATAAACGCCGCCGAGTGCGAACCGGGGCTCTCCAAGGACCTCTCCCTGCTCGGGGAGAGACCCGACGACATTCTGACCCCAGCCCTGAAGATCGCAGACGGTCTGGGAGCTGGGGAGATAATACTGGCACTGAAGGAGAAGCACCGCAAGCTGACCAGAGCACTGGAGAAGCTGCTGTCCTCGGATGAAAGATACCGCTCCATAAGATTCCTCTCCCTGCCGGATATCTACCCCATCGGTGATGAGTTCCTACTGGTGGAGCTAGCCACCGGGAAAAGAATCCCTCAGGGGGGACTTCCCCTTGAGGTTGGCTGTGTGGTGCAAAATGTGGAGACGCTTTATAATATCGGTAGGGCACTGCAAGGGAAGCCGGTGGTCTCCAAGTATATCACCGTTCTTGGGGAAGTGGGCTCCCCGGGGGTCTATCAGGTTCCGGTGGGCATCTCCTTCGGGGAGATAGTCTCAGCTTTAGGGGGAGCGACCATTGACCATCCCAGGTTGGTCGCCGACGGCTTGATGATGGGGCGTTTGGTGGAGAGTGTTGATGTGGTGGAGAAGACCACATCGGGGCTGTTCGTCCTTCCTCGCAGTAACCGCAGTGCCGTCCGGATGACCTTTGACCGGGAGCAAGTCCGCAGGCAGGGGAGAAGCGCCTGCGAGCAGTGTCGTCTGTGCACCGACCTCTGCCCCCGCTATCTTTTGGGCTATGACATCCAGCCCCATCGGGTTATGCAGGGATGGTGCTACTCGCTTTTGGAGACACCGCCGTTGACTATGGTCTTCAACTGTTCTCAGTGCGGGGTCTGCGAGCAGTATGCCTGTCCCATGGACCTCTCCCCTCGCAGGGTGTGTGTAATACTTCAGGAGGAGCTGACCGCTCAGGGGGTTAGCGCAGAGGGCTCTCAACCGCCGCCCGATTCTCAGAGCATCTTCCGCTCTGACCGTCTGCTCCCCAACGAGCGTTTGATTGCCAAACTGGGGCTGAGGGATTATTGTCTGGATGATGATAAAATAAAGGCTCTCACTGCAAATCAGGTTTCCATCCCCCTGGAAGGTCCTTATGGGGGAGAGGCAAAACCGAAGGTGAAAGTAGGCGATGAGGTCTCCGTCGGTCAGGTATTGGCAGAGCCGACTGATGACAGGATGGGGCTTGCGGTGCACAGCTCCATCAGCGGGAAGGTGTGGAAGATTGACCGTAAAATACATATTAGCTCATCATAAGCGACGGCGAGCGGCAGCAAGCGGAGAAGTGTGAGATGGGTCCTTTTGCCATATTCTTTGCCGTCCATGTCCTCATCAATACCGCCAGTTTGGGGTTGTGGGGTGAGGGTATCTGGGTGGAGGACATCCTCGCCCCGCCCCCGCCCCCACCGGGGGAGGACGGAACGGTGTTTGAACTCATCAACCAGGAACGGATTGATGTGGGCTTGAGACCCCTGACCTACAGCTCCAAAGTCTCCGTCTTCGCCTGGAAATATGCCAATAGGATGATAGATGAGGATTTCTACGGTCATGTGGACCCTCAGGGGAGGGAACTTGCAGAAAGGATTGAGGAGGCGGGGATAACTTATTCCATTGCCGGGGAGATAATAGCCGAGAACAGCAGCGCATATGGGGCGGTAAAAGCCTGGATGGAGAGCCCCGGTCACCAGGAGCAGATACTGACATCGGATTACACCTCTATGGGCATTGGAATAGGTCAGTTTCATCCGTTGCATAAATATTATGTGGTGCTATTTTATCGCCCTTATGAATCTCCGCTTGAGAAATTGATGGGCTATTGAGCGGGAATCGGAAGGATGGGGAGTTGCCAAAAGATGAGCGCAACATAATCGCTTTGGGGATGATGGAGACCCACAGCGTAGCCTTGGGTATAGAGGCGGCTGACGCCATGGGCAAGGTCGCCGATGTGGAGCTCTTAATGTCCCACACCGCCTGCCCGGGAAAATACCTGACCTTGTTAGGCGGGGAGGTGGCTGCGGTGCGGGCGGCTGTAGAGGAGGGAGAGAGGGTCGCCGGGGACAGTTTCGTTGACCGTTTCATCCTGCCCAATCCTCACCCGCAGATATTCCCCGCTCTGGCGGCGACCACCATGCCCGAGGAACTGGACGCCCTGGGCATAATTGAGACCTTCAGCGCTGCTTCCACAGTGGTCGCTGCCGATACCGCCGCAAAAGCCGCCGCGGTTACCCTGCTGGCGCTCAGGTTGGCTGTGGGTCTGGGAGGAAAGTCCTATGTTCTGCTCACCGGGGAGGTTTCCGCGGTGCGCAGTGCGGTGGAGGCTGGCGGAAGGGGGGCGGCGGAGGAGGGGCTGTTGCTGGCAAAGGTGGTCATTCCCGCACCTCTCAGCAGGCTGTATAGTCATCTGCTTTGATGCGAATTTTTGAGGGGATAAGATGTCGGTGCTCTCCCTGCAAGATGGAATCATCTACGGACCAATTGACTCCCGCCGGCTGGGAAAGTCGCTGGGCATAAACCTCCTGCCCACGGGCTACAAGCTCTGCCCCTTCAACTGCGTCTATTGCCACTACGGTTGGACTGATAAGTATTGGCGGAGGAGTGGGAAGGAGAATTTCCCCGGTGTGGATGAGGTGAAAGATGCCCTGAAGAGGGGACTGGAGTATGCGAGGGAATGTGGTTTGACCATTGATTACATCACCTTCTCCGGCAACGGGGAGCCGACCACCCATCCCCAATTTGCCCGGATGGTGGAGATGGTCTGGGTGTTGAGGAATGGGTTGTGCCCCTCTGCCAGAATAGCATTGTTGTCCAACTCGGCTTTGGTGGGGTCGGGGCACATCCGGGAGGCGATAGGGCGGGTGGAGCTTCCCATAATGAAATTGGATGTGGGCAGTCAAGGGCTTCTGGAGAAGGTCAATCAGCCGGTCAGGGGAACCGACTTTGAGGAGATAGTCTCCGGACTGGCAATGATTCCGAATATCACCGTTCAGGCTCTCTTCTTAGCTGGAAGGGTGGACAACTCCACCCCCCGGGCGGTGGCTGACTGGCAGGGGGCGTTGGAGCGGATAAAGCCCAAGGAGGTGCAGATATACACCACCGACCGACCGACAGCCGAGGGTGGTATCGTTGCCGTGTCTGATGAGAGGTTGGAGGAGATAGCCCTCCAGACTGCAGAGCTTCTGGGGGTTGAGGTTAGGGTTTATTGAGAGGTGAGTGATGGTAAAGATTCTGACCATGGATGAGGTGTGCAAGCAGGCGTTGGACGGGGTGGTAGAGGTGGAGAAGGGAACCAAGTTCACCCCCCTGGCGCAGGACTACATCTCCGAGAATCAACTTGAGGTGCGGGAGGTTCCCAAAAAGACCACAGTAACCCCCACCCGCAGTGCATCCTCCTATCCCTATTCACCGCCGAAGGCTCAAGGGGATAATTCCCCCCTGGATGAAGCCAGGCTCGCTGAAGTGGTGCAAGAGGTAATCAGGCGATTGAAGGAGAGGGGTCTGGTCTGATTTGGATACTCCATGGCTGTTTGCCCTGCGCATCTGCTCTTATTCCTTCCTATCTGTGGGCGTTATTCTTCTGCTCTTTATCGCCTTCGTCGCAATCGTTCTCGCCCGCCCCAAAGCGGACCTCAAGCTGAAGGTTCGCCTTTTCCAATATCGCTACTTCGCCCTCTTCCTGGGGGTGATAGCCGCCGTGCTGTTCTTCGTCTCCGCACTGATAACCACCACCATCACCGATTCTTTAGTGGAGAAGAGATTGCTCCTGGCGCTGTTATCAATCGTCTCCATCGCCTACTTCTTATTGTGGTTGGTGGGTAGATTTCGGGAGAAAGAATCTGAAAATGAGGGGAAGGAAGATGGTGACTGAGGCTGAGCTGACCACCCTGCGCAGGATTCTCCTGCTCCTCTTTCGCCTCCTTGCCGGGCTCTCCTGGGGGCTTTTGTTTATTGGAGCGATAGTGGCGGTTATCGTCTCCCTTTGCGCCCACTGGCAGAGCGAGCTGGGTTGGATGAAGGTGCGGGACGGTTTTATGCTGCTTACAGCGATTATGTTGTTGCCGGCGTTCTTCGCTGGTTTAATCTTGGGTTTCATCACCCACAAAAGAATGGAGAGATATATCTTCTGGGGGCTGTGCGTTCTTATCTTCGCCGGGTTGTTTGGACATTGGTTATATTGGGCTTTGAGGTAGAGGGGTAGGTTACAGGAATTTTTTAGGAGTTGCAAAAGAAAATTAAAATTCCCCCAAAAAACACTTGACATCCTCGCTCTCTGTGTTATATTCTCATTCAAAGCTGCAGGAAAATCTACCTGAAAGGGGTGAAACCGATGAGATACTGGCTTACAGTGCGTAAGATGCAAATTTCTACGCTGGGTTTTTCCATAGGCGTAGTGTATCCATTGGCGACCCCGGGAGGACCACCAGATTCATAACTTCTTGATTTTACTTGGCTTATGCCATCCTCCCACCGCCAGCAGGTCGGTGGGTTTTTTATTATAGCGGAAAACGGAACGGATATATCATCCCCGAAATATCAAAAGGAGGCATAAAATGTTCAATCTTTCCCTTTTTCATGTGATTTCTAATTCATACGGAACTTTAACTTTTTCATAATGAGGTAAGCGATGATACACAAAGCACTACAATGCCGAGGAGTGACCAAGACCTTCATAGTTGATGGGGAGGAGGGGGGCATAATCAAACGGATAAGGAACCGGAAGAATCGCTTCCGGGCGGTGGACGACATCAGCTTTACCGTTGAGGCTGGCGAGATATTCGGCATCATCGGACCCAACGGAAGCGGAAAGTCCACCCTGATCCGGCTCATCTCCACCCTGCTCCTCCCGAATGAGGGTTATATCAGCGTCTTTGGGAACGATGTGGTCAAGGACTCAAGAAAGGTGCGTCGGCTGATAAACCGGGTGACGGTGGAGGCTTCCTTCTTCAAAAAGCTCTCCGCCCTGGAGAATCTCACCTATGCCGCCAGGCTTTACGATGTGCCCATAAAAGAGGCTAGGGAGAAGATAGAGTACATTCTGGGGCGGTTGCAGTTTCCCACCAAGAAGCTCAAGGAACCTCTGGAGAATCTCTCCAGGGGTATGCAGCAGAAGGTGGCTATCGCCAGAGCACTCTTCACCCGACCGACGCTGTTGTTGTTGGACGAGCCCACCACCGGTCTTGACCCCCGCTCCAAGCGGGAGGTGCAGGCTTTCGTCAGGGAGGCTCAGTCGGAGTTCGGTGCCACCATCCTGTTCACCACCCACGACATGGAGGAGGCGGAGAGCATCTGCGGACGCATCGCCATAATCAAGGACGGACGGTTCGTGGCTCTGGACACCGCAGAGGGCTTGAAGCGGCTTGCTGGAAACGGAAGCGGCAAGGAGCTGACCATGGAGGATGTATTCTTCATCCTCACCGGTGAGGAGTGGGAAGGTAAGGAAGATAAAGGGGAAGGCGAGGTGATGGAGAATGCCGGCGTTAATTAGAGAGATACGGGCTTCTTACGGCTTTGTGGAACGCAACTTCAACCTGGTGAAACGCTACATGGGTTGGGAGGTGGTCTTCCTCTTCTACAATGTAGTCAATACCCTGACCATCGGCTTAATCGGCTACGCCACCGGGGATATGGAGCTGGTGCTCTTCCTGGTCATCGGTGCGCTCATGTGGGCTTTCCTGGGGGTCCTCTTCCACGAGGTATCCGAGAGCGTAGCCTGGGAGCGCTGGGAGGGAACCATAGAATTTACCTTCATGGCTCCCATCAGGCGCATCACCATGCTTTTAGGAACCTGTTTATATGCGGTCATCTACGGCGTGTTGCGCACCATCGTGGTCTTGCTCTTTGTTCTGCTCTTCTTTGACTTGGGCTTTGAGAACGCCAACTTCCTCTCCGCGGTGGTGATCCTGGTAGTCTCCTCGCTCAGCTTCATCGGTCTGGGACTGATGGCTGCGGTGTTGCCTTTGATAAGCCCGGAACGTGGTCCCCAGGCGACGCACATCATCCAGGCGCTGATTTTGCTGGTATCCGGCGTCTATTATCCCATCTCGGTTCTGCCGGTCTGGCTTCAGCCGCTCTCCTATATCAGCCCGGCTACCTACACCCTGAGGATGATGCGCTCGGCGATGCTGGAGGGCGCCTCCCTCAACACCATGGGTTGGGACCTCTTGGGACTGACCATCTGTGGAATAGCGCTTATTCCCATCGGTGCGTGGATATTCAACCTGGGTGAGCTCTATGCCAAGAAGGTGGGTAAGCTCAAGCGAAGCGGTTAAGCGGAAAGCCAAATGCAGAATAAAAGCCCCCCGTTTATCGGGGGGCTTAGAATTGTATTGAATGAGCTTTTCACTTGTGCTATGATAGCGTTTAGCTAATGCATTTTTTCACAATTCCAATATGAGGTGGAGGGCGATGGGAGCAATAAGCAAAATGGTTGTGGGTATGGTGCGGATAATGCCTCCTGCTCTGGTGAAGGTATTCGCTATGCGATATATCGCCGGGGACAAGCTGGAGGATGCGATAGAGGTGGTTGAGCAGTTGAACCAGCGGGGGGTGATGGCTACCATAGATGTCTTAGGGGAGAGTATCACCGAGAAAGAGGAGTCCCGACGGGCGGTGGAGGATTATAAGAAAGTCCTGCAGGAGATTGATAGAAATGGTTTGGATTCTAATATCTCCATAAAACCCACTATGTTCGGAATAACTTTTGATTACAATTTCTGTTACGCTAACATAGAGGAATTGATTGAGGAGGCGGAGAAATACGGTAATTTCGTGCGTCTGGATATTGAGGACACCTCGGTCACTGATGATACCTTCAAGCTCTGCCTTGAATTGATGAAGAGACACAAAAATGTGGGCACTGCAGTGCAATCAATGTTGCGCAGGACCCTGGACGATGTTTATATGCTGGGGAAACATAAGGTCAACCTGAGGATTTGTAAGGGGGCATATAAGGAACCCCGAAAGGTTGCCTATCAGGATAAAGTAAACATTGACCGGAGTTTTATCGCCTGTATGGATGTCCTGTTTTCAGCCGGGAGTTATGTGGGCATAGCTACCCATGATGAGAAGATGGTCTTTGAAGGGGTTCGGCTTGCCAGAAGATACGATCTGAAGCGGGAGCAATATGAGTTTCAGATGTTACTCGGCGTGGACAGAGAGCTTGAGGACATAATCGTTGAAGGTGGGCATCGTCTGCGCATCTATGTTCCCTTCGGAGAACAATGGTATCCTTACTCCATCAGGCGTTTCCACGAGAACCCGGATATAGCTGGGAACATAATGAAGAATATGTTCAGCAGGTATGAGAGGTAGGCTTTCCTGGAAGACTACATAAGAATATTTCATTTGTAGCGGAGGGTTTCAACCTTCGCTATGATTATTTATCCCAAAATCGTTGACAGCATCGCTCATTTTGCATAATATTAAGTTATGGCTAAACCTTCCAAAGATTTGCCGTATGAACCCGTGCACAGCCCGGGGGTGGGGAGGGGGATGTTGTTCGGCTCTCTTGTGGGTTTCGTCATCGGCATCCTACTGGGCTGGAGGTTCGGGAGGCTGAGTTTTTTTGCGGGCTTATGCTCGGCTTTGGGGGTGGTGGGGGGAGGATTTATCGGGCGTTCGCTTCCCATAATTAGAAGTATTTTGGGAAAAGCGCGGGGTTGGTTTGTCGGCTTGTTCAGGAGAGGAAGATGATGGATGTCTTTACGGCGATTGAGAAGCGGCAGAGCATTCGCAGATACAAAGAAAACCCCGTCTCCGAGGAGGACCTGGGGATAATACTGGAGGCGGCAAGGCTTGCCCCTTCGGGGAGTAATGTTCAGCCCTGGCGTTTTATCGTGGTCAAGAATAAAGCCACCCGCAAAGCCCTGCGCCAGATAGCAAAATACAACCTATGGGTGGAGGAAGCGCCGGTGGTCATCTGCGCCCTGGGCAAGCTGGATTTCTATGAGGAGCTTCCGGATAGGCTTAAAGAGTGGGTTGAGCAGGATAGTCTTGATGAGAGGCTGGCAAAGCGCTATGTTCGGGAGGCTAAGCGCTCGTTCAGGGAGGATTCGGAAGATGTACTGCGGAGCTATGTGCGCTATAATGTGGCAATCGCTCTGTCCTACATCACTCTGGCGGCGGTCTCCTTGGGGTTGGGCACCTGCTGGATAAACGACTTTTATGAGAGCGAGGCAAAGGAGATACTGGGTGTGCCGGAAGGCTATATGGTTGTAGCCCTGATGACCCTGGGTTATCCCCAGGGCACCCCGCCCAGACGGAGTCGCTTACCGCTTTCGGAGATAATCTTTGAGGATAGATTCGGCAACACGATGAGCTAATTCCCCTTGGGGAGGTGAACGGGATGTACCGGGACCCCATCTGTGGAAGGCTGGTTGACGAGAGGAGGGCTGTAAAGCTGGTCTATGAGGGCAAGGTGGTCTATTTCTGCAGTCAGGAATGCGCCGAGCAATTCAGCCAGGACCCGGAGGGCTTCCTGGAGGAAGAGGGGGAGGATTAGCTGTCTTTTTTAAGGCAGTTGTGGTTAAGGTCATACCATCGGTTTTTTATCGTTCTCTGGTCGTTTTCGCAAACTCCTGGTGTGGGGATGGTCGTTTAGGGTTGCCTTCATTCAAAAGCGTAAAAAAGAAAGTAATGTGAAGTAATTTATATAATAGTCTAGGTGGAGAATATGCCGTACACTGCCGGGGGGTTATCCCGGCTTTTCCCATTTCCCCCTTGATTATTAGCCATTTCGGGTATATATTAGTCGGTAGAGGTGGATAATGAAAAGGGTAGTATCACTACTGCTGTTAGTGCTTTCCCTCGCCGGGAGCTCCCTCGCCGGTGATGTTCTGGGCTGGGTGGAGATTGTCAAGGACGGTTATAGCATCTTCGTGGAAGCCAGCGGTCCCGCCTATAGGGATATTGAAGAAATTGAGGAGTTGCTTGAGGGCTCCATTGAACGCATCTTCTCCATCATGGGTGACCGAGAGCCCCTGCATCACTTTGATGTCTTTATTCACTCCAAGATGGGTATCTATGTGGGTCCTGGTGGGGGCTATACCACCACGGCGTATGGCAGACCGCAGATGCATATTTATTATCAGGAGGGTTATGATTTAGAAGATCAGGAGTTCCTTGAGGTGACGGAAAACGAGTTGACCAAGACCATCTTTTATACCGTCATGGGGAAGCCGGATGAGGAGATAAACAACTCTAACACATTCTCTTGGATGATGGAGGGGTTAGGCGCTTCTTTGCAGGGGGAGACCTTTGACGGGCTCTCCTGTGAACTATGGTCGCTTTTAGCCCTGGATAACGGCTTGCTCTTTGACATCTCTCGGATAAATCTTGTTGAATACGGCGAGTATCTGGGGACCAGCCTTCCGGGGATAATTGATGAGGGTATCTTTCTCACCTTCCACGAGAGGATGTTCTATCTGGATGAGGTCTTGCTCCCCCAGATGGGCTCATTCTGCAATTTTTTGTGTCAGACATACGGCATTGAAGCGGTGGTAAATTTCATCGCCTCCACCGCCGACTACAATTTTTCCGAAAATGCGGAAAGCTACTTTGGATATTGTGCCGAGGAACTGCAGATGGAGTGGTTAGCCTGGCTCGGTGAGCAGAGGGATGACCTGGTCTCTTTGCTGGACGATTATAAAACTTTCAACGAGCTCTATTCCCGCTGGGTGGATGTGGGCTTCAAAGCCTGCAACATGGGGGTAAAGACACTGCAAGACGAAGGGGATGGAGTAAAGCTGGCGCTGGTGAATGAGTGCATAAGCAGGATGCGGTTGACGATAAAGGATGTAATCGTTGAAGGGGAGTTGGATGAAGCTCAGGATTATATCACCGACATTGAAGAGTTCCTTAATAAACTTGAGGGATTGGGTAGTAGATAGGGTAACTGCGGTCAAAGAAGGGGTCTATGGCAATCGTCGTCAGGAGGGTCAGGGAGTCGGATAAGGACCGGGTTATGGCCATCGCCGCCAAAACCTGGCGTGGGCATGATTACATCCCCCGGGTTTGGGACGAGTGGCTTGCTGATAACCTGGGGGTTTTCCTTGCCCTGGAGGTGGACGGTGTGGTCTCTGCGTTGGCAAAAGTTACCATTCAGGGTCCGGGGGAGATATGGCTTGAGGGACTCAGGGTGGCTTGGGATATGAAGGGGAAAGGCTACGGCATGATGCTTAACGATTATGTCCTATGGTATCTGAAGCGGCTCAACCCCACCCAGATAGCCTTTGTCACCGCCGATGTCAGTAAGGCAAGCATTCACATCGGCACAAAGAGCGGATTTGTCGTCGTAAACGAGTATATCATCTATCAAGGCAAGCCCCGACGTTCACTGGCACAATGGGATGAGGGGTTGGTGCTTGAAGACATTAGTGAGGTCTATGACTATATCGCCGAAAGCGAGGAGTTAGCCCGTTTGCATGGTTTTATTACCTATGGCTGGAGTTGTCGTAAGATGAAGCGATACCTGGTGGAGGATTTTGTGGGGCAGGGGTTTGCCTGGGGCGTGAGGGGTGATTCGGGATTGCGCTCGCTCATGCTTGTCCACAGCAGTCTTTACTCAAGGCTATTGCTGGTCTCCTTCCTGGCGGGAGAGGAGGGCGATTTCCCTCACCTCTTTGCGATGTTGTACCACTCTGCCAGAAAGGGCGGATATAAGACGGTGGCTTGTTTTGATGCTTTGGGGAAATTGGCGGGATTGCGCCGCAGATTGAAACTCCGTCGTCCATGGGGGTTTAAAAGCGTCATTCTATTCTCCCTGCCTATATTCCGTTGGAGGGAGAATCTGCCACAATTTGAGGGGGGGGCGTCGGCTCTGGAAGGGGAGGATGTATAAATGCGGAATTTTATCAATTATCGCACTTTTTGGAATTTTTTTGCTGGATTTTTGGTTTGTTTTATGTTAAAGAAGGCGGATGGTTTCTCCTTGAAGACGGAGCATAACCGGGAGGCGAAGTGGTAGTAAGGCGCTCAATGAGGCCCAGTCATCTGGTGCAGATGGAACGGAAGGGCGAGACTATCCACATCCACGACACCTGGTGTAAAGCCTGTGGCATCTGTGTGGCTCTGTGTCCCCAAAATGTTCTGGCTATGAACGAGATGGGTTATCCATATGTAGCCAATGAGGAAGCCTGCACCCGCTGTGGGCTCTGCGAACTGCATTGTCCGGACTTCGCCATAGACATCTACAAAGCGGGCGAGGTTCCTTTTGATGCCGCCCATCGCACCTATATCAATGAGGGGAATAATAAGGCAAGGGGTAATGATAAACAGGGAAAGACAGAAGATATGGTTGGAGATGGGGGCGAAAGGAAAAAGCCAAAAGCTGAAAAAAAGAAAAAGGCACATACGAAATAGGATAAGGATTGCTTTCGCTAACCCCCCAATCTTTGGGGGGTTCGTTTTATCCTTGCCTGGTCGCTGGTTTCATCTTATATTCACCATTATAGCTCATCTTACGAGAGAGGAGCCCCCTTGTCTAAAGATAGATATTGGAATTTATGGATCGACCGGGTTATTCTGCTCATCTGCTCGCTTATACTGTTGTCTTGGCACATTTTCAAGCCGGACATTTCCTATGCTGCCCTGGTCGGTCTGTTGGCGGCTGTGGCTTGCGTTTTGACTTTGGTGGACCCACTGCGTTGTCTCTTCTTACTGCTCGTCTCCATCGTCTTTGAGATAAGCGGAGACCTTTTCGGCACCTTTACCGTCTCCTCCACCGAAGTAATCCTGGCTGTCTTCCTGGCTACCTGGCTGGTGGTTATAATCCTGCGCCGACAGGTGCACGACAATCGGATTCCCCTGGCAGGTTGGATTCTGCTCTTCGTTGCGGTTCTGGTAGCCACCCTGACCACAGCCCTGGACAAAGCCGGCACCATTAAACATATCTTTCGCTGGCTGGAGCTTTTCGTTGCCATGATATTAGTGGTCAATGTGGTGAGGGGGAGGAATCTTCTCCGCTTCTGGAATGCCTTCCTCTTCGCCGTTTACGCAGGAGCCCTGATAGCAATACTACAGTCGTTTATTCCCTTCTTTATTTCCATTTTCCCTCCACCAGCCGCCCACGAACCGGCGGTAATCTTCAAAGCGCTGGTGCGGGTTCACGGCTCTTTTGAATTTCCCAATCTCCTTGCCGCCTTCCTCAATCTGGGCTTATTCCTCTCACTGGGAGGTATCCTGCACGGTTATAAGCGGAGAGTGGAGTGGGTTTTTCACCTGGTGGGTCTGGCGCTAATTATCATCGCCCTGGTGCTTACCTACTCCCGTGGAGGGTGGCTCTCCGCTTTCGTCGCACTGCTTTTCCTGTTCATCCTCACTTTTGTGAGAAACTGGTGGCCGAGAAGGAGGCTGGCGATTATCGGTCTGGTCGTCCTGGCATTGCTGGTTGTCACCATTCCTCTCACCCCTGTCTTATTTCATGGTGTATATCAAAGGGTAACCTCGGTTGGGGAGCTGGAAAGTGAAGCCCCGGCAGTTGACCGGGCAAGCAACCTGCAGAACGGACTGCGGATGGTTGCCGACCGTCCGCTTCTGGGAATAGGCACGCTGGGGAGCGATTATCAGGTGATGCAGGAGGTGGAGGCGGAATATGGTATCGTTGACCTTTCAAAAAATGCCTGGGGTTATACCTTTATTCTTTATCTGCAGATAGCTGTGGAATACGGGCTTTTAGGTCTGGTCACGTTCTTACTCTTTATCGTGATGGTTTACAGAAGCTTTTTCAGGGCACTGCGCAGGGACAGCGCCTCGCCTCTGGTGGGTGGGGTGCTTTCAGCACTAACGGTATTTTTATTGCACGGTTTCTTTGAGGTGATGATGTTCAGGAGCATGCTTGTTGCTTTGGGCATTCTTCTGGGTATGGGCTTCGCTCTCTGTAAGAGGGGAGAGGATGGTTGGGGATACCCAGGAGAGGATTAGCGGTGCGGCAAGGAATGTAGCCTTCAAATTCTTATCCGAGGTAGTGGGGAAGATGCTCCTGTTGTTTTACGCCGTCCTCCTCACCCACTTCCTCAACGCCGAACTTTTTGGTCGTTTTACCTTCGCCCTCACTCTGGGGGGGATGTTAGCCCTGATAAGCGACCTGGGTCTTCCGGTCATCGCCTCCCGGGAGATAGCCCGAGTATCATCCGGGCAGGTTCGTTCCCTCTTCGCACGGCTCATCAATATTAAAGTTATCGTCCTAATCCCCATAGCCCTCATCTCCCTGGGTCTATATCTATTCTGGCCCGCCGATTCCAACATCCCCGCTTCGCTCCCCGCCGTCCTCACCATCTCCATCGCCTTGACCCTGGTGATGGAGCTTTTTGCCTCCGCACTGCGAGCCCGCTTTCGGGGCGGAAGAGAAGCTCTCTTGTTCATATTCCAGAGAGGGGTGCTTCTTCTGGGAACCGCCGGATTGCTATTGCTCGGCGGGGGACTGGTCTCCGTCGGATGGGCTCACCTGCTGGCTTCGGCGTCCGGTGTGGTTGTAGGCTTCCTCCTGCTAACACCGTTGTTTGGCAAAAGTGAGGGGGCTCATTTTGCGCCCCCCAAAAGAGGCAAACTTCTCTCTTCCGCTCTGCCCGTTTTCGCCGCCTCGCTTTTCATCACCGCCTACTTTCGCATAGACATCCTCCTCCTCCGCTGGCTGGGGGTAGGAGACGGAGAGATAGGTTATTACGGTGCCGCCTTCCGACTGATAGACGCCATTATGGTCCTGCCGGCGCTCTTCGTCGCCGGCATATTTCCTGCACTGAGCTCCTTTTTCAGCGGGAGGGAGGAGGTGGACAAGGAGACCTTTCGTAAGAGCGGGGAGCTCTCACGGGTGCTTGCGGTGCTCGGCTTCGGGATAACCTTGCTCCTCTTCCCCTTGACCGAGCCTCTGGTGCGCATAGCTTTCGGAGCGGAGTTTGCGCCTTCCGCGGCTACTCTGCGGATTCTCCTGTGGGCGTTGCCCCTCATCTTCATCAACTATCTGCTGTATTATCTTATCATTGCCATGGACCGCCAGAAGCTCAACCTCATCCCCACCGCTGTCTGCCTGGTCTTCAACCTGACCTTAAATCTCCTGCTCATTCCCCATTTCGGCATAATGGCTTCCGCTGCGGTCACCATAGGAACCGAGCTCGTCCTGTTTGCCTTTCTGGTCGCATTCACATTTCGCAGGGTGGACATCCCGGCGGGCAGATTGATGCTTGTCGCCGTTGGGGCGGTGCTCTGCGGTGGTTTCCAGGTGTGGAGCGGAGGTTTCTGGGGTTTGGCAGGTTTTATTGTCTTCATCGGCTGGTCTTTTTTGGTGGGGGGGATTACCCCGGCGGATTTCACCCTGGTCTTTTCCGCACTTCGGCGAAGGGGGGTGGGGGAGGGTGCTTGAGGTGAGCGTCATCGTCCCCACCAGGGACCGTCCGGACCTCTTAGCCCGCTGTCTTGAGTCGCTGAAGGAACAGGGGTTGGATTCAATGGAGATAATCGTGGTTGACGATTGCTCCCTCGGAGACCGAACCCGCTCCATAGCTCGTGGTGCGGGGGCGGTCTATATTCGCCAGGACTATCCCCAGGGTCCCGGAGGGGCTCGCAATCGTGGTCTGGAGCGTGCCAGGGGTTATGTCGTCGCCTTTATAGATGACGATTGTGTGGCTTCTTCGGGGTGGCTTTCCGCCGGTCTGGCTCATTTTAAGGACGGCACCATCGGCGGTGTGGAGGGACGCACAGAGGCGGAGCCGAAGGGTGACCTTTCTCCCTTCTCCCATTATATTGAAAATTTAGAGGGAGGAGGCTACCAGACCTGCAACATCTTCTATCGCCGGGACGTCCTTCGCTCCGTCGGCGGATTTGACCCCTCCTTCCCCATATTTCGGGAGGACGCAGATTTGGCTTTTCGGGTGATGGAACTGGGCTTCTTAATCCCCTTTGAGCTCAAGGCTCTGGTCTATCATCCTCCACGACCCACTTCCTACATCACCCCCCTGAAACATGCCCTCCGACACCATTTTGACCCCCTGCTCTCCAAACGCCACCCCCATAGTTACCGGGCAATGGGGAGTTTCGCCCTCGCCCGCAGTCACTACGGCGCTTACCTGGGCTACGTCTGCTGGATAGTCTCTATAGTCGGGGGCTTTTGGTGGCTTGCGCTCATCGGAGCGGTGCCCTGGCTGGTGAGCCAGATTTATAGCACTCAAAAAGCCTGCCGGGGGAAGGGTGGGGGGATGAAGGATAGGGTCATGGTTTTCCTGGTCAACCTGGCGGTCCCCCTGGTCCGTCTGGTGGCGGTAGTTGGCGGCTGGATTCGCTTTGGGAAGCTGGTGCCCTAATGGTCCTTGTCCTTTGCGCAAGCTGTCCTTGCCCTTGTGGATAAGGGCTGTTATAATCTCAAAAGTTGTGGTCTATTTTTTTGCTGGGGTAATCTCTTGAGAGTTGCCATAGACGCCCGTTGGCACATAAAAAGTTCGGGGGGGATAGTTACCTATCTGCTCAACCTGCTCACCTACCTGGCGAGGATGGATGGGGGGAACAGATATTGCATCATCTACAACGATGACGAGAGCAGGAGGGCAATCTCCATGCTCTGTGGCTCTCCCCCAAACTTCAATTTCGTGGCTTGCTCATCTACACCATATTCCCTGCGGGAGCAGGTGGAACTGCCCCATCTTTTATCCATATATAAATGTGAATTGCTCCACAGCCCCCACTTTATGATTCCCCTCTCTCCAATGGCTACTAAGCTGATAATTAATATCCACGACCTCATCCCCCTGATCTTCCGGAGGTATCTTCCTCCATCTTCTAAGGTGAGGAGACACTTCTGGCTTTATAGCCGTTTCGTGCGGCGTTGTGCCCGCTGTGCCGACCACATCATCACCGGCTCTCATAATTCGGCAAGGGATGTAATCTCCCTGTTGGGCGTCTTCCCCCAGAGAGTGAGCGTAATATATCACGCCGTCGCCTCGTCTTTTAAGCCCGCCGAAGGTTCAGATGAGATTGATGGCTCAAGGCGGAGGCTGGGCATATCCAAACCATATCTTCTCTTCGTGGGGCGTCAGGACTATAATAAGAATCTGCGAACGGTGGTGGAGGCTTTCCTCATCCTGCGCAGGATGGGCTACGACTTGATGTTGGTCCTGGTGACCGAGCCGGGTGAGTATTATCATCAGGTGGAGGGATACATAAGGGAGGACGGGGCGGAGGGGGATGTGGTGGTGACCGGCACCCTACCGTATTCACAAATACCTCCCCTTTATCAGGGGGCGCTGGCTCTGCTAATACCCTCATTGTATGAGGGCTTCGGTCTTCCGGCGCTGGAGGCTATGGCTTGCGGGACGCCGGTCATCTCCTCCCATCTCGCCTCCCTGCCGGAGGTAGTGGGTGAGGCGGGGATATATGTTCATCCTGAAAGGGAGGACCAGATTGTGGAGGCGGTGGTGCGCCTGATAGAGGAGGACGGTCTGCGGGAGAAGCTCTCTGGTGCGGGAATTTTGCAGGCGGGTAAGTTCCGCTGGGAGGATATCGCCGGGCGGACGATAGAACTATACCGGCAGGTGGTCGCTAGATGAGCCCGAGGGAAAAGGCTATCCGTATCCTAGATATAATCATCCTTTCTGGGTTGGCGGTCTTCTTCGCAAGCGCCTCGCTCTCCATATCGGTGATTAAGTTGTCCAGCGGTTTTTTAATTCTTCTGCCCTGGATAATCAAATCCATCATAGAGAGAAGGATAAGCGGGGCTTTCTGGACCAAACTGGAGATTCCCATCTTGGTATTCTTGCTGGTGTGCCTGATTACCTCCCTTGCCAGCTATCGCATCGGGGGCTGGGATTATGTCATACGTGCTCTGGGGTGGTTCCCACATTCGGCGACATTCTTTTTGGTAATCTTTATGGTAGCATTCAATTTGCGGGGGAAGTATCGCCGTCCACTCTGCTATCTCCTCATTCTGGGTGCGGTGTTAAACAGCTTGGTCGCCCTGGGACAGTTCACCCACACCATATTTACCTCCGGCAGCCTGATGGAGAATAGACCCAGCGGTATGCTCTTCTATATGACTTTCGGAAGCATCGTCGTTATGGCTGCCTCCCTCTCCCTCTCCATGGCGGTTTTTGACCAAGGCGGTGGATGGAGGAGAGTCATTCTCTGGCTGTCCTTCGCCGTGCTCACTTTGGGTTGTGCGGTCTCTCTGGTTCGCTCCGCACTTTTGGGTCTTTTTGTAACAATTTTCACAATTATTCTCTTGAAAGGGAGGAAGATTTTTATTATCATACCCCTCTTATTTATTATGGTGCTTATGTTGGTTCCCCAGGTGCGTGAGCGAGTAACCGAGACCTTCATCTTTGGTGAGGGTGGTCTTTCTCTGAAGCTGGCTAATGAATACGATGAACGTCTGTATATTTACAGGAGTGGTTGGGAGATGGTCCGCCGTTATCCTATCCTGGGGGTGGGAATGCGAAATGTAGCCTGGGAATATACCCATTTCCGGGAGAAAGAAGCGGTGCGCCATTACAGCCATCTGCACAACAATATTCTACAAGTATCCGCCCAGTCGGGGGTCATCGGGTTGGCTTCGTTTATCGCTTTGATAGTCTCTTTCTTCTGGGTCACCGTCCGGCGGTTCAAATTGAAGGATGCTGAGGATGGCCACCCACCCCTGGACCGGGCTTTAGCCGTCGCCGCCATCGCCGGATTGGCTGGTTTTCTGGGTGTGGGGATCTTTGAGTATAACTTTGGAGACTACGAATCGTGCAATTTTCTTATGATTCTTTTGGGGCTTGCCCTCAGCCGCAGCGATTCATCTAATTGATAAGAGAGCAGAAGATGACAGAAAGAGAGGAGCGAAGACAATTATTGTCCGGAGCGGAAGCCATCGCCAGCGGGGCGATAGCGGCCGGTCTGCGCTTTTTTGCAGGCTATCCCATCACCCCTTCCACGGAGATCGCCGAGATTCTCTCCATAAAACTCCCCAAAGTGGGGGGGAGCTTTATCCAGATGGAGGATGAGATCGCTTCCATCTCCGCAATTATCGGGGCTTCCATCGGGGGGGCGAAGTCAATGACCGCCACCAGCGGTCCGGGTTTCTCCTTGATGATGGAGGGGTTAGGATTTGCCTGTATGGCTGAGATTCCCATTGTGGTGGCAAATGTCCAGCGTGGTGGACCCAGCACAGGACTGCCCACCAAGGTTGGTCAGGGTGATGTCCTGCAAACCCGCTGGGGAACACACGGCGACCACGCCATAATCGCCCTTTCGCCCTCCTCAGTTTATGAATGTTTTACCATAACCGTTCGTGCCTTCAATCTGGCGGAGAGGTATCGGGTTCCGGTCATCATCCTCACCGATGAGAGCGTAGCCCATATGCGGGAGACGGTGGTTTTGCCACAGGAGGGAGAGTATGAGGTAATAGACCGGGAGCTACCCACAGTCCCGCCGGAGTGGTATTTACCTTATGATCGGGCGCATGGCGGTGTAGCCCCGATGGCTAGCTTTGGGAGCGGTTATCGTTATCACATCACCGGCTTGACCCACGACGCGCACGGCTTCCCGACCTCGGTCTCTGAGGAGGTGGATGACTGTATCCGTGGTCAGATTGAAAAGATTATATTCAATCTGGATGATATAGTTGAGGTGGAACAGTTGTATATGGATGACGCCGAGATAATGGTGGTATGTTATGGAATAACCGCCCGAGCCGCCAAGGAGGCGGTGGAGATAGCCCGAAGCAAGGGGATTGCTGTAGGTATATTGAACCTGCTTACCATCTGGCCGTTTCCGGTGCAACTGCTTCAGACGATAACCGAACAGATAAGAGTTGCCATAGTCCCGGAGATAAATATGGGACAGATAATTCGGGAGGTTAAAAGCTCCGTGGAGGGACGGTGTAAGGTGGTGGGGATAAATCGGGTTGACGGTGATAATATCTATCCCCATCAGATTCTGGAAAAGATAAGTGAGGTTCTATCATGATATCCGAGAAGATGCGCAAATATCTGCGCCCGACCAAAAAGTTTCCTCATGTGTGGTGCCCGGGGTGTGGAATAGGAACAATTATGGGCGCCATCGTGCGAGCCATTGATAAATTAAAGCTGGATGCGGATAAAATTGTTATGGTATCCGGCATCGGCTGCACCTCCCGCATGCCGGTCTATCTTGACTTTAATACCCTGCATACCACCCACGGTCGGGCGCTGGCATTCTCCACCGGACTGAAGCTGGCTCGCCCGGAGTTACACATAATTGTGGTAACCGGCGACGGGGACGCCTGCGCCATCGGTGGAAACCACTTCATCCATTCCGCCAGACGGAATATTGAGATGACTATGATAGTGGTGAACAATAGTATTTACGGCATGACCGGGGGACAGGTCTCTCCCACCACCCCTTACCAGGCATACGGCACCACTGCCAAACTGGGAAATATTGAGCGTCCCTTTGACATTTGCGATCTAGCCATCGCTGCCGGCGCCATCTATGTGGGCAGAGCTACATGTTATCATTCCACTTTGATGGAGAAGCTGGTTTATGACGCCCTGCAGAAAGACGGTTTCTCGGTAATAGAGGCAATCGCTCAGTGTCCCACCTTTTTTGGAAGGCTCAACGACTTCAAGAATGTAGTGGAGATGGTGAATTGGCAGAAAGCCAATGCTGTCCCCGTCAAGAAAGCGGAGAAGATGAGCTCCGAGGAACTTGAGGGCAAGTTCACCATCGGGCTCTTGCACGATGTTGACTTTCCAGAATACACAAATTTATATAGAAAGCTGATGAAGAGAGCCCAGGGGGGCGGATGAGATGGTTGGACGGCGGATCAGGCTCTCCGGTTCAGGTGGACAGGGCTTGCTCCTGGCGGGGCTTATGCTCGCAGAGGCGGCGGGTCTCCATGACCGCAAATATGTCAGTCAGACGCAGTCCTACGGTCCCGAGGCGAGGGGAGGGGCAAGCCACTCGGATATAATTATAAGCGACCGACCGATAATCTTCCCCATTCCGGATAAGGTGGATGTCCTGCTTGCCCTCAACCAGAAGTCGGTGGACAGGTTCTATCCCTCTCTGGTGGAAGACGGGGTTTTCTTGGTTGACGATAGTCTGGTGGAGAGCCTGCCCACCCACCCCGCCTATCGGATTCCCTTTACCACCATAGCTTACGAGAATTTCAAAAATCGCATCGTCACCAATGTGGTTGCTTTGGGAGCCTTGAATGAGCTGGCTGAGCTGGTCAGCCCAGATGCATTGCGCAAGGCGGTTTCTAAGAGAGTACCCCACGCCCACTTGAAAATAAATTTGAAAGCCCTGGATTTGGGAATCGCTGAGGGCAAGAAAGTCAAAACGGGGAAGGTATCCGAACATCTGGAGGAGTGGGAACTGTAATGGATGAGAAGCCCGGAAGAAGCCTGGTCCTGGTTAAACCCGATGGGGTGGGTCGGGGCTTGATTGGTAAGGTGCTCTCCGCCATAGAGGAAGAGGGGCTCAAAATTGCCGAGCTTGCGATGTTGACCCTGGATAAAGAGAGGGCACAGCGTTTCTATGGGGTGCACAAGGAGAAGGGTTTCTTTGGCGACTTGATAGAATTTATTACCTCCGGTCCGATAGTGGCACTGGTTGTGGAGGGGGATGATGTAATCCCCAGGGTTCGGGAGATAATGGGTGCCACCAATCCGAAGGAAGCCCGCCCCGGAACCATAAGGGCCAGGTTCGGCGAGAGCATCCAGCGGAATGTGGTGCACGGTTCCGATTCCGAAAGCTCTTTTGAGTATGAATATGAGGTAATCTTTGGAAGTTGAGATTAACTGGTAAATTGCAATTTTTTACATATCCCAGAGTTTGCTCAAGGAGTGGGGTGGATGCATAAAATCTTACGCAAGGAGGAGCTTACCCCGGAGACGGTTCTCTTTGATGTGGAAGCTCCGCTGATAGCCCGCAAATGTGAGCCGGGCAATTTTGTAATACTGCGCATTGACGAAAAGGGTGAGCGGATTCCCCTGACCGTAGCCGACTTTGACCGCAAAGCGGGCACGGTAACCATCATCTTCCAGAAGGTGGGCAAAACCACCTACCATCTGGCTACTCTTGAGCAAGGCGACTCCATACAGGATTTCGTCGGTCCCTTGGGCAAACACATGGAGATAGGCAAAGTGGGAACGGTGGTGGCGGTCGGCGGTGGCTTGGGCATAGCTCCCATCTATCCCAAGATCCGCCTTATGAAGGAGGAGGGAAATAAGGTCGTCGCCATCATCGGGGCTCGCTCTCATAATCTGCTCATACTGGAGAAGGAGGTCTCTGAGTTGGTGGAGAAACTATATGTCACCACCGACGACGGCAGCTACGGCTTGCACGGTTTTGTCACCGAACAACTGAAGATACTGTTTGACGAGGGCTTAAAGCCGGATATGATATTAGCGGTCGGACCCATCCCGATGATGAAAGCGGTTTGCGCTATGACCAAGGAATACGGAATCAAGACCCTGGTCAGCCTGGATACTATTATGGTTGACGGCACCGGCATGTGCGGTTCCTGCCGGATAACTGTGGGCGGGAAGACCCGGTTCGCCTGCGTTGACGGACCGGTCTTTGATGGTCATGAGGTGGACTTTGAAGAATATGCCGCTCGCCAGGTTCGCTATAACCCTGAGGAGAAAGAAGCCCTGGAGGCTTATGGCATCAAATGTGATGAGGGGGGAGGATAATGGCTGAGAAAGGGAAAAAGAAGCCCCAATCCAAAGCTGATAAGGCAAAGCCCAAGAGGGAACTGATTCCCAAGAAATATCCAATATCGCGTCAGCCCCCCAAGAAGCGGGTCAAGAACTTCAACGAGGTGGCTTTGGGTTATGATGAGAAGACTGCGGTTGCTGAAGCCGAGCGCTGTCTTTTATGTAAGAAACCTACCTGTATCGCTGGATGCCCGGTGGAGGTGGACATCCCCGGTTTCGTCAAAGCCATAGCCGACCGCAATTTTCAACTTTCAATAGATATACTCAAGGCGACCAACAGCTTGCCGGCGATATGCGGGCGGGTGTGCCCGCAGGAGACCCAGTGCGAAGAGGTCTGTGTTATGGCGAAGAAGATGGAGCCGGTGGCATTAGGTCGTCTGGAGCGTTTCGCCGCCGATTGGGAGGCTGAGAAAGGTATCATAGCCAAGAACCTGAACCCCAGGGGACCCAAAGTGGCTGTGGTGGGAAGTGGACCGGCAGGATTGACCTTCGCAGGCGATATGGTCAAGATGGGCTATCGGGTGCATGTTTTTGAGGCTTTCCATGCCACCGGCGGCGTCCTTCGTTACGGCATTCCTGAGTTCCGTCTGCCCAAGAGTATAGTTGACCAGGAGGTCAAGTATATCTCCGATTTGGGGGTGGAGTTCCATATGAACATGGTCATCGGGAAGATATTTTCAATTCAGGAGCTTTTAGAGGAGGAGGGCTTTGCCGGGGTATTCATTGGAGCCGGTGCCGGCTTGCCCAACTTTATGAATATTCCCGGCGAGAACCTGAACGGCGTCTATTCCGCCAACGAGTTTTTGACCCGGGTAAATTTGATGAAGGGCTATCTCTTCCCGGAATATGACACCCCCGTCTGGTGTGGTAAAAAGGCGGTGGTGCTAGGCGCCGGCAATGTCTCCATGGATTCGGTGCGCACCGCAAAAAGGCTCGGCGCCGAGGAAGCGACCATCGTCTATCGCCGTTCAAGGGTGGAGATGCCAGCCCGCGAGGAGGAGATTGAAAATGCCGAGGAGGAGGGGATAGAGTTCAAATTGCTGACCAACCCGGTGCGCATCATTGATGACGGCAAAGGTTGGGTTAAGGCGATGGAGTGCATTAAAATGGAGTTGGGGGAGCCGGACGAGTCCGGCAGGCGCCGACCGCTACCCATTGAGGGGTCCAACTTCATAATTGACTGTGATATGGTAGTGGTAGCCATCGGTCAGACCCCCAACCCCCTGATTCCCCAAAGCACCCCCGGTCTTAAGCTGGGAAAATGGGGCAACATAGACGCCGACCTGGAAACCGGCGCCACCTCCCTTCCCGGCGTCTATGCCGGGGGGGATATCGTGACCGGAGCGGCGACGGTGATAGAGGCTATGGGTGCGGGCAAACGTTCCGCGCGGGCGATGGATGAGTGGATTAGGAAGGAAAAGAGATAACATAGACATGTAGGGTCAAGGGCGGGTTAAAGAAGACCCGCCCTTGACCGTAATCAATTTGGTTGATTTCATCACTCTCCGAAGTTATATCCGGTCAGCTCCTCGCGGAATTCCTCCCCGCAATATTGTATCAGACCGATGCCGTCTGCGTAGTAGGCGTAGAGTTCCTCGCTCTCGCCCCCGGCTTCCACGGTAACCTTTATCTTAAGCGCATCAAATGTCCCCAGTGATATCGTGACCGCTTCGCTTCCCTCAACCCGGCAGGTGCGCTTCTCCTTCTTGCCGATACCGATGAGATTGAAGGTCCAGTTGTCGCCGGGATATGGGTCCAGAGGGAGCAGGGGATGGAACTCCTCCCCGGCGCCCATATTGGAGAAGACCCACCCCTCCACAACCTTTATCCTCTCTATTTTAGTGCCATATTTACCCGTTATCAGCATGGTATAGACAGGATGACCGTCCTCATACTCCATAGCGGTAATAATCTTCACGGTAATACTACTGCCTTCGGGGGAGTGGGTCTTATACTCCCACTTATAGCCCACGCCGATGGGGAAGTCAATGCCTGCTGCCGGAACCGCCAGGGCTAAGAGTAGAATAAGATAAGCAAGGTATCGCATCTGCAATTCCTTTGAGGTTTTGGCTTTGACGCTAAACTTATTATAACTTATATAACAATATTACTGCAAAAATTCAAGCTAGATCCGTTTGAGAACTTTTTCCCAGTCATAACTTGACAAGCCCCACCTTTTAGGCTAATATCAGCAATCAATCAGGAGGTCGTTGTGACCCCCAAAGAGGGTGATGGCCTCACCCCAGAGAAGAAGCTTGATAGTAGCGAGAGGAAACCCCCCAAATGGCGGGGCGTAACCATTGCTGTTAACATCGGTTATTATCTGGTGGGACCTATCTTTGGAGGATTATTTTTGGGCTATCTTCTGGACCGCTGGTTGGGGACCCGTCCCTGGTTGACGGTCATTATGCTCTTTCTGGGCATTGCCGTCGGATTGATAAGGACCATCCAGTTAGCATTGAAGATGGGTGGTGAGTGAGATAAAGCGGATTATTTGGGGATATGTCATAACCGTCTCCTTGATAATGCTTTCGGCATGTGGGCTGGCTCTAACCGGCCCGTTCCGGGAGCATATTTTATCATATTCTCTGTCCACAGTTATATTCTCCCTGGAGGTATCCTTTCTACTTTTGATATCCGACCTGATCTTACGGCGCAAGATGAGCTTTCGCAAGAAGATAGTGCTCTTCCTCCTCTCCCTGTTCAGATGGCCCGCCCTGGGCTTTGCCCTTTATTTGCTCATTAGCTTTGGCTATCTTGATGCCCTGGGAATGGCTGGGGGGGCATTGACCGTCTCCATCGGCGTGGCTGGCGCAGGTATCGGGGCAATCGTTTTACTGCCCGGCAAGGAGGGGGTGTGATATGGGTGGGCTGGAAGTGGGGATGGAGTTCGGCATACCCTTCCCCGGGTTAGGCGGACACGACAGCGTAATTTTCACCAACACCCTCATCGTGATGGTGCTGATATTTGTCCTCGGTTTGCTCATCGTTCGCCGGCTGAGGCTTGAGCGCCCGTCTAAACCCCAACTGGTTCTGGAGATGACGCTCAACTGGCTTAAAGGATTGATGAGAGATATTATCGGGGAGAGTGGAGTCCGCTATCTTCCCCTCATAGCAACCCTGTTCATATTCGTCCTTTTCGCCAACCTAATAGGGTTGGTGCCCGGTCTGGTGAGCCCCACTTCCAACCTGAACACCAATTTTGGGCTGGCTATGATTGTTTTTATAGCCACGCCCTATGTGGGTATCCGTGAGGTGGGCATAAAGTCTTTCCTGCGCCACCGTATGGGACCGGTCCTGGCTCTGGCGCCTTTAATGTTCGTCCTGGAGACCATCGGTGAGTTTTCAAGGCCGATATCGCTGACCATGCGTCTCTTCGGCAATATCATGGGCGAGGAGATACTGGTGATGGTGATAAACAAGATTGCTACAATGATTTATTATGTGCCCATAACCGTGATAATCCTGCCGCTATCGTTAATAACCGGCTTAGTGCAGGCTTTTATCTTTGCCCTCCTGCCCACCATTTACTTCGGGGGAGCCAGCGCCTGGGGGGAGAAGCATTGATTTGCAAGAGTTAATTAAGTATGGAATTTTTTGCCCAGAAAGGGGAAACGAAGATGCTTAGGTTTTTTACAGTAGCCCTAATCCTGACGATATTGTTGGGCTTGGTGAGCATTGCTTTGGCTCAGGAGGAGGAATCGGTAATTGAAGAGAGTGTGGTGGCGGAGAGTGTTGAAGTGAAAGAGGGCAGCACGGTGAACGGGGGGGATGTAAAAACGGCGGCAATTCAATACTTCATCTGGGTGGCGGTCATATGTGCGAGTGCTATGGCTGTAGCTGCGGTGGGTGCGGCTATGGCTCAGGCTCGGGCTGCTAAACAGGCTCTGGAAAGCGTAGCCCGTCAGCCGGAAGCCTCCGGCCCAATCCAGATTCAGATGGTTTTAGCTTTGATTTTCATTGAGACCTTGGCTATCTATACGCTGGTTGTCGCACTCATCTTACTTTTTATCAACCCATTCACCGAATCTGTGGTAAAGATGACCGGAATGTGATAGAGGAACCCTAAGCCAGGGAAACCTCACAAATTTGAAGGATTTGATGTTTCATGATGGAGATAAACCCAGCGCTTTTGGGTTATCAGATAGTCGTCTTTCTCATCTTTCTATACCTGATGTATCGCTTCGTCTATAAACGGGTATTCAGAATTCTGGAGAAGAGGCAGGACAAGATTGAGGGGGACATAAACGAAGCGGAGAAGAACCGCCTGGAGATGGAGCGTCTGCGGGAGGAGTATCAGCGGAAGATGAGTCAGGTGGGGGAGGAATCGGATAGGATACTGAGGGAGGCGGAGCGAGAGGCAAATCAGCGGCGCAACGATTTGATTATGGCGGCTAAGGAGGACGCCGGCACCATCATTGAGCGTGCCGAGCGGCGGATAGCTGAGGAGGAGGAAAAAGCTTCTGCCGAGATTCGCAGACGGACGGTGGAGATATCCCTCTCCATCGCCGAAAAACTCCTGAAGGAGAAGATTGACGAAAGGAAAGACAAAGCCCTGGCGGAGAAATTTTTGGCTGAGGTGGAAGACGTGAGATGGAAGACCGAGTAATAGCAAAAAGATACGCCAGAGCTCTGGTCGGAAGCGCCAAAACCACCAAAAATGCGTGGACTATTTTTGGGGAGCTTTCCGAAATCTGGGAGATATTGTCGCTTGAAGAAAGGCTTCGCCAATTTATGGAGCTGCCGAATATTGACGATGAAATAAAGACCAGAATTATGGATAGCATAGCGTTAAAGGAACGTTCACCTCTGCTGAAGCGGATGGTGGAAAAGTTGATAGAGAGGGGGAGGTTGAGTGTTCTTCCCCTTATTCTGGAGTATATGGAGGGGGAGATATGCGGTCTGGAAGGGACACTGCTGGTCGTCGCCAGAACCGCCAGGGAGCTTGAAGGAGACCTGAAGGATAGGATGACCGTTATTCTTAAGAAGAAGTTCGGTCAAAAGATTCGCTTGAAGAACATCGTTGATGAAGACTTAATCGGCGGTATCCGTCTGGATTTTGATGACCGGGTTGTTGACGGAACTATAAGGGGGGGGTTGAATGAGTTGCAAGAAATACTGGTCGGGTGATGAGCTCAGTCCTGGAGGTTTGCCAGGGTGAGAATAAGAGCCGATGAAATCAGCGCTTTGATAAGCCAGGAGATTCGTGATTTTGACGACCGCCTGAAGCTGGATAATGTGGGAACCGTGGTCTCCATAGGCGACGGTATCGCACAGGTATATGGCTTGAGGGAAGCGATGGCTGCGGAGATGGTCCTCTTCCCCGGGGAAGTATATGGTCTGGTGCTCAACCTTGAGGAGACCATGGTCGGCGTGGTCCTTCTGGGAGAAGATGTGCACATCAAAGAGGGAGATGTGGTCAAAAACACCGGGCGAATCCTGCAGGTTCCGGTAGGCGAGGAGCTTTCGGGAAGGGTCATAAACCCGGTGGGGTTTCCTCTGGACGGCAAGGGAGAGGTGAAAACGGAGAAGTTTTATCCCATAGAGGGGCTTGTCCCCAATGTCGTCCATCGCCAGCCGGTAAAAGAACCTCTGCAAACCGGATTGAAAGCCGTTGATTCCATGATTCCCATCGGAAGGGGACAGCGGGAGCTCATTTTGGGGGATAGGGGAATCGGAAAGACGGCCATCTTTATGGAGACAATTATTAACCAGAAGGATACCGATGTCCGCTGTATCTATGTCTCCATCGGTCAGCGCAACTCCATTGTAGCCCGGGTGGTCAAGACCCTCTCCGACTATGGAGCTATGGACTACACCACCTTGGTTCATGCCGGTGCCTCAGACCCCGCCTCTCTGCAATATTTAGCTCCTTACGCCGGATGCGCCATCGGTGAGGAGGTCAGGGACAGCGGGGGTCATGCTTTGGTGATGTATGACGACCTGACCCGCCACGCATGGGCTTACCGCCAACTCTCCCTGCTTCTGCGGCGCCCCCCCGGTCGTGAGGCCTATCCCGGCGATGTCTTCTATCTCCACTCCCGCCTGCTGGAGCGGGCGGCTAAACTCTCCGATGAGATGGGTGGGGGCTCACTGACCGCCTTGCCCATAATAGAGACCCAGGCAGGAGATATTACCGCCTACATCCCCACCAATGTCATCTCCATCACCGACGGACAGATATATATGGAAGGCGACCTGTTCTATGCCGGGTTGCGCCCAGCCATCAATGTAGGGCTGTCCGTCTCCCGGGTGGGGGGACATGCGCAGATTCCGGCGATGAAGAAGGTGGCTGGTGGGCTTCGCCTGGAGCTGGCGCAGTTCAGGGAGCTTGAAAAGTTCGTCCAGTTTGGGACCGAGCTGGACAAGGCAACTATGGCTCAGCTGAAGCGTGGACGGCGGTTGACCGAGCTGTTGAAGCAGGGGCAATATGTCCCTATGCCGGTGGACGAGCAGATATTTATTATCAATGCGGGAATAGCCGGTCATCTTGATAAGGTTCCTATTGTCCATATCCGGGATTTTGAGGTGGCTTTCCTCTCCCATATGCGGGAAAAACATCCGCAGTTGAGCGAAGCCATTAAAAAGAGCGGTGACCTTTCCGACGAGGAGCTGGAGAAACTGAACCGGATTACCGCAGGTTTTGTGGACAGATTCATGGTGGATATCAAACCGGGCGAGGGGGAGGAAGCAGGTGACGGGGAGGAATAGCCAAGGAGAATATACATTAGGAGCTGAGATTATGTCCCGAGTTACAATAAAAGTATTTACCGCCATTGGTGTTGCCCTTCTCCTTTCCGGTTGTTTGAACATCACCGACATTGACCAGCCGGATGAAGTGATTGCTTGCGGGGAGGTGCGCGTGGTCGTCACCTGCGCTCCGGATGAGGGTTACGAGGAGTATGCAGGTTCACTCTATTGGGGCTTTTTGGGGGTCTGTGTCCCCGACGACTGGAGATTGACAGAGGCACGGGTGGACAGCCCCATCAAAGCCGACCTGAGGGAGAACGAGCGCATCGCCACCCTGATGGATTTATGCACTCCCACTAGAGTGGGATATCAATGGATAGGTTTATTGACCGAGAAGCAGATGGAGTTCTCAGAAAAGATGACCACTGAACCGATAAAGGTCAAGCTGAAGTTTATTGTCGGCAGAAAGACCGGTCTGTTCGCCATCAACTATCATATAGGCTTAGCCGATTCCGAAGTGGTTACCTTGGGTGGCATAAACTGGGGAAACGACCTTGGACCGAGGGCTATTGAGGTGACCGAGTAGTTATTCCATGAGGATAGCTTACTCTTAAGCAAGGAGGAGATGATGAAGAGGATATCGGCACTATTTATACTCCTTCCTTTGGTTTTCATCGGCTGTATCAAGATAACCACCGTGGAGCAACCGACTGAAGCCAAGGCAGGAGCAGAGATCACGGTCAAGGTCCACCTGGAGACCGACCTGGGGGAGGGGACCGAAGCCGAGGATTTGGCTATACAGAATGCCCACGGTCTTTTAGGGGTTTGTATTCCCAATGATTGGGAACTTATCTTTGCCGAGTTCAGTGGAGATGTCAGCGGATGGATGAGCGAGGATAGGGCTTTAGCCGATGACTGTGAGGGTAACTCCCCGGCGGACTTGGGATACCGCTGGATAGCCTTGATATCCCAGCAGGGATTTGTCTATACTGAGAAGATAGTTAAATTTCTGGTCACCCTGGAATTTAAAGTGGGGGAGGTTACAGGAAATTACCACCTAATGTATCGTTCGGGATTATCCTACGGCGCAGGCTCGGACACCACTACTGTGTGGCACGAACATACTGAGGTGGCAGATATAACCGTCAGGTAAACAAGGGAGGATGTTTTGGCGGCTCTGCGGGACATCAAGCGGCGAATAGGAAGCGTGGGGAAGACCAGGGAGATCACCCAGGCGATGAAGACCGTGGCTGCGGTCAGGGTGCGCAACGCTCAGCAAGCTCTCTACAGTATGCGCCCCTACTCCGACCGTCTGGCAACCATGATCGCTTCCCTCTGCTCCCACGAGGACCGTAGCACCCATCCTCTTCTGGCGGAGCGGGAGAGTAAAAATGTCCTGCTGGCGGTTCTGACATCGGACAAAGGTCTCTGCGGACCTTTCAACTCCAACGTACTCAGGGAGGCGGAGAGACGCATTAAATACCTTAAAAGAATCGGTCATGAGAATGTGGGGTTAATCGCCATCGGCAGAAAGGGACGAGACTACCTCAAGCGTCATAATCATAATATAGTGGCGGAATACTTTATGTTCGGAACCAAGGTGCACATGGACGATGCACGGAAGATAGGGCAGATATTGATAGATAACTTCAAGGGCAAGGGTGTGGATAGGGCGGAGCTTATCTATAACCGCTTTCACCACGCCGGTCGTCAGGAGGTTGTGGTGCGCACCCTGTTGCCGATTGCCGGTCTTGAGGAGTGCATGTTTCCCGGAGTGGATTATATCTATGAACCTGACAAGCACCAGATACTCAATGTCCTATTACCGTTATATCTAAATGTCCAGGTCTGGCGTATCGTGCAGGAGTCCACAGCCGGCGAATATGGAGCTCGTATGACCGCCATGGAGATGGCCAGCCGGAACTGCGAAGAGGTCATTGAAAAACTGACCCTGCACTACAACAAAGCCCGTCAGAGCCACATCACCAATGAGCTTATTGAGGTGCTCACCACGGCGGAGGCTTTCAGATAAAGAGTTGCGGTTTTACTAATAGCTCAACTCAAAAGGAGAGACTTATTTATTGGAGGGAGACTGTTTGGCTGAAGAAGATAGATACGCAAAAATGGCCAAGGGGAGCATAGTCCAGATCATCGGATCGGTGATAGATGCTGAGTTTGACCCCAGGGAACTGCCTCAGATTTACAGCGCCCTGGAGGTTCCACTTGGTGACGCCAGGGTGGTGGCTGAGGTGGCTCAAGGGTTGGGGGAAAACCGGGTCAGGGCGTTATGTATGGCTTCCACCGACGGCATGCGCCGTGGGGATGTGGTATATGATACCGGTGGACCTATTACCGTGCCGGTGGGCAAGGAGACACTGGGGAGAATCTTCAATGTCCTCGGTGAGCCCATAGATGAACTGGGTGAGGCAAAGACCAAGGAGCGCTATCCCATCCATCGCCAGGTGCCGGTTTTGGAGGACCAGGATACCTCTCAGGAGATGCTGGAGACCGGCATTAAGGTCATAGACCTGCTGGAGCCATTTATGAGGGGCGGGAAGACCGGCATGTTCGGTGGAGCCGGCGTGGGAAAGACCGTGCTCATAATGGAGATGATTCACAACATTGCCACCGAGCACGGGGGTTTCTCCGTATTCTCCGGAGTGGGGGAGAGAACCCGTGAAGGCAACGACCTGTGGCTGGAAATGAAGCGTTCCGGGGTAATAGAAAAGACGGCGATGGTCTTCGGGCAGATGAACGAGCCTCCGGGAGCCAGATTGCGTGTGGGCTTGACCGCCTTGACAATGGCGGAGTATTTCCGAGAAGCCGAAGGGCAGGATGTGCTTCTGTTCATTGACAATATCTTCCGCTTTGTGCAGGCAGGCTCGGAGGTGTCCACCCTGCTGGGGCGGATGCCCAGTGCGGTGGGATACCAGCCGACATTGGCAACGGAGATGGGAGAACTACAGGAGCGCATCACCTCCACCCACAGGGGCTCCATCACCTCCATCCAGGCCATATATGTCCCTGCCGACGACTACACCGACCCGGCGCCGGTAGCCACCTTCCTCCATCTGGATGCGGTAACCCAATTGTCCAGGCCAATATCCGAGCTGGGGCTATATCCGGCGGTGGACCCACTGACCTCCACCAGCAGAATTCTGGATCCTCGTATAGTGGGGGTGGAGCATTATCACACCGCCCGTCGGGTGCAGGAGATATTACAGCGTTACAAGGAGCTTCTTGATATTATCGCCATCCTGGGGATGGACGAGCTCTCCGAAGAGGATAAGGTCATCGTCGGGCGGGCAAGACGTATCCAGCGCTTCCTCTCACAGCCGATGTTTGTGGCTATAGAGTTTACCGGCAGAGAGGGGAGATATGTCAAAATCACCGATACAGTAGAAGGTTTCAGGCGTATCTGCGACGGTGAGTTTGACCACCTGCCGGAGAGGGCATTTTACATGGTGGGGACCATTGATGAAGTGGTGGATAGCGCCAAAGAGATGAAGTTGGAAGAGGATTAAGGGTATGGGCCTGCCGGACAAGATACATCTGGAATTGGTGACCCCCATCATGATGGGTCTGCACCTGGATGTGGTGTCCATAATCGCTCCGACTACCGAAGGTTATGTCGGCATTCTTCCGGGACACACATTTTATATCACCTCACTCGCAGAGGGGAAGTTGGCGGTGCGTTTTGAAGGTCAGCTGAAGGCGGTACGGGTAGGACCCGGTTACATGGAGGTAAACCCGGATTATGTGGTGGTGGTTACCGAGATGATGGAGGGAATTGGAGAGACAATCAAAGAGGTGCAGGCTTGGGGAATTAAATATGAGGAAAAAATGTAGATTTTGTTGTATAATCGGGACTTAAACCACTCGCATTTTGGGAGATTTTGATAGAAGGTCTTTTTGGATTTTGATTAAAAGGAGAATATGTTATGGAGACTGTGCCTCCAAAGTCCACCGCATCCACAATCGCAAAGAAAGGGATACCGTGGCAGTTAACACTCATCTGTGTATTACTGCTGTTGCACATCGCTTTTAACATGATCTTCCTCTTTACGGTATCCCTTCCCGGGCAGTATACCTCTGGATTTGTCAAGTTTATGTTCCCCGGTTTCTATATCCTGTCATCATTGTTTGACATCCTGTGTATCCTTCTCCTGTTGATCCGCAGGGATAGAGCCATCGCCGTCGCCAAGGCTTATATCGTCCTGGCGGTTACCGTCTCCTTCGTCTTGACCATCTTGCTCATCTGGAATTTGAATGTAATTTATGTGGTCAAGGTGACCGAGAATACCGGAAAAGAACTGGTGTTCACCGTCTTTATGGGAGTGGAGGAGGGTTCTCCTATAACCGAGGAGGGGCGAATGGATTTGAAGAAGTTTCCCCAGATGAAATCAAAGAAGAAGGATGATAGCTTCAAGGTATATCTGGATATAGTTGAGGGAAAAGGGGGTAAGATGTTGCACAAATACTCTCCGATAGATTATGGGCCTTATCGCAATAATATTTTCGTCCATGGCGTGGCAATAATTTTACTTATCGCCTCAATTATCTTCCTCAACACCAATGCGGTTTATAACTATGTCTATGCCCGGGTGCTGGTTAAAGCCCCCGAGGTATGATTAACTCCGGTGTTTAAAAAAATCGCCTGCTTGCGTGGGCGATTTTTTTATGAGTAAGTCTGTTGTATTGAACCTTCTGCTTGAATGGATTGGTTACACAGAGAGGTTTGAAAGTCTGTTAAGGGCTTCTCAAAAATACCTTGAATATAACTCTAAAGATTGCTAATATATCTCCTTAAATCCATCCGCGGTTGTAGCAATTCAATCAACACAGGAAGAAGCAGATTTGAAGTGGGAGATAAAGACGGAGGACATTCACACTTCCTTCCGAGATGAAGTGGAGGAACTCAGCGGAGAGAGCTTCGGCGCTTGTTATCAGTGCGGAAAGTGTTCCGCCGGCTGTCCCATAGCATTTGCTATGGATCATGGGCCTACAAAAATTATGCGCTTCTGCCAGCTGGGGATGGAGGATGAGGTCATAAATTCCGATACCCCCTGGCTCTGTGCTTCCTGCCAAGCCTGCACCACCCGTTGTCCCCGGGAGATAGACATAGCCGAGGTTATGGATGCCTTGCGCATAATCGCCAAACGGCGGGGCATCAAGCCCAGAACCGACCCGGATATAGCGCTCTTCGCCGAAATCTTCTTGAGCAACTTGCGGTGGTTCGGGCGAATCTATGAACTGGGCTTGGTCGGCGAGTTTAATCTTCTGAGCGGGCGCTTCTTCAAGGACTTTGGCAAAGCACCGGCTATGTTTCTCAAACGTAAGCTGGCTCTTCTCCCTTCTAATCCGTTCAAGTGGGGCAAGGTGAGGGAAATCTTTAAAAAGTGCGAGAAGATGAAAGAGGGGGAGGGGAGAGAGTGAAATATTCCTATTATCCCGGATGTTCCATGCACTCCACCGCTGCCGAATTTGAAAGTTCTTTTCGGTTCGTAGCTGGAGTCTTGGGAATGGAGCTTACGGAGGTGGAGGATTGGTTTTGTTGTGGTGCCACCCCAGCCCACATCACCGACCCCCTTTTGGGTTTAGCCCTTCCCACCCAGAACCTGCTTCAAGCCAGACCGACCGGCCTGGATGTAGCCACCACCTGTGCCGCCTGCTACAACAGGCTGAAGACCGCAAATCGGGTAGCTTTGGAGAAGCCGAAGAAAAGGGAGGCGCTCGCCCAGATACTCGGTGAGGAGTATAAGGGAGAAATTCCCGTCCGCCATATCCTGGATATCTTTGTCAACGATGTGGGCGTGGATAACATCCAGAGAAATGTGCTCTTTCCTCTAAACGGTCTGCGGGTGGCGAGTTACTACGGTTGTCTGCTTACCCGCCCGCCGGAGGTGGCGGATTTTGATGATGTGGAGAACCCGGTAACTATGGATAAAATAGTAGAGGCTCTGGGTGGGGTAGCCCTGGAGTGGCCCTTCAAGACCGAGTGCTGTGGAGCCAGCTTCAGCCTCTCCCGCAGTGACATCGTGGGCAGATTGGCAGGGGAGATAATGAGATATGCGAAACAAGCCGGGGCGGAGTGCATCGCAGTTGCCTGCCCCCTCTGCCAGTCCAACCTTGACCTGCGCCAGAAGGAAGCGAGCGAATACGAGGGTGTGGAGTTCAACATGCCCATACTTTATATAACCCAATTGATGGCTGTCGCCTATGGTGGTGGGGGCAAGGATGTGGGCTTGGGTAAAGCGATAGTGAATGCGGAATCGGTGGTGCACCGTGTCTTCGGTCATCGGGGTTCTGAACGAGTGGAGAGATAGATTATGGCTCGGATAGGGGTCTTTGTCTGCTGGTGCGGTTCCAATATCGCCGGCACGGTGGATGTGAAGAAGGTCGCCGAAGAGGTCAGCAAACTGCCTTATGTGGTCTATTCCACCGACTATAAATATATGTGCTCCGACCCCGGCCAGAATATGATAAAGGAGGCAATAAAGGAACACCGCTTGACCGGGGTGGTGGTCTCCGCCTGCTCGCCGAGGATGCACGAGGTCACCTTTCGCAGGACGGTGCAGGAGGAGGGGGTCAATCCTTACATGATGGAGATGGCTAACATCCGGGAGCACTGTAGCTGGGTGCATGATGATATGGAGGAAGCCACCGAGAAAGCCATTGAACTGGTGCGTATGGCTGTGGCTAAGGCTGTGGAGCTTGAGCCGATGGAGAAGATAGAGGTGCCGGTAACCAAGCGGGCGCTGGTAATCGGCGGGGGCATAGCCGGAATCCAGGCGGCGCTGGATATCGCCGACGGCGGGGTGGAGGTAATTTTGGTGGAGAAGTCTCCCTCCATAGGTGGAAAGATGTCCCAGCTGGATGAGACCTTTCCCACCCTGGACTGCTCGCAGTGCATCCTCACCCCCAAGATGGTTGACGCCGCACAACACCCCAACATCAAGATATATTCCTATGCCGAACTGGAGGAGCTGGACGGATTCATCGGCAACTTCCAAGCGCGCATCCGCCAGAAGGCTCGCTCGGTGGATATGGAGCTGTGCAACGGCTGCGGCGACTGCTGGAATAAATGCCCCCAGAAGAAGATTCCCAGCGAGTTTGAGGCGGGAATGTCCGACCGTGCCGCCATCTATGTCCCCTTTCCCCAGGCAATTCCCAACACGCCGGTCATTGACCGGGAAAACTGCATCTACTTTCAGTCCGGCAAATGCGGGGTCTGCGCCAAGATATGCCCCACCGGAGCCATAAGCTATGACCAGAGCGACGAGTTCATCACCGAGGAGGTGGGGGCGGTGGTGGTGGCAACCGGATACGACCTGTTCAATACCGATGTCATCGGCGAATACGGCTACGGAGAGATTCCCGATGTCATCTCCGGTCTGCAGTTTGAGCGGCTGTCCTCCGCTTCCGGTCCCACCGAGGGGAAGATAGTCCGCCCCTCCGACGGCAAGAAGCCCGAGGAGGTGGCTTTCATCTGTTGCGTCGGCTCCCGGGACGACAAATATGGACGACCTTACTGCTCTAGAATATGCTGTATGTATACTGCCAAGCACGCCATCCTCCTCCATCATAAATCACACGGCTCTCAAGCCTATGTCTTCTACATAGATGTGCGTGCCGGGGGCAAGGGGTATGAGGAGTTCCTCCGCCGGGCTACTGAGGAGGAGGGAGCCATCTACATGCGGGGAAGGGTCAGCCGACTGTATAGAGACAACGGCAAAGTGGTGGTCAAGGGCGCAGACACCCTCTCCGGAGCCCAGATAGAGTTGCACTGTGATATGGTTGTGCTGGCAAACGGCATCACCGCCAGCCCCGGAGCAGAGGAGTTGGCTCGTAAGCTGAGCATTTCCTACGATGAATACGGTTTTTACAGTGAAGCCCACCCCAAATTAAGGCCGGTGGAGACCAACACCGCCGGTATCTATCTTGCCGGCTGTTGCCAGGCGCCCAAGGACATCCCCGATTCGGTGAGCCAGGCAAGTGCCGCTGCAAGCAAGGTCTTAGCCCTCTTCAGCGGCGATTTCCTCACCCGAGAACCCAATATCGCCGAGGTCAATCCCTTCACCTGCACCGGCTGTTTCACCTGCAGAGAAGTCTGCCCCTATGACGCCATAGACGAGGAGGAGGTTACCGTCCACATTGATGGGAAAAAGGTGACCAGGACGATAGCCCGGGTCAACCTTGGTAAATGTCAGGGATGCGGGATATGCTGTGCGGTATGCCGTTCCAACGCAATTAACCTCAAGGGGACCAAGGACTTGCAGATATTCAGGCAGATAAAGGCATTTACCGGGTCTGAAAAGGAGAAATCTGACGAACCGGTGGGCTCAAAAAAGTAGAATTGGCTCGCCAATTTCAATAAATCAGAGATGGTTTTTTAAGAGGTTACTTTAAAAGTAAGGACTTAACAATGGCGGATGCCGAAACCACTGCCAAGACCAAGAAAAAAGCGGATAGAACGGGTTTTGAGCCCCATATAATCGGCTTTTTGTGCAACTGGTGCACCTATGCCGGCGCCGATCTTGCTGGGACTAGCAGAATCGGTTATCCCACGAACATAAAAGCGGTGCGAGTGCCATGTTCGGGGCGGGTTGACGCCATGTATGTCATAAATGCACTGAAAAACGGTGCCGATGGGGTTCTGGTTTCCGGCTGTCATCCCGGCGACTGCCATTATAACCAGGGAAACTACTACGCCAGACGGCGATTTATGATTTTGAGGGAGATATTTTCCGCTATGGGCATAAACCCGGAACGGTTGCAGATGAGCTGGTGCTCAGCCGCAGAGGGAGCCAAGTGGGCCCAGATTGTAGCCCAAGTGACTGAGAAAATAAGGGAATTGGGACCTTTTGAGGGAATCTAGAAATTACTTTAAGTCAGAGGGTGAGAATAGAGGACAATCTGCTAGGAGTTGGTTTAGCAAAAGGATTTATAAGTGGAGCAGTTGATCCAGGAAGCCAAGAAATTACTTGAAGAAAATAAGGTGGATGTGGTCATAGGTTATCGCTCCTCGCCCCTTCCGCCGTTCACCCGGCCGGCATTCATACGCCGACCGGAGGACTGCGAGCAGTTGGTCTTCAACTGCGGGTCGGTCTATAACCTGACCCGCTACTTGATTGGGCTGGGAGAGAAGCCTGCCATCGTAGTCAAGGGTTGTGAGCAGAGAGGATTGGTGGTGCTGGAGCAGGAGAATATGCTCCCTCGTGACTCCTATCTGCTCATTGGTGTGGGGTGTTCCGGTCAGGTGGACGAGAGGAAGCTTAGGGAAGGGGGTTTTGACCGCCTACCTGAGCAGTTGAGCGATGAACTTATGGCTGACAAATGCCTCTACTGCGACCAACACAATACGCCGGATGCGGATATCTTTGTCGGCGACGAGGTGGAGTCCGTTGAACCCCGCACAGAGCGCTACGCCGGTCTGGATGAGTTTTTTGCTCAGGACTACGAGGAACTCTATCACCACTGGACGGAGGTTTTTTCCCGCTGTATCCGCTGTTATGCCTGCAGAAATATCTGTCCGTTGTGCTACTGCGAGCAGTGCATCTCCTATGTAAATATGCCCCAGTGGCTTCCCCGCTCGGTTGCGGACAACAACAACTATCTCTTCCACATGCGCAGGGTGCTGTGCATGGCTGGACGTTGTATAGACTGCGGGGAGTGTGAGCGCGCCTGCCCGGTGGATATTCCCCTGCGCACCCTATATAAGCGCATCGCCCAGAAGATAGAGGGCTTTTTCTATGGCTACCGAGCCGGTAATAACAGAGAGCAACTACCGCCACTTCAGGATTTCAATAAGGACGATTCCGCTGATTTTATCCTGTGAACAAAGTTGAGGGAAGCGACCGGTGAAGATGCAGAAACTCTCCGAAGATGACATTAGAGCCGGACTGGATAAGTTGAGCCGGGAGACGGTCGTCTATGCCCCCATGGAGCAGGAGGGACGGCTGGACTTCCGTAAAATGGAGAAGGGTGGGGAGGTGGAGCTGGGAGCGAGGAAGACCATAATGTCCGCCAAGAAGCTCTTCCTTCCTCAGGCGGAGGAGTTGTTCAGCTTCAAAGCCGGTAAGCACAGCGTGGAAATGATTGACCCGCCAAAAGACGAGGAGCCCTTGGTCCTCTTCGCCTGTCGTCCCTGTGAGATGCGGGCTTTGGAGATTATGGATAAGGTGTTCAACTGGGATTATGCGGATTTCCAGTGGAATGAGCGGAGGGCGAGAGCTACAATTATCGTCTTCGCCTGCCTTGAACCCCTCACCGAGACCTGTTTCTGCAACTCGCTGGGCATAGATTCCTCCAGGAGCGATGGCGCAGATGCCATCATCTATACCACCGCTGAGGGTTTCTTCGCCCGAGCACATAGCGAGAAGGGGAAAAAAGCGCTGAAGGTGTTCGTTGGTAAGGATGAAGAAGCGCCGGAGTTTACAACCAGGGATTTCCCGGAGAAATTCAACACCGACCTGCAAGAGAAGATGATGGAGAACTTTGAGAGCCCCACCTGGAAGGAGATAGCTCCCGCTTGCATAGGTTGTGGAATCTGCACCTTCGTATGTCCCACCTGCCACTGCTTTGATATTCAGGATGAGGGCGGCAGGCGGGTTCGCCTGTGGGACTACTGCACCGGCGCCGACTTCACATTGATGCTCGCCCACCAGCCCCGACCCACCCAATACCGCAGATACCGGCAGAAGGTGATGCACAAATACAGTTACTATCCCACCCGTTTTGGGGAGATTCTCTGCACCGGATGCGGTCGTTGTATAGACCAATGCCCGCAGAATATTGACTTTCGAGAGGTTCTCAAGAAGTGCAACCGACTTGCGCCGGCTGAGACCGGAGGTGAGGAATGACGGCGGAGAACGGCAATCTGTATAAGCCCCATATTGTAACCGTCACCGAAGTCTGGGAGGAAACCCCGACCATAAAGACCTTTCGGATGGTCTTTGATGACCCCAAGGTTGGGGACAATTTCACCTTCAAAGCCGGGCAGTTCGGCGAATACTCAGTCTTCGGTGAGGGCGAAGCCACCTTCTGCATCGCTAACTCTCCCACACGCAAAGGTTACATTGAGTGCTCGGTAAAGGAGGTGGCTCGGATGACCCACGGACTCCATCTCCTTGATGTCGGCGACAAGGTGGGCTTTAGAGGACCGTATGGAAACTGGTTTCCCCTGGAGGAGATGAAGGGCAAGAAGCTGATGTTCATCGGCGGGGGGATAGGATTAGCTCCCTTGCGCTCACTTATTCAGAATGTGCTGGATACCCGAAAAGATTTTGACCAGGTGGACATTATATACGCCGCCCGCTGTGAGGAGGAGTTCGTATATAAACGAGAGATAGAGGAGTGGAAGGCTAGTTCCGACTGCGGGCTCTGTCTGGCGGTGGACCCCATCCCCGACCAGGTGTGCGGTGACGATGTGCGCGTCAGTTTTATCCCCCCCATACTGGAGGAGATGAAGCCCAACCCCAAGAACCGAATCGTAATCACTTGCGGACCGCCGATAATGATCAAGCTGGTGACCGCTAAACTGGAAGAGCTTGGCTGGCCGGCGGAGCAGATTATCACCACTCTGGAGATGAAGATGAAGTGTGGGCTGGGGAAGTGTGGTAGATGTAACATCGGTTCTACTTATGTCTGCAAGGACGGACCTGTATTCACCTACGAGCAGATAAGAAGCTTCCCCCAGGAATATTAACAATCCCTTAATGGACTTATGATGGCTCCCCTCAAAGAGATTGCGGTTCCTTTTGGGGGGAGATTTGAAAATATTTGCGGTTGTTAGACCTGAGCGGAGATGATGGATGACAGACAAAGGTAAAGAAAATGGAGGTGGAAACCCCATTTGGAGGGAGCTTATCTTGGTGTTAATCTCCCTTTGCGCCCTCTGTCTTTTAATCTTTATCATACTAAAGCCCTTCTCCTTGCCGATTCGCCTCTCCGACCACTGGATGATGGTTCGCCTAGCAGAATCCATTGCCGAGGGTGAGCCGGAGGTGTCGCCATATTGGAACCTTGGCTATCCGTCTCTGCTTGCCCTCTTCGCCAAATTGTTCGGCGGATACGAGAATTCCGCCAAGGTAATCTCCCTTGCAGGGGGGATATACCTGCTTCTGGTCAGCTATCTTCTAAGCAGAAAATATTTGGGCAGAAAGTGGGCACATGGGGTGCTCTGGGCGGTTGCGGGAAGCGAAGCATTCGTCTTCTGCGCCCCCGGATTGAAGGACTATCTACTCTTCGCCGCTATATTGGTTACCGCCATCATGGTGCTAGAATGGGCTCTCTCCAGGGGTAGATGGTGGACCTTCCTCATCGCCGGTGCGGTGCTGGGAACGGGCTTCCTGGATAGATATATCTGCCTCCTGCTTCTACCCGTATTCTTATTGGGGATATTGGTCAAGGCGGAAGGTTGGAGAAGGCGGTTGACTTTTTCAGCCGTGTATTTGGGAGCGTTCATCATCCTTGCCAGCCCCCAGATGGTCATAAACCTCTGGCGAGAGGGAACTCCCTTCTATGCCGGCAACGTCCGAACCGTCTGGTTTGCCCTGCAAGGAACCAGTGACTGGAGCATCCTCTTTGAGCATGAGGGTCAGGAGAGCATAGTCAATTTGCTCTCAGAAAATCCCACAGGGATTGTGATTCTTTGGCTTAAGAACCTGTGCGCCTTACTGATGACTCCGCTTATACAGGTCCCCCTCTTTGTCTTCGGTTGGGCTGGGCTTGTTTATCTCTGGTTCAAGAGAAAGGGATGGCATCTAGGGCTGGCTTCTGCTATACTTGTGGTATACTGTGTCCTGACCCTTCTCTTCAACTATGGGGGGAAATACTTCCTCGCCTTGAGCCCGTATATGGCTGTCGGAGCCCTGAGCCTGATGCGGGAGGTAATTCCCGGCAGGGTGGGGAAAGGACCGAGACCGCCCCTCTTGGTGCCGGTAGTGGTAATGTTCATCGTATCTGCTTTGGCGATATCGTTCTACAGCGTTAAGAACGATAGCCATTATCGTTGGGAGAAGGAGGCTATCTTTGAGGTTGCAGACACGCTCAGCGAGGAGGGCATAACCGACCCCAAGGCGGTGCTCTCCACCAACTACGATCTTTATCTTGTTGAGGCGGATTCCACTGATAAGCAGTTTGCCATGGTCCCCTTTGATATTTCTACAGTTGAGGATTTGACCTCATATATCAATAAAGAGGGGTATGGTTATCTTATCGCTTATCACCGTGGCTGGACTGAGGGCTACTGGCGGGGACTGACCGCTCAACTGATAGAGCCTAGAAATATGCCGAATAATTACCAACCCATTTACACCAAAGAGGGCGTCCAGAGAATCGTAGTCTATCGTGTAGTCAGGTGAAGTTTCGGGCGTATTATATAGGGGGAGCGGAAAATGAATAAACCGGAAAAACAGAGGATTTAAAAATGACATCAAGAGAAAAGCTGACAGAAGAGGTACTTCCTCCGGCATTGGTGAGTTTTGGAATAACCAGGGAGTGTGACCTGGACTGCCCGCACTGTTATAGCGACTCTGGAGAGAAAGACCCCCGGGAGCTGACAACAGAAGAGGCGAAGAGGGTTATCAATGATATTGCAGATTTGGGAACGAAGATTATTATATTGGACGGTGGAGAACCGACTTTAAGAAAGGACCTGATAGAGTTAATTCAACATTCAGGTGATAACGGTCTGGTGACGGTGATGGGGTCACACGGCGGACCACTGACCAAGGAGATGGCGAGAGACCTTAAGTCTGCAGGATGTAAAGGCGTGGCGATCAGCCTTGACGGGGCGGTGGCAAAAACTCACGATGAATGGAGAGGAATGGAGGGCGCCTGGAAAGGGGCTGTTGAAGGTGCAAGGAACTGTGCTGAAGTGGGCTTGGAATTCCAGATTGCCCCTCTGCTCCACAGAAAGAATTCAGGGGAGTTGTCCGGTATCATAGATTATGCCAAGGAGTTAGGTGCGGGAGCGGTTGAAATTTTTGATTATGTCCCTGCGGGAAGAGGAAAGGGACATTTTGAGCATGAGCTGGATACGGAGCAGAGGAAGATGGTGATAGATGAAGTTATAAAGTTGCAAAGAGCGGACGACCTGGTCTATAGAGTAATCGCCTTACCGCAATACTGGGTGGTGGTGGAAAAGGAGGTGCGGGAGGATGAGATTCTTATGAAATTCACCAGGAGTTGCTGCGCTGCTGGCACAAGGTATATCACCATCCTGCCGAATGGGGATGTAATTCCCTGTATGGTCCTCCAGATAGTGGTGGGCAATGTGCACCAGGATAGTTTAAAGACCATCTGGTATGAGTCGCCCGTATTGAGAGACTTAAGGAACAGGGACCTTTTGAAGGGTAAGTGCGGAATATGCAAATATAAGTCGGTGTGCGCTGGGGCAAGGTGTAAGGCTTATGAGAAGACCGGTGATATGCTGGCTGAGGATCCGACATGTTGGTTTACAGAGGATGAGATAAGCACAGGAGATTGAGAATGTCAGGGTTGAGGACGATGAAATGGGATGATACCGCATGGAGTGCCTTGAAGGATGCCATTACGCCGATGCCCCCATTGGTAAGGAAGAAGGCGCTATTAAAAATTATAGAGGCAAGCGAGGAGAATGCCAGAGATAGAACTTCCCGGGTGGTTGAAGGGGAGGATCTGGTCAAGGCGGCAAAGGAGAAAGTGCCAGAGGGTGTGCAAAAGATTTGCTTGCAGTCGTTGGCGGAACATGGAATTGTTGATGAGTCCTGAGGGTATAATTATAGTTCACGAAGATGATTGAACGATAAATAACGATATAGTCCGAGAAAACGATAACAGCGGATGAAAGTTAAATCAAGGATTTCCGAAAATTGCTTTCGGCGGCTTCTTTTTTCAGTGAACCGGTCAAACGGTAGGGAGGGTGCGCAATCTTGACGGGGATGGAGAAATTTGAGCGGATTAAGGAGTATGTGGCTGAGGACCTGGAGCGGACCGAGAATACCATATTCCAGCTACTCAGGACGGAGAACCGCACCTTAGTCCATAGCACAACTCACCTGGTCAAGGCGGGTGGAAAGCGCATTCGTCCTCTGTTGGTGCTCCTCTGTGGTCGCATCTATGGCGAACTGGGCGAGCGATTATATAACCTTGCCGCCTGTGTGGAGCTCATCCATCTAGCGACCCTTATGCACGATGATGTGGTGGACAGCGCCAGCCTGCGGCGAGGCTCACCCTCGGTAAACTCCCTTTGGGGAAACAAGATATCGGTGCTCACCGGCGATTTTATATATTCCCGGGTCTTTCTCTCTCTGGTAAATTTGGTCGGCAGTATGGAGGCAATGCGCTCTTTATCCAGAGCAACCCAGATAATGAGTGTGGGGGAGATTATGCAGGTGGAGAACACCGGTAATATTGACCTGAGTGAGCGCGATTATTTCCAGGTGGTGGAGCGAAAGACCGCCGTTTTCCTCTCCGCCTGCTGTGAGTCGGCTGCCCAACTGGCTGGCGCCGGCAATAAAGATACCGCCAAGTTACGGGACTATGGGACAAATCTGGGCTACGCCTTTCAGATAGTGGACGATACATTGGACTTCACGTCCGAAAACGAGCAGTTCGGCAAAGCATCCTTCAAAGACCTTGGAGAGGGCAAGGTGACCCTGCCTATAATCCATCTGCTCAGCCACTCCGATGGGAATGTGAAAGAAGCGGTTAAAAATGTGATGTATGGGCTGGGGGAGAAGGCAATGGACTCCATCCGTTCTGCCCTTCACCAGGCCGGTTCTCTCTCCTATGCTCAAAATGTAGCTGAGGATTATAGCCGTCGGGCTGTCGCCAGTTTAGAGGGATTCAAAAACGACGGTGCGGTGAACTCCTTGATTGAGCTTTCGCACTGGCTGGTGAAAAGGGAGTGGTGAGGTTATCGGCCTGCTCCCTCATCCATCTTGAGGTAGAGGAGGAATAAAAGCCGGATGAAAAGGGTGATTGACTTTCTTGGCTCAATGTCCTTCGGCTTGATTCTCCTGTTGGTGATAGCTTTTGTCTCCGCAATAGGAGCCTTCATTCCCCAGGAGAGAGGGGAAAGTTTCTATGTGGAGAAATACGGAACCCAGACCGCAGGATTATTGCATGCTCTGGGTTTTACCAATATCTATAAAAGCTTCTATTTTGTGGGGTTGTTGATAATCCTATCGCTCAGCTTACTGACCTGTGTCCTCAAGCGAACACGTTTCATTATCAACCTCTTCCGCACACCCCGGGGCTTTCCAAATAAGAAGACTATCTCGGCGATGAGCGAGGGGGCAACAATAGAGGGAGTGCACCTGGCTTTCGCCTCCGAGGTGCTTAGAAGACATCGCTATTCGGTAATAATGATGAGGAAGAAAGATGGCGGACATATCATAGCAAATCGGGGAAGGGTCGGTCGGGTGGGGTCTTTGGTGGTGCACATCTCTTTTGTGGTCATAGTCCTGGGAGGGATAATCGGCGGATGCTTGGGGCACAAGCACTTGCTCATAATCTTTGAGGGTGAAGGGGTCTATCTGCCTGAGGAATTGGGGCATGAGCTCATCCTATATGCCGACAAGGTGGAGGAGATTCGTGACCCCAACAGCGGTATGATAGAGGATTACATCACCACCGCCCGCTTGCTGAGAGGTGGTGAGCTGGCGGCGGAAGCCAAGATAGAGGTCAACCACCCTATGGAGTATAAGGGGATAAACATATTCCAGGAACATATGGGGGTTGAGACCGGCGTAGCCCTTTTCATTCAGCCGCAAGATGAGGGTTTGGAGGAGGGAGAGAGAAGCCCCCTGCTCAATATGGAAGTAATTTTGCGGGATAAAAGCTACCGGGTCGCTCTTTATGAGGGGGAGACGGAGCCGATAGATGGCGGTTATGAGCTCACCATTGACCGCTACTACAGCCACTTTATCCTGGTTGGGAAGACCCCCAGCAACGACAATCCCCAGCCAAATCCGGCGGTGAGCTATACCATGATAAGGAATGGGGAGGTATTGGAGAGGGGTTACTCCTTTGAGGCATTTGCGGGCTTTCACATAGACCATGCTGATATGGGAGGGGATATTCCGGTCCATTTTATCGGAACTTTATCAAGTGAGGAGGCAGCACAAGAGAATCTACACTTTTTCGCTCTGGATACCGAGTTTCCCTTTCCGGGAAGCGGGGAGCGAGCGGTCTTGCATCTTATTTCCAGGGACAAAGTGGAGATGGAGGAAGGAAACTTACCACCCGGTTCATCCACAAATGCGGAGGAGATGTTAGTTTTGGAGGTAGGAGGGGAACAGCATCCCCTCCCCCTGAGAGAGGATGTCTTGGTGGAAATTGATGATGAATCTTATCGGGTCTCTTTTGAAGGACCGAGAGAGGCAATCTTCACCGGTCTGACCGTAGTTTACGACCCCGGTCTATGGTTCTTCTTCGTGGGCGGTGCTCTGCTCAGCTTGGGGACGGTCTTGGTGGTGCTGGTAAATCATAAGCAGGTGAAGGCGCTTGTGGAGGAAAAACTGTTATATATCGGCGCTGGCTCACACCGCGCCAAGGACCTCTTTTCCGGGGAGTTTCAGAAGTTATGCAAGGAGATAACCGGGGGTAGAGAATGGTGAAACGGAGAGTTGGGTCAATCATTTTGCTATTGTCGGTCCTTTTTTTGATGTTTCCCTCTTCATCTATGGCTGGTAAGGTGAAGTTTGAGGAGGGTTATGAGTTTATAAAGAATAATGTGGACAAGGATGCGCTTCTCGGCAAACCAATCAAGGTCACCCGTGTTGAAACCCTGAGCACCTTTGCCGGTAGTCTTTATCTGCTGTTGAAAGATAAGGGAAACCCCAAAGACGGCGACCTCTTTGAGGACAGAGTTGCTACTATATTTCTCATCGCCCTGGACGATGAGTATCGCTTGCAGGCGAAGATAGCCTTTCTGAAAAAGGACCTGGAGTTGGGGATTGCCGAGGAGAGGTGGGTAAGTTACCTTGAGTTTCAAAATGTCATCATCCCCAAAGTCACGGGTAAACTCCAGACCGCTACCTCCAGCAACGCCGGGATGCGGGCGGATGAGATGGCTTATCGCATTCTGGAGCAGTTGGGTATGTGGGCTCCGCTGGAGAACTGGTTCATAATCCCATCGGATGTTGTGGGGAAGGATGAGTGGTTCTCCATAAGCGAAAGCGGCGATTCCCAGATAAAAACACTATTCACTCAGGTAAAGGATGCTTATGAGAGCAGAGACGGGCCGGGGCTAAATAAAGCTCTCCTGGCTATATTTGACCGCGCCGAGGAGCTTGGCGGCGAAAATTATCCCTCCACAGCTAAGCTGAAACTGGAACTGTTAAACAATCGCTTCCCGGCTATGACCGGTGCTTTTTATCTGTATCTTGTGGCTTCCCTACTGCTCTTCGTCTGGCTTGTCACCAGGCTGAAGTTGGTGGACCGCATAGCGGTCATCATGGCACTGGCTGGCTTCTGCTTGCAGACCTGGAGCCTGGTGGTCCGTTCCATCATCAGCGGTCATCTGCCCACCACCGGAATGTATGAATACCTGGCACTGATGTCCTGGACGATAGTATTGTTATTTCTATTCTTCCAGTTCACTTTCCGCTATACCTTCCTCGGGGCGATAGCACTGCCCATAGCCTTTTTGCTCATCGTTCTAGCCTCCCTATTTCCCCGGGACATTCAGACCCAGTTGATTCCCGCTCTGCAAAGCTGGTGGCTTACCATCCATGTAGTACTGGCTTCACTCGGTGAAGCGGCTTTCGCCGTGGGTTTTGCCGCAGCCTTGCTCTATTTGATAAAGGGGCGTCGCCCGGAGGGCAAACTGCCCAGCCGGGAACGACTGGACCAGATCTCCTATCGGGCTATCGGCTTGGGCTATCCCTTATTTACCATAGGCGCTCTGGTGGCCGGCGCCATATGGGCTCAGCAAGCCTGGGGCACCTGGTGGAGCTGGGACCCCAAAGAGACCTCATCGTTGGTGGTCTGGCTGGTGGCTTCCGCCTATCTTCACGCACGGTTACTGCGGGGTTGGAGGGGAAAGAAAGCCGCCGTCCTAGCCATAGCCATATTTGTACTTTCCCTGTTTACATTGTTCTCCAACCTCATCTTCGGTGGACTTCATTCTTATTGAACTTGACCTTTCATCAAAATATGCGGAGGAATTGTGAGCGAAGAATTTAATAAACTGGTGGATGAATATCTTGAATTTTCCCACAGGGACAGCCCCTTAAGTGCCTCTTTTATGGGGCTTGAAGAATTTGATGGGGAATGGGGCGATTTCTCCCCCGAAGGCATGAAAGCCAGCTTGGCGAAATACAGGGAGTTTAAGGACCGTTTTCTCGCTATGGAGGACCTATCGGTTGATGATGAGATTGACCGCCGTATAATCATCTCCCAGATAAGAAATTCGGAGATATCTCTGGATGATTATGATTTTTTCAGCCGCTTTCCATCGGCGGGAATGCAGATTGCCAGCAGTGGTATTTTCATCCTCTTGAGCCGTGCGGAGAAACTGAACGCTCAGAAGTGTGAGGCGATTCTCTCCCGCCTTGATGGTGTCCCGGAGCTACTATCTTCGGTCTCAAAACATACTAATGTGGTCTGCTCAATTAATCGTGAGGTGGCGTTGGAGGCGGCAGAAGGAACCAGGCAATTTTTTTCCTCTCTGCCTTCAATAATGGAGAAGGAGGGTTATGATGCAAAGAACCCGGCTAAGGAGGCTCTTACGGCGGTGGAAGGATACATCTCCTTCTTGAAGGACCTGCCTGAGGTTGGGGATAATTATGCCACCGGCAAGGAGATATTCTCAGCCATGCTCTCTGACGTTCATCTTCTCCCCACGAGCGTGGAGGAGATTGAGGAGATGGGGATTGAGCTTCTGGATTCGTCTAGAAAACGACAGAAAGAGCTGGCACAGAAGATTGACCCCACCAAAGAGACAAACGAGGTAATAGCTGACTTAAAGAGCCATCATCCAACTGTTGAGGAGTTATCCAATACTTATAAACGATACATGGAGTCAGCCCGCCAGTTTATAATTGACCATGGACTGATAGATTTGCCCGACGGTGAGCGATTGGATATGATTTCCACCCCGCCCTTTCATCGGGGAATAATTCCCTACGCCGCCTATTTACCACCGGTGGTCTACGGCTCCCAACAGGTGGGAAAGTTCATGGTCACGCCGGTGGAAGAGGAGGATGCGGAAAAGAGGGAGGAGATACTGAGGGGACATTGCACCTATCGCCTTCCCGGCGTCTCCCTCCACGAGGGCTACCCCGGTCACCACTTGCAGATGAGCTGGGCCACACGGACGGAGAGGTCAGTGCGTAAGGAGACCTATAATAATATCTTCATTGAGGGTTGGGCGCTATACTGCGAGCAGATGATGACCGAGGAGGGATTCATCTCCACACCACGGGAGAAACTGTTTCTGGCAAACGACCTAGTATGGAGGGGAGCACGGGTGATAGTGGATATAGGAATCCATTGTAAAGAAAAGGGGTATGATTGGGCGGTGGAGTTTATGATGAAAGAAGCCGGTCTGGAGAAGCCCCACGCAGAGACGGAATGCAAACGCTATATCTCCACTCCAACCCAGCCTTTGAGTTACGCTGTGGGAAGGAGGATAATCCTGCACCTGAGGGAGCAGATAAAGAGGAAGCTGGGCGAAAAATTCTCACTAAAGGATTTTCACAACCGCCTGATGGGCTATGGCTCTTTACACGCACCGCTTATCGCAGAAGAGGTAGAGAAAAGCTATGCTTTTTGAGGAGTTGAGCTGGCAGGAGGTGGCGAAGAAAATTGAGGAGGCGGCACGGATAATTCTACCCATCGGCAGCACCGAACAGCACGGTGAACACCTGCCGGTGGGAACCGATGCTTGTATCACCGGTGCAATTGCCAAGGAGGTGGGGGAGAGGACCGGAACCTTGGTCGCTCCTGTGTTGAGCTACGGAATTAACCTGGAGGGTGAAGCCCATTTCCCCGGTGCTATCTCCCTGAGCTTTGAGGCTCTTAGGGGTGTGGTCAATTCCATCAGTAAATCTTTTGTATCCTGGGGGGTCAAAGATATATTTATAATTACCGCCCACGGCTGTGCCAGCGAAAACACCTCCTTTGCCCATCAGGAGGCAATCAAAGCCGGTCTATTGTCCATTGAGCAAGAGGGTTCCGCCCGAACCCATATTATCTATCCATACTGGGAGAGTTTTAATGATATACTGGAGAGGGATGAGGGAATGGAACATGGCGGGGAGGGGGAGACCTCTCTTATGTTATATTTAGCAGAGGGATTGGTGGATATGGCTTCTACTGTTGACCGACCGGAAGCAGAGCAGTTCACCTTCCGGGCTTTCCCGGAGGGGGTGTCGCAACCGGGTGACCTTCCCCAAGGTGGAAGTGAGGGTTTTCCCAGCGCTGCAAGTGCTGAGAAAGGGAAACTTTTATTTGAGCGGGTGGTAACATCAGCGCAGAGGTATATCCTGAGCTGTTCAAAATAGAGCATAGAGATGGGATAAAAACTAACCGAGTTTGGCTTGGGTCTGGTTAAAGACTGGGGCGATGTGGCAATGAGTGAGACGGATGAGAGAGAGATTGAAGCCTTGCTGGCGGATATCGCTTCCCTGAAGGAGAAGCGCCGGGCGGTCTTTTTGGTGCACAACTATCAACTGGAGGAGATTCAGGAGATAGCCGACTACCTGGGGGATTCGCTGGGTTTGGGTCAGCAGGCGCAGAAGAGCGATGCCCAGGTAATCGTCCTCTGCGGTGTGGAGTTTATGGCTGAGACCGCAAAACTGCTCAACCCGGAAAAGACCGTCCTGCTCCCCGAGGAGCACGCCGGGTGTCCTATGGCGGACATGATCACCGAGGAGGAGCTGGTGGCTCTGAAGGAGGAACATCCCCGGGCAAAGGTGGTCGCCTATGTCAACACCACCGTCGCCACCAAAGCCCACACCGATATCTGCTGTACCTCATCTAACGCCACAAAAGTAGTGGGCACACTCGGTGAGGACCAGCAGATAATATTTATTCCGGATAAATACCTGGGGGCTTATGTGGAGAAGGAGACCGGGCGAAGTATGATTTTATGGAACGGCTTCTGCCCCACTCACGCCAGACTGCTTGTGGAGGATATACTGATAGCAAAAAGGGAGCACCCCCGGGCGAAGGTGATGGCTCATCCGGAGTGCCGACCGGAGGTTCTGGATATGGCGGATGCTGTCCGCTCCACAGGCGGGATGATTCGCTATGTCTCCGAGGTTGACGATAAGGAGTTTATCGTGGGCACGGAGATAGGCATGGTCACCACCTTACGCAGGCGCTACCCGGAGCGAAAGTTCTACTCCGCAGCTTCGGAGAAATTGATATGCCCCAATATGAAGATGACCACCCTGCGCAGTGTGAAGCGAGCTCTGGAGGAGATGACCAACGAGATAATAATCCCCGAAAGATATATCGCTCCTGCAAGGAAGGCTATTGAGAGGATGGTGGCTGTAGGTCGGGGGGAGAGTGGTTGATATGCATAAGGAAGAGGTATTGAAGGTAGTCAGGCTTGCTCTGGAAGAGGATATCGGCGGCGGGGATATCACTACCGAGCTGGTTATAGATGAAGTCGGCAAGAGCAGGGCTGAGATAATGTGCAAGGATGAAGGACGGATAGTCGTATGCGGGCATCTACCCGCCCGGCTGACATTTGCCGAGCTGGATGCGGACTGCTCATATGAGGAGCTAATCCCCGATGGGGAAGAGGCGATGAACGGTCAGGTGGTCGCACGACTTTCGGGGAAGACCAAGGGACTACTTTCTGCAGAGCGTGTGGCGTTGAACTTCATCTGCCATCTGAGTGGAGTTGCCACCCAAGCCGCCCAGTTTGCGAAAAAGACTGAGCTTGTCATCCGGGATACCCGCAAGACCATCCCCGGGCTCCGTATCCTGCAGAAGTATGCGGTGCGTTGTGGGGGCTTGGAAAATCACCGTATGGGCTTGTTTGACGGGGTGATGATAAAGGATAATCACATCCGGGCGACCGGCTCCATCGCAGAGGCGGTGCGCCGTGCCCGCAAGGGAGAACCACCGAAAGTGGAGATAGAGGTGGAAGCCCAAACTATAGATCAGGTGGAGGAGGCATTAGGCGCCGGGGTGGACATAATAATGCTGGATAATATGACCGTGGAACAGATTCGTGAAGCTGTAGCCCTAATTGAGGGACGAGCCCAGGTGGAGGTTTCAGGTGGTATAGACCTGGATAATGTAGGGGAATATGAGGGGCTGGGGATAAATTTTATCTCCATTGGGGCGCTCACCCATTCGGTGCGCGCCGCCAATCTCAGTTTGGAGTTTGTGGAATAAGCTTTCCCGGTTTTATAAACTAACAATAACCCCCCCCCGCCGATGGCGGGGGGGGGCTTACTCATCTTTCAACTATTCTCGCTACCCCTCTCCCTGCGCCTCCCATAGGAGCTCGGCGATGTCCTTGACCGCCACCTGACCCACCATATCCTTTGCCTTCAGAGCGTCCTCAAACATAGTCATACAGAAACCGCAGGCGGTAACCACCGTCTGAGGGTCTTTCCCCATAAGCTCCTCCATGCGCATCTCGTTTATCCGCTTGCCGATTTCCTCCTCCAACCACATGCGCCCCCCGCCACCCCCACAGCAGAAGCTCTTGCGGTGGTGCTGGAGAGCTTCATCAAGCACTACACCAGGTATTGCTTCTAGTATCTTCCTCGGTTCGGCGTAGATGTCGTTGTAGCGCCCCAGGTAGCAGGAGTCGTGATAGATGACCCTGCCGGGTTTGCCTCCATTATTGCAGGGGGTCAGCTTTCCATCTAATAGCAAGTCCGCCAGAAGCTCGCTGTGATGGAAGACCGCATATCTGCCGCCGAAGCGTGGATACTCGTTCTTGATGGTGTTGTAGCCATGGGGGCAGATGGTGACGATTCTGCGAACATCATATGCATTGAAGGTCTCAATATTCTCCAGCATCAGCATATAGGAGAGATATTCGTTTCCAGCCCGGCGGGCGTTGTCCCCACAGCATTTCTCCTCCCCTCCCAAAATGCCCAGCTTGATTCCCGCCCGCTGACAGAGGCGAACGAAGTCGCAAGCAACCCTCTTAGCCCTCTCGTCAAAACTACCCATACAACCCACATAGAAGAGATAGTCCACATCGGCATCCTCGGCAAGGGTCTTGACGCCCAACTCCTCAGCCCACTTGCCACGCTCCGCCCAGCCCAAGCCCCAGGGATTGGAGTTGGTCTCCATATTTTTGAAGGTGAGTTGAAGCTCCTTGGGGAAGGCGCTCTGCATAAGCACCTGCTCCCGGCGCACCTCCACAATCTTGGGGAGGTGTTCAATTAGAATAGGGCACTGCTCCATGCAGGCTCGGCAGGTGGTGCAAGCCCAAAGCTCCTCCGGCTCTATGCTCGTGGGGATAATTAGGGCATCATCTGGAGGTCCCTCATCCCCCGCCTTGGCTATCTTCGCTCCCCATCTGTGGAGATTATCGCGCAGGTCTATAATAATATTCTTGGGGGAGAGGGGCTTCTCGCTGGCATGAGCCGGGCAGGCGTCCTCACAGCGCCCACAACGGGTGCATGCCTCCAAATCCAGCAGGTCCTTCCAGGTAAGTTGATTGACGGTCGCCGCCCCGAAGGTCTCCGCCTGCTCCAGGTCCTCGGTTGGGGGAAGCTCCCCCTTGGGCAAGGAGGAGCGGAAGAAGACGGATGCGGGGGAGGTGAAGATGTGGCGGAGTTTGGAGAAGGGGATGTAGGCAATGAAGGCGAAGGAGAGAGCCATATGCACCCACCACATTATCTGATGGAGGGTCAGTATAGAGCTTTTTCCCAATCCCTCAAAGATGGGAGCAATTGTCCAGCCGACTGTGGACCAGACCTCAAAGGGGGGCTTGAGGACGGCTATGCGCAGGGCTTCCACAATGAAGCCGGTGATCACGACCAAAGCGATGAGGCTCAAGATGACCCCATCCTCCCACATCCGGTCCAGATATTTTGGACGCAGAATATACCTGCGGACGGCGGCGATGATTATCCCCACCAGGACAGCGAAGCCTAATATGTCCAGGAGAAATGATAGGATGAGATAGAACCAACCTTTGATTTCAAAGAGGTGGAAGAGAACATGCAGGGCTTCCAGCATGGTGCCCACCAGGAGGACCAGGAAGCCGAAGAAGACCATCCCGTGAGCGATGCCGATTAGCGGTGATTTAAACACCCGCCATTGACCAAGAACATAGAGTAGTTTATCCTTAAGGCGACTACCTAGATGGTCAAGTCTATTATCCGGCTTGCCGAGGGCTATCAGGCGGAATATGCGGATGAATCCCCAGATAAAGAGCGCTATGGGGATTATTACCAGAATATAGACCAGGTTGTGATAGGGTATGTTCCAGTAGATGATACGGGTTGGTTCCATATCTACACCTCGTAATGGCTGGTTGGGATCAGCCCATCTCCTTTCTCAATTCCTCGGTGAGGACGGGGACTATTTTAAAGAGGTCGCCCACGACTCCCAGGTCGGCGATCTTGAAGATGTCCGCATCCGGGTTGTTATTGATAGCCACGATGCACTTGGATGTGGACATGCCGGCGCGGTGCTGGATTGCCCCGGAGATGCCGCAGGCGATATACAGGTTGGGTGAGACGGTCTTTCCGGTCTGACCTACCTGATGGGGTTGGGAGATAAAATCCTCATCCACTGCGGCTCGGGAGGCTCCGACTGCGGCTCCCAGGACTTTAGCCAGCTCACGAATAATCTGAAAATTCTCCGCATTTCTCATACCCCGTCCACCGGAGACGATGATGTCTGCTTCCGTCAAATTGACCTCGGCATCACCAACGATGGTCTCCAAAATTTTGGTCTTTATCACATCCTCGCCGAAATCCGCAGAAATCCTCTCCACATCTGCCTTCCTGGATTCATCGGGGGTGGGGGAGGGGAAGACATTGGGGCGGATGGTGGCAATCTGGGGCTCACCACTGGTCTCCACCTGGGCGATTATCTTGCCGGCATACATCGGTCGGGTGAAGATAATTCTTTGATTATCGGTCATTTCCAGGCCGGTGCAGTCGCTTGCCGAGCCAACTCCCAGCTTGGCTGCCACTTTGGGGGCGAGGTCCTTTCCTCGGGCTGTAGCTGGGAAGAAGATAGCCAGTGGCTTGTATTCACTGGCAAGGTCGGCAATTATTGTGGCGTATACTTCTGTGGAGTAGTCCTTAACTACATCATCGGCGCAGAGGATGATGTGGTCGGCGCCAGTGTGGCCCAATTTTGCTGTATTACTCTCCTCTATGGGACCGATAGCCAGTGCGGTTACATCACCGCCGGTTTTGTATGCTAATTTTCTGGCCAAGCCCAGGAGCTCAAAGGCTACTTTTCTGAACTCGGAGCCGGAAAGCTCTGCAAAGACCCAAAAGTTCCTTGCCATGCAAACCTCCAAATCTATAAATACTTAAGAATCTACTTTTAATGTAAAGCTTTGCAAAACACAAAATTTGCAGACCTTTAATATTTTACTTTGAATGTAAAACTTCAATAATATTTTGGTTGAAATTATTTATAATATTATAGCTAGAATTAACTCCTAAAGTAATTTCCTGGACTTTAACTCTTCAACTAACACTTTAACTACATCATCTACCTCGCCCTCCAGCTTCTTTCCCGCCTCTCTGGACGGGGGAAGTCCAAGCGATCTGACTTTTACCTTGGGGCTGGCGAGACCAGCGCTTTCCACATCCAGACCGATGTCAGCCAGGCTTTTTCGTGGGATTTCAGCCTTTTTTGCCTGCATCTTACCACGAATTGAGGGATAGCGAGGCTCGTTTAAGCCCCTGGAGCAGGTTATCACCGCCGGAAGAACCATCTCTACAACCTCATGGGAGCCGTCAACCTCTCTTCTGGCTTTGCACTTCATATCCTGAGAATCTATCTCCAGACCAACGACGAACATCGCCTGGGGAAGTCCCAGCAACTCCGCCAAAATGGCTGGAACCTGGGCGAAATCATCGTCAACCGCCTGGCGACCGCAGAGGATGAGGTCGTGAGGTAGGGAGGAGATGAATTTGGAGAGGATTGTAGCCACCGCAAAGGGGTCGGCGCTCTCAATACCCTCATCAGTTATGTGCACCGCGGTATCTACGCCCAGAGCTAAGGCGTCCCGCAGAGCGGATTCAGACCTAGAGGGACCGACTGTGACCGCGGTGACCTTTCCCTCTCCCAGCCGTTCTCTGATGAGCAGTCCCTCCTCAACTGCGTATTCGTCGTAGGGATTGAGGATGAAGGTGATTCCCTCCTCCAATATTCTGGAGTTATCCACGGAATCCACCTGGATGATAGCCTCGGTATCCGGCACTTGCTTGACACAGACGATTATGTTCATTCGCTCACCTCTTGTTCTCTTGACTAAATTATCTGAATGACATCCCGGAGAATGTCGTAAAGAATGGAGATGTCCTCTAACATTATATATTCATCCTTTGAGTGGGGATTGTGGAAGGCGACTCCCAGATTCAGGCAGGGGATCCCCCGGCTGTTCAGTATGCTGGCATCACTCCCTCCGCCGGAACTCCGGCAGGAGGGCGCAAGTCCGTGGTCGGAGATTACCCTGCTCATCAGTTTAACCAAAGGAGTATCTTCGGATATTTGATATCCGGGAAATGACTCCTCAACCTGGATATGGGCTACTCCTCCCATCTGGTCGGCGGCATCCCTGAAGGAGGCTTTTATCTCCCCGACTGTCCTATCCAGCTCCGCCTTCTCCAGGGAGCGGGCTTCGCCCTCTATCTCCACCTCCTCCATTACTATATTGGTGGCATGACCCCCCGCTATCCTCCCAAAGTTGGAGGTGGTGATAGGGGAGAGGCGACCCAAGGGCGCCTTCAACACCCCTTTGGCGGCGATGGTCAGGGCACTTATGCCCTTCTCCGGCTCTATTCCGGCGTGTGCCGGTCGTCCTTTCAATTTTAACTTTAGATTTACTGCGTAAGGTGCGGAGGTTATCATTGAACCTATCGGTCCGTTGCTGTCCAGAACCAGACCATATTTTGCCCTAAGGCGGGATATGTCCAAAGCTTTTGAGCCGAGCAGATTCTTCTCCTCCCCGACGGTGAAGACGAACTCAATGTTTCCGAAGTCCTGCGGTCTTTTTTCCACCTCGGAAAGGAGAAGCAACATCATAGCCACGCCGGCCTTATCATCAGCTCCCAAAACGGTGTCGCTTTGGGAATAGATTCGTCCATCGTCGTCTATTTTGGGGATTATGCCGTGGCAGGGTTGCGCCGTATCCATGTGGCTTAGGAGCGCCAACGGTGCATGGGCGTCGTTATTTACGGAAAATGTAACTATCAGATTGCCACATTCCCCCCCGAAGCTCTCTCCCGCATCGTCAATCATAATGGATACATTTGACAGTCCGCTGATGTAGGTGGTTATGTAATCGGCAACCCCACCTTCTTTCCCGGTGGGGGAATATATTTGCACCAATTCAAAAAAGAGCTTCAGCAACCTATCCCTGTCCATATCTCATCCTGATTTGATAACTGTAACATTTCTCCCATCTAAAGTCAATTCAGAAAGTGTTTGGAACCCATGTGTGTTGACTATCTGGGGAGGAAATGCTAGAATAACTAAAGATGGGATTTTTCTTTCAGGGTAGGGGGGAGCGATGAAAACGACCATTGTATCGTTTATACTGGGGCTGTTCTTTCTTTCAGCGCTCGGTTCAGTTCCTCTTGCCCAAGAGACCGAAGGGACGGTTGGAGGTGGCGAGACGAACGGGGATAATGATGGGGCTGTCGCAGAGGAGCTTTCGGAAGGTGAGGCGTCCGCCGTTCGCAGGACATTAGCACAGGAGATAGGCTCAGAAGCAGAGGAGCAGGGTTATGAGGAAGGGGTGGTCTATTGCCCCATCTGTGGTCGTGTTAATGGTATCTACTCCCGATACTGCAGTTATTGCGGTGCCATGCTTCTTGGTCAGGACAGTGAGGATAAGTTCTTTCGTTATTGCATATACTGCGGCACCAAGAACTCTCCGGAGGCAAAAAAGTGCCAGGTATGTGGTTTCTCCTTCGTTAAACCGCACGAGCTGACCGCCATCGCTGAAATTGTCTGGCGGAGAAGCTACGAATATGCTGTGAAAGGTAAGACCGGGGAGAAGCAGGCTATCGTCTTCAGTCCCGTATTTATAGCTGGGGGTCTGGCGGTCACTCTGGCGATACAGCCGCAACCAGAAGCCCATATTCTGGGCATATTCCGATTTATGGGAATGTGTGCTACCATGGTGGGGACGGTTCGCATGGTGGTAGCCGGAATGCAATATCGCAATTATTCAAAGTATCTGAAGGAGTTGGAGGAGGAGGGAATTGAGCAGGGGTATATAGACCGCTCCACACAGGAGGTCAGAGCTAGCGCCCCACCCGCAGAGGCAATCCTTGAGTAACGCCCTCACAGCGGTAAACGAGGTATTCCAACTGCAGGCGGGCGTCCTCCCTGCCTTTGTTGGGCAGGGGCTTTTGCTTATGCGATCCAATTCTTTAAATAGACTTGATGTAAACCTGGACTAGCGGTGGTGATGGGAGCCAGATACGGACAGCATTTTTTAAGAAGCGCCAAGAAGCTGCACTGGATTATTTCCCGGGTAGAACCCTCGGGCGGTGATGATATTATTGAGGTCGGTTGTGGGCGTGGAGAAATGACCTCTTATCTGGTAAAAGAGGCGGGAACGGTATTGGGGGTGGAGATTGAACCGGTTCTATTTGCATCCCTGAATGAGAGGTTCGGCTCTCTGGAAAATGTGCGCTTGGTGAATGCTGACTTCTTGAAGTGGCAGGGACCGAACGATGATAAGACCTACCGCCTGGTGGGGAACCTGCCCTTTTATGCCGCAACGGCGATAATAGACCAGGTGGTGGGGGACAAGGTGGCTTGGAGCGACGCCCATTTCCTCATCCAGCGAGAGGTGGCTTTGCGCATCTGTTCCCCGCCGGGAAGAAGACAGCGGGGATGGTTCAGCCTGTGGGTGCAGTCCAAAGCCGATGCTACAATCCTGGGTGATATTTCTCCCAAAGCCTTCTGGCCTAGACCCAGAGTCAACTCATCACTGCTTCGCCTGGAAAGGTTTGAAGAGCCGATGATTGCGATGGAGGACAGGGAGGGATGGAGGCGATTCTTACATGCCTGCTTCGCCCAGAAGCGGAAGACCCTGCTCAATAACTTATGTAGTGCCTTCGGAGAGAAGTTCACCAAGGAGCAGTTGAAGGGGATGATTGGCAATTTAGCGATTGATGAGCTGGTCAGGGCTGAGGCTCTGGAGCTGGGTCTTATGTTGGATCTGTTTAATGGATTCGTTCGGGAGGGAGCGTGGTTATGAAGTGTCCTTTCTGCGGTGATGATAACGACCGGGTGATAGATACCCGACCCAGTGAGGGAGGGGAGGCGGTGCGCAGGCGGAGGGAGTGTCTTAATTGTGGTCGGCGCTTCACCACCTACGAACGGTTGGAGACCCTGCCGATAATGGTGCGCAAAAGGGATGGGAGCGTCCAGCCCTTTGACCGCCAGAAGATTTTGGCTGGAATACTGAAGGCTTGCGAGAAGCGCCCGGTCAGCCTGGAGGACATGGAGAAGCTGGTAAACGACATTGAGCAGGACCTTTACGGAAAACTGGAGCGGGAGGTGGATTCCACATACATCGGTGAGAAGGTGATAATGGCCCTGGAGAAGCTGGATGAGGTGGCTTATGTGCGCTTTGCATCGGTCTATCGCCAGTTCAAGGACATTAACCAGTTTATGAGAGAGCTGAAAAATATCCTTGATAAGCAGGAGAAATAGGGCACAAAAATAAGAGGTGTTTTTAAATAATTTGCACTTGACCGGGAACGATATGTATGTTACTTAATGTTCATAAATTATCCGAAGTCATTAACCTTGGAAAAGAAAGGAGAGAATTATGAGGAAGTTACTCTTCGTACTCTTGGCATTATCGCTCATACTGCCTGCAAGCGCAACAGCGATGAAGATTCATCCCGGAGTCGGTCTGGGATTTAGCGCTGACGGTGGGACCGTATTTTTAGTGGGGGGAAGCATGGGCTTTGAGGTTCATCCCATGTTCAGAATGGTATTTGAGGGTGGATACGGTCGGGGTGGAAATGCTAATCATTTCTGGGCGGGTGGAGGAACCGATATATTCTTCCTCCCCAACAAGAAGTTGATCGCTCAACCCTATGCTTATGGTTCCGGTGGTTATAGGCATTCCCCCAATCAGAATGGTGGTTATGTCCGTTTTGGAGGCGGTGTTGAGTTTAACCTGAAAGCCCCGGTTATACCATACGCCGAAATTGGAGGGATAATCTATTTTGGTGGTGGAACACAAGGTGCATTCAACCTCATGGGCGGAATTCGTTTTAACATGTAATTGTCTTTAAATCGTATAAAAAACGCTGCCCTTCCAGGCAGCGTTTTTTATTGTTGGTTGGCTTTAATCTACCATCATATCCTCCCGGACCTTATTATATTTATCACCAGCCATATCCCCAAAACGCCGGCGAAGAGGAAGCCCAATATCCCAATAATGGGATAACCGAAAAGCAGGGGCTTTATCTTGGTGGTCATAATCATGGAGGAGCCGATGATGAGGGCGGCGATGATGAAGGAGAAGGAGATGCGCCGACTGGCTGTGTCCAGGACCCGGATCAATCCCTCCAGGTTGCGATGCTCAAACTCTATCCTCATCTTTCCCTGCTGAACCTTCCGCAATATGTTTCCCAGAGTCTCCGGCAGATTTACCATCAGTCTGCTGAAATCCTGGATGGAATAGATGGTTCGTTTGAGGATGTTTTTTGGGGAGAAGCGTTTGCGGAAGAGCTCCCGGGCATAGGGCTTGGCAAGCTCTATTATGTCCACATCGGGATAGATTTTGCGGGTGATGGATTCTATGTTGGCGACGGACTTGATAAGCAGGACAAGCTCTGGGGGAAGGATGACATTGTTCCTGCGGGCGACGGTGTTGACTTCGTTGGCTATATCAGCCATATTGATGAAGCGTAAGGGAACACCATAATACCGACCTACCAGCATGTTGAGGTCTCTCTTGAATTTACGCATGTCCAGCTCATCGGAGAAGGTGCCTATGGAGATATACTCCTGAGCAGCCCGGTTGAAATCCTGGTGGGTAAGTGCCAGCAGGATATTGACCAGCTGGTCCACCAACCCCTCATCAAGCCTTCCCATCTGCCCCCAGTCAATTATTGCTACCTCTCCTGCTGGTGTGACGAGGATATTTCCCGGATGGGGGTCGGAGTGGAAGAAGCCGTGTTCAAATATCTGCTTCATGAAACATTTAATAATGGTGGTGGCGATTTTCTCCCGGTCTATCTCCTCATCGGGATTTTCAATAAAATATTTGATGCTCTTACCACTGATGAATTCCACCACCAATATTCTCTTGGTGGTGTAATCCCAGAAGATGCGGGGAACGATTAACCCCTCAAATTCAGCCAACATCTCCGCCAATCTGGTGGTATTGCTCGCCTCCAGAGAGAAGTCCAGCTCTCTGGATACAGAGAAGGATAGCTCCTCAATCAGACCCACCGGGTTATACATGCGCAGTTCGGGTATTCGCCGCTCAACCATCCGGGCAAGGTCAAGCAGGATTTCCAGGTCGGCACGAACCTGAGGCTCTATCTTCGGTCTCTGCACCTTAACCACAACTTCCTCTCCCGACTTCAACCTCGCTTTATGCACCTGAGCCAGGGAAGCGCTGGAGAAGGGCTTATCGGTGAAAGAGGCGAAGATTTCCTGCGGAGGTTGACCCAATTCGGTTTTGATTATCTCAAGAACTTGATGGTAGGGGAAGGGAGCGGCTTCATCCAGTAACTTGGTGAACTCCTGGGTGAACTCTGCAGGAATGAGGTCGGGTCGGGTGCTCAGCAGTTGTCCGAACTTGACGAAGGTGGGACCGAGGTCCTCCAAAACCATCCGCAATCTTCGGGGAAGGGTAATCGGTTCCGGAGGAGTGGGCTCATGAACGGTCTTGATGCGTCCGCCTAAAGTTATAAAGTATTTCAACCCCAAAGCTTCCAGGAGATGACCGAAACCATGTTTTGCCAGGATGTTTGCAATCTCCCGGAAGCGATGCATATGGCGGAATCGTTGTTTGAGTTTGATGATACGCATATTTCTAACTATAGCGGAATCTCAGTTTAAGGTGAGCAAATCAAAAGGGGGCAGACACCCCCCAAGCGTTTTGACAGACTGTAACCAAGAGCTATTTGTTTTTCTCTTCATCAACCTTAAATTCAACCAACACTTTACCTTTCTCTACCACCTGAAAACCATTCGCCGAAGAGACCACCCTGCGGTCCTTCCCCGGGTTTCGCTTTAGCCATTTTGCCGCCTGGCTATATGCCTCATCGTAATCCATATCGCTACCTCTGTTTTGAGTTGACCATCTCTTTGAGTCTCTTGCTGGGGGTGAATTTTACACGAAAGCAATCAGGAAGCGCGATCTGCTTATTTTTTTTAATGTCCCTGGCAATCTTTGCCTCAGCTCGTATTCTTTTAAATGTGCCGAAGCCACGAACCTCAATCTTCTCCTTATTGAGCAGACCTTTCTTAATCTCATCAAGCAGGAGATTTAACATATTCAATGCTTCCTTCTGGGAAATGCCGACCTTTAAGGCTACTTTACTGGCGATCTCCCTCTTGGTCATATCAATGCCCTTATGGTGATGGAAATAGAAGATGTGGATTCAAGAGATACGAATTATATTTGTGGCACATAATACCATACTTGTTTTCCGAAAACAAGTAATTTTCCAGAGCCATCCATCTCCTCCTACGAGTCGCTGATGATCAGAACCCGGAAGCGATATAAATTCGTCCCGGGAGCCCTCCAACCGTTCAGTCCCAGACCCGCCTTCATACTGGCTATGGAGATGAACTCCTCCTTGCTCATGGATTCCTCTAACGCCACCTGAGGCAGGAGAATACCCCGATTGTTACCCCGAATGACCAGTATCCCATCTACGCCCAACTCCATATCATCTAAACTGTAGAGCTCCTCCATCGGGGAGAGGAGGGATATCTCCATAGAAATATCGACAACTTCACTCTTTTCTACCGGGGGAAAACGGTTATCGTGAAAGGCGGCGAGCAGAGTGCAATCGGTCACCTCCTGGAATAGGTCACCCTGGGGGGTAATGTGCCCGATGCATCCTCGCAACTCCCCCTCCTTCTTGAGGGTCACAAAGACGCCGTATTTCTGTAGTGGGTTCTCCTCGTTCCCTTCGGGTATTTCCACCTTCTTCTGGGTGAAGGAGGCTTCCAGTGTCTTATGCGCCATCTCCATCAACTTTTTCTGGTCATTCTTGGAGAGCTGTGGCGTCTGGGGAATGGGGGAGAGAACCTTCTCTTGGAGGGGTTTTCCCTCTTCCTCTTTTGGTTCCGTCTCTCTGGAGGCACAGGAGAGGAGGAATAACAATACCAGTGAAATCCCCAGAATGATGACAAAAATGTTTGCATTCATACGGATAGCTTTGGACATAGTCTTTCCCATTCTCCGGTTTTCAAAATTGGTCTAACTGTTCAGGACCGGCACCATGGTGGACGCATCGTAGAGCACCGAGACTCGGGCGTCTCCGCCCAGTATCTCCAGGGCATCGTCCAATGACTTCTGTGCATCCTCAATGGGAGTGATATATATCTTGCGCAGGACCTGTGGCGCAAGCTCGCTCTTCACCCAGAGCGAAGAGCTCTTATAGAGGTCAAGGAAGCGAGCGGTTTTGTGGAATCCCAACTTGTAGCCATACTTCAGCTCCAGACGGATCTCGTCCAGGGTCTTTCCCGAAGAAAGGAGCTCGTAGAAGTTGGCCGGTCCTATGCCGTCGTGGCAGGGGGAATAAAGCATCAGGATTCCCCCCGGCTTGAGGATACGTCTGGCGTGCTCCATAGCCTTCTGCGATTGATAGAGGTCTATGTCTAAAGGGGGGACAGCCACTGCGATCACCAAATCCGCCTTCTGGGAGGCAGGCAGGGAAAAAACCTCGCCTGCCCTCTCAGCTGCCTCAAGAAGCGATTTACGAATATCGCCGTGGGAGATGTGATAAATAGAGCCGTCCCGATTGAGAACCGCCTGTATAGAATATATCCGCCAGCGAGAGAACAAATCCAGACAGGAATCCATCTCCTCGTGCACCGGGTTACCGGCGAGCTTCATAGGGGCGGCTTCTCTGCTCATTGCCAGGGAATGGTTGGCTTCCACCGCATCGTAGTTGGCGATGCCCGGCATCAATCCCTTGCGTCCCCCAGTGAAGCCGGCAAAGTAGTGGGGCTCAACCGAGCCTATCACCAGCACCGAATCCACCCGCTCAAGGGCTTTATTAAGGGCTAGTTCTTTACCACTAACGGTTTTGCCCACCGAGAACATGGTATGGTCCTCTTTAGCCTGATGCATTATGACTCTGGATTTCACCCTGGGAAGGTTCCTTCCGAAGATAACCTCAAGCTCCTGCGGAGTTGACGCACGATGGGTCCCGGTGGCTATTATGAAAGAGCTTTTTTCCCAGGGGATATATTTTTCAATGGATTCCAATATGTCTGCGGTGGGTGTGGGGCGCGCATGGTCGTTTACTATGATGAGAACATCATCGGCCGAAGCTAAAAAGTCGGGCAGTGAGGCGCCCTCTGTGCCATGCTCCCATCCCCAGTCTGCAGGGTCCCGGGGGAAAGGCGAGGGTATGGGCTCTGCCTTGAGCAGCTCCCCCAGATTCTTCTCCGGAATCTTCAGGGTAATTTTACCCTTATTATAGGGAATTTCTACCACTGTTCTCTTCATGGCGTTGACCGCTGTTGTGAACGCTGGCGGTAGAATACCTCCGCTTGTGCAGGGGCTTATTCGTCCAAATCCACCTCTCCAGGCGTCTCTTCTGTGGGGATGGGGACCTCATCGGGTGGTGGTCCGATAAATTGGAATCGCTCAACCACCACCTTCAACTTGGAGCGCCGGTCGCCTTCCGCTGTCTCCCATTGGTCCAGCTTGAGCCGACCCTCTATGAAAATTGGTCGCCCCTTGTTTAGATATTGGGCTATGGTTTCGGCTTGCTTCGCCCAGGCGTCGCAGTCCACGAAGGTGGTCTCCTCCTGTAGTTCTTCGCCTGCGCCACGAAAGCGTCGGTTGATGGCTAGACCGAAAGAGGTAACTGCGGTTCCATTGGGGGTATAACGTAACTCTGGTTCTCGGGTAAGCCTTCCCAATAACAATACTTTATTGAAATCAGCGGACATTAGCTTTATCTCTCCTTCCTGTTTTGAATTATGTTATCTGCGTGGTTTCATAATAATTTAATGGGAGGCTGAAATCAAGCGAAAAAGCAATTTGGTAAAGAAATCGGTTGACTTTGATATACCCTTCAGTTATAATTTGAACAAGTTTACTCTCAGGTAGATAGCCGGAAGAGGACCATGTCGCTGATTAATGACACAGTATTGGTGCTGAACTTCTCATATGAACCGCTCAATGTGACCAGCGTCAAAAGGGCGCTTATTTTGTTATTCCTGGAGAAGGCAGAACTGGTTGAGAACGGCAGGGGGGAGTATATCTCCAGCCCCACCCGCCGGTTTCCCAAGCCCAGTGTGGTGCGTCTCCTGAGATATATCCACCCGCGCCTTAAGTCGGTGCGTTTCACCCGCAGTAATATCATCAAACGCGACAGTGGGATGTGCCAGTATTGTGGGGGGAACGGCAAGGAGCTGACCATAGATCATGTGATTCCCCTCTCCATGGGTGGAGAGGACTCCTGGGGCAACTGCGTAGCATGCTGTAAGGAATGTAATAACAAAAAGGGCAACCGAACCCCGAGAACGGCTAGTATGACTTTGGTGCGCAAGCCCAAAGAACCCACTCCGCTATATTTTCTGTCCGTTCGTTCAAGTAACCGCAAGAGGGAGTGGCGGAAATACCTGTTTATGTCCTAATTCCGTGGAGGGAAAGGATGAGAAGAGCTACTCTAACTATAATTGCCGTGACGGTCGCCGGAATGGTCCTTTTTGCCGGTTGTCAGCACTACACATTTACCCCCAACCTGCCTGCCTATATCAAGAAGATTGCGGTGCCGATATTTGGCAATTTGACATTTAAGTATGGGCTGGAGAGCGACCTTACTCGCATAATCATAGACGAGTTTATCACCGACGGTCACCTGGAGATAGTCAGCGAGGCTGACGCAGATGCCGTCTTGCGGGGAACCATCTCCTATTACAAGCTGGAGCCGATCAGCTTTGACGCCAGCGAGGTGGTGACGGAGTATCATTTGACCGTCTCACTCCGGCTGGAGTTTGAAGACATGACCAGCAAGGAGGTCCTCTGGGAAGAGCCAAATATATATGAATATGTAAACTACTTCCCCCTAGGAACCGGGGGCATACCGGAGACGGAGCAGGATGCCTTTGAGCGTCTGGCGGAGGTTCTGGCTCAGGATGTGGTTCGCCGCACGGTGGAGGGCTGGTGGTAGCGCTCAAGGCTATAGAGGATATAAAGACCGGGAAAATTGCCCCGGTCTTCCTCCTTAGCGGGGAGGAGACCTATCTCATAGACCAGGCGGTCGCCTATTTCAAGGAACACATATTGAATGGCAGTGAATTTGACCTGCATCAGCTCTCCGCATCCGAGGTGGAGGTGAGCGAGCTTTCCAGCAACTTGCGCACGCCTCCATTTCTTGCCAAAAAGAGATTGATAATAATCTCTTCAGCCGACAAGCAAGAAACCGATAAACTGGACGAAGAAGCATGGGGTTTAGTAAGTGAGCAGGCGGACGAGAGGGAGGGTTACTCCTGTCTGCTTCTGGTGGCTCCGTCCTTTGATAAGCGGCGAAAGGCTATTGCCAAGCTGAGCAAGATGGGCTTGCACATTCATTGCCCCCGTCTCTCACCGCAACAGTTGGAGGATTGGGTGATCAAGGATGTCAAGCGATATGGAAAGAGGATAGAGCCCAAAGCCAGTCTGCTTTTGATAGATGCCTGTGAAAACAGCCTGGCTAAGATGGCTGGGGAACTTGTCAAACTCAGCCTGTATGTGGGGGAGAGGGAAGAGATAGGGGAGGAGGACGTGCTTGAGGTGGTGGAAGCCTCCCACCTGGCTTTGTTGGTGTTTGACCTGAATAAGTATATTAATCTGCGAAAAATTTCAATGGCCATGAAACTTATAAGGGCTCTCTTTTTTCTGAAAGCTCAATATTTCCGCGGGGACCCGGCACCGCCAATAATCAGCATAATGGGGCAGCACATCAAAAAGTTGCTTCTGGCGAAGGAATTGGGCAGGGCAACAGCAAAAGGGATTTTAGCATCAAAGCTCGCTGTTCCTCCATATTATGTTAACGACTATATAAGCGGTGCCGAAAATTACACCCTTGCGGAATTGAAGAGGGCTTTGAGCTTACTGGTGAGGTTGGACTATCTCTCCAAGATCGGTCGGGTTGAGGCTGAATATGGTTTGATGTTGTGGATAACGGAATTATTCCTGACCGATACTCGGTTAAAAGTGGGTACTTTATAAAAGCTATGGAGAAAAACTGTCTATTAAGGAGGGATGAGAATGATTGAGGGAAATATCGGACGAGGTGGCATTCTATTAATACTTATAATTGCGTTATCGTTCTTCGGCTGTGCCAAGAAGGAGGCGGAGCGGGAGACCGCCGCTGTGGAAGAAGGGTATGCCGAGTATGAGTATGAGGAGGTCATGCCCGCTGAGAAGATGAAAGAAATTGAAGCCCCCGCTGCTGATTATGCGGATGAAGGTGTAGTCAGTGGGGTAGAGGATGTAACTATTGAAACCTTCGCCGGTGAGGTCACCGACGAGGATATCGGAATAGAGCAGATCAAGGTCAGCAGAAAGGTCATCAAGACCGGGAATGTGACCATTGAGGTGGGTAGTGTAGATGAGTCGTTGCAGGAACTGAACAAGATATTGGAGAAATACCAGGCTGATATTGACAATCGTATGGTGGTGGGAGCGGGGAAGTATCAGGGAATGTATGCGGTTACATCGGTGCGGGTTGCCCCGGAACATTTTGAGGAACTGGTTGAGGATGTTAAGGAGTTGGGGGAGCTTAAGGACGAGAACATTTCTGCCCAGGATGTGACCAAACAACATGTGGACTTGATGGCCCGGCTCAAAAACGCCAGAATGGTGAGGGAACGCTATCAGAGTATGTTGGATAAAGCGGTAACTGTAGGTGAGATGATAACCATAGAACATGAGCTGGAGCGGGTCAGTGAGAAGATAGAGATGTTGCAGGCGGAGCTGGACAGTCTGATGGATTTGGAGAGGCGCTCCACTCTGACCATAACCCTGCAGGAGCCGACAAGCTTCTTTGAACCCTTCGCCGGCTTTGGACAGGGAATGATGGAGACATTCAGGTGGGTGGTACAGATATTGATCTACAGCTTACGTGTCTTAATTATCTTGATTCCTTTCGTCATAATCTTCATAATTGTCTTCCTGATTATAAAGTTGATAATCAGGCTGGTGCGCTTGCTGGGCAAGCCCAGGGGTAAGCCGGCGGAGAAGAAGGGAGAGGTCTGATACAATGGCTAAGGCTGGCACCCCGCCAAGGCGGGGTAGGGATGGCACCCCGCCAAGGCGGGGTAGGGAGAAAAGCATAACCAAGGCGATATTGGCAAAGCGCATAGCCGAAAGGTGTGATTTTAGTCAGAGGAGGTCGGCGCAGGCAATTCAAAGTATCCTTGATGAGATTGTTGAGGCGATGGCGGAAAGTGCTAAGGAAGCTGAACGCAAAGGAAACGATAGGGGCAGGACAAATGTTGAATTCAGGGGTTTCGGTAGCTTTAAGGTAAGGCGGCGCAGACCACGAATAGCCAAGAATCCACGAACAGCAAAGGATGTATCGGTTCCTGCTAAGTGGATACCTTATTTTAAGGTATCAAAGGAGTTTCGTGAATTGATTGCAAAATCAAAATAGAGCGGAAAGGATAAAATGAAACATGGGAAGTTCTCGTAAGCAGAAGAGGCGCAAGATAGCAACGCACAAAAGGAAGAAGCGTTCCCGGGCTAATAGGCACAAGAAGAAGAAATAGCTGAGGGCACCGGTGGGAGGAAGCCGGTGCTTTCAAGTTGAGCAATACTAATTTAACATAATAGTTCTTATCGGCTATTATCACTTCACTTTCTCACCATTATCTTTCAAATATAAAAGACTCGGGGGCTATTGAAGCCCCCGAAATTTACATGCTGGCTTTAGCTCTCTTTAGACCGGATAGCCTTCCTTGTTGACGAAGCGACCTAAGATGGGCATACGCCAGTATTTTCCGCCTGCCGCCTTGATGATGCCTATTATAGCCATTATGCCGAAGAAAATCCAACCAATCCACAAGATTAAGATAAAGATCCAGTAGAGTGCGTACCAGATGCCTCCTGGGCCACCACCCATTAAGGCGCTCTCAAAAGCAGCTCTCCAAGCCATTGATAAGAAGACACCGCTGAGGATTCCGAAGAGAATCCACCAGGCGACCCACACGATGCAAAGTACCATCCCCTGGCGGGCGTGGAACTGGCTGAACTTGTTGTCCTTGCTGGCAAACATAGGGACAAGGAATAAGATGCCGAGATATGACAACCAAGCCAGTCCCTTCCCTGCTTCAATGTCGGCGTCAGTGCCGGCGGGTTTTTTCTCTTCTTCCATCTACTCTTCCTCCTTTTCAGTTATGTTGCTGTTTGGGGGGAATTCTGAATATCATCTTGTTTTTAACTATCTCATCAAAAACTTCTCGCTCCCAGCCTATAATCGGCACCCGCCACAGGCGCCCTCTGGCGGCGTTAATTGCGGCGATTATGTTTATAGGCAGAAAGAGAATCATCAATAAATACGGTGCGTGGAGAATATAGGCATTCCCCATCCCGTAATGACCGACTAGTATGTCCACGAGTATAAATATAAGCACCTCGGTAACCAATAATGTAACCGCTTGTTCAAAGTGGACTTTTATAAACTCCCTGCGGCGAAGCCCGAGCACCAGCAGACAGAGCGGTCCTAAATAGCATATCGCCGAAAAAAACCTCTCATTCGCTCCCAGATTCTCTCGGTCTTTATATCCCTTAAAACCCATCTGTTTGCTTTATCCCCCGAGATACGTTATTAGCTCCTCGGCGTCTTCCACAAAAGTCGATTGGGGATATTCTATGGCTATCTGGCTGTAAGTATCCACCGCCTTCTCCGTCTCATCCATTCTAACATAACATTTAGCCATCTGCATTAGCATTCCGGGAATGAGAGGATGACCGGCGTGCTCCGCACAGGTTTGATTATATATTTCCACCGCCTCTTCCAGCTTCCCCATGGCCCGATAACAGTCCGCCTGTCCCCACAATGAGACGATGGTTAAAAGTTCCTTATCGGACCTGTGGTGACATTCCTCAAATCTCTCCAGAGCCTTTTTATATTCTCCCTCTTCAAAATAAGCTACCCCTAAAAAGTAAAGCGCCATAGCGGGATAGACCGTGCCATTATACTTACCATCAAGTAGAGAATACTTCTTCTCCATCGCCGAGATGTCCCTCAACTCCACCCCCGCACTACCCTCCGGGGCTTTCCGGGGTTTCATATACTCATCTACAAAGTCGCTGTATTCCAGTGAGGCTTCCAGTTTTACCTGGTGGCGGTGATAGAAAAACCAGCCCAGAGCGACGCCCACGATTATAACTGATATAACCGATATAATTATGATTTTAGCGTGAGCTTGGATGAACTCGCCAATACGCTCAACCAATTCAGATAACTTGCTCTCTTCCCTCTTTCTTTTTCCCTTATCCCTGATCATAAGCTGGTCTTATTGCCTGCTCCCCGGTGAGCAATAATGTATTCTATTTTTAATGCCCTTCTTTATGTAAGACCTAAAGCAATATTATGTGCTAAAATGCTACCACAGGGGTGGGATATTGTCAAGGAATTATATTTGACAATCTTTCCATTTCCCCAACAAAAAAATATATTATCCTTCTTTAGGCTTACCATGAAGATAGTCGTATATTCTCCTTCCCAGACTCTTCCCTATTCCCTCCACTGAAGCCAACTCCTTCACGCTTGCCCGCATCAGTTCCTTTCGTCCGGGAAAATTTCTGAGCAGGTTGATGCGCCTTACCTCTCCGATGCCCGCTATCTCATCCAGAATGGATTGTGCCACCTTGCGACTCTTAATCTGATAACTTCTGGCAAAACGGTGCGCTTCATCCCTCACCCGGGAGAGCAAGGATAAACCCCTATCCCCTATCTCAATATTCACCACTTCATCTCCGATATAAGCAAAAAACTTATCTCGCTTTCCTTTGGCTAACGAAGCCATGAGGCAGTCACCGAAATCCACCCCGGCGGAATCTGCCGCCCGCTTAGCCGACCTGAGCTGACCTTTGCCGCCGTCTATTACCAGGAGCTGTGGAGGTTGGTGGCTTCCCACCCGGAAGCGCCGGGAGACCACCTCGGCTATCATGGCGTAGTCGTCCCGTTTTCTCTCTGTCTGGATTTTATAACGACGATAGAGTTTCTTGTAGGGCTTCCCCAGGCGGAAGTGGACCACCGAACCCACCGAACCAACCCCGCCCAGAGTGGAGATGTCTATGCCCTCAATATCCGCCACAGTCTCATCCAGGGAGAGCGCCTGCTGTATCTCCACGAGCGCTGTGTCGGCGCCCTGCTCCTGCTCACGCTTCATCTCCTCGGCGAGGACCAGTTCAGCGTTGCGCTCGGCAAGAGCCACCAGACGTCTTTTGCGCCCCCTCTGGGGTCGTTTGAGCAGGACTTTGCGACCAGCCCTTCGGGAGATGTGGCTCTGCAGGGCTTGGTGATACTCTATCTCCTGGGGGAGGTTTATGACCCGGGGGTATCTCGCCGGGCGGGAATATCTTTCCATCATAAAATGGGAGAGGAGCTCGTCCGGGGAGATTTCGCCTTCAGCGGATAGAAAATAGCTTTCCCGGTCAATCATCTTCCCCGCCACCATACTGAGCAGAACCACCACCGCATTTTGACCCTTGATGGCACAGCCCAGGAAATCCTCAAAACCGGTGCCGAACTCAGCCATCTGTTCCTCCAGGATGCGTTCCAATGAGGTGATGGTGTCCCGGATACGAGCAGCGGATTCAAAGTCCTGGTCGGCGCTGGTCCGCTTCATCTTCTGCTTGAGTTGTTGCAAAAACCTCTTCCCCCCACCCTCCAGGAATTGCCGCAATTTTCTCACATTGCCGGCATACTCTTCCTCGTTTATCCCCCCCTGGCAGGGAGCCATACAGCGATTGATGTGAAAGTTCAGGCAGGGACCCCTCTTTCTTCCTTTGCCGAACCGTTGACGGCAGGTGCGGATTTTAAAAATTCCCCGAAGCAGATGGAGGGTGCCTCGCAAAGCATCGGCGTCAACATACGGACCTAGATATACGCTTCCATCGGAGACCAGCTTTCTGGTGAGATATATGCGGGGGAAACTGTCGGAGGTTATCTTGACGAAGGGGTATTTTTTGTCGTCTCGCAGGTTTATGTTATAGCGGGGGCGGTGTTCCTTGATGAAGTTGTTCTCCAGCACCAGTGCTTCGGCGTCGCTGTTGGTGACGATGAATTCCACATACGCCGTCCGCGCCAGCACCACCCTGGTCTTAACATCCTTTCCCCCTCTGCGGTAGGAGGCGATGCGCTTGCGCAGTGACTTTGCCTTGCCTATGTACAGGGGTTTTTGGTCTCTATCCCGCATAATATATACCCCGGGCGCATCGGGGATATCAAAGAAGGCGGAATCTCCGGCTCCAATCTGTAAAACCCCGGAGGACTGCCCCGGGTAACGCTTAAAGAATATCCTGCCCTCCCTATCTTCCATAATTATTCTTCAAGAAAGACGGTCCTCAACCAGTTGATAGCCCCCGTCGGGCTTTCTTGCAGTAACTGTTGGTCGGCACCGGTTATTCCCCTCTCAACTCTATCAACTATTCTGGATAGCCCCGGAGAAAATTCGCTATTTTGAACATTTTCAATGAGTTCCACAATGCGTTTTTTGGCTGAGACTCCCTTTCCCTCAATGGTGAAGATTGCATCCAGTCCGTATCTTTTTGCCTCCTCTCGGTTGGCAACCGCTTCCTCTTCTGTTGGTAGGGAGATGGGAATGTCAGCACCAGAAGTGATCGAGCCATCCACCCAGATAAGGATGGAAAGTATCAGTGAGGCGACAGCCAAGGTAGCCGGAAGGTCGGCTTGAGTATCCATCACCCTAAACTCAAGGGTGCGCATACCTTTACGATGGCGGACATCCCAATATATGTCCCGCTCCTCCTTTATACCCAGGTGAGCCATCTTTTTGATATATCGCTCAAGGTCGGTCCATCTTTCCAGGGCAGGGGGAATCCCTACCGTGGGGGTGGGATCGTAGCGGTGCAGGCGGGAGGATTTGTATCCGCTGAAAGCCCCCTCGTGGAAAGGCGAGTTGACGCTCACCGCCACCACCTCGGGGATGAAAAGCCGAACCAGGTTGACCAGCTTTACCCGTAGTTGATCGTTGGAAACCTGGTAGTGTACATGCATCCCGAAGTGCACCCCCTCAGCCAGAAGAGCCCCCCCGGAGATCAACCGTCGGTAGCGGGGATTCTCCACCAGGACCGCTTCCTGCCAGGGGGAGATGGGATGGGTTCCGGATGAGATAAGCCCTAGTCCCAATTTCCCCGCAGAACGGTAAGCGGTGCGGCGCAACTCCCGGAGTTCGTCGTGCATCTGCTGGTATCTGGTGCATATTGCCGTGCTTACCTCCAGAATGCACTCGTGCAGGTCGGGCTTCATTCTACCGTCGCGCAGAGGGAGGGGTAAAGTTTGCAGGACATCGTTTATGGAGTTGTCCATCCTTCCGTCAGGCAGGGTAATGAGACAGAACTCCTCTTCAATGCCGAATTTCATGGGGGGTGGGGTTTGGTTTATGCTTGACATTTTAGTTAGATTTTGTTAGCATCCCATCCAATAAAAAACTAAAACTCAGGAGGAGAGAACTTGCCTATTCTGAAATCTTCCAAGAAGAGGATGCGCACCTCTGAGAAGCGGCGTCTGCAAAACCAGATGGTTCGCTCTCGGGTCAAGACATATTTAAAGAAAGCTCGCATCGCCGTTGATTCCGGTGACGAGAAATCTGCAACAGAAGCACTGCAGGAGGCGTATTCCGCACTGGACGCCGCCGCCCGTAAGGGGGTTATCCATCGCAAAACCGCCGCCCGCAAGAAATCACGGCTGGCGCGTCATTTCAACCGTCGTCTGTCCTCCAGAGAGTAGAGAAGAGAGAGAATGTCCTTGGCAAGCCCAGCTTCAAGCTGGGTTTTTTTATCTCCAAACATATTGAATCGTGGGGTTGTCGTCAAAGATGCGGATGCTATCCTTACCGAATATGCCCTCAAGTATGCTTTTGGGTTCCTCAAACCGTATCACACTGGGCTCCCCTTTTATGCCTATTTCATCCGCCACCGCCCAGATGACATCCTCCAGAGTTCCCAGTTCGTCTACCAATCCGTAATCCAGCGCCTGCCTGCCGGAGAAGACCCGTCCGTCAGCAAGCTCGTAGACCTTTTCAGTGACCAGAGCCTTCTTATTCTCCGCATCCTTTGGGAGAGAGAGTATTTCACCTATCGCCTCCAACCGTCCATCAACTACCGCCTCCACAAACTGGTCAAAGACATCGTCTATCATATCCTGCAGGATAGTCTTCTCCTCCTCGGTCATCTCCCGAAATGAGGAGCCGATGTCCTTATACTCTCCTGTCTTTATCACCGTGAAGCGAAGTCCGATTTTGGAGAATAGTTCCTCCATATTCGGGAAGTTTAGGATAACCCCGATACTGCCGGTAATCGTGCCCGGATTGGCGTAGATTTTTTCACAAGCGGAAGCGATGTAGTAACCACCGGAGGCAGCAATTCCACCCAGGGAGGCAAAGACGGGCAGGTCATATTCCTCCCGGGTGCGCAGTATCTCCTGATATATCTCCTGGGAAGCGCCTACGGTTCCGCCGGGACTTTCAATGTGCAAGATTATCGCCCCCACGCTTCCATTTTTACGATGGCGTTTGAGCTGGCTGATTATGTCATCGGATTCATACAAGGTTCCTATTACATCAATGACCGCAATTTTCTTAGCCGAGACAAAGGGAATGTAGACCCCCTCTCCAATTCCGAAGAACCCCAGTGCCAGTAGCACCAGGATAGTTCCCACAGCTATCATCACGCATACCACTGAGATGATTAATATCGGCAGTATGCCGGTCTTTTTCCTCTGGCTCATATCTCTCCTTCCACCTCTAATCTTTTGTGAATCTCCCGGTTAAAAGTCTTGAATACCAATTCATAGTATGGCGCCTTTTGAATATCAAATACGAGGATGCCCTCCATGTTCTCGCCGGCGTGCAGGTCCATAGTCCCCAAAAAATCATTCTGGGCGGAGCTTACCTCCTCATTACATAAAAATATCCGTTCGTCTTCTGTGTGGATGCTGAAATACTCGGGCTCAATGTGGATACTGTGTGAGCTCTTGTTCTTAATAACCGTCCGGCAAACGAGATAGGCAAAGCCTGCAGAGGGTTTATAATCTAATCCCTTGCCGGCGGGAAGGCTTTTATAGATCTTTGCCTTGCTGACGGCGACACCCAGATAACGATTGTACTCCATCTCGGTCATCTTCTTGCTTTCGCAAGAGAAGGCGAGGGTTGAAGTTGTCAGGATGATTATAACCATCCTACAAATGGAGATATTTATCCTCCTTCCCTCATCCACCTTCCAGCGCCGGTCAATATCCCCGTATCTCCTGTAATCTGTCTCTGGCATAATCAGCCCACTTGGCGTTGGTTTCCCGTATATAAGCTTCCTTCCAGGCATGAATGGCACCTGCAATGTCCCCGCTTCGCTCGCAGATAATCGCCTTTGCCCTCCAGGCGGAGGTGTAATCCGGGTCTATTTTAATAAGTGTAGAGAGTTTTTCCAACGCCTCTTCTTCCTTTCCCTGCGAGTATAATACCATAGCAACATTGAACAACGCTACCTTGTGCTGGGGGTCTATCTGGAGAGCCCTCTGGTATTGTTCCTTGGACGCCTCCAGGTAGTCCATCTTCTGGTATAAGACTCCCAGGTTTATGCGGGCGGGAAGGAAATCCCTTTCCACCTGTAAACAGTTGAGATACTCGCTTATAGCTTCGTTCAAATCTCCGCTATATCGTCCCCCATCCCCCATTTCCCATATCACCGCAAGGTTGTAATGGACGATTGCCTTGCGCCCAAAATGGAGATTGACCTCATTGAGCTCCTGGCGAGCCCTCTCAAAGTCACCCAGGCGAGCGAGGTCAACTGCACCATCCAGCCTCTCCTCAAAGATCAGCTCCTTGAGCTCACCTTCTTCAACGCCTGGAGTGATAGGTTCCCCATCCTCCTCGAGGGATGGGGGTTGAGTCGCCAATACCTGCTCCTGGCTGAGTGAGGGCTGGGGAAAAATTAAAGGGATGCTTAGAAGCGCTAAGCATCCCCATATCTTTACTCGTTCTATCATTCGGTCAATCCCAGGAGGCTGTCAATACTACTTGAAATTGAGTATTCCCCTTTTCCGCCTTTTTCACTGCTTTTGACCACACTGCCGTCGCCGTCAAGCCAGGTCAGGCTCACTGTATAAGTGCTTCCGGATTTGGAGATTGAGCCGTAGATTATATTTACGGTATTTGGAAGCTTCTGACCCATCTTCAGCGCATCCTCATGACTCACCTTTTCACCCAGGGATACATCCGCCCACTCCATCACCTTCTTGATATAGGGAATGGGCCAGAGTTTGTATCCCATATAGAGCATAGCGGTGCGCAGGTAGCTGGTAGATACCTCACTCAGGTTTATCTTATCCTTTCCGGCATAAAGATAGAAGATGGCGGTATCTGCGTCAACATCGGTTTCCTGGGCAAATACGGCAAGGGGCAGAACGCTTATCACCAGAAGGAAGAGTAAAGATGTTTTTGCCATACGACCCCCTTTTCGGCTACCGCGAGATAAACTCGTGATAGGTTTTTATTCTGTTTTGCATATTTTTCAGATTGTTGAGAATCAAACTGCTGTCAGTTTTCTGAATCCCCTTAATATAAAGTAGTAAGCGGTCATCCAAATCCTCATTAGAGTGGGCGAACTGGGATAGGGTTACCTCGTGGCGGAACATTCTGCGGATACTTCGGGAGTATGAATACATGGTCTCCACTAAATCAACATAAGCCCTCTCCTCAACACTTATATCAGGGGGAAGGGAGACATTGCTCCCACCCAACGACAGGCGGGCATAGAAGCGGGCGTTCTCCAGGGTCAATACCAGCATCTCTATCTCTTTATAAAGTTTGCCCTGGTTTTCGGAGACCTCCTTGGGGAAGATGGCTACGATACGGTCCAGGAGTTTGCAGGCGTGCTCAAAATGGGCGTCCCGCTCTAAGATAAAGAGTTCCCGGTTCCTGAGAATCTTGGAGCTTTCTTCATGACCGGAATCTTTGGTTTTGCGAGCAGGTGGTTTAGAGCGTTTCTTGATACTCTGGCTCATAGTTGGTGATGATGGTTCCGGCGATAAAATCGCCTATTCTGCGTCCGTTCTTGGAGAAGAATATTATCAGGATATCTAGCAGTGTTAAAGGGGGCACCAGGAAGAAGATGTTGCGTATGAAGGAACGGAGTACTCCACAGGAACGACCATTTTTTCTGGAGACATAGATACCGCTTATCTTCTTCCCCAAGGAACCGTTTCGGGTGAACCCATCACGGAACAAGAAGTAAAATAGGAATATCCCCCCACATATTGAAGCCAGAAGTATTTGGTCCTGATATTGTGTCTGCGATGGATAGAAGGGATGATAGTTTAGGGCGGAAAGCACCAGTAAGACGACCATGAATGTGCCGGCGATGATTAATGTATCCACAAAGATAGCGAAAAGACGACGGAGTTTGGTGAGTTGGTTATAAACTCCCACCTTTGCATCAATGGTATCCTCGTCAATCATAGCTGTAGGGATCAGGAAGGCTTTGGAGGGTTTAACGCCGGAGACATCAATCTTATGAGTCTCTTCCTTACTCAACCAAGCCGGCTTTTTTGCTTTGGCTTCCGCCTCTGCCTCCAACTCCTCGGTGCCCGCCTCCTCCGGAGGGGCGGTCTCCACGGCTGTGATGGGAGGAGTGAGGTCGGATTCGGAGGTTCTCTCCCCCACTTCCAAACCCTCTATGTCTTCAGTCTCCTCGAGAGTCAGGTCCAGAGGCGGGACGGCAGGCGGAAGGATATCCGCCTCGGTGGTTGGGGGAGTGGAGGACGGTTCAACAACCGTGGCTGGTGGAGGAAATTCTTCCACGGGGGGAGCTGGGATAGAAGGTTTCTCGGCATCAGGCGGTGTTGGTGGTCGCAATTGCTCAAAGAGCTTGCTAATCTCAGCGGAAGCTTCAATCAATCTCCATTCACTACCGTCATAAAAATATGTCTTTGGGGAGATCTCGCCCCTTGCCGCCAGCTGTTCCAGCTCCTCCCAGCTCAGCGGTCCTTTAGCTTCACCCCGAATGCTGACGAAATACTTTTCAGCAATCGGTATTTTAGCGAATATGTCCCTCAGAACGGAAATCTGCTCCGCCCTATCCCAGGCGTTGCTGGTCATATTCCAGACCATATCATCGGGGGATAATTTTCCCTTGCCGGCTAGGTCCTGCAATTCGTCTAACGAAAGCGGACCGAGAACTCTACCGTCTATGTTGAGAATATACCCCGCTTTCTTCTTGTCAACGAATGAGCTCTGGAAGAGGGGAAATTCTTCCAGCTTGACCCACCGATTACTGTCCTCATCCCAGACCAGGTCCTCTCCCTTAACCCTGCCCTGGGAGATGAACTGAGCAACTTGCTCCTCGGTATAAGGTCCGTAGCGTTTGGAACCGATGGTTAAGTAATGGCGCATATTTTCCTCTCTTGTAATACAATCAGGCTTGGAATAAACGTCTATTCTAGTTAATATATTTTACCACATTTTGGTAAAAAAATTCAAGTAATTCTTTGAATAATGGGCTCACTCTCCGTTTGTTTAGAGCCCCCCAATACAATTTGGGGGGCTTGGGTCTGCGCCCGAGTGGACTCGAACCACCGGCACGCGGCTTAGGAAACCGCTGCTCTATCCTAACTGAGCTACGGGCGCTCTGTCTTTACTCATATTTGATAAGGCTTATGATTTCGTAATCCTCTATCTTCTTGCGTCCCTCCAGGAATGCCAGCTCAATGACGAAGGCGATGGCTGAGACCACTCCGCCGGCTTTCTCAACCAGGCGGGCGGTAGCCTGTGCGGTTCCTCCGGTAGCCAGCAGGTCATCAATGATTAAAACCCGTTCCCCCTCATTTATTGCGTCAATGTGCATCTCCACGGAATCTGTGCCGTACTCCAGCTCGTAGCTCTCGGTTATAATTTTGTGTGGTAGTTTACCCTGTTTGCGCACAATAGCATGGCCACAGCCCAGCTTATGAGCCAATGCCCCACCGAAGATGAACCCCCGGGATTCTATGGAGGCAATCTTATCAATCTTTTTCCCGCTCAGCGCCTTCGCAAAATCGTCAATAGATTTGCGGAAAGCCCGGCTGTCAAGCAGGAGGGGGGTGATATCTTTGAAGCCGATTCCCGGTTTAGGAAAATCCATCACCTCACGAATGTAACTCTCAAGATTGATGCTCATTATGTGGTATCTCCTTCCTCCAACCAATCTACCAGTTTCTGTCTCTCCAGGGCAAGTTCACGCATCTTGCGAATGGCTTTCTCCTCCAATTGGCGCACCCGTTCTCGGGTAATTCCCAGCCTCATTCCAATCTCCTTCAATGTCAGGGTTTCACCTTCAAAGAGCCCGAAGCGCAACTCAATAACACGTTGTTCCTTGGGGGTCAGTTTTTTCAGCAGTTCCAGGAGATATTCGTTGCGGAGGATCTGGAAGACCGCATCCGAGGGGATCTTGCTGGATTTGTCTTCCACAATATCCATCAGCCTCAACTCGTTGTCGGGGTCCAAGTAGGTGTCCAAGCTCTGGGTCTGCTTTTCTACGGCAATAACCTGCTTGGCTTTATCAAGGGAAATACCCATCTCCTTGGCTATCTCCTCCAGGGTTGGATTGCGTCCGGGGATATTGGAGAGTTTCTTTTTGGTGTTGAAGTAGCGATTTATCAGCTCCACCATATGCACCGGTAGGCGGATGGTTCGGGCTTTGCTCGCCAGAGCTCGGGAAATGGATTGGCGAATCCACCATGAGGCATAGGTGGAGAACATAAACCCCTTACGATAGTCAAACCTTTCCACCGCCTTTATCAATCCCAGATTCCCCTCCTCAATCAGGTCCATGAAGGAGAGCCCCCGATTCAGATAATTTTTGGCGATGTTTATCACCAGCCGAAGGTTGGAAAGTATCATCGCCTTCTGGGCTTCAATGTCCCCCTCAAAAGCCTTCTTTGCCAGGATGCGAGCGTCATCCGGTGAAAGAACCGGTATCTGGGACAATTCCTTCAAATATATTCCTAAAGTGGAATACCCCCTAATATCACCGTCATCGGCTTTCTTTCTTTCCTTCTTCCGCCTCTTCATCTCCACCCCGCCTATGGCGGGGGAGGATTCCCGTGTCTCTTTTGTCTCCTTCTTCTCGGTTCTTTTCAGGGTCTGTTTGCTGGTTCCCTTTTTGGCATTGTCTTTGCTTGAGGAGGGTTTCTTTTCTTTCCTCTTCTTGGACATCTATAGTTTTTTCACTCTCCGTTAAACGCTGGGGTGGACATCAAAATATCTGAACTCACCGATATATTTCCGTTCGTCAACAATCACATCGCTGATTCTGGCACCGCCGGGTCCTTGGCGGATTTTCTCAATGAAAATGGAGATGTTCTCATCCTCCCCCTCAGCCATTATCTCCACATCACCGCTTCTGCAATTGCGCACCCATCCCAACACTCCAAAAGCATCCGCCTGGCGGACGACAAAATACCTGAACCCGACCCCCTGAACCATTCCCTTGATCAACAGATGCACCCTGCGCATACCCTACTCCCCCGGTTGGGCACCGCCGATGGTTGTGAATGCCCAGTCAACCGCCTCTTTAGGGTTTTCTGCTATGTAGACGCCGGGGATTTCCCAATCCAGAAGCAGACCGGCGACGGGTCTGCCGATATTCAGCGCCAGGGCAATCTCCGAGAGGGTACCGTATGAGCCGTCAACCGCTATGACCGCCTGACCACAGGCTACCACCAGAACATTACGAGCCCGATTGAGACCGGTGGGGATGATGATGTTCACATAGGGATTGGCATGATGGTGTTCATAGGTGGGCAGAATACCCACCACCATTCCACCGGCTTCCTTTGCGCCGCGGCTGGCTTCCTCCATCACCCCTCCCAGACCACCGCTGAACAACACTCCCCCTCCTTCGGCTATCAGACGCCCCACCTCAAAGGCTGTTTCCCGGGCGTTCTTCCTAGGCGATGAAGCTCCAACAACGCTTATCTGGGGAGGAGAGGACATATTTCTCAAGATAAAACCCTGCTTACCAGAATTGCCTGGCTAGCAGGGGGTGACCAAGGCTTCGGGGCGAGAGGATTTGAACCTCCGACCTCTTGAACCCCATTCAAGCGCGCTAGCCAAACTGCGCTACGCCCCGATGATAAAATGTTTAACGAGTAATTCAAAACATAATATCCTGAATCAACTTTATCAAGCTCAAAAGAATCGGGGCGAGAGGATTTGAACCTCCGACTTCCTGATCCCGAACCAGGCGCGCTAACCAGACTGCGCTACGCCCCGCCGGAGGATGATGCTATCATATTGATGGTGCAAAGGCAAGTAGTTTTCGTTCCGTTAATCCAACATAGATAATATATCCTCCAGCTCCCGCTTCAGCTCCTTGAGGTCGGTCATCAGTTTTGGCTTCGTTTTCGGTGACTTCCCCCTCGCCAACACCTGCCGGGCTCCTTTTATGGTGAATTTTTCCACATATAATAATCTATTTATTTTCCTGAGCAGTGCGATATCCTCGGCGACATATTTGCGCCTTCCTCCACGCCCCTTGCGGGGGCTGAGTTGGGGAAACTCCTGCTCCCAATAACGCAGGACATAGTCCCGCACCCCCAGAAGGTCGCTTACCTCACGGATGGAGAAGAACATCCGCCCATTCTTCGGATTTTTCCCTTTCTCAGCCAGTATTATAAATCTCCTTATGAGAATCAAACTCCGGCTTGGCTTCCCGGGTCATCAGGTCCCGGATGACCTGTCGGGCGTCCTTGTCCTCGTATAGGGCTTTATAAACTTCATTGGTTATGGGCAGGTCCACTTCATATTTCTGCGCCAGTAGATAGCCCGCCTTGGTGGTATTAACTCCCTCTGCGACCATGGTCAAGTTTGCCAGTATCTCCGGCAGTTTCATCCCCCGACCCAGACACTCCCCCACATAGCGATTGCGAGAATGTTTGGACATGCAGGTGGTAACCAGGTCGCCCAGGCCGGATATGCCCATAAAGGTGGACTGCTCGGCTCCCATCTTGACGCCCAACCGCATCATCTCCATCAAGCCCCGAGCCAGAAGGGCGCCTTTGGTGTTATCCCCGTAGCCCAGCCCATCCACTCCCCCGGCAGCGATGGCGATGATATTCTTCAACGAGCCCCCCAACTCCACTCCTATGACATCGGGATTGGTGTAGACCCGCATGTAATGCACCATAAAAGTGTTTTGCACCTCTTTTGCCACCTGGTGATTACTTGAGGCGGCAACTATAACCGTGGGAATTCGGCGGGAGACCTCCTCGGCGTGTGAGGGTCCATAGAAGGTGCAGATGCGGTCGCTGTTACCCAGAACCTCGGAGACTACCTCGGACATACGCTTTAAGGTGGTGGTCTCTATTCCCTTTGACGCTATGGTGATTATCCTGTCCTGCGGGATATACGGTTTTGCCATCTCCAGGGTCTGGCGAACGGTATGCGAGGGCACCACAACCAGGACCATGTCCACATCCTCTGTGGCTTCAGCGATGTCGTTGGTCACCAGTATCTCATCATCCAGAGTTACACCCGGAAGCACCTTGGAGTGTTCCCTTATGGCAAGAATCTCCTGCACCACTTCAGGAGAATATTCCCAGATTTTTACCTGGTAACCATTTTCGTGGAGCAAGCGACTTAAAGTAATTCCCCAACTACCTGCACCGTAAACGGCAATTTTAGAGATGGACATAGAACTCTCCCAAACATAAAGTAAAACTTTAAGGGAATTTTGTGATAATTCCGGCAGGCTGTCAATATAAAATGGTGGTTCTCAGAATATATTTTTTACAATGCAGTTTGTCCGCTCTATTCACCGGTTGATATTTTCCTTTTAAAGCTGAATCTATTCTCCTCACCTCGCACAAGTCTCTTTATGTTTGACCGATGAGCGATTATCACCAATATTGTCAGTAGAATTGTGAACCCCAGAAGCCAAAAATTCAATCCGCCTTCAAAGTAGTAGCTATACAGAGAGGAAAAGAGGAGGAAGCTTGAGGTGGCGATCATTGAGGAAAGGGAGATATATCGCCATATGATGAAGACGATAGCAAACAACATAATAGAGGCTAATGCAGACCAGGGTGAGAGCATCAGACAGGCTCCGAAAGCCACTGCCACGCCTTTTCCGCCCTTGAACAGAAGATATACGGGGAATATATGTCCAATAATTACCATGACTGCGGATACTATCTCCGCCAGGTTGATGTCGCCGGTGATGAAGAAGATTGGCAGAATGGCTACGGAGAGCGAGCCCTTGAGCACATCCATGATGTAGGCGATGGTGCCGGGTAGGGGTCCCGCCACCCGATAGAGGTTGGTGGAACCGATATTTCCCGAGCCGTGCTTACGTATATCCACCCGACAGAATATGAGCCCTATCAAGAATGAGAAGGGGATAGCCCCAAATAGATAGGCGATTAGGGCAATAATTATGAAGTTACTCATCTTTCTTTCGCCCCCTGAAGTGCATTCTTATGGGAGTACCGATAAAATCAAACTGCTTGCGGATTCTATTTTCCAGAAATCTCTGGAAGGAGAAATGTGCCGTTTTGGGGTCGTTGACGAAAAAGGTGAAGGTAGGCGGTTTGATGTTCGTCTGGGAACAATAATAAATCTTCAGTTCCTTTCCTCGTAGCGCAAATCCGGCGAACTGGCCGATAAAACGGTTTAGCTGGGGGGTGGGGATCTTACTCTTGCGCTGTTCTTGTACTTTGACAGCCACCTGGAGGATATTTCCAACCCGCTGACCGCTCTTTGCCGAGGTGAATACGATCGGTGCATAACTGAGGAACTTCAGGCGATGGTATATCTCACGTTCATACTGCACCGTGCTCATGGTGTCCTTCTCCACCAGATCCCACTTGTTGACGCAGATGACACAGCCCTTACCCTCCTGCTCTATATAACCGGCGATCTTGGTGTCCTGGGAGATTATCAGCTGTTGGGCATCAATGACCAATATCGCCACATCACACCGTCTGACGACGGCTAACGCCCCCTTCACTGAGTCCCGCTCCACCCCTTCCTTATCCTTTGCCACCTTCTTCTTCTTGCGCAGTCCGGCGGTATCCACCAAGAGCAGTCTCTGACCGTGCCACTTGATAACTTCATCTATTGGGTCTCGAGTGGTTCCCGGGGCTTCGTGCACCACCGCCCGTTCAGAACCGAGGATATAATTTAATAGCGATGACTTTCCCACATTCGGGCGTCCGACGATGGCGATTGCGGTGATTTTCTCCTTCTCATCCCTCTCCTCAACTAACTTTGGTTGGGGGAGCATATCCGCCATCGCCCGCCGTAGTTCCCCTGTTCCACTACGATTCAGGGCGGATATGGGCATCATGGGCGAGAATCCCAGGCTATAGAATTCATCCGCAAGATATAGTTGCCTGGAGGTGTCTATCTTGTTGACCACCAATATAGTGGGTATGTTCTGTTTGCGAGTCCACTCCGCCAGCTCCTTATCGGCGCCGGTCAGCCCCTCCTTTCCATCGGTGATGAGCAAAAGAAGATCCCCTTCAGCGGCGGCTACCTCTAACTGTTTCTGAGCCGCCTCCAATACCCCTTGACCATCCGCCATCCAGCCCCCCACATCCACCATTGTAGCTTCTCCATCTCCCAGCCTGAAGGTGCCATACAGTCGGTCGCGGGTGGTGTGAGGTGTGGGGCTCACAATACTTTTCTTGCGAGTGAAATGGTTGAAGATGGTGGATTTGCCCACATTGGGACGACCAATAAGGACTACAATGGGATTTTTGGTGGGGTTCATGGCGAAAAATTTTGGGCGGGGATGGCACCGCCCAGATCTTATCAATTTATGCCTTGGTATCGTTGTTAAAGCGGCATCCTAAGAGCTATTTATCCTCGCTCTCATCTTCATCTTTTTCTTGAGGCGGCTCCTCTTTCTCCGCCTCCCCTTCAGCTTCTTTCTCTTCGGATTTCTCTGCTTCTACATCTTCAGCTTTGGGTTTCTCAGCCTTATCTTCCTTAACCACAGGTTTCTCAGCTTTAAATGGCTCCTCTTTCTCTGGCGAGGGCTCTTCGGCTTTAGCCGGTTCCTCCTCCTCAGCGTCGGGCTTCTCCGTCTCAGCCAGCTCTTCTTTCTCTGGTGCGGGTTCTTCGGTTTTAGCCGGCTCCTCCTTCTCTGGCGAGGCCTCTTCGGTTTTAGCCGGCTCCTCCTTCTCTGGCGAGGGCTCTTCGGTTTTAGCCGGTTCCTCCTCCTCAGTGTCGGGCTTCTCCGTCTCAGCCGGCTCCTCTTTCTCTGGCGAGGGCTCTTCGGCTTTAGCCGGTTCCTCCTCCTCAGCGTCGGGCTTCTCCTTCTTAGCCGGCTCCTCCTCCTCAGCGTCGGGCTTCTCCGTCTCAGCCGGTTCCTCTTTCTCGGGCGAGGGCTCTTCGGTTTTAGCCGGTTCCTCTTTCTCGGGCGAGGGCTCTTCGGTTTTAGCCGGCTCCTCTTTCTCTGGCGAGGGCTCTTCAGCTTTAGCCGGCTCCTCTTTCTCAGCGTCGGGCTCTTCGGCTTTAGCCGGTTCCTCCTCCTCAGCGTCGGGCTTCTCCGTCTCAGCCGGTTCCTCTTTCTCTGGCGAAGGTTCTTCGGCTTTAGCCAGCTCCTCTTTCTCTGGCGAGGGCTCTTCGGCTTTAGCCGGTTCCTCCTCCTCAGCGTCGGGCTCCTCAGCTTTAGCCGGTTCCTCCTCCTCAGCGTCGGGCTTCTCCGTCTCAGCCGGTTCCTCCTTCTCAGCGTCGGGCTTCTCCGTCTCAGCTGGCTCTTCCTCCTCAGCGTCGGTGTCCTCTGCTTTTACCTCCTCCTTCACGGCTTCGTCCGAAATTTCCTCCGCTACGGGTGCGGCCTCTTCCTGCTGTGGCTCTTCCTCCATTAGAAGTAAATCGATATCCTCACCCTTCTCCTTCTTCTCCCGTTCAAATTCCCGGATGGAGAGGCTAATCTTACGCTCTTCGGTGGAGATAGAGATTATCTTCAGGTTTATCCGTTGGTTGACCTTTAAAACCTCGGCAATATTATCTATGTGCCGTTCTTCTATCTCCGAGACATGGAGCAGACCCTCTATGCCGAAGGGAATGCGGACGATAGCTCCATAGTTTGCTATCTTGACCACATCTCCCTCCACATTCACACCCACCTTCAGATGCTCTTGGACTCTGCTCCAGGGGTCCTCGCTCAACTGCTTCATCCCCAGAGAGACCCGACGGTTTATCTTGTCTATTCCCAAAACCACCACTTCTACGAGCTGCCCTTTTTTGAATATCTCGGCGGGGTTCTGAACTCTGCTGGTCCAGGAGATATCCGAGATGTGCACCAAGCCGTCTATTCCCTCCTCCACCTCCACAAAGATTCCAAAATCGGTGATGTTGCGAACCTTACCCTCGAACCGCTTTCCGACCGGATATCTCTCCTCCAATGAATCCCAGGGATTGGGCTCCAATTGGCGTAGACCCAGGGAGATTCGTTCATTCTCTTTATCAATGTTGAGAATCATGGCTTCAACGGTGTCGCCTATCTCCAATATGTCATTGGGGTGCTTGATACGCTTGGTCCAGGACATCTCCGAGATATGGATTAAACCCTCTATGCCCTTTTCCAGCTCCATAAAAGCCCCGTAGTCGGTTATGCTGACGATCTTCCCTCTCGCTACATCCCCCACATTAAACTTCTCTCCTATCTTATCCCAGGGATGGGGTGTCAGTTGCTTCAATCCCAGGGATACCCTTTCCCTCTCATGGTCAAAGCTGAGCACCTTGACTTCAATCTTGTCCCCAATGTTGACCACCTCTGAGGGGTGATTGATTCGTCCCCAGGATAGGTCGGTTAAGTGGAGTAAACCATCAAGCCCCCCTATGTCAACGAAGGCACCGAAATCGGTGATGTTCTTGACCTCCCCCTCAACCACCTGCCCTTCTTTTAAGGTCTCCACCAACTTCTTCTTCATCTCTTCCCGGGCTTCGGCAAGGATGACCTTGTGGGAGAGGACGATATTGCGGCGGCGCTTGTTCAGCTTAACCACCTTGAAGTCCATGCTCTTACCGATATGTTGTTCCAGATCTTTGGTGGGGCGCAGAGACACCTGGCTTGCAGGCAGAAACGCCCGCACCCCGATGTCCACGGCGAGTCCGCCTTTGACCACATCCAGTATCTTGCCGGTGATTACCTGGTCGTTCTCGTAGTAATCCTTTATCTGCTCCCACTTACCGAAGAAATCCGCCTTCTCCTTGGAAAGCACCACCACACCGTCCTGGTCCTCCTTTTTGTCCAGGTATACTTCCACCTCCTGCCCTACCTCTAAAGCGGATGGGTCGGGAAATTCATTGATGTTGATGCTTCCCTCGGACTTGTAGCCCACATCAACAAGGACTTCATCCTCGGTTACAGCCACAATGAAGCCTTTTACAATCTCTCCCTCCTCTATATCCTTGAGGACATTCTCGTAGTCTGCCATCATAGCTGCGAAGTCCTCCTCGTCCCCTTCGGGCTTTGGGGAGGTCCGGGATGGGTCTAAATCATCGGCAGATGGCGGGCTCTTCTCCTCCTGTTCTTTCTCATCTGATCGGTTAATAGACACCTGGTTAGCAGTGTTGCCAGCACTCACCTCCTCTTTGCTTTCTTCTACTTCTCTTTGCTTCTTTTCTTTTTCAACCATTGAATTTCGCTTAGCCTCCTTATTTCAAATTTCGGGGAAAGCCCCGAAAAACACAATAAAAGATTGTATCACAAATAATTGTTTAAGGCAAGAAAAAAAAATTACTTCAACGCTACTACCCTTTTTCCTCGCCTTCAGTCATCTTTTTCAATCTCTCCACGGCCTCATTGAGCACCCAACTGGGGGTAGAAGCGCCGGCGGTTACCCCTACTACCTTGCAGTTCTTGAACCAATCCTCGGAGAGCTCACTAGCCTCCTCAATATGATAGGTAATACTGCCGGCACTGCGGCAGATTTCCGCTAAATGGGTGGTATTTGCGCTATTGTGCCCCCCGACCACAATCATCATGTCCACTTTTCTTGCCATCTCCAGAGCCTCTTGCTGTCTTTTGAAGGTGGCATCGCAGAGGGTGTTGAATACCTTGAGTTCCCGAGCCTTGGGCAAAAGAAGAGAGACGATATGCTGACACAAATCTAACTGCAGTGTAGTCTGGAGTATTACTCCCAACCGGTTCATTTCCGGCAGCTTTTTCACCATAGACTCATCGTTAATTACTATCGCCTCATGCTCAGTATAGCCTGTTACCGACTTTATCTCCGGATGGTTGGGGTCACCGATAACTACAACCGAATAACCCTGGTCGTGAAGAAGCTGAGCATATTCCTGGGCATTCTTCACCAGGGGGCAGGTGGCGTCAACTATATTCAAACCTCTTCGTCGGGCTTCTTCCACCACTTCCGGAGCCAGACCGTGGGAACGGATGACCAGAGTCCCGCCGGCGGGGATATCCTCTATGGATTCTGCAACTGCTATGCCCTCCTCAGCCAGCCTCTTCACCTCCTGGGGATTGTGGATAAGGGGTCCCAGGGAGAAGACCGGCTGAGTGTCCTGCTCGGTAGCCTTCACCGCCTCCTGAAGCGCTCTCTTTACTCCAAAACAGAAACCAGCATATTTGGGCAGGATGACTTTCATAATTTATTAAGCTCCGCAATTCCAGCCATCATCCTGTCGGCGACCTCCTGATATATCTCTTTACTGGGTGGGGAATTGTATAAGTCATCAAGTCTTAGCGGCTTCCCGAAGGTAACATGAATGCTCGGCGTCTGGAGAGTCTTGGAACCCCTGGGCAGAATCTCCGTGGCTCCTTCCAGCAGGCAGGGCACCACTTTGGATTTTGATTTGTAAGCGATCATTCCCGCCCCCGTCTGTCCTTCCCTTAACTTACCCGGCTTGCCCCGGGTTCCCTCTGGGAAGATGAGAAGGCACTTATTTCGTTTGAGCAGGGTTAGGGTGTATTTCAAAGCCCACACATCTCCCATCCCCCGCCGCACCGGGAAAGCCCCATAAGCGACGATCAAGGTGCGGAAGATGGGGTTATAGAATAGTTCCTCCTTTGCCAGAAAGTGCATTGCCCTGGGTTGTGCGTTGGCAATCAAAGGGGGGTCAAAAGTGCTGATATGATTGGAGGCTATGATAACCGGTCCGGAGAGAGGGACCTTTCTCCACCCCCGGGACTGGAAATCCAGAAACAGCCAGGTGAAGGGGTAGAAAAAGATGTGGGAGACATTAAATAGTATTAATCGCAGGATGTGATGGAGTTTCATCTACCTTTTACCGCCTTCAAAATTTCTTCCACTACTTCCTCTATGCTCAGGTCTGTGGAATCAATTATCCGGGCGCCCCGGGGAATGACCAATGGAGCGATCTGGCGAGAGGAATCTCGCCGGTCACGTTCTTGAATGTCATCAATGGTGGAAGCCAACGATTTCGTAGTGGGCTTGATGTTGTATTGCATTAGGCGCCGTCTAGCCCTCTCCTCAATACCCGCATCCAGGTAAAATTTGAAATCCGCATCCGGGAATACAAAACTTCCTATATCCCGCCCCTCCATCACCAGGTCGTATTTTCGCCCCAGTTCCCTCTGTATGGATACCATATGTTTGCGCACCCGGGGATGGACCGCCACCGCAGATGAGCCGGCGGTTACCTCAGCCAATCGCAGTCGCTTGCTCACCTCCTCGCCGTTCAAAAAAAGCTCAAAGCCCGAGGGCAGGGGAATATAGATTATCTCAATCTTTGAAAGTAGCTCGGCTACCTTCCGTGAATCGGATGGGTCCACACTTTTGTCCAGCGCCGCCAGGGCTACCGCACGATACATAGCCCCGGAATCTATGTGATGTGCACCCAACCTTTTGGCGACCAGCTTGGCGATGGTCGTCTTTCCCGCACCAGCCGGACCGTCAATGGTTATTATCATCCCAGACCTGGTCACTTTCCAATGCCAGTCGGGCTTCCTCCCGGCTTAGCTCTCTGAACTCCCCCTCGGCAAAATTTTTTAGCTTTAACTTTCCGATGGCGATTCTCTGCAGGTCCAGGACTTCATATCCCAGGGTGGAGAAGATGCGCCGGACTAAACGCTTCCGCCCCTCAACGACGGCAACCTCCACCAGCCAACCTTCGGATGTAGCTTTGGAAGCCCTTATCTTTGCCCGGGCGCCCCTGCCATCACCCAGCTCCACCCCCCGCTCAATCGTCTCCTTATCCTGGGCGGTCAACCTCTTGGATAACAATACCCGATAAACCTTCACCACCTTCTTGCCGGGGTGGAGCAGTTCCTGAGCGAAGTCTCCGTCGTTGGTCAGCAGTAAGAGACCACGGCTGTCCTTATCCAGCCGACCCACCGGAAACAGGCGCAGGTTTCGGGGGATGTCAACCCTCTGGGACTTGAGCAAGTCCATCACCGTGGGACGACCGAAGGGGTCTTTGACCGTGGTTAGATAATTTGGCGGCTTGTTGAGCATAAAGTAATAATGCCTTTCGTCAATAAAGACCCTCTCTCCGTCAAGGCGAACATCGTCGCTTGCCTCATCAACCCTTACGCCGGGGCTCTCGGCAACTTTGCCGTTCACCGTAACCCGACCGTCAAATATCAACCGGTCGCATTTTCTGCGGGCGGCGACACCGGCTCGAGCTAGAAAGAGGTTCAGGCGCATCATGGAGGCTCATCCTTCAGGAAGCTCAAAATCCTCCAACTTGGGAAGTTCCTTGATGCTGGCGAGTCCAAAATAGTCAAGAAAGCGGGCGGTGGTGCCATACATCAGCGGTCTGCCCAGCACTTTCTTGCGCCCCACAATGCGAATCAGTTTTTTCTCCAGAAGACTGCGCACCACGCTGTCGGAAGCCACCCCACGAATCTCCTCTATCTGTGCTTTTATAGCCGGCTGGCGGTAGGCGATGATAGCCAGGGTCTCCAGAGCCGCTTTAGATAGCGAGGTTTTTTTGGTGGTGTCCTTGAGCTTCTTGATATATTCGGCGAACTGGGGCAGAGTAACCAGCTGGTATCCTCCGGCAATTCTCCTGATGGTGAAACTGTGCTTGGAGCCGGCATATTCCCCCTTCAACTCCTCCACCGCTCGCCGGATCTGCCGATTCTCCACCCCCTCTATCGCCCGGGCAAAGTCATCCAGGGTGAGGGGACCCTCTAGGGCAAAGAGCAATGCCTCTACAACTGTCTTTATCTCCTTTTCGTCTTTCATATCAGATGAATGCGGACAGTCTTGAAGTTCTCCTGTTGGTGAATTTTTATGCGGGCTTGCTTGACCAGCTCCAGGATTGCCAGCAGGGTGACGATCAACTCCATCTTATAGTAACTCTTGCTCTCCAAAAAGAGCTCCACCAACTCGTCCAGCATAAGGTTGCCCTCATTCTTTGCCAGCACCTGAACTATCTCGTCAACCCGTTCGCCCACACTGACCCTGGGTCGTTCTATCTCCAACGGTTCCAGGTGGCGGTAGCGTGTAAGCAGATTGCGGAAGGTCATAAGCAGACCGTAGATGTCCATAGTTATCTCCAGCCGCTCCACCATCTCGCTTTCGCCGTCTGCGTCGGCGGGGCGTCTGTATTCCTCCGCCCGAGCCTGTGCCAGCTCAGAGAGTTGTTCGGAAGCCTCCTTGAAACGTTGATATTCCAGAAGTTGACCTACCAGGACGGTGCGGGGATCATATTCTTCGTCTGAGTCCATCTCCTTGCGGGGTAGGAGCATCTGCGACTTTATCTTCAGCAGGTCGGCAGCCATAACAAAGTAGTCAGCGGCAAGCTCTACATCCAGCTCCTCCATCAGGCGCACATAGTCCAGATACTGCCTGGTGATCTCGGCTATGGGGATATCATAAATATCAATCTCATCCTTGCGGATGAGAAAGAGCAAGAGATCCAAAGGTCCCTCAAATAGCTCCAATCTGACTGCGTATTTCATAGCCTCATTGCCGTCATTACCCGCTTCAGGGTAGCGGAAGCTACTTGGCGAGCACGGGCGTCGCCGGTTGCCAGAACATCTTTTACATAATCATGGTCTTCCTCAAGCTTGGAGCGCTTTGCCTTGATGGGCGCCAGCTCCTCTATTATGGCATCTGCAAGCTCTCCTTTGCACTCCTTGCACCCCAGTTTTGCGGTCTTGCAATCCGCAGCTATCCCCTCGTTCCTGGCGGAATTGTATATCCGGTGATAGGAGAAGACATTACACTCCTCGGGGTGCCCCACGTCCTCCTTTCGGGGTCGTTTGGGGTCGGTTATCATCGTAGCCACCATATTGCGAATCTGCTGAGGAGAATCCTTCAGGTAGATGGCGTTGCCATAAGACTTGCTCATCTTGCGGCGGTCGGTGCCCAACAAGCGTTTGACCGGGGTAAGCAGTGCCTGCGGTTCAATCAACACCGCTCCGTATGTATTATTAAACCGCCTGACTATCTCCCGGGCCATCTCCAGATGAGGAAGTTGGTCCTCGCCGATGGGCACATAATCGGCGTCATGGATGACGATGTCGGTTGCCATCAGCACCGGATAACCCAACATTCCGTAGCCCACAGTCTCCCCCAGACCCAACTCCTTCACCTGCTCCTTATAAATGGGACAGCGCTCCAGCCAACTGACCGATGTAATCATGGAGAGGAGCAGGTGGAGCTGATAGTGTTCGGGAATGTGGGATTGCACAAAGAGTGTGGAGCGCTGGGGGTCAATTCCCACGGAGAGCAAGTCAATGGCTACATCCCGGATATAGTCCTGCAACCGCCCGGTGTCGGAGCGGTCGGTTAGATAGTGCAGGTCGGCGATGAAATATGAGCAGTCATACTCATCCTGCAGTTCAGCCCAGTTGCGCAGTATCCCCTCCAGATGACCCAGATGCAGGGGACCGGTTGGTCGAGTTCCAGATAGGACTTTCTTCTTAGCCATAGGTCTCCCTTATACACCGGTCCGATAATGGACGCTCCGTCTTCCGGGATGTGGTCAATTGACAATAATGCTATTCATCATGGAGTGGAAATCTTGCAGGGTTATCTCAAAGTCCCGCTCCATAACGTCTATACCGCAGAAGAAATAATAGCGTTGTGTGGAGAATACCACCACAATGCCGTGTTTATCAATGTCACCTTCTGTGCAAGTATATTCCAGCCAGATACCCTTCTTTCCAGCCACGGTATACTCCGTCATCTCCACCCGTTCATAGTTCTCTTTGGTGGCATAGTAGTTATTCTGCTCCGTCTTCTCCACCAGCTTCTTTATGTCCCCATAACTCGGTGCTTCGTCCTCGGTATTCTCGTAGAAGGTTATCGCCAGATGAGCCCTGGTGATTCGGTTGTAACCTCCGAATACCATCGGACCGGGCATGTCTATATATATCTCCCAATCGTAGCTGGGAACGGAAAAGGTGAATCCCAGGCGCTTATTGACATAGAGGAGCTCGTCAATTCCCTGAGCGTAAGCCCAGGCGGAGAATATGAAAAGCAAAGAAAGAGAAAGAATTAGAATCCGCACCGGTCTTTCAGCTCTATTATCCGTCGTTTTCAAAAATTACCCCTTTCTTGAACCGTAGCTCGGTGAGAGAGTTGCTTAAAAAGTCCCGCCAAGAAAGATATTGACTAAGGCGAACAAAATGTTGATATTGAAACCGCTGAAGATATAACTCCCCAAACTGACCGGAGGAATGATGATATATGCAAAGACGCTTACGCCGGTCATCATCCCGATGACGATAAGCCCGATGAGAATCATCGGTCCATAACGATACAGCCAGGAAAACTTCGCCGCCTTATCCGCAGGAAGCATGCCGAATAGTATGTGTGCGCCGTCCAACGGTGGTATGGGCAGTAGGTTGAAGACCGCCAGTATCAGGTTGAAGAACATGCCATAGACAAGGAGCATAAAAATTATTCTTATAGCCATAGAAGGCATAACCCAAGACGAAGAGAAGAACGCTTGTTGAGCCCATTCGTTCACCGGGAAAGCCATCCTGATTATTATGCCGAATATGAGGGCGCAGATGATATTCGCTCCCGCCCCGGCGGCGCTGGTTAAGATGATGCCTTTGCGGGGCTCCCGGAAGTTGGCGGCGTTTATAGGCACCGGCTTAGCCCACCCGAAGTGGGCGATGAAAAGCAGGATGGTGCCGACGGGGTCAAGATGAACCAAGGGGTTGAGCGTCAGCCTCCCGGCCAGGCGGGCGGTGGGGTCCCCCATCTTGTTCGCCATCCAGGCGTGGGCGAACTCATGAATGGTCAAACCGAAGAGTATCCCCGGTGTTAAGACCAACAATTGCTTGAGGATGGAGGCAAAATCCAGGTTCCCAAACAAAGATACCCCTTTCCGGTCATAGAGTGATTGAGGATAATAATAACTTAACTTAAACCAAAATCCAAGTGAAAGTTAGCTTGAAATCTATGCCCCCGGATGGTGTTTGTCTATAATCTCTTTCAACCGCTTGTCCTTTATCCTGGTGTATATCTGGGTTGTTGATGGCTTAACATGTCCCAAAAGCGCCTGCACCGTCTTCAGGTCGGCTCCGCCCTCCATAAGATGGGTGGCGAAGGAGTGGCGAATCATGTGGGGGTGTATATCTAGATTCAAACTCTGAGCGTATCGCTTGACCATCTGCCAGAAGGCAACCCTGGTGATAGCTCCGCCCTTCTTACTCAGAAATAGCGGTGCCTGGGGATTGAGGGCATCTTTGGGTCGCAGGCGCAGATAGCTGTTCAGCTTCTTTAACGCCAGCTCCCCCAGAGGCACCACCCTCTCCCGTCCCCCTTTTCCGCTCACCCGGATGAAACCTATGCGCATATCCACCTGTCCTATAGTCGCCCCGGTAAGCTCGCTTGCACGCAGTCCCCCGCTGTAGCAAAGCTCCAGCGCTGCTCCGTCACGATTCAGTTTCATCTCTTTATAAAGGGTAAGCCTATCCGTCTCTTTTAATTCCTCAATTTGTTTATATGGGGCTTCCAGTAAGGCTTCAATTATCTCCTGTTCCTGGGATTTGGGCAGGCTGGAGGGGAGTTTTATGCTCTCAATTAATTCGCTGGGGTCGTGGTCTATTATCCCTTCCCTTTGCAGGAAGCGAAAGAGGATGCGCAGGGAGGAGAGCCTGCGAGCCAGCGTCCTGGGGCTGTCCCCCTCACCGCTTCGCCCCAGGAGAAATTTGCTGATGTGCTTGCGGGTGATCTCTGCGGGTTTAGTAATCCCCTTCTGGGCACAGTAGTCGGTGAAATATGCCAGGTCTCTTGTATAGGCTTCAACAGTCAGTTCGGAGAGTCCCCTCTCCGCCCGCAGATATACGAAAAGTTCAGCAATGGAGCGCTCCAGAGGCGTTTTCAGGGGGGACATTGCTATTTCAGCACCTCCAATATTAGCGGAAGTTCCTCCGGCGGCTCATCACCTATCAAGACCGCTTTCTCTACTCTCGTTAAATAGTCGCTTTCACTGCCCCGATTAAAGTGCAGTTCCACCAATTCCTCGCCGACCTCAACCTCATCGCCTACCTTGGCGCTGAAGACCAAGCCCGCGCTGTGGTCAATCTCATCCTCCATACTCTCCCGCCCGGCACCCATGCTCCGGGCAAGTTCGCCAATCTGGTAGGCGTCCATCGCTATGATGTAACCGTCTCTTGGTGCCTTAAATGCGGTCTTTTTGCTTGCTTCTGTAAATTTTTCCGTATCCTCAATAAAGCTCACATCTCCGCCCTGGGCGGAGACCAGAGAGAACAGGCGCTCGTAGCCCCATCCTTTTACCCAAGCCTCCTCCAATCTCTCTCTGCCCTCAGGCTCCCCCTCAACTATACCGGCAAGTATCAACATCTGGGCGCCGAGGGCTAGGGTAACCTCCACCACATCCGATGGGCTACCCGGCAGAGCTCTGAGCAGTTTCACCGCCTCACCAAGCTCAAGGGAGTTGCCCACCGCAAAGCCCAGGGGCTGGTCCATATTGGTCAGTAGCGCCCGGCAGGAGCGACCGGCTCCCTCGGCGATTGCCACCATTGCCTTACCCAATTCCCTTGCCCTTTCCACCTGAGCCATGAAAGCGCCCCTGCCGAATTTGACATCCAGCACCAGGGCGTCGTTTTCCACCGCCAGCTTCTTGCCCATAATGGAGGAGGCGATGAGCGGAAGGGAAGCCACGGTGCCGGTAGCGTCCCGCAGGCGGTAGAGAACCCCGTCGGCGGGGGCAAGCTCCGGTCCCTGGGCGGCGATTAGCCAACCTGCCTGCGCCAGCACCCTCTCCATCTCCTCTACACTCAGTTGGGTCTTTATCCCGGGTATAGATTCCAGCTTGTCTATGGTTCCGCCGGTGTGACCGAGACCTCTGCCTGCGGTCAGCGGCACAGCCACCCCGCAGGCGGCTACCAACGGACCCACCAGAAAGCTGACCTTATCCCCCACTCCGCCTGTGCTGTGTTTGTCCACCAAAGGAAGCTTTATATTGGGAAAGGCAATCCTTTTTCCTGAATCGACTATACCCTCGGTTAGAGCCAACATTTCCCCCTCGCTCAAGCCCCGAAGATAAACCGCCATGAGAAAGGCGCTCACCTGATAGTCCGGCACAACCCCTTCGCCAATGCTGTGGATGAAGCGGGAGTAAAATTGCTCCGAAAGTTCCTCGCCGTCCCGCTTGGCGATTATGCCCTCAAGGAATGTCTGTGGGTTTTGGGGCGTAGCCATCAGTTGAGGAAACTCCAGGAGAAGCCCACCCGATAGAGACGGGGATAGCCGGGTAGTTGACCGTAAGGGGTGATTATGCGTTTATCCAGCAGGTTTTCAATCAGCATAAAGACCTCCACGGAGAGCACCCGCACCGAGAAACGCAGGTCCCAGAGATGGTAGTCGGGAAGGTCCCCATCGCTCACAGGACTATATTGATGAAACGGATTTGCGCCTGATGAGTTGTAGGTATGCTCCACGCCACCGTAAAGGCTGAATTTGCCCTTTTTGAAGGAGGGATTGAAAGCGAACATAGAGTATAGGGCGAATTTGGGCTTTTGGGGGGTGGGATTACTCTGGATGGAGAAGGAATTTGCCAGAAGGAAGTTCGCCGGCAGGCGAAACTGAAGGAAGCCCAAGCCTCCAACGCTATCACTAGCCTCATCGGTATCGTAGAAGCAAGCCAGATAAAACTGACCGCGATTGAGGAAATATAATTTCCCGCCGGCGAGCAGAGAATAGCCCTTCCGGCTCTCCCCGTCCGATGGGTGGTGATAATTGAAGCCCAGGTTGGTGAAGAGGTTGATATTCTCCGCGGCGAGAAGCGAGAGACCGGCGGTGGGCGTAATCCGGTAGTTCTTTTGCTCATCAACTTCCAGTTGGAGCCCGGTCAATAGGTTAAACTTCCGGGTCAGGGATACCCCCAGACTTGAGAGCGCCCTCCCCTCCCAATCGCCGGAGGGGGAGCTGACAGATTGAAGCGAGCTATACCAACCCAACTTTCCGCCTTCAGGGGAATATAGTCCATCCAGGCGGATAAAGGGGCTGGAGGTTATCTTATTGTCCACGCTCTCCCGATGGTAGGAGAATTCCCCTCCCAGGAGCCAGGACCCCACCTCCCATCTGGGCGCCAGCCACAGACGGGTAAGCCCCAACTCCTCCTTGAGCGGTAGATTTCCCCCCCCACCCCTGCTCACACCGGACCAACTGAATCCCCCGAGTGAGGAGAAGCGGTCAAAATTGAGGTTGCTGGAGAGGGTCATGTTTCCGCCAGAGTAACTGCGATTGGTTTCGTATCCGCGGAACAGGAGCCGGTTTCCGCTTACGGTGAAGTCGTAGTGCGGAAGGCTGTAGCTGAAGGCGAATTTGTAGCGCTCCAGGTCAAAACTACCGTCGGCTGCCATAATATAAGCGTCAGCCTGCTCCACTCTCTGGTGGCGGGTTACTATGTTGACCACCTCAGTGCAGTCGGCGTATAGACCGACCAGCGGTCCCTGATAGACCTCCACATAAGCGATATTCTCCAGAGGGATGGAGTTGAGTTCATACAAGCCTCCTGAGGACGGCTGCAGGTAAAAGCCGTCAATCATAATGACCGGCTGTTTACCACTATAGCCCTCAAGCTTTCCGTCACATCCGGGAATCTCCTCGGCCCGGATGCCCGGCAAGGTGTCCAGAAAATCCCCCAGGTTGACATATCCGGAGCGGCGAATCCAATCCCCTTCTATGCGAAAGCAAGGGAAGGGGAGGGTTCGCTCCATGATCCCAGCGGGGTTTAAGCCGGGTATAGCGGGATACCATTCCCCGAAAAAATCCCGGGGTGGCTTGGGTTCCAGTTGAGGAGAGATGTAGTCCTGACTTAAGGCGGAACCACAGAGCGCCAGGAAAATGATGAGGATGTTTACCGCTTTATTCAACTTTTATGTCAGCTCCCTAAATTTGTGCAAATATAGCACGCAGGCTTATCCATGTCAAAAAGAAAAAGCCCGGCAATGTGCCGAGCTTTGTCCAAGGTGGAAGATGCACCGATTTTGTTTTGAGGTAGGAATCTAAAATTTGAAACCTCCAGAAATGTAAAACTGTCTTCCGGGCATAGGATAGTCATAGACCTGCTGATACTGCTGTTCGGTCAGGTTCTCCACCCGAAGCTCACCGAAGAAGGGCGAGAAGTCAACCCGTAGTTTGGCGGAAAGTAAGGTATTTTGGGGAAGCTCAGTGGTCACATATTGGAAACTGCTCATATCAAAATATGTGGCGTTCTGTGCAGAGGTGTAGTCCGCCCCCAATCCGATGGTGAGCTGAGACCCTCGTAAGGGTCTGCTCGTCCACTCAATCTGCGCCCGAATTAGATGGCGGGGATGGTAGTCCAGCCATTCGCCCTCCCCATCGGTCATATCGTTATACGAGTAACTCCCCTCAAATGAGAGACCGTATCCCATCTCCCACCAGGTGGATAGTTCTCCGCCCAACGACCTGGCCTCGGCAATATTCTCCGGTGGCCAAGGCCAACCGCTGATCAGGTCTTCATAGCGCTGATAGTAACCGGTCATGCTCATACCCACTGTGGTCAGAGGACGCAGTTCCACCCCTCCTTCCAACGCCCAGGAGTGCTCCGGGGTCAGGTTGGGGTTTCCTCCCCCTCCAAAATAGGGGTCCACGGGCCAGTAGAGCTCGGTCATAGTCGGGGCGCGGAAACCCCGGGCATACGCCCCCCGCAGGGAGAGCCACTCGCTGAGGGCATACCTCGCGCCGATTCGGGGGCTGACCTCTCCCCCCCACTGCTTATGCTTGTCATAGCGCACCCCACCGACCAGTTCCAGGGGACCATACTTGAACAGGTCCTGAATCAGCAGGGCATAGTTTCTCCCCCACTGTTCTCCGATGTCGGTGCTTATCAGGTAATCGTCGCAAAATTCGCCACTAAGAAGAACCTGTTGGTAATAAGGTAGGCTGATGTGAAAGTCGGCTATTGCCCCGGTGGTGGTCAGTTGGTGATCGCTCTCCGTCATCCACATTTCGCTCTTATAGAGGCGCTCACTTTGGCGGCGATAGACGGTAACATCGGCTTGGGCATGGGACCAAAGGGGGAGGCTTGCTCCGCAGTAGAACATCTGCGCCCAATCCCATTGCCGGGCGGTTGCATCCTCCATAGAGAGCGGACCGATGACCCCCAACTCGCCGATACCCTTAGTGGTGGCGGCGAAAATCCGCCCGTCTCTCGGCAGGTGAAAGTCAATCCTGAATGAGCCCCCCATTTTTTCAAGGTCGCTGTTCCCCCTGAAACCGTCATCGTGGTGGGTGGTAAAGGCGCCATTTAAGGATAGATATTCCCCGAACCACTTGACATTTGCGGAGGTGGAGTAGTGGTTGTCGCTTCCCAGGGTGGTGGAGAAAGTTCCGTGAGGCAGCCCGTCGCCGTATATGTCCAGCGGTAGATTGACCAGATTTATTACTCCCCCCAGAGCGTTGGCACCATAGAGGGCGCTCGCCGGTCCCCTCAGAAGCTCCACCTGGCGAATCCCTCCCAGGACAACGGTGTTGAGGTCAACATCCCCGCCGAAGGCTGAATTTATGGGGATACCGTCATAAAGCACCAATACCTGATTGGCGGATGAGCCCCGCACCGCCAGACTGCCCACCGTGCCGGCGCCGCCGTATCTGCGCAGGTCTATGCCGGTCTCATCCCCCACCACATCGGCTAAGTCCTGGTTGTCCGCTATCTCCTCCCCGGGGATGATAGCTACATCAAAAGGACTGTCCTGCGGATGGCTGGGCAGACGGGTGTCTATGACGATTAGGGGCTCCATCTGATAGATAATTTCCTCCTGGTCATACTCGTCGGCATACGACCAACCTGGAATGAGGGACATCATCATTATGAACAAAAGAGCTGAAGTAAGCGACTTCATATCCTCCCCTTTCCCTTTGGAATTAGAACCAACTGTCCTCTATGCCAATCAACATCAACTTCCAATCCGTAAGCTCTGCGGATGTTTTCCGAAGTTATCACCTCCTCCACCGCACCGTCGGCATATACCCGTCCGTCGGAGAGGATGATTATGCGGGAGAAGTGGCGAGTGGCGAGCACCAAGTCGTGCATCACCGCTAAAAGACAGCGGGAACCGCTTGCCCTCTCCTTCACCAGATGAAGAATCTCCTCCTGATAGCGCAGGTCCAGGTCGGTGGTGGGCTCATCCATCAGTATCAACGGTGCCTGCTGAGCCAGCGCCCGGGCAAGAAGCGTCCGCTTAAACTCCCCCCCGGAAAGCTCATTCAACCTCCGCTGAGCTAAATCCCCCAGACCACAGCTCTCCATCACCTGATGGACTATGCGACGGTCTCGAGCCTCATATCCCCAGAAACCACTCTGAGAGTAACGACCGGATAACACCAGCTCCTCCACACTGAACTCGGCATTCCTGGGGTTCTGCTGGGGCACCATAGCAACCAGACGGGCGGCTGTCTTGCGGGAGAGCCTGTGCGGTTGGCAGACCCTCCCGTTGAAGGTGAGCTTGATGTTCCCGCTATCTGGTTTGAGTAGACCGCTGACCAACTTCAGCAGGGTGGATTTCCCGGCACCGTTGGGACCGACGATAGCCACCATTTCGCCCTCGCCGACATCAAAGGTCACACCGTCTAACACCGGAGAACCGTTATAGCTGAAGCTGACTTTATTCAGTTCTATCATCCCCGCATCCTCCGAAAATAGATGAAGAGGAAATACGGTGCTCCGATGAAGGCGGTGATGACACCCACCGGCACGATGGGTATCGCCAACCGTTCAAGCAGTAGCCGGCTCACTCCGTCTGCGGAAAGGATGATAACCGCACCCATGAGCGCTGATAGTGGAAGCAGGCGACGAGCCCCACTTCCCACCAGCCTGCGGGCGGCATGGGGCACCACGATGCCCACGAAGCCGATCAGACCGCTTACCGCCACCACCATGGCGCAGGAGAGGGATACGATGGTGAAAATTGCCAGGCGAACCTTCCCCACATCCACCCCGAGGTTCAAGGCTTCCTCCTCGCCCAGGGATAGAATATCCAGCTCCCGCCCTAAAAAGAGCAGGGCGAAAAAACCCAGCAGGCTGACCAGAAAGATTGCCAGAAGATGTGGGAAGGAGATGCTGGGATTGGAGATGTCCCCTAAGAGCCAGAGCAGGACCTGATGCTGGTCCCGCAGGGGAGCCAACGCTAGAAGAAATATTATACCTGCGGAGAGAAAGGAGCTTACGATTATCCCCCCGATAATCAGCGACACGGTGGATGTATTTCCCCGCCGTCTGGCCAAGCTATATACGATGGTCACCGCCCCCATAGCTCCCAGGAAGGCAAAGACGGAGACCGCGGATACACCCCAGAAACCCTTCCCCAACTGGAGATAGCTTGCCAGGGTGGCACCGAATCCCGCTCCTGCCGATACCCCCAACACATATGGGTCTGCTAAGGGGTTCTGGAGCATGTTTTGCAGGGCGGCGCCGCTGAAGCTGAGGGTGAAACCGACGACTAGAGCGATGCCCAGACGGAGGGCGCGGTAAGCAAGAATTGACGGCAGAAGCTGTGGATAATCGCCCGCCGGCAAGCCGAGTATAGATAGTAAGGCATTCCACCCCTGGGCGAGGTTTCCGGTAGGTCCCATAAGCAGATAGAGGACCGCCAGGGGCAGAAGCACCAATATGACGCCCAGATAGGAGACGACCTTCCCCCTATCTCTTAATTGTTCTCTTCGTCTCTCCATTCTGGATATATAGCCTCAAAAAGTGCCCAACCGCCGTCAATGAGGCGGGGGCTCGCCCTTAGGATAATGTCCGGGTCCAGGTCGGTTATTATGCGCCGGTTAACCACCGCCGAGATTTCCCCAAAGCCACTACGGGCGGAGACCGTTTGGGCGTCCGCCATCTGGTGCAGGACGATTATCACCTGGGGGTCGGCGGAGATGACCATCTCCGGGTCAATGCGGGAGTATTCCCGGGGCATATCCTCGGCTATGTTTACCGCACCGACCAGCTCAACCAGCTCGTGGACGAAGGAGCCCTCGGCGACGGTCATAATCGGGTCCGGCGAAATCTCCACGAACACCCGCCGCCTTCCATATTTGAGAGCCGCTTCCTCTCCGGCACGCTTAAGTTCGGCGAAACGAGCTTTGAGCTCTCTAGTAAGACCTCCTGCCTCCTCCTGGGTGCCCAGAAGCACTCCCAGCCTTTCTATGTTGGCATAAAGGTCGGCGATGCTTCGGGCATAGAAACTTGCCGAGGGTATGTTCCAGGAGGTTAGGCGCTCACCGAAGCTCTTCTGCTCCAAGCCGGTGAGAACGGTGAGGTCCGGCTCAAGAGATGCGATAGATTCAATGCTGGGATTGGAGAAACTACCCACCAGAGGGAGTTGGGAGAGCTGGGGGGGATAGTCACACTCCCGCACCACTCCCACCAGCACATCCTGTTTGCCCAGGGCGCAGATTATCTCCCCAGCTTCAGGCGAGAGGCAAACCACCCGTTTTGCCGGTTCCTGCAAGCTGACTGAAATCCCCCGGTCATCGGTTATGGTGAGAGGAGAGGCTTCCCCCTCAGCCTCTCTCGCTTCTTTTCCGCATGCGACGGCGAGAGCAAGGCAGACAGCAATCATAAAGGTCTGCAAGTTCCGCTTCAATTGTAGCTCCTGGAAAAAGCTCCACCCTCATGGGTGGAGCCCGCTCGGCAAAGCAAAAAGGCAGAATCCTTGCCCACGAAGGACCTTCCTTCTAAACCCATCGTCCGGTCTCCTGACTTGGGGGCTACCTACTATCCCATCCTTCCCAGGGTCTTGACCCCAGTGGAGTTTTTGGGATTTCGCTCCCCTTCACAGTGGCGGGGCCGTGACGGAATCTCACCGCACTTCCCGGCACCGACGGGTAAAGAAATTTTTCCAACTTATATGATAATATCAGACGCTTGTCAAGGGAAAACCGCTCACATTTTTCGGGCGGCTATTTCATATAATTCAACATATCTTTTTGCCGACTCGTCCCAGGAAAAATCCTGGGCGAAGCAGTTGTCCGAAAGCTTTTGCCAAAGCTCCCGATTCTGGTGAGCTTTCAGGCATCTGCGCAATGCGGAGAGGAGGGCTTCCCCACTGTATTCGGTGAAGGTGAAACCGGTGGCTTCCACCTTCGCAATCTCCTCCACATCGGCATCTTCCAGGTTGATGACGGTGTCGGCTAATCCACCTACAGCTCGCACCACCGGCACGGTGCCGTAAGCCATGGAGATCATCTGGGAGAGCCCGCAGGGTTCGTAGCGAGAGGGCATGAGGAAGGCATCACAGCCGGCGTAGATGCGGTGGGCTAAGTCTCTGTCGTAGGAGATGGTGGCTGAACATTGCTTTGGATATTTCCCTGCCAACTTTCGGAATATATCCTCGTAGCGGTCCACTCCGCTCCCCAGCACCACCAACTGCGCCCCGGATTCAATGAACTGGGAGGCGATATCGGAGAATATATCAAAGCCCTTCTGCTTGCTGAGGCGAGAGACTACGCCGACCAGAAGTGGATCATCCCTCTGGGGTAGTGCCACCTCTTCCTGCAGGGCGCGGCGACACTCCGTTTTACCGGCGATATCCTCCCTGCTGAAGTTTTTGGCGATGAAACGGTCGGTTGCGGGATTCCAGACGCTGTAGTCTATGCCGTTTATCACCCCGTAGAGTTTTTCCGAGATTCGCCGCAAGTCCTTATCCAACCCGAAGCCGAACTCCTCGGTCTGAATCTCCTCGGCGTACCGGGGAGAGACGGTGTTTACCACCGGAGCGAGAAAACCCCCCTTTATCATCGCCCAACCATCCCCATCGCCCAGGAGGTGGTGCTGAAGATATTCCTGTGGAAGACCGGTAGTGGGAAACTTGTCCTTCGGTTGATAACCCTTGTAGCCCAGATTGTGGATGGTAAAGACGGTGGCGATTCTCCGATAGAAATCCTGACCGCGGTAAAACTCCTGCAGATAGGGCTGAACCAGCCCGGTATGCCAATCGTTTAGGTGCAGTATATCCGGCTGAAAGCCCCAGTGGGGCAGTCCCTCCAGGAGGGCACGGTTGAACAGGGCGAACCGCTCCAGGTTGTCGGGATACTCCCGGTCGTCCTGGCTGTAGAGTTCGGGGCGGTCGTAGAAGGGGTCGTAGCCCACCAGAAAGGTGGGAATATCACTTCCCGGCTGGTGGGAAAGATAGAGGTCAACGGAAAGGTTATCCCCTCCGAGGGGGACGGGGACTCCCTCAGCGACCAGCTCAACTGCTATGCCTTTCTCTCGGATACAGCGGTAGTAGGGTAGTGCTATGGTCACTTCGTGCCCGAGACCGAGCAGTGCTCTGGGCAGGGAGCCGACCACATCAGCCAGCCCACCTGTCTTGGCGAAGGGGAACACCTCGCTTGAGGATAGAAGGATGCGCATGGGTGTTCACAGAAGGGGTTATTGATAATTCTTCAGGATTTCCGCCACCTCTTCCGGAGGGGTGGGGTTGATATAGAAACCGGTTCCCCATTCAAAACCGGCGACTTTGGTCACTTTAGGGGTAAACTCAATATGCCAGTGATAATGAGGCAGTTCTTCGTCCTGGCAGGGTGAGGTATGTAGCATAAAGTTGTAAGGTGGATAATTGAGCACACCGTCCATTTTGCGCACTACTTCACGCAACAACCAGGAGAAATCCTTTATCTCCTCGGGACTGGTCAGGCGAAAGCTGGCGATATGCCTTTTGGGGAGCATCCATACCTCAAAGGGGAAACGACTGGCAAAGGGAGCGATGACCAAGAACATATCCGTCTCAATTACTATGCGGCGCTGGTCAAAGAGCTCCTGGTTGATGATATCGCAGTAGATACAACGTTCTCTCAATTTGTAGTGGGTTTCACAGCCGATTATCTCCTCGGAGACCCGCTTGGGGATAATGGGGGTGGCGATTAGCTGGGAGTGGGGATGTTCTAAGGTGGCTCCAGCTTCAGAGCCGCAATTTTTGAATACCATTATATACATAAGTTTACTATCTTTCCTGAGTTCGGTCATTCTGTCTTTTATAGACCACAGTAAAGACTCCACTTCTTTTGGGTTCAGGTTTCCAAGGGTGACATTATGTTTCGGCGTTTCTATAATCACCTCGTGGGCGCCGACGCCGTTCATGACATCATAGAGACCCATTCCCGCCCTATTCAACTCCCCATCCACCTGAAGGGCGGGGTATTTATTGGGCACCACCCGAAGGCGCCATCCGGGGGTGTCGGGTGGGGTGCCGTCACGGTATGCCAGCACCTCCGGAGGAGTTTGATCTTCATTGCCGTAGCAGAAGGGACAGTCGTCCTTGTGTTCGGGTATGGTTCCATTTCCATCTGGAGGTAGGTGGGAATGATTGTAGTCGGCGGGTCTCTTGGAACGTTCGCTAGCGATTATCACCCAGCGATCGATGATGGGGTCTTTGCGTAGTTGGGGCAATCCTTCTCCCGGAGAAAAATTGATGAGCTAAATTTTATATACTTTTTGAGATAAGTCAAGAAAAGATAACCAAAAAAAGACCTAAAGTCAAGGAAAGAATTGGGGATAGTTGGGAACTCCGGGAGAGTAGAACCATTGCTGACTGCTGTTTCCTTAATAATTAACCCATAATATTGTTTTCATCAAAAACAATTTACATTCTTAATGTTTGGATATTAAAGAATTATTTACTTTTTGCCCTTGAAATTTATCTTGAATTATTGTATAATATATAGACGAAAGGGGAAAAAAACAGAAGAATTGACGGTGGCAATTCAGCCACCACTAAACCCTGTCCTCAGGGATTCAGAAAGGGAGGTAGGACCAGGGATGTATGACAAACAGGTTTACAGAATGCAGTATGAGTTTTTCAAAGCGCTGGCTAATCCGATGCGACTGATGCTTCTTGATGTTCTCCAGGAAGGCGAGAAATCAGTCTCCGACCTTCTGGAGCTGACCGGCTCCAAGAAGGCAAACCTCTCACAACATCTATCCGCTCTCCGTGAAAGGGGTTTGATTGACGCCAGGCGGGATGGACGCAGTGTATATTACAGCGTTTCAAAACCCAAGTTGAGCAAGCTCTTTGACGAGGTACACAAAATTCTGGTGGAATCACTGGAGGCGAAGAGCAGTATTTTGAAACAACTCACCAAGATGGCTTCGTAAGAGGACCTCTCGCCAAAAGAAACGTTGAATACAGTATCGTTCATCCAAGGGGGATTCTTCCCCCTTCTTTTATTATCAGCTGGATAGTTTTTCCTGGCGTCCGAAAAGAGCCTGGGAAAGCCCCCGTCTGTCAATGTCCCACACCAAGCGGGGATATGCGGAAAGCCCTGTGGCGGATAATCGGCGATAGAGCTGGGAATTGGACAGAAGCCGAAGGATTGCATCGGCGAGCGCCCGATGGTCATCGGGGGGAACGATGATTGCGCTTTCGCCGTCCTCAACCATATAAGGGATCCCCCCCGCCGGGGTGGTTACGATAGGCAATCCCTCAGCCATAGCCTCCATGTAAACCAATCTACTCGGCTGTTTTGAGCTGAGAATAACAGACATTTTGGGAGGGGAAACCCTTCCTTTTTTGTTTATCTAAATGGTTTCTTTAAACAGATACGAATAGTACTCTTTGCTATCTTTCAGTCTCTTTGTATAAAAAGGCGACATCAGAAACGACGTATAAAGTAGCGTCTCTTTTCCGAAGGGTCTTTTATAATATCCTTTGAGAACTGAACATTTATGTTCAACCCTCCTCCCAGATGGTATGTAAATATCTCTTTTACCCTCTTTTCAGCTTTTCTGCGGTATTCACTTTTATCATATCTTTCGTGCACCTTCAAAATAACCTCAAAATCGCTTGGCGTATGCTGGATGGTTTGAAATTGATACACCATTTTTCGCATAAGTGAGTCATGGACTGCAGTAGTAGTTATAATCTCATGGCTGAACTGACTTCCATCCGGTAGTATGCCGTTGTCCATAAACTTCCCCACAATGCGCCTAATTATCGGTCCACTTCGTCCGCAGGGGCAACTGTCGGCTTCATCCAATACCGCTAAATCTCCGCTGTCATAGCGGATAACTGGGGTCATCCTATTAGAAGTGTCGGTCACTATTACATGATAATACGCAAATCCGTTATCCGGGGGAAGCATATCCTCTACCGGTAAAAATTCTACTATTATGTAGTGAGGAAGTATATGCATGCGCCCTCGCTGACATTCAAATCCCACCACACCAACCTCGCTTAAGCCATATTCATTAGCTACCGCACAACCGAAAACCTCCTCAATTAACTTTCTTTGAGTTTCGAGCAAAACCTCAGTTGAGGTAATGATCAATTTTAAGCCCAACTCTCGACCATCGATGTCCAACTTGACCAAAGCCCGGGCAAACTCTTCAAGGCTTGAGGGATATGCATAAAGATAATCGGGCCTGAATCTACGCATCCTCTCATATTGCTTTTGGGCGTGTTTTATCCCCATTTTGAAGACCGGGATGCGAACTCTATTTAGCAGGAAGTCATAAACCCTTTGCTTCCATCCCTTCCAACTCCCACTGGCGACTGCCCAGACCAATACTCTGGGGCATCCTGGCTCAAGTCCCCACCAGTTGTAAGCCCCAAGAGCGGCGGCTCTGCGCTGACCCATACTCCTGTGGTCTGCGACTAAACGGAGAGGAACGCCGGTTGAACCCCCAGTATAGATATTCTCCCACAACTTAAAGGGTGGAAAGCGTTTATTTTCATATTGAGATTTAATATCCTCTCTGGTGATAAGTGGAATCTTCTTCAGCTTGGTAGGATGGTTTACATCGAACGGGTCAATCCCCGCTCCATCCAAACGCTTCCTGAAAAAAGCATCTGTTTTATAGAAATGGGGTATTATCCTCCTCAACCGCTTGCCGTGATAATCTTCGATAATATGCCAAGGTAGATATTCAACACCTTTGAACTTCTCATAAAAGGCATAGATATACTCCCCCAAGAAGGTTCCGATCAGATGATGTATAGATCTACCTGTAGCGGTCTTCAAATTTTCACCTTCCAAAAACCTTCCTCGTCCAACCTGGTATCCCCAAGGGCCAAACCAACTTCTGCACTCGGGCGATATTCCTTCGCGAGATACCGCTATAAAGAACCCTATCCCTAAGAAGTCTTACCGCTTGTTTTGCCATCCCAACATCGTCTCCCACATCAAACGCCAGGCAGTTATTGCCCTCCTCAAGTATCCAAGGAATTCCCCCAACAATTGTGCTCACTATCGGCAGTCCACCAGCCATCGCCTCTAGGATGGCGTTGGGGAAATTGTCAATTGTGGAGGCATTGAGCATAATATCCGCCTCTTGAATATACCGCGCTACCTCCTCCCTTCCCACCTCCCCGATAAAAGAGACCTCCTTTTCACCAAATCCCAAATCCGCAGAAAGCCTCCTTAGCCTCTCCTTATCAGGACCGTTTCCAAGGATTAAAAGACGGCTCTTGGGAACCACTTTCTTTATGTTCACAAAACCTCGTATGATAGTGCTTATGCCATATGTAGTATCCTCCAGCCTTCTAGAGACCATGAAAAGAGCATCCTTGGGCTTCCCTCTGGGAAAAGCAAGGAAATCGCTCAAAGGGAGGATGTCTCCAAGGATTTTTGCATCTACCCCCAACTCCCGTAGAAATTTTGCTAAATATTCCGAAGGAACCAATACTTTGCTGACAATGCGAAATACGAACTTAGCGCCCGCCCTCCTACCCCTCAGATTCACATAAGCTCCACCACCCCGAAAAAACAATAGAGAATCCTTTCCCAAAATTTGGCAAATTATCAGCGCTGGAAAGGTAATGAGCCAGAAATCAGTGGTGGAGCCAGAGATGACCATCAAGGTATCACTTAGGGCGATGGATATGATACATTTTATAAACAAGAAGGAATAAAAAATTACCCGCAAAAATTGGTGGGCGAAGAATACCTTGGTGGTCCTTACCTTCCTTACAATGAACCCCTCCATCTCCAGCTGTCGCCCCATATATTCAGCTTGATTGGGTATCCCGGCATGGGGCGGGGGAAAGGGGGCTAACAGGGCAACACTTCCTGCAAGCCCCCGACCCTTCAATTTACCTGGCTTGCTGCCAGCGGCCATAGGTCTATTGGATTGTGGAATCAACTATCTTGTAAACGATGCCGTCAACCATCACAATCAGATTGGACCCCAAACTGAGGAACTTGCCGATTCCCGGATGGTCAATCAGCAGGCGCATATACTCGTCGCTTCCGAACTCTATCTCCTTTACGGTCATATCCTCTGTATAGTCGCCATCGGTCCACACACCTTCTATCAGGTAGAAGGCTCTTCCCTCCACCACCTTTACCACCTTGCTGGCATATTCCTCCGTTCCCTTCTTGAGCGCGCCTATATCCTGGCTGATGGTTACCCCTCCACCGCCTCCCACCGGAGCTTCCGACAGGGCTTCAGGAGCCATCTTCATCAGGTCACCTCCACCCAAGCCACCCAAGGTGTCCATTTTAAACCTTGCCTCCTCATCCAATCCATACACCAGTCTGTTTATGTCGGTGGTCTTGGTCACCTCGCCGATGTAGTAGGAAGTGTAGGGAGTAACTATGCCGTATTTCAGAGCTAATCGCTTGATCTCCCCCGCCAGCTCCTCGTTCTCGCCGTGGATGCGTATCTCCTCCAGAAGATAGCCGATGTGGCGCCTGGCCCATATAACCGGCACGAAGGGGTTCTTGTCCTTCTTGAAGTTGAGGGAGTATTCCAGTATCTCCTCTCTGCCGGCGACATCCCCGCTCAAAGTAAGGGTGGAATAACCGCTTCCTTTATAGCGACCGGTCACGATCAACTGGCTACCCCTGAACAGGTCCGGCATGTGTATGGGTTGGACATCATAGACGGAGATGGAGCCGAAGTCCAGCCTTATATCCGAGAGCACCGGCATGGAGACCTTGGAGTAGAAGCTGGATACCGCTATCTCCAGATTCTCATCGGGGATGACATACTGGGTTATCCCATAAAGTTCCTTTGCCATGTGGTCCAGAAGCACCGCATTGACATCGTAACCCACTCCGAAGATGAAGACCCGGGCCCGGGCATCGTTTGCTGACTTCACCGCATCCACTATCTCCAAATTGTCGGTGACCCCCACGGTGGGCTCGCCGTCGGTCAGGAAGATGACCATCCGGGGGTTGGATGAATCTTTGTCCAGCTCACTCAAAGCCTCCAGAAGGGAGCTGTGGATATCGGTCCCCCCTCGGGCGGGGATGTCCTTTACAAAGTCTATTGCCGATTGGATGTTTGCCTTGGTGGCTGGCACCAGCTCATCCTGCCAGGACCTCACATCGCTGGCGAAGGCTATGACATTGAAGTTATCCTGGGGATTGAGGTTCTCCAGGCAGAAGATGATCGCCTCCCGGGCTTGCTCAATCTTCTCCCCGCTCATGGAACCGGAGCGGTCATAGACGAAGACCATGTCCTTGGGCAGGGCGCCCTCCACCGCCTCCTGATAATACTGCGGGGTGATCATCAAAAGGAAGGAACCGTCCTCCCCGCTCTCCTTGTCGGTGATCAGGCTCACCCCCACCCCCTCGTCGTCCAGCTGGTAGTAGAGTATCAGGTCCTTGTCCGGCTGGGTGTTCTTCTCCTCGTAATGCACCGTTACCCGATAGTTGTCCTCCCTTTCCACGGTAATATTGTGGGAAGGAGAGTAGACATTAAGTATGGGCAGGTCGCTCTCCAAGGTGATGTTCAGCTCCACCCGTTCTATGGGGTCCCGGGAGAAGCGCTCGGTGTCCAGCGGATAGCGGTAGAGATACAAGCCTGCATCCGGGGAGAGGACCTCGGAGTAAGCCAGCTGCACCCGTTTCTCCCCATTGGCCGGTATGGGATAGATGCTGGCTTTGAAGGCGTTTCTGCCCACATACTCCAGAAGTGCCGGGTCCTTCATCTGGCGCACATAATCCTCATACTTCTTGCGAGCCTCATCGGCGTCCATCACCTCCCCGACTATACGTTCCCCGTCCACATACATGGCGAACTCATCCACCGCGGCACCCTCGGGCAGGGGGAATATGTAAGTCCCCTCCAGGTCCATATCGTAGTGGTTGATAAAGACCTGGTCCACCTCGGTGCGCACCACCCCGCCCTTTATGTTCACGGTCACATCATGATACTTTATTGACAGCTGGGGGAGTGTGGGGAGTTTCCATTGGGGCGGGGGGTCGGGGATGATTATGAAACCGTCAGCCCAGACGAGACAGGGAAGGGAGAGGAGCAGAAGGAGCATTCCGCAAATGACTTTTCTCTTATTCATCAACACCTCCGGTTTAAGATACATTTTCGGTCATTCCTTTCAAATAATTAGACAGGTCTAATATACCCCTAAGTTTATTGGAATTGAAAAGATTTTGCAGATAAGGGCGATAGGCCAGGTAACAGCGCTCAAAATGCTCCCCTATCTTGGCGATATTCTCCCTCAAGGGGGGTATCCCGCTTTTTGCGATAGCCCCAAGAGGGGGCCAATATTTAAAAAGCTTCTTCCAGTAAAGGTAATCTATCCCCGAATGAGAGAAGACCCTCTCACCCTCTTCGGAGAGCCGGAACTCTCCCATTGGTGAGGTTTTCACCAATCCCATCAGCCTTAGGTCGGTCAGGGCATCGCTTATCGCCCGGGGGAGGATTCGCCTACCTTCCGCCACCAGATGTCGGTGCAGAGAGCGGACATCTGCTCTGCTTAAATGAGCGAGCCCCCGACCACATTGCGCTAGAAGTGCGGGGTTGGTGGCGGAAAAACCGCTCAGGGCGTCCTCCACCCGTATCAATTTTTGCAGGCTCTGCTCCACTCCCCCACTCCCCGACCAGCGCCATACTCCGTCTTCGTTGAGGTGGAGACGGTTCTCCCCGCATAACAGTGGTAACCTCCGAAGCCAGCGCTCCACATCGTCCGGTAGGGTGATAAATCCATCGTCTTCATAACTCAAGCGATCGCTTCCCGGCCAGTAGAGGGAGTTGCCGTTTGGTGATGTGAAGCGTCCCCACTCATACCTCAAAGGCTCCATATCCCGGGTGAGGTAACTGTCTTTGAAATTTTCCGACAGATGGGCATACAGCGTTGACCATGGAAGGGCGGTGACAAAATCTCCCGGCAGCGATCTCAGCGAATTCGCCACCTTCTCCCGCCTCATGACCAGCACCAGACCTTCACAACCTATCTGGCGGGCCAGGAATAACTGCGGAAGTAAGGCTGGGAGGGATACCGAACTGCGGCGGAACTTCACCTCCAGAAGGTAGAACCTCCCTCTCCACCACAGCAGGGAGTCCACCTGAGTCCATCTCCCCTGCGATGTGCGGTAATAACCCTGGGGCAGAACCCGCTCAAAGCCAGCGTAGAGGAGGAGTATGCGCCTGACTATCCCCTCAAAGGCGGACCCCCGCCGGGCCGGGCTTTTTGGAAGAATTACCCTTGGTCTTTTATCTGCCATCTCAGTATCGGAAGAAGTTGAAGTTCAAAACGACGGTCTCCTCATCGGTGATGATCACCTCTTCAATTATCTGCGGGGTGAAGTTCTCGCAGTGAGCCACCACCCGCCAGCTTCCCGCAGGAACATTGAGCAGAGTGTAGCCACCCTCCTCATCGCAGTGAACGACCAGACCCAGTTGGGGAAGCTCCACTTTGCGCGGCGCTTGGCGCTTATCGCATTCTACCACTCCGCTCAGTTCGCCCAAAGTGGCATCGGAGCTCTGTAGTTGTATGGCGATCTCCATACTGCCCATCCCGGAGGATAGCTCCACCTCCTCACGGAAGAGGGTAAAACCCTCTCGCCAGGCGATGATGGTGGCATGACCCGGCGGAAGGGAGAAGCTGAACTCTCCCCCCTCCCCCACCTCCACCACAGAGCTCTTTCCGGAGACCACCACCAAAGCGGCGGGCAGTGGCTCTCCCTCCTGGTCGGTTACTGCACCGTTCACGGTGATAAAATCCTGCAGGGGAACCGTCGCCTGCAGGGGGATTGCCATGCAAAAAACGGCGACAGTAAATCCGGCTATGGTGACGGGAATTCTCATACTCTCTCCCCTGCAGTTTACAACATTTTCAGCCCCAATACCATCAGAAATTATCCCAAAAATCACTATATGCCTTGATTTCAGGGAATATATGGGTTAAAATCACAGCAAGGGGGTATAGATGAAACTCGGCAGGGTTATAGGCACCGTGGTCTCCACGGTCAAGGATGAGAGTTTGGGAGGGCTGAAACTGCTAATAGTCGCCCTCTGCGATCTATATGGTAAGGAGGACCTAACCGACCAGCTGGTGGCTGTGGATGCGGTCGGTGCGGGGATGAATGAGGTGGTATTGGTGGCTTCCGGCTCCTCCGCCCGCCAGACCGAAATGACCAAGAACAAACCGGTGGATGCGGTCATTATGGGCATCGTGGACTCTCTGGAGGTGGGCGGGAAGTTCACCTTCCTCAAGACCCCTCAAAAGGTCACCCAAAAAACGGGGAAAAGGGGATAGTTATGGAACTGGGCAGAGTAATCGGCACTGTGGTAGCCACCTGCAAATACCCCACTCTGAAGGGGTTGAAACTGCTCATCCTCCAGCCGTTGGACGAAGAGCTCTCCCCCCTCGGTGAGCCGATAGTTGTCGCCGACACCGTCCGGGCCGGTCGGGGTAGTATCGTCCTTTGGGTGCGCAGCAGGGAGGCGACTCTCGCCCTGCCCGATCCTCAAAGCCCGGTGGATGCCTCCATAGTGGGCATCGTAGATTCGGTTGACCTGGCTCCCCCAAAAGCCAGAAGGAAGGAGATGAAGTAGATGCGTGCCGGGTTGCTTCTATTGTTATTCATACTTGCCCTTTCCAACATCGCTTTCGCCGAGCTTCCCGACATTGAGGGTTGGGTGTGGCTGGATTACCGCAGTCCCACCGCCCCTCTGCTGGAGGCTGAGCAGCAGTTGGTGGTTCTGGACCCGGACAACTACCTCTCAGGCGAGGTGGAGACCCTGAAACAAGCCGGTCATATCGTGCTTGCCTATCTGTGCATAGGGGAGGCGGAATCCTGGCGTGCTTATTGGCACAAGATAAGCTGGGAGTCGTGGGTAGTTGGTCCCTCCTCCCGGCGCAGTGGCAGTTACCTCATCCGCTTTTACAGCGCCTACACCTGGGCCGGGGTGCTGAAGGACTACGTTGAGGACATCATTGAGTTTGGCTATCAGGGACTCTTTTTGGACCCGGCGTATGCCCTGAGTTACTACCCGGACAAAGCCGAGGATATGGCGGACCTGGTGCAGGAGATAGCCGAGGAGGCAAGATATGATGACCCCGACGCCTATGTGGTCCTCTTTAGCGGTGGTGAGCTGTTGGAGTATTCCCAGATAGTAATGGAGATAGACGGACTTGCCGAGGAGGGGGTGTGGTGGGACAGCGACTGGCTTCGTTCAAGTGCGGTGGACACCATGCTCCGTAAGGACTATCTTATCCAGGCTCGGGGTCTCGGCATCACCCCCCTGGTGATGGAATACGCCGACGGCGATGCGGCGATAATTGAGGTGGAGACCCTGGCGGATGGTGAGGGCTTCATCCCCTTCTTCGTGCCCAAGGAATGGGGGAAATACTGGTGAAGCTAGGACGGGTAATCGGCAGTATCGTCTCCACCCTCAAAAGCGAATCCTTCAAAGGTGCCAAGTTGTTGCTGGTGGAAAGGATTGACCTGCAGGGAAAACGCAGTGCATCTCCAGTGGTGGCAATAGACCGGGTTGATGCCGGACCTGAAGACCTGGTTCTACTCATAGACGAGGGCAACTCCGTCCGTCAGCTACTGCAGGACGAGCGTGTTCCCGCCCGCACCCTGGTCATCGGGGTGATAGACCATTTTGATTTGGGGGAGGATTTCCTGTCTCAGCTTCCGGGGAAAGCCCCCAGAAAGGTTAAGAAGAGTTAATAAGGAGAGTGGGTGCCTTGGTTAGCACCACCAAACTACGTCAGGATATTGTGGAGATAGGAAGGAGGGTCTATGCCCGCGGCTTTGTGGCATCAAACGATGGCAACCTCTCCATCAGGGTCTCCAAAAATCGCATATTGATCACCCCCGCCGGCGTATCCAAGGGCTTCCTCTCCCCCGACGATATCATCCTCTGCGACATGGAGGGGGGAAAGGTGGAGGGGGAAAGCGATCCCTCTTCGGAGATCAAACTTCACCTGGAGGTCTATCTGAAGCGCCCGGACATCTTTGCCGTGGTCCACGCCCACCCCCCATACGCCACCGGCTTTGCGGTAGCCGGCGTTCCCCTCACCGAGTGCATCCTGCCGGAGGTGGTCATATCCATCGGTCGCATCCCCCTAGCCCCCTACGCCACCCCCTCAACTGCGGAGCTGGCAGGGACCGTATCCCCTTACCTTCCTCGTCACAACGCCTTACTACTTTCAAATCACGGCACCCTGACCATAGGTGAGGACATCTATGAGGCTTACTATCTTCTGGAACGAGTGGAGCATCTGGCAAGGGTCTCCCTGCTCGCCCGGCAGCTGGGTGGGCCTCGCAAGCTGAGCGATGAAGAGCTCTCCGCCCTGGCAGAGCTAAGTCCTCAAATGACCGAGGAGGCTCTCAACGACAGTCGCTGTGCCAACTGCGGGGTCTGCGGAAAACCAGTGGATGGCGATTCGGCTGAGTCTGCGAGCGAGGAGACCTCAGATTTGGTGGCACAGATAACCGAGGAGATCCTGAAAAGGATAAACAAAACGGAGACTGCAGAATAAACCGTCTTAAAAAAAGGGTAAAAAATGGGCGCCGTCCGGCGCCCTCAATTTTTGCCCATTAATCTCGTTTAGAAAACCGCCTCTGCAGTTCCGTAGAAGGAGATGGTGGAATAGTCCCGTCCGGCTTGGGTCAGATTATGGTATTTGGTATAGGCGGTGGTGATGGTCAGGTGCAGGTTGGTGGTGATGTAGTAGCCGGCGGAGATGGACACATCCCAGCGGTTGTAGGAATCGTCGGCGGAATTCTCCGTCCTGGTGCGGGTGTAGCTTATCTGCCCCTGAAAATTGAGCTCATTTCGGAAGCGGAATATCTTGCCCAGAACGGGGATATTTATGCCGTGGGGCATCTTCAAGTCGTAGTTTATGGTGATGGAGGGATTCAGGGTGGTCTCTTTGCGCACCTCGCCGAAGTCAAACTCCTTGGTGGTCATGTTGATGTAGTCCAAGTCAAAACGGGTGCGGAAGGTATCCGACCAACTTGCCCGCCAGCTGAAGCGGGGGTTGTGGCTTACCGATTGAGAGATGCCGAAGGCGTTTATCTTCCTCTTGCGGTATCCCACCACCACTGTGGAGCGAAGCAGCATATCCGAAAAGACGGGGAAGTTCTTGGTGCCGTCTATGCGCACATCTATATCCGGGAAGGTAACCGCGCGGGACCTGGAGGTGGAGCCGGTGGTGGACACGGTCTCGTGAGCCAGAGAGAGGGCAAAGGTGGTGCTTACGCAATCCCAGTTGGAATACTGTGAACCGTGCCTTTTTGCCAGGAACTGTAAGGGACGAAACTTGTTGGAAACACCAAAGGAGTGGCGGATGCGAGAGGTCTTGGGGGTGAGCCCCTCAATCTGTGAATCAACGCCGGTGCGAAAGCGGATATCGGGTCGCTCGTCCACACCATCAAACCTGGAGGAGCGGGTGAGCGAATATGTGGGGGCTATGGAGAGGGAGCTGAAGAACGATTTATCACTGCCGATCAGCCGACCTATGTCTATCGGTGCCGAGGTGGTGATGGTGGTATTGTTGGAGACATTCAACTTGTCAGTCCCCTCCACGACATCCTCACTATAAGTGGAGCTGTAGGAGACTGTGGGTCTGACTCCCTGCTTGCGAGAGAAGCTCAACTGCAGGCTGTAGCCCTCGCTATAATAATCCTCCACATCCAGAATGCGGTCCCAACTGAGCCGGTAGCTGAATCCGGGGCGGATCTCAAACGACTTAATGGGCTCAAAGCGCATAGAGGTGCTCAGACTGTCGGTTACCAGATTCTTATCGGGGTCGGTCACCACCTCGCTGGTGTAGGTGGTTCGGCTTATTGAGCGCTTGAAATTGGCGGTCACATTGGTGGGCATGACCGGGAACCTCAATGGAATATCGTATCCAACAGTGCCGCTGTAGGTGTTGGTGCGGGAGATACGACTATAGCGGTCGTAGTCCGAACGGGACTGAGAATAGCCGAGCGAAAGGCTGGGCAACATCTTCCGTTTGAAGCTCCAATCCACTTTCTTGGTCAGGCTGATGATGGTGCCGTAGTCATAGATGCTGCTTTGGGGGTCGTAGCGGTCCTCTGTAAATGTCACCGATTTGGTCCAACTTCCGGTGAGGGGCATGGTCACATTCCATTTCAGGGGCATAAACTTGTTCAGATGGAGTGTGCTGTGAACCTCTTTGGTGTTCTCCCTCTGCTTGGACCTCGCTAAAGTTCCGATGGATTGGAAGTCGCCGTCAACATCACGATAGTAACCACCGACGGAAATCAGGTCGGCAAAATCCAGGACAACCTTGAAGCGCCGTGCCCAGCCTTCCTCCCGGTCGGCACCCTCCAGCAGAATATCGTTTATCCACACCTCCCCCGGTTCCTTGCAGATCATGGGGTCGGTAGTCCTCACCCCCACAATCAACTCCACTATATTTATTAACTGCGGGGTTCCTTTAATACGATAGTTGCCTTCAGTGATAGTTTGATTATCAGCTAATTCTTGAGCATACCGTCCTTGAAGCTCCAAAAAATGGAAAATGTCCGCAGAAGCCAGCTTCCAGCCGGAGGGGGCTTCTGTATCCTGAGGGGCATCTTCCACCTTAATAAAATATTCATAGTAGTTGTCATTATCCGAGCCGAAACGAAGGAAGAATATCTCGTTATTATGCTCGCTCTCAGCCTGATAGACGCGGACGGTAATCCGATGATACTGTGTATAATCATCCGGCAGATATTGGTTGACATATTTAGTGTAAGCCTCTATATGGTCCTCGCTGTCCAGCACCCCGTTGCCCTCTCCGGTTCCCGGCCAGCCCCAGCCGATATCCTCACCGGGGTCCAGGATGCCGTTGTGGTTTGCATCCTCGGTGTTGAGTATGCCGTCGCCCGCTCCATCCCCTATGCCCAATACCTGGTCTAAGGTCATACCGCTCTCCGCCAACTTCCGCTTGGCAGCTTCGGGGTCGGTTAGTTGTGAGGTTAGATAGGAGAGGGACATCCCCTCATCATCCCCCTGCCAGCCAATATCCTCCCAGTTGGAGAGGATATATTTCAAGGAGATGGCAGATTCCTTTTTGAGGTTATTGTCCACATCGTATTCCTCTTTGATGGGCACATAACGGTCGTCGTTACGGTTGCTGATGTCCTCAATGACCGCCCAGTTGTTGCCCAGCACCGGGTCCACCAGAGCGTCATACCAGCGGTTGCCCACAGGAGCGATGTTGGCGATGTAGATATAATCGTTGGAGTGGAAATCGCCATCGTATTCAGCCTCAAACCAGACCCGGATGTGTTTTATCTTGGTGGGGTCAGGGGTGCCGATTGAACCCTCATCGCTGGGGGACTCCATCTCCAGAGGAAAGCGGATGGTGAGCCATCCGGTCCATTTACCGTAAGCGTCCTCCATCCGCCGGGTTACATATTCCGGAGGGTTATCCGAGACCGCCTCATCAATATCAATGGCGTAGGTAAAATAGTTATTGGAGGTGTCCAAAACGGTATTCTGGTTCAAGTCCTCGGTGTCCAATACATCATTGTCCGCTCCGATGATCACATCTATATAGCCGTTGTTGAATTGCCAGCCGTCGTCCTCGTCCAGACCTAACTTGCCGTCCTGGTCCTCATCCTCGGTATCCAGATAGGAGTCGCTATCAGCATCCTCGCTTATCTCCCCCAGGTCAATGTGCATCAGACCGCCGGCATCCTGGGGGAATTTCACCAACAATTCCAGGTATTTATAGCGTTTCTCCTGAAAATCCATTCCCTGCACGGAGATATTGCGCATGATACCCCCCCAGCCTTCGTTATCATCGGGGTCTGTAGGAAGACCGCTAATCTGCAGAGTCCACACATAGTCATTTGCAAGGTTGTCGTCAATGGTGTATTCCAATATCTTGAGCTCGCCGACATCAAGCAGGACCCTATCCTCCTCATCATGTCCGTCATCGTTGATCGGGAGGCTTGATGGCATCCATGCTTTCTCGCGCATGGGCAACCCGATGGTTAACTTGTTCCCCTCCATATCGTCCACCTTAGCCTTATCAACGATATTGGGGTTGAGATAACTGCGCGCCACCTCCGCCTCCACGGTCAGGTTAGATGGCTGGAGGGTGCGCACCAGAGGGACCGTGTCAGCCATCATGGTCATGAAATCCGGATGGAGCACCAGCCTCAAATCCGCATCAACCACATTCTGAATCGTCGGCGCCCCTTCAATGGTTGGTATCTCACCTCGTGCCGGTTTGGAGGTCCATTCCCCGATGAATGTCGCCCCGATATGTGACTCCATATTCAGCTCCAGTTCAGTGCGGACGCCGGCCAGGGTCTTGGACAGCTCGGCGAAGAAGGGGCGATACTCGTAGGTTATCTCAATTCTGGCATCGGGGTCGTTTATGGCATCGGTGAAGAATTCTAAAAAGCCGGAGTCATAGTCTATCCAGTAATCCTGGTCCCTTATCTGTAGGACGCCGTTTATCTTCACCGTCTCCGAGCCGGGGATTATGTTGGGTTTGAGGATATATGAGGGGCGAACGGCGTTAAATTCAACATAAAAATAATATCTGTGGTCGGAATCATCGGGTTGATAGGCGTCGGGTCCCTCCACCCAGCCGTTTCCGTTAAAATCAAAGGGGAGGCGACCATCAATGCTGTCATCGGGGAACATCAGCAAGCCGAACTCGTAATCTATGAACTGTGAATCAATGCCGGGGATGTCGTCGTTGTCCAATCCGAATTTCTGCAGATAGGTCTTACCGGTCGCCTGGTCTATCTCCCCACCATTGGTATCATATAGTTTGAGCAAAAAAGTCTGACTCTGTATGTTCTGCCCGCCGAGATAATAAACATTGTAGTGCTTATACTGCTGGTAGAACCCCCCCAGACCCTCCACCTGCAGGAGCTTCATATCTGAATAGACGATGTTGTCGTTGTCGTCATATCCCACCGAATAGAGCAGGTCGTTGTTTTCGTCGGCAACCTGATAAGCCACCGCCAGCACATGGTTCTGTTCCAAGCTGGACTTGAGGGAGATTGCACCGCTCTCCACATTCACCGTGTAATCGGTGTTTAGATATAGTTTCTGGAAGTAGTCGCTCGCAACAGAATATTCGTCGGGACCGGGTTCGGGATAATCCGTCCCCTGACCGGTATAGTGCACCTCGCCTGAGCCCCAACCATCAACATCGTAGTAAGCATAGGCGGTTATGGGATACTGGGTGACCCCATCAATATTTCCAAGACCGGGGTAGTAGAAGAGCTCCAAAAAGGGATTCCCGCCGGCATCGGTGCGTATCTTGTGGTCGCTGAAGAAAATGTATTCCGAATTGGTGCGGAAGTAACGGCGACGGGAGTAAACGGTGTCATTTATGCGCTGGGAGGTGAACTCGCTGGAACCGATAAAATTCTCCGTCTCCACCTTACCCTTCTCCCGGCTGGCGATGGTCATGAAGCGAAGACGACCCACCTTCAAATCCACCTTTCCCCCGAAGACCGATTTGCTTGAGCCGTAGCTGACGAATTCGGTTGAGGGCATGGAGAGAGCGATGTCGCCAAAGGCTGCCTCCTGAACCACCTCGTCCGGGTCGCCCTTATAGACCACAGATATACGGTTGCGGTTCTCGTTCTCTCGGGTGTCGTCGTAGTCTATGTTTACCATGGTCTTGCGGGCGATGGTCCCCTCCACCCGAAGCTGTAGCTCCTGGTCCATCTTGATGTCGCTTCCCGCAATATCCTCTCCGTAACCATATTCGGGGTAGTTTTGCTTGGTATAACCCATGGAGATCATCTTCCGACCGGAGACCTTCAACTCCGATTCTCCGGGCAGTTCAATATCCGGCACCAATCCCGTCTCCCGCTCCATGGAGATCAACTCGTGTTCTTTAGCCACCTCCTCGGTCAATTCATACCAAACCTTATAGTCAAACTTCTCCAAATACAGAAAATCGTTTATGGCAACCCAGTAGCTCTGCGAGAGAGACCGCTTTTCCGGATAGGTCAGATAACGGTCCAGGGCACCAAAAAAGCCGAGAAAGCCCAGTCGCAGTTTGAGGTCATACTCCTCACCGCTCTCGGTTGGAGGGACATAGACCCGGTCGTAGCGACCGGTGTATGCCCACAGGATGGGGTCAAAGCGGAAGGGAACGACGGTAACTTCCTCACCCTCCTGGTCAGCCTCCTCAGTGGCTTCCTGAGCGTCTTCCTCCGCCTCCGATTCGTCCTCACCAGCCTCTCCGCCCTCCTCGGAAGGGGACCCCTCATCGGGCGGGGGTTCCTCCTCGCTCTTTAACTGCAGGGGCAATTGTTGGCTGGGGGGTGTCTCATCAAATAGCTGAAAGTTGATTTTTTGCGTGGGGGGGCTGGAAGGAGGACATGGAGGAGGAGTCATGGATGGTTGGAGGGAGATGTCCTGAGGGTTCTGGAGATTCTCGCTGGATTCAGACCAGTTTGGGGGAATAATGATAGCTGAGTCAGGTTCAAGCCTTCCCCGGTACCCTTCGTAGTTACCGTCTTCAATTTTACTAGCCGCCACTCCGATGATCAGGACAAGGGACAGAGCGGCTACGATACCCCATGGTCGCATCTGATCTATCCTTTTAAACTTGAGTATAACATTGTTAGTCGTAAGTTCATAAAGGAATTTTAGCCTTGTTATGGGTCAAGAGTTGGAATATAATCCAGTATCCACCCAGCAGATAGACTATGCGCATACTCTACAGATACATCGTCCTGGAGCTGGTTCTCCCCTTTTTGCTATCCCTGGGAGTGCTGACGCTCTTACTGATGCTCATCCGCATCTTCAAGCTGTTTGAGCTCATCATCACCAAGGGCATCAGCCTTGCCATCGTCGGTGAGCTATTTATCTATTATCTGCCGGCAATTACGGTGCTCAGCGCCCCAATGTCCATCCTGGTAGCCACCTTGATATCCTTCGGGAGGATGTCCGAGGACAACGAGATCACCGCCATGAAAGCCATCGGTATCTCACTTTATCGGTTGCTGTTACCCGTGCTTGCGGTAAGTCTGGTCCTCTCAGTGATAATGGTCTATTTCTACGACACAGTCCTGCCCATCTCCAACCACCGCTTGAAAAATCTTCAGATGGACATCGGTATGAAGAAGCCGGAGCTTTTTATGCAGGAGGGTGTGTTCATAGATGATTTTCCCGGTTACCGACTGCTCATCCAGGAGATTGACCCGAAAACCGGCTACCTGGAAAATATAAAAATATACAAACAGGATGCCGGACGGACAACGGACATAATCACCGCTTCTGAAGGGCAGATGGGCAGCAAAGAGGAGCGGGAGAAGATCGGTGGAGATTTCATCACCATGACTCTCTACAATGGCGAAATCCACCAGCTGGACCCCAAAAACCCCGAGCGCTACCGACTTATGAGATTTGACACCTATGTCATCCATCTGAAGACCGACACCGACCTGATTCGCCGGGACCGAGATTACAAGAGCGAAGAAGAACTCCCCTCAAGCGAACTGCGTGAGCGGATTGCCAAGATAGATGAAGCCATCGCCGGAGCCGAAGGGAAGCTGGAAGATGCCAAGAACGACCTGGAGGTAACCAGAGCTGAAAAGCAGATTGAGAGCTATACCACCATAAGAAACGGTCTTTTGGTGCATATCTACAGGAAGGTCTCCATACCATTTGCCAGCATTGCCTTCGTCCTCATAGGCGTCCCTTTCGGCATTATGGTTCGCCGCTCCGGCAAATGGGTGGGGTTCGTGGTCGCTTTGGGCTTCTTTTTGGTCTATTATATTTTCATGGTCGCTGGACAATCCTTCGGCACCCGGGGAACTATAAACCCCTTGCTGGCTATGTGGCTTCCCAATATTATCCTTTCCATAATTGGGGTAATACTCATTATTCGTGCGGTCAACGAGATGACCACTGTGGAGATGGTGCCCCGCCCGGTAAGATGGGGTTGGGATAAACTCAAGAAATCCCCACACTGGCTTAAACTACCTTTGATCTTGCTGACCATATTACTCATCCCTATGCTTTTGATTCTTCTCCTCGCCAACCTTCTCTTCTTCGTGTTTGTAAAACCACTGTTTGATCTCTTCCGCTATCAGATTCTGGGGCGCTTTCTGAATAGAAGAAAGAAGGAGACAAAATAGATGAAGATATTGGACCGTTATATCGGCAGAGAGTTTCTGATCTATCTGGGATATACCCTATTTGCGTTTATCATCTTATATGTGGTAATTAATGTCTTTGACACAATTAACAAATTCATAGACAACAAAGTTCCCTTTCACATCATCATCAAGTATTATCTGTTTACTATCCCCTATATCATCAAGTGGTTTATGCCCCTGACCGTGCTTCTTGCCGCCCTCTTTTCGGTAGGCACCCTCTCCCGCCACCATGAGATAACCGCCATGAAGTCTTGCGGACTCTCCTTCACCCGCATCATAGTAAGCCAGTTGGTTCTCGCCTTCATCATCGCCGTGGGCGTGGGCATCTTCTCTGAGACGGTGGTGCCAATAACCACCGAGAAGATGTTCTACATAAAGAGGGTATACATCAAGAAACTTCCCGCCGAGGAAGACGTTCGCCGTTCCAACATCACCTACCAAGGGGAGGAGGGTCGGGTCTTTACCATCGCACTCTATGACGGCATAAGGGGAATTATGCGCGACGTGATGATTATGGAGTTTGATGAAAAACATCGTCCTATAAGGCGCATTGACGCAAGCAAAGGGCAGTGGGAGAATGAAAGTTGGGTCCTCTACGACGGTTACATCCGCATCTTTGAGGACGGTCAAGAGAAGCGGGTAATCAAGTTTGAGAGCCTGCCCATTTCCATCCCCGAGAAACCGGAGGACTTCATGCTCAAGGAGAAGAAAGCCGAGGAGACGAACTTCTGGGAGCTTTCCGAATACATTGATAAGCGGAGCCGCTCCGGTTATGATGTGGGCAAGGACCTGGTAGAGCTCTATCTCAAATTCTCCGTCCCCTTCGCTAATTTCATCTGCTTCCTTTTGGGAGCCCCACTGGCTCTGCGCTCCGGGCGCGGCGGTATAGCCTTCGGCATAATCGTAGCCCTTTTTCTGGGATTCTCCCTGTGGGCTTTTTTGGCAATCTGCCGGGCTTACGGTCAGATAGATGTCCTACCCCCCATTCTCGCCGCCTGGTTGCCCAATATCCTCTTCGGCGGTATCGGAGTGGTGCTTTTTGCCCGGGCAAGAACATAAAAGAGCTCTCAATTAAAAGCAAGCTATTTAACGCCAAAGACACAGCGGGGGGCTTTTTCCCCCTCTCTGAGCCAAGCGCGGAAAATCTAAAAATAGCCTTTCTCCTGCCTCTAACATAGACACCAGGATACCATTTAAGGGTTATTCAGATTCCTTAATTGTTGACGGTAATATGAAAAAAACAGCCCCAAAATATCCGGGGCTTTGCCTAATTGGTAGTAACTGTTATGCCTCACACCTTCTCACCCACACCCACCATTCCTCGCATTGAACTTAAGTATTTGATGCTCTCCCTGGGTAGGCAGGAGGCAAGATAGCGCTTGATCTCACCTGCGGTGTCCATCTCCAGGACCTCCTGAGCGACACGGCGCATCTTGGCGAATGAGACGGAACGAATTGCCAGCTTTACCTCCGGTATGTTAATGGGACTCATGGAAAGCTCGTCCACGCACATCCCCACCAACAGTATGGCTGAGAGGGGATTTCCAGCCATCTCCCCACAGACACCCACCCAGATGCGGTTCTTGTGGGCGGCGTCTATGGTTCTGGCGATTAGACTGAGCACCGCAGGATTGAACGGTTCATACAGATAGGCTATCCGTTCGTTTACCCTATCCACAGCCAGTGTGTACTGAATGAGGTCGTTGGTGCCGATGGAGAAGAAGTCCACCTCCCGGGCAAAGACATCGGCGTTGATTGCCGTTGAGGGAACCTCCACCATAATCCCCACCTCCATCTCCGGGTCAAACTCCTCTCCCCTCCGCTCCACCTCCTCCGTTGCCTCCTTCAGGATGGCGTTGGCTTTGCGCACTTCCTTAATATCCGAGATCATCGGATACATCAACTTCAACTTACCATAAGCGCTGGCACGCAGAACCGCACGTAGTTGGTCTTTGAAGGTCTCCGGCTGTTCCAGTGAGAAGCGAATTGCCCGCCATCCCAGGAAGGGGTTCATCTCCTCAGGCAGGCTGGGGGAGGTGATAAACTTATCTCCGCCCAGGTCCACGGTGCGAATGATCGCATGATAGGGTGCGCAACGCTCGGCTACCTGCTTATACACCTGGAACTGCTCCTCCTCGGTGGGTAGCTCCTCCCTGTTCATGAACAAAAACTCCGTGCGATACAGCCCCACACCCTCAGCTCCCTTCTCCACCGCTCTGTCTATCTCCCGGGGGAGCTCTATATTGGCTGCCAGCTCCACACTATAATTGTCTCTGGTCTTCGCAGGGAGCTTGACCATCTTTGCCAGCTCTTTCTGCAACTGGCGATAGCTCCTTTGTTTCTTCTTATATTCATCCAGGACTTCGTCTGAGGGGTTGATTATCACCACACCATCTGTGCCGTCAACTATCACCTGGTCCAGATTGCGAACAAAAGTGGTTACATTGCGGGCTCCCACCACAGCGGGAATATCCAACGACTGAGCCATAATTGCGCTGTGGGAGGTCTGTGAGCCCATATCGGTCACGAAGCCGAGCACCGTCTCGGGGTCCATAGAAGCGGTCTGGGAAGGAGCCAGGTCCTTGGAGATGATAATTGAGGGTTCCAGCAGACAGAACGATTGAGGGGCGGTATCCCCACGAATGTTCTTTATTACCATCTGCCCCAGGTCAATTATGTCGTCGGCGCGCCCCTGGAAGTAGGAGTCTTCCTTTCCCTGAAAGATTCCTGCATAGTGGTTGGTAACCGCAAAGACCGCCCAATCGGCATATTCCTTTTTTTCACGGATACGGTTTTCTACCTCCGTCACCAGGCTCTCATCATCCAGAAACATCATATAAGCGTTTAATACATCGTATACCGCATTGGCTTTATCGGCGCCTTTCTGGATGGCTTCAACCTGAGCTCTGGTTTGGTTTAAAGCCTTGTGCAGGCGCAAGACCTCCTTCTCCGCATCCTCTTCGTGGGCTAATTGAGCCCTCTCCACAGTAACCTGCTCCTGGCGGAGAAGGATGGCCCTGCCGATAGCGATGCCCGGCGAGGCGGAGATTCCGACTATCTTTATATCCTTGGTGGGCATATCACTCCTCTATCAGGTTGGTGGTTATTACCTCCACCAGAACCCCTATGGCTTCCTCTGCATCCTCCCCCACAGTTATTATCTTCACCTTACTCCCCTGGCTGACGCCAAGCATCATCACCCCCATAATGGATTTGCAGTCCACCTCCTGCCCGTCCTTCTCCATAATTACCTTGCTTTTGAACTGCTTTGCTTTCTGAACCAGTTTGGCGGCAGGTCTTGCGTGCAGTCCCAGTTTGTTGCGTATCTCCACTTTTCGCTCAAATTTCAAATAGGTCTCCGATTCCAAAGGATACCCCTACCATTACTGCCAGGCAAGCTAACCATATAAGGTGATTGGGAAGACGATATTTTGAGAGGAAGAACCCCAATCCGGCGAAGATTAGAACAGCCAAACCCTGGACTAAGCCACCCTCCCAGCAGACCAGGGGGAGAACTGCTCCTAAGGCGACCAAAGATATATACCTTACTCCCTTTATTATCTTGGTCGGCTTAAATGCTGCCATGTCATTGACCACCCCATCGCCCTTCATCCATCCCGACCACAGGAGGGCAAAGCGAGCCGGCAGATGGAGTAGGTTGTATAGGGCGAGAAATATCCACGGCGCCGCCCCTGCAAACAGAATGGCGATTCCAATCACCGCCGGTCGCAGGCCATTCCAGAAGAGGTTGTCGCCCATAGCCCCCAAAGCACCGATGAACCGCTCCTTCACCCTCATCGCTTCTTCCGGCAGATTCCGGCTCTCATAATGGATGCTTGCCCCCAGGATAGCGTTGGCTAGATAAGGGTGGGTGTTAAAAAAGGCAGAGTGCCGTCTGCGGGCTTGGCTGAGTTCCTCCCCTTCTTTTGTGTCCCGCAAAGCCGGGTCAATTGCTAGAAGGAAGCCCATATTCTGCATGCCCTCAAAGTTCCACAATCCCTGAATTAACAGGGAGCGTAAAAAGACCCCAGGCATGGTCAATGGTCTTAAGCCGTCTTTCTTTGTGCCATTATCCATCCCTTGTATCTTCCCTACACAATCCAGAGGAGGAACAAAGCAGCGGAGAGTCCCAACAACGCAAGAGCTACACCTCGTTTTCGCCTGGTGAAGTAACACACCGCGGCGCCGACGCCCACCGCCGGTAGCATCCGCCAGCCCCAACCCAAACCCCGAAGAAGCTCATCCGGCGCCTGCCATAGTTTCATATAATATATCGCTAAAAAGCAGAGCAGAGAACCCACACCGATTATAATGACCGCCTTGACCAAAAGAAGCAGTATTCCCAAAGTGGTCGCCAGGGAAAGCGGTCTTATTCCCTTTCGGTCAACCCTCCGGGGCTCCTCCTCCAGCTTGTCCACCACCCATCGTTGTAATCTGTTGTTCGCCTTCCGCACCCAACCCTCAGCCACCGAAGATAGCAAGGCGAAAGGAATAGCCACCAGGGCGGAGACGCTCAACGCCCACTCCGGGACACCTCCGTCGGGAAGGGCGCAAAGGACGCCGATAGTTGATATTTGGGCGGCGGCTGAGCCGTCCGGAGGAATGTGGGCACCGAAGGCGGAATCAACCAGCCACAGGAGCTGAAAGGCGACGCCTACCGCAAGCCCCACCTTGAAACTCCCCAGAAGCCATCCCATAATCGGTCCCACCACCAGAGGCACAGAGAGCATCGTCTGAGCTACTGCTACATAGTCTAAACTGATGAAGCCCCCGATTGCGGCGGCAAAAACCAGTTTGAGAGGTAAGGAGAGCTCCGAAAGCATCGTTAGGGCTCAGTCCCAGGATTTAATAAGTTCTTTAATCCTCTGCATCAGGTCAAGGGATTGGTCGGTGGGGACCATGCGTATCTCCATATAGATGCCCATCGCCTTGAGGGTGTGGAAAAGCCGGTGGTCTTCCCGGTCAACGAAGACCGCTTCGTGAATCTGCCTCTTTCCCTCGCTGTGGCGCATACCACCGATGTTTACGCTTTTTATAGACACGCCCAGCCGGGCGAAGCGGAGAAGGTCGGGGGGATTCTCAAAGAGGAAGATGATATTGACATCGGCGACATCCCGCTTGAGCGCCAGCCTTGCCGCCTCCTCCACGGTGTGAACCTCTATACTTAACTCCGGTGAGGCTACCATCTGATAGAGCATCCGTTGGGTTTCATCGCCGGATAGACGGTCGTTTGCCACCACTATTCTACCCGCCTCTATGTATCGCGCCCACCCCACCACCACCTGTCCGTGAATCAATCGGTCATCTATGCGAAACAATACTTTTTTCATGGATTGTCTATGTATATCCTTTCAAAGATGTTGATTATTCCCTTCTGCCCGGCGGAGACCCCCTTCATGGCCAGATCGTCTATACCCAACTCCTCGCGCTTGGTCAACACCTCAAGGAGCATAGGCAGGTTAACCCCGGTAATAACCCGAATCTTCTCCCCACCCTTCAGCCGGTCTTTGGCCAGGGCAAAGGATACATTGTTGGGACTTCCTCCGAAAATATCGCTCATCACCAACACGGTGTCGGTCTTTGCAAAGAGTGAGTCCAACGCCTTCTCTATGGAGGCGGTGATCTCCTGCGGGGAATCCTCCCGCTTGACATCCACCACCTTGATGAGCTTTTCCTTGCCCAGGATGACCTCACTGGCGGTAAGCATACCCTTTGCCAGACTAGAATGCCCGGCTATCAGTATCCCGATCATTATGTAGTCCGCTCCTTGCGAAAGTTATTTCGCTATCCTTGGGCTATCCCACTTTGAGTCGGTTCTTTCTATTCAGTATCCTTGGGTTGAACCTCCCGACTGGCGGTAATGTGCTCAATTAAGCGGCGGTCAAACTCCTCCGCCGAGTGGAAACCCCGAATTTTAAGTAGATGGTTGAGCGCTGCGGCTTCAATGATGTTGGCAATATTCTTCCCGGGGATGATGGGTATCAGCAGATAAGGGACTTTCACCCCAAGTATGTCCGTGGTCTTATCGGTGAGACCGGTGCGGTCGTATTCCTTCTTCCGGTCCAACAACTCCAATCGTAGAACCAGCTCCACCCGCTTGCGGTCCCGAATTGCATGCACGCCGTACATTAGGGAGATATTGATTATGCCCAACCCCTGAATCTCAATATGGTCCTTTATCTTCGGGTCGCTGTATCCGATCACTAAATCCCCGGTGCTACGCTTGACCATCACCTGGTCGTCGGCTACCAGGCGGTGTCCTTTAGCCACCAGGTCCAGGGCACATTCACTCTTACCCAATCCGCTCTCCCCCAATATCATCACCCCGACCCCGAATATGTCCAGAAGCTCACCATGGAAACTGGTTTCGGGGGCAAATTGCTCTCGCAAAAAATCGCTCAACAAGGCGATGGCGTCGCTGGTGCGTGTAGGAGTTGCCATCACCGGTATCGCTTTTTCCTTAGCCGCTGTAATGAGCTGAGGTGGACAGGTTAAACCACGGGCGATAACTATCCCCGGAATAGGACGGGAGGTGAGCAGGCGAAATATCTCCTCCAAGTAGGCATCATCCTTTGTCTTAAGATAGGATATCTCCGTAAGCCCCAGCACCTGAAGCCTTTTTTCGGCAAAGGTGTCAAAGTATCCGCTAAGGGCAAGACTGGGGCGGTCAACTTCCGCTACGGTTATCTCCCTCTTCAGATCCGCATCCTTATTTATAAGCTCCAGGGGAAGGAAAGATGCACATTCACTGAGTAGGATTTTTATGGATACGCTCTTATCGCCCTTCTTTGCCATTAGAGTTCCTTTTCTCTGTCCTCTATTATCTTCAAGACTTCGGCTGGAGTTTTGGCGGAGGACAATTTATTGCGAAATTTCTCATCCTTGAGCATGCGTGAAAGCCGAGCCAGGACACGGAGATGTTCCTGGTCGTTTGGTGCCGCCAGAAGGAAGAAGAGATAGACCGGTTCCCCGTCCAGAGCCTCAAAGTCAATTCCCCCCCTGGAACGTCCGAAGGCGGTCACCAGGCTGTTCACTACATCCGGCTGTCCCTGGCGAGGATGGGGTATAGCCACTCCATTTTCAAATCCGGTGGAGCAGAGTTTCTCCCGCTCTATAACCGCCTTCAATATTTTATCTTTGTCGTTCACCTCCTCGGATTTAGCTACCAGGTCCACCAACTCTATGATGACATCATCCTTGTTCTTGCTGACCAAGTCCAGTTTAATGGTCTCTTCTCTGATGTGGTCACTTATCTTCATGGTTCCTCCATGAGAAAAAATTTATGCCGGCTCTATCAACCCCAGATCCCCATCCTTTCGGCGATATAGAACATTCACCCGCTGGGATTTGGCATTGATGAAGACGAAAAACTCTTGATTTGAACCCATAAACTCCATTACAGCTTCGTCCAACGGCATCGGTTTGAATTGGATAGTCTGCAAATGCACCCGTGGACCGGGCACCTCCTCTTCTATTGACTCGGCGATGACCTGGCTTGCACCACTTCCGCTCTGTCGTCGGCTCCCCCACCGGTCCTTCTTCCGGCGTAGTTGTTTTTCAATCTTATCCACCACCGAATCTATGGATATATATAGGTCGTTGGTTTCATCGTTGCCCCGCAGGGTCATACTGTCGCCGTTTACGGTCATCTCCACCTTATGCCGATACTTCTTCACCTCCAATACCACATTTACGCTATCAATATTGCGCAGATAACGGTTCAGCTTTTCCACCTTCTTCTCCACATAATCCCGAATGGCTGAGGTTATCTCCAGATTTCGCCCGGTTATAGTAAAGCTCATCCAACCCTCCTTCTCTATTAAAACAAGTGATTAAAAACCAATCTATCAATCTGGTTTCTTCAATGCCAGGGCATATGAGGTTCTGGCAAGGGGGCGAGCATAGACATGGGCCATGCCTATACTGCGGGCTGTCTCCTCTATGCGCAGGAAATACTCCGGGGGAAGATACTCCACCACATCATAGCTCCTTTGCCGGGGCTTAAGATACTGCCCCACCACCAACTGCTCCACTCCCGCATCCACCAGATCGGACATCACCGCCTCCAGCTCCTCCCAGCTCTCCCCCAAGCCCACCATGAAGCCGGATTTTACCGCCAGCCCGGAGCTGTTATCTCCCGCATATCTCAGAAGGGAGATGCTACGGTGGTAATCCGCCCCCCTGCGCACCCGGCTGTAAAGGCGGGGAACCGTCTCCACATTGTGGGAGAGCACATCAAGACCGCTCTCTATCACCACATCCCACGACTTCCTTCTGCCGAGAAAATCCGGCAGGAGAAACTCAACGGTCGCCCGGGGAAGTTCTCTGCGCAGTTCGGAAGCTGTTTGGGCAAAATATCCCGCCCCACCGTCTGGTAGGTCGTCACGGGTTACCGAGGTTACCACCACATAGCGAAGCCGAAGTTCGCTCGCCGCCCGGGCTACCCTCATGGGCTCATCCGGGTCCGGCTTGCGGGGCTTGCCTTGTTTCACTCCGCAGAAGGCGCACCCCCGGGTGCATATATCCCCCAAAATCATGAATGTAGCCACCCCCCGCCTGAAGCACTCCCCTTTATTGGGACAGTGAGCCTCCTGACAGACGGTGCGCAAGGAGTGACGCTTGAGCAGTTTGGTAACATAACTATCGCTACCCGCCCGGGGAAGGCTAAGGCGCAGGTGGCTGGGAATCCTTCTCCGCTTGACCTCTTTATCCTGGATATTCTTGCTTTTCACCCAAGTCAGCCCATGCTTTACCAGCTATAATATAGCAAAAGCCCCGGACAAAATCAACGGCTGTGCGACCGATGCTAAATCAAAGACCGTGGATGGCTCCCTCGCCCAGGGTCCCGCTCACCTCCCCTATCACCTCCGAGAGGGTGGGGTGAGCGTGGATGACCTCCTCCAGAGTGGAGTATGTCAACCCCTCCTTTACTGACAGGGTCAGCTCGGCGATGAGGTCGCCGGCGTGGGGGGCAAGTATGGAGGCGGACAACAGCCTCCCGCTTTTCTCCTCAACATGCATGCGCACCACCCCGTCGGCCATATCCATAGCCAGCGCCTTACCGATGGGACGAAAGCCGAACTGGCCGGTGCGGAAGGGGATACCCCTCTCTTTAAGCTCATCTTCGGTGGGACCGACCCGTGCCACTTCCATAAAAGTATATACCACACCGGGCACCGCTGAGTAGTCCATCTTCACCTGCCCACCCAGTGCGTTTCTTACCGCTACTATCCCCTCGCGGCTGGCTACGTGGGCCAGGGCGGGACTGTTCACCATGTCTCCTACAGCATAGACAGCGGGCAGGCTGGTTGCCATATACTCATCAACAGAGACATAGCCCCTCTCGTCCAGCTCCAAACCCTTGATTCCGCCAAAACCCTCGGTGTTGGGGCGCCGTCCCACGGACAGGAGAATCCACTCCACCTGAAGCTCTTCCCCACTGCTCATGGTGACCGTTGTCAGACCATCCTTCCCCTCCACTTTCTCAACGGTGGTGTTCACGAATATCTTTATGCCCAGGTTCTGCAGGTATCGGCTCAAGCCGGAGGCGATGCGCCGCTCCTCCAGAGGCAGAATGTGAGCCATTATCTCCACCACATAGACCTCACTTCCGCAGGCGGAGTAGAAGTTGGCAAACTCCAAGCCCACGGCACCCCCTCCGACCACCAGAAGGCTCTTGGGCATCTTCTTCTGCATAAGAAGCTGGTCACTGTCCAGGATGGTCTTTCCGTCTATGGTGAGCCCGGGCAGAGAGCTGGTGCGGGAACCGGTTGCCAGGATAATTCTCTCCGCCCCAATCTCCTCCACCCCCTCAACCTCCACCCTATTCCCTGCCAGAAGTCTCCCCTCTCCCCGCAGCAGGTCAACTCCGGCGGCGGAAATCAACTTCTCCACCCCCGAAACAAGGGTGGCGACCACCCCATCCCGCTTAGCCAGGCACTTTTCATAATCAAAGCTCGCCTCGCCTATCCTCACTCCATAATCCTCGGAATGGGTGGCGAGATAATAGCGATGGGCGGCTTCCAGCATAACCTTGGTGGGAATACATCCCCGGTTCAGGCAGGTGCCCCCAACCCGGTCTCTCTCCACCAGAGCCACCTTTGCCCCCAGCTTTGCCGCCTTGAGGGCGGAAACATATCCCCCGGGACCTGCGCCGATGACCACAATCTGATAATCCCTGCTCATCTCCTCCTCCTGCGACTTGCCGGGGGTATGCCCAAAAGACGGCGGTATTTAGCCACCGTCCGGCGGGCGATCTCAATCCCCTGCCGGGAGAGCGCCTGCACCAGCTCTTTATCCACCAGAGGTTTACCGGGCGATTCCTTCTCCACCAATCTGCTTATCACCTCCAGTATCTCCCTGCGGGAGCGACCGGAAACCTTGGGTGAAAAAAAGAACTTCAGCCGAAAGATGCCCAGTGGGGTTTCCACTTTCTTTCCGGCAACCGCCCTGCTGACCGTGGAGATGGAATAACCCACTCCCTCGGCGATGTCGGAGAGCTTGAGGGGACGCATAGCCTTATCACCTTTAGTGAAGAACTTCCTTTGAGACTCTAATACAGCTTGGGCTACAGTAAGCACCGTCTCCTGTCTCCGCTCAAATGCCCAGAGGAAATCCTTGGCGGAGGCTAGCTTCTCCCTTAAGAACCTGCGCTCTTCCTCGCTTGCCAAACCTCCCCCCTCAAGGAGGGCGACATATTCCCGGTTGATTAAAGGTTTAGGAGTAGCCTCTCGGGCATAAGCAACTTTTATTCTTTCCTCATCCACCTCCGCCACCAGGTCAACGGTCAGGGGGGGATTGTATTCCTGCTGGAAGCTACGAGCCGGCACCGGCTCAAGCGCCTCCACAATATCAATAATTTCACTCGCTTGGTCCTCAGTGATGTTCATCTTGCGGGAGAGGGCAGGTGCATCCCTTTTACTGATGAGGTCAAGATACCTGGCAATGGCGGAGAGCAGAAGTTCCTCATCTTTGTGTTGTCCAGCTTTTATCTGGATGGCGAGAGCTTCCCTCAGGTCTCTTGCCCCGATGCCCGCAGGTTCAAATTTGAAGATGACCCGCTCAAGCGCATCCTCCAGCTCCTGGGAGCTCGCCTCCACCCAGGGGGCGATACCCTCCAGCGGCGCTTCCAGAAAGCCGTCCTCGTTGATCTCCCCGACAATCGCCAACCCCAGCTCAAAGTCCCGCTCGTTATGGGCGTGGAAGCGGAGTTCGTCTAGCAGGTGGGACTGCAAGGATTTAGGGCGTTCGGCAAGCCAGGCGTCCCGGTCATGATAGGTGCCGTCTCCCTCGCCGTCATCCCAAGCCCTCCTCCCCTTTGGCTGGTAAAAAGAAGGACGCTCAATCGTTAAATCTTTCAACTCCTCCACCATTAGAAAGGGGTTTGCCTCCACCGCATCTTGCACCGTCTGCTGTAATTGCTCAACCTGCAGGGGGAGCAGGTCAAAGTAACGGCCCAGCCGGGGAGCCAATGTGGTGGTCAAGCGGGGAACCTGGGCTATTTGGGTCTTGGGTGTTTGGGGCATAGAATTTTTCCAGTGATGAAAGAGACGGAGTATATTATAAGTATATCAAAATTTCAAGGAGATTGATAAATGAAAATACGGCGGGCTCCCCCCGCCGACAGACGACTTCGCATTGACCAAACACAGACAAAAGTCTTTTTCTACATCGTAAACCGCTCACCTAAATATATCCTTCTCGCCTCCTCGGAGTTGATCAGCTCATCTGCAGTGCCGGATATCAATATCTTTCCCTCATACATTATATATGCCCTATCGGTTATCTCCAGCGTCTCCCGCACATTGTGGTCGGTGATCAGAATTCCCAAGCCGGAATCCCGCAGGTGGGAGACGATGTTCTGAATATCCTCCACAGCCAGAGGGTCTATGCCGGCAAAGGGCTCATCAAGCAGAAGAAAGCGGGGCTTGACCACCAGAGCGCGGGTGATCTCCACCCGGCGCCGCTCGCCGCCGGAGAGGGTGTATGCCTTTTTGTTTGCCAGATGGGCGATTGAGAGTTCATTCAGCAATCCATCCAATCTTTCCATGCGCTCCCTTTTGGAGAGCTTGAGGGTCTGCAGTATGGAGAGGATGTTATCCCTCACGGTCATCTTGCGGAAGATGGAGGATTCCTGGGAAAGGTAGCCTATACCCAGCCGAGCCCGCTTATACATGGGCATACGGGTTAGATCTTCCCCATCCAGATAGACCCAGCCGGCTTCCGGTCGGATCAAGCCCACCACCATGTAGAAAGTGGTGGTCTTACCGGCGCCGTTGGGTCCCAGAAGACCGACCACCTCACCTTCCTTAATAGCGATGGAGACATCGTCAACCACCCGCCGGCGATGGTATTCCTTTACCAGCCCCACAGTCTGCAAGCCGACGTTGTTATTATTGGCTACTGCCGCCGGAGGTGATTCCGGTCCCTCCGCCTTCACTTTCTCCTTCTTCAACACCAACTTTCTCCTCTAAATAGGTCCCCTGGGCGTCTCCACGAACGATGATGCGGTCTATATCGCTCTCCTCCATATATACCACGATTGTGCGCCCATAAGCTTTGGTGCTTCCCTGCTCGGTGGGACCGGGGTCGTAGATACCCACAGCGTCCCCCAGCACCCGTATGCTCTTGATGGCGTCATCTTCAATTGCAACATCTATCAGCTTACCCTGGACAAAGACGCTCTCTCCGGTCTCCTCCTCGGTCAGCTCGTCGTAGGGATAATAGATGCCCTGAGCCTGACCCTCTATCAACACACGCTCCACCTTCTCATCCACCAAAAATGCGGTGGTGGTCTCCCCGTAGGTCTCCACCCGCCCGCTTATCGGTCCCTCTTCATCGTCCACACCCCCCTCCAGCTCACCGTCCTCGCTTTCCCCCTCTTCGCCCACTACATCCAATGGGCTCTCCTCTTCAATATTATCATATTCTTCCCCTCCGTGGTCATCAGCAAGCGGTGCGATTTCCCGGTAGCCGAGTGCGGGGACAAAACTATCCACATCCTCTGCGGATTCCTCACCCGCTTCCTCCCCCTCACCTTCCGCTACCTCATGCTCGCTTCCCTCGCCCCCACCCCCCTCGGGGACCTTCTCAGGTGATTCATCCTTCTCGCTTCCCTTGTGGGAAAAGAATATCAGTCGGCTGTCACCCTCCACCAAGAGCTTTTCCACCACATCATCAACCAGATAGAGGGTGATGACCTCCCCGCCCAGCTTGTTGTCCTTCTGCCAGGCAACCGGGTCGCCGGTGAGGATTATTTTATCCTCCTTGCCCAAATAGACACATTGGTCACCCTGGGCGGTGATGTCCTCCTGATATATCCACACATTACCGCTGGCTATGCCCCTCTCCTCCTTGGAGAACATCTCCATAAATATGCTCTCCACCCGGATGGGCTTGTCCTCCCGCTTGGTGAGATAGAGCACCGGCTCCTTGCTGGCGATGGAGTGGCGCTCCTTGCGGTAATACTCCACATAACCGGCCAGCAGGCGATACCCCCCGTCCACATCGTCCACCACCACATTGCCCTCCAGAAGAGCCATACGCTCCTTCTCAAAGGAGGTAACCTTATTGCAGGTGATGGTGGTGCTTCCGTGGGTAATTTTCACATGGCCAGTCGCCACCAGAATCTGCTCCCCCTCCAGCTCATAGCCCTCGGTCAGGTCAGCCTCAATGATATACTTCTCCGCATCTGCCGGGGAAGGCTCCTCCGCCAGGGGAGCTTCACTCCAAGAAGGGACGATGAAAGGGAGCAGTAGAGTGGAAAGCACCACACAAGCTCTTTTTGCCGAATACATCTTTAGGGGGCTAACTCCTCATCCTCCTCGCTGTATTCCTGCACATCCTCGTCGGTTAGGGTGCCCACCATCTTTGTGGTGGAGAAGTTGGTGAGTGCCGGGTCTGAGTCAAAGCCGATGCCGTTAATCACCGATTCGCCTTTGGTGAAGCGCACCGGCTCATCACTGCGGATGCGGAAGTCGGATGCATCCCAGCGCAGTTTGCTGGTCTCCAGCCTCTCCCCCTCGCTGGCGATGACCATCACATGGTCGTAGGCGGTCATATCGTTGTTGGACAGGTCAATTATCCCCCAGTCGGCGGTGAGCACCGAACTGACCTCGCCATCCTTATAGAAATCCACCCGCAGGTCGGTCACCAGGGCGGTCTTCTTCTTGTCATATATGTCGGCGTGCTTCGCCAACAACTTCCATTCCGCGTTCGCCTCGTAGCTCTCGGTCATGGTGAAGTTTTCTATGGTCTGAGTGGGGGTGATGTCCCTGAGCTCAGCGGATTCCTCCACCACCCGCTCGGAGCAGGAGAGGAGGGTTATAGACGCCAGCAGGAGAGCGGCTAAGACTGGTCTTTTATCTCTCATATCCTCCCTAAAATGCCCCTTACAACATCCTCTCAGCCGCTTCAAGGTTATTGCGGGCGATGTTATAGGCGTTCTCCTTAGCCTGTGGGGTGCTGCAGCCAGCAGGGTCCAAAGTCAATGCCTTTTTCAAGACGGTAACCGCTTTCTCATAATCCCCGATGCGGATATAGGCAAGCCCCAGATTGTTGTGCGTCCAGAAGTCATCCGACTGTAAGCCTATCGCCTTCTCATATGCCTGCACCGCCTTGTGGTTGTCGCCATATTCCTGATAAGCCAAACCCAGCTCAAAGTAAGCGGGACCGTAATCCGCATTCAGCTCGCAAGCCCGGGTCAGATAGGCTATGGCTGTGGAGTAGTCGCCGGAAGAGGAATAGGACTTGCCCTGTTGGTAACACTCCTTATAGGAGAGTCCGCCGGGCACGGTGGAGGTATCCGCCGACGGCAGGCTTCCCCCTCCAATATCCACTGTGGGTGTGGGGGTAATTGTAGTTGGCGTAGTTGTTGTAGTGGTGGTGCCGAAAGTAAGATAACCCCCGAAGACCCAGCCCTCATCGCCCTTACTGGTCCGCACCCGATACCAATAGGTGGTGATGTTGTCTATGGTCTCCATATTGGGGCTTTCCTCTAGCACCTCCAACTGTTCTCCCTTGTGCAGGACCACTATCACCTTACCGTCCATAGCAGGCTGAGAGCGCATGTTGAGAGGTCCGGCGCTGACCGTGCCAATTCTCTTGGTCTCAGCCTCGGTGGTGGTGGTAGTTTCAGCCGTCGTTTCCTCCTCTTTCTTACAACCGGTATATGAGATCAGAGCAAAACAGAGAAGGGTCAATCCCAGAATGGTAAAAAGCTTACGCATTGCCGACCTCCTCACAAAAAAGGTTAGTCATAAAAGATACCCCTATTCCCAGATATTGTCCTTTCCCAGAATATCGTGGATGTGGATTATCCCCACCACTTTCTTTCCCTCTACAATCAAGAGAACGGTAATCTGGTGTTTCTCCATCAGACCCAGGGCATGAGCGCAGGTGGCGTCGGCGGAGACCGTCTTCGGTCTGCGGGTCATTATGTCGCTTGCGACAAGTTCGCTGACATCGTCTTCCGCCTCCATCGCCCGTCTCAGGTCACCATCGGTTATCACCCCAGAGAGCTCACCAGGTTCATTGACCACGGTGGTGATGCCCAACTTCTTCTCGCTCATCTCCGTCAGCACGGAGCGGATGCCGTCGCCTTCTCCCACCAGAGGAATTTTTTTTCCGCTGTGCATCACCTCGCCCACGGTGATGAACAGTCTGCGCCCGATATTTCCTCCCGGATGGCGGGACAATATATCCTTTCCATCCACACCCCGCTTCTTCATGAGAGCGATAGCCAACGCATCCCCCATAGCCATACAGACCACCGTGGAGGCGGTGGGTATTAGCCCTATGGGACTTGCCTCACCGCGCACCTCTGCCAGCAGTAACAGGTCAGCCATATCCCCAATAGTTGAGTTTCTCTCTGTGCAGATGGCGAGGATGGTGGCGCCGATGTCGGCTACCACCGGAAGAACCTTGATGAGCTCCGGTGTCTCCCCGCTTATGGAGATGACCAGGGCGACATCCCCTTTACTGAGCATTCCCAGGTCGCCGTGCATCGCTTCTGCCGGATGGACGAAGAAGGCCGGTGTGCCGGTGGAAGCTAAAGTGCCGGCTACCTTCCTGGCAATGATACCGCTCTTGCCCATACCCATCAAAACCACCTTGCCCCGGCATTTAGCCAGGAGCTCAATGGCCCGGTCAAACTCCTCACCGATGTTTTCGGAGAGCTCCCTTAGAGCTTCCGCCTCCAGAGCGATAACTTGCTTGGCTATGCGGCGCAGACTAATCCCTCCTCTCTGCTACCTCGGCAATCTGTTGACAATCCTCCAAAAGGGGGCGGAGCTCCTGCAAACTCAGCATGCTCTGGGCGTCGCATAAAGCTTCCCCGGGCTGTGGATGGACCTCCAGAAAGAGAAAGTCACAGCCCAAAGCCACAGCACTCCGAGCCAGTGGGGCTACGTATTCGGATAGTCCTCCTCTGGGGTTGGTGGAGGTGAAACCGGGAATGCGCACCATGTGGGTGATATCAGCGGCTATGGGGTAGCCGAACTTCCGCAGGCGGAGTAGATTTCGGGGGTCAAAGACCAAGTCCTGATAGCCGAAACAGGTCCCCCGTTCGGTGATGAGCACCTCGCTTCCTCCGGCGGAGAGGACTTTATTCAAGGGGACGGCGATATCGTCGGGTGCCATAAACTGCCCCTTCTTGATATTTACCGCCCTTCCACTCCTTCCACAAGCCAGGGCTAAGCTGGTCTGTTTGGAAAGATAAGCCGGTATCTGCAACACATCCAGAACCTCGGCTGCCGCCTCCACCTGATGCTGGCAGTGGACATCGGAGAGCACCGGCACCCCCACCTGCTCCTTGACCTTCTGCAACATTGCCAAACCCTGCTCCAAGCCCGGTCCCATATAAGAGGTGTGGGTGGTGCGGTTGTCCTTGAGGAAGCTGGCTTTGAATATATAAGGGATAGCAAGGTCGCTGCAGATTTCGGCTACATAACCGGCTATATCCACCACCATCCCTTCATCTTCCAGCACGCAGGGACCGGAGATGAGGGAAAGCTTAGCGGAGGAGATATCCACACCGGCGAATTTATCTATCTTTAAATTTTTTGCCACTTAAGATTTCCTCTCCCTCTCCCGTATAATCTGCAGGGCTTTCCGCAAATCCTCCCAGACCGGCTTCTTATAGTCCGGGAAGCGAAGACAAGCCGCAGTATGATAGGTGGGGATGATTACCGCATTCCCTCTTTTTATCTCCTGACCACGCAGTTTACCTATGGCCAAAGTTGAGCCGGTCAGATACTGGGCGGAGAATTTTCCCAGGGCTACGATGACCAATGGGTCTATGATATCCAACTGCTGGTCCAGGTAGGGACTGCAAGCCTCTACCTCATCAGGCTCCGGGTCGCGGTTGTCCGGCGGTCGGCACTTGAGCACATTGCCGATAAATACCTGGTTACGCTTCAAGCCCAGCGCGTCTATCATGCGGTCCAGCAGTTTCCCCGCCCGCCCCACAAAGGGTTTCCCCAGACGGTCCTCCTCCGCTCCCGGGGCTTCCCCGACGAAGACCAGGCGGGCGTTATAATCCCCCTCGCCGGGCACCGCATTCATTCGCCCCTCACTAAGCTTGCATCTGGTGCAGGAGCGAATCACTCGGTTGATCTCATCCAGAGGGTGGTCGCTTTCCGCCTCAGACACAGCAGGGCCTTGAGGCGCTCTCTTCCCTTCCTCAATCCGCTCCCTTTCGGAAGGCGACATCGCTCTCTTATCCTCTGGAGAAGTCGGGGAATAAAAGAGCTCGCTTATCCCCATCTCCCGAATCCTCTCCAGGTGCCTGCGGAGGAGTTCCCTATCCATCTTCTGCATCCTTTCTCTCGTGAGAAAGGAGATTATCGGGGGAGATGTTCTCCCCTCTGGAAATTATCTCAATTATCCTCTCAATGACCTGCTCGGCGACCTCATCCTTACTCATAAGGGGAAGACGGGTGGTCACTCCCGAGGAGTCTATCAATGTCAGGAGATTATCCTCGCTGGCAAAGCCAACCCCCTCCTCATTTATGGGGTTGGCGCAGACCAGATCCAGGTTCTTGGCGACAAGCTTTTTTCGGGCGTTTTCCTCCAGCTGGTCGCTTTCGGCGGCAAATCCCACCAGCACCTGACCCGCCCGCTTCCTCTTCCCCAGCTCAGCGAGAATATCCACAGTCGGCGACAACTCCAGCGTCAGCCCCCCCGCGCCTTTTTTTATCTTCTCAGAAGATGTCTCTTTGGGGGTATAATCGCCCACAGCCGCCGCCATTATCACCACCTGCGCTTCCTGTGCCCGCTCAAAGACCGCAGAAGCCATATCATCGGCGGAGTGGACCCTGACCACCTCCACCCCGTAGGGGTCGGGCAGGCTTGAGTTGGCGCTTACCAAGACCACTTTAGCCCCCCTCAGAGCATACGCCCTGGCTAGAGCGTAACCCATTCGTCCGCTGGCTGGATTGCCGATGAAGCGCACCGCATCTATCTTCTCCCGGGTGCCTCCGGCGGTGACCAGCACCAGGCGGTCGGCAAGCTCCTTTTGCCTCTCCAGCAGGCGCAATATATGAAACTCAATCTGAGCCAGAGGAGCCAACCTTCCCTCACCCTCATCGCCGCAAGCCAGACGCCCCTCGGAGGGACCGACTATCTCCACCCCCCGCCCTCTTAAGACATTCAGATTGGCTTGGGTGGCGGGGTGTTTATACATCCTGAGGTTCATCGCCGGGGCGATAAGCACGGCACCATCGTAAGCCAATAGAGCGGTGGTCAACAGGTCGTCGGCTATGCCGGCGGCATACTTGGCGATGATGTTTGCGGTGGCGGGAATGACTGCGAAAAGGTCCGTCTGAGCGGTAACTTGAATATGAGCCAGTGGCGATGAATCCTCCTCCCACAGGGAGGTGTAAACCCCCCTGCCGGTGAGCGCCTGAAAGGTCTTGCTCCCCACCAGCGCCTGCGCCGCCTGAGTCATTATGACATCAATGGCAAGTCCCCTCTGCACCAGACCGCTGACAAGCTCCGCAGTCTTATAGGCGGCTATCCCTCCGCTTATACCCAGAATCATCCTCTTTTCAGCAAATTTCATAACCACAGCCTCTCTCGGCGACAGCGCTCGGCGGAGACAATAGCCCGCAGGAGGGCTATGCTTTTCTCTATGTTATCGTTCACCACCAGATAATCATAATCCCCGGCGTGTTCCATCTCCGATTCTGCCCTCTCAAGCCTCTGGTTGAGGTCCTCACCGGCTCGCCCCTCCCGTCCGTGGAGCCGGTTGGAGAGCACACGCTCGTCTGGGGGAATGATGAAGACATAGACACCATTTGGATAGGACGATTTGATCTTCGCCGCGCCCTGAACATCTATATCCAGCACGACATCCTTTTCGGAGGAGAGTTCCTTATCTATCAGGTCCTTACGGGTACCGTAAAGCTCGCCGTGAACGAGGGCGTATTCGGCAAATACTCCCTCCTCTTTCAGCCTCTCAAACTCCTCCCGGGAGACAAAGTAATACTCCCGCCCATCCCTTTCATCAGAGCGAGGCTTGCGAGTGGTGGTGGATATGGAGAAGACCAGGTTGTCATCCTCCTCCAACAGCCTCTTGACCAGAGTGGTCTTTCCCACCCCCGAAGGTCCGGAGACTACAAAGATGGTCGGCTGGTAGTTTTTAATCATATCTTATTCTATATTCTGCACCTGCTCCCGCAGTTGTTCTATCTTGACTCTGGCGTTGAGAGCCAGTTGAGATATGTCCACACCCGAGGCTTTTGAGGCTATGGTGTTAGCCTCACGGTTCATCTCTTGCAGGATGAAGTCCAGTTCCCTGCCGCAGGGAGAATCGCCGCCGGCCACTTCACCGAACCTTGACAGATGGTGGCTCAAGCGGTCCAGCTCCTCCCTGATATCGCTCCGTTCAGCAATGTAAGCCACCTCCTGCTCCAACCGTCCCTCATCAAGGGGAAGGTCGGCCAGGAGCTTCAAGCGCTCGGTCAGCTTCTCCTTGGAGGCGGAAAGCAGATTCTCCTGTTTTGAGGAGAGCTCCTTGTGAATCTCCAGAATCTCCCCCACAATTCCCTTGACCGCTTCGGTGAGTGCCTCTCCTTCCTCCCGGCGCATAGAAAGCACCGCCTCGCAAGCCTCCTCAAGCGCCGGTGCAAACTCATCCCAGGGAATAACCTGGTCCTTGCGGGGTTCGGTGAATACCCCCGGCAGACGAAGGAGGGCGGAGAGCTCCACCTCCCTCGGCAGGTCATACTGGTCTGAGAGACGAGAAAGTTCACGGTAATAGGCGCAGAGTAGCTCGCCGTTGGGCATCACCATCTCTTCCCCCTCCCGTTCTACATCGGCGCGCAACTCAATCCGCCCCCTTGAAAATACTTTGGAGAGGTAAGCCCGCACCTGCTCCTCCAGGGGAGAAGCCTGGCGAGGCATGCGGGTTTTCAGGTCAAGAAAGCGGTGATTGAGGGTGCGCATCTCCAGATTGATGGCACCACAACAGGTCTGGATCCTTGCCCGACCGAAACCGGTCATACTTGAAAGCAACACAACCTCCTTGGGATTTAGTAATATTACGACAAATGCTTATTTATAGTCAAGGTGAAACTTGGATGGTGAAGTTATCCCTAAAAGAAAAAAGCCCCGAAATTTATTCTGGGGCGCATTTAAATCAGTTTGTTTTCTTCTCAGTCAATTTCCGGCAATTGACTGCGAATCCATTGTATGTCCTCTACCTCCTCCAGCAGTTGTTTGCGAAACTCATCGCCCTCACCTGAAGCCAAACAGTATTGGATCATACGATGGACGAGGTCCTTGGGTTCAATAGCCAGCCTGGATGAGACCTCCAGTATGACATTGACGTCTTTCCTGTTCAGTTCTATTTCCATCTTAAGGAATTATAACACCAGAGTTAAAGGATGTCAAGCGCCAAAATATACTAATCATCTTTTAGGCTATGAATAAATGGTGAAAAAAATCTTGACAAACAACCTTGATATGATAAAATTTTTCCAATATTCAAATTCCATTTCCCTGCCGAAAGAGTGCACTATGGTTGAGATGATCAAAAACGCAGGTCCTTTAGTCATCGCCCTTTTCTTTCTCTCCATTCTTACCATATCCTTTGTGATAGAGCGATTCTTGGTTATGAGTGTCGCCCGGGGGAAGTTGGGACACCAGAAGTTCCTGTCAGCGATGAAGAAGGCACTAGCTCGCAAGGATATGTCTGCATTAGACTCCCTGTGCAAGGAGAACAAGGGCTCGGACAGTCGGGTAGTCCGGGGCTTGATTGCTACTTACCAGCATCATAGAGACACAGCCACACCAACTGAGTTAAAGGAGGAGCTAAGCGACCGGGTTAACGAATTGACCGCAGTTGAGGGCTCCCTTCTGGAGCGAAACCTTATCGCCATGGCAACCATCGCTTCCATTGCCACTATGATGGGTCTTTTGGGAACTGTGGTGGGAATGATTCGCTCCTTCGCCGCCCTATCCATGGGGGAGAGCACCGCCGGACCGGCCTCCCAGGCATTGGCTCGGGGCATAGCTGAGGCTCTGGTCAACACCGCCGGCGGTCTCTTCGTAGCCATCACCGCCATCATCTTCTACAACTATTTCATCAACCGTGTGGACCAATATAACTTCAATATGGAGGAATCCTCCAAAGAATTTATCGCCGGCGTCACAGGCAGGTGACCCGGCTGTTGAAATAAATTTTTAGAATGAATAGATTTTCAACAGACAGCTTTTAGAGAGGAGTGGTTGGTAGATGAGAAAGATAGTGATGATCATCGTTGGGGTAGCGTTTATCTCCTATATGCTTTTCTGGGTATGGTGGTTCTTCGTCTGTGGTAACAATGTCTCCATGGTCTTTGCCTCATTAGGCCACATGGGCGGTGCTAAAATGGTAAACCCAAAAACCGAGGAAGTGATAACTTTTGGGGACCTTATGGGCAATGCCACAGCTCCTAAAGAACAGAAGATAGGCGATGTTGAATTTGATACCGAAGACGCCACCGGTCTGGGCAAGGGCGGAGCAATTGTTGCCAAGGGAGGAGGTCTGGTGGACTTCCTGTTCTTCCTGCTCCTACTCACCGGCTTCTACATCGTAGAACGTTATGTGGTGCATTTTCAAGCCAGGGGGCGGATGAGCGTGCCTAAATTCATGGAAGAGTTGATACCTTTGGTGAAGAGCGGCAAGACCGATGAAGCCATCAAACTCTGCGACAGCCAAAAAGGCACCTACGGACGCTATGTAAAAGCCGGGCTTACCTCGTACAAGTTCATCCCCGAGGTGACCAAGAATGACGCGGGCAAGGTCAAGGAGGAGCTGGGGGAAGTCTTCGGTGAAGCCAACGCCATTGAAGCCTTCCAGCTGGAAAAACGCTTGATCTTCATCGCCATGATTGCCTCCATCGCCACCATGACCGGTCTTTTAGGAACCGTCGTGGGAATGATTCGCTCCTTCTCCGCTCTGTCCGCCAAGGGTCGTCCGGACCCCAACCAGCTAGCGACCGGTATCTCGGAAGCTTTAATCAACACCGCCGGCGGGCTGACGGTTGCGATTATCTCCATCATATTCTATAACTATTTCGTCAACAAGGTGGACAGCTTCAACTTCAATATGGAGGAGTTTTCCTCCGAGGTCATCAATACCCTCACCATCAAGTAGCGGAAAGGGGAGAGTGAGATGGCTGGCGCCGATGTAGCTGCACCGAAAGCCAAAGGCAAGAAAAGGGGCAAGACCAGGGTAACCATCTTCATAGACATGACTCCGATGGTGGATGTCATCATCCTGCTCTTGATCTTCTTCTTCATGACCTCGCAATTCAAAGAGCCTAAGGGAATAGAGATTAAGATTCCCAAAAGCGACATACCGCAGAAGATCAAGGAGTCCAACACCATCATTTTCAACATTGATTCCGAGGGAGAGGTGACCTATACCTATGCCCGCACCGGGGATAAGGATACCCCGGTAAAGGACATCACTACAATCCACGAGATGCTAATAGAGGAACAGCAGAAGAACGAAAGCCTTACCACCCTGCTGGATGTGGACCCCGAGGCGAAATACAGCGTGATGATGGATGTCTATGACGAATTCCGATTAGCCGCCGATGTTACCAAAAACGAGAACATCTCCCTGGTGTTACCCTCCGGAGAGACCGAAGAAGGCTCAGAGGGCGAATCTGCCTCTGGCACCTGAGCTAAAGTGGACACACAACCGATAGAGGAATACCGATGCTGAAAAAAGGCAAAAAGATAGCCATCCGCATTGACATGACTCCGATGGTGGATGTGATCATCCTACTGCTCATCTTCTTCTTCATGACTTCCCGTTTCGCTGAACCGGAGGTGGTGGAGGTTACCTTACCGGAGGCTGCCGCCGGGGTGAAGATACCCACCGGGGTAAACGTCATCATAGTGGAAGCTGACGGAGTGGTCTATCTCAACAACAGGCAGGTGGACCGGGACCAACTGAACGATGGTGTAAAGGCGATACGAATGACCAATCCAAACGCCCGGTTCGTTATCAAATGCGACCGAGATGCGGACTTCGGGATAATGTTGACCATATTCAAGGATATGCAGGCGGTTCGTGCCACCCGCATGATCTTGAGCACTTTAAAAGAGTCCGGGCAATGGTAGTCATTCTTTCTATCTAGCCAAATTCTGAAATCCCAGCATAAAACAAAGCCCCGGTATTTTCCCGGGGCTTTGCTCATTCTTCAGCGCCCTACAGCTTACTCAACCCACTATTCCTCCTCCGCCCCCTCGCCGACGAAAGCCTCCACCGTCTTCTCCAGCATCTGCATCTCCCCGATGCGGTAGTCCGCCTCGGTAGCCTGCTCACTTTCCGGATAGTCCTCCATCACCCGCCGGTAGGTTGATATAGCGTTGTCGTATTCATCAATCATCTGGTAGGCGTCACCCGTATATATCAACGCCTTGGGTGCAGACTCGGATTCGGGGAATTTCTCCACTATTGCCATGAAGCTTTCAATTGCCAGACTGGCATTGCCCACGGATAAGTCCAGCACCCCGATCTGCATGTAGGCTTTATCTGTGTAACCGACGTCGTTTTCCCCATCCGCTTCGGTTATCTCCACAAATATGTTCCTTGCGGAGATGATATTTCCCCTATCGCGCAGGGCTAGGGCATACTCATAGATCAACTCCAGATTATCCGGCTCCATTGCCAGCTTCTCCTCCAGCTCGGCGAACTCGTTCCTGCCCGCTTTGACCCCCTCCAATACCTCCAACAGCTCCTCCGGGGTGAGCAAGCCCACTCGCCGGGCTAACTCCTCACCGCTGGAAGAGTAGAAGATGGTGGTGGGATAGTAGATGACCCCATACTCCATAGCCAGCTCTTCCTTGGTGTTCCCATCAATCCACACCCAGAGGAAATCCTTGGCGGCGGAAATCACTTCCTTATTATAGAATGTTGCGTTCTCCATCTTCTCACAGAAGTCAATCTCCGAGACCCGGTAATATACCACCAACGGCACATCCTGCCGTTGTGCCATCTCCTTGCCCTGTTTCATGCTCTTCACCCACTCAATGCCCACCTCGTCCCTGCCACCGCAGGCATTGAGCAATAAGAGAAGAAGACTCATAACTACTGTTAGAATTAGTGCTCTTCTCATCTTTCCCTAAACCTCCTAACAATCATGGTGGAAATTCCAAGCCCACCAATAATTAAAAGTGTGATGGCGATCACCAATATCCAGGTGGAGCTGGTGCGGCTACCTCGGGCTTCAACCAAGAAATAAAATATCAGCGTTGCCAGACCGGTTATGAAAAAGGAGCTGGAGAAAAGGTAGCCGAAAATCTCGGTGGAGCGGCGAACCTGAGCCCTAAGTTCCCGGTCCTTGCGAATATGAACGCTTGACAGAAGTCTTTGCTGTTCCTTCTGAACTGAGTGCCAAATCCACCATATTCCCGCAAGCGCCCCCAAAAGGACCATAAACCAAAAAAGATACTCCACAAAAACCTCCCACAGGGAAGGATAACACCTGCGGGGGAATATGTCAAGGCGAGTGTTGACTTGGCGGTGGGGCGTGTTAATATCAACCTTGGTCAATCTATGATACCCACCTGGATAATAGCACCGCTAATAGATGAGATAACTCCTAAGCTCGTTGGGGGCGTAATCAAGAGTATCGCCTCCTCAGCCGGGTGGCAGGCAAACCTCAATCTCAGCCTCCCAAAGGGAAAAGAAAGTCTGTGTATCTCCCTACACCCTCACCTGTTCAGTTTTTTTCTGACCAGCCCCCAGAGGAGGAGCCTGAAGGGCGACCAGCGGTTACTGCGTTTTCTGTCCGTGCTGGAGGGCAACACGGTGGAGGGAATTGCCCAGGTGGAGAACGACCGCATAGTCAATATCCGCTTGAGCGACGGGCTGGAGATGGAGGTCCGCTTATTTGGGCAAAGAAGTGCTATATTACTGTATAAAGGGAATGACCCGCTCTGCTCCTATCCCCACGATAATCTCTTCACCAAGCCCAAATCCAGCCCCAGAAAGATACCCTCGCTTGTCGGCATAAACCAGGCGGATGTCGTTGACCGGCTCAAGAGAGCCCCTGAAGATGTGGGGCTTGCCAGATATTTACGGGAAAGCTACCGGGAGATGGACCCGGAGCTGGCTAAAGCCCTGCTCTTAGCCTCAGACCTTTCCCCTGATGTCCGTTCAGCTGACCTTTCGCAGGAATCGGCGAAGGATTTAGCCCTGCTCCTGACCGAGGCGGGCGAAAAGCTCCCTCACCCGACCGAATTCTACATCTGTATGGACGATGAGCGTTATCCCCGCATCTCGCCCATGCCTTTATACGGCGCTCTGCAGTGCGGTGAGGCTGAGAGTTCCCCGAGCAAAGCCCTCAAAGGGCTCTACACCGTTCTGGAAAGCTACTATGCAGAAAAAGGGGAGCTCTCTCAATTTCAAACCAGGCTCTCCCGACATCGTAAAGCTCTCCTGACCCGGCTGGAACGCTTTAAGGAGGACCTGGCTCGTGCGAAGGATTCTCCTCGCTACCGCAGATACGCCGAGACCATCCTCTTCCACCTGAAGGACATTCCCCGGGGAGTGGAGCAGGTTGAGCTGGCAGACCCCTACTCCGAGACCGGGGAGGCGCTCTCCATCCCCCTGAATCCCCAGAAAAGCCCCCAAGCCAACGCCAGGGCTTACTTCCGTCTTGCCAAGCGTCTTAAGAGGGCGCAATCCCAGATTCAAGCCCAGATCAATACCGCCGAGGAAGGGCTATCCCTCATTCCTGAAGAACCGCCCCAGGATATTGAAGCCCTGCGAGAGCTGGCGGATTTAGTAGGGCTCGGGAAAGACGAGGTCAAGCCGAAATCAAAGGTAAGGAGGGAAGGGGAGAAGAAGCTCAAAGGTATCATCAGTTTCCCCATTGAGGACGGGAGCATCATCTATGTGGGAAGTGACGCTCAAGGAAACGACAGGCTGACCTTCCGGGTGGCTCGGGGCGATGATTTGTGGTTCCATGTGCGGGACGGTCGGGGAAGCCATGTGGTGCTCCACCCGGCGAAAAAGGGTCAGGAGCCAAGCCAGAGAAGCATACCGATCGCCGCAGGACTTGCTGCCTACTTCAGCAAACTGCGAAGCGACGATAAGGTGGAGGTTATTTACACAAAGGTTAAGTATGTAAGAAGGACTAAAACTTTGGGCTTGGTCACCCATTCGCAGGAGAGGTCAATGTTGGTAAGACCATTGAGCCCGAAAAACTTGGGGGGATAGGCTACAACTGTTTTCTTCTATTGACAAAATCAACGACACCGTGTATATTTATTTCCAGAATATTCTGCCTTGCGAACTAACTTACACATCACCCAACCCCTAAAAGGGAGAGAGTTATGAAGATAATCACCACTATCTTGGCTCTTTTGGCTATCGGTTTATTTTCACTTTCATGCGATGGAGAAGGCGAAGGAACATTCTCCTACCCTCATCCCGAAGGGGCGGAATGGACCTTTAGTCAATATATGCTCGGCACCGGAACATTAAGATATGAAGAGTCAAATCGCTGGATACTGAACGGCACTTACAACCATCCTACGGCAGGTACCGTCCAGATATTTGAGTCATATAGCTACAACTTTGACACCCAACAGTGGGAATACATTTCTTCCGATTATATGCTGGTCACCAGCGAAGAGGTCCGGTTCTATGAAGACGATTCGGATGACTACGACTTATTTCTTGATTTCCCACTTGAGGTAGGTAAAGAGTGGACGGTTTCAGAGGAAACTGCTAAGGTCATAGCTCAACAGGATGTCTCCATCCCCGCCGGCATATTCAACAACTGCTATAAAATACAGTATTCTGACAATGGAGAACCGTATCTCAATATCTGGCTACCCAGCGGTGTTGGTGGTGTGGGTGTGCAGATGGAGTACATAGGGTTTAGGACTTTGAAACTGTCCTCTTACAACCTTCCCTCTTAGGCGAGAAAAAGCAACTAAACAAGGAGGCTCCCCAGAGCCTCCTTGTGCTATTTTTAGACCGAAAAAAAGCAGTATGCGCTAAGCCAGGTTAATTACTCCAGCCTTTACATACTCTCCGGCGCGCTTATCCCCAAAATCTCCAGCCCATTGTATATAACCTGCCTGATGGCGTCCACCAGGTTCAGCCTCCCCTGCACCGCCTCAACAGTATCCGCCTGCAAGACCCGATAGTCGGTGTAATATTTGTGGAACATGCCGGCAAGGGAATGGAGATAGGCACAGAGCACCTGGGGCTGGCGACCAAGAACCACAAGCAGTAGCTCCTTGGGATATATCAACAATCGCTTGGTGAGAGCTACCTCGTCATCATTAAATGTATAACCTATTTTAGCCCCATAATCAGGGGCGAGTTTTTGTGCCTTTGCCTCGCGGATGATACTGCATACACGAGCGTGAGCATACTGGATATAATAGACCGGATTCTCCATGGAGGTCTTCTTGGCAAGCTCAAAGTCAAAGTTCAGGTGGCTGGACAGTCCCCGCTCTAAAAAGAAATACTTAGCCACATCCACCCCCACCTCTTCTACAAGCTCATCCAGGGTGATAAATTCCCCCACTCGCTTGCCCATCTTCACCCGCTCGCCGGCTCGGACGATGTTCACCTGCTGGGCTATTAATATCTCCAGCCACTCAGGTCCGTAGCCCAGAGCCTGCATACCCGCCTGCATGCGAGCGGAATGAGCGTGGTGGTCGGGACCCAGTATATCTATGACGGTTTTAAAGCGCTGTTCGTGTTTATAAACATGGTAAGCAAGATCGGCGAGATAATAGGTCTCGCTCCCGTCGCTTCTATACAGCACCCTATCGTCTTCTTCCGCCAAATGGGGAGAAGTAAACCAAACCGCACCGCCCTTCTTGCCTATGTATCCCTCCTTCTCTAAAACCTCCATAACCTTCTTTATATAGCCTGTTCCCTCAAGGGACGATTGGTAGAACCAGTTATCGTAAGTAACACCGTAGCGTTCCAAGGAAGTTCTCTGTCCTGCTACTATTCTCTCCATCGCCTCCCGTCCCAGTTCCTCTGGTTTCTCCCCCTCAAGCTCCCTTGCCAGCTCAAAGATGTAGTCTCCTCTGTAGCCGTCCTGCGGGGGAGGGGTCTCCTCCCCGGACAAGGTCTTCTTAGCCGCCCAGACCGATTGACCGAGAAGCTCCACCTGCCGACCCTCGTCGTTCACATAGTATTCCTTGGTAACCTCATAACCCAGAGCGGAGAATGCCCGATATAAAGCATCCCCCACCGCAGCCGCTCGGGCGTTTACCACATTGAGTGGACCGGTGGGGTTGGCGCTCACAAACTCCATCTGCACCTTACCGCTAAACAGCTTATCCTTTCCGTAGTCTTTACCCCTCTTCCCTACCTCCTTGATAACCTCCCACCAGAATTCCTGGGTAAAATTAAGGTGGATATACCCCTGCTTGCCCTTAAATAACCATATTTTCTTTAGATATTCCCATTTCGCCTCTTTCATCAATTTTTTCTTCAAATCATTCAAAATAATCTCTTCTGTAACCCGTCCATTGTCATATTCTCTCGCAATTGGCGTTAAAAAATTGGTTGATAGGTCACCCGCTTGTGCACCCGGTGGTATGTTTAGGGTCGCACCCAGAATTTTAACCTTATCATCATCGCTCCATTCAAAATCATCTTCGGTCAATTCAGTAATCTCTATAAGATGTTTCCTAAGTTCTTGCTCCATCCTCAGAATAATGGATAAACTTGGCATCACCCCAGAGCCTCTCTATCTGGTAAAAATTCCTGCACTTCTCATCAAAGATATGGACTATCACCGCCCCATAATCCAAAAGCACCCAGCTAGCCTCACCGTAACCCTCATTATGTCGCATAAGGATCTTCTTTTCCTTAAGATGTTTCACTATTCCATCGGCAAGTGCACGCATGTGGCTTTTTGATGTGCCGGTGACTATCACAAAATAATCCAGGGTAGTGGAAACATCGCTCAGGTCCATAACCACAATATCTTCGCCCTTCTTGTCCTTACATACTTCCGCAATCTCCAAGCTTAATTCCCTGTCCTCTATCAAATCATCTCCTTTCCAGGAGCATCCTCCGGGCATCCCTCTGTCGGGGATGGGGCTCTGTCCCCTCCTTTTGAAGATACCCTTCCTTTAAGATCAACACCTCTATTAGTATATCAAATATATCCTCCTTTTGAAATATTTTCCTAAATATCTCCTTAATTTTATCCTCCCGACTGGGTTCAGTAACATCCGCTACTATCAATATCGCCCCCAACCGGTCCACATCAAGCCAACAGGTGGTGTGGTATCTTATCGCTTCAAGTATTTGACTATCGCCAACCCGGTATAGTTTCCCAGCCAGGTGGGCGGACACCGCCCCATGAAGGAGTCCACTGCCCACGGAGAGTTCTCTCTCGTCCACATCCAGACCGTAGTCCAGCGCATATCGGCGAGAGGTTTCATCATCCCAATCACGGGAGAGGTCGTGGAACAGCCCGGCCAGGTATGCGCTCTTCCCATCCTCTCCAAAACGCTCCGCTAGAAGCTCCGCCTGCCGGGCGCATCCCTTCAGGTGGGCGATTCTTTGCTCGCTTATGGGCATTACCTGCTCTGGAATCGGCTCAAGCTGTGCGGTAAAGACCATTTTGGGTGATATACTCCTCCACCACGGAGGGGACAAGATAGCGGATACTCTCCCCCCGGGCAAGCTTCTGCCGAATGGAGGTTGAGGATATCTCCATCCTGGGTATGGGTGCAGAGAGGATTCGCTCCTTTATTTCAGCCTCAACTTCCCCTGCGGGGTGTCCGAAGCGCGCCACCACCACCAGGACCAACTCCTCAAGTAGCTGAGGATAGTTATTCCAGGTGGGAATCTCGTTTAAGGTATCCGCCCCAACGATGAAAGGGATGGGATGTTTGGAGTTAAACATCCCCTTCAGCTCCTGGATGGTATCGTAGGTGTAGGAGGGCAGAGGAGCACGGGCTAACTCTATATCCAATACCTGAAATTGGGGATTGTCTCCGGTGGCTGAGCGGACCATCTGCAGGCGATGTTCTGCGCTTGCAGTTACCTCGTCTTTGTGTGGGGGGTTTGCTGAAGGAATGAAAAAACACCTCTCCAAGTGGAGGTGTTGGATTACCCCTTGAGCAATTATAAGATGAGCGATATGGATGGGGTCAAATGTTCCCCCTAGCACCGCAAAGTTGGCGAATCTTTCTATCATTTATCCTTCATAGGTTTTCGGAGATCTCCAAAAGACGCTTCTTAGCCTCCCCTATCCGCTCCCCATAAGGATATGAACTGACATATTGGTTGTAATACTCAAGCGCTCCTTCCAGGTCACCGTCTTTCTGATTGCATTCTCCCAGGTAGAATATTGAATCATCCACATATTCGGTCTCGCTGTAAGTCTCCACAATATCCCCAAAATAGATCCCTGCCGCCCTATATTCCTTATTGCGAAGGTAGAACTTGGCGATATAAAATTCCTTCTTTGCCAGTATGGTGTGGGCTTCCAGAAGCCCCTCTTTGGCTTCGTCCAATCGGTTGCTCAACGGAAAGTCCAGGATGACCGTCTCAAAATTGTCTATTGCCACCTCAACCAACATCAGGTCTCGCTGTAAGTCCGGCGCCTCATTCAGATAACACCAACCGATAAAGTAATAAGCATCATCCACATATTCACTGTTTGGATAACGGTCTATGACCATCTCAAACTCCAGGAGGGACAACTCATACTTATTCTGGTCAAAGTAGCTCTTTGCCAAAAGATACTGACCCTCGGAAGCCTCCTCAGTTCCGGGATAGAAGCTGACCAGATGATAAAAATACTGCCTGGCTTTCTTGTATTTGCCCTCATCAAGATACTTCTTACCCATCTCCAGTATCTTTAGAGAGCCCAGGTTAGTATCTATCATCGGCCTCGGTCCACACCCAAGGGAGAAGACCAGAAGCGAGCTTAAAAGCAGGATAGGGATTATCTTCACTTTGCCTGCAATCAATTTTACTCCGAACGGGCGGATACTGCGAAGAGGTAGATAAGCCCACCGGTTATGGCGGTTACCAGAAGGGGTTCAATGAATGGATTGGTGCCCCCCTCTTCCTTGGTGGCGGTAATCTGCTCGTAACGGCTGTCTATCAACGCTTCCACATACTTTTTGGGCACCTGGTCTTTTGCCACCCCCCGGATTTCTCCAGCCCACACCACCTCGCCCAAATCCATATCCTCAATGCGAACATGAATGATGCTGGTAGCCTTGCGGTTCATCATCTTGCTGGGCGCCTTTTCATATTCCACCATGCAGGTCAACAGGCGATATTTCAGATTGTATGTTCCCTCTGCAAACCCGGCAAATTCGGAGACTTCCTCCTCCTCGGTTGAAACCTCTACCTCGGAAGTGGGGAAATTTCCCGGCTCCATCTCGGTTGAGATTTCCTCCCCAATAGTGGGATTATTACCAAACTTTTCCTCTTCCTTTTTCTCCTCTTCAAAGGGTTTTTCCTCCCCACCGCCGCTAAAGCCGACCCCAGCCATTCCCCTCTCCGCAAACACCTGGGCAAATACATCCTCCAGGCGGTCAAATACCAGTGTGCTATCATATTCGGAGGTATCCTCCAGGTTTTCAAAGGTGGAGATGACCACGCCCTTAACGCCGGCCATATCCGCCAGCTTCTTCACCGCCGATTCCATTGATTTAACCATCAGTTCCCCATCGGTGTAGTATTCCCCGGGTAGCGCCTTAATTAAATCGGGTCCGCAACTCAGGAAAAGAAGGGAGGTGATGGCAAGAATTACGGTTGGTCTCAGCATCTGCCGAATCATTCTTTCCTCCTATAGTCCTTATTGGGTGAGCAGTTTTCCGTATCCCGGTTCGGTGGATGTGAATATAGTGTATTCACCATCCCCGTCAAAGTCAACGAATACAAATGTCGCCGAAGTCCTATACTGACCGCCGGTATCATAAAACCAGGCTTCGGTGGGCTCGGTTTCAAAAGTTGAAGCGTCTATCGTCGGCATTGAAGGGATACCCATCGGCTCCATTATCCTTTCATCGGGAGAACCATATTTCAAATATACCCGACCCATATCCGTGACATAACCTCTCTTGTTCTTTGTGGAGAAATGATCAATTACATAGTCAAATCGCCGGTTAAACTCTTCCTCAAGTTCGTTTTCCTCGGTTTTGGGAGTGGGGTCGCGCATCTTCCAAAACTGATACACGAAATAGGGCTTAAAATCCAGGTCCAATTGGTCATACCTCTCCAGTTCCTCATCGCTTGCCAGAAGCGAAATTCTCTCCCGCATATCCAATGCTTTCTTTTCAGTATAGGGCTTCAGGGTCTCACCCCCGGTAATCATAGCCAAAAGTGCAGTATCCTTATCCTCGTAGATTAGAATTCGCCTGCTTGCCCTAACCTCACTGCCAGTTACGGGGTCCTTTACCTCAACGATAAAGTCATAGGGACCGCTCTCCCCCTCTTCAAACCGAATACTGTCCACCAGCAATGTGTTCTGTGAAGAGTAGGGAGAGGAGAAGGATATCTCCTCCACCACTTCCCCACTGGGACGAGCCAATATATACTTTACCACCATTTCTCCGCCAGCCTCTCCGCTCAAACCATACACTTCTAGATAATAATACACCTCCAGGGGCTTCAGATAGATGCCGTCTGGATTCGGGATAACCTCCATATTGTTTTTGAAAAACGGGCTCTCTTCATTTTCTGACTGGATAATGTTGCTTGCCAGTTGAATATCACTTATCCCCAACTCATCCGGGGAGTATTCCGAAGCGAGTAGTTCTATCTGTAGTAAACCCAGTCCCTTTGTGTTCAAGTCGGTCAATCCCACTTCCAAGGTATAGCTTCCCCGAGGAATCTCTATAGTTAACTGTTCCAGGTTCAACTTATTAGACAGAGTTTCCTCCTGAGTATTCACAGCATTAAAGGTCTCCTGATAATGTTCTATGGTGGGGAGTATCCCCTCCGAATCCACAAGCCTCACTCCCAGCAAATAATGCGCCTGGAGACCGTCTTCGCTCTGGAGAAAATACAACTGGTTCAAGGGCACTCCAAAGTAACACTCCATATAGTATCTATTGACCTCATCGGGCACCCGAAATAAGGCGTAGTCAAAAAAGAAGCCCATCTCCTCCCGACCATCTCCCGCTGATTCCTCACCCACACTTATTACCTGTGCAAAGATGGGGATGCAAAGCAAAAGCCCCAGGGCTACGATGGTCACCAAAGCTATCCCCTTACTTCTCACAACTGTCTCCTTCTCCTGAAAGGTTCAGTGGCTCAAAGGGCGAAAATATTTTAACATAATTATCGGAGAAATGTTACCTTACTTTCATATTTTTTATACCCTCATTCTGAAAAAGCACAGAAAAATTTAAAATTTAGGGGTGAGCCACTGGGACTCACCCCCAATAGTTATTTCTGCTTCTTAGAAGGAGAAACCAACCGTCATCCTGTGTACTAGGCTCAAGCCGCCGAAATCTGTGAAGGCATAGTCAAATCGCATACCGGTTCCGCCCATATCATACTTGAAGCCGACACCGGCAGAGAAGGTTCTTTGCTCTTCACTGCTGAAGTCTCCCCCGGAGACCAGGTATCCACCACGCAAAGCCAGCATATTCTTGACCCAATACTCGGCACCGAGATTGATCTTTTCAGGTCCGTCGTTGGGGTGGACTGCGTCAAGTGCAATGGTTAAAAGGTGGTTATCACTTGCTTCAAAGAGGTCGTAGGATATACCCAGTCTAACCGAGATGGGCAGGGAGTAGGAGGCAAATTCCTTCTCCTCATAAGTAATTTTATCCCTCTGCAGTTCCATGAAGGTGCCCCCGAACTTCATCTCCGGTCCAAAGTTCTGGATGGAGATTCCCATCTTCAGCGATCTAAAACCAGTGATGTAGGTAGTTCCGAGGTCAAAGGCTATTCCCGTTGCGGTGTAGGTGTCAATCTTTTCACGAATAAACTTTATGGTGCCACCGAAGGCAAAACGGTCGATTAGACGACGGGCATAGGAACCACCTATCATCATATCGGAGGCGGAAAATGTTTTCCCGGTTTCGGGTTCATCTACGGTGCGGTAATCCATTTCACCCACCATTAACATGGTGAACATTCCCCCGACCGTTCCGAAGCCGAATTTGTGAGCAAAGGTGCCGGACATCAATCGCATATCGGCAATCCACTCTACATCGGTGAAACTGAAGTCAGTGCCTTCTATATCCACCAGACCGGCTGGATTCCAGTAGCAGGCAGTGGAGTCATCTATCATGGCGACACAAGCGTCGCCCATAGCCACGAAACGAGCACCAATTCCGATTTTTAAGAATTGTGCTCCGGCTGTTCCTGCCTTTGTGCTCCCACGGGTACCGTCATCTTGAGCTAATGCCGCACCCGCGAGTACCAGGGCCAAAACAGCGGTAATAGCGAAAATCTTTTTCATCCTCTTTTCCTCCGCGTTTAATTGACCTTATACTTTTGGGTAGTTGCTTATTGCACTCCGCCCAAAATGATGGCGAACTTACCAACCGTCTCCCCGATTCCAGGAGCATCTAGGTGATAGACATAAATACCACTGGCGATTGCCAGTCCCGGACGACCGGTGCCGGAGTAGTTGGAGAGATCCCAGTAAGCGACGCCATATTCAACATCATTGTACTCAATGGTGTCCACCCAGTCGCCGGCTACGGTGTATATCTTTATCGTGCAACGAGCAGGAAGGTTCATGAAAGCTATTCGGCTCTCTCGCACCAACGAGGGAGCCCAACCCTCCCAATCAGCCGCTCCGATATAGGGGTTAGGAACTACCCAGACATTATCCAGAGTTGTGCTTGCAGGTGGTGTGGGGATTACCGATAGCTGGTTGGCTCCCTTTCCACCAGAGATGGGTGGCAGGTCCAGATCGGCGGTATCCATACCGAAATCGTAGGCAATCATAGAATAGAAGTAGCGGAAACCGTTACTCAACCCACTATCAACATGGTAGTAGTAACTGCTTCCCTCACTCTGCATCTGGATTTGGAAGGTCTCCAATTCCATCCTATACGGCACATATCTCAGGTCCGGTTCAATGGGGGAGGGAATGTCCGTTCCATCAATGTATCCATCAGGAACCCGCTCGGCTTTGTCACCCGAGCCACCGTTATCCCGCCATCCGAAGGGCTTGAAGCAGTTTAGCAAGTCTGTTGACAGCAAATCCCACCAAGCAATTGGCTCCCAACCGACATCAAAGCCGATGGGGCTACGCCACAGGATGTAACCGTCAAAGTCAACCACGCCGGTCTGAGGGTCGGGGTCGGTCTCAGTGTTATAGCCCAGGGCATATTTGGGGGTCCAGTGTAATTCTACCGCCCCATCCTGCGGAATCCCCACAAACTTGGGAGATTGCGGCGGGCTGGCTACTATCCAGTCATCCTCGGTGCCCGGTATCTCGTCGGCGCCCCTCCAGTCAGCCAGAACCTGGTCAAAGTTGCGGCGCATCTCCAGGAGGTCTTGCCCACATCCTTCAATGATGTAGAACTCAGTGAACACTTCCCCATCTGGTAATTCAGCGAAGGGACCGATTGCAGGACAGACACGCCAATCAAAAGGAGCGTCTGAAACTTCCTCATAAACACCGGAGTCTATCATGTAGGCGAACATATAGGTGTCGTTTGCCGGGTCATTATTCCAATCCCAGGAGTGCTGACTGGAAGCGAAGATGAACTCCCCATCGGGATAAACCCCCTGGTAACCAAATACACGGACGCCGATATAGCCGGAAGGTTCGCCACCGCTGTCGTACATATAAGAAGTTGAGCGCTGTTCGGCCGGGTCATAATTGACCGCATCAAACTCATCGGGGACACCATCCGGGGTGGGATCTGACCACACCACGCCCGGCTGAGTGGGGTTGGTCCACTCATCGGTGTCATCGTTGCCCTCATAACCGACCAGGTCGTCTAGGTGGTCACCCAGACCAACATCAAAGTCATACGGAAAAGCAAAGTAAAAATCCTGAAGAGTGTGCCCGCTCAAGTTGCGAAAGAGGAATGCATGGACCACATAGTCATCGTGGTCGGGGACTCCCCAAGAGTAGGTGTGCCTCTCGCACTCCGTACCTAGAGGACCAGTCTCAGTGGCGCCTGAATCGTCACATATGGCCCAGGAGTCAAAGTCGGATACCTTTTCCACATGAGGCGGTCTGTTTTGCCAGTTGGAACTATCGGTGTCCAGGCAGCCGAATTCACAGGGATAAATCGGAACCCAATCCGCTTGTGGAGGCGAGTCTTGCCAGTAACTGCTGAAGACGTAGATGTCGGTTCCCTCCTGGGTGCCGAACCAGATAGTACCATGATAAAGATATGACGGTCCGTCCACAGAAGGCCAAAATCCAAAGTAACAATTCTCACTGTCAAGCAGTATCTCACCAACTTCCAGGCTGTTCCAGACCGATACACAGTAGAGCCCAACTATATGGTCGGTGTGGCCATGAGCCCAGGGCATCGGGCCCGGTGGCGGCACTGTCTTGTCAATCTTGCTTGCAGCCGTAAAAAGAACCACGGCTGAAATGCTAATTACACAGATTAGCACCAAGCGCCTTTGTGAAAAACTCATATGCCTCGTTCACCCCCTATATTCTAAAGGTGCAGGATGGGGATGGGGTTTCCACCCCCATCCAATTTTTTTGATTAGAATTGTACACTCACTCCCGCACGCACAATGAGCGGGTCACCATAAACCTCGTAGTCATCAAAGGAACCATCCGGGTCGTTGTAGTAGAACAACCAGTTTGACCAGTCAAGACCTGTCCCTTCTCCTTCATCAGCACCAAGGTTCTGCACATTGAGGCGGTTTATCAGGTTGCGAGCCTCAACATAGAAGCTATACTTCATGCCCATCAAGCGGATATCGTAGTTGGCTTTCAGGTCCAGATTTAAGGTCCAGGGCATACGCTTGTCGTTGATTGCCGGTTGGCCCAACTCAGGTGCAGTGGAGTAGGGCATTCCCGAACCATAAACCATGGTCACATTGATTCCCCACTTGTCCACATCACGAATGTCAAAAGTCAGGTCCAAGGAGTGGGTCTGATCCCAATCCAGCAGGTTCTCCCGACGGGGCAATACCCAATCATAGTACTCGTACATGTAGCCCTGACGGAAGCTGGAAGCGAGACCCTTGGACACGGAGAAGGTATAAGCCACTTTGGCGGCGAACATGTCGGAGAGCCTCTTGTCCAGAGTGAGCTCAAAACCACGGGAGTTTCCAAAGTCAGCGTTGCACAGCCGGGTATATGTTCCGTTGGGGGTGTTGATCCTCGCTGTATCCAGCAGGTCACGCATATCCTTGAAGAATACGGTGGCATCCCCGACCATATCCTCGGTGAAGATGTGCTCCACCCCAAACTCATACTGCACTGTCTTCTCCGGCTCAAGGTCGGGCCAACCCAGAAGCGGATAAGCCCCCATGGGCGGGTTCTGACTGCTCATGAACAGATATTGGAACGGAGGAGACTGGAAGAAGTGACCGTAGGAGAAGTGGAACTTGTCTCGCTCGGTGATGGGATAGGACACACCTATACGCGGGCTGATCTGATACTTGACGGTGGGAGTAACTCTCGGGATGTCTTCATAGTATTCATACTGCCCCAGATAGTCGGCGTAGTCGTAGGGGTCTTCCACATAGGTGCCCTTTGGATTGAGCAGATCCAGGCGAACCCCGATGTTCAAGACCAAGCTGGAATACTCCAGCTTATCCTGCACATAAGCGGATATAGTGTAAGGTTTCACCTTCCAAACGTCAACATAGGTGTTGGTGGGCAGGGGCTGGAACTCGTGGTAATCCACATCGTAGTACTTGAACACGCCGCCCACCTTCAACTGATTGGAATTGGAAAGCTCGCTGGTCACATCACCCTTCACCGACCAGTTGTATTGTTTCTCGTCTCCATACCAGCGCATGGCACCCTTTGTGTAAAACCAGCCGGTGGGGTCCATCATCTGACGGTTCAAATAGATCTGTTCACCGGGTGGCATATCGAAGTCGCGCTTATAGGCATCTCCCGCCTCTTTCCGGTCATCGGGAACGCCGGGAACATGGGTGAGTGCGTGGCGTTTGAAGTAACCGAAGTTGATGGAGTAGAAGGTGCTGTCGCTCACATAGTGGGTCCATAATGTGCCTATCTTCAAAGCTTCTCTCATTTGATCCAGATATCCGGACCCAATTATATACTGGTACTGAATGTTGAAGAGGTCTTGACGCAGGTCGGAGTAGTTACCGGAGAAGGTCAGCTTGTAGCGGTCTGAGAAACGATAGGTAACTTTGCTGGAGATATTCCACTCAATGGCCGGGTCTTTGACCGGATACTTGGTCCAATCACGATACCAGTCGCCGGAGACGAAGTAGCTCATCTTGCTGGTCAAGGGACCTCCAAAGTTGGCGGTGGCTTTGGTGCGGCGTGGCTGACGGGTGCTGGTATGCCAGGTTATCTCCGGAGCATTTGGATCCGGCTGACCGGTTGACGCCAGAAGCATCTGAGTATCCCATTCCTGACGAGCGGCGTAGACGTCCTGAGTGAAACTAAATCCGCCTTCAAATTTGTCAGAACCCTCTTTGGTGATGATGTTGATGATGGCTGACTGAGCCTCACCATACTGAGCGTCCCAACCACCAGTCAGAATGGAGATCTGCTCAATAGCATTGGTGTTGATCAACATCCCTACCGATCCGCTGATGGGGTTGACCACCGAAATACCGTCAATCATGTAGGCGATTTCGTTGCTTCGTCCACCCCGAACATGGTAGAAAGTTCCTGTGTCGGTGCCGCCCTCAGTAACGATACCTGCGGTTCGGCTCATCACCTCACGGAACTCGTCAATAACCTGAGTGCTTATCTCATCACCGGTGATAATACGACGGGTAGTGGTCTCATCGTGACGAATCAACGGCTCCGCATAGGCTTCAAGGCGGTAACCCTCCACGGGATCCACTTTCAAGGTGATGGTCAAGGTGGTACGCTGGTCAACAACTATGTTCACATCGCCTATGGTAACGGTCTCATGACCCATCAACTGCGCTTTAACATCCCAGGTACCGGCTTGAACGCCAGCGATGGTGAAGTAACCGTTGCTGTCGGTGAATGCTCCTCTACCCGTTCCCAAGACCATCACCGAAGCGCTGGCCAAGGGATTGCCTTGCTGGTCGGTTATTACCCCGGAGAGGGTTCCTTCCGTCCCGGCAAAGCAGACAGCGTGGACAAATAGGACTATGGCTAACGCCAGCCCTATCTTTATCCCAAATTTCCGCATCTACTGCCCCCTTTCTTTTTGGTGCAAACTTTAACAATTATATACACTTTTTTTCTTCTTAAGTTGCCAATCTCTTTCAAAAATGAGCAAACGAAACCCCTTCACCACCTCCTCTAATGTATAACTTTTCAATCAACCTAATCTATATATACTTTTACAAAAACCCATCCTTTTTCATAATAAACACACACTTATCCAATGAAAAAAGTAACATATTGGCTTGTATATGTCAAGAGAAAATTTACACCCTCCGCCTGAATTCAGCGTTATTTTCCAACCTCTCCTCCCCTCCAATATGGCTTGACTTACCCAATACCGTGATTTATATTTGCCGTATTCTCCCAAAGATTCATTCAATCCAATCCCCATAATCAACTGATGAATAAAACCCCAACAAATAAATCCTCCAAAGACAAAACTGAAGTAAATCATCCTCTTGTTATTAGATTCCTATCCTTCGTATCCAGCAAAGACTTCTTCTATTGCTTTCTCCTATTCGTAATATCCTTAATTCTCCATCTCTTCCATCTGCGCACCCTGGGGGTGAACAACCCACTCCTTCTCCCCCTCAACCCGGACTCCAACCTCTTTGACGGCATTGCCCGGCACATTGCCGAAGGAAACATCATCCGGGAGCAACCATTCTTCATCGGTCCCCTCTACAGCTATTTCCTGGCCCTCTTCTACGCACTTTTCGGCTATAAATTCACCCTCATTCATTATACCCAAATAGTCATCTCCGCAACGGTCCCCATATTCACCTACCTCATCGCCCTCAAGACCTTCAACCGACCAACTGCGGTGATCGGCGGTCTGGCTCTAGCCTTATATCCACCGCTCATCTTCTTTGATATCCTTCTCCTGCCGGTCGCTCTGGAGGTCTTTCTCCTATCCCTTTCGCTTCTCCTGCTGGTCGGATTCCCCCACAAGATGAGCTGGCGCTACGGCTTTGCCGGCATAACCATCGGTCTGGTCTCCCTCTCCCGCCCCAATATACTCCTTTTCCCCCTCTTCCTCCTCTTTGCCGCCCTCATCTACAAAACCCCAAAAAAACTACTCCACAGATTGAGATGGGTGGTTCCGCTGGCTGTTGGAGCGATATTAATTATATTACCAGTGACCATCCACAATTATTACCTGAGCGGTGAATTCATCCCGGTCTCCACCCACGGGGGCATAAACTTCTTTGTGGGCAACAACCCCGAAGCCACCGGAGCCTTCCACGCACCCAAGGACCTCTCCGCAACCCCCCTGGAACTGAACTGGGCTGAGTCCCGGCGTATTGCCGAGGAGGATATGGGGAAAAAGCTCACGCCGAATCAGGTCTCCGCTTATTGGTTCGGGGAGGGCATTGATTTCATCCGCAAAAACCCCACCGATTTCCTCCGTCTGGTCTGGCGCAAGGCGGTGCTGATCTCCAACCACTACGAGCTGGGGCTCAACGAGAATTTCTACTTCCACCGCAACCAGAGCCTGGTCCTCCGCCTGCCCCTGCTCAACTGGGGTCTTCTCTTCGCCTTCGGCATAATCGGGCTTCTGGTCAGTCTAAAGCGTAAGGGAAATACTCCGGTTCTCTTCGCCCTCATCCTCACCACCATCCTCACCCTGTTACTCTTCATAGTCAACGACCGCTATCGGCTGACCATGGTGGTCCCCCTGGCAATCTTTGGGGCTTATCTACCGGTCTGGCTGGTGGAGAGTTTCAGACGACGAAAGTTCCTGCGAGCGGGTTTGGTAACGGGCGGTTTAATCTGCCTGCTCATACTCTGCAACATCAATGTCTTCGGGCTTTTCCCGGGCAAGAATTTCGCCCCCATCCACTTCCGGCTGGGAAAATACTTATTAGAGAGCGGCAACTACGAGCAGGCGGCACACCACCTGAATCAGGTTGCCAATCTCCGCCCGGATGACAGCAACGCCCACATGCTCCTGGGCATCTCCTACATAAAGTTAAATGAGCCGGATAAAGCCTACGACAAGTTGATGAAGGCTTGTTCACTGGCTCCGCAGGACCCCAAGCCCTTCTATAACCTGTCGCTGCTACTGGTAAATTATGGGCATAAGGAGGAGGCGGTGCCCTACTTAGAGCACTGTTTCAACATTGCACCGGAATATCTGCCGGCATCCTTTGCCTACATCGGTTTGCTAATTGAGCTGGCAAGGCTCCCACAGGCAGAAGCCGCCGCCCGGGAGCTTCTGGAGAAAGACCCGCAAAGCGAAAACCTCAACTATCGCCTGGGATATATCCTCTACCTGCAGGAAAAGGATGAGCAGGCTCTGGACTATCTACAATCTGCGGGGGATTTCTTTGACGCCCATCATATCATCGGGGAGATATACCTGCGGGCGGGAATGTCCCCGGAGGCGCTAATTGAGCTGGAGAAGGAGCGGGAGCTCCACCCTGACAACCCACTGGTATATGAACCTCTAAACAAGCTCCTAAATGAGTAAATGAGCAAGTTTATAAAAGACCGCCGAGCCCCGGGCAAATTTCGCACCGGGCTTTTTGATATCGCTTGGCTTCCTGGAGGACATTATAGCTGGCTTGAAGAGATTGAAGTGTGGAGAGTCGGAAAAAATAATCAGGCGGCGGTTTCACCGCCACCTGATGATAATCTTTGCACTGAAGGTGTATTATTTGCCCTTCCCCCTGGCCACCTTCATGGCACACAACCTGGAGCACATAGAGCAGGTCTGCTCATCCTCCAGCGGACAGCGCTCCCTCACCTTGTGGATTATATCCATGTCTATGGCAAGTTCAGCCTGCGCCTTCCAGTCAAAGTTGTAGCGTGCCGAGCTCATCTTTGCATCCCATTGGTCCGCAGCGGGTATTCCCCGGGCGATGTCTGCGGCGTGACCGGCTATGCGGGCGGATACCACCCCGATATGGACATCCTCCACCAGAGGCAGTCCCAGATGCTCCGCCGGAGTTACATAACAGAGGAAATCGGCGCCTGCCCAGGCGGCAAGAGCCCCGCCGATGGCTGAGGTGATGTGGTCGTAACCGGGAGCGACATCGGTCACCAGAGGACCGAGGACATAAAACGGCGCTCCATCGCAGATACGCTTTTCCAGAACTACATTGGCTTCCACCTGGTGCAGGGGGATATGACCGGGACCCTCCACCATCACCTGAACTCCTGCACTCCGGCTCCGCTTAACCAGGTCCCCGAGGACCGATAGCTCGGCAATCTGGGGGATGTCGGTGGCGTCGGCTATGGAACCGGGGCGCAGACCGTCGCCCAGAGAGAGGGTCATATCGTATTTGCGAGCGATGTCCAAAAGGATGTCAAACCGGGTGAAGAGGGGATTGTCCTTCTTGTTGGCTCGCATCCATTCTATAAGAAATGCTCCACCCCTGCTGACCACTCCGGTCAATCTATCGCCGATGTTCTCTATGCTCTTTTGAGTTACGCCACAATGGACGGTGATGAAATCCACACCCTCCTCACCGTGCCCTTCAATAATCGCAAAAAGCTCCTCGGGGGTCATGTCCCCTATCTCCCGTCCCTCCTCCATCAAGCGGCAAACCGCCTCATATATGGGCACCGTGCCCAACATCACCGGACAGTTGCCACGAATTTTTCGGCGAATTTCGCCTATGTCGCCGGAGGTGGATAGGTCCATCACCGAATCGGTGCCGGCAGCCAGGGCGGTGGAGAGTTTCTCCAGCTCATAGTCCACATCGCAGAAGTCACGGGATGTGCCTATGTTGGCATTGACCTTGGTCAGCAATCCCTCGCCGATGGCAAGCGGACGAAAATCCCTCACCAGGGAGGGAGTTTTGACATTGACCGGCAAAACCGCTACCCCCCGCTCAATAAGCAAGCGTAGATTCTCAGCGGGTATGTTCTCGTGTTCAGCGGCTTGCTCCATCTGAGGGGAGAGCTTCCCTTTACAAGCCATCTCCAACTGGGTCATGACTACCACCTCTCTGCCATATAAAAACAAAGTATTAGAGTATAGCCTATAACATCCAAACTTTCAACAAAATAAGGGAAAATAAAAAGGGCGCCGAAGCGCACTTACTAAGGATGCTTAAGACGCCCGATCTTTTCAAACCGTCCACCCTCATTCAATCATCATAAAGGGCATGGGGTCTATGTGCTGACCGTTATAACGCACCTCGTAATGTAGATGGGTGCCGGTGGAGTGACCGGTGGAGCCCATGAGGGCGATGGCTTCTCCCCGTTCCACCTTCTGTCCCACCTGAACCAGGATGGTCTTGTTGTGGGCGTAGGCGGTGATGAAGCCATAGCCGTGGTCTATCTCCACGGTCAAGCCGTAACCCTCTTTCATCCCGGCGAAGATGACCTCCCCGTCACCAGCCGCCCAGATGGGCTGACCCCGGTCGCCGACTATGTCCACCCCACGATGCATCTGTATGGTGCCGGTGAAGGGGGAGACGGTATTCCCGAAGCCACGCATTATCCATCCCCTGGTGGGCTTCAGGGTGGGCAGGCAACTAGCCATCTCCTTGTCCTGGGCAAGGATTTTCTTAATCCTTTGCAGGTTCTCCTCAATAACCTTTGCCATTACAAGCATGGCATCTACTTCCTCTATCTCATAATAGGTCTTATTACCAACCTCCGGCTCAATCCCATCCTTTGGCAGCTCATCAAGGCGATGCATCTGGTAGAGCTCCTGCTGTTTTTTCTCCATCTCGCCTAGCTTCTCTTCCATCTCAGGGATGATATTTTCCATCACCTCAATCTTTCGTTCCTTCTCCTTACTGGTCTCCTCCAGGAAGGGGATGCGCCCGACATCTATGACATCTCGGGTATAGATGTATCCTAAAAAGACAATCCCAGCGATGATAGCCAGGATTAAGGTGACAAACAATATGAAGACGAAGAACGGGAAATTGAAATTTCGCACCCGTCCATCCTGGTGGGGAACGACCACCAAATTTAATCTTCTCTTGGACAATATCCCACACTCCCTGAAAAGGTTTATAAGTTAACAAAAAGCGCCCCTTTTTTCAAGCAAATTCCACCGTTTCTGAAAAACTCTTGACACCCCAAATGGTGGGTGCTATATTGACTTATTATCTAACACCGTGAGAAAACGAGCGCATTTTCGTAATTTCTCACTCAATGTGAAAGGAAAGGCCATGGGGAAGCCCCGAAAAGAGATAGAGAAGATTGACACCTATAAACACGGCAAATCCATAAAAGAACTCCAGCGTGAGTTGGGTATCTCTGAGGTGCTAAAACTTGCTTCCAACGAAAATCCCCTGGGCATCTCCCCTCGCGCAAGAGCCGCTTTCCTGAAATGTGTGGACGAACTCCACCTCTACCCTGAGGTGGCAAGCTACGAACTGGTGAGAAAGCTCTCCCAGGTGACCGGGTTCCCCACCGAGCAGATAATCACCGGCGCCGGGGCGACCGAACTGATTGAGATGTTAGCCCTGACATACCTGGACCCGAAAAGCGAGATGCTCACCGCGGATATTACTTTCATCATGTATAGGATCTCCACCACCATGATGGGGGCAAAAAATGTCCTGGTTCCGCTCAAGGACTATCGCTACGACATGGAAGCTATGGCTCGGGTAGTGAGCGACAGGACTAAAATCGTCTTCATCGCCAATCCCAACAACCCCACGGGCACCATCATTCACAAAAAAGAGCTGGATGAATTTCTGGATAAGGTAAGCGATGAGGTAATTGTGGTAATGGATGAGGCATATTTTGATTTTGTGGACGACGACGAATATCCCAGCGCCCTTGATTATATCCGCTCCGGAAAAAATATGGTCTGCCTGCGCACTTTCTCTAAAAACTACGGCATGGCTGGCTTGCGGGTGGGTTATGCTATTGCCCCAAAGGGGATCATTGAACAACTCTACAAGGTTAAGAAGCCCTTCAACGTCTCCAGGGCGTCACAGGCGACAGCCATCGCCGCCCTGGATGACGAGGAATTTCTCAGGCGGTCGGTAGAATTAACCCATCAGGAGAAGGAATTCCTGTATCAAGAGTATGAGCGCCTGGGGTTGAAACATGTTCCCACTCAGACCAACTTCATCATACTTGATATGGCTGACGGGGATAGAGCCAACAACCTCTCACAGGAACTTCTCAAAAAGGGAGTCATCGCCAGACCTATGGCTGGTGCCTGGGGTGCGCCGCACATGATGCGCATATCCATCGGCGAACACAACCAGAACGTCACCCTCATCCGCACACTTGAGGGCATCCTGTAGATGAAGACCATCAAAAGCCCAATATTTCTTACCGGAGCCTCCGGCTTTCTCGGTGGAGCTCTGGCAAAAAGACTCCACCGACTGCGTTTTCCCTTGCGACTCCTGCTTCGCAGAAAGGCTCGCTCCCCCCTCCCGCCGGGTGAGGGGGTGGAGATTGTCCGAGGAGATATCACCGACCCGGGAAGCTATCGCTCCGCACTCCAGAACTGTGAGGTGGTCTTCCACTGCGCCGCTCTGGTGCGCAATTGGATTCCCGACAGGATGGATTTCTATCGGATAAATGTAGATGCCTTATCCGCTCTTATCCACACCGCGGTTGATTCAGGCGTGAAAAAGTTCATCTATACCTCATCCTTCATAGCTCTAGGGGCGAGCAATGGTGAAGCCCTGAGCGAGAACTCCCCCCTACCCACATACCGAGCGTATAACGAATATGAGGACAGCAAGCGCAAAGCGAGGGCTGTCGCCCGCCGGCTTTCTCGTCTGGAGTTTCCCCTGGTAACCTGCATACCGGGGGTCATCTACGGTCCCGGCGCCCTGACCGCCGGCAACCACCTGATGAACCTAATCCGCAGGCGTCTTGCCGGCAAAGACGCCCTTCTGCCCAGAATGGCTGACAAACTATGGAACTTCTCCTATATTGACGATGTCGTTGAGGGGCACATACTTGCTATGCGGAGGGGAGAGAGAGGAGAGGAATACATCCTGGGGGGAGAGAACGCCACTATTGACAGATTCTTCAGCCTGCTTGCCGAAAAGACCGGATGTGCGAAACCCTGCCTTGGGGTGCCATTTATAGTGGCGAAAATCCGTGCCGCCCTCTTTGACCGGTGGTATTATCCCCTGCTAAAAGGCGAAGAACCGCAGATAACCACCGGCGTGCTGGGCATCTATTCCCGCAACTGGGCAATATCCTCCCGAAAAGCCGAGACTGAGCTGGGTTATAGACGCCGGGGGCTTGATGAGGGGCTAAGCGCCACCCTTCGCTGGATGGATGCTCAGGGATTGGTCCCGGTCAATAAAACCCTATAAGGAGGGAAAAATTGAAGACCAGAATCGTTCAAATTGCGGTATTCATTACCTGCATTGCTCCATTGACCCCAAATGCATCCGCCGCCGACCTAATCTTCAGCGACGATTTCTCAAGTAGCCATCTGGACGATAGATGGCAGGTCTATCCCGCCGCTGATTATGATGAGCCCAAAGATATAGTCCTATCCGACGGATGGCTTATCCTCGGCGAATACGGCGACACCGCGGTCTATCTTGACCTGGAGTTGAAAAATTTTACCCTGGATTTTGACTTCTCCATGTTGAGCGAGAGCTATGGTATAGATTTCTCCGTCCATCCCCGCTACAACCACGACGAGAACGAGTGGAATGAATCTGTCATCTGGCTATATCTGGACAAGGATGTGGTCAACTGCTACCAGGGAGAATGGACGGTGGAGGATTACGGTGATTACGAGGTCGCCCCTTACAAAACCTATCACTTCACCGTGAAATGCAAAAGTGACGATGTGAAGGTGTGGCTGGACAACCAACTGGTCCTCTCCGCCCCCATCTATGTGAAAGAAGGAGGCATCCTCTTTGAGACCTATGGGGGGGCTACCCTGGGTATAGACAATGTGGAAGTGGTGAAGTAGAAACTTGAGTCACCGCCGATTAAACTAACCTTGCCTCAAGACCAACTTAATAGTATCTTATTACCCCTATGGAACAATTCCTGCAACCTTTACTCATCGGGCTGGCAATCAACCTGATATTGGGCACCGCCGCCCTTCTCCTTCGGCTGGTATCCTGGAGCGGATATTTCGGTGGACTGCTCATCGGCATCGCCACCTTTACCTTCGCCGGGGTCGGTCCCTACATAATACTCTGCACCTTCTTCGCCCTGGGCACCGCCTTCTCCAAGCTCGGCATTTCCACCAAACGGGCTCGGGGTAGCCATCAAGAGGGTGGCAGGGGCGGAAGGCACGCCCTGGCAAACTGCATGGTGGGTGTCTCTTGCGGCGTGGTCAGCGCCTTCATCCCTCATCCCGAACTAGCCCTGTTGGCGCTCACCGCCGCCTTCGCCACCGCCCTCTCCGATACCACCTCCAATGAACTGGGACAACTCCTCGGTAAACACCCCATCCTCCCCACCACATTCAAGCCGGTCCCCCCGGGAACCAACGGTGCGGTCTCGGTTGAGGGCACCCTTCTGGGAGTGGTGGCATCTCTGGTCATCGCCAGCATAGGGCTGGTCTTCGGCATTATCAACTGGTGGGGCTTCCTGGCGGTGGCAATTGCCGCTTTTCTGGGAACCACCGTGGAGAGCATCCTGAGCGCAAGCCCGATAAGAGGGCTGGATAATAATGAGTTGCTTAATTTCGTAAACACCCTTCTCGGCGCCCTATTTGCGGTTGGAATATATCTAATTTTGACTATCTAAGCCTCCAAGTTAGCGAGGATTTGTGTCCTCGCCTTCCATTCAACTCTTTAATTAAAGGTGCATTATGGGCAACTTGAAAGATTTCATCCAGCTCACCCGACCCTTCACCCTTGCCGCTCCTCTGGTCGGCTTCATGGCCTTCGGTATGGTTGCCTGGGGCTCAGACCTAACCCTTCCCTTCACCTGGCAGGTGCTCTGGCCCATCCTGGTAGCCGCAATATCCGCCACCATACTGAACGCCGCCTCCAACATCCTCAACCAGTATTTTGACCAGGAGATAGACCGCATCAACAAACCCGACCGCCCTCTGCCCTCCGGCAAGGTGGTGGTGAAAGATGCCATCATCTTTATGTTTATTCTATACGCTTTAGCTATAGGGCTGGCCTGGCTGGTTCCCAACAAGCAGTATCTGGCTATCGTCATGCTCACCGTCTTCGTAACCTACGCCTACTCCGGTCCCCCCTTCCGCACCAAGCGCTTCGGTCTACTTGCCAACCTGACCATGGCTATCCCCCGAGGGGGGCTTCTGGTGGTTGCCGCCTGGAGTGCGGTGCGCAGTGTATATATGCCCGAGCCCTGGATATTAGGGGGGGTCTTCTTCCTCTTCATCCTCGGCGCCTCCACCACCAAGGATTTCTCCGACATAGAGGGCGACAGAGCCGGTGGTTGCCGCACCCTGCCGATAATATTGGGGGTGAAGCAGGCGGCAATTGCCATAACCCCCTCCTTCATCATCCCCTTCATCCTGCTCTCGGTCCTCTCACTCCTGGGTCTTTTAAGCGGTAGTATGTGGCTGCTCACCTCCATAGGCATAATCCTGGCCCTGTGGGGAGCGTATATCTCCTATCTGCTCCTGCGCCGTCCGGAGGAACTCTGTCTGGAGGAAAATCACATCTCCTGGAAGCACATGTATCTGCTGATGGTGTTCGCTCAACTCAGCATCTGTAGCGCCTATCTCCTCCCCAAACTGACCGGCTTGGGCTAGAAGAACAGCCATGGATGAACCGAACGCAGGAATCTTCTTCACCAGAAAGAAAACCGACCCCGGACCGCTCTGGGATAAAGGCAGGCTGTGGATGATGGAGGCACAGAGCGCCCACAGTTGTGGTGAGGTGCAACGAGCTCTTTATTCCGTTCCAAGAGCCGGTGAATACCTGCTCAAGGCATACATAGCCCACCGGGGATTTAAGCCTCCCGCCGGCGCAGAGCTGGAGTCCTCTCTCATCCCTCTAATGCGGGGTGCGACCAGAGAGGAGCAAGAGCGGCTTACCCGAGCGAGGGAAGCCTGCCGCCGTCTGTTCCAGCTGAGATGGCGGGGGGTGTATGAGGACGATAAAAAATTAGCTCAAGAGCTAAAAAGCGCCTTTGAGGATTTAGAGGTTATCTACCAATTTGTGAGCGAGTTTTATTCTCCGGAGCAGGGCTAAGGCAAAGCATGAAGCGAGCGACAATCATCATAATAGCCTTTATACTTGTGGCATGTTCCTCAACCCTCGCCGGGAAAGCTCTCCCGGTCGCGGTGACCGGGGTTATGGAGAACACTTTTTCCTACACAGTGCAGGCTGATGATGCGGCAATGATTGGAGAGTCGGTGAAGGTGGAAGGCATCTATCGCACCTACGGCAAGGCGGGGGTGATTATCTGTGGAAAATATGGTGAGGGGCGCTGGGCGAATACTTATTATTACATCTCCCCTGAAGACTCAGGGGACCATCTCCAGCGGTTGGCGGACCACACCCTGGTTCTGGCGGAGTTGAAGGTCGTTGATGTAGAATATTATGGCTACAGCTATCTCGTTGAGATTATCTCCCTGAAGGACTGCAAATCCGGAGGGGAACCCTACGGGGATGTCTTCTCCATTATGGGCATCATCTTTGAACGGTGGGCGGAAATACAGGATATTGACCTGGCATCCATCTCCAGTGATATTGCAATTGAATATATGAAGGGTTATCGTCTGCCAGAAGTAGACAGTTACAATGAATGGACTGCGGAGCTAACCGGCGTTGATGGAGGCAGTGACGTCTTGCTCTATTGTGTGCAGGGAATGTATCTCCCGCCCCAGGATAATCCCCAATTGATGAGAAACCTGGAAATTTTCGTCCTGCTTCCCTTTTATTATAGTCAAGATGATGCGGATACATTTGAATATATATTGGACGATGAACCCGCAGAAATTATGGTGACCATTCGCGGTCAACTTCTGGAGTGAACACGACTCCCTTGACTAATATCCTGATTTAGACTATAATTGCTACTTGACATTCAAAGATTGGAGGTAATGCTATGAAAAAGAAAAAAGCCTCTACCAGTTTTTTTGCCATAATCATTTTGCTTTTCCTCTCCTCCGCCGTCTGGGGCGGTGGAGCGATGAACTTCGGGCCCAGCGTTGAGGTGCTGTCGGGAGAGATAATAAAGGGAGATTACTTCTGCGCCGGGGCAAGCGTGGTCATAGACGGCACCATCACCGGCGACCTCAAAGCCTACGGCGCCTCGGTGGTGATAACCGGTGATGTGGGCGGAGATGTGGAGATCGCTGCCGCCAGTATCGTGGTGATGGGCACCGTCGGCGGGGACCTGGACCTGAGTGGCGGAGCGATCCTGATAGATTCTAATGTGAAAGGAGACCTGTCCGCCTCCGCCGGAAGCATAAAGTGCGCCGGCAATATCGCCGGCGACGCCACCCTGGGAGCGGGCAAAATTGAACTCTCCGCTACGGTCGGCGGAGACGCACACTGTGGCGGCGAAGTCAACATTATATCTGGTGCCGAGATTATGGGCAATCTCTACTACTACCCCGAAGATCGGCTGACGGTTGAGGAAGGGGCGCTCGTCCACAGCGACACCATCCTTGAGGCACCCGAGGAGGAAAAATTCAACATTGTGGGCTTCATCGTCCAGAAGGTGTGGTTCTGGGCAGCACTCTTCCTCATTGGACTCGCCCTCTTTCTCTACAAGGGAAAGACCTATCGCCAGACCGTTGCGGGCATCGCCGAGGCGCCGCTCAAAGCCCTGCTCTTCGGTCTGCTTTTCTTCATAGTCTTGCCTCTGGCGGGCGTCATTCTTATTATCACCGTCGTCGGCATCCCCCTGGGAATCATCCTCCTATTGACTTTCATCATCCTCCTTCTGGTCTCCATGGTGCTGACCTCCACCTTCGTCGGAGAGAGAATTTTAATGCTCATCACCAAAAAGAAGGCTGAAGAGACCAGACTGCTCCTTTCCCTGCTTGTGGGGAGCTTCGTCTTCGTCCTGCTCTCCTGCATCCCCTTCATCGCCTGGCTCTTCTATCTTACGGTCTTCCTCTTCGGCATCGGGGCGGTATGGAATATGTATCTGAAGGAGCGAAAGGAGTCGGGGGGCTAGTTCCGAATATCCGCAAAGGGGAGCGCACTGACAGCAGATATCTGTAATTATTAAAAGATTGTCCTCTTCAATTTTGAGATAAAATTCCTGGAGGAAAGATGGTTAGGAAATCCATTTCCCTGCTGGTGGCGATGAGCTTTCTCACTGCCTGCGCCTGCTTAGCCTACGACCAGATAGATTCCATCGTCATGGTGCAGGCAACGCCTGAGGACCACGCCCTTTTGCGCAGTCTGCAAGCGGAGATTGACGCCGTGCGCCCCGACGGATGGGTGGTGCTCTACATCCCTCAGGAGAACCTGTCCCTTCTAACCCAGGCCGGCTTCATCTACCAAGTGCTCTACCAGGACAGTCGGGATACCTGCAACTGGATAGTCCCCACTCCGGGACTTGAAGCCAGCGACACCCACAAGATAGACTTCACCAGCTACCACGACCACGATGAGCTGGTCGCCGCCCTGGAGGAACTGCACGCCAACTATCCGGAGATAACCGAGCTATACTATCTGGGGGATAGCGTTGAGGGACGTTCCATTGATGTATTGGTCATCACCGACAACCCCTCAACCGAGGAGATAGAGCCGGAGATTCGCCTGCTGGGTGCACTGCACGGCAACGAGAGAATCAGCGTGGAGGTGCCGTTATACTTCGCCGACTATCTCTGCTCCCATTACAACAAGGATAAGCGGGTGCAGGACATCGTCAACAACAACGAGATCTGGGTCTGCCCCATGGTCAACCCCGACGGCGTGGAGCACGGCTGGCGGAGAAACGCCAACAATGTTGACCTCAACCGCAACTTCAGCTACATGTGGGATCCTTCCGAAGAACCCTATTGCGGTCCTTATCCCTTCTCCGAGCCGGAGACCCAGGTGGTGCGGGAGTTCTCCGACAACGGCTACACTTATCCCAACACCTTCGTCATCTCCCACTCCTTCCACTCCGGAGCCGAATGCATCAACTTTGTATGGAACTACGGCGATGCGGAACACCCCAGCGGAACCGACCACCCCACACCGGACGACGATGTCATTGAAGATGTAGCCTACGGCTACTGGGACGCCTACACCGGACCCAAATCAGACCCCTGGACTTACGGCTTCGGGGTAACCAACGGCTGTGACTGGTATGCCACCTGGGGCGATACCAACGACTGGAGCTACGGGGAACGAAGCGACAACGACTACACTATAGAGATATCCAACAACTACTCCCCTCCTCCATCAATGATTCTGACCTACTGCGGATATAATCTGGAATCCATGCTCTACACCTGCGAGGTGCCCCTGACAGTGGGCATCATGGGCGTGGTCCTGTCCGGCTATACGGAGGAGCCACTCTTGGCAAATATAGATGTGGACGACCGAGACTGGCCCTGGTATACCGATCCCCAGATGGGCGACTTCTATCGCCAGCTCCTGCCCGGCACCTACGATGTAACCGTGTCCTCAGAGGGCTTTGCATCGGCTTACTTTGACGATGTGGTGGTCAATGAGGGCACCATCACCAACCTGAGTTATATGTGGCTGAGCTATTATTCAGATATAGAATTGGTGGAGTTCCTCGCTAAGCCCCATTCGGAGGGCATCAGTCTCTCGTGGCGGGTGACAGACGATGAGGAGGCAATCGGCTACAACCTCTACCGCTCTCAGGTGGAACAGGCACCGACCGGCGTAGATTCCTATAACACCACCCCTTTATCACCAAATCATGTATTCGGCTGGCAGAAGCTAAACGACGCCCCCATCATCGGTCAGAATCCCTACTCTTTTCTTGACAACGAGGTGCAGGCAGGCTTGCGCTACTCCTACAAGCTGGAAGCGATATGTGAACAGGAGCTGGTCTCACTGGGCACGGCTTCCGGAACCGCCGGCAAGCCCGGCTCCTTCGCCTTGAGCCAGAACTACCCCAACCCGGCAACATCTGCGACCACTATCAACTTCACCCTGAGCAACCCCTCCCCCGCAGAGACCACTCTGGCGGTCTATGACCTGAGCGGAAGACTGGTAACCACCCTGGTTGACGACCTGCTGGATGGCGGGGATTATCAGGCTTGCTGGGACCTGAGGAGTGACGACGGCGAGAAGGTGTCAAGCGGGGTCTACGTCTATCGCCTGACCAGCGGCACAGAGCAGGAGAGCCATCGTATGGTCGTGGTTCGCTAAACTTTCAAAAAACGCAGCATAAAAAAGAGCCGGGCGTAACTTGCCCGGCTTTTTTGGTTATTCTTCCTCCACATAATATTTTTATACACTCAAACAAGCACTCTGTCAAGCATATAATTGTAAAATTGCCCTTGATTTTCGGGCGCATCTGCTCTAGTATAAAATCACGACTTTTCAAAAGGAGGCTCATGTCCACTACCGACTACATCTGTCCTCATTGTGGGCACAGATTTCAGCTGAACAATTCCGCCCTCAAAGGGAAAGGGGAGATCACCTGCCCCATCTGCAAAAAATGCCCGCTCATCCCCGCTGAAGAGGCTGACCAAGCGCAGGATGATGGGGACAAAGAGGGCTGAAACCGTTTCTAAAAAAAGAGGGGGTAGCTTGCGTCTAGCAATAAATATACAACTTATGCTCTCATCTTCCTGTTTTATCTCTTATGGTTGTTCTCCTCAATTAAAAAAGGGGCGGAAATACCGCCCCTCAAGATTCATCCTTTTCCCTTAAAAACCGTGCAGGTGTCGTTTGAAGCCCTCCACCTTCGGGGATTCCTTCCCCTCCCCCGGTTGGATATTGTATCCTTCCTTTTCCAGCCGCCTTCTCTGGCTCTCAACCCCACCGGGGAACTTATCATAGAGGCTTCCGTCGTCCTTTACCACCCGCCAGTAGGGTGAGATGTTCCCCCTTCCGGAACTCATATCCTCTTCTGCGGTCTCACTCACCATTTTCAGAAAAAGACCGGTGGTCATAGGGCAGGTGAAATCGGCTTCAAAGTCCTTCGCCAACCGTTCCTTTATCTGACCGATTGTGGCCAGCTCCCCATCGGGAATATCACGCACCAGACCGTCAATCAGGAGCGGTGTGGGGATGAACATCTTTCCCCTGCCTTTTTTATCATCAATCACTTTGGGCTCCCTCTTCAACTCAAACTTCTCTCGCCAGCTTTTCTTCTCCATAACTCCCTCCTAACTTGAGGTTTTAAGATAACTTCAACTACTTCACTGATAAATCCCAATCTCCCAATTTTGCTAAATCTTCCCCGATACTTTCAGGGCATCATTTATCTCATTGCGAGCGCGCTCCGCCGCCTTTGCCGCCGACTCGCCTATTTCCCCCCTGTCCTTCTCGTAGGCGTAGATTATTCCCCTCGCTGAGTTGACCACAGCTCCCAGCCCACCTTTATGGAATGCCGACACCACTTCTTCCCCACCCGCTCCCTGGGCGCCGAAGCCGGGCAGAAGCAGTATCCCCCGGGGGATAAGCTCCCGCACCCTCCTGACCGCATCCGGCTCGGTAGCCCCCACCACCGCCCCGACCACACTATAGCCCCTTTCACCGACATAATCCCTCCCCCAATCATCCACCAGCCGGGCGATGTGCTCGTAGAACAATCCGCCCACGGAAAGCTCCATCTCCTGAACCTGACCCGCCAGAGGATTTGAGGTGCGCACCAGGATGAAGACCCCCCGCAACCCCGCAGGCGTTGCCTCAAGAAACGGTTTGAGGACATCTTCACCCATATAGGGATTTAGAGTTACCGCATCCACAGCCAGAGGGGCTGGCTTCTCGGGACTTCCGAAGTAAGCACGAGAATATGCCCTGCTGGTTGCGCCGATATCCCCCCGCTTGGCGTCCAGAATTACCACCAAGCCCATCTCCACCGCTTTATAGATGGTCATCTGCAGGGCGAAGAGCCCCGCCGGTCCCAAGCGTTCGTAGTAGGCTATCTGCGGTTTTACCCCCACTACAAAGGGTGCCACCGCCTCAATGATTATCCCGTTGAAGATGGCAACCGCCTCCCCGGCAACGGCGAAACCGTCCTGCTCCAGAACCAGCTTTTTCCCGTCAACACCTGAAAGTCCACAACCTTCCAGAAAGTCCCAGGGAAAGCGGGTTGGGTCCGGGTCAAGACCGACAATCAACCGACTCTCCTTCTCCTCCACCAACCGCATCAATCGGTCGGCGAAATGCTCGCTCATCCCCCTCCTTCCTCAAAGAGCTCTCTGGTAAGATTGAGCGGGCGACCACAATAATAACAGTTTCCACGTTCATCCGCAAGGTCAAAGAGGTATTTTTCCGAGGTTCTTATACAGCGAGGGTTCTCACAGTTAACATCAATCTGCCGGCCTTCTTCCAGCGGGGGCAGTTCCCCCTCCACCAAGCCAAGTAGAAGGGATATTATTGCCATACGCATAGGCACCCCGAAGAAGGCTTGCTGGAAATATTTAGCCCGGGGGTCGTGGTCCACATCGTAGGCTATCTCGTCCACCCGGGGCAGGGGGTGGAGAACGATGAGCTCCGGCGAAGCTTTCTGTAAAAGAGCGGTATCAACCACATAACTCCCCTTGACCTGTTCGTATTCCGCCGGGTCCCGGAAGCGTTCCTTCTGAATTCGGGTTACATAGAGCACATCCACCTCACCCACCACCTGAGCCAGATCACCGCCCTCCACCAGCCAGTCAGGGGGGAGTTTATCCACCACATAGTCAGGCATCTCCAGTCCCGGTGGAGAGACGCAGACCAGGGTGGCATCAAAGTTTGCCAGTGCGTAGGCAAGGGAGTGGACCGTGCGACCGTGTTTCAGGTCGCCAACTGCAGCTACTTTTATGCCATCCAGACCGTCCTTTTCCTCCACGATGGTCAGCAGATCCAACATAGTCTGGGTAGGATGCTCGTGACCCCCGTCGCCGGCATTTATTATAGGCACCTCCGAATACATAGCCATAGCTTTGGCAGCGCCCTCATTGGGATGGCGCATGGCGATTATGTCGCTGTAAGAGCAGAGCATGCGGACGGCGTCGGCAAGCACCTCGCCCTTGGTCGCCGAGGTAGCGCTCAGGTCGCCAAAGGATATCACCCGCCCACGCAGGCGGTTCATGGCGCTGGCAAAGGAAAGCCGGGTGCGGGTGGAGGGCTCATAGAAGACGGTAGAGAGTATCCGCCCCTCTGCCAGGTCGGTTCCTCTGCGGGCGAACTCCATCATCCCTTGAGCCACCTCAATCAAGCCCCAGATATGCTCCCGCTTTAATCCCTCAATGCCCAGAAAATGCACGCTCATCTACCAATCTCCCCTCGGTAACAACCATCTTCCCACCCACAAAGACATACTCCGCCCTCCCGTGCAGTTTCTCGCCGATAAATGGCGAATTTCGCCCTTTGGATAGAAACTCGCCAACAACCACCTCGGCGCTGGGGTCAATTACGGTGATGTCGGCATCGCAACCCTCCTGCAAGCTCCCCTTGCCGGAAAGCTCCAATCTCCTGGCCGGGTTGCAGGTTATCTTGGCGAGCGCCTCCATCATGGTCAGATGACCCGCTTCCACCAGGTTGGTGATGACCAGAGGTAAAGTGGTCTCCAGCCCGATAATGCCGAAAGCCGCCTCCTGAAAGGAGATATCCTTCTCCTCCAATGTGTGCGGTGCGTGGTCGCTGGCTATGATGCTAACCGTCCCCTCCCTGAGAGCAGATACCACCATCCGTCTGTCCTCCTCGGAGCGCAAGGGAGGGTTCATCTTGGCCGAGGTATCGTAATCCCAGGTCGCCTCCTCTGTCAGGCTGAAGTAATGGGGTGCGGTCTCGCAGGAGACATCCACCCTCCGCTCCTGAGCTGACTTTACCGCATGCAGGGAGCCAGCGGTTGATGCGTGGGCGATGTGTAGTCTTCCCCCGGTCTGTTCGGCAAGCAGACAGTCGCGGGCGACCATGGTTGTCTCCGATTCCACCGGGATACCCTCCAGCCCCAAAACGGTTGAGGTGTAGCCCTCGGTTACCGAACCGTGACCGGTCAGAGCCATGTCCTCAGCGTGGGATACCACCAGCAGACCGACGGAGGCGGCATACTCCAGAGCGGAGCGCATCATCTGCGCATCGGAGACGCAGGAGCCGTCGTCGGACAGCGCCACCACCCCGGCAAGAGCCAGACTGCCGAAGCCGGTCAGACCCTGACCCAGAAGACCCTTGGTCACCGCCCCCACCGGAAATACATTGACCAATCCCTGACGAAACGCCCTGCTGAAGACAAAACCGACCACCGAGGGCTCATCCATAATCAAGCCGGTGTTTGCCTTACAGACCAGGGAGGTGAAGCCCCCGATGGCTGCGGCACGGGTGCCGCTGGCGATGGTCTCCTTGTCCTCCCGACCGGGCTCACGCAGGTGAACATGCATATCTATCAAGCCGGGGACGACCAGAAGGTTGCCAACATCCACCACCTCTGCGCCCATCGGCTGTAGGTCGGCGCCCAAAGCCTCCACCTTCCCTCGTTGCAGAAGTATATCGCCGACCTCATCCGTGCCGGTGGCTGGGTCCATCAGCCTGCCGTTTTTAAGCAGGTAGTCCATATTTCATAAAACCATCGCTTCAAAGCCTTCCATTAGAAGGTCTTCATCATGGGGATGCCGGTTGCCGGGTTGGTGGGCACATAATAGACCGTCTGGGCGTTCAGATTAGAGAGCTTCTCCATCCATTTCCACTGTAGATAGGCAGATGACAGGGTGGCGGAGACGACTCGCTGATATTCGGCGATGCCGCCGGCTTCTATGACTTTACGCTCCGCCTCCAACTCCTCCTTCTGCTTGACATAGACCATCTTCTCCGCCTCCTGCTGCCAGGTCAACTTGGATTCTATGGAATCCTTAAGTTTGACCGGCAGGTCTATATTGCGCACCTCCACGGAGATGCACTCGGCACCATCTGTGGGAAATTGCTTGGCGAGAATATCGTAGAGTTTGTCCCCCACGTCTTCCCGCTTGTGGGCATACATCTCCTCGCTGGTAAGGGTGGCTATCACCTCCCGCAGTCCCGCCCGGCTCTTGGGGCGGATGTAGTTATACTCAAAATCCTCCTGACTGCGAAAGGAGCGGTTTTGAATTATCCAGGGACCCTTACCCGGAGGGATGCGGTAATAGATGGTGATGTCCAGCCAGACAGTCAGCCCATCGGAGGTTATTGTCGGAACCGAATCCCCCTTGCCCTCCACATCGTAGCTCTCCACAGCCATAGTATAGGGCAGGGTCTTGTTTGAGACCAAGAGCACCTCGGCAAGGGGATTCTTGAAGTTCAACCCCGAGGGCAATGAATCCTTACCGACAGCACCGAACAGCACCGTCACCCCCTCAAAACCAGGGGGCACTGCAACCAGCGACCACAGAAGCCATATCAGAAAAAATAAACCGATACCGCCCACTATACCCGCCAGCGCCATCTGTTTACGGGTTTTACGAACTACACCTTCTGCAATCTTGCTGGTCCGCCTCAAGAAGAGTCCCACCAAGAAAGCGACAATTCCCACCACACTTAGAAAGATTAACACACTCATTGTCTATCCCCTTTCAATCTTTGTTGGAAAAAATCTCGGTTAGAACAAACTAGGTCATGGAAAAACTAACTCCCCGTTGCGGAAGACGATTCTCCCCCCCACCATAGTCAGAAGCACCTTCCCCTTAACCGACCTTCCGCCAAAGGGGGTGTTCTTACCCTTGGAGAAGAATTCCTGTGGGTCAATGATATATTCCAACTCCGGGTCAAATATGATTACATCCGCCGGGCACTTCTCTCTCACTCGCCCGCCGGGCAGGTGGAGAATCTCTGCAGGGATTATGGTCATACGGGAGAGCAGGTCTCCCAGGGACATCTTACCGTTGTGGTAAAGATAGGTCAAGGATAACGGTAGAAGGGTCTCCAAGCCACAGATTCCAGCTTTTGCAGACTGAAATTCTGTATCTTTATCCACCACGGTCAAGGGTTGGTGGCTGGAGGTTATCACCCCGATGGTGCCTTCGGCGAGACCCTCTTGCACCGCTGCCAGGTCCCGCTCGGAGCGCAAGGGGGGTTCTACTTTCATAAAAGTGTCAAACTCCCGGCAATCAATGTCGGTCAATATAAAGTAATGAGGTGAGGTCTCCGCAGTAACCGCCACGCCCATCTCCCTTGCCTGGCGCACCAAATCCACCGAACCGACCGTGGTCAACGGTCCCAGGTGGATGGGGTGTGCGGTCATCCGGGCAAGTATTAAGTCCCGCACCACCATGACCTCCTCGGCAATGTTGGGCACCCCGGGCAGACCCATAATAGTGCTCACATATCCCTCATTGACCACCCCGTCTCCGGCGAGCGAGCTGTCCTGGCAGAAGGAGAGCACCGGCAGGTTGTAGATGGCGGCATACTCCAGCGCCCGCCTCATCAGGCTGGAGTCCATAACCGACCGGTAGTCGTCTGAGGCGGCAACCACCCCATTTTTTGCCAAATCCCCCATCTCCGCCAACTCCTCGCCGGCAAGCCTGCGGGTCAACGCTCCCACCGGGAGCAATCTGGACAAGCCCAACTGCTGGGATTTGGCGATGAGATACTCCACCACCGCCTGGTTGTCTATGACCAGGTCGGTGTGGGAACGGACGGCGATGGAGGTGATTCCTCCAGCTACCGCGGAAGAACAGCCACTGCGAATGGTCTCCCGGTCGTTCCGTGCGGGCTCACTTATGTGCACATGGAGGTCAATAAGTCCGGGGCAGAGCACCTTCTCGCCAACCTCAATCACTTCCGCTTTGGCAGGAACCTTCAGGTCCTTTCCCACCCGGCGGATAATCCCGTCTTCCACCAACAGGTCAGCCACCTGGTCAAAGCCACTCTGGGGGTCTATAATCCTCCCCCTTCTGAAAAAGACCGTCGGCTGGGGTCTTGCCTGCTCGGCGAAGGCGAACATACCTCTTCCCTCACCCGCCATCACTTCTTACCTCCGGCAAGAAGATAGAGCACAGCCATATTGACCGCCACCCCGTTGGTAACCTGCTCAATTATCACCGAATAGGCTCCATCAGCCACTTGAGGTGAAATTTCCACCCCCCGGTTCATGGAACCGGAGTGCATAACCAGGACATCCTTCTTGGCACTTGCAAGGCGCTCCTCGGTCAAACAGTAGAAGCGAGAATATTCCCTAAGGGAAGGCAAAAGAGCCCGATTCTCCTCGGTCATCTCCACCCGTGATAGGATGATGACATCCACCCCCTCCAAGCCCTCCTCCATACTAAAGCTGATATCCACCCCCAACCTTTCTAGGCCCGGAGGGATGAGCGTCCTGGGACCGATGAGCACCACATCGGCGCCCATGGTCTTCAGCCCCCAGATGTTGGATTTGGCGGAACGGCTGTGCAGAATGTCCCCGATTATAGCCACCCGCAGACCCTCAATGTAGCCCTTTTTCTCTTTGGTGGTGTAGAGGTCAACCAGAGCCTGAGTCGGGTGTTCGTGACTGCCGTCGCCGGCATTTATGACCGAGGATTTGATCTGTCGGGCTAACTGGTGGGGTGCGCCAGCCATAGAGTGCCGCACCACGATGAAGTCCACGGTCATAGCTTCTATGGTCTTCGCCAGGTCGGTGAGCGTCTCCCCGGAGGCGGCGGAGCTTATCAGGGCCGGGATGTTAATGACATCAGCGGAGAGACGTCTGGCGGCAAGCTCAAAGGAGATGCGGGTGCGGGTTGAGGGTTCAAAGAAGAGATTGGCTACGGTCTTACCCCGCAGGACCGGAACCTTTTTAATTGGGCGGGTGGCAATCTCCATAAATGACTTGGCGGAGGTGATGACCGAGTTGATCTCCTCAAAGGTGAGGTGCTGCATCCCCAACAGGTCTTTGGATTTCAGGCTCATCTATTTTTCACATCCCGTGTAAATGTAGATAAAAAAAACGGCTCCTGGCCCTCAAAACTGGTGAAGGCTAGAGCCGTATCGGTCGCTGTGCGCTGGACCGAGAGATGCGGTCCTCCCGGTGGCATCATCTTCTCCTCTCAGAGACGGCAAGAGCGATGCAAACGAGCTAAATTACCAGATTTATAATATAAAATGGTTAAAAAATCAAGGGTTATTTTGTGATAAAGGTGATATTTTCTTCCCAAATGCTCTTTATATCAGTCCCTGAAAACCCCAGATGAATCCCTTGCATACCTTCAACCATCAACGCCGAGCAAGAAATCCACTATCCGCTCCTTATATTCCTCGTTTTTGATGTCCATCAGTTCACGCCTAACTATAAGGTGCCCCGCCCGGGGCACCCTCCATATCTCGGCTCCACCTGGGGCTAGGGAATAAAGCTCCTCCCCATGAGCCGGCGAGACCATAAAGTCGTCCTGTCCGTGAATTATCAGCATGGGGACGGGGAGGTCGGCGATGTAATCTCTGGGCTCAATATCACCAACCGCAACCCCGGTCTGCAGATGGAAGACCGCCCGGAGAAGCGGCGAAAAAAGCCCCAACGGCAAACCCATCCCGGCGACAGCACCGTCCAAAACCAGCCCCACATCGGCGAAGGAACTGTTGAGCACCACTCCCTTCAAAGCTACCATCTCCCCGGCGCTCATTATGGTAGTCGCCGCCCCCATAGAGAGACCGATAATGAAATAGCCATCGTGTCCAAAACAGCCCCCGCCCTCCAGGTAGCGGGTCAAACCCAGGAGGTCCTTTCGCTCGTTTGCACCAAATGTGAGGTGGGCGAAGAACCCCTGGCCCACGCCACGATAGTCAAAGACTATGCAGGAATAGCCCGCCTGATGGAGAAAGGCGGCATGCCCCAACATACGCTCTTTACTGTCCCGAAACCCCCCGGCGATGATAACCAAGCCTTTACCTTCCGATACTGGCACATACCAGCCTAGAAGGGGAACGCCGTCGGTGGATTTGAAGTGAAGCTCCTCGTAATCCAGCTTGTAGTCCTGGGGGGTTACTTCGTAAGCGGGAGACGGCGGATGGGTGAAGAGATAAATCACCAGAAAGCTCCCCACCCAGAGAAGGACGAAGAGGGAGGGGACGACTATCAATATGGCGCAAAGAACCTTTTTCATAATTGAAACCATACTGGTTTCAGCGAAGCTTAATGGCAATTATAATTTTTCTTGAGGGGTCCCCCCCTCTGATACCGCCACCACAGGCGCAGAACGGAGGTGAAGGCGTTTACAATCTCCGCCCGGCTGAGGTTTGATTCACCCCGCTTGCGATTGACAAAGATGGTGGGCACCTCCCCTATCCTTAAACCCCGACGATGGAGCTGAACAGCTATCTCGGAAAGGACGACATAGCCGGAGGCGTCTATGGCTGAGAAGTCAACCGCTTGCAGGGCGCATCTGCGAAAACAACGAAAACCGTTAGTATAATCTTTGATGGGTATCCCCAACAGTGCCCGGGCGTAGAGGTTAGCCAGCTTGGAGAAGAGGCGGCGCAGGCAGGGCCAGTTGACGATACGAGAGCTCGCCAGGTAGCGAGAGCCGATGACCATATCATACTCGGAGGTTTTCTCTATCAGCCTGGGGAGTTCGGCGGGGTGGTGGGAGAAGTCGGCGTCCATCTCGCAGATGAGCTCCGCACCGGCGGACAAAGCCCGCTTAAAACCCACAATGGTCGCCCCGCCCCGCCCCTCCTTCCCCCGACGGTGGATGACCTCCAGATGGGGATACTCTCCCCATAGATTATCAGCCAATCTGCCGGTTCCGTCCGGCGAGTTATCATCAACGATTATCAGGTGCAGATTGGGAACTGCCTCATACAACTCGGCGACCATTCGTTCAATATTATCCGCCTCGTTGTAGGTGGGGATTATGAGGGCTATTCTCTTAACACCTGCCATTCCAACATCTTCTCCCCTGCCCACCTTCACTCACCAAACTTTTTAAAGAATTCTGCAAAAGTAGCAACTATGTAATCCAGGTCCTCACCGCTGAGGTTTTGGTGAACGCCTATATACAAACCCCTGCGACCCACCGCCTCAGCGTTGGGGAACTCCCCTTTCTTATGACCCAGATACTCAAAAGCCGGCTGTTGGGTGGGGATGGAGCCGAATGCGGGACGAGTCTCTATTCGAGAGTGCTCAAGGTGTTTTACCAACTCCCTGCGGGTGAAGGGCGCTTCCTCCGACACCATAATTGGGTAGCAGAGGGGGCTTATCCACCCATCTTCACCTTCCTCAAATAGGTTTAGATAATCACAAAATTGCCCCAGCCCCTCATTGAGGAAGAAGAAGTTCTTACGTCTTGCCTGAACTATCTGGTCAAGTCGTTCTATCTGCTCCAGCCCGATAGCCGCCTCCAGATCGTTCATCTTGGCGGAGTAACCGATACGCAGGAAGCTGAAACGGGAATCCTCCAGGTCGCCACCTTGCTCAAAGCGAATTGAGCAGTAACCGCTGTCCACATTCAACTTGCAGACCGGGCAGGAGCAAGCCCGACCGTGAGCTCTGAGGGAACGGAGCACCTCAGCCTGCTTCTCATCTCCTGCCAGCACCGCCCCACCCTCGCCGGTGGTTATAATATGGGCGACATAGAAACTGAAAGCCCCCATATCCCCCATAGTCCCCACCAATTTGCCCTTATACCTGGCTCCATGGGCTTCTGCGGCGTCCTCCACCACGAACAGATTATGCTTCCGAGCCAACTCCAGAAGTGGGTCCATATCACAGGGGCGCCCGAAAAGGTGCGTGGGAATCATACCCACAGTCTGGGGACCTATGGCCTGTGCCGCCGCCCGAGGGTCAATATTCCAGCTCTTTGGGTCCACATCCACAAATTCAGGCACATAACCTGCATGAATTATGGCATTGGCTACGGAGATAAAATTCAGCGCCGGGACCAACACCTCCCCCTGTGGTGGATAGCCCAGTTGGCGAAAGGAGGCTAAGGCGATGGTATCTGCGTCGGTGCCGGTGGATACCGCCACGCAGTAGGGCATGCGGTGGTATTCGGCAAAAGCTTTCTCAAACCGGCGCACATTGACTCCACCGGATATTCTCCCACGTTTCAGGGCATCCACGACCATGTTGATACCCTTCTCCCCGATATCCACCGTACCGACGGTTATCTTTCTCATAACCCTTTTCTCTCCGCTTGAAGCAGCGACGATATTTAGGCAAAATTAGCATACATCACCGACACTATCAAGTGTGTAAAAATAAATTCTAAAAAAGTTTGCAATTGACTTATCTTCCACACTTTGATAGAATTCGCAGATGGTTTACAACGACAGATTCAGTCACCGGGTATTTCTTGGGTTGGGTTCAAATCTAGGAGAGCGTGAGAAGAACCTACGGTCCGCCCTCGCCCTGCTGACCAAAGACGGACTGATAGACCTGGTCCACTGTTCAACGATTTACCGCACCGAAGGGGTTAATTCCGGGCGTGGTGAGCCGGAGTATCTCAACCAGGTCATTGAGGTGAACACCGGCCTCCCCCCGCACCATCTTCTTAAGGTATGCCGGCGAGTGGAGGAAAGATTAGGGCGTCCCTCCAGACGGAAACGGAGCGGTCCCAGGGTTCTGGACATTGATATACTTTTTTATGACGACATCATCGTAAATAACGAGGAGCTGGTAATTCCCCATCCCCGGGCGGCAAGAAGGCGCTTCGTGCTAGAGCCCCTGGCCGAGATCGCTCCCGACCTCTTACACCCGGTAATGCAGATGCCGATAAGCAAGCTCCTCAAATCCACCGACGACAACGGCTGGATTAAGGAGTATGAGCGGAAAGATAAGGGGAAGAGCCCGGTAAAACCGAAGGCGAAAAAATGACCGATTTTGACAATCTGCCCAAGATATTCAACCACCACTTCTCGGCGATGAAGGCTGAGAACCACCCCATCACCGCCCTGACCGCCTACGATTATCCCACTGCGGAGCTTCTAGATGGCGTCGGTCTGGAGCTCATCCTGGTGGGGGATTCTCTGGGGATGGTGGTTCAGGGAAAGCCGACAACCATAGGGGTTACCCTGGAGGAGATGCTCTATCACTGTAATATGGTCAGTGGTGCGGTCAAGCGGGCGATGGTCTGCCTGGATATGCCCTTCATGAGCTACCAGGCAAACCAGGATGAGGCGCTTTATAATGCCGGTCGCTGTCTCGCCGAAGGGGGCGCCGGCTCGGTGAAGGTGGAAGGTGCACACATAGACCTCATCCGCAGGATGGTGGAGAACGGTATACCCGTCCTCGCCCACCTGGGCTGCACCCCGCAGAGTTACCACCAGCTCGGAGGTTACACTATAGTCGGAAAAGATGTCTCCCAGGCAAAACAGCTTCTATCCGATGGGTTGGCGGTGGAGGAAGCGGGGGCTTATGCGCTGGTCCTGGAGTGCGTCCCCACCGAAGTAGCCCAGACCATCACCGGAAAGCTATCCATCCCCACCATCGGAATCGGTGCCGGTCCCCACTGCGACGGTCAGATTCTGGTGCTCCATGATATCCTCGGGCTCTACCACAAGATACCCAGACACGTAAAAGTCTATAAGGACCTGAATGCGGTAATCCGCCGGGCGATTTCAGAATACAAGCAAGATGTTCGCCGGGGCGATTTTCCCGGTGAGGATAACTACTACCGACTGGATAAAGCCACCCAAAAAGCGTGGCAGAAGGTTAAAAAGGCGAAGTGAGGGAACAAATAGATGGAGCTGGTAGTTGATGTAACGGAGATGCAAGCCCTTGCCGACAAAGCTCGCCTGGAGGGAGAACGCATCGCCCTGGTTCCCACCATGGGCGCACTCCACCAGGGGCACATGTCGCTGGTGAAATTAGCCCGGGAACGGTGCGATTTCCTGGTGGTCTCCATCTATGTCAACCCCGCCCAGTTTGCTCCCGAAGAAGACCTGGACATCTATCCCCGCACCTTGGAGAAGGATGAGGAGAGCTGCCGTGGGGCAGGTGTGGATGTCATCTTCGCTCCCGAGGACAAGACGATGTATCCTGAGCGATACTCCACCTATGTCAATGTTGAGGGTTTGAGCGAGGTTTTGTGCGGAGCCAGCCGACCGACCCACTTTCGGGGAGTAAGCACCATTGTCGCCAAGCTGTTTAACATCGTCAAACCGCATATAGCGGTCTTCGGTCAAAAGGATGCCCAGCAGGCTGTGGTCATCAAGCGGATGACCGCCGACTTGAACTGGGATATAGAGATAGCCGTTGCGCCCATCTTGCGGGAGGAGGACGGCTTGGCGATGAGCTCCCGCAATCGCCACCTATCAGCACAGGAGCGAAAGGGAGCGGTCCTGCTCCATCAAGCGCTCAGCGAGGCAAAGGCTTTGCTGGGTGAGGGGGAACGGTCCGCTGAAAAGTTGAAGAAAAGGATGAAAGAGATAATCTCCGCAAAGACACTGAACCGCATTGATTATATATCTGTGGTGGAGGCGGATAGCCTGAGGGATGTATCAGAGATAAAAGGCGAAACCCTGCTTGCCCTGGCGGTTTACGCCGGGGAGACGCGACTAATAGATAATATGCTCATCGGAGCTGACGATTTGAAATCCATTAATGAGGAAGGCAATTGAGATGCTTAGGAAATTCTGCCGTTCCAAGATATACAACGCCAGGATTACCTTCAAACAGTTGGAATATGAGGGTAGTATTACAATTGACGCCCAGCTTATGGAGCTGGCGGAAATTGCCGAGGGGGAGATAGTCGCAGTGCTCAATATCAACAATGGGGCTCGCTTTGAGACCTATGTCATCAAAGGAGACAGGGGAAGCGGGGTTGTTGGACTAAACGGCGCCGCCGCCCGTCTCGGGGAGGTCGGCGATAAAGTGATCATATTCGCCTTCGGGTATCTTTCCCCTGAGGAGACCGAGGACTTCTCCATGCGCCGTCTCCATGTGGATGATAATAACCGTCCCCAATAAAATAAACCCCTAAAAACAACCCATAAAATACCCCACCAAGGTCACCCCAGATTATGTTTAATAGAACCATTATAACGATATTGATGATAATCACCGCGATTGGGGCGCTGTCCACCTCCAGCCGTGCCGAACTAACCGACAAACTATCGCTGGGGATCGATATGTTCGATCACCAGCTTTTCAATTTAGCCGCTCATCAGTTCCGGGAATACATCCACCAGAATCCCACCGCATCCGACCTGGACCTGGCGCAGTTCTATTTAGCCCACTGCGACCAATCCCTGGGCAACTATCACCAAGCCATTCAGGAATACCGTGACCTGCTCATCACCTACCCCGGCTCCTCCCTGGTTGATGCCGGCTGGCTGGAGCTCTCTCGTTGTTACATGAAGAAAGGCGATGAGGCAAGCGCCGAGGAGGCACTGCGAAAGGCGCTCAGCCTCCCGATGAAGAAAGAGGTCAACTTCGCCGCCCACTCCGAACTGGGCACTCTGCTATATAACCAGAATCAATTTGAGCAGGCGGTCTCCGTCTATCTCCAGCTCATGGAGGCCACCCCAGACCTGAACAAGACCGCCTGGGAGAGATACCGCCTGGCTCAGGTCTATATCACCATGGAAGACTACCAGAAGGCAATAGTCCAACTGGAGTTGATAGACTCAAGTGAACCTCACCCACTGCTCAAGGCTCTAACCAACTATCATCTCGCCCACTGCCGGGCGGCTCTGGGGCAGTTGGAAGAAGCTTTAGGAATCCTTGATTACGACCAGCTTTTCCCGGAGGAGATGCTCTCTCATAAGCTATTCCTGCAAGCAAGCCTGCAGGTGGCGCTAAACGAATATCCGCAGGCTCTGGAGACCTTAAACGAGCTCATAGAGGCAGAGGATTCCATGCGGTCTCAGGTTCCCATCTTGCAAGACCCAACCATCACCACTGAGGACATCCGCATAATCTCCGCCTGGCTGGATTTTCAGCTGGGAGACCACATCAGTGCCGAAGGCAAGCTGGCGGAGGTCTATTCCCAGGCGAAGGACGCCGAAACCCAAGCCCAAACTTTGTTTCTGATAGGATACCTCAGCTACCAGAGGGAGAACTACCCCTTCGCCCTGGAATATTTCGCCAAGTTCGCCTCCGACTTCCCCCACCATCCCTATCTGGTGCAAGCGATATACTACCAGGGCTGGTGCCACTACAAAATGGGAGATTATGAGCAGGCCAGGGACATATTCTCCACCCTTCTCGCTCAAAATCCCCAGATTGAGGAGAGCCCCTACTTTGCCTTTCTGGTGGGGGAGTGCGGCTATAAGACCGAGCACTACCAGCGGGCTATGGAGGATTTTGAGCTCTTCACCCGCAACTACCCCCAAAGCAGTTTGTATCTATACGGTTTTCTGCGCACCGCCGACTGCCTCTTTCAGCTGGGGGAGAACGAACAGGCGGTTGACCACTACCGTGACTTCATTGATAAATATCCCCAATCCGACATCACCCCCCTGGCTTACTGGAATCTTGGCAGGGCATATAGCAATCTCGGTCAAACGGAGGAGATGCGCGATGTCTATATTGAGTTTATCACCAACTTCCCGGACCATGAACTTGCCGACGATTCCGCCCTGGCTATGGTGAGGTCGCTCTACCTGGAGGGAAAATACGAACTGTGCATCGGATGGGTTGACGACTTCACAGACAGACTTCCTAAAAGCGACTTTGCTCCCAAGATGCTCTGGTATAAGGGAAAATCGCTCTACGACCTCACCCGCTATGATAGCGCCATGAAGGTTTTTGCCTATATACATAAGAACTACTCCGCCACCATAGTGGGGCAGGATGCGCTCTATTACACCTACCTCACCGACCAGAAATTGGGTAAATACTCCAATCCACTTACCGCATCCGTTGCCTTCTTGAACGAACATCCCCAGAGCAGTCTGGCTCCAAAAGTCAAAATTTTAGTAGCCCAATACTACAGCGACGAACGAAACTTCAGCTACGCCACCAAGTTGTTGAAGGAGATTCTCTCAGAGGAGGAGGATATTGGAATACTCTGTGAGGCTACCGAAAAACTGGCGGACATCTATAAACGCCAGGGGATGGATATAGACGCAGCCGAGATTTACGTGTGGCTGGCGGAGCGCATGAAGAGATCGCCCTCCCGCTATGATTATCTGCTAAAGGCGGCGGGGCTCTATAACGAAGGTGGACTGGCGGAGGAAGCCATAGACATCTATCAGGTCTTTCTGGACGAAATACCCCACGATCCCCGAATAAGCACGGTCCTATACAATCTGGGGTTAATTTATAAGGACCTGCGCATGTTTGAAAGCGCTCAGGTGATATTGGATAAGCTGGTGCGGGAGTGGCAAAGCAGTAAGGAGTATCTATTGGGTTGTTTTCAGCTGGCTTTCGTATATCAATATCTAGCCGACCTTCCCAAAGCCATCAAATATCATAAGATAGTCATATATAACGGCGGGGCAGATCTGGCGGTTCAGTCTATGTATTGGGTTGGAAAATGTTATTACGATCTGCGAGAGTTTTCGGCGGCGGAGGAATGGTTGAAAAGGCTGGTAAGGGAATATCCCACTCACACCGCTTGGGTGAATAAGGCAGATGCGCTACTGGAAAAAATGTACTGATAGGAATAAGCTGGCGCTTTATTCTATTTTCGTCCTCTGTGCAATCCTATGCCCCAGCGCACAAAGTTGCGCCGACGACGACATAGATAAGAAGGCTGAGGAATCCCTCTTTGCGCCGGATCCTTTCACCGATGTCTATGAATTTTTGCAAAAAGCCTCTCCCCATAAGTCCGCCTTCCGGGTGGATAGAGTGGAGGAGCTGACCCAGCCGCCAGACGAGCAAGGTGCCGAAAACCACGAACGGCGAGGTTTCTATCACACCATAGAGGCTTGCGGGGGATTGGGGGAAAAGAATAGCCGTCAATTTGACGGCATCTACGGTATGGAGAGCAAAATACTCAACCAGGTCATCCTGGGGAAATATCTATCCCTAGGAAATAGTGGTGCGGAAGGATACCGAGAGAACATACATTTAAAATACGACCTGCTCTTTGACCTCACCTTCGGACGGCAGTTAAGCTGTGGCTTGGAGTATTTCCGCAACCGATACAGTTACCAATCACCCGAACACCCCGGCACCCCACCAGTTTATTTTTCAACACAAGCAACTGAACATAGATATTTTGATATCGGCGCCTTTACCGACCTGGGGAAGTATATCAAAATCTATTTTGACGGCTTTGCCGAATCTGACCACCTGGAAGACGAGAGCTCCAGTTATAAACACCGCACCTTGGGCGGGGAGTTCTGCGGACAGTTCATCCTGCCAAATTGGGACTATCTAACCAAGGTGGAGTTGGATGTCTATAGAGACTGGATGAGTGGAGCCGAAAGTAGGGCTACATTTATAAATATTTCTCTTGAAAACGAACTCCCCATAAAAGACCATCTCTTTCTCACCTTTGGAGGAAGGATTGACAGCTACCGCAATCTCATCACCCGGTTCTATCCCACCGCCGGCATCCACCTGCGTATCAACCCCAAGACCGGCTTCTACCTATATTATCAGCCCCAACTGAGCCGACTTGATTTTCACCATCTCTTCATTGATGAGCGTTATTCCACGGTAAGCGAGCCGCTCAAGCCCACCCAGGAATACACCTCCATCACCGCCGGCTTCAACTACAACTTCTCCCAGTTGATAGAGAGCAAAGTAGAGTTATACCGCAAGGATGTTCTGGATTACATATACTACACTGATTATGATGGTCTCATCACTCCCGCCAATCTCCACCAAGCCACCATCTACGGCATAAAGATAAGCTACTCCTTTAGAGCCAGCGAACGTTTTAATCATTACGCCTCTCTCAACATAGAGGATATAATTGATGACGAGAACGCTTTCCAGGTTATCCCTTACCACCCCCGCATCACCTTTGACGCCGGAATTGAACTCTCCCCCCTATCCTTATGGGAGTTGAGCATCGGGGGCAGATTTGTCGGTGACCGCCCCACCTCCTATCCGGAGACTACTCTGGACTCATATTTTATCCTCAACACCCAATCGGTTCTGTGGATAACCCCCTATCTCGGTTTTGACCTGCACCTGGACAACCTGCTCAACTCCCAGTATGAGGAAATATCCAACCTCACCCATCCCGGTCGCTTCATCTCCGCCGGCTTGCGGCTGAAAATATAGTTGTTTAAATACAACATATCTCTCGGCAAGCCGAGAGATTCAGGGCTCCTCCCAAGCAATCCGTTCGCGGTCAAACCATATATCTCTCCCGCCACATCTGGAGAAAGAGCAGAATCCACAGACGATGATAATGGTCCCTCTTCCCCGACCTGTGCTCGGCGACCAATCTTCGCACTCCCACCGGTTTCAGAATATCATCCTCCGTAAGTCTTTGCTCGCCGAGATACCGCTCCAGGACGGGCGCCAGTTCCCCCCTAAACCAATCTCCCAGAGGAACCGCGAAGCCCCTCTTGGGGCGCTCAAAGAGCTCCCTGGGTAGATAGCGTTGGAGCAGACGGCGCAGAAGCAGCTTAGTTTTATTCCCCCTGACTTTCCATTTCAGCGGAAGCCGAAAAGCGCTCTCCACCACCCGATGGTCCAAGAGGGGAACCCGCACCTCAAGTGAATGAGCCATACTAGCCCTATCCACCTTGACCAGCAGGTCATCTACCAAATAACTGCTCAGGTCCAAAAGCATCGCCGCTTCCCGCGGGTCCCGTTCCTTCAGTGTGGCACGCATTCGCTCTTCATATTCCGCCCCGTTCCTCTCCCCCTCAACCAACCATTCCTCACGGAGTATGTCCCCCAAGAAGCGTCTGTCAAATATGGATATCGCTCGCAGGTAAGTCTCTGCCAGATCATCCTCATCCTCCAGTCGGCGCAGGCTCTCCCCCCAGGAATCCCGCAAAAGCCCCAGAACCACCCGCAAAGAGCTCATCAGAGGTGACGGTAGGTTCCGAAATCTCGCCATCCTCCCCAGCCATCTGTAGCGGTCGTAGCCACAGAAGAGCTCGTCCCCTCCGTCGCCGGAGAGGGCAACGGTAACATACCCCCTGGTCATCTTGGAGAGCAAGAAGGTGGGTATCGCCGAAGGGTCACCGAAAGGCTCATCATAATAATCCATAAGCAACGGTATCGCTGACAACAGGTCCCGGGGACCGACATACTGCTCGGTATGCTCACAGCCGAGATGGTGGGCTACCCTTTTAGCAAAGGGCGCCTCATTGTAGGCGGGGTCCTCAAAGCCGATGGTGAATGTCCTTGGAGGAGACCCTCCCTGCTCAGCCATCAGCGCCACCACCAGGCTGGAGTCTATCCCCCCGGAGAGGAAACTGCCCAGAGGGACATCGCTCACCAAGCGATCCCTGACCGCCTGACGCAGAATCCGCAGAAACTCCTCCTCAACATCTGCATCGCTCCCCTCCCCCCACTTCACACCGGCTTCACCGATATGCCAATACCGCTCCTCCACCAACTCCTTTCCATCAAAGCGAAGGATGGAGCCGGGGGGAAGCTTGCGCACCGACTTGAAGATGGAATGCGGTGCGGGAACATACTGGAAACGAAGGTAAGCAAGCAGTGCCTGCGGTGAGAGTTCTTTGGAGAACCGGGGTAAGTCAATCAGGGATTTTATCTCCGAGCCGAAAGCTAGGAAACCGGGGTCGGACAGATAATATAACGGCTTTATTCCCAGCCGGTCTCGGACTAAGTATAACGACCCTTCATCCTCATCCCACAGGGCGAGGGCGAACATACCCACAAAACGGTTCACACAACCAATCCCCCACTGCATATAGGCTTTCAGAGCCACCTCGGTATCCGACCGACTCCGAAAACTATGCCCCAACCCCTCAAGTTCCTCCCTGATCTCCCGGAAATTATAGACCTCGCCGTTATAAGTTATCGCCACACCACCGTCTGAGGAGAGCATGGGGGCGTTCCCGCTCGGTGATGTATCTATGACCGCCAGCCGAGCTTGAGCCAAACCCACGGTATGGTCATCGTTTAACCACACGCCTTCGTGGTCCGGTCCCCGGTGGCGGAGGGTGGAGACCATTTTCTCCAGCGTCCGCAGATCAATCCCACCCGAGAGGGAGAACATCCCCGCTATTCCGCACATACAATCACCCCATCCTCATTTTTTCTTTGGGGGCATGACCCCATCGGTGGGCTTCATTGGAATGCTATTGTTGTTGGTGGAGTTGGGTATAGTAATTTCCTCCTGTTCCAGCTCCTGCTCTTCCTCCTCCTTTGCCACCAGAAGCATGTAGAAAGTCTTGTTCTTGAATATCGCCTCCCGATCCCGCATCAGCCCGGGGAGATTGGCGGCGACATTGTGGCAGTAGCCGATGACTTCCCGGTCCAGCTTCATCAGCGCCGCCTCCTCCCAGCTTATCCCCTCCACCTTCTTGTGCCAATATGGTCCCAGCCACTTTATCAGCTTGTTAAAACGTTCCCTGCCCTCTACGGTTGACTCCAATGGAAATTTGTAATCCCCGATTATGTGAGCCACCAAATCCTCACGAAACTTTTTCAGATAGAGTTCCATATCTCCGTCGCATTCGCCGAAGAACAGCTCCACAGACTCGTTTTCCTCCGTCTCGGGGTGGTCGTAGAGATAGATTATCATCACCCGGGTGGCTTCCGGACCGGCGTTGTAGGAAGAGCCGGCCAGCTTCGCCCGCCTTAAAAGCCCCTTCTTGCTGGTGGCATCCAGCATTCCCCCCAGCTTCATCTCCTGGCGAAATCGTTCATCAAAACGAGAGCCCCCGCAGTTATCAAACATCTCCTTCAAAAACTGCGCCGCCATCTCTATGTTACAACGGTTTATGTTGCGTAAAAAGTAGCGCTCCTTAAAAGTCCAATCACCCAGCCGCCTGGATACCAGTTCCTCGCCGTCCCAGAAGGTCATCACATAGTGGGTTGCGCCTATCACATCCGCGGTCATCTGCATATAGCCGGTAGCCGAGCCCCGTCCCTTACCCGCCCGGTATATGCGCCCACTGCCGGAGATGTGTGCCAAGCCGGACTCCTGGTAGCCAACGGCTATCAGCAGGCTGACGAAGGCGTCATCGGAGATATCGTAGATTACCCCCTCCTGCAGACCTCCGGATGAGGGCTGGGGGGTGTAGTTACGGCGGGAGTTGGCACGCCTGCCGATCTCCTCAAAGAGATGATAGAGGCTGTAATGGGGATTCTCGGCGTCATAGGCGGGCAGATTGTCCAGGTCCTTGAGGGTGATGGGCACCGGCACCTTGGGCACATCAAAGGTGGTGTTGAGGATTGCCTCTAAGGTATCGCCGGCGATTATATAGGAGAGTTCTTCTTTCGTGGGCTCATAGTTATATTCCGGAGGAAGGTTGTCAAAGCGGAGGAGTATCTCCCGCTCCTTTTTCGCATCCACGGAGAAAGTGGACTGATACCACTCCACCATCTCCGCCATATCATCGTCATATACGCTGGTTATCTCCACCAGCTCCGGAAAATTCACTCCCTTACCCGCCTCATAAAACTCCCAGTAAGCCCCCCGGATTAAATTGAGTGTCCTCTGCAGGGAGCCGATGCAGGCGGGAGCCACCTCCCCGAAGGGCAACCAGGGACCACGAGTGCCGTAATATAGAAAGTCGTCGCCCTCACCCTTCTGCCGGGTGTAGATGCCGTCTATACCGTCGGGAAAGGACTGAATCTGCTTTATCCCCCGGCTGGTGTCATAGGGAAAGCCGACGCTGCCATCCCCGAGATGGCGACCTATCAGTTTGGGGAAGGTGCCGGACATAGCATGGGTTACCGCTATCTCCATCTCCTGTCTGTCGGGGTTGGGTGGAAATGCCAGAAACTCCTCCCCCTCCCGTTCAAAGACCAGCAGCGCTGTATATTCCCCCGGCGGAAGAGGACGGGGCGAGCCGAATCTTCCCACATTGCCCCAGCCATACCAGACAAATTCACCCACCGCTTCCTTGGACAGAGCGTGCGGGTAACCCTCCCGATAACCTATCTCCCCCCGACTGCTCACCTCAAAGACCAGCTCGCCGTCTGAATCGTAGACGCGCAGGTGGATATCATCCCTCCCGGCGGGCACCGGATCCAAGGTGTAGCCCACCACCACCTCCTGAGAGACATAGTCGGCATCCTGCACAATCCATGAGCGGAAATCAGCCTCCTCCAGGACGGCGTAGATTTTTCCGGAATTGTCCAGATACTGCACTCCCAATAGGGAGATAATTCCCCCTCCGTCCACCAGACTGACCTCCACGCTCTCCCCCCGACCGGGGATATAATAAATATATAGATGTTCCTGGGGATAAGCTATATCCGGCTCGTGAATCTCCCCCTGGATGGAGACGATGGGGTTCTTGATGTTGAACTGCTCCCCAAAGCCGGTGTATAGAGCATCGCTCTTTCCGTTCAAGGAGAAGGCTACTGTGCCCTTAACCACCAATTTGTAGAGATGACCGCTTGACAAGGGGGAAGTGATCATCGGTAATCCGCTTCCCGGAACCGCCAGGTATCGCCCCGGCTCGCTTCCGACGGGGAGCAGAACCGCAAGAAAGATGACCAGCAAAGCGGAAATAAGACAGATCAGTGGTGGGAAGAAGGGGCGGCGGACATTGACAGCCTCCCGCAAGGAGGGGCGGGGAAGCGAGGGAGCGATCGGTGCGGAAAGCTCATTCCTTGCGTAAATCTCAGAGCTGATATTCATATCAGGGGTCTTCACCGGATACCGTCCTTTTGAGCACATTCTCCCCGCTTTTCAGAGTCCGCATCTGACCGTAATCCTCCTCGGCTATATCCGAGCCGATCAGACAGTTTCTCCCGATGACCATTTGGGGAGGAACCGCGCTGTTTTTGCCGATGACCGAGAGACCGGTGTTCAGCAGGTCGGGAAACTCCCTGTTGGGGATGTCGTCCGCCCCCAGCCCGATACGCACCCCCTCACCGAGGACCACCCTCTTGTCCATAATAACCCGGTCCAGAATACAGTCTCTCTGCACCAGGCAGTCGTCCATTATAATGGATGAGATTACCACGCTGTTCTGGTGGACGATGGTGCCGGGGAAGATGACCGAATCTACCACCCGCCCGTTGACGATACAGCCTGCGGACAACATACTGTTGTGAACGGAGGCATATTTCCCCAGTTTCACGGGCGGGGGTCCTGTGCTGGCGGTGAAGATGGGCCAATCCCTGTCGTAGAGGTTCAGCTTGGGCTCGGCGCCCAGGAGGTCCATATTAGCCTCCCAGTATGATTGCAGGGTACCCACATCCCGCCAATACCCCTCGTAACGATAGGCATAGAGTTGAGCCCCCCTGCGCAACAGTATGGGGATAATATCTTTACCGAAGTCGTGGCTGGTTCGTTTTCGGCGGGCGTTTCGCTGTAGTGCATCCAGCAGGACTTTCTTCTTGAATAAATAGACCCCCATTGAAGCCAGGTTGCTCTCGGCTTTCCTGGGCTTCTCCTTAAAACCAGTTATCCGCCCCTTCTTATCGGTAAAAATTATTCCAAAACGGGAGACATCCTCCGGGGCAACCGGCAGAGCGGAGATGGTTAAGTCGGCATCGGTCTTTTTTGCGAAATGGTATAATAAACGGTAGTCCATTTTGTATATGTGGTCGCCGGACAGGACTAGGATATAATTGAAATGACGGGTGGCGATGTAGCGCCGATTCTGGTAGATGGCGTCTGCGGTTCCCCGATACCAGCCACCGCCCTCGGACATCAACTGCGGCTGAAGGAGCTCCACGCCTCCGCGCCGGCGGTCCAGGTCCCAGGCTTTGCCGGTAGCGATGTGCTCCATAAGCGAGCGGGGGCGATACTGGGTGAGGACGGCGATGTTATCTATCTGGGAGTTTACGCAGTTGGACAGGCTGAAGTCAATTATGCGAAACTTCCCCCCAAATGGAACCGAGGGCTTTGCCCGCTTGTCGGATAGCACCGAAAGGCGCGCACCAACCCCTCCGGCAAGTATCACTGCCAGGACATCATCCACAGTTGAATACCTCATAGATACCTTCGGGAAAATAGTAACATAAGCCAACCGGTTATAAAAGAGCTTCCCGGAAGATTCCAGCTCTCTTGGTTATATTCGCTTTTAACAAATGGGAAAGGGCTATCAACTATTTTTTTTCTTGATTTCTCGTATTTTGGAATATAAAATATTGATACAGATTTCATTAATGAAACTGTGATTCGTTCACCAACTACTTAAATTTCTTCCACCAATTCCCAGGTTATGTGCATACGGAGCCGCTGCCACCGCATCACAATAATGTTCGCTTTCCTGGTAATCCTCTCTACCTTCTCGGTCGGTTGCGATTTTTTCTACAGAAAACAGAAAGCCATTGACCACTATGACCGCATAAGTGAGATAGTCAACCGAGTAAACCAGAAAGTGATGCGATTGTATGCGCTCCATGATGCCCTGACCCAGAATAGTATCTCCCTGCAGGACGCCCGCTATGAGATAGCAAGCCTCCAGCAGGAATTCAGCGCCGACAAACAGGCATATCTGAACGAATCTCCACCCAAAGACCTTAGAGACGAATACGCCCTCCTCGGTCAGTGGTTTGATGCGGTGGAAATATCCTTTACCAACTTCATCTATGTCATTGATACCGCAGGAACACAATATGAGGATAAATACTACAACTACCTGATAGATGCCCTCAATCAACAGGAAGAACTCAACGTCCAATCATACAAAGCCTATCAAAACAAGCTGAGCGAGTTGGGCTTCTATGTTGATGACTAATCCCCTTAAAAGGACCATTTCCAATCACTAGAGTTTAACAGTCCTCTACAACTTCATAAATTTAGAAAGGAGAAAACTTGAAGAAGGCACTACTACTATGCACGGTGGCCGTCTCCATTCTGGCACTGATCGGTTGTTGGAAGAGCGCCTCCGACCAGGCGGAAGAACACTACGAGGCTCTGCGCCCCGTCATTGAAGGAGCCACCGAAGTTCTGGACGAGATGTATGCCATTGATGAGCAGTTGGGCACCGGCACAATCACCTCCCATGCCGCCCGCAATCGGGTCAACCAGCTGAAAGTAAAATTCCTATCCCTGAAGGGACAGCTCCCTTCAATCAAAGTGCCCAAGGACTTTGAGGATGAGTTCCAGCTGGTGAACAATTGGATGGACCAGGGCGAAAAGACCTTTGACTTTATGCTTGTGTCCATTGAGAAGGAGGCCGCCAGCATTGCGGAGTTTGACAGAGCCCTGAACGATTTCTATTCCGCTTGGGACAAAGAGACCATGATGTATGATTTGATGGATGAAGCCTATAACAAGCAGATGACTGAGAAGGGCGTGGAACTCTACTAATCTCAAAAAAGACCGAAAGCCCCCCTTCTTTGGGGGGCTTTCCATTAAAACCGAATAATATAAAAACATTGATTTCATCACTTAATCATATTATTGTGCTAAAGCAGGTCAAGAAAATTCCACTTTTAAAGGATGGGATATGAACAAGCTCACAACCTTCATCTCCGCCCTGGTCTTAACCATTATGGTGATAGTCGCAAGCCCACTCAAGGCGTCGGGCGAGGATGGTGGCAAGAGTCCAGCAGACCAAGCCAGGGAGCATTATGAGGTTCTAACCTCCATCGTTGAAGGAGCCATCGCCGCTCTTGACGGCATGTATGCCCTTGACGAAACGTTGGCTGATGGCACCGTTACTTTGGAATCAGCCAGATCCAAAACCATAGAGCTGAAGGAGGAGTTTCTGTCCCGGAGGGCGGAGCTTGATCACATTGATGTGCCAGAGGACTTTGTGGAAGTGTTCAACATGTTGCTCAACTGGATGAATCAAGCCGAAAAGACCTTTGACCTTATGCTGGTAACCATTGAGAAAGAGACCGCCGAAGCTGAGGAGTTTGATAAAGCCCTGGACGATTTCTACTCCGCCTGGGATTTGGAAATTCAGATGTATGATGAGATGACCGAAGCCTATGTCCAGCAGATGGTTGAGTTTGGCTTGGACCTCTACTGATGACCTTAGTGGACCTCAGCAATGACCCCCCTGAATACAATCTGAAAAAGTATTTTGAAATATGCAAAAAAATATTGATTAAGCTCCCGAATTGTAGTATTTTATTTGCGATCTTTTCAAATTATCCTCATCACAGAAAGGATGCACTATGAAGAAATTTATAATTATCTTTTCCGTCCTGCTACTGCTGGTCTCTCTATCGGGCTGTGAGAGGGTCAAGCAGATTTTCGGCAAAGGAGAGATTGAACTTGACCCCGCCACTCAGGCAGAAGAACATTACAATCAGCTCAAACCACTGGTAGAGAACGCCGGTCAGTGCCTGGACTATCTCTATGAGCTTGACGAACAGCTGAGTGACGGCACAGTCGCTCTGGACTACGCCCTTCAGCGCACCAATGAGCTGAAACAGAACTACGCCATGCAGAGGGATACCCTCAAAACGGTCAAGGTGCCCGCCGATTTCCAGAACGAATGGAAGATGACTCAGCAGTGGTTTGACGAAGGATACAGACTATTTGACCTGATGGCAGACACAATCTATAAGGAAAAAGCCGGCGGGGGACCCCCCTTTGAGAAATCTATGGATGTCTTCTACGCCGCTCAGGACAGAGAGTTTCAATTCTACGAAAATATGACCGCCGCCTATGACGCCAAGATGGAATCGTATGGCTTCACAATGGAAGATACACCAGGGGGCGGTGACTTCCCCAAAGCCATACCCAAAGGTGGAAAGTAGTAGAAGAGTAAAAGCGCCCATCAAAGCAACCACGAGCCCCCTTTCTCGGGGGCTTTCTGCGAAGTTCTTCATCCCAATATCGCTAAAAGGATTGATTGGGCGACTGAATTGTAGTAATCTATCTGCACTCGCTCTTCAGTTGAAAAATAAGGACCGAACGAGCCAATGACGGTCAAAGGTAATAAAAGGAAATTTGTCATCTGCCTGATGTTCCTGGCAGTGGCTTGGGCTTCATCGGTAAAAGCCCAGGAAGATGATGCGGTGGAGCTGATGGAGCGGATTACCGCCATCGCCACCCACTACGACCAGGTAACCCCCCTGGTGATGGACGCTGTGGAGTTGATGGCAGAGTTATATACATATGAGGAACTGCTCCACTCCGACCCTGCCATCGCCGGTCAATCGGTTAAAGAGATTAAGGACCGTTTGCAAACCCTGACCTCAGAGATTCATACTATAAGCCCGCCCCCGGAGGCTGAGGATACCTTCAACAAACTGCTCCTCTGGTTTGAGAACCTGGAGGAGGTTATTGACCTCTTTCTGGTGACCGCCTCGCCAGACTATTCGTCACCTGTGGAGTATCGTCTCTCCGCCTACCGGGAGTCCAAAGCCTGCGAGGCGAAGCTCTTCACCGAGGCTAAAGATGCGTATATCCAGCTCCTCGGCGATTACGGCATACCACTGGAATAATAAGCTCATCCGTTAAGATGTGGCAAAAAAGAAAAGGCTGGGGAGACCACCCCAGCCATTTAATCAATCTATGGTTTTTCCCCTACACCTTATCCTCCCGCATATCCCTCCAGTCCATCCGTTCCCTGAGGATCTGGAAAATCTCCCAGCCCTTTACGCGCACCAGGGAGAAATCCACCTCGGCTCGCTTGACGGTCAGTTCCTCCTCCCAGGAAAAGGGCAGGCTGGTCTGTCCGTCCACAAAAACCCCCACATCCCCGCCGGTCATTATCTTGGCTTTTACGGTCAGCTCCTCCTCCGCAGGCAGGATGAAGGAGCGCACAAAGCTCGCCTGGGGGCATATGGGGGTGCAGAGAATGGCGGATACCGCCGGGTCCAGAATGGGACCCCCGGCGGAGAGCGAGTAGGCGGTGGAACCGGTGGGGGTGGCGATGATCAGTCCGTCTCCGGCAAAGGAGATGGGGCTCTTTCCCCGACGGCGGATGAGTATGTGAGCCGGTTGGGGGGTTCCCCCCCGGTGGATGACCACCTCGTTTAGTGCTAACTCGGTCCTGCCCCCAAGCTCCATCTCCAGCATCATCCGTGGTTCAACGGTAAATTTTTCCGCTAAAATCTCCTCCATCGCCGGATAAAGCCCCTCAATATCCACTTCGGTCAGGAAACCCATTCCGCCCACGTTCACCGGAAAGACGGCCTTTCCCGCAGGAGCCACCGCCCCGGCGACGGATAGCACGGTTCCATCCCCGCCGAAAGCCACCACCAAATCCGTCTGCCGGGCAACCTCCAACAGCTCTGTGGTATCCTGCGGGGAGAGGTCCCGGTCAGCTTCGCCAGCACCGAGGGCGGGGATATGGCAATCCACTCCCCTCTCCGAAAGCCATTCACAGAGCTCCTGAGCCGCCTCTCTGGCCCGGGGCTTGGTCTGGTTGGCAACTATTCCTATGCGCATAGACGAACCTCTGAGTTGACCTCATTATTCTACAATTATAGTATACTTCCCCGCCTCAAAAGTCAATGTGATTTTTTTCTCATACTCTCCCCCCAGACCTGCTCCGAAAAAGCCTCACTGACAACCTCCTCCACCGTTGAGGAAATCTCCTCTGCACTCATCCCCTCCCCCCCCACCTGCAATAGGGCAAAGAACTCCCGATTCCCCTTGGGACCGGGCAGGGGACAGGTGACCACAGCTTGAGGCGCCAGCCCCCGCTCGCAGGCAAAGCCCAGCACCAAAAGGAGCGCTTCGGCAACGAACTGCCCTTTGCGCACCACCCCGCCGTGGCTGACCTTCTTCCGCCCCACCTCAAACTGGGGCTTGATGAGCGCTAATACATGACCGCCCGGGGGGAGAATATCCACAAGCGGAGGCAGAATGAGGCGCAGGGAGATGAAGGAGACATCCACGGTGGCAAGCGAGGGCTTTTGTGGGAAATGCTCCGAAGTGAGGTAGCGGGCGTTTACCCCTTCCATCACCACCACCCTCTCATCTTCCCTCAGCTTCTCGTGGAGTAGTGCTCTGCCCACATCAACCGCATAGACCAGAGCCGCACCACGAGAGAGGAGCAGGTCGGTGAATCCCCCGGTTGAAGCTCCGATGTCCACACAGATGCGCCCCTCTATGGTAAGCGGGGGAAGTTTCTCCAGAGACCAGGCGAGCTTATCCCCTCCTCGGGATACATACAGAGAGGGGGGAGCTTTGATTTCTATATCGGCATCAACGGGAAAGGTGCTCCCCGCCTTATCCGCACGCTTACCCTCCACCAGCACCTTCCCGGCCATAATCAGCGCCTGAGCCTTTGACCTGGTGGGGGCTAATCCCCGCTCAAGGAGCAGTCTATCCAATCTCATTTTTTCGCCTGCTGACAAACCCATTCTCCCGATAAAAGGCTCTCTCCTAATCCATTATCTCCTTAATCCTGTCGGAGATGCCCACCGCATCAAGACCCACCATTTTCAACAGCTCATCCACCTTTCCGTGAGGGATGAACTCATCGGGGATGCCGATGATGTGCACCCTGCATCTGTTCAGCAAGCCCCTCTCCGCCAGAAGCTCCAGCACCGCCGAGCCGAAACCGGCGGCGGATGTTCCTTCCTCCACGGTTACCAGATGCTCATACTTTCCGGCCAGGTCGGCAATCAGCTCCTCGTCCAGGGGTTTCACCCAGCGGGCGTTTACCACCGTGGGCTCTATCCCCTCGGAAGCCAACATCTCTACCGCTTCCAGCACAGCACCGACCATCCTGCCCAGGGCGAGTATGGCAACTCCGCTTCCCTCCCTCAGCACCTCACCTTTTCCTATTGGTGTCGGTTCAGCCTTCCAGTCCACCTCCACACCCTCGCCCAAGCCGCGGGGATAGCGGATGGCGAAGGGGGTCTTGAAATCGGCGCCGGCGTTGAGCATCGCCACCAGCTCGGCTTCATCCTTCGGCGCCCCCAAAACCAGATTGGGGATGTGGCGCAGATAGGCAAGGTCAAAAAGACCATGGTGGGTGGGTCCGTCCTCTCCGACCAGACCACCCCGGTCAACCGCCAGGAGCAGGGGCAGGTTCTGCAAACATATATCGTGGATGAGCATATCATAGGAACGTTGTAAGAAAGTGGAATAGACGGCAAATACGGGGTGATAACCGGCGGCGGACAGACCGGCGGAAAAGGTGGTGGCATGCCCCTCGGAGATGCCCACATCGTAGAAGCGGTCGGGGAATCTCTCCCCGAACTGATATGTTCCGGTCCCGTCGGGCATGGCTGCGGTTATGACCACCAGTTTGGGGTCCAGCTCCCCCCGCTCCTCCACCCAACGACCGAAAACACTGGTATAGGTCATCCCCTCTATCTTGGGGCACTCGCCGGTATTTTGATTGAACTTGCCCAAGCCGTGGAACTTGGTGGCGTCCTGCTCAGCCGGGGTAAATCCCTTCCCCTTCTTGGTAACCACATGGAGCAAAACCGGACCCTTTAGACCCTTGATGCCCTCCAAAGTGTCCATTAACAAAGGGATATCGTGACCGTCAATGGGTCCCAGATAGCGGTAACCCAGCTCCTCAAAGAGCACCCCCCGCACCAGCATGTGCTTTAGCCCCTCCTCAAAGCGCCGAGCCAGGTTGAAGAGGGTTCCCCCGTAGGCAGGGATATTCTTGACCAGCTCCTGCATCTGGGAGCGGAAACGGTCGTAGCCGGGGGTGGTGATCAAACGACCGAGGTAGCGAGCCATTGCTCCGACATTGGGGGAGATAGCCATCTCGTTGTCGTTCAAGACGACCAGTATATCCTTTCCCAGCTCCCCGCCTCTATCCAGACCCTCCAGCGCTAATCCGCCGGTAAGCGAGCCGTCGCCGATGACCGCCACCACATGATAGTCCTCACCAGCCAAATCCCGGGCGCAGACACAGCCCAGAGCCGAGGAGATGGAGGTGGAGGCATGTCCCACCCCGAAGGCATCGTGGACGCTCTCCTCCATACGAGGAAAACCGGATATTCCGCCCAGTTGGCGCAGTGTTGAAAAGCTCTGGCGGCGCCCGGTCAGTATCTTATGGGTATAAGCTTGATGACCGACATCCCAGATGAGCTTGTCGGTGGGAGAATCAAAGACCCGGTGCAGGGCAATGCCCAGCTCCACAGCACCAAGGCTGGGGGCTAGATGACCGCCGGTCTTTGCCACCGTGGTGATGATGAAAGAGCGAAGCTCGGCGGCAAGGCGGGGCAGGTCCTCCGTTTTCAGCGCCTTCAGGTCAGAAGGACCTTCAATCCGGCTCAACAGGGGGTATTCGCTTCTCATCGGTTACCTTCCTTAAACAATTGGGATTTCAGCAAGGATTTTTCACCACACGATTTAAATAGACCAACCCCCCAAAATTATAGATGTAAATGGGGGGAGATTGGCGAACAAGCAGACATTCAAAAGACTATTCTTCTTCCACCTCACCGCCTTCGGTCTCAATCGGGGTCTCATCCACGCTGACCTCGCCGCCCTCGGTCTCAATCGGAGTCTCATCCATGCTAAACTCGCCGTGGTAGGGGGTAATGGTATAGACGATGCCCGGCGTCTTTGCTCCGCCGAATCCGCTTCCCTTCGCCGCCCGCTCCACATGTTCCCGGTCCATTCCCTGCCAGGTCTCCTCGCTTACCCCCTCGGTCTTGCGGATTAACATCTCCTGGATGGTGCTGTAGGTCAACTTGGTCCTGTGCGGACCGGTCCAGATTAAGGTGTAGATGGCCCTATGTGGGGTTTCCTCCATTACCCGCAAAAGCTCACCCGCCTGTTGAACTGAGTCAAATAGATGTCCCTTCTCGCCGAGATGGACCACATGCTCCTCGTTGATGATATAATCCTTGCCCTTATCCTCCGCCAGCCCGGCGATGTCAAAGATTATAGATTCTCGGAAGCCGGGCTTGGTGATGCGCAGGCGAGCCAGGAGGTGGGAGATGTCCACATCCATCTTTTTGGCAAACTTTATGTCATCAAAGACATCTATCTGCACCATATCGTATTCAGCATATTTGTCCTTCTCAAAGTAGTCCAGCAGTCGCTGTAGTTCCTCGGCTTTTGTCCCGGCGGGAACGGAGATGGCCATCCTGATATATCTTATGTCTTTTTTGGCGTCATCGGAGCCGTAGGGATTCTCGGTTTTTATCTGCCCGATGGCATACTCCACCGGCGGAGAGGTGCTGGTGGTGGTTACACTCCCCTGGTCCTCCCTCCGTCCACAGGACGAAAGCCCAAGTAGTGCGGAAATTATTAAAATCACACTCAGACGCACCAACATCTCCAAATCCTCATAGCCAAACCAAACTCAGTTCTTTTTAGCTTGCTCCATAGCGACCAACTTCCTGAGTAGGTCCCTATCCCTCTCGGAAACATCCAAGAAGTGGATAGCTATAGCGTATGGCATAGACGAGTCGTGTCCGTCTTCTGCACACCGCACCACTATCCCCTCGCAGATAATCTCCTGTGTCTTCCCCTTGGAGGGTTTGGGGAAAGATACCAGCAAGCGCAACTGCACAATGGTAAATACTTCAAAAGGGACCTCACAGTCGCAATATAGTCCACTCTCGCTGATATTGCGGGTGATTATGGTGTTTTCGGGGACCTTTTTCAACGGCTCGTGCAGTCCCCCACCCAGGCGGGCATCTACTCTGGAAAATCTCCTTCTCTCCTTCTGGTTATCACCCACCTATCTTCACCTCCTTGCTAATATCATAATCTGTAATCCGTCCCTCCTCCACCTCTTTACGTTTGGTATAATCACTCAGTCTGACATTCCCCACCCACAGGAATATCAACCCCACAAAAATTATAGGTAAAATCTGCATCAAATGCAATATCAAAGCGAAGGAGAGCGCTTCCCCCATGGTGATAGCCGGGTTGGCGATATTGAGTGAGAAATAGGTGGAAAGCTCAAAGGTTCCGATGTAGCCCGGTGAGGAAGGGATGGCGATGCCCAGACAGACCAGAGCCACCAGAAGAAATGAGGTGTATGCGGGAAAGCCAACGGAGAAATTGAAGCCCTGCATCACCAGCCAGGTGGACGTCACCGAACACCCCCAGACCAACAGGGAGTAATAGACAGCCATTCCCAGATGCCTTCTGTTGCTGAAGACATTGAGCCCGTCGGCGAAGGATACCAAGATACGTCCCACCCGGACTGCCAGGCGCATGTTGAAACGAGCCACCGCCCGCTTAATCCATCCGATAGTGCGGTCACTGAAGCGATAGAACATATAGATGAGAGAGGTGAGGACAATATAGCCGACAAAAAGCATAGCTATGACAATCACATTGCCGGATTTTTCCACCCCGATGGCTAACACGGTGCCCAGCCAGATGACCATCAGAGTAAAACCGTCAAGCAGGCGATTGATAACCGCGCTGGCAATCACCGAAGATTTTTTAATGCGCTCATCCCGAGCCAGCACCAGAGGTCCGATTATCTCCCCCACCCTCGCCGGCAGGATGCTGTTAGCCATAAAGCCGATCATGGTGGCTTTAAACAAAGGCATGAAGCGAATCCTCTTTATCCGCCTGAGCAGATAACCCCAGCGCTTTGCCCTGGCCAGAAATCCAGCCATAAAAACCACCACCGCCGGTAATATCCACCAGTAATTTGCGGTGGTGAAAGCCTCACCCGCATTCACCCAGTCCACAGTTACCACCAGCACCAGTATGGAACCGATGCTGATCAGTATGCCTAGGTAAAATTTTTTGGACCTGAGAAGGGGCAAACGAACCTCTCCGGGATTGCTCCGATTAATAAAGTATCATAACACAGAGCTACTCAAGATAAAAGTTTTTCCTTTCCAGGCGACTAGTAAAGTATCCAAATGACCGCCAATATCCACAAAACTATGGCCGCCATCAAGGGTTTGTCCTTGAGCAGGATACGGCTGGGGGCTCCCCCTTCTTGGCGCACGTAGAGAAGATAGAGATAGCGGAAGATGCCGAAGACGACGAAGGGGATGGTATAGACCAGATTAGCGGTAGCCATCTTCTCTATAGTCCGCTCGGAGATGGTGTAGAGGGTATATGACATCACTGTGGATGCGGTAACCACCGCTATCATACCATCTATAAATTGGGTGGAGTATTCCTTCAGGGCTTTGCGGTGTCTGCCCGCTTTTCCCTCCAGAAGCACAAGCTCGTGCCGCCTTTTGGCGATTGCCAGGAACAGGGACAGGAAGAAGGTGCATACTAAAAGCCAGGTGGAAAGCTCTACCGTAGGCACCAGTGCCTCCACCCCGGCTATCGCCCGGAGCACAAAACTTATGGAGATGGTGATAACATCCAGGATGATGACCTTCTTGAGGACCAGCGAATAGGAGATATTGAGGACAAAATATATAACCGCTACCAACCCAAAGGCGGGGGGCAGAACCAGGAAGGAGGCGCTCAGGCTGACCAGGGTGAGGATAATAAAGACCACGAAAGCCACGACCAGCGGTATCCTCCCCGAGGGAATGGGACGATGTCTTTTTCGGGGATGCGCCTTATCTGAATCCCTGTCAATAATATCGTTGAAGGTATAGACCGCACCCGAGAGCAGGCAGAAGACGATGAATCCAAGCACGGCGCTTACCAGATAAGCCCAGTTGAAGATGTTTTTGGAGAAGATGAGTGCGGCGAAGACAACCGCATTCTTGGTCCACTGGGTAGGACGCACCAGCTCCACAATCCCCTTAACCATAGCCGCTCCGCCTATCAACTCTGAGCCTCCTCCATCTCCTTGCGCAGTATGTTTATCCCCTCTATACTGGTCTCTTTCCCGATAAAAACATCGTAACCGCCCTCATCTCCACCGATGAAGACCGGGGCATCGGTCAGCCCCACCATCATCTTGGCGACCATAATGGCGTGACGATGGGGCACCGCCTCAACCGCCCGGAGGGAGTAAAGCTTTCCGGTGGAGGTGGAAAGCTCCACCACCGGATAGTAGTATTCTATCGGCACCTGATAGATGGGTGGGGGAAGGTAGCGGTCAAAGAATTCCTCTCTAAAAAGCTCAAATCGCTTTCCTCCTTCATCAGCCAGCCCACCGTAGGCGAAGACCACCACCCCCGGGGATTCCAACTGAATACAGCGTTCCATTCTTTCCACCAACGACTGAGGCGTATCCCACCGCCCCCCACTCCGCTCCAGTATCCCCAACCCGACCACCACTCTGTTCTTGGGCGCTGCGGACAGGTCAACCTGGGCATATCCGCCCATCACATCTGCGGATTCAGCATAGCACATGGGGATGACAAAATCCACCAACTCCTCATCTATCCACAGGGGCCAATCCTGAAAGACCTCCTCCCGTGATGTGCTCAGAGAGCCGAAGACCGCGACGGAGAGGGGAAGACCGGGGCTTGCCCAATCTATGCCCTGGCGAAGACGCTCTATCAGGTCGGTTATGCAGTCCTGCCGCCACTTGATGAAACCGTCGGGGTTATCCCCGGGACTTGTGTCGTAAATCTCCCTGAAGCGAGCCACCGAGATGGGACTGTAGCCGAAACCATGCTCATAGCGGATGTAGTCCAGATGGAAGCCGTCCAGGTCATAATTACTGATTATGTCCAAAAAGACCCCCGCCAGATACTCATTTACCCCCGGCACCCCGGCATCAAGCCAGTATTGGGAACTCCCGTCCCGGTAGGTGCCGTCTTTTTTACAGCTCAGCCAATCGGCGGGGTAATGATAATCGTCAAGCGTATCCCCCCTGCCGGTAGCGATATAGACCGTCACCCAGGCGTGCAGGTCCATCCCCAGACGATGAGCCTCACGGATAGCCAAATCCAGTGGGTCGTAGTCGTCTCCTCCGCCGGCGATGAAGGAGGAGCGTTTCTCCGGGTTGGTAAAGAGCTCATTGCTCTTGTTGGGGATGTAGAGGGCGTCGGAGCGATAGCGCACCTCAAGAAAGATGGTATTGAAGTTAGCCGCCCGAATCTGGTGGATGACCTCCACCAAACGCTTTGGGGTGGGAAACTCCCAGGCGGGAAGCCAGACCCCGCGCATCTCCCCGATTATCTCCGAGCAAGGTGCCAAGGTAGGCCAGGCAAAAAACAGCAATAAGAATACAACTCCTCTAAGTCTCTTCACCCCATCCCCCCTCAGGTTCTCCTCTGGGGGTCAAATTCACCGTTCAACATCAAATGCCACACCTCATCCACCTGTTTGGCAACATCCTGGGTGATAATATCCTTATTACTTTCGTCGCGCACAATGTTCACCCAGAAGCCGGCAAGCCCACATTCGTGAGGTCCACCGGGGAAGTTACCCTCAAGATAACCGCATAATGCTTCATAGGTTGCCCTGTCCAGCGCCCTGACCACGCTGGTCAGCACATAACCCACCTCCACCCAGTTCTGGTTGGAGTCGGCTCCCACAGCCACCAACCCGGTCTCCGCAGCCGCCGCCAAAACCCCCTGACTTGCCCCCCCGCAGGGAGCAAATATCACCTGACAGCCCCCTGCAAACATCTCCAAACCCAGCTCCTTTCCCGCATCCTCGTCTGCGCAGGCGCAGAAGCCGCCGGGAAGGACCTCCGCCCTTAGGGTTAACTCATCGTTGGAATATTGTAAGCCGTCTATAAAACCCCGCATTATATCCCGGCTGAAGTCGGTGTGGTCTGCGCCGATGAAGCCCACCTCTCCTTTCGCCAGCACATTGCCCACCACCACCCCACCCAGCACACCGGCGGCATAATTATCAAAGTTATAACTGGCTACATTGGGCAAATCCAGAAGGGAGTCAAAGACCACAAAATTGACTTTGGGATGCTTAATTGCCGATTCGCCGACCTTCTGGTGGAGACCTCTGGGAGCTACTATTATCAGTTTTGCCCCCCTCTCAAGGCTAACAGTTATTGCTTCCTCGGCTTCCTTCCGGGTGGTCGGCTCCAACACATCTATGGTCAGGGCATACTCGTCTATCACCCTCTGGCACCCCACCCAGATGGCGGAGTTGTAGCTCTTGTCGTCCTTGCTTCCCGGCGCAAGGATTAACACTATCTCACTTTCACCCACCCCCCCCTTTAAGGGTTTTCCGCAGGAGACAAGGGCAGAGACTATCGCAGAGGATAGAAGAAGCGTCAGTGCAAAGAGACCTATCCTTCCTTTACACATCTTATTGTAAATAGGTTCCAAAGCCATATACCCTGTCTTTCCAGTAAGGAGCGTCAAATTTGGTGATGGTTACCCCGGCATCGGACGATTCCGCATGTATGAAGCTGTCCCCGCCGATGTAGATGCCCACATGGCTGGGACCGCTTGAGGTGGTGGAGAAGAAGACCAGATCCCCCGGTCTCAACAGGTCCCGGTTGATGTGGTTAGAGCCATCATACTGGTCATGACAACCCCGCAGAATGGATATTCCCACCTCACTGTAAACCTTCTGCACCAGCCCGGAGCAGTCCATCCCCTCCCGGCTCTGTCCACCATAAACATAGGGCACGCCCAGATAGCTTTTTGCCGATTCCACAATCTTCGCCCGAATTGTACCCGCAACCGCCCGGTCGTCCTTGACGGTTACATAAGAGGCGAGAATCCATCCCTCGGCGCCGTCGCTGGTGCGCACCGCAAGCCAGTCATCGGACGAGCCCAGAACCTGAATCTTGGTCCCCCGCTCAAGATAGGCGAGCGGAGCAGAATCCGCCGAGGGGTCGCCCATCAGGGGGAACTGACTCTGGGAATAATCCCCTTGGTCAGCGGGACTGTCCAGGGCTTCAATCTGCACCCTTATCTGTGAGGGGCTCCCGTCATATTTCTTGCGGTATATGCGATAGCGCACCTGACCTGAGCAGACCACAGCCAGCCGAGCCACCAGAGGGTTATACTTATACTGCCACAGGTTCAGCTCGGCGACCAGACCGCCCGACGCCAACTCCGTCACCTCGTCGGAAATAGTGGTGCCCAACATGTCAATATATATCGTGGGCGGGGATTCCTCGGTGCTAACCTTTATCCTCGGGGGATAAAGCTCGCTGGTGGAAATTACCAGCCAATCCCCCTCCAGGCTCACCCCGGTTATCTCTCCCCCTTCATCGCCTGCGGAGATGCCGACCCAAAGGTATATAGAAAATAAAAAAATGGCTGTGAAAGAGATTCGCAACTTAAAGCTTTCCCCTCAGATATTTTAGCCATATTACGATTTTTCATATGGCAGGTCAAGGCTATATGATTTGGAGGTTCTACGCCAGACGGAGCCGATCATTGCGGATTATGTGATGACCTTGACACCCACTCAAGCATATGATACTCTTTTTATAAACAGTTGAGCAAGAGGAGGAAAATCCGAATATGAGGCAAAGGTTAATCCCTTTTAAGGAAAAGGGACGTGTTCTCTTAATATCCGGCATAGCTATCATCATCCTGTTTACGATACTTGCCAACCGAACCTCATTCTGTGCCCAGATGCAAGGGGAACTCCTCTCCCACCTGCCGGACGGCGGATTTCTATACATTGACATCGTCTCCCTTCCTAAGATGATTATCACCACCCTGGAACAGCCCCACATGATAATACTGCAGGAGGAGAGCGGCGATGAGAGCATCACCGAGTTGATAGACGCCGCCCTGGACGAAGTCCTCCCCGGGCTTTCTCTGGAGAAGCTATTGCTCCTCTTCCCCGCTGAGTTCTCCTGTGGGGCTTACTACGAAGAAGAGGATTTCCAATTTATAGTTGCGGTAGATATTGTAAGTGGTGATGAATTCAACCCCCTCCTCAAGCGGTTTCTGGCACTTGGAGAAGAGAAGGGGGGTATCAAAGTAAAAGAGAAGACCAAAGGTGATTTCCTCTTCTATGAGCTGAAGGGAGATGCAAATGTGGTATATCTTGCCTTTGACGACTCCGTTCTGCTGGTAAGCACAACCAAGGAGATGGTTGAAGGAGCGATGAAAAACTTCGCCGAAGCCAAGACCCCCCTAAACGACAATTCCGCCCTGACCAGCGCAAGAGAAAATCTCTCCGATGGGGCTGACTATTATCTCCTCTGCGACGGGCAAAAGCTGAGTGAGCTGATATTGGGAAAATTCCCTTCCGAGGAGGAAGGGGGCGAGGTGGAAGAAGCCCTCCTGTCCGGCCTGACGGAATGGCTGAACACCTTCCTGCAAGACCTGAGATGTATCTCCCTGAGCTTCCGCTTCCCTCCCCAGGAAGCCTCCGCAGTTGACCTGCTCACCCCCAGCGACGAGGTTTTCCTCCAGCTCCAGCCCGGCTCGGAAACCGCCGCCCAATTCGGAATGTTGCAGGGGAAAGACCGTCCCAAATGGACGCCGCAAGTTGTCCCCGGCGAGACGGTGATGTTATCGTGCAGCACCGGCGAGGAGACTATCACCCCAAAATCCCAAAATTACCTCTCCTATCTCCTCTCCTTCCTCCCCTTCCCCCGAAGCGAAGCGGAGCTGATGAACGAGGTCCTTGAGCTGCTCCCCACCCCGCCGGAGCTCGCCTTTCTCTCGGATGAGGACCTGACCGCCGGTCTGGGGCAGGAGACAGCCACCGCCTATATGCCCGGTCCTGACCCATTAAGCTATCTGTTCTCGTTGACCGACAAAGCAGAAGCCAACAGGTTCTCCCTGCTCCTCTACTCGTTGAAGGAGCCGGGGGACTTTGAAGGGAAGTATCTTGCCCATCTGAACCAGTCGGAACTGGTGGAGGTGGAGACCGTCCCCTACCTGGGGAAAAATATCTACCACCTGACCCCCACCGAGTCGGCTTATAGGATAAACGAGGAGGCGGTTACCGACTGGATTAACAAGATAATGGGGGAGATGGGCACAGGCCTCTTTGAGAGGGACGAATGGGACGTGTCGGAGAAGGAGTTCGGCTGGAATATATATGGACAAATAAGTGAGCTGTTCCCCATCATGGAATCCTATGTCTTCTTCCTCTCGGACTTTATGGTTATAGCCTACGACCCCGATGTCGCCCAGAAGACCATCGCCCACTACATGGAAGGCGATGTCCTGGCTCAGAACCCCCAGTTTCAGAGATACCTGGCTCATGTTGATGAGGATAACTATTCCCTCTTCTATGTCTCCACCTTCTTCCCCCCAGAGCGCTACGACCTTCCCGACGACGAAGACCTGGAACAGATGACCACCATGAAAGAAAAACAGACCAAGCCGATAGATGACGACGGTGATGAGGCGCCCTTCACCGAAGGCTATCAGTTTTCCTATCAACACCAGCCGACTGAGCTCACCGAAATATGGCAGATGTATTCCGGTGAAGGCTTCATCATCAGCACCACTCTGGGAGCAAACTCTCTAAAGATAGAGGGTTACCCCAAAGCCTTTGAGAAGCTCTTCATGTCCATCCTCCTCTCAGCCTTCTTCGCCGTCTCTGAGCTGGACGCTTTTGAGTTTGACATTGAAGAGAGCGAGGAATATGTCATTGAAGATGAACTCCCTCCAACAAATCCCCTCCACGAAGAATAGATGAGAGGAATCGCTAAAAAGATGAAGAGTGCTATAATAATAATCTTCTCCCTCCTGCTGGTTCCCGCAACCATCTGGGGACAGGAGATGGTGATAGATACATTTTACGCTTATCCCAATCCCTTCTCCTGCGAAGACATCCTGAATATAGTGCTGAAATTCACCGGTCAGCCCCACACAGTTTCTGCAACCCTGCAGGTATTTGACCAGGTTGGTGACCTGGTAACCACAATAGCCGAGGACCGGCAGGTTACTTCCAATACAAAAGTAAGAATCACCTGGGATGGATTGGACGAGAACGGCGAACGACCCAATCCGGGGGGCTACTTCATCCGACTGCAAATGGAAGCTGACACCGGGGAGAGGATAAGTGAGATCTACAAGGTGGTATATTTAGAGGTCAGCAAATGAAGCCCCAATCCACAATAACCCTCCTCCTCCTGTGTATCAGCTTGGCGCTCCCCTCACAGTCATCCGCTTATGTGGGCGGGCAAAGCGACCTATTCTACGGCGCTAGTGGGGGGCGCCCCACCGCCATGGGCGGTGCCTACATCGCCCTCTCCGACGACAGCGTGGGCTTCAATTATAATCCTGCGGGGATAGCCTTCATCACCCAACATCATATAAACTTTTCCTACTCACTGCGCTTCACGGAGGGAAGTGATTTTCAGGAGTTCTCCTATGCCGGACCGATACCACCCATAATCAACCTGGGCGCATCTCTGGAGAGGCTTTCCTTCGGGGAGGTGGAGTGGCGCAATCCCGGTGGTAAGCTGGTGGGAAGTTACACCAGCTCAAATATCCGTTTCTCCTTCGGCGGGGCAAGGGCGTTTTTTGGCATCTTCTCCCTGGGTGGAAAGGTCTCCTACGAGAAATTTAGTGCCGCAGATCAGGAAGATTCACACCCGGACATCAGTATAGGCTTCCAGTTGCGCCCCGGGGCAGACCCGGAGGAGGGCAGAAGGGGAAACTTCTGCCTGGCTGGCGTCCTTTACGGCACCAACCCCCTGCAGGGGAGCTTCGGCGCCTCCTTCACTTATGATATAGCAACCCTCAGCGGTCAGGTGGACGCCATCACCGAAGGAATTTATCACCTCCGCTTCGGCGGGGAGCTCTCACTCATAGATTCCTTTGCCATCCGTGCTGGGTTGGACGACTCAAGTCCCACCTTCGGTATAGGCGTGAAGGCAGGCGGTATCTCCATTGATTACTCCTACGCTTACAAGGAGCTGGGGACCATTCACACCGCAACGCTGGGTTTCGTCTTCGGTCCTGACCTAACCAGTATCGCCCTCAGGAAGAAACGGATTAAACTGTTGTTGCAGGAGGGGAAATACCATCTGCAAGTGAAAAATTATACCCTGGCAATAGAGCGCTTTGAGAACGTCCTCTCCTGGGATGAGGAGAACTACGAAGCCAGGGAGCTGTTGCAGAAAGCCCGTTTGGAGATGCTCCTTGAGGAGAGAGGGGGACTTCTGGAAGCCGGGGAGTATGAGCGGGCTCTGGAGCTCCTCCATCAGGCGAAAGACCTGGACCCGCAGAACAAGCGCATAGACGGTCACATTGAGGCAACGCTGGAGGCTATCCGCAAACGGGAGTGGGCATACATTGAGCAAGAACATATCTGGGAGCTTTACGCACAAGCCAGTGAACAGGTCAGAAAGCTCAACCTGTATAGAGCGGTTGGAATTTTAGAGGAGATACTTGAGCTTGACCCCGACAACTCATTCATCAAAGACCGCTTAAAGGAAGTGCGGCTGAAGATTACGCCAGTCGCTGTAGTGCCCACGGTGGAGATTACCGCAGACATAATCTCCACCTATGAAGCGGGAGTGGCGGCGATAGACTCCGGTCGGCTGAACGAAGGCATAAGCCTTCTGGAGGGGGTATATTCCCAGGTGGGCGGATATGAGAGCACGGTCAGCAAACTCAACGACGGCTACTTCTATCTGGGCATGGACAGCTACAGCCGAGGTCGCCTGAGGGAGGCTATCGGCTACTGGCAGAGGATTCTGGCTCTGGACCCGGGGGACGCCCAGGCAACTAAACTGATAGACAAAGCCCAGAAGGAATTAGCGGGGATGGAATAGAAGATGGCGGAGCCGAAAAATACAATCGCTTTGGTGAACGAGAAAGATAAGCCCAAAGAACGCTATATTTCTCTACGCTTACAGATTGCCGCCGCAACCGTCTTGCTAATAGTGGCGACAACCATCACTCTGGGCACTTTCTCCCTGCGCCATGAACGCCAAGCACTCCACCGCGAGTTCATCGCCCGCATTCTTGCCCAGACCCGCTCAGTGGCGGGGACCAGCTCCGGCTCCATTCTGCTGGATATAGCGGAAACATATACCCAGCCCCTTGCCCTCAGTACTCTGGAGGAGAACGAGGATTGCATTGATATCACCATCGTGAACAAGGAGAATATTATCTACGGGGCAAAAGAGACTTTTCTTCTGGGCAAACCCTACCAACCGGAGCAGGACCTGGCTGCTATTGGGGGGGATTTCGGACAACTCAGCGGTGAGACCGTCGCCGAGAAAGGAGACCTGATATATATCAGTGTCCCCATAAGAAAGGGGGAGATGGGAACGATAGGTTACGTCTATGCTTCCTACAGCAGTGCCAACCTAACCCATATGCTCACCCTGGCCCGAAACAACCTGATAATTATCTCCCTGATCGTCCTGGTGGTGGGAATATTCGCCGCTTATTTTGTCTCCATGATGCTGGTAAGTCCGGTGCGCAAGCTGGCAAATGCCGCCCGCCAGGTGGGGATGGGAAACTTTGATGTTACCGTGGAGGCAAAAACACGCAACGAACTGGGGCAGTTAGCGAACACCTTCAACCGTATGGCAGAGAGTCTGAAAGAAGCCCAGAAGATGATTTTGGAGAAGAACCGCATGGAGCAGGAGCTGACCATCGCCCGCCAACTGCAGAAGAGCTTCCTGCCCAGCATATTCCCCCACTTGCAGGGGGTGGATATCTATGCCCGTTGCCGCACCGCTCAGGCGGTAGGCGGAGACTACTACGATTTCCTGGAGCTGGATGAGGACAACATCGGGCTATTGATAGCGGATATCTCCGGCAAGGGTTTATCCGGTCTCATAATCATGAGCATGGTGCGCAATGTTCTCCGCTCGCAAGCCCGCAGGTATCAGTCGCCACGTCGGGCGTTGATAGAGACCAACACCCTGCTCACCCCGGACTTTCAAAAGGGGCGCTTCGTCACCGCCTTCCTGGGGACCTACCACCGCCCCACCCGACTGCTCACCTACGCCAATGCCGGACACACTCCCCTGCTCTACTACCGTGCCGATGACAACATCGTTGCCATGCTGGAGAAATCGGGGCGACCTATAGGTCTCTTCTCCAGCGAGGTCTTTGAAGAGCGCCTGGAGGAAGGACAGCTGGAGCTTTCGGAGAACGACCTCATCTTACTCTTCACCGACGGGATAACCGAGGCGATTAACAACGCCGGTCAACTATACGGCGAAAGCCGTCTATTGAAGCTCATCCCCCACCTCAAGGACCTTGATGCAAAAAGCATAGTGGAGGAGGTCTTCAACAATGTACACCGCTTCCGGGGCAAAGGCGGCACCTTAAGCGACGACATAACTATTATGGTTATGAGAACCACAGCCCAAAGTGAGCTGGAAAAGCTCTATACAGCCCAGGAGATATAAAAGCATATGCGGAGGATATAGTAAATGCCAAGGGACAATAAGAATATTCAGGAATACTCAATTCGGATAGGAAGCAACCCCAAATCGCTGGGACATGCCCGAGACTTCGTGATTCAATTGCTAAAAGAAAGCGGTTTTTCCAACGACGAGATAAGCATTCTGGAGCTGGTGACCTATGAGGCTTGTGCCAACTCCATAGAACACGCTTACAGCAATCAACCGGATTTCTATGTAGATTTGAATATCCAGATTCGCGGGCGGGAGGTGTTCATCAAAATTGAGGATAGCGGTCAGGAATTCCAACCCGGGGATATCCACCCGCTGGACATCGGCGATCGCATAGACCGCCGTGCCAGCAGGGGTATGGGCTTGCCGTTGATGAAGACTTTGATGGATGAGGTGACAATTGAACGCACATTTGACAACCATAATCGCATTACCATGAGAAAGGATTTCTCCAAAAAAAAGAAAGCGCCTAAAGGAAAAACTTAGGAGGAATAGTGAGAGAGCTGGATATATCTCTGAGTAAAAAAACGGAAGAGGGAATCTACACCTTTAAGCTGGCCGGGAGTTTGGGGGTAGAGGGCTCCCGGGGACTGACGAAATTGTTTGACGCCTGCCTTAAGGAGAAAGTCTATAGCATTATCATTGACCTCTCCCAGGTTGATTTCATCTCCAGCGCCGGGATGGGGGTATTCCTCTCCGTTGTCGGTGAACTGAGAGAACACAATGGGGATATTATCTTCATGGCTATGCCCGATAAAATCAGAAAGATATTCTCCTCCCTGGATGTTCTGGACTACTTTGAAAACTATAAGAGCGAGGATAAAGCCAGAACCGCTCTAAGGAAGAAGGGGAAAAAGACAACCGGGGAGTTAGCAAAAACAAAGAAAGCTTTAAGCAAATTAGACCATTTGCAGTTCATCTCCGAATCTACCAAAAGTATCTCCCTGGAGAAGAAAAGCGTTCTGGTCATCCCCTCCATCATGGAATCGCTGATGAGCCACCTGGATGTGGAAGATTTACTCTTTGTACCCATCTCCATACCACTGCGCCAGGAGTTTGACTTCATCAGTCTGGGCCGGGGCAATCTGCGGGAGATAACCGTGGAGGAGACCCAGCAGTTAAGCTCTCTTTTAAAAAACTACCAGGCGCCGGTTCAGCTGTCCGAACTACCCGATGTCTATGAGGATATCTATGTAAAGCTGGCTCGTACCGGCTGTGAATTGGTAGTGCCCATCTTCTCCGAGGAGATCCTCTCCTCCCTGCTCTTTTTAGGGCAAAGGGGGTTGGGAGCCCGCTATCAAAAAGAAGACATGCTCATGCTCCAAACCATAGCCGGAATGCTCGGCTCCGCCATTCAAAACCATCGTCTGCAGAAGCGCCTGGATGATGCAGTCTCCTCCGAAGAGCTGGAGAACGCCCATGTTCGCCTGGAGAGGAAGGTGCAAGAACTGGAGACCTTGTTCATCGTCAGCCAACAACTGGGCAGTTCCATGGAAGTTGATGAACTGCTCAACAACTTCCTGGTGGTAACTGTGGGGCAGATGGGCACCAACAAAGGGCTTATCTTCCTCACCGACGAGGGGGATTACAATCTGACCTGCAAAGCCTTCAAGGGTCAATTCGCCCGCATTCCCTTGGATGTCACCCTCCCCATAGACGGCAAGCTGGTCCAGTTGGTATCAAGCGCAAATCACCCCATTAAGGCGCACGACAAAGATGTCTTCAACAAGTTGAGTTCCGACGAGCGTAAGTTCATCACCGACAACGACATCTCCCTTCTGGGAGCCATCAAATATAAAGGCGAGCTTCGGGGCTTGAACGCTGTAGGTTCCAAGGTGAGCAAGAAGGAGTATACTACCGAGGATTTTGACCTCTTCTCCATCCTCAATTTCCAGGCAGCCACCGCCCTGGAGAATGTCAAACTCTTTGACAAGCTGAAAAATGTTTACAGCGGGGTGATGAGGGCTCTGGTGACCGCACTGGAAGCGAAAGACCCCCACTACAAGGGACATACCGAACGGGTCACCCGCCTATCCGCCCAGATGGGGGAAAAGTTGGGTTTCAATAATGAGAGACTGCGCAACCTCATCTTCGGCGCTGTATTGCACGATATCGGTAGAGTGGGGGTGCGGGAGTCCATCCTCAATAAGGTTGAACCCCTGACCGAAGAGGAGAAGGAGGAACTCATGCGCCATCCGGTCATCGGCACGGAGATACTCAAGGAGGTTGAATTCTTCAAGGGTTCATTGGCTATAGTCCGCAACCATCACGAGAACTACGACGGTAGCGGCTATCCCGATGGTCTCGCCGGTGAATCCATCCCCATTGAAGTGCGCATCGTGACCCTAGCCAACGCCTACGAGGCGATGACCTCCACCCGCCGTTATCGGGGCGCATTGACCAATAAAGAGGCTATAGAGGAGATCCGCAGAAATGCAGGCACCCAGTTTGACCCCAACCTGGCAAAAATCTTCATCAACCTGATATCCAGCAAGTAATCCATCAATTCAGAGTATTGTTGGATAAAAGATAAATCTCACCTCAATTCTTTTAAAGGGAGAAATAGATGGGCACTCACAGATACTCCTGGATAGTAAAACTCTCGCTAGTAGTACTTATCGCAACGCTCACCTTCTGGGTGGGGGCATCGTTCAGCAAAGACGACGGACAAATATCCGACAAGACCAAGACCCGCATTCAGGAATTGCTGGAGGAGGGAAATCGTTTTGTCTTGGAGGGGGAATACCGTAAAGCGGAGGAGAAGTTCAAGAAGATTTTAGAGATAGACCCCGACAATCCCATGGCTCACAACAATCTGGGATTGATGTATAAGGAGAAGGAACTTTACCACTCCGCCAAGGCGGAGTTTGAGCTGGCACTTGAGGTAATGCCAAACTATTATAAAGCGCTGAACAACCTGGGCAACACCTATTTCGCCATGGGACGCTACGGTTCAGCAAGGGATGCCTACCTCAAAGCCCTGGAGGTAAAACCCGATTTCTCCGAGGCTCACTGGAACCTTGCCCTCACCTACGAAAAGCTGGACAACAATCTTCTGGCATTGAAGGAGTGGCGCAGTTTCATCGCCAACAGCGACGGTTCAGCCAATGTTTCTCTGGCAAAAGACCACATTGATAGAATACTTGAGGAGATGTAGATGCGCCGTTCTCTCATCACAACCGCCCTCCTGCTCCTCTCCCTGACCGCAGTAAGTGCGGGTCAGACTATTGACACCATGGATGTCCTCTCCACAGCCGAGGAAGTGGTTGGATATGAGAAAATCTCCGACAGGTCTCCACGAGATGTCTTCGCCACCGCCGATGACGTGGCGGTCTTCTATAGCAACCCAGATGCGGTCATGGATACTATCGGCGTCTATGAGGATTTCATATACCGGAAATATGGTGTTGTTTCTGGAGATGAGGTAATCTACTCCCTGGGCGAGAAGGATGACCTTATGGAGGTCTATATCGCAGAGCTGAAAAACGCCGAGTCAGAGGAGCACCGCTGTGTCATCCTCACATATCACCGTTTTGAGCCCTTCCCCCGAAACGCCTACGAGGTCTCCCCGGCGGTCTTTGACCAGCAGATGGCATACATCGCCGAGAACGGCTACACAGTAATATCATTGGACCAACTCCTGGAGGCAATCTATCTTCAGGACCCTGACCTGCTACCGGAAAATTCGGTGGTCATCACCGTGGACGACGGCTTCCGTTGTTTCCTGACCCGGGCGGTGCCCATCCTTCAAAAATACGGCTTCACCGCCACCCTCTTCGTCTATACCGCATACGTCAATGCCGGTGGTCGCTCCCTCACCTGGGACGAACTGCGCCTGGTAGAGAGTATGGGCTTCTCCGTTGAGTGCCACTCCTATACCCATCCCAACTTCAACAACTTTAAAAAATACGGCTCCATCAAAGGCTCCTACAACCAGTTCGCCTACCACGAACTGCTGGACTCAAAGAAGTTGATTGAGAAGAACCTGGAGAAAGAGGTCAAGTTCTTCTGCTGGCCCTATGGGGAGTTAAACGACTACGCCATGCACCTGGCAATCAAGTGCGGTTATGAGAGCACGGTGACGGTCAAGGGGGGAGCAGTGGGGCTCAAATCCAACCCCCTATACCTCAATCGCTTCGGTGTCTATTCCAAGACTACTATGGAGACCTTTAAAAAGCGCCTGGAGGGAAAGATAGTCTATCAGTATGAAGAGGACAAAGGAACCTACTTCAGTGATAAATATTACGGCATCACCACCCACTTCTACAAGTTCCCCGAAGAGCTACCACCAGCGGCGGACATAGACGCCTTGTGGGACGCCATCTTTGAGGAGGAAGAGATTGACCTATCGCCTGCGGAAGGGGAGGTGCCGCCGGGTTTTGAGGGTGAACTCATCCTTGAATAAAAAGTGAGAATAGAATCCTCACAGCAAAAAAGCCGGCGCCCCGAACTTCCGGGGCGCCTTGTTGTATAAATTCAATGACCTCTCTTGCTTACTCCTCTTCCTTCTTCTCCGTCTTCTTGAAGGGCTCATAAACACCGCCTTCCCTCGGCGGCTGCAACATGTGCTTCAACATGGTATTGCCGGCGCGGATATCCTGGATAACGCTCAGGATTTCCCGCTGAAAGGTCTCCTCAAAGATCAGGAACCTGCCCAGCTGGATATCATCCAGCACCTCCCCCATTGAAACGAATATATCAGCTTCCTGCCCCACCAGACTGGCTTTGGTCGCCAGAAGCTCCTCCGTCTTGTCCTTCACTTCATCCACATCCGGTTCGGCGTTGTTCAATAAGTCCAGCAACTCCCTTATCGTACCCTCCCGCTCAATGAAATGCTCCTGGCGTACATCCTCCAATTGTCTGTATAATGGGAAGAATGTGGTTGACTGCTCCACGGAGAGCCCCAGCACTTCTGTCATACGCCAGATCTTTATCGCCTCCAGCCGCTCCTCGGCATCCCTGACCTTCTCCTCAAATTCCGCCCCAAATCCAAGGTCATAGGCGCCCTCTGAAGCGCCCCAATAGCCCCAGTAAAACTCCTGGATGAAGGTGTCCTCCTGGGCAAATCCCACGGAGGCGATTAAGACCATAAAGGAAAGGGTGAGGAATGCAACCACAATCCGAGGGCGATTATCCATAGCCAACCTCCTGGAATTCCCGTTGTAAATCTACACAAATCAGGTACAATCTATGGGAAGAATAAAAGCTGGAATTTAATTTTTGCCTACTCTCCCAAAATGGCAAATACTTTGGTTCTCTCCTCATGGCTCAGGCTGCCTATCACCACATATATTGACGAACCATTCCTTCTGTTGGTGAACTCCTCCAGGAGCACGTTCTCCAGATAGACCGCATCCTCAGGGGAGATTGATGAGGAGAAGGTAACATAGGTCCCTTCACCGCTGATCTCTGTGCCGGAAGTGACCACATAGGGTAAACCGCTACGCACCACCATCTCATCAACCACCAAAGGCAACATCGTGCCCGATATCATCCTCGCAGTAACCGGCATAACCGGGTCCTTTACCGCATAAAAATCGGTGATATCCCCATCGGATACCCGGAAGAACCCACCGGAAGAGGAGACGCTGTCCATCAGGTCCCTATCAAATGTTATCACGGGGGAGACATCCGTCTCCGGGACAGCCATCTCTGTGAAGGGAACCTCCTCCCGGGAATAACGCCCAAAAGTATACTCTAGCTCGTCAGAGACAACCCCTTCTGCGGGAGCGTGGTAAATATCAGCACCGCTCAATGCCCCAAGGGTTGTAGATACCGCCTCCTTCTCAGCGGTTAAAGTATGCGGCGGCTTAACGTGCACAAGGGTGGGAACCGGCGCCTCTTCCTCGGTAACCAGGCCGGGAGCCTCCTCCGTCTTGGGCTTTAACCCTTCAAAATCCCTCGTCTCCAGGGATGAAATATCAAGACCCTCAGGCTCCTGCGTGTAAGAAAGAACATAGGGAAGAATGTAGAAGCCGGCAAGTCCCACCAGGATAATACCGGCTATTGTTGCCGCTGCAAGGAGCGTCCTGGGCTTCAAGAGGGGCTTCATTGACAGCACCCTGCCGGCACCCCTCCCCTCAGCTTTAGCCCTCTCTCTCACCCGGATGGCTAGAGTGGACATAAACAGCACCCCGGCGGAAGCGACTTCCATATCGCCCACCATAGAGAGAAGCTCTCTACCCTGCCTCAAGTAATCACGGCAGAGGGGACATTCCCTCAGATGCTCCTGGACCGAAAGGGGAAGCTCCTCCTCACTGGTGAGGGTCTCGTCTATAAGATACTGTATTTTTTCACACTTCATATCACTCACCAATCTGTTTCACCCAAAGCGGCGACCGAGTCGCCCAGAATCTTGCGCAGTTTGCCCAAGGCAAATGCTCCACTGGCCTTCACCGAGCCTTCACTTATCCCCAGAGTTGAAGCGACCTCGGCGACGGAGAGCCCGTTAAGATGGCGCATTTGAAACACCTCTCGTTGCCTGCTGGGCAGGGAATCTATCGCCCGGCACAGTCGCTCATACACCTGCCTCGCCACCGCCCTCCTGAAAGGATTATCTATACTCTGGTGGAAATTGATGACCACTTCCAGGGAGACCTCCTGTTCCCGACGAATCACCTTACGCAATCGATTCTTGGCGGTGTTGACCGCGATGCGTAGAAGCCAGGTCTTGAAACTGGATAATCCCTTGAAGGTATGGGCTTTGCGGTAAAGTTTGAAGAAGACATCCTCGGTAACTTCCTCGGCGGCTTCACGATTGCGCAGGATGGATATCACTGTGGCAAAGACCGCCTCCCTGTACTTTGCTACCAGTGCCTCAAAGGCGGTCTCATCACCACCTAAGAACTCCACAAGAAGTCTGTCATCGCCGACCCCGGGCGTGCGCCCCGCCATGAGGCCATCCTCTCGTTTAATTAGACCAAACTGCTATAGTCGGGGTTTAATCCCCCTACCCAAAAGAACCGCCTTGCTCTATCCCTGCCTTGACCGCTATCCCTGGTCCCCTTCTTCCCTTTCTTTGGACATTTTTACCTTCTCAATCTCTTCTTCGGTATCTTTTATCTCCTTCTCCAGAGCCTTCACCTCGTCAAGCAGGCGAGACACCTCCGGGTCGGCTAAAACCCCCTTCTTTTTCCTGCTGACCAGGTCATATATCCGCCCACCCAACTCAAAGAAGTTATCGTGAATCTTGCGATGAACTCCAATTATGCGGATGCGCAATCTGGCAATCTGGGTCAGTTCTCCGGTCTTCTCCAGAAGGGTGGAGATGCCCTCCCGGGTAGCTGTATAACCCTCATCCAGCGTCTTGCTAATCCTCTCCCACAGCGTCATCTGTCCCCTCCTTGTGTTAAAAAACCAAGTATCCTCATCAAAGCATCAATCCAGAACTGGTGGTATCCTCCGTGTCACCTACTTGCTCTCATCCAGGAGAGTTTTAATCTCCCGCACCGCCCGGTTTATGGTACTGCGACATCTCATATGCGGGTCAGCCAGAACCACCAATGTAAGCACGGTATCGTTCAGGGGGATATAACGGCAGACTAGAGAATAACCCTCCTCAAGACGGATCACCGTCTCCAGGGCTTCCAGGTCAAAAAGCTTCTTACTCACAGTGCGAATATTCTTTAAACTGGGGGAAAGGACCACAGCGGTGGGCAGAGGTCCAGCCCCGATGCGGTGGGCTACCTCAAATCCCTCAAAATCTATCAACTCGGCAAGCCCCATTCCCTGCTGCACCAGATTGAGCATAACCCCGTCAAGTTTAGCGATTATACTGGTCTTCATAGCCAGAAAGGTCCCCCTGAAAGATACCCACGCCCTCCATCTTATTCATCTCCCGACCCGAGGCGAAATCCTCAGCCCTCAGGGAGGCACGGGAAAACTTTTTTTACTGAAGGATTGAGTAGATATCGTCCTCGCTTTTCTTAAAATGCATATAACCCGTATCTTCCAAAGGGCGCCGACTTCCAGCATGTATCAGGGAAAGCCCCCTATCCTCCTCCACAACCCTGCCGATTACGGAAAAATGCAGGTCGGCGGGGAGGCGTATGTCCTCTATCTTGGCATCAGGCTTCAAGGTAACCAGAAGCTCAAAGTCCTCGCCGGCACCAAGGGCTACCCGCAGGGGCTCAACACCCAGAAAATCGGCGGCGGTTTTTGCACCCTCACACAAAGGTAACGACTCCTGCTCAATCTCCACACCGACACCGCTCGCCCTGCACAGATGATAGAGTTGAGTGGAGAGGCTGTCGCTGGTATCCGCCATTGAGGTCACCAGTCCGGTCTGTGCCAGTCGGCGGGCTTCTTCCAACCTCGGTTTGGGGTGCAGATGACGCTCCACAGACGATTCAAAGGAGAGCCCACCCTGCACTCCCTCCAACCTCCCCCGCAGATAAGCCAGCCCACTCCAGGAAGCCCCCAGACCGCCGGTGAGGGCGATAATGTCGCCGGGGTTAGCCCCCTTGCGCCGACAGAGTTGCTTGCTCTCCACCCGACCGCGGATGAAGGCGGTGAGAACCATTGTGCCTTCGGTGGCAACAGTGTCCCCGCCCACCAGGCTGATGTTCAGTTCCCCACAAGCCTCACCTATCCCCCCGGCAATTCCGGCAATTACCTCCCTTTCTGTATTTTTAGGAACCGCCCAGGAGACCAGCGCATAATCGGGTGTGCCAGCCATAGCGGCAATATCGCTGGCGCAGGCGTATATCAGCTTTATTCCCACATCCCCGGGGGAGAATATGTCCCAACTGAAGTGAATCCCTTCAACCAGAGTATCGTCGGTGGCAAGTTCCACCATACCATCGGCATCCGGCGGTCCTGCCCAGGCATCATCCCCGGGCCAGAGGGGACCCGAAGCGTTATCGGGATAGATTCTTTCGGCTATCTGCCGAATTATCCCCAGCTCATTCAGCGATTCGGCTGAGGATGAGCGCTCTTTTTTCCCCTTTTCCATAGGCAATTATATTTCAAGCCTGCAGTTTTTACAAGCGCTTAATTGCATAAGAGCTGACCTACAGGAAAAAGAAGGCTACCGCTAAAACCAGATACAGCCCCAGCAGTTGGAGTCCCTCAAGCCAGTTGGAACGACCGTCGTTGGACATAAGCACCGTGCTTACCACGGCAAAAGCGATGGCTACCAGCTCCAGAGGTTCAAAGACCAAATCCATGGGACTGCCCAGAGCGAGACTGATGAGCACTAAAAATGGCGCCACCAAGAGGGCAATCTGCTGTGCGGAGGAGGAGCAGATGGCAAAGGACAGGTCCATATTGTTCTTATAGGCGAAAAGGACCGCGCTGGAGTGTTCTGCGGCGTTGGCGATGATAGCCACTATCACCACCCCCATAAATATCTCCCCCCAACCAAGGGCTACGATGGTCGGCTCTATTGCCCCCACCAACACCTCGGCGGCGAAAAACAGCCCCACACCGCTGAATATCAAGGTGAGCACAGAGCGAGGCAGACTCCAGCCGAAAGGAGATTCGTGCTTGGGGGTCATCCTCTCCTCCACCCCAATCTTTTTGAGGAGGAAGTGATGGCGATGGGTGCGGAAGATAAACAGGAGGCTTGCCAGATATATGATGATAAGCACGATGGAGATGACTATGCTCATCTCCATCAGGTCAACTTTGAGGTGGGCTGAGGAGACGGTCATGAAGAAAATGGAGGGGATGACCAGCGCCGCCACCGCCAGAGCCATCATATTACTGTTCATGGATGCCATCTTAATACTGAAATGCTGGACTTTATGGGAGATTCCCCCCACCAGGGCGGACAATCCCCAAACCAGAAGCAGGTTGCCTATGATGGAGCCGGTGATGGATGCTTTTACCACCACGGAAAGCCCCGCCTTCAGCCCCACTATCCCCACGATGATCTCCGCTCCGTTGCCCATGGTGGCGTTCAGGAGACCGCCGGAGACCGGACCGATTCGGCTGGAGAGCTCCTCGGTTGACCAGCCAAGCATTATCGCCAGAAGGACAATCCCCACCGCGGAGACGACAAACTCCACAAGCGGATTGATGGATGCAAACATCAAGACCGCTGAAAACAGGGTAAAGACTACGCATATGATTATGACCACCCGTACCATAGTCTCACTCACCCATAAGAAACTCCCGCACCCTCTCCGGAGGGGTGGGGTTGATGTAAAAGCCGGTGCCCCACTCAAAGCCCGCCACCCGGGTAAGGCGGGGGAATATCTCAAAATGCCAGTGGTAGTCCACCTCTATGGTAGTCCAATAGCCGGAGCGGGGGGTGCGCAAGGGGGCGGTGTGCAGGAGCATGTTGTAGTCCGGATTTTCCAGATTTTCCCGCAACTTTATCAATATCATTTTGAGAATCTTAGAGAGGGAGGTCAACTCCTGCGGGCTAATTTTATGGTAATCGGATTGATGCTTCTTGGGAATAACCCACATCTCAAAGGGGAAGCGAGAGGCGAAGGGGGCGATGACCGCAAAATGCTCATCATCCATCACCAGACGCTCCCCGGCTTTCATCTCCTGCTTCAGGTAGTCGCAGAAGATACAGCGCTCCTTCTCCTGATAATACTTCTTGGAGCTTTGGAGCTCCTCCTTCACCGTGATGGGGGTAACCGGGGTGGCTATCAGCTGGGAGTGGGCATGGGGCAGGCTGGCTCCGGCCCGAATCCCCTGATTCTTGAATACCATTGCGTAGCGCAGGCGGTCATCTCTGTCCAGTTCTATAATCCGCTCCCTGAAAGCCCCCAGAACAAGCTCAATATGCTCCTCCGGTAGGTCCGATAACCTCTGGTCATGACGGGGGGTCTCCACGATCACCTCGTGCGCTCCCACTCCCTCAGCCATGTCGCACATCCCTATCCCCCGCCGGGCGACATCCCCTTCAATGCGCAGGACGGGATACTTGTTGGGAATTACTCGCACCAGCCAGCCGGGCCCGTTCGCCTTTCCCCCACCGGGACGGACCGCATATATCTCCGGCGGGGTCATATGCTCGTTTCCCTCGCAGAAGGGACAGCCCTCGCTCTTTGTATCCGACGGCGTTTCAGCGCTACTTTTGAAATGGTGCGGTCTAGCATCCCTTTCGGTGGCAATTATCACCCAACGGGAAACTATGGGGTCCTTTCGCAACTCGGACATCGTTCCTCCTGCACTCTATCAGTAAAGGTTCATATCTTGAGGGAGATGTATTCTGCGGGAATATACTGGCAGAGATAATCCCTCTCGCTTCTGAAAAACTTCACCCCAGCCTGGTGAGCTCTCTTTGCGGAGACTGCGATAATTACCGGGCTGGGGGAGACCTTTCCTCCCTGATACCAGGCTTCGTCAACGGTCTCAGCCAGGAAGATGAAGCGCCTTCCCAGGGGCTTCAGCCCATATTTGGTGACCGAGGAGACCATAAGCTGAGGCAGACCGTGATAGAGGATTTCAGGGGGGATGACCTCCTCCGGTTCGGGGCGAATCATATATCGGTGACCGCTCACCGCCTTGACCCGCTCCTGCCACCGCTCAAAATGTGACCCGTCGCCGATAACTTCCTCAATCTGCCGGGGGGTAGCCCAGTTGGAGACCGTCCTTACCACCAGCTTCAACTGCTCCAAGCTCACAAAGCCCCATTCATCTACCTTAATCCCAAACTGCTCGGGGTCCTCCCGAAGAATCCTCAACAGTAAATCTCGCAGTTCCTCCCTCTGCTTGCGGGATGCAAAGAGACTTTCACCCATATTTGAATTCTATTAAAGGGCGCAGGTCATGTCAACTATATTATATTTTCCGCAAAGATGCCCACAGTTGTTGACTTAACCGACCCCGCTGTGCTATCATTTTCCACCAACCCGAAAAAAGGAGCAGAGTTTGGAGAAGATAATAATCGTGGGCGGAAGTGTCCTGAGGGGCAAGGTTAGACCCTCGGGCTCTAAAAATTCCGCCCTGCCGATAATGGCCGCCTCCCTGCTCAGCACTGAACCCATCATCCTGCACCATGTCCCACGCCTGGTGGATATTGAGACCATGGCTCAGGTTATGGACGTGTTAGGGGCGAAGGTGGAGTGGACAGGCGACCACGACCTGCGCATAGACCCCGTAGGGCTCTCCTCCTATGAAGCGCCCTACGACCTGGTGCGGCGCATGCGAGCCTCCATCTATGTGTTGGGTCCGCTCGTCGCCCGCCTGAAAAAAGCCAAGGTGAGCCTGCCCGGCGGATGTTCCTTCGGTCCCCGACCGGTGGACCTTCATCTCAAGGGCATAGAGGCTCTGGGAGGAAAGGTCAGTTTGGAGCATGGTTATATTATGGTGAATGCGGATGAACTGGTGGGTGCAAAGATGAATCTTGCCGGCGCCTCCGGACCCAGTCGTGGGGCAAGCTCCAATGTAATGATGGCCGCCTCACTTGCCGAAGGAGTTACGGTTATAAACGGCGCCGCCCAGGAGCCGGAGCTTGTCCAACTGCAGGAATTCATCAATTCCATGGGCGGAAAGGTGAGCGGTGCGGGTAGCGACAAGCTCACCGTAGAGGGGGTATCCCAGTTAAAAGGCAGCGAATTTGAGATAATGGACGACTACATAGAGGCGGGCACCTATCTGGTGGCTGGGGCTATGGCCGGGGAAATGGTGGCTGTGGAGGGCGATTTTTCCGCCAACCTCAAGCCGGTCCTTGCCTCCCTGGAGGAGACCGGCGCCCGTTTGGAGGTCGGTGAGGGGAAAGTGACCGTCCACGGCAACCCCCGACCGACCGCTGTCAACATAACCACCGCCCCCTATCCCGGTTTCCCCACCGATATGCAGGCACAGATGATGGCTTACCTCTGTCGTGGGCGGGGAAGCTCGGTCATACGGGACACCATCTACCCCGACCGCTTCAACCACGCCCAGGAGCTTCTTCGTCTGGGTGCGGACATCGTGAGGGAGGACGGAAGTGCCATCATAAACGGCGTGGAGGAGCTGTCCGGAGCCTACCTCATGGCTAGCGACCTGCGCGCCTCGGCCGCCCTGATCCTCGCCGGTCTGGTAGCCAGAGGGGAGACGCATGTGCGCCGAATCTATCACATTGACCGGGGCTATGAGCGCATTGAGGAGAAATTGGGACAGTTGGGGGCTGAAATCCGGCGGGTGGAGGAGGAGTGAGGTTGTGCTATAACTAGAAAGTAAAAAACCGGCGCAGTGTGCCGGTTCTTGTTTTTAACCTTGGTCTGCAATTATCATATCCGCTTCGTCAACTCCAAAGGATAATCAATAGTCCCAATCCAGGTCTTTACATGGACCGTGCCCTTCAATGTCAAATCCACCCCTCCGGAAAGGATCGTCGCCAGCAGGGCTCTGCCCACCTCCTTGCTGTTTATGGTCAGGCTCAAATTGAGCCCACCCTCCTGCTCCGGCTCAATCTCCAACTTCTCAGTATGAACGCCGGTGGATACCAATATATCCTCCTGAACATATATCTGATATTCAAAGCTGTCAACCACCACTTTGATGTCGTTGGGGTTGGTCACCGATAACTTCACCCTGAGCTGGATACCCTCCAGGGAGATGCTCTCCACTACCACATCATCCAGCCTGAACTTACAGTCCTTTATCGCCTTGCGCTGGGTTATGGTCTTGCAGGAGACCTGAGCGAGGACCAGGACGATGAGGATTAGATAGATAACCGGCGAACATCTCACTTCTTCTGGCAACATCTCCTAAAACCATCCCTCCATTTACCCAAGCGCTTATGAAAAAGGCTCCTGGCAAAAAGAGCCCCCTCTCGCCCTCTCAAAACCTGAAAACGACCTCTCTCACTTCTCCAGACCGGGGGGGTTGTATATCTTCTCCACAAACTCCATAACCCGCCCGAATTCGTCGGGGTCTATCCTCTCCAGGACGATACGCCCGTCGCAGAAGAGGGTCACCTCCACCTCGCCTATTTTGAAAAGACAGGTCTCGCTGTCCATGCCATTCAGGTCGTAGCCACAGCTCCGATAACAGGAGGAGAACCTATCCAGGTCCAACTTCAGATTCTTGAATGGCGCCACCTCAAAGTCCCCGATGTTTTTGGCACTGCAGAGTCTGGTAATCTCCAGGACAATGGGTCCATTAGTAATGGTATCTATCTCCTCACGCATCTCCCACCAGCTCCAATATCCTCTCGGTAACTTCCATAAATTTATCTATCTCCTCAACCGTGTTGTAGAATGCCATTGACGCCCGCACGGTTCCCCGCTCTACCCCCAGCACCTCCTGGTGCAGGGGGATGGCGCAGTGGTGACCACTGCGCAGGACGATATTGCCAAACTGGTCGTATAGAGAAGCGACCCTGTGTACCCCCAGGTCCGCAATATGGAAGGCGAAGATTCCCAGCCGCTTGTCGGTCCCCTCTGCCCCGAAGACCCGCAGTCGGTCATAGGAACGGATTTTGTGGTCAAACTCCCCGGTCAAGTGCTTACATCGCTTCTCTATGTTATCAAATCCAACCTCGCCTATGAAATCAACCGCCCGGGCAAAACCCGCAACCGCCGCTATCGGCTGGGTCCCGGCTTCAAAGCCCGTCGGCGTCTCCGCAACCCGGAATCCATCCAGCATAACATCGGTGACCATCCCCCCACCGACCAACAGGGGCTGGGGCTGGGGCGCATCCTTGCTGATATACAACGCTCCTATCCCGGTGGGTCCATACATTTTGTGCGCCGATATGGCCAGATAGTCAACCCCCAACTCCTTCACATTGATGGGAAAGTGAGGCGCCGCCTGAGCGGCATCCACCATGGTCAGTGTCCCCCGCTCCTTCGCCATCCGCACTACCTCCGCCACCGGTAGCCTCACGCCCAGCACATTGGAGACATAGACCATTGAGACCAATCGGGGCTTACTCTCCAGCGCTTTGTTATAGGGCTCAAGGTCACCTAGATCATTGAGGTCGGGAATGACATACTCCAGTTTAAGACCGTTTCTTTTGGCGGTCACCTGCCAGGGGAGTAAGTTGGAATGGTGTTCCGCCAGGGTGGTCACCACCCGGTCGCCCTTCTTCCAGGGCAGTCCGCAAGCGATGATGTTTATGGCTTCGGTGGTGTTGCGCACAAAGACTATCTCCCGGGGTTCCGCCCCCAAAAAGTCGGCCACCTTCTCCCGACCCTCCTCAAAGACCCCGGTTGTCCTCTTGGTGTGGCGGGAGAGTCCCCGCCCCACATTGGCGCGGTAATAGAGGTCGCTCTCCATCATCGCCTCGGCAACCTGCCGGGGCATCAAGGAGGTGGCGGCGTTATCAAAATAGATTATGCCGCCCTCGGCTAGAATGGGAAACTGGTGGCGAATTGACTCAATGTCCATTGTCAACTCTACCTCTGGGGGGGATTTTGATTCTGGGTTGGTCAAGGGTTATTCCGCCAGTCGTTTGTTGGATTATGCAAAAACGGGGTAAAGGTGTTTCTACGATTTTACCCTAATCGGGAAAAATGTCAAGGAAAGAGGTTCAAAAAAATACCCCAAAAATATGTTGCTGGAGTTACAATTATTCTGCCGATATCAGTATTGCCCCGGATCAACCAGATTCATACAACTTCCTGATATAGTTCTCCTTTCATCATCTAGATTTTTGCTCACTTTCAAAAGTCAAGCCAACTTTTGAGTAAAAAAACCGAGTGCCTTGGCACCCATTTTGAGACACTCATGGCGTCAACAAAGCGGTTATCTGCCCACTTCCCGATACTACCAGCATCGGTGGCATTTTCCATAAGATACTTTTCCGTCTTTTTCTTGCTTTTATCATCGCATTATGATATATTTCTTGAGGAGAAGTTAACACTAACCATCCCACGGGGGGTGATTTGAGTGAGTAGATATTTGGTGATGGCAACCGTTCTACTAATGACATCTGTCCCCGCTGCCATTCATTCGGGGCTCACCCAGCAGGGCAGTTCGCTCATATCGGGTGGGGTCCCCAGCCTCATTGGCTCCACCGACACGCATTTCCTGCCCACTCCCGGCTCCGAGACCCAGCTCATAGAAGCCACCAACTGTTACCTGAACGCCACCTATTACGGCACCTTTGGTGAAACCTGGAACACAGACCAGGGTTTCTACTACAACACCACGGAGATGTTTAACCCGGACCATTACAGCAACCCCTTTGCTTTCACCGAGAGTCCAGCAGGTCCTTACGGCAACTATAAGGACATCACCGCCGGGATGAGCCAGGACCTGGCCATCTCCCCATCATACAGTTCCGCCACCCTCTCCTTCTACGCCCATTGGGACATTGAGGTTGATTTTGACGGCATGGAACTGGAGGTCTCACCCAACGGTGGATTCAACTGGTATAACCTGCAGGCAACCTACACCGTCCTGGGTTGTAACCCCCCTTCCATCGGTCAGCCGAACCCCTCCCACTATTACTTTGAGGGTAATGAAGGAGAATATGGTGATTTCGTGCTGGTAACCGCAAACCTCAACCCCTACATCGGCGTTAGCCAACTGCGCATCCGCTTCCATTTCCGCACCGATGGATACAATGAGTATCCCTACGACGGCTTCTTCTTAGACAACTTCAAAATTGTGGGTGACACCACTACCCTCTTCTTCCTGGACTTTGACAATGGTTTTCAAGCTGTCTGGGAATATCAATCCCCCTGGGGAAAGACCCAATCCATCAGCCGTATCTGCAATGGGTTGGACTTCGGTCAGGTGCTGGCAGGAATAAGCAATGAATATGTGGCTTATGGAGGTTATATTGGAAGTTACGACGACTGGTATCCGCTGGGCCCCTGGACCACAGACCCCTACTATTGCAAGTTTGAAAACACTCAGGAACCCCCCTACGGACCCCACCTGGAGGTGCACGAATTCATCTATGGAATAGACATGAGTTACGACGACTACATCATCATTGACTCCTACTATCACAATGTCGGGGTGGAATACATCAACGACATTTATCTGGGTCCCCAGATGGACATGCGGGTGGCACATACCGGGAACGAGGAAATATGGGGTCCCTGGTATGACATAGCCCGCTACGACAGCTACCAGCATCTCGCATATCTCTACGACTACGAAGAGGAAGATAATATCTGCTTCGGATTGGCGCTCTTCACCGATAACCCCTACTCGGTGAACTTCTTTGAGCCCTCCACCTACGCAGTGTTCACCGACCCCAATCTACTCTTCCCACAACTCTCCAATGGACAGAAGGACTGGGAATCGGGACCCAGCCCGCCCCCGGGCAACAACTGGGCGGTCACCATGGGAGTGGGACCCATAGACCTATCCCCCAACGATGTCTATCGTGTCTGCTTTGCGATTATCGGTGGGGATTCGGTGGACGACCTGAAGAACAACACCACCCGTGCCTACAATAGTTATACCCAGCTTCCCGATATGTCCGGCTTCATAGTTTTAATACAGCCATGTAGTCTTGGGCGTCTGAAGGCTATGTTCGCCGAATAACAGCTCCGCCTTCAGAGCCCGACAGCTTAGCAAAGACCCTTGCCAAAGGGTCTTTGCTATATTATCATTTCGCCATCGGCAAAAATTTGGAACGGAGCAGAAAGATGATACGCTTTTACAACACCATGAGCAGAAGGATTGAGGAGTTCAAGCCCCTGGTAGCCGGTCAGGTGGGTATGTATAACTGCGGACCGACGGTCTATGGCTACACCCACATAGGCAATCTGCGCACTTTTATGTTTGAGGACCTACTGCGCCGAACCCTCAAGCACTTCGGATATAAGGTGACCCAGGTGATGAACATAACCGACATTGACGACAAGACCATAAAGGGGGCAAACGAAAAGGGCATCTCCTTGAGCGAATATACCGAGCCTTACACCCAAGCCTTCTTTGAGGACATCGGCACCCTGAACATTGAACCGGCAGAGATCTACCCCCGAGCCACCGAACATATCCCGGATATGGTCAAGCTGGTTGAACGGCTTGCGAAAGCGGGGCTGACCTACGACGCCGAGGACGGCATCTACTTCCCCATCGCCAAGTTTCCCGCTTATGGACGCCTCTCCGGTTTTGACATCAGCCAGGTCAAGGTGGGAGCGCGCATCTCTCAGGATGAATACGACAAGGAGGACGCCCGGGACTTCGCCCTGTGGAAGAAGGAGTCACCGAACGAGCCGGCATGGGACGCCCCCTTCGGGCGGGGCCGTCCCGGCTGGCACATTGAGTGCTCGGCGATGTCAATGAAATATCTCGGAGAAACCTTTGACATCCATACCGGCGGGGTGGACAACATCTTCCCCCACCACGAAAACGAGATCGCCCAGAGCGAGGGAGCCAGCGGCGAAACCTTCGTCCACTACTGGCTGCACAGCGAACATCTCATCGTGGAAGGGCAGAGGATGGCTAAGTCCCTGGGCAATTTCTACATCCTGCGCCAGCTCCTGGACAAGGGACATCACCCCATGGCAATCCGCTACCTGTTACTCTCCACCCACTACCGCAAACGGCTCAACTTCACCTTTGAGGGCTTGGAGGGAGCCAAAACCTCCGTTCGCCGAATGCAGGACCTGAAGCTCAGACTGGGTGATGTTGCGCAGGCTGGTGTGAAGAAAGATATGGCGGGACCGCTCCCGGCGGTGTTGCAGGCACAAACAGAGAAATTCAATTCCGCTCTAGCCGATGACCTCTCCATCTCCCCCGCTCTAGCCGCCGTCTTTGAGGTCGTCCGGGTGGCAAACATCAGCCTGGAGGAGGCTTCTCTCTCCTCCACCGAGGCGCAAGAGGCTCTGGAGTTTTTCTCCCGGGTGGATAAAGTGCTGGGCGTATTGGGCAACGAGGGTGATGAGGGGGAGGTTCCAGAAGAGGTGCTGGAGCTCTCAAAGAGGAGAGAGCTGGCTCGCCAGGAGAAGAACTTCACCCTGGCTGACGAACTCCGCTCCAAGATAGAGGCTTTAGGGTATGAGGTGAAGGACACACCCCGGGGAAGCAGACTGAAGCGGAAAACATAACTGAGGACGGAAATTTGCTCCCCGTCCCTTTTCATCAATTGCGTCTATTGCACTCCCGCACCGCCCTCGTTCAATCACAAAATCTCTACATAAGCTGAATCCTCGTTCTGTGGGGGGAAATTATGCTTGGAAAATCCAGCCCCCCCCCTACCTATTGAATATCTCCTGCACAAAGTATATCAAGAAGCGCGCAGTGTCCATAACCACATTTATCTTGCTCTGCTCCTCACCGGTATATACCGTTTCTATCGGAGTGTTGCCGATGCGGTAACCGAGGCGGGAGGCTTTGAAGAGTAGTTCTGCCTCCAGCTCAAAGCCTCGCTTGGTGAAGGTCATCCCGTTCACCACCCGGGTGGCTATCCCCCGATAGCCGTTCTGGCTGTCCGGGATATACTGCCCGGCGATCAGAGAGATGACCAGGGAGGTGCTCAGGTTGCTGAAGCGCCTTTCCAGGGGCATCCCGCTCAGGTCAGCCATGCGGTTTCCCAGCACCACATCGTAGCCACGCTCCAGCTGGGCGACGAACTGGGGGATATGCTTGGGCGGGTGCTGACCGTCGCCATCCAGGGTGATAATATATTCCACCCCGCACTCCTGCGCCCAGCGGAAACCCCGTTCCAGCGCCGCTCCCTTGCCCATATTTCTCGACTGGGAGAGGACCACCGCCCCCGCTTGTCGTGCTTTCCGGGCGGTCCCATCCACAGAGCCGTCGTCTACCACAACCACATAGTCCACCAGCGGAAGGCACTGCGCAACCACATCCGCCACCTTCCGCTCCTCGTTGTAGGCGGGAATAAGAGCCATCACAACGGGTCTGGAAACGCTTTCTTGCAGGAGCATGGTCCTAATTTTAGCCTCCATTTTTCGCAATGTCAAGGACTGTAACCTTTAGCAACCAGTAATAACTTGATTTTTTCACCGCACTGTGGTAAGATATTGAGTTGAAAAATAGATTTCAGTTGGAGGTTTCTGAGGAGTGTTCAACCGATTCATCTTGGCAATTGTTCTGACGGGTGTTTTTTTTGTAACTCCCGCCCAGGCCAGGTATGTCATCGGTGTGGATGATATACTTTATATACAGCTCTATGGTGACCCCTCCATGACCGGTCACTGGGAGGTGCGGGAGGACGGCAACATCAAATATCCCCTGCTGGGTGAGGTAAAATCCGCCGGCTACACCCTAAGCGAATTCAACGACTCGCTCACCGAAAAACTAAAAAAATACTATCAGGACCCCCAGGTAACCGTAACCGTTGGCACCTACGGTAGCTGTAAGGTCTTCGTCCTCGGTCAGGTTGCCCGACCGGGTGTATATTACTACAAGCGGGAGGCTTCGGTCCTTGAGATTTTACTCCTCGCCGGAGGAGCGCTGGATTCCGGCAAGAAGAGTTCGGTGGTGGTGATCCGCCAGTTGGAATCCACCCCACAAATTATGCGGGTCAATATTGATAAGGTGATAGACGAGGGGCTGGTCGCGCTAAACATACCGGTTAGACCACATGATATCGTCTTTGTGCCCAAGACATTCATAACCAACTTAAATGATTTCCTGAACAAGATATATCCCTCCTTACGCACTTTTATGACCATAAACAGCATCTATCGCATGGAATGGACCCGTCCGTAACACCTTCATTCTACCATGAATAAAATTCTTGACAAGCATACCACCTTTCAGGATTATATCCAGATCTTCGTTAAGCGGCGCTGGTTGCTACTGGCTATCTTTCTGGGGGTTACCGCCATCGGGGCTTTCCTCAGCCTGCGAATGACCTCCATCTACAGCGCCACCACCACCATCCGGGTGGAGAAGAAACCCAGCATAATCTCAGCGTTAATGTATTATTACATGTGGGACCCCAATTTCTTTGACACCGAAGTCGCCTTCATCAAAAGCCGAAGCCTCTCAATGCGGGTGGTCAACCACCTGAAATCAGCATACCAGACCGACCCACCCGTATGGAAGAAGAGCTACCTTGCCGATTTCACCCTGGAATTGTCCGTCCTCCCCGGGCAGTATACTTTACTAGTGGAGGATGAGGAGGGAAACTTCGTTGTCAAGGATTCCAGCGGTGCCACTATAGGAAGTGGAAAAAACTACGAGGAGTTTTCCCGTATGGGAATCTCCTTCACCCTGAAACACCCCGAACCCCGCAAGGGTCTTTCCTGCAAGATAAATATAGACAACTTCGCCGCAAAGGTTGACGGCCTGCGAGCCAGTATTACCGCAAAACCGATGAGGAATGTGAATATTATTGAGGTGCAGGTGTTGGGCAACAACCCCATTAAAGTGGCTAATCTAGCCAATGTCGTCGCAGAACAATACATCATTGAAAGCCAGCAAGCCAAGACCCAGCAGGTTACCGCCACCCGTCTGTTCATTGAGGAACAAATGAACATAATAAACACCCAGCTGGTGGAGCTGGAGGATGCCATCAGGGACTATAAGGAGAAGGAGGGGGTGGTTGACATATCGCAAAAGGCAAATTTCCTCATCCAGGAAATCGGCGACTATGAAAGACTGAAGGCGTCAAGCGAGATAGACCTGTTTATCGCCGAATCTGAACTAAACCGCATTCATTCCGCTTTGAGTAGTGATGGCGGTTCTCTAGAATCTTATATGGATGTATATTCCTCCCCCTATCTTTTGCAAAGCAGTAGGTATATCAACTTCTACGCTAATATGCAGGCTCTATACGAGGAGCGGAAGAGACTGCTTGAATTCTACACCGAAGAACATCCCCAGGTCAAGGAGTTGGACGCTCAGATAAAATCTATTGAAGACGCCTTCATGGACAGCATTCAGGACACACTCATATACGGCGACCTGGGCACCAAGAAGGTGGAGCTCACTAATTACATCACTATGCTCAACAAGAAGATTGCCATACTGGATGAAGAGCTCTCCTATATGCCGGAGAAACAACTTATGCTCCTGCGCCTGGAGCGGGAAGCCAACGCCCAAGCGGAGATTTACAACATGCTCCTCTCCAAATATCAGGAGGCAAAGATAAGCGAAGCGATGAAGGAGACCGAAATCCAAATTATGGACCCAGCCACCCCTGCGATGCGCCCCATAAGACCCAATCACTTCACAAATATCGGCTTGGCTGCCGCTCTGGGCTTGATACTCGCTATCATCACTATCTTAATACTGGAGATTCTGGACAACACCCTCAACACCGCCGAAGAGGTGAAGCGCTTCACCGGTTTACCTCTTGTGGGTCTGATTCCCAAAGCCCGACAGGGACCCATCCCCAAGATAACCGCCATAAGACGCAGAGACCTCTTGGGACGACGAAGACCCATCTCCATAGATCGGGACAAATATTTGATGGTTCATCTTGAGCCGAAATCGCCGGAAGCTGAGGCATACCGTTCTCTGCGCACCAACCTGGCAGCGGTCAAAGTTGACGGCATCCTCCAGAGTATCCTGATCACCAGCTCGGTCCTCTCCGAAGGAAAGACCTCCATAGCTACCAATCTAGCGACAATCTTTGCCATGGCTGGGCGAAAGACCGTATTGGTGGATACCGACCTGCGCCGTTCCATCATCCATCACATATTCAGGCAAAAACGTTCCCCGGGACTGACCGAGGTCTGTGTGGAAAAGAAACCTTTGTCCAAAGTGCTGCGCAAGACCGATATCCCCAATCTCCACATCCTCACCAGCGGATTCCGCCCCCCCAATCCGGCGGAGATACTTGACTCCAAGACAATGGATGACCTTATCACCAACCTGCGAAAAAGCTACGAGACGATCATCTTTGACTCCCCACCAATCCTGGCGGTGACCGACCCAATAATCCTGGCAAAGAAAGTGGACGCTACATTTATCGTCATCCTCTCCCAATCCACCACATATCATTCCATAAAAATGGCTCACCAGTTCCTCACCAATGCCGGGGTGGAGCCAAACGGCACCATCCTGAACGGCATAGACTTCGCCAGAAGCTACGGTCCCTACGGTTACAAATACTACCACTACTACTCCGAGGAAGATTAGTAGAAGTGAGCCCAGAAAAACCCCCCCCATTCCCCTTCCAGAACTGTCTGGTGACCGGCGGTGCCGGTTTCATCGGCTCCCATGTCGTTGAACGGTTGCTTGCGCTGGGCTGTGCGGTGCGGGTGATAGACGACCTCTCCACCGGGCGGAAGGAGAACCTCGCCCATCTCAAGGGATATGAGTTCATCCAGGGCAGGATTCAAGACAGGGCAACAATGCGTGAGTGTCTTGCCGACATCCAGGTGGTCTTCCATCTAGCCGCACGCACCTCCGTTCCCCGCTCCTTTGAGGACCCCCAGAAGACCCATCTGGTGAACTCAGGCGCAAGCCTGCTCATCGCAAAACTTTCTGCGGAGATGGGTGTAAAGGTGCTGGTCTATTCCTCCTCATCATCCATATACGGGGACAAACAAAACCCAGTGAAATCCGAGCGCATGCGACCGGAACCGAAATCGCCTTACGCCATCTCCAAGCTGGCCGGCGAGCGATACTGCCTCCTTTACGGTGGCGTCTCCCCCCTGAAAGCGGTCTCCCTGCGCTACTTCAATGTATTCGGTCCCCGCCAGGACCCCTCCTCACCTTACTCTGCGGTGATTCCTCGCTTCATAGAGGCACAGCTTAAGGCAGAACCCCCGGTCATTTTCGGCGACGGCACCCAGACCCGGGACTTCACCTTCGTGGATAATGTCGTCTCCGCCAATCTGCTTGCTGCTTCCGCTTCCCCTACAAAACCACAGGCTTTTAACATAGGCACCGGGGAAAGAACCTCAATCAACCAACTGCTGGGCATCATCCAGTCCCACATTAAATCTCCTCCACCAATGAAGCCAGAATACCAACCCCCTCGCAAAGGCGATGTCCTCCACTCCCAGGCGAACATCCGCAAGGCAGAACACCTGTTAGGCTACAATCCCCGAGTCTCCTTGAAGGAAGGCTTGGTGCGAACCATCCGATGGTTTCAGACGCACAGATAGATGAACCTGCCGGCAAAAAAATACCAGGAGCATAACACCTCGCCCTCGCCTATAAAATTAGGGCAGATAATCTTAAGCTCAGCCCTAAAAAGAACCCCGGCGACGAATATCCCCTGCAACTGGACCGCCGAGCGTCTTGGTGAGGAGAGGGTGCTATATCTTGCCCTCCGGGCGGATAAAGACGGACACCTCTCCCTGGATACAGCGATCATCTCCAGGCGCAGTGAGTGCGAAAACGAAGCCCTGACCGGACTGATGCAGTCTGAGGTGGCAGTCAGGCGCCTGACGAAGCTCCTTTCCGGCAGAGTGGAGTTTATCCTTTTTAAGGGGCTGGCGCTGGCAGATTCGGTCTATCCTGCACCCCACCTCCGTCCCTGTGCAGATGCGGACATACTCGCCCATCCCCAAAAGGCGACCGTCCTGGACCGTATTCTACTGGACGCGGGATACAGAAAATTGCTAAGCTCACTCAGGGGAGGGACTCTTTTCAAGAGTTCCTATCTTGACCCGGATGACTATTATGTAGAGGTCCACTTCCACATCTCCCCGCCCGACCGGCGCAAGCCACAAAGTGCTCTGGCGTTTGAAGAGAGCAGATATGAGGGGGGAATCAGGGTATTTTCGGCGGAGATGCATCTTGTTGCCCTCACCCTCCACGCCGAGAGCCACCATTTTTCCCTGCCCCTGCTCAACTATCTTGATGTGGCTCTCATGGCTATATTCAAACCCTGGGAGCCTGAAAAGCTATACCAACTGGTATCCCGCCACCAATGCCTGCGAAGTCTTGCCGTCCTCCTTAGCCGGGCGGAGGAACTGATACCTGAGGATGTGTGGGATGATGAGCTGCGGAGGCTCTTCGCCATACCCGGCAGACTGAATACCAACCTCATCCGCAGGGTCAGTTCCCGAATATCCACCACCAGGTTCCATCCCCTATTCCCCATCCTGCGTGGTGCGGTGCTGTTTCTATCCCTCCCTTCGTTCCCCTCATTTTTCAGGTCGCTGGTTACCCGCCTCAGAGGGCAGGATAAGATTCCGACCAATCCTATAATTAAAGATTGAGCCTTGACTTACCATACTTTTTATGGTAAGTTTAACAGCTAATCTTGATTGCCACTTGTGGAGGAGTGAATATGCAGGCACTGGTCAAGCTAAGCGGGTCACAATATCTGGTAAACGAGGGCGACAAACTGACCGTCAACCTACTTGACTTCCCCGAGGGCGATAAGTTCGCCATCAAAGAGGTACTTTTGGTCGTAGATGGGAAAAAAACTCACATCGGCTCCCCACTGGTCAAAGGAGCCAAGGTGGAATGCGAGGTTATGCGCCACTATCTGGGCAAAAAAGTGGTGGCTTTCAAGCACAAAAGGCGCAAAGACTACAGTCGCACCAGAGGGCATCGTCAGAGGTTGAGCGATATTCGGGTCAAATCCATCACTATTGGCAGTCAATAGCTTGACATGGTAATTTTTTATGGAGGAATAGATAATGGCTCACAAAAAATCCGGCGGCTCAAGCAGAAACGGTAGAGACAGTGCCGGCCGGCGTTTGGGAATAAAATCTTCCGGCGGTCAGCTGGTGAGCGGGGGTAGTATCATCGTGCGCCAGCGAGGAACTCGCTTCAAGCCGGGAAACAACTGCGGATTGGGCAGTGACGATACCGTATTCGCCAAGGTGACCGGTCGGGTGATCTTCTCCAGCCTGAAGGGCGGGCGTAAGCTGGTCTCCGTCATCCCCGTCTGATTGCAAAATCATGTTCGTAGATGAGGTAACCATCACCCTCAAAGCCGGAGACGGAGGACGGGGGACGGTCAGCTTCCGGCGGGAGAAATTCATCCCCCGGGGTGGTCCCGACGGCGGCGACGGCGGCCATGGTGGGAGTATCTACCTCGCTGTGGACGCTAATCTGAGCACCTTGAGCCACCTGCGAGGACAGCACCATTTCCACGCCCAGGACGGCAAGCCCGGCGGGCGAAATAAACGTCGGGGCAAATCGGGTCAGGATGCGACTATTCTCGTGCCTGCAGGGACCCGGGTAAGGCGCAGCGTTGACGGACCCATCTTCTGCGAGCTGAATCAGGTCGGCGAGCGGGTGCTGGCGGCGAAGGGTGGAAGTGGAGGCAGGGGAAACTCTCGCTTCGCCACTTCAACCAATAGAGCACCCCGCACCTACGAGGATGGAGAAGAGGGAGAGAAGTTCACCTTCTTTCTAGAACTTCGCCTGTTGGCTCAGGTGGCATTGATCGGTCCGCCCAATGCCGGAAAATCTACCATTCTCAGAGCCATAACCAACGCCACCCCCAAGGTCAGCGGTTATCCCTTCACCACTCTCACCCCCAATCTGGGGGTGGTGGATGTTGATGAACTTAATAGCTTCGTCATCTCCGACCTGCCCGGCATAATAAACGGCGCCCACCTGGGGGTGGGGCTGGGCGACCGCTTTCTGCGCCACATAGAACGTTCGGCGGTCCTCTGTGCGGTCATTGATGTAGGCGGGGAGGTCCCCTCCGACCCGGCGGAGGATCTGGAGACCATTATAAAAGAGCTTCACTTGCGCAACGCCCGCCTGGCGGAGCGGTTGGCTCTGGTGATTGCCAACAAGATGGACCTGCCCAACGCAGCACAACAGTTGGAGATGCTGAAGCGGAAATGTCACCTGCCGATAGTAGCGGTAAGTGCGCTCAAGCGCCGGGAGCTTAATCGGCTGGTGGGGGAGCTCTTCTCCCTGGTTTTAGAGCGAAAACAACCGACCGAGGTGTCCATAGGTGATTCAGGGCTTTAACACCGAAATCACTCTGAAAGACAGCACCTACCACATCCAGACCGAACTGGTGGGCTCACGTATCGTAAGCCTCATCTTCCTGAACGGTGCGGTCATCGCCGACAAACAGACCAAGATAGAGGAGCCCTATCATACCGAATCCCTCTCAAAAGAGGAACTGAAGGTTCTAAGGAAATCCATGCGGGAACAGCACATGAACATGATTGAACAGCTCAAGGGAGGAGAGGAACTGCCCAGAGATGCGAAACGACCGATTGATGAGGATAAGGACCTTATCAGCAAATTTCTGGATGAGTGGGCGCAGGAATAGAACAGTTTACAGCTGCATCCGTGGGGAACGAGAACCACACTAAAAGCAAAGCCCTGTGAACGATTTCGTCAAGCTACTTAATGTTTAAGCCCGCCCAAAGTGGTCGGCGCTTTTTTAAACCAAGATAGATAGCTATATGCCCCTCCGCACAATCGTCATCACAGTTTTTTTCCTCTTTTTCATATCCACAGCCCGGGGAGATGAACCGAACCCACCCCCAACACAGGCTGAGGGTGAGGAGACCCTCACCACCTATCCCCAACCCCCTGACGATTACGCCGGCTCCATCACCGTCAAAGAGATACGGGTGCGGGGGAACACCTACAGCGACACCTCCACCATAATCAATTACATGACCATAGATGTGGGCGAGGTATTCGCAGACCAGGGTGGGCTGGAATCGGCTGTGGACAAGAGCCTGCGACGGCTGATGGACACTCAGTTGTTCTCCCTGATTCAAGTATATGACCTTCCCCGCAGCGACCCCTCGCAGGCGGTCATCTATGTCCTCATCCGGGAGGGCGAGCACTGGTCAATCGGTGGGGACTTCTGGTATGGCACCCTGGGACGAAAGAATCTGTTCGGAACCGGCAAGGAGGTGGGCATCACCCTGGGGTTCAACCGTCTCGGCGCATACTATCACGACCCCTATCTGTTCAACACCCCCCTCACCTACAGTCTCTCCCTCCATCACTACCGGGGAAGCAGATACAGCCTGGAGCCCGACGACGGCGAGAATGTGGTGGAGGGCGCATCCTTCTCCCTCAACCGCACCATTGCCAGATTTGATTTCGGACTCCATCTCTCCGATGACCTCACCCTCGTCGCCAGGTTCAGTGCCGAACATTACTACCCCTATAATCAGAGCGAGGGCTTTGACTTCGCCCCTTTCTCCGCCGACACGGTGCACAACAACAACACCCTGGGCGCCTCCCTAACCCTGGACCTGCGGGACACCAACTGGAACCCCAATTCGGGTGCTCTCCTCCTTGCCAACTACGAGCGGGGCTTTCCCCGCTTGGGCGGAGACTTCTCCTACGAAAAATACGGCCTGGACGCCCGCTTCTACCTCCCCATCCCGGTAAGCAGACACACAATCATCGCCTCCCGTCTCTATATACAGAGAGCGGAAGGGGAGACGCCCTACTTCCTCCTTCCCAACATCGGCGGGCTGGGCGGCTTGCGAGCCCCCAACTACGGTCATTACACCGCTCCCACCGCACTGCTTGCCTCCCTGGAGCTACGACAACGCCTATTCTCCCTGCCCCTCTTCGGGGTCTGGTTTGAAGGGGCTTTTTTTGTGGATGTGGGGCGAGCCTTTGAGGAGGGAGAAAAGTTTGAGGTCTCCGAACTGTTGTGGGCGGTGGGACCCAGCCTGCGCCTGCACATGTTCGCATTCGGCAGGCACAGTGCCCGTCTGGATGTGGGCTTCGGCAGGGAAGGCTACGAGCTATATCTGACCTGGGACCATGCTTTTTGAGCTATGAGAATAGACCGCAGACATATACTGCTCCCCTGGATTTTAGTTACCATGTTGGTAATCTTTTTGCCGACTCCGTCCGGGCTGTATGCCGACGAAGAACCACAAGGCGACGACGACAGCCCCGCTTCAGTGGAGGATGATTCAAGGAATCAGTTCTACCAGCAGGAAGCCTCCGTAAAGACCAGGCATCCTGAACACCTGCTGGAGGGTATCTTGCTTATGGAGCAAGGAAAAACCGAGGGGAACTGTGAACTGTTGAAAAAGGCGGAGGAGCTGTTCAAGTCGGCGCTTGAGGAGGACCCGGAGGACGCTTACGCAATGGCATATCTGGGCAACAGCGAGGTGCTTAGAGGGATGTTGGGCGGATTTCTGTCCACCAAGATTCTGACCATATCCAGAGGATTCAAGCATCTGGATGAGGCAAATAAACTCTGGCCGATGAACCCCCGGATAATGCTCATGACCGCATGGCGGGGTCTGGAGGCGGACATACTCTACGGTCGCCTGTGGCAATCGGCTGACTACTTCTCTATTTTGGCGGAGGGCTTTGAGGGGGGAAGCGACGCCGGTTGGGTGAGCGCGGACATCGCTCAACAGGCATATCTGGGGCTGGGCGAGTGTCTATTGCTGTTGGGCGACCTCTACGGGGCACGCTCCTGCTTTATTATCGCCCTGACCATAAATCCCGCCACCGAGTGGGGCGGGCGGGCTGAGGAGCTATTGGAGGATACGGAGGGGTAGAGGGGGGGGATTTATATTTAGGGAACTATGCCTTTGCCAAAACCATGGCTCGGTTTCACGGCTTTGGGTTTCTCTGTAAGCACGGCCTTTAACGCCTTTTCCAAAGGTAATAGATAAAGCGAGAGGGGCGGCGTGGACGCCGTCCGGTCGTGGTGCTTACAAGCGGGCCAGGGCGTCGTCGTATAACGGGATAACGTCGCCAGCGTTTTGGAAGGAGGGGTTTCGTTTTGGCGGAACGTCGACGCACGCGTTGTATGCGGTTATGAACTAGAGGCCGCAACAGCGTTCGTGGGGGTGAGTATCGAGATTAGGTAATCCAACGTCAAAAACAACGGCCGAAGTGAAGATCCCGGTGGGCGAACGCTAACGCCGTTATTCGTCATCGAGAAAGGAGTTTGATTCTAATACACCTAAATAATACTCAAGATTACTACTTATTTTATCAAAAACCATAGGTAGAAAAGGTATAATTTCGTTAAACGAAGGTTCGTCATTCGCAGGGCCGCCGTGATAGTGCCTCAGGTACCGGACTATATCTTCCCTTTCCTTTTCGGAAAGCCCCGTCATCGGATCCGACTCACGGTAATCGTGAAAGGTCGAAAGATGTATAAACGCGCACCCGAATTTATAAACGTATTCAGTCCACCCGTTAAGTTGGTTTCCGAGGTCTACCATATCCCTATCCGTTATAAAACCTTTTGCGTTCAGCTTGCGCCATCGCTCGTTTCTTAAAGAAAGGGTGATTAGTTCGTTTCGGTATTTTAAATCGCGTATAGAAAGAAGGTATATAACACGTATAAATGAGTCGAGTTCTTGTCTTAGGACTGATACTACGTTCGTTATATTACTAGATTGGTATAGTTTGTTTATCGCGTTCTTGTTATCCGTAGAACGCGTCCGAATAGCGCGGCAGAAACGTTCGAGTTCGGTTTGCTTATTCATTCGTCGGTTACTTCCTTTCCTTCACAGAAATGAAAACGGTCTTTCGGCTAACGGGATGCGGATAAAAGAATTTGCCAAAGGCAATTCGGGCAAAAGTGCGTAACACCGTGGCCTTTTATCCACTGTTAGGCGTAGTCGCTTAATATCATCATTGTGCAAATAATTCCGTCTCCACAATTTTCATATAATTGTTCACATAAAACATGTCAGGCTCGTGTCTGAGCGCCCGGACTCTAATTACAAATTTCGGGTCGCATCGTGGAACCATCCGTCACGTTCAAGTGCTCTGATTAAGTCGTCACAGGTTTTATTCCTTAACTGGTCCCACACGTTCTTGGGAAATTTCATGAGACCAGTATTTCCTTGGTATATGCCACATCAAAAGTGAACTTATCTTTGAGTTCTTTATCATCCTCCACTATATATGGGATCGGTATCGGTTCTCTATGTTTAATCATAGATTTAATATAGGCAACAGCCGCCTGGGCTGCATTGTCAGCGGCTTCCTCCGGGGAGTCTCCATAAGAATGCAAACCTTTAAAAGCGGGAATAAAAGCGTAGTAGCCTACGGTATCCTCGCTGACGAGAACCGTTATCGCGAACTTTATTATCGTCGTTTCCATAGTTCGCCTCCTTTTCATACACGCCGTTTGTAAAAAATGTTATAACATATAACCTAATTTATGACAAGCAACTATCTTTTCTACGAGATTCTTTTCCACCTCAATCCCCCCCCACCCCCTGCACCATCTCCCTCTCCTCACCGGGTAGTAATGAGAAGACATCCAGGGCGAAGCCCTCCTTCAGGATGCGCCCCAGTATCGCCGGTTCAAGCCGGCGGAAAGCCTGCCCCAGCTCCTGGGGGGTTTTTGTCTTGTGAGTTATCAACACCGCGAAGCTTTCCAGCTCCAGCAGGGGCAGAGCGCCCCCACCCACCTTAGCCTTTGTGGGGATTACCGATAAAGTATAGTCATCGCCCAGTTTTTCGGCCAGCTTCTTCGCCAGCCGACCGGCGATGCGCTTCAGGTCCTGCGGTCTCCTGCTCGCAGACCGCACCATCGGCAGTTCCTCCCCCCGTCCTTCCTCTATCGCCGACAGCAATCCCCAGAGGGCTAGATAGGTCAGCTTTCCCACCCTGAGTGCACGCAGAAGATGATTCTTTCTGAGTCTGGCGATAAGCTCGGCTCTGCCCACTATTATTCCCGCCTGCGGTCCGCCGAGCAGCTTATCTCCGCTTGCCATCACCAGGTCGGCGCCGGCAGAGATCGCCTCGGCGAGGGTGGTCTCCACCCCAAGCGACTGCTCCGGAACTATCGCCCCGCTCCCCAGATCAAAGAGCAGTGGCAGGGTATGCTCCTGCGCCAGGGCTGAAAGTTCCCCCAGACCGGGGCGCTCGTCCCAGCCCTGCACATAAAAATTGGAGCGGTGGCAGGTGAGTATCGCCGCCGTCCTCTCCCCCACCGCCCGCCGATAATCATCAACTGTGGTGTGGTTGATGCTTCCCACCGCGGTAAGCCCCGCCCCGCCGGCGGACATCACCTCCGGCAGTCGAAAGGAGCCGCCTATCTCAATGAGCTCCCCCCTGCCGACTATCACCTCCCGCCCGCTGGCCAGGGTGGACAGGACCAACAGTAAACCGGCGGCGTTATTGTTTACCACCATCCCCGCCTCGGCGCCGGTCAGCCGGCAGAGCAAACCCTCCACCTGCCGGTCGCGGTGACCCCGCTTTCCGCTCTCAAGCTCAAGCTCCAGGTCAAAATATCCCCCCGCATAATCCTCTATTGCGGAGATGGAAGCCTGCGCCAGGGGCGCCCTACCCAGATTGGTGTGGATGAAGACCCCGCTGGCGTTTATCACCCGCCGGGGGCGGACATCGGCTCTCTTCTTATCTTCCTCACCCATAAAATCATCCCGCTTGAAAGAAGCCCCCGAGATGGGGGCTAGGTTGGGGGGAGCGGGTGGGAATCGAACCCACCAAGGACCTTTTTAGGGCCCTCTGCTGGATTTGAAGTCCAGAAGGTGCACCAGTCACCTATCCACTCCCGAAAATTGAGGTTATTTCATCTCCTCTTTTTTTGCCTTTTGTTCGGCTAGAATCTTCTGATTCTTGAGCAGTCCGGCTACCCTCTGGGCGAAGTCCTGAGCGGCTAGGGGACCGTTGGCGGTGATGATGTTGCCGGAGATTTTTACTTTATACGGTAATCCGGTCTTTTCACTAATTGCATAAATAGCTCCCTGCTTTTTAATCATCTCCACCGCTTCGTGGTATTTGGCGGTCTCAAAGACGGTAACCTCCACCCCGTCCAGGACGCCGGCATTTGCCAGAACCACCGGGGCAAGACAGATGGCTCCCAGAACCTTCCCCTGCTCGGCGGTCTTTTGAGCCACAGCATGGGCGTCTCCATCATTATAGAGCGATTCCACCCCCGGACCGCCGATAAATATCGCCCCGTCAAATTCGTCCATATTGACCTCGCTGAGTGCCAGGTCCGCCTCCACCTCCAGTCCGTCCAGACCGGCGCAGGTGCCTTTGGTCTTGGCAGCTACTGTAATCGTCGCTCCCAAAGATTCAAACAACTGGCGGGGAATAGCATATTCATCGTCCTTGAAGTCCTGCTGAGCGATTACCATGACGATATTTACATCGTCCAGATCTTTCTTCAGCAGGTCCTCGGCGGTTATCTCCTTCTCCTCTTCCTCGTTATCACCGTCCTTCTTGGCACAACCCAAGAGTGGAATCACCAGGAGTAGGGCTAAGGAAATTGCCAAAACCTTACGCATAGCTCAATCCTCCTGAAATTATTAAAAGAGCTGAATTCTTCAATTCAAACCCATGCAGGAGAGGCACATCTTGGAGGCGTTGTTCTGGGTCTCCTGCATATCCCCCCGCAAGACGCTCTCCCGCATAAGTAGTCCGAAGCAGATGACAAGAACCACGGTAATGGCTATCCTGATTATTCTGGCAGGCATACTCCTCCCCCCCTCTTCACATAGTTAATATTATCAATTTCAGCCATTTTTTCAAGAGAAAACCGTTATGAGGAAGGGAAATGGGTCCCCTTCTCCCGCCGGGTGACCCCGGTATCGCTGAAATAGTCCAGGATGGAGGTGGCTTGGCGGCGGGAGATGGAGAGAAAATCCTTGAAGTCCGCCGCCCGGATGGAACCGTGCTCCTTTAAATAAGCGGTCAGCTTCTCTTTCACCTCGGCGAGCGATTTTGCGGTGATATACAAATTTCCGAATAAGGGTATCAGCTCCCCCACCCGACAGAGATAGTCCACCATCTCCTCGGCGAGCGACAGGTCCTTCTCCGGGACAGTCTCTTCTATCTCACTCTTGGACAGAATCCCCACCCCCGCCCTCTCCTCCACCTCGGCGAAAGATTTCGCCAGAGACTGGCGCACCCGCCTCTGTGCGGCGGTCCAGGCTGGACCCTCACCCTTAATTTTCGCCTTCCCGGCGCTTACAACGATGCGCCCCTCCGCCTCAAGCATGGAGAAGAGCATCTCCCCCGCATCTTTATCAACGCCCAACCTCTGGCGCAGGGTTCCCAAAGATACCCCGACGGAGAGAGAATCTTTTGCCATATATTCCTTTATCTGCCCCTCAATCTCCCCCTTCAGAACCTCTAGATTATCCCGGGAGATATACTTATCCTCTCCACATACCACCACCTTCCCCCCCTCCACCAGGACCTCCAACGCCTGCCGCACCTTCTCCTCCCTCTCCTGTGCCAGGCGAGCCAGGCGGGTCAAACCTCTGACCCCGCCTTCCTCATAGGCATCGCTCAACACCAGCGCCAGGAATTTCCCCAGCTCCGCCCCCCGCAAAGTGCTCATCCGCTCCAGGACATGCTCCTTATATCTGCGGTGGCGTAGTGCATAGGGGAAGACCACCCGACCCCGGCCGATTACCCGGAGGGTGGAGAAATTGCAGATTACAAATGGCTCATTACGCACCACCACCACCGGTTTCTCCAGAGTTATCTGGGCGAAGCTCCCCCCTCCGGGAGGAATTTCATCGGCATCAAGCAGGCTGACTCTGCCGAAGGAGAGCGAGGTGCCGATGAGGAAGCGCACCCTTTGGTGATGACGCAGGGGTTTGGTCGCCGATTTGGAGACCTCAAGCCACAGGTCCAGACGGCTGGTGGGGCGCAGGAAGTCGGGGACGGTGAGCGTATCTCCCCGCTCCACCGAATCCACCTCCACCCCGGCCAAGTTAAACGCCGCTCTCTGCCCGGGGAATACCTCCTCCACCTTGGTCCCGTGTACCTGCAGTGAGCGCACCCGCACCTTCCTTCCCCGGGGAAGGAGCAACAACTCCTCTCCCAGCCGATAGCGCCCACAAGCCACCGTGCCGGCGACTATGGTGCCGAAGCCGGGCAGGGTGAAGACCCGGTCTATGGGGGTGCGGAAGACTGCCTCCTCATCCCTCACTACACCGGTTCCGGAGGCGATTAGAGCTATCATCCTCTCCCGCAACTCATCCAGACCCTGACCGGTCTCAACCGAGGTGACCACCATCTCGGAATCCTCCAAGGGCGTTCCCCGAAGCAGGTCGGAGAGATCGTCAGCCACCAGGATAGTCATCTCCTCATCAACCAGGTCCGCCTTGGTCAACACCACTATACCCCGGTCTATGCCCATGGCCAGGGCTACCTCCAGATGCTCCCGGGTCTGGGGCATTATCCCCTCGCTTAAGTCCACGATGAGCAGGAGGAAGTCTATGCCGGAGACCCCGGCGATGGTGGTGCGCAGGAAGTCCTCGTGCCCGGGGACATCTATTATCGCCACCTCCTCACCGCCCAGCTCCATGAAGCAGAAGCCAAGGTCCATGGTCATGCCCCTCTGCTTCTCCTCGGGGCGGGCGTCGGGGTCTCTGCCGGTCAGGGCTGTGACCAGGGCGCTCTTGCCGTGGTCAATGTGTCCGGCGGTGCCGAAGGTAAATCTCTGCACGGTAGTCAAAACAACATCACCGTCTGCGATTCTAATAGATTGCGCGTCTCAAATCAAGGAATGATTAAGGCTTGACAGTCGCCTACAAAACACGGCAGGCTTTTTGAGCCTGCCGGTTGATTACAACGCAGTATTTTTTTCGGCTTCCCCTATGCCAGATTACCCTTAAACATCTCCATAAGGGATTCCACATCCAGCCCGTCATAGCCCAGTTCTACAGCCATCTCGTCAGCCGATTCTTTCTGACCCCGGCTCCACAGTCCCTCCATCAGAAACTCTCCCGCCTTGGGGTTGCTAAACCAATCCCGGTCATATTTCTCCCGCAGATAATTCTCCAGCTGAGCCCAAAAGAGCCAGGCTCGCAGGTAACGAGCGGCATAAAAATCCGCATCCACATCTACAAGATAGGATTTCGGCGAATATTTGCAGAGACAGGCTTTGCTCAATAGCCTGGCATAAAGGTCGGCTCGCTCTTCACCCACCGGGCTGCCGTCGTGAAGCTGTAGCTCGTAGGAGAGCTTGGCGCTGTAACGGCGCACCATATACAGCAGATTGGTGAAGGCAAAACGAATATATTTGGAGCAGTCCTCCTGGCCCAGGTAACGGCTCAGCCACAGGGGATTCTGAGAGAGGTGTTCTATGAGGAAGGCAAAGCTCTCGGTCACCGAGTTGTCTCCCAGATAGCGATACTCCATAGGCAGACTTCCGTTGGAGTATCCAAAGTGCAGGGAGTGACCCAGCTCGTGCAGAAATGATTTATAGTCCTCCACACCCCCCTGGGGCATAATGGTGAGAACCACCCGGTTGGGAATCTCAATAGGACAGCAGAAAGCCCGGGGGCGCTTTCTGTCCCTCTGCTCCAGGTCAAAGTGGATATTGCCCTCCGCTCTCATATCTATGCCCATATCTCCCGCCCAGCGTTCTACAGCCGGAAGCATCCGCCCCTTCTGGAAGAGGTGGTCGTAAGCGGTGGCTCGGAACAGGAACAGCGAATCGTGTCTCTCAAGCTCCTCTAAGGGGATGCCCAACACCTTGTCCACCTGGTATTTCATATTTTCCCGGAAGAGTCCCTCGGTCCCCTTCAAGAAATCGGCGGTAACCTGCTCCAACTGAGCGAGGTCCAGCCTGCCCAGGTCCTCACAGTAGCCGACATAGCTCCCATAGCCCAGCTCCCCCGCTATCCGATGACCAAACCGCCAATAATCCAGATATAAGCCGTTGTTCTTGGCGACTATCCCAAGAATCAGGTCCTCCAGCTCCCGCCTTTTTTCCCGCTCAGCGATATTGCGCACAAGCACCTGGGACATACGAAAGGAGTGGGTCTTGCCGTCAAACTCCAATGTCTGGTTGGCTTCGGTGTTGTCAATTTTGTCTTTCAGCTTACGGCTGGCGAAACCCTCCAGAAACTGACCACAAAACTCCAACAGGTAGCCCAATCTCCGCTTCTCCTCCCCGTCAGTAACCGACGATGCATACTCCCGTAGGGCGAAAAAACTCTCCATCTCAGCCAACTGCGAATACTTTGCAAAGATGGAATCGGTGTCTATGGTCTCGGAGATGCCCGCACCGGCAAGATACTCCTCCTCCAGGAGCTCCATTAGAAATTTCTCCGCCTGCTTGCAAATCTCATCAATCTTTGCCTTCATCTTCCCTTTCCTCTTTTGACAATCCAAACGACAACCGCCTCAATCAAAACCCTTTCCTTGCCAATCTATATGCTTCCAGGGCAGGTAGCTCCCCTCTTGGGGGATGACATCATCAAACTCCGCCGGCACCCGAAGCCAGGAGCCCTGGGCTACCACGCTTTCCAGATACTTGCCCGCTCTGCGGTCTCCCAGAGAGAGCAGTGTGGCGGCACGGGCTAAACGAATGCTGTCGGGGCGAAAATCATAGATATGGTTTTTCCTCAATGCGGATTCAATCCGATTCGCTTCCCGCTTCAATGTGGCCACCTGGTGGGTGGTGCGCAGAGCAAAGGGAGTGTGGGCTTTGGGCACAAATGGAGCCAAACTAATTGCCATGTCAAACTTGGCTTTGCGGTCAATTTCAAAGACCAGGTCAAGCATCGCTTGAGCCTCTTCTGCAAGGTCCGGGGAGATGCCCAACATGAAATAGAACTTCACCGCGCTCACCCCGAGCTGATTGCAGAGCTGGACGAACTCCATTATCTGCTGGTTTGTCAACCCCTTACCTATCTCTTTGCGGGTGAGGTCGCTTCCCACCTCGGGAGCGATGGTGAAGGTCTTCTGTCCTGACTGGTGAAGCATCTCCAGGCTCTCCCCATCCATAATGTCCGCCCTGAATGAGGAGATGCCCACAGAAAAGCCCCGCTTCTTCATCTCCTTTAACAACTCTTTCAGGTGCGGGTAGTCGCCGACCGAGGTAGCCACCAGCCCGAAGCGTCCGCCCTTATCTCCCACTCCATCCACCATAGCCAAAATATTCTCCAGACTGCGACTGCGGAAGGGAAGATACCCACACCCCGCCAGACAGAAACTACAACCACGATTGCAGCCCCTGCACAGCTCCAAGAGGACCATATTAGAAAGCTCTATGTGGGGAGTGAGCGTCTGGGTGTGATAGGGATACTTTTCCAGGTCCTTGATGTAGATTCGCTCCACAGAATCGCTGACTTCACCAATCAGAGGATGGAAGGAGGCTAGTTGCTCGCCTCGGAAGATGGACTGGTAAAGTGAGGGGACATAGACGCCGTCAAATTTCTCCAGCTCCAACAGTATATGCTTTCGCGACTGTCCCAGGCGCTGGAATTTGATGACCATATCCACCACCGAGCTGAAGACCGCCTCAGCCTCACCGATATATATCGCATCCGCGAAATCAGCCAGCGGTTCTGGATTGGCAGACGGAGCAATCCCCCCCACAATGACCAAGGGCATGTTCTCACCCCGTTCCTCGGTATGCAGGGGGACCCCTCCACCCTTCAACATCTCCAGAAAGTTACGATAGTCCAGCTCATAAGGGACGGTAGCCACCACCATCTTGAAATCCTTTAAGGGAATACCTTTCTCCAGGCTCCGTCCCAGCGGGCGCAATTTAGGCTCGTAGAAGAACCTTTCCAGGTAAACATCCTCATTGGAACGGAGTATAAGCTCCAGGATGTGGAAGCCCAGATTGGACATACCCGCCGAATAGGTATTGGGGAAGAGAAGGGCTATCTGGTAGCGACCCCCTCCTCTCGGCTCATAGAGATAAATTTCATCCTCAAGGATGCGAGCCAGTCTTTCCCTGTCCTTGCGAGCAAACATAGGGAGGTTTGACAACTATTGCCTTATCCTCCAGGGTCCCTTTACGGAACGGTCATTGAATAACTGTAGAGTTGAGTATACTGGAGAATATAATCGGGATTGTCCAGGTCATGGATGAGCGCCTTCCCCAGCGCCTCCTTGGCCTTCTCATACTCCTTCTTCTCTCCGTAGCAGTAGGAGATTTCGGCAAGTATCCGACCCTTCAAGCTGGGTTCGTTGAAGTCCTTGCCCAGTCCCTCCTCAAATAACTCTATGGCTTTATCGTAATCCCCCTGAGTTTCATAGATGACGCCGTAAGTTAGATAGCTCTCACCCCGGTTGGGGTTCTCCTTGATGATGTCATCCATGGTAGCGACAGCCAGCTCAACCTCTCCGCCACCCAGATAAAACTGGGCCAGCACCTCACCGCACAACGCCTTGCGCTCGGCGTCGGGGGCAAGCTCCACCGCCTCCATTATCTCCTCCAGCGCTTTCTCCATCTCATTCCTGGCGGCGTATATGTGAGCCATTCCCTTATGCCCTGAATAATTACTCTCATCCAGTTTCAGACATAGTTGGAACTGGGATTCCGCCAACTCCATCAAGCCTTCCACCTGAATGTAATAAATCTCCTTCTGCCAACTGGGTATGGAGGGGTCCTCAAGGGCCATCAGGTTCTCCATAGCCACCCGCATATAGACCCAACCCACCGCATAGTTGCCCTCCACATGCTCCGGGTCCAGGGCTAACAGTTTCTCCAACGCCTCCGTAGCCCCGACCAGGTCGTCCTGTGCCACCTTATGTTTAGCCTCATTGAAGTAATGCTCGGTGAGACAATCGCCGTGCTTCTTTTCCGCTTCCTTTGCCGGTTCTGAGTCCGGGTAAAGAATTGTGATGCTCTCATATATCTCAGCCGCCTTACCTTCCAGACCCGCCTCTTTGTAAGCCTGCGCTTCTGCAAGCAGGGTGTTTATCCGGGCTTCTTCCCCCATCTGCCCACATCCAGCAAAAAAAGCCACAAGCGGGGTCAGAACCAAAAAAGTTACAAACGAAATCTTTCTCATTATTCTTTCTCCTTTTCAAGGTCTCTCAGCCTTTTATAAAGCCCTTTTTCTTCTTTTTTCACCTTTTTGGGGGTCACCACATTTACATGAACCAACAGGTCTCCCCTTCCCTTTCTCCTCATGTGGGGAAACCCCTCGCCCTTTATCCGCATGACCTCTTGGTTCTGCACTCCAGCGGGCAGGTCCAACTTTGCCTCGCCGTTGAGCGTGGGAACGCTCAATCTATCCCCCAGGACCGCCTGGGGGAAACTGACCTCCAGGTCATAGTGCAGGTCAGTTCCTACGAGCCGGAAGAGGTCGTGTTCCTGCAGATGAATGAACACATACAGGTCTCCGGCCGGTCCACCCAGCTTGCCCACCTCTCCCTCGCCGGAAAGCCTTAAGCGCGAACCGTCGTCCACTCCCGGGGGAATGTCCATCTTCAGGGTCCTCCTGGAGAGCAATCGCCCCTCGCCGTTACAATGGGGACAGGGGTCTTTAAGAACATAACCCGCACCAGCGCAATTCCGGCATTCGCTGGCGATGGAAAGAAACCCACGACTGCGGGCGACCATTCCACTACCTCCACAGTTGGGGCAGGGAACATAACCACCCTCCGGGTCCCCTCCCTTGGAGCCGGTGGTCCCACACTCCTGGCAGGGGATATTGCAGTGCACCTCAATCTCCACCTCCTTGCCCTCGCCAGCCTCCTCCAGGGTCAAGGTCAGGTCGTAACGCAGGTCCGCTCCTCTGGTCATCTGTGGTCCCCGGGGGCGGCGAGTGCGCCCTGTGCCGAAACCACCGAAACCGAATATGCCGTTGAGCAGGTCAGCGAAGGGAAAGTTCTCAAAGAGGTCATCAATAGTTACATGGGCGAAGCCCCGATAGCCACTGCTCTCCAGTCCTGCATGTCCGTACGCATCATATAGCTGACGCCTCTGGGGTTCGCTGAGCACCTCATAGGCTTCAGTGCAAGCCTTGAAGGTTTCCTCGGCGTTGGGGTCCCCCTTGGCTACATCCGGATGGCACTCCTTAGCCCGCCGGCGGTAGGCGGCTTTTATCTCCTCAAGCGAGGCGCTCTGAGATACCCCCAGAACTTGATAGTAATCACGTTTAGCCATTCTTCAAGTACCCCTCTCCGGCAAAGATAACCCATATCTGCCCACATTAAAGCCAAGATGAAATATTATGATATGCACCCACAAAAATCAAACTATTTTCCCCGCGATGTTCTATATTAAAAAATCAGGGGAGCAATGCTCCCCTGATACCGTCCGTCGGATTAAGGGCTACTGCGGAGTCACCACCACATAACGTGAATAATCTCCACTCTTGACCAACATGAGGATGCCTTCCCCCTCGGCTACCGAACTCAACGCCTCCCGGAAATCATCCATAGTGGTTACCGTCCTGCGAGCCACCTCAATTATCAGGTCTCCACGCATTATACCGGCGCTATCGGCAGGACTGCCCAGAGCGACCTCAATTACCAAAAGACCCATCTCACCGCTGTAACCGAATTGGTCTGCCAGGTCCGGAGTCAGCTCCTGCAGTCGCATACCCAGCGTCTGCTCAGTCGGCAAGGTCTCCATCTTGTGCATGGGTATGTCCTCCGGCAGTTCACCCAGCTTCACTTTTATGTATTTTGTCTTCCCGTCACGGATGACCTCCAGGTTAGCCTCGAGACCCACCTCGGAAGACGCCACCATATTGCGCAGTTCGTTGACCCCCTTGACCTTCTCGCCGTTGAAGCCGACGATTATATCCCCCCGCTCAATCCCGGCTTTCTGCGCCGGACTGTCGTCCATCACCTCGGCAACCAAAGCGCCGTCGCGGGTCTCCAACCCGAACTGCTCCTGCAGGTCCTTATCCACCGGCTGGATATAGACCCCCAGCCAACCCCGGGTAACCTTACCGCTCTCCAGAAGTTGCTGCATAATGTCCTTGCAGATATTGATGGGGATGGAGAAGCCCACACCGGCATACTGACCGGTGGCGGAGGCGATAGCGGTGTTGATGCCGATGACCTCGCCCTTAAGGTTTATCAACGGGCCACCGCTGTTGCCGGGGTTGATGGCCGCATCGGTCTGGAAGAAATCCTCGTATTCCGCCAGTCCCACATTGGAGCGTCCCTTGGCAGAGATTATCCCCTGGGTGACCGTATGCGACTGGTGGAAGGGATGACCGATGGCTAACACTATCTGTCCCACCTGGACATCATCGGAATCGCCCAGGACGGCAACCGGTAAGTCACCGCCCTTTATCTGGATCAAGGCGATATCCGTCTTGGGGTCGGCGCCCACCACATCAGCCATGAACTCCCGACCGTCCATCAACCGAACGGTAATCTCATCGGTATCGGCAATTACATGGTTATTGGTCAGAATCAAGCCGTCTGAGGAGACGATAACCCCGCTTCCCTCTCCCTGCATCTTGTATTCTCTGGGAAAGCGGTCAAAGAAATCCTCAAAAGGTCCAAAGAAATTGAAGGAGTCGGGCGGAAAACCGCCGTAATTCTGATAATTAGCGGTAGTTGTGGTGGTAATGTTGACCACCGCCGGGCTGACCACCTCAGCCACATACATATAGGCGGCGGACAATTGGTCCAGAGTCCTTAACGCCTCCTCATCCAGCTCCTGGCTGACTGCTTTTGGGGATAGGTCCAGCGAAGCGGAGATTACCAAACCGATTATCACACAGGCAATCCCCACAATAGCCAGAAGGCTCCATTCCCTTGCGCTCATACCCGCCATAAAGAATATCCTCCTTATCTTCTTTCGGTCTGTTTACAATTATACACCAATAAACCCCTGATGTCAAAACCATTCAGCTTACGCATAAAAAAAATAATTTTACCGTCCCACGATTACATCACAGGACCCTTGCTAAAAGAGACATCCATTTCCAGACCTTCGTTTAAAATATATACGCACAAAAACCGCCAAATGTTCCCAGAAAAGGAAGATTTTTTCACTTTGACATAAAGCTCTCTGCAGACTATAATAAAACCTTACAAAAGTAAGGAGGGAAAAAGTGCACTTCGTATATTCCCAGGACTACTACGCCGACCTACACGGTCATGTCTTTCGCACCGACCGCTACCACCTGCTCTACGATAAGCTGGTAAAAGAGGGTTTAGCCGGCGTTGACAACACCCTCCCCCCCCGCCCGGCGACCAGCGAGGAGCTCGCCCTGGTGCATACCAGCGAATATCTAAACGACATCCTCAATATCCGTTACACCCCAGCCACCATCAGCGGTGAGCTTCCCCTGTCTCAGGAGATAGTTGACGCCTTCATTCTCGGCGCGGGAGGAAGCATAGTCGCCGCCGAGAAGGCAAGGGAAGGCGGGGCGGTGATGAACATCGGCGGAGGTCTGCACCACGCCTTCCCGGACCACGCCGAGGGCTTCTGCCTGTTCAACGATATTGCCATAGCCATTCAAGCCCTGCGCCGGAGTGGATTTGAGGATAAAATCGTGGTGGTGGACTGCGACCTCCACCAGGGCAACGGCACCGCCTTCATCTTCCAACAAGACCCCTCGGTCTTCACCTTCTCCATCCACCAGGAAAACAACTACCCCCTCAAGCAGAAAAGCGACCTGGACCTGGGTCTGGACGACGGCACCGGCGACGATGAATACCTGGCCCTGCTTGAAAAACATCTCCCCCCCATTATGAAAAAAGAGCGCCCCGGCCTGGTCTTCTACATCGCCGGGGGGGACCCTTATATTTATGACATGCTGGGGGGGCTCTCTCTCACTATAGAAGGGTTATTTAGGCGAGACCGCTCAGTCCTCTCTGAAAGTAAAAAGGCTGGTTGCGGGGCGGTAATACTGCTCGCCGGGGGCTACGCCCAGAGACTTGAGGACACCATTCAAATTCACTTCCAGACGGCAAAAGCGGCTGATGAGGTTTACCGCTCCGGGGAGGCTTAGGTGGCTCTGATTATCACCCTGGTCTTCTTCTCGTTGTCAAAGAGCTCCACCAGCTCGCCTATCTCCGCGCTGTCCAAAATCTCCACCAGCTGGTCATAGCTTATCTGCTTCTCGTTAATGCTCAGGTCGGAGTGTTCCTTGGGTATGAAGCGCAAGCCCCATTTGATCAGCTTGAATGGTAGACGAACGTTGACCTTGGGCTCCTCCATATCACCCTCAAAGACCTGTATGTGCAGACGGGTCTTGGGTCTTGGTTCACCTTCAGGCAGGTCCTCCTCCTTACTGCTTTCCAGAGCCGAGAGCAGTCTTTCCGCCTCCTCCAAGCTTACCTTTCCCTCTTTTAACATCTCCAGAATCTTTTTTCTCTCCTCTTTCATCCTTCTCTCCTTTCTTTTTATCTATCTTCTTAACCTTCTTACCGCTAACGCTCTTCTTCCCACGGCTCACCTGGCCCTTCCCTTCAAGAAGACCCAAAGCCTTCTCCACGCTTATCTCCCCCCGGTCCAGGCGGTCCAGAATATCCTTCGCCATCGGTCGGGGCTTGAAGTCTGCGGACAGTCCCAGCCGGTCCAGCAAGGCGTCCAGCCGTAAGCGAACAGTTGGATATGAGATGGCAAGTGACTTCTCCACCTGCTTTATGTTTCCCCTGCCGGCAAGGAAGGCGAACAGCAGGCTCAGCTCCCCCTCATCCAGGTCGCAGAAACGGCAGGGGGGGAACTGCCCGCTGACCTCCGCCCCGCAGGAGATACACTGCAGACCGGTGACAGCCATCCGGTCGCCACAGTTGGGACATTTCCAGCTAATTCGTGCCATTTATGCCTCCTTTCCCTTGATAATTTAACATAAAACCTTGAAGATGTCAAGCATAATATTACGATTTTTAATGTTAATATTTAATATTTAAAGGTCTTGGTTGAATATATTAAAAAAAATGCGCCAAAAAGCGCACCTTTCATCACTTCACATTGAACGATTAATCCTCCAGCGGGTCTCTGAAACTCCCCCGAGCTCTGAAATTGCGAATACCATTATACACTCCAAGCATCGTCTTCCACAGCCCGTAAGACCACTCCCTCAGCACCAAATCGTAGGCTCCCGAACGGTGCACTATTCGCCCACCAAAACCCTTCTTGAAGTTATACACCCCCCACAGGTGGCTCTTGGGGCTGGGATTTTGCGGCACCCCCCAGAAATCATATACCTGCGCTCCATCTTCTTTCGCCCACAGGATTGCTCGCCACTGTAGAAGCTGGCTGGACTTATGGCGGGAGTGACGCGGTGAGCTGGCACCCAAAACATAATAAGCGTAGCTACCGAAGCGGAGGATGAAGGCGCATGCGGTCACCTCACCCTCATAATAGCTGTTCAGTATCATCCCCGGACCGTCTTTTACAAACAGCTCATACATGTGGCGATAGTAGGGCTCGGCGTGGATGAGGAATCCCTTTCGTTTGCTGGTCTCCAGCAGAAGTTCAATGAAGACCCGATAACCCTCTTCCCCTCTCTGCTGGCGCACCTCAACACCACGCCTGCCGGCAAGACCCACATTGTAGCGGGTCTTGCGCTCCAGGTGGGCGGAAAGTCCCTCCTGGCTTTCGGTCAGGTCCAACTGCAGGGTGGTCTTGGGCTGGACACGGCTCCCCTCTCTAAAACCCAGCCCCCTCAGATATTCCGCCTCAACTCCCTCCACCGGCTCCACCTTCCACACCACCCCCCGTGGAAATTCATCTCGCAGATACTCGCTTACCGCCTCGGTGATATCCTCCCCTATCAGAGAACAGTGGGGGGAGTAAAGGATGGAGCGGGGAAGGAGAGGCATCTTCCGCTCCAGGACGGTCAGCGCCAGCTCGTCCCCATCCCTCTCCACCAGCAGACGATGGGCTTGCCAGCCGAAGCCGGCTTTAAGCTCTCCCCACTCCCAGGATTGGAGAACGGAGTGGGGATGTTTTTCCACCACCAGCCGATTAAATTTGTCTCGGCTGGAGGAAGTCAACCTTGATATCCTCAAGGGGGACATAAACGCTTGGCTCACTCCACAGCAAATGCGGTGATAATCAAGTCCGCAGCGGCCAGGTTGGTTGCCAGGGGAACATTGTGCACGTCGCAGACACGCATAAGCATATTGATATCCGGGTCGTGGGGGTGCTTGCCCAGTGGGTCACGTAGGAAGATTACCGCATCCACACTTCCCTGGGCGACCCTGGCGGCGATCTGGGCATCTCCGCCCTGGGGTCCGGAGAGCATCTCCTCCACCTCCATGCCGGTCTTCTCCTTTATCAGCTTAGCGGTGTTGCCGGTGCCCACCAGACGACACCTGGATAGCTTCCCCCGGTTGAAGTTAGCCCACATCACTATGTCGGTCTTCTTGCGATCGTGGGCAACCAGGGCGATAATCTTCTTCTCCATTTTTATACCCCCATAAAATCCTTCGGTTAACTACCATAACACACGGGTCTTCCATTCTCAAGGAGATAATATTTTTCACTGGACAAGTCGGTCTGATAATGTTATACTTGAAAGGCATCAACACCGATATGATGTTCGGTCCTCCCGATGAACGGGGCAAAAAACCCCGCCTTCCTCCAGAACCAGCCGATAAAATATAAGTAATAGCCTCTCGGCATTCTTTTTGAACGAAGGCTGTAATTTCCTCCCCACAACCGAAACATTGAGGTGTTTACTTTTTATGACTGTAACCGTAGAAGAACTCCTGAACAAGCTGGACACTTTTTTCAGGGAGCCGGGTAAGATAAAGGTAGAAGGAGCAAGCCCCTGGATAGAGGCTACCGACCAGCTGTGGGATGAGCTCTCCACCGACCCCGAGAGCATGTGCAAGGCAATATTTCGCTGGGGCATCATCCTTTACAAGACCAAACTGGTCCCTGAAATCTCCCCCCTTCTTCCCAAAATCACCTCGGCACTCAAACATGAGGACGGCATGGTGCGCATGACTGCCGGCTCCTCAATCGGCTGGATGATACGTGCCAACGCCTCCTTCTTTGACCCCCAAATAGTGGACCAAATCGTTGAGCTGATGAACGACAGCGAGGACAATGTCCGTGCCGGCGCCGTCTTCGCCATGCAGAACATCCTGCAGGGCGATCCTCCTCTGGCGGATAAGGCGGTTCCAGCGATAACCCACCAACTGGAGTTTGGCGGCGGCAGAACCCGCCGGGAGATTCCCGATTTCCTCAAGGTGATGGGGCGTCTGCGCCCCGAATCGGTCTCCCACCTGGTCCCGAAACTTGAGGAGATCGCCTCAACCGACTTTGACGAGAAGATGCGCCTCAGTTGCAGGAAAGCAGCGGAGCTAATTAAGAAGGGAATGCGCAAACTGGAGATAAAGCGGTTGCAGTATAAGGAGAGGGAAAAGGAATTCCCCCCGCAGGAGTTTTAACCGTAAGATCGCCGGTTCTGCATAAGAAAAAAAATCCTCAGCCTTGAGGCTGCGGGGTTTTTTCTCCTCTACTGATAACCCTCCCTAATCCCCCCAGTCAAAATAATACTCAATGGCAATATAAGCTCCAAAGACCCAACCGTAATTTATGTCAGCCTCATCAGCCACAAAATACCAATAGTCGGTAAATCCTGCAATGGTGTCCTGTGGCCCTTTTTCAATGATTATAAATTTATTACCTTCAAAAAACACATCCAATATCTCCGCATCAATGCTGGGCTCGGCGCGGATATTGACCTTTGCGGTGGTGTGACCGACCGCTATAGGGTCTTGGTAAATATAATATTCAAAATCGTCCCATCCCTGGCAAAGACCCATATCCGCCCAGGAAAGAAACAATAATGCTATGAGACAGGCTGGTAAAATCCTTACCATCAACATCTAAATCAACTCCTTTTACAAAGTTTGCTTACCGTTTCATCTATAGTCACTACCCCCTATCCCCAGGGTAAAAACACCACTTTACCGCACTGGCGGGGCCAGTCATTCATCAGCCGAAAGCCCTCCTCAAACTCCGCTAACGGCATTTTGTGGGTGAGTATGGGGGCTATGTCCAACTTGCCGGAGGTGAGCAGGTTTTTCATCAGATACCAGGTATCAAACATAATTCTCCCGTTTATGCCCCGAATGTCCACCCCCTTGAAGACGATGCCGTCGTTGTAGTTCATCTCTATCTTCAGTTTCTTGGTGATACCAAAGGCGGAGATGCGCCCCCCTTTGCGCACCAGATTAAGGGCCATATTGACCGTCTCCTCAGCGCCGACCATCTCCAGCACCACATCCACGCCGTAGCGTCCCTCGTAGAACTTTTCCAGGTCCTGACGCACCCGCTCCTCCACCCCTTCGTCGCCCACCTCAGCCTGGTTGATGGTGCGGTCGGCGCCGAATTGCCTGGCAATTTCCAGCCGATACTTCTGTTGACCGACGGTGGCAACATACGCCGCCCCAGCCACCTTGCAGACTGCGGTGGCGAGTAGCCCGGTAGGACCGTCGCCCAGGATGAGCACCGTCTTGCCGGTAACCGGCTCCACCAGAGCGCAATATACCGCATTTCCCAGAGGCTCCTGCAGACAGGCTATCTCCGGGGGGATAGTGCGCTCGTTTACCCAGCAGACCACCTCCGGCACCAGAGCATACTGGGCGAAACAACCCTCGGTATCCAGGCTGAGTATCTTCAAATTTCCGCATATGTGGAACTGACGGTTCAGGCAAGCGGGGCAGTTGAAGCAGGGGATGTGGGTCTCTGCGGAGACGAAATCACCGACCTTGATGCGGGATACGCAATCGCCGACTTGCAGCACTTCACCGGCGAATTCGTGACCCAGGGTGCGGGGAAGCTCATCATCCTTAATGCGACTGCGAGCCCACTCATTCCAGTTGTAGAGGGAGAGGTCGGTGCCGCAGATGGAGGTAGCCTCCACCTTAACCAGCACCTGGTTGCCGGCTGGTTCGGGGACGGGAATCTGGCAGAGCTCGGCGCCGGCTTCTCCCCTGGTCTTGCGCAGGGCGGTCATGGTTTCAGCCATAGTCTGCTCCCGGAAAATTAAGGTTCAAATAATTCCACCAATAAAAATCTTATCATATCCTTATCTGCAAAAACAACCTATTTCCCGCTCCGTCAGCACAACATAAAACCCCATCAAAACAGATTGCATAAAGCCCCATATAATGTTAGCATAAATCCAGTATGTCTCCCCATGACATCATCTCCCCCAAGCGAGGGGTGGAAGACGAGCTTTTCATCCCTCTGCGTCCCAAGAGGCTCTCCGAGTTCATCGGTCAGAAACGGGTAATCGCCAATCTGGGCATCTCCATCCAGGCTGCTGGAGGGCGCAAGGAACCCCTGGACCACATCCTCCTGCACGGTCCACCCGGGCTGGGCAAGACCACCCTGGCTCACTGCCTGGCAAACGAGACGGGGGTGAATATCACCGTAACAACGGGACCGATTCTTGAGCGACCGGCGGACCTGATAGGGCTTTTGACCAACCTCAAGCACCGGGACATACTGTTCATTGATGAGATTCACCGCCTGCCCCGGGTGGTGGAGGAGTTCCTCTATCCGGCAATAGAGGATTTTGCGCTAAATGTGCTCATAGAGAGAGGTCCCCACGCAAAAAGCATTCGCCTCTCCATAAAGCCCTTCACCCTGGTAGGAGCCACCACCAGAGCGGGAATGTTGACCGCACCGCTCAGGGAGCGCTTCGGCATCTTCCACCATCTGGACTTCTATCCCCCACAGGAGCTTGCCGAGATTATCAAGCGCTCGGCAAAGATACTGCAAGTAGAGCTGGATGACGGCGGCGCCCGGGCAATCTCCCTGCGCAGTCGGGGCACTCCCCGCATCGCCAACCGTCTGCTCAAACGGGTGCGTGACTATGTCCAGGTCAAAGGCGAGAAGAGCATCACCACAGAATCCGCCAACCAGGCAATGGAGATGATCGGCATAGACCATCTGGGCTTGGATGAGCTGGACCGTAGATTGATGTCGGTGATAATTGAGAATTACAACGGGGGTCCGGTGGGGATAGGTGCACTGTCAGCCACCCTGCAAGAGGAGGAAGACACCCTGATAGATATGGTGGAGCCATATCTTTTAAAAATCGGTTTTCTGGGTAGAACCAGCAGGGGTCGGGTGGCGCTGGAGAAGGTCTATCACCACCTGGGCTACTCCCCCCCCAAAGACCTGAAGAAGCAGATAGGGTTATTTGACGGTGAGGATAGCGATAATAACAATACATAATGTTAAATAGTTTAGGAGTTTTTTCACTTGTTTATATCCACCGACTATCGTATAATTCTGCAAATTTCCTCTCTCCTACCAACTCAACGCCATGCATGAGGACGACTTTTACATCCTGACCATCAATCCCGGCTCCATGTCCACCAAGGTGGGCTATTATCATAATGAGGAATGCCTCCTGGAAGAGGAGGTTATGCACAAGCCCGAGGAGCTCTCCGCCCTCGCCGACCTGGATGAGGAGTACAGCTACCGCCAGAAGCTGATATTGAAAATCCTCGCCGAACGGGGCATGGACCTATCCAGGCTGGATGCGGTGGTCGGCAGGGGAGGATTTATGAAGCCGGTGAAGGGGGGCACCTACCTGGTAGATGAACAGATGCTCGCCGACATAAGGAAATCCCCCTACAGGCACCCTTGCAATCTGGGAGCGCCTCTAGCCTGGCAGATATCCAAGGAGCTCTCCATCCCGGCTTACATCGTGGACCCGGTGGTGGTGGATGAGATATGCGACCTTGCCCGGATCTCCGGCACCCCGGATATCGTCCGCCAGAGCTTCTTCCACGCCCTAAACATCCGCGCGGTAGCCCACATCGCCGCCGAGAAGCTGATACAGAAATATTCCGACCTCAATATGATCGTCTGCCATCTGGGAGGAGGCATCTCCATCACCGCCCACGAAAAGGGCAGGGTCATTGATGTCAACAACGCCCTACTCGGCATGGGTCCTTTCACCCCACGCAGAGTGGGCGCACTTCCCACCTACGACCTGATTCGCTATGTCCTCTCCAGTGGTTTGGATGAGGATGCTCTCTTCAATAAGTTCATCAAAGAGAGCGGGCTTTACGCCTATCTGGGCACCGACAGCGGTTTGGAGATAAAAAAGATGATAGAGAAGGGAGACAAGAAAGCCCGCTTCATCTTTGAGGCTATGGCTTACCAGATTGCCAAGGAGATCGGGGCCATGGCTACCACCCTGCGCGGGCGGGTGCACCTCATAGTATTCTCCGGCGGTCTCTCCCGCTCCGACATCTTGATGTACTGGGTTGGCGAAAGGGTCTCCTGGATAGCCCCCTGTATCTTCATCCCCGGCCAGAAGGAGCTGGACGCCATGGCTGCCGGAGCCCTGAAGGTGCTTATCGGCTACGAAAAGGCGAAGAGATACACTCCCCGGGAGGAATGGAGCGTTGAGTTGGCGGTCAAGCGGATGAAGTAGGTCGTCACCTAGGGAAACCTGCAAGATGGAGGTCTGCCGGCGTATGATTACCAGTTTCGCCCAGTTGGGAAAGTTTGCCAAGGAAAAGGAATCGGTCAACTTAGCCCTGGTGGCGCCATATGACGGCGAGTCGCTTTCGGCTGTCATGCACGCCAAGCAGGAGGAGATCGCTGAGCCGATACTGGTCGGTGAGAAGGAGCGTATCCGGAAAACAGCCAAAAGCGAGGGTTTAGACATATCTGGCGCCGAATTGATTGACTGCCCGCCGGGTGAGGAGGCGGTAACCGCCTGCCGAATTGCCGGCGACGGTTCCGCCGGGGCGCTGATGAAGGGCAAGGTCTCCACCGGGAGCATTCTGCGAGCCCTGCTGGACAAGCGCTTCAATCTGCGGGGAAGCGACCTCCTCTCCCACATAATCCTTCTGGAGAACCCCAACTACCCCAAGCTTTTTCTCATCAGCGACGCAGCGATGGTAGTAGCCCCCACCCTGAGCGATAAAGTTTCCATCATCAAGAATGCGGTTTCCGCCATGCATCGCTTGGGGGTGGAGAAGCCCAAGGTGGCTATGGTCGCCGCCATTGAAAGGGTCAATTATGAGCACATGCCGGCGACGGTGGATGCGGCCATAATCGCCCAGATGGGGCGGAGAGGACAACTGGGCAACTGCGAGGTGGACGGTCCTTTCGGATTTGACAACGCCATATCGGCGGAATCCGCCAGGATAAAGGGAGTGGTCTCCCCGGTGGCTGGCGATGCGGATATTTTCATCCTGCCGGACATTGAAGCCGGCAATATTCTTTACAAAGCGCTCATGTTCCTCTCCCCGACCAAATCGGCGGGAATCGTGGTGGGGGCAAAGGTGCCGGTGGTGCTCCTCTCCCGGGCGGACAACGAGGAGTGCAAGTTCTACTCCATAGCTATGGCAAGCGTCTGCTCTTAGTTGGAAGAATTCTCCTCCCTAAAAATCGCCCTCCATCCCGGTCCACTCGTGATAAAAAATATGCATAAAAGGATACCTCCCAAAATCCTCATAATATCGTCCCTAATCCTCCTTCCGCTCATCTCCTGCGAAGAGGAGCCCACGCAATCCCCGCCCCCGCAGGAAGAGGTCCCTCCCAAACCCGACCTCCGTCAAAAGCCCCCCTGCCTCAACCCCTACGGCGGCTTCCCGGATTATTACATCGGCAAGGTAGCCTCCCCCAAGATAAATGTCTATAATCAGCCGGTCACCTACGGAACGGTGCTGGGAACCATGCTTTTGGGGGAAAAGATGCGGGTGCTTTCCGTGGACGTCAGCCAGAGCCCGAACTACTGGCTGAAAATTCAGGCTGGAAAGCTGGTGGGCTGGGTGGAGGAGACCGGGGTGGTGGTCTCCATCCCCAAGGAGAGCTTCGCCTTCAGCCGAAAACTTGCCGTGGATTTGGACGGGGACGGAAGCGGGGAGACCTTCTATGTCTACACCGACGACTTCTTTGACCCCACCCACCAGACTGAACTATCGCCAAATGTCCCCGAAAGCGCCCACATCTACGCCCGGGTGGATGAGGGGGAACCCATCATGCTGGCGACGGTGGACACCCACCAAGGCACCTACCGCCTTTATGACCTGTGGCGGGAGGATATTGACGGTGACGGCTGGCAAGAGGCGGTGCTCATCTGGGGCTTCAACCCCACCCACTACGGACAATACCGCCACGAGACCATCCTGCTCTCCGCCTTCACCCTGATGGATAATGCCCCTCATCCCATCCTCTCCCTCCCCCTGCGCCATCAGCGGATGTTCACCGCAGGCGGTTACGGCTACGACATCTTGAGCGAATATCGCTTTATCACCGTTCATGATAAGACCGTCTGCAGGGTGGAGGTGCACATCCGCAAGGTGAGCTATTTCTTCTCCGACACCTCGGCGCCCAAGGAGACCTACGACCGCCATTTTCCTCTGTTCACCTTCAAGGACCTGATAATCCTTGAGGAGAGCTTCACCCGCACCATTGATTTTTGGTGGGTGGACGAAGCCGGCGCCTACCTGCCCGGGCTCCCTTTCAACAACCTATTGAATTACGCCTATCCCCAAACCGAACTCTCGGCAAGTATCTTCTTTGAGGGGTTTCTGCAAAAGAGCGAGGAGAGAGAAGTATCAGGGACGGTGGTCGTCTCCTCGCTTCCTTTAATTGGAGGAAAGTCACTCGCTTTGGAGGAGGACACTAAACTCATGGTCCACCACACATTACACATAGAGAACGATAAGTGGCACATAATCTCCCCCGCCGAAGGACTCTATAAAGACAACCTCATCTGGGCTCGCCTGCCCTCCCAGCACACCCCATAAGGGCATTTACTACCTCAATAGACCGCTGATAAAACTTCACCCCCGGTCGTCTGGGGCCTTTCTAATTTTATGTCTGGACATAGAAACCTTTTTGTTGTATTTTTACCAGTAAATAAGGACACCGCAAAGGCAGGCGAGAAAGGGCGCAGGCTCGCCTTTTAGATAAACCTCAAGTAAAAGGGAAGATATGCCCAAGGCTCAGATGGACAAGAAATACAATCCCGGAAGGGTGGAGAAGCGCTGGTATAAGGCCTGGCTGGAGGCGGACTTATTCATCGCCGACAACCACAGCGAGAAGGAGCCTTTCACCATCCTCATCCCCCTGCCCAACATCACCGGCTCCCTGCACATCGGTCATGCCCTCAACAACACCCTGCAGGACCTCATCACCCGCAAGTGGCGCATGGACGGAAGGGAAGCCCTGTGGATTCCGGGCATAGACCACGCTGGCATCTCCACCCAGATAAAGGTGGAACAGTATCTGGCAAAGAAGGGCATCTTCAAGGAGAAGATAGGGCGGGAGCGCTTTGAGAAGGAATGCTGGAAGTGGAAGGAGAAATATGGGGGAATCATCCTGGAACAGTTGAAACGGCTCGGTGCCTCCTGCGATTGGTCCCGTCTGGCTTTCACCCTGGATGAAGCCCGCAGCACGGCGGTCAACGAGGCTTTTTTGCATTATTATAAAGAGGGGCTTATCTATAGGGGACACTACATCGTCAATTGGTGCCCCCGCTGTGAGACCGCAATATCCGATCTGGAGGTGGAACACAAGGAGCAGAAGGGCAAGCTGTGGTATATCCGCTATCCCCTCCTTGATGAGGAAGGGGCGCCCACCGAGGAATACCTGGTTGTCGCCACCACCCGTCCGGAGACCATGCTGGGTGATACCGCGGTAGCGGTGAACCCCAAAGACAAACGATATCGGGACCAGGTGGGACGAAAGGTCCTCCTCCCTCTTGCCGAGCGCACCATCCCGGTCATCGCCGATGAGGGGGTGGACCCCAAATTCGGCACCGGGGCGGTCAAGGTCACCCCGGCTCACGACCCCAACGACTACGAGATATCCCAACGGCACGACCTGGAAGCTTTGCTGGTCATAGACACCCGGGGTAATATGAACCGGCAGGCGGGTGAGAAATACGCCGACACCACCCGGGAGGAGTGCCGGGAGATGGTCCTGGCGGACCTGAAGAAACAGGGTCTCCTGGAGAAGGAGGAGGACTACCAACACACCGTGGGCACCTGCTATCGTTGTTACACCACAATTGAGCCCTACCTGTCCGAACAGTGGTTCCTGAAGATGAAACCGCTTTCGGGGATGATAATTGAGGCCATCAAAGACGGAATGGTGAGCTACATCCCCGAACGCTGGGAGCGCATCTCACTTGAGTGGCTGAAGAACATTCGTGACTGGTGCATCTCCCGCCAGCTGTGGTGGGGTCACCGCATCCCCATCTGGTATTGCGATGACTGTGAAGAGGTCATCCCCAGCGTGGAGGCGCCGAAGAGCTGTCCCGCCTGTGGCTCAAAGGAACTCCACCAGGATGAGGATGTGCTGGACACCTGGTTTTCGTCCGCCCTGTGGCCCCTCTCCACCCTGGGCTGGCCGGATGTGGGAGACGATTTCAAGAAGTTCTATCCCACCGATGTCCTGGTTACAGCGGTTGACATAATCTTCCTGTGGGTGGCACGAATGATACTCTCTGGGTTGAAGTTCGTGGGGAAGATTCCCTACAGCCAGGTCTATTTCAACACCACCATCCAGACTGAGGAGGGTCGGCGCATGTCCAAGAGCCTGGGCACCGGCGTGGACCCCATGAACTTCATTGAGACCATCGGGGCGGATGCGGTGCGCTTCACTATGGCCAGCATTGCCACCCACAGCCAGTCCATCCGTTTCAGCGGGTCTCGCTTTGACATCGGCAGAAACTTCACCAATAAAATCTGGAACGCGGCCCGCTTCCTTATCCCCAATCTGGATGCCGAGGTGCAGAGGAGAAAACCCAGGAAGCTGGCCAGCGAGGACGCCTGGATACTATCCCGACTGAACGACATTATAAAAACCACCAACGAGAATTTCAAACAGTTCCGCTTCAACGACATGGCTTACTCCCTCTATGAGTTTTTCTGGCACCAATACTGCGACTGGTATCTGGAATTTATCAAAGGACGGCTCTACAAGCCGAAAAGCAAACAGGACGCATACTCCGCCAAATACTGCGCCTCCAAGGTGCTGGATGTGTGGCTTAGGCTCATCCACCCCATTATGCCCTTCATCACCGAGGAGATCTGGCAGAACCTGCCCCACACCGAAGGCTTCATCATGGTCGCCGAATGGCCCCATGCGGAGGAGATTCCCGACTACCGCGAGCAGGTGGAGGAGATGGAGACGGTCACCGATGTCATCCGGGGAATACGCAACATCCGCTCGGATATGAACATACCGCCATCCGCCGAAATTTCGGTGCTTTTGGACCCGGAGAAAGATGCCATCCCTCGCCTGGAAAAGAACCTGCACCACATCAAGAATCTTGCCCGTGCAAAGGAGGTGCAGATAGACCCCCAGGCAGAGGCTCCCCCCCACTCAGCCACCAGCGTGCTTTCCGAGGTCACCGTCTATGTCCCCCTGGAGGATTTGATAGATGTGGAAGTGGAGCGCAAACGCATGGAAAAGTCCATCAAGAAGCTCTCCACAGAGATTGTCCGCATAGAGAAGATGCTGGCAAACGAGAACTTCCTCACCAAGGCTCCTAAGTCGGTGGTGGATGAGAACATAGCCCGCCTGAAGGAGATGGAGGAGCGCAAGAACAAGATGGAGGAGAACCTCAGGCGACTTGTCTGAACTTTTCCGACTAAAGCCCCCTGTCCACTTCTGGCGGGGGGATTTTTTTGTTGGGTTCAGATTTGGACAGATGACTACCGTTTTTTTCTCGCCACGCCCGCTTTTTTGTTAATATAGTGCACCGGTAGGAAAACGCCATGACCACCAAGACCGCCAAAGAAAATGTCTTTCAGCTGGCCACCGAGCTCTCCCCCGCCGGCGACCAGACCCAGGCAATTGAGAAGCTGGTTGCCGGTCTGGAGGACGGCTACAACCGCCAGACACTTCTGGGGGTCACCGGCTCCGGCAAGACCTTCACTATGGCAAATGTAATCGCCCGCTGGGGCAGACCCACGTTGATAATCTCCCACAACAAGACCCTCGCCGCCCAGCTCTTCGGGGAGATGCGCTCCCTCTTTCCCCACAACGCGGTGGAGTATTTCGTCTCCTACTACGACTACTACCAGCCGGAGGCTTACCTGCCCACCACAGACACCTACATAGAGAAGGACGCCAGTATAAACCAGGAGTTGGACCGCCTCCGCCTCAGGGCGACCAGCTCCCTTCTCCAACGGCGAGATGTCATTATCATCGCCTCGGTCTCCTGCATCTACGGCTTGGGCTCACCGCAGGAATACGGGGAGATGATTATCATCCTCTCCCCGCCCGACACAATTGAGCAACGGGCGCTTATGCACAAGCTGGTCTCCATTCAGTATGAGCGCAACGACACCGACTTCCATCACGGCACCTTTCGGGTGCGGGGCGATGTGGTGGACATCTTCCCCGCCTACGAGGAGACCGCCTATCGCCTGGAGTTTTTCGGCGACACCCTGGAAAAACTCTCTCTGCTGGACCCCCTGACCGGGGAGGCGGGAGAGGAGCAGACCCGCCTGGTCATCTATCCAGCCAAGCATTTCGTCACCAGCGAAGCAAAGCTTTCTGCTGCCCTAGCCTCCATAGAAGAAGAGCTTGAGGAGCGGTTGGCCTTTCTGCGCAAGGAGAACAAGCTGCTGGAGGCTCAGCGATTGGAGCAACGCACCCGCTTTGATATGGAGATGCTCACCGAGATAGGCTACTGCTCGGGCATAGAGAACTACTCCCGCCATCTGGACGGCAGGAAGCCCGGCGAGAGACCCAATGTGCTTCTGGATTACTTCCCCGCCGACTTTCTCACCATCATTGACGAGAGCCATGTAACCATCCCCCAACTGCACGGCATGTTTGAGGGCGACCGCAGTCGTAAGCTCACCCTGGTGGAGCACGGCTTCCGTCTTCCCTCGGCGCTGGACAACCGCCCCCTCTACTTTGATGAGTTCACCGGGCTGGTGGACGACCTCCTCTTCACCTCGGCTACGCCCTCAAAATACGAATTTGACGAAAGCCAGCAGGTGGTGCAGCAGATCATCCGCCCCACCGGGCTGGTTGACCCCAAAATTGATGTGCGACCCGCTGAGGGGCAGATAGACGACCTGATGGGCGAACTTGCCGACTGCGTGAAGGGGGAAGAGCGGGCTCTGGTCACCACCCTGACCAAGCGCATGGCTGAGGACCTGGCGGAATACCTGCACCAGGCAGGCTTCAAGGTGCGCTATCTCCATTCGGAGATAAATACCATTGAGCGGGTGGAGATTTTGCGGGATCTGCGCCTGGGCAACTTTGACATCCTGGTGGGCATAAACCTGCTCCGTGAGGGGCTGGATCTGCCAGAGGTCTCCCTGGTGGCAATCCTGGATGCGGACAAGGAGGGCTTCCTGCGTGACCAACGGAGCATCATCCAGACCGCCGGGCGGGCGGCTAGAAATGTGCGTGGTAAGGTCCTACTCTATGCTGCTCATTTCACCAAGTCAATGAAACGGGCAATCGCCGAGAGCGAGCGGAGACGAGATATTCAATTGGAATACAACCGCAAACACCACATCACCCCCAAGAGCATAATCAAATCCATAGACCAGGTGATGGCTACCACCCGGGTGGCGGACGCCGGGCAGGAGATCGCCTCAGGGCTGGATGAGTTTGATTGGCCCCGGGATGTGGAGAGCGAGGTCTTGATAGCGGAGCTGAAGAGGAGCCTTAGAGGATTCTCCGAGGAGATGCGCTACGAGGAAGCCCTGCGCCTGCGGGACGAGATTCGCCGACTGAAGCCCACCGCCCCCCTGCTGGACACCGCCGGCGAGAAGGCTGTCTCTCCCGATGATAAGGAAAAGAACATCTTCGCCCTGAAGGAGAGGATGCGCCGAGCCGCCGAGGAGACGGACTTTGAGGAGGCTATCCGCCTGCGGGAGAGGGTTTCCAAGATGGCTGGGGAGGCGCGAAGTAAGGCCAGACGGGAGGCGCCGGTCAAGGGAGTCTCCTACCGCCGAGGGGGGAAGAAGGAGATAGAGGAGATACTGGCATTGGAAAAGGAACTCTCTCGGGCAAAACGCTCCGGCGGTGAAAAACTTGCCCAGGTGTTAGCCGATCTGGAGAAACGGATGTGGCAGTCGGCGCATGAGCAAAAATTTGAACTTTCTGCAAAGATACGAGATGTGATTAAGCGCTTGAAGGAAGAATAACGGTCATCATCATTTAGGAAGACGATGGAATTTCACAGATTAGAAGATTATGAGAAAATGCGGCCCCTCCTGGATGCCGACTACTGGAACACCCTGCGCTACCGACACATGCTATTTCACAGCCCCCACGAGGAGCACGTATTCTGGGTGGACGATATGGATAAGCCCTCCATCATCTTCTCCTGCTGGAAGGAAGAAACCAGTTCCATTGACGGCATCTACTGCGCCGACCCGGCAATCTATCCCCGCATATTGGAGACGGAACCCATCGCCTCAGCCAAATTCATCTCCGCCCTGCCGGAGGTCGCCTGCGCATATCTTCGTAAAAAATCACGCATAAAAAAGGAATACCCCAGCTATCGCTACGCCTTAAAAGACCGCTCCAGGTTCAAAGGAAAGGCAAGCTCAGAAGTGGACTACCTCAAGCCCCAGCACGCCAAGCTGGTCGCCGATTCCTGGCCCTACGGCGGGGATTGGTCGTCTGACTACATCCGGGCGATGATAGAGAATTTTCCCACCTCAGCTTATTATCGGGAGGAGATACCGGTCGCCTTCTGCGCTCTGCACGGCGACGGCTCTATGGGATTTCTCTATGTGGAGCCGAAACTGCGGGGAAAGGGGCTGGGCAGACTGGTCTCCGATACCTTCATCCACCGACTGCTGGAGGAGAACTTCCCCATCTACTGCCACATCATCAGAGATAATGTCGCCTCCATCAAGCTGACCGAGCGGTTGGGGCTTGAGCAAATCTGCGAGCTTAGCTGGATGGATTTGGTCACTGAGGAAAAAGAGGGGGAGGAAGAGGGGGAATGAGTTTATATGGATAATACCCTAAGCGCCCACATCATCACCTACGGCTGTCAGATGAACAAACGGGACGGCGAGATTTTATCTGATCTGCTCGCCGGTGCCGGCTTCTACCTCTCCCCTACGCCCCAGGGCTGTGATGTAATAGTGGTGCTCACCTGCGCGGTCAGGGAGCACGCCGTAGTCCGTGCCCTGGGCAGAATCAAGGACCTGAGCCGTCACCGGAGGGACAACCCCAATCTACTCATAGCCGTCGGCGGTTGCGTCGCCCAAACCGAAGCTGAACGCATCCAGGAGGAGGCGCCCTTTGTGGGGCTAATCTTCGGCACCTCCCAGCTCCACCATCTACCCCAACTTATTGAGAAAGCCCTAGCCTCAACGCAGACGGTGCTGTCTCTGGATACGGAAACAAGCCCCGACTATCTCTTCGCACCGACCATAGGCAACAGAAAGAATACGGTTAGCGCCTTCATCGCCGTGATGCGGGGCTGTAACAACAAGTGCAGTTACTGCATCGTCCCCTCGGCACGAGGACCGGAACGCTACCGTCCGGCAGAGGAGATTATTGAGGAAGCCAAGATTCTAGCCGATGCCGGCTATCAGCAGATTACCCTCATCGGACAGAATGTAAACGCCTGGCGGGAGGACGCGATGGACTTCGCCGAACTCCTCCGCCGGGTAGCCCAGAAGAGCGGTATCCCCCACCTGCGCTTCGTAACCTCCCATCCCAAAAATTTGAGCGACGGAGTAATTAAAGCAATGGCTGAGGAGGAGAACATCTGCCCCGCCCTCCACCTTCCCCTCCAGTCCGGCTCAACCAGGGTGCTTTCCGCTATGGGGCGGGGTTACACCGCCGAGGAGTATCTGCGCCTGGTGCGCAGATTGCAGAAGGCGCTGCCGGGGATAGCCCTGACCACCGACCTGCTGGTGGGCTTCCCCGGAGAGACGGAGGATGATTTTTCCCGCACCCTGAGGATGGTTGAGGAGGCGCCCTTTGATTCCGCCTTCACCTTCAAATACTCCCCCCGCAAGCACACATCGGCAAGCGAGCTGAGCGAGACCCTCACCGAGGAGGAGAAAGTCGCCCGCCTGCAATCCCTCATCACCAGGGTGCAGGAGGTGGGTCGCATCCAGAACCGCAAGCGACTGGGAAAAAGCTTCACCGCCCTCATTGAAGGTCCCGCCAAACGGGGGGGCTCTTTGGGGAGGCTGGCAAGCGGACATCCAATCATAGTCCCCGAGGAACTTGCAGTCGGCAGTTGGGTGGAGGTGGAGGTCAACGATATCAGTGCCTGGACCCTTCGGGGAAGGGTCCCCTCCTCAGCCCCTGCGAAAAAAGCGACATCAAAGATATAATATGAAAGGATTCTAATGGGAAAAAATGAGGATAAGCACACACCGGTAATGGTTCAATACTGGCGCATCAAGAAGCGCTATGCGGAGGAGATTCTGCTCTTCCGCATGGGCGACTTCTACGAGTGCTTTGAGGAGGACGCCCGCATCGCCTCCCGGGTGCTGGGCATAGCCCTCACCTCCCGTCAGAAGCAGAGTGACCACCCCATCCCCATGGCCGGTGTGCCGCACCATGCGGTGGAAGAATACATCCATAAACTGATTTCCGCCGGCTATAAAGTGGCAATCTGCGAGCAGATGGAGGAGCCCCAGCCGGGCAAGAAGCTGGTGGAGCGTGAGGTGGTGCGGGTCATCACCCCGGGAACGGTGATTGAGGAGGGGGCGCTCTCCTCGGCAAAAGCCAACCACCTGGTCTCCCTGGCATACGACGGGGAGAGAGCCGCCCTGGCTTGTGCCGAAACCTCCACCGGCGAGCTCTCCCTGACCTATTTTGAAGGAACCCAGGAGTGGGAGGGGATAAGGAATGAGCTGGGAAGGCTTGAGCCTGCGGAGATATTGCTCTGCGAGGGGGAGAGCCGCCTCCCCCCCTACATTGAAGACCGAACGCTGGTAAGTAACCTGCCGGAGGAGGACTACTACCCCTCCCGCGCCTACCGCCGGGTGCTGGACGGTCTGGGGGTTACCAATCTTGAGGGCTACGGTCTGGAGGAGAACCAGTCAGCGATATGTGCCCTGGGGGCTCTATTCGCCTATCTTGAACGCACCTACATGAAGCAGGCTCTACACCTCAGGTCACTTCGCATCTACTCGGTAAGCGAGCAGATGGTCCTGGACAGCCAGACCCGTCTCCATCTGGAGCTTACCGATGCCAGCATCCACAACATCAAAGGGGGAACCCTGCTCAAGGTGTTGGATTACACCATGACCGCTATGGGCAAGCGGAAGTTGCGGGAGTGGATACTGGCTCCGCTTCTGGACCCATCCAAAATAGATGAGCGCCTGGATGTTGTGCAGGTATTCTACAAGGACACCCTCCTGCGGGAGAGCGTTCAGGGCTTGCTTACCATGATAAGCGACCTGGAGCGGCTGGGGGGGCGCATCGCCCTGGGAACGGCAAAGGGGCGAGACCTGGCTAACTTGCGGGATTCCCTGGAGGTAATACCCAACCTGCGCAAACGCATAGAGGATAGAAAAGCTAAACTTTTCGCCGGAGCGGTTGATGAGCTTTCCGGCGTGGAGAAGGTGGCGGAGATAATCGGCGCCTGTCTGGTAGATGAGCCACCGCCCACCCTCACCGAAGGAGGCTTGGTCAAAGCCGGCTTCAATGCCGAGCTTGACGAGATCAAAGAGAATGTGAAGGGCGCTATGGAATGGATAGCCACCCTGCAAGGTAAGGAGCGGGAGCGCACCAAGATTCCATCGTTAAAGGTGGGATATAACAGGGTCTTCGGCTACTATATTGAGGTCACCAAGACGCATCTGGCAAAAGTCCCCGACGATTACATACGCAAGCAGACCACCGTCGGCGGGGAGCGCTTCATCACCCCCGAACTCAAAGAGAAGGAGGCTCAGGTTCTCTCCGCCGAGGAGCGCACCAACCGCCTGGAATATGAACTATTCTGCCAACTGCGGGAACGGGTAGCCGAACACCTGCCACAGATAAAGCGGGCGGCGGAGGCTATCGCCACCCTGGACTGCCTTGCATCTCTTGCCAAATCGGCGGTGGCTGGTCGCTATCGCCGCCCGAAAGTTGACCAGGGTTCCTCCATCCTGATAGTTGACGGTCGCCACCCGGTAGTGGAGCGCTTCTATCTGGAGGAGGACTTCGTCCCCAACGACGTCCAGCTGGAGCCGAAAGAGCTCTCCATGATGATCCTGACCGGTCCCAACATGGCTGGGAAATCCACCTACCTGCGACAGGTAGCCCTCATCTGCCTGATGGCGCAGATGGGCGGTTTCGTCCCCGCCAAGAAAGCGGAAATCGGGGTGGTGGACCGCATCTTCACCCGCATCGGCGCCTCCGACGAGCTATCCGCCGGACGAAGCACCTTCCTGGTGGAGATGAACGAGACCGCCCAGATCCTTTCCCGGGCTTCGGAGCGGAGCCTGGTGCTCCTTGACGAGATCGGCAGGGGCACCTCCACCTACGACGGCGTCTCCCTGGCTTGGGCTATAGCCGAGTTCATCCACAACCACATACAGGCAAAGACCCTCTTCGCCACCCACTATCACGAACTGGCATATCTGGCAAAGGTCCTGCCCCAGGCGCGCAACTACACCATTACGGTGCGGGAAAAGGACGACGATATCATCTTCTTGCGCAAGGTGATGCCCGGGGTAACCGACCGCAGTTACGGCATCTCCGTAGCCCGCCTGGCCGGCATTCCCGATGAGGTGCTCAGTCGGGCAAAAAAGGTACTCTCCCTGCTTGAGGGAATCTCCGAGGGCTTCTCCACCCCTCTGGCAAAGCTGTTCCCCGATGACCAACAGCTCACCATCTTCCAAACCCCCAAAGAGAGCGGTCCCCCTCCACCTCATCCCCTGCTCGCCGAGCTGGCAAAGATAGACACCGACCAGCTCAGCCCCCTGCAAGCCCTCACTTTACTGGCTGAGATGGTCGCCAAAGCCCAAAGGGAGGACTCTTGAGCATACAACCCCTGCCCAAGGAGATTGCCGAACGCATCGCTGCCGGTGAGGTAATAGAGCGTCCCGCCGATGTGGTTAAGGAGCTTTTAGAAAACTCACTGGACGCCGGCGCCACCTCCATCGTCCTGGAGTTTACCGACGGCTGGCAGAGGATGGAGGGGCGAATAGTGGTAAGCGACGACGGCGAGGGCATTGTGCCCTCGGATCTGCCCCGCTTATTCCACCGCCACTCCACCAGCAAGATACGGACCCTGGAGGATTTGCAACGGCTGAACACCTTGGGCTTTCGCGGCGAGGCGCTGGCAAGTATGGGCGTGGTGGCAGAGGTGAGTATAACCAGCAAGGTGAGCAAAGAACCCTTAGGTCGGCGCATCTCCTGCATCGGGGGTAGGATAGGTGATATTGAGGAGTGCGGGTGTGCGGACGGCACCCGGGTGAGCGTCTCCCGGCTCTTCTACAACACCCCGGCCAGGGCAAAATTCCTGAGAAGCGAACTGTCTGAATTTCGCTACGCCAGCAGAATTCTGAGCAGGCTGGCTTTCTTTCACCTGCCGGTCGGTTTCATCCTCCGCCATAAGGGAAAGGACCTGCTATCCACCCCGCAAAGGGACAGCGACCTGCTGGGGCGGGCGGCTGATATATGGGGGGGTCAGCTTGCCGAGCAGTTGCAAAAGGTAAACCACAGCAAGGGACCTGTGGAGATAAGCGGGCTTGCCGCCCTGCCCAGTGTCTTTCGCTCCAATACCAACACCATTTTTCTTGCGGTAAACTACCGCCCCATTCAGGACCGCAGTCTGGTCTTCACCATCTCCAGGTTGTATAAAGGCATTCTCCCCAGCGGGCGCTTCCCCATAGCGGGGATAAATATCATCGTCCCCCCCGATTTCATAGATGTCAATGTCCACCCTCGCAAAGAGGAGGTCCGCTTCCAGAAACCGGCTCTGGTGAAGGAGGCGATTAGCGAAGCGCTTCTCCCCTTAATCGCCGGCTCCGTCACCGGCGTCGGCTTTAGCCCCCAACAATCGCCCTTAGACCTTTCCACCATCTCCCCCAGGATGAGTGCGGTGGGGACGGAACTGAAGCCCTTCACCCACCTGAGCCATAAATTAGCTGATGAGGCATTCACCACCGAAAATGCCCAGCGAGATTGGCACATAGTCGGGCAATTGGAGAGAACCTACATCCTGGTAAGCTACGGCGGGGGTTTGGTAATCATTGACCAGCACGCCGCCCACGAACGCCTCCTCTACAACTCCCTCAGGGCAAAGAGAGCCGGCAAGACTGCACACACCCAGCCCCTGCTCATCCCACGCCCGGTGCACATGAGCGCGGAAGAGGCACGCACCCTGGAGAAGTTCCAGAATTCGCTAACGGAGATAGGCCTGGAGGTGGAGCGATTCGGTGGGGGGGTGTGGCTCATCCGCACTCTGCCGGCAGGTATCCCTCCCCAGGACGAGGAGGGACTTCTGCGGGACATTCTGGAGGGTCTAATGGAGTTGGGGCGGAGCAGTCGTCTGGAGGAAGCGGAGGAGGATATACTCATCCGCACCGCCTGTCATGGTGCGGTGCGAGCGGGCGAGGATATGAACCCGGCGGAGATGGAGGCGCTGGTGGAGAGGATAATGTCCCTTCCGCTGGGTGAGAGGCGCTGTCCTCACGGGCGACCTCTGGTGGTGGAGATAACCGCCGAGGAACTATCCAAACTCTTCGGGCGCAGTTAAAGTATTCCCCCCGCACGTGGGGTGTGAATTAAAAAAAGGAGAAAAGAAATGAAAAAGGCTAATGAAAAGGAAATTGACGGAGAGGAAATCTTAAAGATGCTTGAAAAAGCTTGGAACGATTTTATTGGCTATTACGACAAATGGGCGCCCAAATATTACAGCGCCTTAACATCACCAAAGGATTTAAGTGAGAAAAAAGCGAAGAAAAAGCAGAAGGATGAGCATTGGATATGTTGGACTGAAGATGATTTGATGTTACACCTTGGAAGATTCTTTTATAAGCAATTATATAAGCAATTAGGCAGAAATTCGGGCATTGAAGTGCACTTGAACAAAATTTTAAGTTATTCAAGTTTTAAAGGATATACGTTTCAGAGTAAAATAAGAGAACTCAATAACAGCCTTAACCGAAAAAGAGGAGTAAAACTAGATTTGATAATTACCTATGAAACCAGCAAAGGTCCGTTTTTATTATGTGCTGAAGCAAAATTCTTCCACTACTCACAAGAATCTTTTAGAAGAACTGTACAACGAGTGATACAAGAGGATATAGACAGGTTAGTAGCTCTTAAAGAGCTAGGAATTGCTGAGAACGTTGTTTTTCTACTATTTGATGATTATTATTATCTAAAAGAAAATGTAAAACATAAAGCAATTAAAAAAATTCTAGAAAAAGCCCGGAAACAAGGCATTACTGTATTTTATCACAATTCAAAAGCAAAAATAGTGAGGACGCCACATACATAATGCTCACATAGCCCTTGAATAATTCGCAGTTAACTATGAATGAAAATCGCACTCCCCTTCTAGCAATTGTGGGTCCCACCGCAAGCGGAAAGAGCAAGCTAGCGGTAACCCTGGCTGGTAAGCTCACCGCCGAGGGTATTACCGACGGTGCGGAGGTCATCTGCTGTGACTCCCGCCAACTGTATAAGGGTGCACCCATCGGCACCGCCACACCCAGGCCCGAAGAACGAGCGGGAATACCCCACCATCTTTATAATTTCCTAGACCCCGGTAAGGAGCTCTCCGCCGGAGAGTATTCCCGCCTGGGGAGGGAGAAGGTCACCGAGGTCCGGGGGAGAGGGAATCTGCCGATTCTGGTCGGCGGAAGCGGCTTCTACTTTCAAGCACTGGTGGACGGTCTCTTTGAAGCTCCCGAGGTTGACCAAGCCATTCGTAAAAGGCTCGTCTCCTACTGCAAGCGACGGGGAGTGGTCCGTCTGTGGCGCATACTCTCCCGCCTGGACGGGGAGAGCGGCTCCCGCATCAAACCAAGAGACCGACAGCGGGTCATCCGGGCTATGGAGGTACGCCTGCAGACCGGAAAACCCCTCTCCCAGCTTCAGCAAAATATACCCCCACCACCCAACTATGACCTGCTTGCCCTGGGCATCGCACCGCCCCGGGAGATTCTCTATCGGCTTATAGAGGAGCGGGTGGATAAGATGATAGCCGCCGGTCTGGTGGAGGAGGTTGAGGGGCTTCTCTCGCAGGGATTTAGCAAAGAAAGCCCGGTCTTCAAAGCCATCGGCTACGGGGAGATTGCCACCCATCTGGAGGGAGAGACTGGTCTGGATGAGGCTGTCAAGCAGATCAAGACCCACAGCAGGCAGTATGCCAAACGCCAGCTCACCTGGTTTAGGAGGGATAAGCGCATCAGGTGGATTGAATGGAGCGGGGAACAAGCTCCGCAGGAGCGGGCGTTGCAGTTGGTGCAGGAGTGGCTGAGAGGCGAGCGGTGAGCGGGGGAGGGGATTTAGCCCGAAGGGAAATCCACTCTCCCGCCTTTGCTAATCCAGGGAATATCCTTGAACATAAAAATAGAGCAGATTGCGGAAATCCTCGGCAAGCATATTGTCATAGCCCACCACTTCGCCCTGCAGACGGATGGCGCCCTGGGGGCTGACCAGGCGATAATCGTCCCCGGAATCGTGGGTCAGGAAGAGGAAGTATTCCACGCCGACATCCAGATGAGGCACATCAGTTACTTCCACCGAGTATTTATAGTCGGGGATGTATCCACCTGGATAAATAATATCTATATAACTGTCCACACGCACATTAATAAGGCTCAGCAACTCCTCCTCCACCTCCACCTCAGCCCGGGTCATCACCTGATGTTCCTCCATCACAAAGGGGGTGACCGCAAGCACCTTGCCCAGCACTATCACCTCAGCCATAGCCACCAGGTCGGAAAGCTCCAGTGGTATCTGCATGGCGGTCGCCGGGGACGCAACCAAGCCCAGCACCAGAACGGCGACGCCGACCTTTAAACATATCTTCCCTGCAAAGGGCATATTCAATCCTTTCTCCATCAAATCTCTCCTTTTTCGGCAAGCTCCCTCAGCTTCTTGGCGGCGGAGCTGAAGGCTTTGAACCGATGACTTATGGCGTTCTTCTCCTGCGGTGAAATCTCCGCCAGGGTCTTTCCCGTCTGGGGGAGAAGGAACATAGGGTCGTAACCGAAACCGCTCTCCCCCCTGCTCTCCGTGGCGATAACTCCCTCAAGTGAGCCCTCAACGGTAAAGAGAACCTCATCCGGAACTGCAGCCACAACAGCGGTGCGGAAGCGAGCCCCTCGCATTCCCTCCGCCACGCCCTCCATCTCCGCGAGCAGTTTTCTACAGTTATCCGCATAGCTCGCCTCAGGACCCGCATAACGGGAGGAATAGACCCCTGGAGCCCCATCCAGAGCCTCCACCTCCAGGGCGGTATCATCCGCCAGGGTCAACCTCCCCAGCACCTTCGCTACCGAAAGCGCCTTGATCTGTGCATTCTCCTCAATTGTCGCCCCGGTCTCAGCCACCTCCTCCCAGGCGGGAAGCTCCTCGGGGCTCAACAGACGAATATCGCCGCCGGGCTCAAGTATTGCCCTTATCTCCCCCACCTTATCCATGTTGTGGGTAGCCAAAGCCACCTCAATAATCCCCTCGGGGGTCATTTAATCTCCAGACCTATCGCTTTCATCTGAACGCTGCTGATCTGCTTAATGCCTGAGAGGGCAAGTTCAATAACTTCATCTACCAGCTGTTTGCTAAAAGGGGCTGTCTCTCCGCTTCCCTGAAATTCCACCAGCTCCCCTTTGGATGTTGCCACCACATTGAAGTCCGCCGATGCGCTACTGTCCTCCTCATAGTCCACATCCAACAACAATATCCCCTCAACCAACGCACAGCTCACCGCACCCACATACTCCTTCAGGGGCCATTCATTCAGCCATCCCTCGTCTCGCTTTCCGCTCAGGGCGAGGTTGAGGGCTACAAGTGCGCCGTTAACCGCTGCGGTTCGGGTGCCTCCGTCGGCCTGGATGACATCGCAGTCCACCCACACGGTATTTTCGCCCAGCTTCTTCAGGTCGGTAACCGCCCTCAGTGACCGCCCCACCAGCCGTCCTATCTCCGAACTACGCCCGCTGACAAAAGCCCTTATGCGGTCCCTTATCTTCCTGCCACCACCGGCAGTGGGGAGCATATCGTATTCGGCTGTTATCCAGCCCCGCCCCTGACCCCTAAGCCAGTTGGGAACTCCCATCTCCACCACCGCGGTGCACACCACCCAGGTATCGCCCATACGCACCAGGGCACTCCCGTCGGGGTGCATCAGATAGTTAGGGACAATCTCCAGAGGGCGCAATTCATCTTCCGCCCTTCCATCCTTGCGCTCCATACTCCTCCAATCATGTATGATGATATGCCATTAAATCTTCCTCATCTTTTCTCGCAGGCTCACAGCTCCAGCCCCTCAATCTCCGCCAGCTGGACATCAATGTGCTCCTGGTCCAGGAAGGTGCAGGCAACTTTATTAAAATCGTGGGGAATATCGGTGACGAAGAAGAGCCGACCGGAGGACTCCTTGCGTTTCGGGGAGAGCTCTCCCTGCTCCTTCAATATTTGCTCCACTTCAACCGCCGCCTGATAGGCGGAATCTATCAGCTTCACTCCACTCCCCATGACCTCACGGATGACCGGCTTTAGCAGGGGATAATGGGTGCAGCCCAGAACCAGGGTATCTATCCCCCTGTCCAGCAGGGGGTCCAGATAGCGTTTGGCTATCAGGTAAGCCACCTCATCTGCATACCAGCCCTCCTCCACCAGGGGGACGAAGAGGGGGCAGGCACGCTCAAAGACGGTGGCGGAATCATCCAGCCGGTGAATGGCGTCAAAATAAGCCCTGCTGGCGATGGTGGTCTTGGTGCCGATCACCCCCACCTGCTTGGTCTTGGTGGTCTCCACCGCACCCAGGGCTCCACTATTCACCACCCCGACAATCGGCACCGGGGATTTCTCCTGCAGAACGTCCATAGCCACTGAGGAGGCGGTGTTGCAAGCCACCACCACCAACTTCAGGTCAAAGCGAGAGAGGAAGCCAAGACATTCCAGGGCGAATCGGCGCACCGTCTCCTCGGATTTGTTGCCGTAGGGCAGGCGAGCGGTATCCCCCAGATAGACGGTGTCCTCGTAGGGCAGGCGGGAGAAGACCTCCTTTGCCACGGTAAGTCCTCCCACACCGGAATCAAATATGCCTATAACCCCCTCCATCATGGCTGTTCCATCTCCAATGGTTCATGTTTATAGCTCCAGATTTTGCCCACTATGCCGGTTATGGGCTGGGAGCAGTCCAGATGACCCGCCAGGCTCTCCACCGTATCACCCTGATACAATATCTGATAACCCTCAACCTCCACCAGATTGCTTCTCAGGGTGAGCAGGATGGCGTTTAAGGCAAGCATCTCCCCGCTGGAGCCGGTGTGCACCTCCAGTTGGGAGAAGTTCAGATAGGCGATGCCCTGCTCCACCTCAACCGATTCCAGGGTAACGACGCCGGGAAGGACCGGAAAGTGCTCCTCCTCCTGTGGTCCTTCCATTAAGGCGGTGAGCAGTTCCACAACCATCTCCTCTACGGTGTCGTGTCGGGGAAGGCGCCTCTTCTCCTCCAGTAACCTCAGCTCGTCGCCCTGCGAGGACCCGAAATAGAGCAGTGCGTTCCAGGTCTCCCCCTCCTCAGCCGGCGGCTTCTTCTCCGGCTCCGCAATCTCCTCCCTCTGCCCGATGATATAGCGTATGCCGAAATACATCCCAGCCACCACCACCAAACCCACCACCGACCATAGCACAATCAGGGGCCAAGCCCTCTCCTTTCCCCGATTCATTTGATGCCCATCCTCTTCTCCTGCCGTTTTTTAAACTCGGCAACGCCCTCATATACCGCCCGGGCGATCAAATCCTGCCAGTAGGGGTCGTTCAGCTTCTCCTCCTCCTCCGGGTTGCTGATGAACAACCCCTCAACCAGTATGGCCGGCATATAACAGCCCACCAGGACGAAGAAAGGCGCCTGCTTCACCCCTCGGTCGGTAGAGCCCAGACGGGCTATGAGCGCCTGCTGAACCAGCTCCGCCAGCTCGCTGGACTCCTCCAGAAACTCGTTTTGTGCTATGGCGGCAAGGATGAACTCCAGATCGGAGAGCTTGGAGGTGGATAGGTTAGGGTCTTCCATGAGGAAGTCCTCGTTCTCCCGCACCGCCACCGCCCGCTCATCGTCGGTGCGGGACTCGGAGAGGAAGAAGGTCTCCGTGCCGTTCGCCTTGGAGGAGTAGTAAGCGTTGTTGTGGATGGAGATGAACAGGTCGGCTTTAACATCGTTTGCCAGACCGGTGCGGTCGGCGAGATAGACCATGCTGTCATCATATCTACAAAGATAGACGGTAACACCCAGTTCTTTCTCCAGATAGTTCTTCAGCTTCAAAGATATCCGCAGATTGACATCCTTCTCCATAACTCCCGTCGGACCCACGGCTCCGCTAAAGCGCCCGCCATGCCCCGGGTCTATGCAGATTGTGTTTATCGCCAGGTCATTGTCGGGGATTATCTCCTTGGGGTCATATTTATAGACATTCTCCTCGGTGCTGATATTAGAAGGATAGTCACCTGTAAAAGCCTCCTCCTTGGGGAAAATTTTTATCACTATGCGTGCCGGGTCCGAAAGCAGATAGCCCTTATATTTGCCAGCCCCCTCAATCAGGCTGATGTCCATATACAGCACATCCTGATAGTAACTGACCGAATAGCCGGCTATCAAACCGGCGCCCCCACCCTGTTCGGACACCGAGTCAGCCAGTGTGCAATCGGCGACCGAGAGGCGAAGTCCCCCGGAGGAGGTGGACCCCAATCCAAACTCGCTCTCCTGGTTCAGGGTGATTATCAAGGCGTCAAAATCGTCATAGCTCTTCGCCACCACCTGCGCTATGGTGTAACTCGCCCCAAAGGCACATGTGCAAAGATGCAGGAGGAGAATCAGGGCTATCCCTGAACCTGTAAAAGACAATCTACCCACGAGTCGCATCCTTGAGCTCCCTCTCCACATCACGCTCCATGTCCCTCCTTTTTATGTCCTCCCGACGGTCAATCTTGCTCTTTCCCCGCACCAGCGCCAACTGCACCTTCACCTTTCCCGCCTTGAAATAGAGCTTGAGGGGAACCAAGGTCAGCCCCCTCTCCTGCACTTTACCGGTGATGCGCTTAATCTGCCACTTGTGCAGTAGAAGACGCCTGGGTCGTCGGGGGTCCAGATTCTGGTGGCTGGCGGGAGCGTAGGGGGCTATGTGCATGCCATAAAGGAAGACCTCCCCATGCACCGGTCTGCCGTAAGCTTCCTTAAGGCTCACCCGTCCACTGCGCAGGGACTTTACCTCAGCACCTATCAGAGAAATACCTGCCTCAAACTCCTCTATCACCTCATAATAGAAGCGTGCCCTGCGGTTCTTTACGATGATTTTTATCTTCTCGTCCATAAGATGATTTTAAGTTTACCCCATTATAAAAAAAGCCCTGCACCCTGTCAAGGGATTAGGATTCTAATTGGATTAAATCTACCCAAATATCCCTAATAATTCCACCCCACGAAGAACCGCACCGGGGTGTCCTTGGAGATGGAATGAAAGTCGGTCTTTTTGGCGACATCCAGCCTGAAGACGAAGACATTGAACAGTCCCCAGCGAAGGCTGAAGCCAAAGTCCCCCCTCACTCCCCCCAGCTTCTCGTCCCAGGCTTCACCTATATCAAAGAATAAAGCCCCGTGGAAGCTCCCCAGATTTGCTTTCCCAATCGGCGTATCTATGACCATTTCTTTCAGAATGGGGAAACGTAGTTCCTGGTTGAATATAAACAACTTGGTGCCCATAAAATCACGATATTTATAGCCCCGCATGGAGAGGCTCCCCCCCATAGCCAAGGGAAGGACATCAGGGCCTCCACTGGCCCGAAAGATGAGCCTCAGGGCATAACAGCTCTGCTGGCTTATGCGGACATATCGGCGCAGGTCGCAGGAAAGGAGGTAATACTGGAACTCCTGTCGGGTCAAGTCGCCGGTCTGGCTTACGGTCAGATTATAGCGGGAGCCGTCAATGGGACCCACCGAGTTCCACAGGGAAGTATCTTTGACAAAGCTGACATAGTGCGAAATTGCCACACCACCCTTCAAAGGCTCATCAAAGAAAGACCGCCTGAAGCCGTAGAGGTTTACTCCAGATTCAATACGATAGAAACGGGAGAGGGGATAGGAAAGGAGGACGGTTGCACCGTAACGCCTTTCGCTGTAGAGGTAGCCCAGGTTCCAATCGTAGTAGTCGTCCAGGTAATGAAAGCCCCCCAAGCCGAAGTTGAGACGGTGGGCGAGATTATAGTAATTGACCCCTATATTCATTCGGCTGAAGAAGTCGCCTACGGTCTCTGCGGAGTTGGAGAAGCTCAAAGTGATCATATTATCGTTAAGCATGTCGGTAAAACTGAAGATAGCCCCAGCCCCACCTCCGAAGTCCGGGGAATATGCCACCTCAGCCTGGATGATATCCAGGGAATAGTCGGCGCTATACTTTTCGTGGGGATAATCGTCCGCCATATCCCCCTCCGCTTCCTCCTGGCCATCTCCTTCCTCTAAAATGACCTCCACCGAGCCGATGAAAGCAGAGCGATAGGGCATGGTCAAAATAGAGATGTTTCCCTCACTATAGCAGTCAAATATCAGCTCCTCTCCATCCGTGGTCAGGGTGGGCTCAAATGCTCCGGTGGTGAAGTTGGTATTCTGCCAGAGCTCGCCCGTGGAAAGGTCAAGAGTGTAAATATTGAACCGCCCACTGCGGTCGGAGGCGAAGAGAACCTTACCACCTTCAAGAGGACGGGGATGGATATCCCGGCAGTGCTCATAGGTCAAACGCTCCACCTCCCCAAGCCCACCTTCTTCGGTCAACTTCAACAGATACAGACTGCTCTCGTCCTCCCCCTCATCCGCCGAGCGGTCGGAGGAGAAGAGGACGTTTTCTCCATCGGGCAGGACGGTTGGGTCCCGGTCTGCATATCGGTCGTCGGTCAGAGCGGTCAGCTCCCCGTTAGCTCTATCCAGCAGATAGATGTCCATCTGCCCGGAGAGGTCCTGCCCGGCAAAGACCAGTTTATCCCCCCGGGGAAAGAAGGCGGGCGAAAAGATGCCTATCAATTTTTCAAAGCGGTAGGTGGCGACCACCTCCCGGCTGTTCAAATCCATTATGTTGAGCACATCGTTTGCCCCGCTCTTGGAGACGAAGGCAAGCTCGCCTGACGGGCTCACCGCCAGGGAACTGCGGAAGATATGCAGGGACTCAAACTCAGGCGTCCGCTGACCCTTGACGATACACTCCACATCGCTCAAATAGATGCTTCTTACACCATGGTCACTTACCTCCAGACAACCCATATAGATATTGGTGTAGCCACTGCGATTGGAGACGAAGACCAGGTAATCTCTGCCGCCCAGGGTGAAGGCTTCAGCTGAGACATCAACACTCTCGCTCTTCGCCAGGGGGAGAGCGGAGGTGGTCGGCTCATCGTACTCCACCACCAGGGGAAGATACTCCTCCCGCAGTTTCCCCTCCCAGCCCCGAGAGAGCGTCCCCACATCCACGCCCAGAGTAAACTCCATCACCTTGTTGAAGCTCTCATCCACCCAGATATTGTCCAGCATAGCCGGTATCTTATCCTCCCCGTAGGTCTCGGCGATGTATCCCACCAGGCTCTGCCCTTCCTTATAAACCAGATATGAGCGGTAAGAATGATGAATATCCTCCAGGGGGGCAAAGTAGCCGTTAAGAACCGCATCACCAAGCACCATATCCGCTTCGCTGTCCCACCGGGATGAGTAATACTCGGCGATTCCCTCCATATACCACAACGGAGGGATGGGATAGTAGAACTTGTCCCGGGAGCGCATCACAAACTTTATCTTGTTGAGGGTGAAGTAGTGGACTACTTCGTGGGTGAGGGTGGCACGGAAGCGGGAAAGGGAGCCGTCAAAGGGCATCAACACCCGACCCTTGAAGAACTCGGTCACCCCTGCGACGGATTCGGGAAGGATGTAGGGGATGACATTGGTCTCCTGGAAGGGTTGATGGCTGGAGTAGATGATAAGGGGGATTTTGGATGTAAGGGTGTGGTTGAGATGGACCGAGAGGGTGGGGATTATGGTCTCCAGCATCTCGGCGGCTTCCAGAGCGAGCCACTTCTCCTGGGGGTAGAAATATATGTCAGCGGAAGGAGTGTGCATGACCTGCCAATCCAGGTCCAGGTATTGCACCTTGTTTTTTCCGAAATAGTAGTATCCACAAGACACCTCTGGCAACACCAGGAGAGAGAGAGCTACCACGATAAACAAACAAACTCCCAACTTTGCCGTTGCTCTCCCAGTATATCGGTGAACAGGAGTTCTATCTTCGGTAAAAATACGCAAGGTGGTTTGTGCTACTTACTCTTCTTATGCCGCCTGCCAGCCAACCAGGCGTGAATCAGAATGGTGAGGCTGATGGTGTCCAGAGCTATAAGGATACAGAGAATTGCTAAATCCGGTAGAATATAACACTCCACCACCTTGAATGTTTTCAGAATAAGAAAAATAATTGAAGCCATCCATTCACCTCCTGTTAACAGGGTATCTTCTATCCCTTCCTGCCCAGAGCATAGAACCAGGGTAGATATACCATCCATTCGCCGGCATCAAGCGCTTGACGCTCCTCCCGCTTCAATCGCTGTAGCTTCCCTTGCGACACAATATCCTTCCAAGCTCGCTCTCTGAACCACCAGGAGAGCTCAAAATCGCCCTCATCGCCCTCCCCCAGCACCTGTCCCTGAACTCCCACCTCGGTCTTCAAGCCAGCCTTTACAAACAACTTGCGCAGTCGCCTTCCCAGAAATGGGTCCAGCCCCTCCCGCCGTAAACTCTCCAGGTGTAGTTCTGCTATCTCCTTAAGGGGCCAGCAGATGAATCCACCGTAATCCGGTTCTGCACAGGCTACCACCCAACCTCCCCGGCGAGTAACCCGAGCCATCTCCTGCACCATATCGTCGGGTGTCTGCGACCAGAAGAGTGTGAGATGGCACACAGCCGCCGAGAAGGTCTCATCCTCAAAGGGGAGAGCCTCACCCGAAGCTAAGCAGTGCAGAATCCCTTCATCTCCACTGTGTACGGCTTTCGCCCGGCGGAGAAGCTCCTCATCCCTATCCACCGCCACCAGCGAACCGGAGGAACGATGTGCCAGCTCAGCGCTTATCACTCCGCTTCCCGCACCCACCTCTAGAACAGGCGAAATACGGGCGATATTTATGCGCCGATACAAAAAATTGCGAGTGGCGTAGCTGAACTCAGCCTGCCTGCGCAGATAATATTCCCATTCCTCAGCACTCAAGCCTGCTATACGACGCTCCCCTTCACCCATCATTGAGCCTAAGCGGTTGAGACGCTCTCCATGCAGTATAGAACCTCCTCCTCGGAGACCGCCAGGGGACAGCCCCCACCGCAGACCTCCAACTCCGGGCAGTCATGGCACTTCTCCATCAGGAACTTCCGCTCCCGCAAATCCTCCAATAAGGTATGATGCCAGATTTTTTCCCAATCATCCTTGAGGATATTACCCACCGATTGATAGTAGCTCTGGCAGGGGAGCACCTCTCCATCCGGCTCTACGCACATATTATACTTCCCCGCAGTGCATTGCTTTATACCCAGCTCCAGTTCAAGGGGGTTGAAAAGGCAATATTGGGTGGGGGTATACCAGATAAAGCGCAGGTTGTTGCGCTGGCAAGCGGAGAGAAGCCTCGGCAGAACTTCGCTCAATTCATCCTCGGATATCGCAAAGGGGTAGCCCTTGCCGTGCCCGGAGCAGATGATGCCGTTTGCGGCGATCACCTCCAACCCCAGGGAAGCAAGAAAGTCCACCGTCTTTTCAATAGTCGGCGAGTTATGCTTGGTCAGTGTAGTGTTGGTAATAGTATAGACCGGGGTGTTGATGGCGTTCTTTATGCTGGCTACGGTCTCCCGCCAGGCACCTTTCTCTCCCACCATCAGGTTGTGGATGGACTCATCATGGCTCTCCAGGGTAATCTGAAAATGGTCTATTCCGGCAAGCACCAGTCCATCAAGATAGTCCTTATCGGCTAGTTTGCGCCCGTTGGTCAGAAGCCCGGTAACCACCCCCAAATCCTCGGCATACTCCACAAGCTCCCGCAAATCCTCCCGCACTGTAGCCTCACCGCCGGTAAAGCAGATATGGGGAATTCCCGCCTCCCAGCAACGCTTGATGACCTTCTTCCACTGCTCGGTAGAGAACTCCTCAACCTGGCGGGGCTTGCCGACATAACAGTGGGGGCACATATTCTGACAGCGGTAGGTCAAAGCCAGGTCCATGCGGTAGGGGGCTATGGTCTCGGAGGTAAAGGGCTCAATGCGTTCAACATCCAGGAAGGTTATGGGACAGACATCGTCGGTTGTGGTGAGGATATCCATCATCTCCTTAATCCTCTCCAAATCATCCACAACCTGCTTTTTGCTCACCCGATAGCGCCGTTTCATGCTCTTGATTATCTCTTCGTCGTCGGCGTCAGCCATAATCATCCTGGCATACTCCGTGCCGGTGGGATTGAGATGGATAATCTTGCTGGCGTTCAGTATCAGCGTGCCCGCGCCCCCCTCCTCCACCCGCAGGTGGAGCCGAAAGTTGCCGAACTCGTTATCTATTCGCTTCTCATACAAGCCCGTTTCCAGTGGCTTCTGTATGGTGAAGAATCCCTTTATTTTCCCTTTCACTCCCATAGTCCTTACCCCTTGAAGAAACCGGTCATACCTGTTGCTGTTCCAGAGCTATCACCACCAACTCGTCATCCTCTTGCAGGTGGAAACCCACCTTCGGGTTCAGATAAAGCTTACCCTCCCTTATCACCTCAACCGGTATAGCCCGATGGTTATGCATAAGGATCCCAAAAACCAAACAACATAACTGACGAGAATTACAGTGGTTATCTTTCTCCAATTACGACGCAAAATACAATATATCCAGAATAAAATCCTGGTAGCACTATTCATATCCATCCCTCAAACTATATTCTTATTTATGAAAAGTATATCACGAATTTAGTCCAACTGTAAAGGGAATAAATGCCCCTTTAATCCCCTCCTATTCCGCAAAAAAGACTGATTTTGCCCTAAAGTTGGATTTTATTCCATATCACTTACCGAGTAGCCTGGGGTCAGCTTATGTATATGATAAATTAAAGGGTGTCCTTATGCAAGGACACCCTAAAAAATACTCAACCCTATCTTCCACCACCGGCGCAGGCACAGGCACATCCGGCGCAAGCGCAAGCGCAGGCGCAAGAACTACCCCCACCACTACTTCTTCCACCCCCGCCCTTGTAAGATGATACCGGCGGGGGATTGGTCTTGGCGGTAACTCCACCGGTGAAACCGGTTACGCTTCCCACTATGTTCTTTGAGAAATTCTGCATCTTACCGATGACCCCGGCGGCGAAGGAAGAACCGGGAAGTGAGGGCACGGTTATCTTCCCCCCGCCCGCACCCCCCCTACCCCCACCAACTGTGCCGGGCCACCAGCCCGGCGCATAGACCGTTCTGCCGACGAAGATGGTGCGGGTGTTCTCCTCAAAGTCATCGTCCATTATAGTCCACTCTACATTATCCTCCCAACGAGCCATCGCCAGCTCCGGAGTATCCGCACTCTTCACCGTCTCCCATGCCTTCTTGACGATGGATTGGTAATACTCAATCGTCTCCCTTCGGCTGAAGCCCTTCATCCGCTTGTTGACATTCTTGATCATATTGATCAGCACCTTGCGCAGTCTGACTTCGCTCAAATTACCTTTTTTGGTAATCGCCTCCATAAATTCCACCTCATACTCACGCGGTTTAGCATCCGATGGTATAGATAGCTTCTTCAGCTTCAGGGGGTCCTCCGACTTCACCGAAAGAGAGCGTTTCTTCAACAGTCCGAACAGTATCATGGTCAATATCTTATTTAGAGGAAGCTCCAGGACCAGGGCGGCTTCAGGGGCGGTCAAGCCCCGCTTTATGCCCACACCCTCTATTGAGGCTTTGGCGGGCATGTATTTCATCCTCCTCATCCTATTGCCGACGACGGCGAGGAAGATGATTATGCCGATTGTCCCGAAGGGAATCAGACAGGGCAGGAAGGTGAAGATAAAACCCAGCAGACCACTTAAGAACTTCTCAAAGCCCGAAGGCGGTGAGCTTATCGGACCGGTCACATAGGCTCTGGGGAAGGAGACTCCAAAAAAATACTGGGTGTAGGGGTTGGCGGAAGGATTATGCCAGGTATAGACTACTCGGTCATCTAGAAATCCCATAGCGGTGGGTGGGCTCATATCTTCGCCGGTGTGGTAGCGGGGCTCCTCGGAGTTCAAGCCCGGCGGAAAGTGGATGTGCACGGTCAGGTCGGTGGTGCCGTGGGCGTAATCACTGCCGAACCAGGTGGTGGCGAAGACCACGCTGGCGTAGTTCTGGTCGCTTTCGTCGCCGTAGACCATATTGTAGTTGCGCCCCATCACCGTCAGGGTCTTGGTCTCCCCGGGCATTATCTGCTGGCTACCGCTCAGGTGCACCTCAATGCCGATGTCTATGTATTCCGAGACCCGGATATCGTATAACTGCTCACCGTCAATCCAGGCTTCACAGGAGTCGAGATCGTAATCATTTGAGGGAAAGCCGACATCCACCACATCTATGGGGTCGGCGAATGTGTCGTTACTGAATGTAAATTGATACTGGATGACCAGGGAGCAGTCCGGGTCAATGAATACATCCACCACCTCTTTGGGCATCGCGAAGTAATAATATTGCCCGTAAGCGACGGCACCCGAAAACAACACCGCCAAAAAAGCCACCCAGAGGAAATGTCTCATCGCTTTCTCCATCATCTATCCTCCATTTTACGATTTTCCCTCATCATCTGTGGACTATTCTATAGATGCGACCGCAATATGAACACCTGAATCTATACATGGACACTTGCTCGTTATCCTCCCCAAGCGGCGCACCGCAGGAGTAGCAATGCATCCGCTCCCTCCCCAACCCACGATACCTCTCCTCCAACCCTCCCCGCAAAAGTTTTAGCTCTCCCCTATGACCGTCTCCCTCCATCCCTAATCCTTCTCATCGTCCACATAGACCTGATAACTAGCCCCGCAGAAAGGGCAACTGACCAACGCCAGGTTACCCTCTATGACCAGATCATCCCTCTTAATCGGCGCCCCGCACTTTTTGCATTCTATCTCCTCAAGTTTGATCTTGCCACCAAGCTGTATCTCCTCCCTGGAGCCTGAGGTCGCTGTGGGCTCGCCCCTTCCCTCCTTCCTACCCGAGGCCAAGGACTTGATTATGGCAATCACCACGACGACTAAAGCCGCCAAGAAGATAAGCACGAAGATGAAACCAAGCCCCATCATACCACTCATACCCATATGACCCATAACCCAATCCCTCCAAGGAGCATCTACCACTTGGGTTCTTCGGATATCTGATATACCGAACCGCAGTAGGGGCAGTGCACGGTGATAGCCCCGCCTTCAACCGAGATGGATTTCTTATCTACAGGACCACCGCACTGTTCACACTTCAGCTTCTCCATCTCCAAATCACCGGTAAGTTCAATCTGCTGGGTGATCTCTATCTTCTGTTCCTTTCGCTTCTGCCACCAAGCGAATCCGATGATTGCTAATCCCACTACGATGAGGGCCACACCCACACCACACCACAATCCCAACTGCCCGCCGGCTTGTGCTTCCTCACTTGTGGAGGCTATCACAAACAGAACCCCAAAAAGAATCATCAAGATGGCAACGATAATACCGACAATTCTCAGTCCCCGCAAACCGTTCACCTCCCCGGTATTTTCTTATAGTATATCTAATTTTGCAATCGGTGGAAAGAAAAATCGTAACCAAAGCACCTGTTACAGACAAACCCACCCTGTATGCGGGTGGGCAGTCTGCAAGCAATCATCTATTTTCACACAGTTGTTATTTTTTGCGATACTTCTCCACAATGATGGAGAGCAAGTCTATTGCGTCGGGCATGGTCAGGTTCTTGCGCCCAACTTTTACCTTGTTCCCCCGAATCTCAATGACCAGTTGTCGCAACTCCTCCTCAACCTTCTCTACAACAACTTCTTCCGGTCTCTCCTCAACCGGGGGAGCCTCCTTTGCCGGCGCTTCCTCTGCAACAGGGGGAATACCCTCAATCTTTGGTCCCTCCACCTCTATCGGCGTCGCCTCCTTTGCAGGAGCCGGTTCCACATGTCGCCCAATACCCACCTCCGCCAGTATCTCCTCCGGTTCGGTTTTTGGTTCCTCAACCTTCGGCTCCACAACCTCTGCCAGCGCTTTCTCCTCCCAGGCACTCGGTGCCAGCCCCTCCAACCCTAGCTCCTCCAGCGAGGGCAAGCCAAAACCCTCCTCCTCACCCTCGGCTGTAACTGGAACTCCCTCGGCAGGAACCTCGCCGACAGGCGGTGCAGCGGGTAATTCCTCGGGGAAGACCACAGGAGCCCTCTCCTCAGCGGCAACTCCTGGAGGTGGCGGGGGAATCTCAGCCCCAATATCCTCAACCGGAGGCGGTGGAGGAACTTCGCCCACATCCTCCCCCACACCTACTTCCTCAAAGACGGGTATCCCCTCATCCCTAATCGGCGGAATTTCCGGCACGACCAACTCCTCCTCCCCTACCGGGGTGGGTTCCACCTCCTCCGGAATATGGTCCACCAGGCTGTCATCCGGGATTGGCAGCGGAGCGACCTCACTCACCGCAGGCTCCCCCAAAGGAACACCCAAATCCTCAAGAACCGCTTCTCCCTCGCTCTTCTTCTCCTCAGCAAGCCCGAAGTCGCCGTACCTCAGGCTTTCCCTTAGACGCCTAGCCCTCTCCTCATTACGCCTTTTTATCGCCTCTATGGGGTCCTCTTTATCCAGTTCATCAACCATAAAAACACTTCCCTTGCTGATTATTCCGAAAAGTGCCGAATTGTCAAAAGTCAACCACTTCCCACTATTAACTAATAATAACTTATTTCTTTAAAAATGTCAAGTGATTTCGGTTATCCTATCCCTTTCTGTGTATAAAGTTATATACCAACCCGGAGATGACCACCGCATCGTATATACACATCTCCTGACAGCAGTAGCAGGATATACACCTATCCCGGTCTATTCGGGGGGTATCATCTATCGCCTGTAGCGGGCAGGCTTCCACACAACGCATGCACCTGACACACTTTTCTATGTCTATACGGGGTCTGGGATGGGTATAGCGAAAGGCAACCGTATTGACCAGCGGAGCGACCAGACGGCGCAGACCGCCAAAAGGCATATTGAAGTCTGGCAGGGGGCTGGCATCCCCCTCAATCTGCACCCCTCCATACAACCCCCTGGCTCCAGCGTAGCGAATCTGGAAGATATCCGCCTCCCTGCGTCCCATAATCCTGGCTATGGCTGAATCTGCGGCTACTGCGCTGTAGGAGGCGATCAGCCGCCCCAGAGGACGCAATTCGCTTGATGAAGGTCCCTCGCCCTCCATAGCGGTCAAACCGTCAACAATGGTCAGGTCCGGGGGGCGAAACGCAAAGATATCCACCACCAACTCGGAGAATTGTCGGGTTCCTCTGGCTCGAGTATGTAAGCGGGACTTATCCCCCCCGGCAATATAACCGTAGGTATTCTTCATCCCTCCGGTCAACTGGGTCAGGCTGTGGGTCTTGAAGCGGGGTAAACTGATAATATAATCCGCCTCCAGAACAATGCGGGAGAAGCGCACTTTATCTGCATATCTACTCTTTACCCTCTCCTCCACCGCCTGTTGAGCGATGTTGACGAAAAAGCCCTCACTTGCAGAAGCGATGCCGGAGACCTCGGCGGCTTTCTGGTTGGCTCCATATCCTCCCACCCCGGGATTATCCCCCACCACCACCTTCGCCCCCCGGCGGGCAAGCTGCCTCACCACCGTTCGCACCAGCGCAGGATGGGTGGTCACCCCTTTCTGGGGAGGAAAGGGACCCAGGATGTTGGGCTTGACCAGGACCAACCTGCCCTCCCAGGGCAGGGGGAATTCCTCTAAAATTCGCTCAACTTGTGATGGAAAATCGGGAATCTCTGCAGGAAGGATGAGCACCCGTTCGCTCAAAACTACCCCTCTTGCTTCTTGGAGGCGCTTCGCTTGTCTTCCTCTATGAAGGCGAAGGCGTCGTGTTTGTGGATTGATTCGTGGGATTGGGAGAGCACGCTGAACCAATCTATGCGCCGGTCCCGGCGCAGGCAGGTAGCCACCTCACGCACGATGTCCTCCACAAAGCGGGGATTCTCATATGCCCGCTCGGTGACATACTTCTCGTCACTGCGCTTGAGGAGGGCGAAGATATCCGAGCTGGCTGAATCCTCCACCACCTTGACAATCTCCTCTATCCACACCAGCTTATTCATACGCACCTGCACGGTAACATCGTTACGCTGATTGTGGGCTCCATACTTGGATATCTCCTTGGAACAGGGGCAGAGGGTGAGCACCGGCACCTCCACCCTGAGGATGATATCGGTCTCTCCGCAGTTGCTGGCTATAAAAGCTGCCTTATACTCCAGAAGGCTTCGCTCGGCGGATACTGGAGCCTCCTTCTCAATAAAGTAGGGAAAGACTATCTCTATGTGGGCACAGTGAGCCTGGAAGCGCTCTCGCATCTGCTGGAGCATATCATCTATGGAACGGACGGTGATCTTTCCCCGATGGTAGTTGAGTGTCTCTATGAACCGGGACATGTGCGTGCCCCGAAACTGATGGGGTAGGTCAACGGACATAGAGATCTTGGCCACAGTCTCCTGCCAACGGTTGATGCGGTCCATCACCGTGATGGGATAGGTTACATTGCGCACCCCCACCTTATCCAGGTGCACGGAGTGATTTGCCGGCTGAGATTGTATATCCCGCATGAGCTTAACTCAAAGTTTTTCCAAAGCTACCACGAAAGAAAACAAAAGACAAGTCCAATATATGGCAAAGCTTGCTCATATCCCCTTCTCCTTCCACCGTCCGGCTCGGAACCAGAAGAAAATTATTATCCCCTCAACTAACATAGAGGCGGTTATAGCCCACCAGATACCAGAAAGCCCGAAATCTATCCCCGAAAATAAAGCCACTCCTTTCAAAGAGGTGAAAGCTCTTATGACGAGCCCGGAGCAGATGAAGGCTAGTGGCAGTTTGACAGCCCAGTTGGCGACGATACCGGCAACCATAGGCGGGGTGTTGTTACCGGCGCCGCGGAAGGCGGCACCATAGACACCGGCAAAGACCCCTAAAATCCAGCCCACAGCCACCGCCCGCAGATAATCCACGCCATATCCAATGACCAAACGGTCTGCGCTGAAGATGCGGATGATTAAGAATCCGCAGAAAAAGTAGGCGAAGAACATTATGAAACGCAGACCGCCGGCAAGCATGAGGTTGGTGTTTGCAGAACGCTCAGCCATCTTCGGCTCCCCCCGCCCCAGAAACTGTCCCACCAGGGTGGAGGTAGCCACCCAGATGCCGCTCAAAAAAGTATAAGAGAAACTGAGACTGCGCAAACCGACTCCGAAAGCGGCAAGGGCTTGGGTTCCGAAGACGCTGACCATGCGAAACAGTAAAAGACCGGTAATCGGTCGCTGTATCTGCTGTCCGAAGGCGGGAACGCCTATCTTCAACAAGCGGGGAAGCCAGGAGAGGGAGATCGGCTTCCGCCAACTGCGGGCAAAGGGTCGTATTATGCTCCTTTTGCGGGAGATGAACCACAATCCCAACATGGTGGAGCAGAGCATACTAATTACAGTAGCCATCGCCGAGCCGGCGGTCTCCAGGCGGGGGAAGGGACCGATACCGAAGATGAGAAAGGGATTTATGATGATATTCAGAACATTTCCTACGGCGAAGAATATCAGCGGGGTGCGGGTATCACCGGCGGCGGAGAGCATCTGGTTGATGATGACAGCGACCATAATAAGAGGATAACCCAGCATCATCACCCGCAGGTAGTCGCTCCCCCTCTGTATTACCTCCTCGCTGGCACCGAAGAAGGCGATAAACTGCTGGGAGAAGATATATCCCACAACTCCCACAAAAACTGAGCCCACCAAGCCAAACAGCAGGGAGTGAAAGGCAACCTCTCGTGCCTGTTGGTCCTCCCCCGCTCCGGTGAAGCGGGAGACCAGAGCCAGGGTGCCAGCACCGATGAGCTCGGTGATGATGAACAGTATCCAGACAATAGTCCCGCACAGTGCCACCGCGGCGATAGCAGGCGAGCCAAGCCTCCCTATCCATATCATATCAACTATGGTCAGGGCGCTTCCCAGCATCTGGCTGAGGGTGGCGGGCCAGGCAAGCTCCCAGACATTTTGCAGAAGGGATTTCTTTTCCAGGTCTATTGCCATGCAAGTTATTGAAAGGTTATGCCTGTCAGCGGATGTTCACCCGGCAAGCATCTCCAGGAAGGTCTCCAGGCGCAGGATGCTCTTGGCGTCAAGGGGATTGGGGCGGTCCCCCTCCAGGGTGAGGATGGGAAGCTTCAGATGTCGGCGCAGGATGATATCCTCCACCTGACGGTAACAGAACCCCTGGACATAATGGATAAGACCGTCCAGTCGCCGCCGCCCCAACTCCAGTTTTATGTCCTCCAGGCGGGGAAAGATGCCGTAAGGATAGGTATAGTGCCAGTATTGCTCAACCAGATCTTCGCCACCATAAGGCATAGCGAACTGGCGGGGGATCTCCAGATAGACCACCCGCACCCCCCGGCGTTCCTCAAGCCACTCCAGGAGGTCGTTGAAGATGAAAGGCACCCCGGCTATCCCCAGCCTTATCTCCTTATGCTCCCTCCTCCCCTCTCCAGCCGGCAATATCTTGGACTCAATAACATCATCCAAGACCCGTCCAAAACCCTCCATATCTCCAGCCATCATATCGCTGGTTGATAGAAGCAGTTGGTTGACCTCCGTCGCCTGAAGCCCCCCCGCTTCCATATTCCCCTCATCAACCGCCAGGGCTTTTTCCCTAAACACATCAAGGCGACCCTTCCACTCCTCGGCGTCGTTCCAGCTCACGCCCAACCGTTCCAGGAAACGCTCCAACTCCCCTCGCAGAGCCCGTCGGTCGCGGTCAAAAGGATAGGCGAAGGTGATAACCTCCACCCCCTCGTCAGCCAGGGTCTCAATGAGCGCGTGGGTGTTGGAGCAGTCGCCCTGGGTCACCCCCACCATCCGCCGAAAACCCTCCGTCCGCACCACCGAGTAAATGCCCTTTATCCAGGAGCAAAAAGAGCGGGGATAACCCTCCCGCTCAGCCTCATCTACCAGTTCGCCGGGTTTCCGGTGGGCTACAAACAAATTATTCAAATCCACCGGCAACAAACCGGCGGCGAAGATGGCTTCAATGGGGACGGTGGTGGTTATACCTATCCGGCGGTCATTTGCATTCCCACTAATAGTTCCTCTCCAGAATGAAGTCGCCCCATATTTCCAACAGTCGTTTATACTCGCTGTCCGGGATACAATTCAGCTCTTGCTTACCCTCTTCCACCAGAGCGCAAGCCTTATCCTTAGCGGTCTCAACCCCACCCAGCTCCTCAACCAGACCGATGAACTCCTTCATACGGTCCTCGTCGGTGGTATCATCGCCCAGGGTCCCCCTGATAAACTTACGCTGGGACTTGCTCGCCTGCGACCATGCGTGGAGCACCATAACCGTCCGCTTCCCCTCGTGCACATCACTGCCTACCGGCTTTCCCAATATCTCCTCATCCCCCACCAGCCCCAGAATGTCATCAACTATCTGAAAGGCAAGACCACAACAACTGGAATACTGGGAGACCGCCTTGACCTGTTCGTCTTCTTCGTCCATGCTATCCTTCCCTATCATCGCCCCTGCCATTCCCGCAAAGCGGTAGAGTGCGCCGGTCTTCTTCCACAGCATATCCAGGACCATCTCCTGGCTGACCGATTCCAGGGGCAGGTGCTCAAACTGCACATCCAACGCCTCCCCTTCAAGAAGCAGGGGCAGGACCACCCCCTCCAATTCCATTATGAGTGCCAAAGTCAGTTCGGCGGAGACCCCCCTTTCCAACAACCGTCCAAAAAGGGAGATCGCCCAGCCGTGCTGGATATCGCCGGCAAGTATGCCCATAGATGTGCCGTAATGGTTGGCGCTCTCCAAATCACAACCCATCTCCTTAATGGCGGTATCCGAAAAGCGCTTATGGACGGTGAGACCACCCCGGCGCAGGTCATCCCGGTCTATGATATCGTCGTGCACCAAAGTCCAGGTATGGTATGCCTCCAGACCGGCGGCGGCTGGCAGGGCTTTCATCTCATCTCCGCCCACCGCACCACAGGAGAACAACAACACCCCCGGACGAAGGGACTTTCCACCCACCTTGAAATAGCTATATACCGCCTCGTTCAGGTGATTGGGGGCGAACTTGCGCTGATATTCGGCATCAAAGATCAGCGCCTCCACCTCCTTTGCCCGGCTCTTCAAGGCATCAAGAAAGACCTGGTATCTACTAAGGTCCATCCGCCCTTCCTTTGGTTGTGGTCAAAACAACGACGCGTCAGGGTCCTCCCCGGAATCATCCTCGGAAACCTCTGCCTCCCCCTCCGCCTCTCCCATACCGAACTCGCCGGGTTCGGCGGCAATAGCCTCCATCTGCCCTTCCAGGTCCTTGCGCAGTATCTCAATCCTTCTCTGGGAGTCAGAAAGCTCCTTCCTGCAAAAGCCCACCAGCTTGACCGACTCCTCATACAACTTCACCGACTCCTTGAGAGTCAGCTTGCCCGCAGATAACTGCTCAATTATCCCCTCCAGACGAGTCATAGCCTCCTCAAATTCCATCTCAGCCACTCTCATCCTCCTCCACTCTTATATCTATCTCCCCATCACTCACCTCAGCCCTAAGAGCCTCCCCTGCCCTAACCTGTGTGGTGGAGAATACGACCTCCTCGGAAACCCTTCGGCTTATAACGCTGTAACCCCGCTCAAGAACCCCCTGAGGATTGAGTGCGGAAAGCCGACCCTCCGCCTCCCTCAAATTCCATACATAGCCGTTAAAAAGCTGCTCGCCTGCCCCCAGCAGGTCCCGGCCGGTCCTTATCATCTGCTCGCCTCTTCTCTGACTGCTGTGGGAATATTGCTCCTCAAATCTCACCTGCAGGCGGTCTATATCCTGGGCGGAGTTATCTAAAAGCTCCTGCACCCGCCTGAGACCCGGATGTCGCATCAACCGGGTAAGCTTCTCCCCCGCCTCGGAATATCCCCTGGAGACAAAGTAATCCAGATCGCTCACCGTCCCCGAAAGCCAGTCTCGCAACTCACCGATGTCCTGGGTTACCAGCTCGCCGGCTGCGGTGGGCGTCGCCGCTCGCTTATCGGCCACAAAATCGCTGATGACGAAATCCACCTCATGACCCACAGCGCTGACCACCGGAATTGGCGATTCAAATACCGCCCGGGCTACTGCCTCCTCGTTGAAAGCCCACAAGTCCTCCATTGAACCTCCCCCCCGACCGATGATAATCACCTGGGCTCTCCCGTCGGCGCAAAGCATCTCTATACCTTCTACGATGGACTGAGCCGCCCCCTCACCCTGCACTTTGGCGGGAGCAAGTATCACCAGAGCAGAGGGGTGTCTGCGCCAGATGACCTTGAGCATATCCCTTATCGCCGCCCCGGTCTCGGAGGTCACTATGCCGATGCGCTGGATTAGAAACGGCAGGGCTCTCTTTCGCTTCTCATCAAACAAGCCCTCATCTCGTAGTCGCTCCTTGAGCTGTTCAAAGGCAAGCGCCAGCTCACCGACCCCCAGGGGCTTGACCTGCTCGGCTACCAGTTGATACTGTCCCCCCTTGGGATAGACGGAGATGCGTCCCAGGGTGCTCACCGCCAAGCCCTCCTCCAGGCGAAAACGAAGCGAGCCGGCATAACGCTTGAAGAGCACCGCCTTCAACACCGCACCCTCATCCTTGAGGGAGAAATAGACATGACCGGAGGAATGATAGGTCAGGTTGGAGACCTCACCCTCCACCCAAACCGGCTGGGGGAAGGCTTCGTCTATAAGCCCGCTTATCAGGTCGGTAATCTGACTTACTGAATATACCAGAGCTTCCATCGCCTCGGATGAATTTTTCCAAGAATGCCCCAAGGTTAAATTGAGGGGTATGATAGCATAAAGGCATATTAAATGGAAGGGGTAAACAACGCGCCGGGGAAGTCCCGGCGCAGTATTTACAATTAAAATTACGATTTCAATTACTTTGTGTAATTGAAACCGGGAATCTCCGCTACAATAATTCAGCCAACACCCACCGCCGCCCGGGCGGCGTGCAGGAGAAGAACCGCGGTGGTAACCGGACCCACCCCGCCGGGAACCGGTGTATATGCACCGGCTACCTCCCCGACCTCCGGGTGGCAGTCGCCCAGGGGACCGCTACCGTCATCCAGATAGTTATAACCAGCGTCCACAACCACCATCTCCGAAGAGACCATATCCGGGGTGATGAGCCCCGCTTTCCCCGCCGCCACGCAGAGAACCTCCGCCCGGGAGACCTCGGCACGCAAGTCCTTGGTTCGTGTATGACACACTGTTATGGTGGCGTGCTCCCTCAAAAGCAGTGCCCACAGCGGACGCCCCACCGCCAGGCTCCGCCCCACAATCACCACCCTGCTCCCCTTCAAAGGCAGTCGGTGATGCTTCATCAACCTGAGCATTGCGGAGGCGGTTGCGGGTACATATCTGGGATGATAGGCGAAGAGCCGGCCCAGGTTGGTGAAGGAGATGCCGTCCACATCCTTCTCCTCGGGGACCTTGGCCTGCAAATCCTCCTCGGCCACATCCTGCGGATAGGGGCGCTGGACGATTATCCCCCCCACCTGGGGGTCTGCTGAGGCTTGAGTGAGGGCGGAAAAGAGCTCCTTTGCATCATCTACGACAATGCTCTGGGTAGGAAGACCAATCTTCTCCCCGGACTTGGCGATGAAGGAAGCGTAGTCTGCGGCGGAGGCGTCGCCCCTGGGTAGGATGATGGCAAGCGTCTTCGGAGGCTCGTTTGATGTGGAAAGCAGCTTTTTCGCCTCGGCTTTGATACTTCCTGCAAGCTCCTTCCCCTTCCAGAGCTCAGTCATCCTCATCACCGTCCTGTAGTGAATACTCTTCTTCTTCCTCCAGAATCTGTATCCGCCGGGGGAGGGAGCACCTCCCCCCCTCCTCCAACTGCAGAAGAACCCCCATCAGGACAGCGGGTCCCTTCTGGGGGGTCAGACGAACCGGCATATTGGTGAGCATATACTCAATAGCCTTGTCCCTATCAACACCTATCACCGAGTTCGCCGCTGCACAACAGCCGGCATCGGTTATGTAAGCGGTGCCTTTTGGCAGTATGGTCTCGTCGGCGGTGGGGACATGGGTGTGGGTGCCGATTACTGCACTTACCCGCCCGTCCAGATAATGCCCGATAGCCATCTTCTCGGCGGTGGCTTCGGCGTGAAAGTCAACGATTATGGGAACCTCTCCCGCTTTCTCCCTCAGCTCCTCAATGACCGCATCGGCGGTGCGGAAGGGACAATCAATGGGGTCCATAAACACCCGCCCCTGCAGGTTGATGACCCCGACTTTGGTCCCGTCCTTTGCCTCAAAGATACCGTAGCCGGAGCCGGGAGCTCTGGGGGGGAAGTTTGCCGGACGCAGAAGGCGGAGTTCCTCGCCAAACACCGGCAGGATGTCCTTATTTTTAAAGATGTGATTTCCGCCGGTGATAACATCAACGCCCAGGTCAAAGAGTAGGTCCATCACCTTGGGGGTGATGCCTATCCCCCCGGCGGAGTTCTCCCCGTTGGCTATAACCAGGTCAAGATGGTAGCGACGGCGCAAACCACCCAACTCACGGGCGACTATGCGCCGTCCCACCCTTCCTACTATATCCCCCAAGAATAGAATGTCGGTCATAATCTACTTGGCGTACTCCACCGCCCGCACCTCACGAATGACGGTGACCTTGATCTTGCCGGGATAATCCTGCTCCTCCTCAATCTTCCTGGCAATCTGGCGGGCCAGGTTGAAAGCCTCCTCATCGGGAACCTGGTCGTGCTCCACTATGATGCGCACCTCCCGACCTGCCTGAATGGCATAGGACTTGGACACACCGGCGAATGAGCCGGCAAGTTCCTCCAGCTGCTTGACCCTCTTGATGTAGCTCTCCAGGGTCTCCCGGCGGGCGCCGGGGCGGGTGGCGGAGATGGTATCACAGGCGGCGATCAGCACCGCCTCCAGAGTCTGGGGCTCGCACTGCTCGTGGTGGGAGGCGATGGCGTTCACCACCTTGGGGGATTCACCGAAACGTTGAGCAAGATCGGCGCCTATCTGGGCATGGGTGCCCTCCACCTCGTGGTCCACAGCCTTACCCAAGTCGTGCAGTAAGCCCATCCTGCGGGCGAGGTTGAAGTCCGCTCCCAGCTCGCTTGCCAGCACCCCGGCAAGATAGGCGACCTCCTTGGAGTGCTGGAGTACATTCTGACCGTAGCTGGTGCGATAAGCCAGCCGACCCAGGGTCTTTATCAGCTCCCGGTGGATTCCGGAGATGCCCAGCTCAAAGATAGCCTGCTCTGCCTCCTCCCGAATCTTATCCTCCATCTCCTGCTTTACCTTCTCCACCACCTCTTCAATTCGGGCTGGATGGATACGACCGTCCTGTATCAACCGTTCCAGCGATTCCCTGGCTATCTCCCGGCGAATGGGGTCAAAGGCGGAGACGATCACCGCCTCCGGGGTATCGTCAATTATCAGGTCCACGCCGGTGGCGTTCTCTATGGAGCGAATATTTCGCCCCTCCCGACCGATGATGCGCCCCTTCATCTCATCTGAGGGCAGATGCACCACCGAGACCGTGGATTCCACCGCATGGTCGGAGGCACAACGCTCCACAGCCAGGGCGAGGATATTACGAGCCTCTCTTTCGGCGTCCTCCTTGGCCTGCTCAACGATATCCTTCACCATTACCGCCGCCTCGCGCTCGGCATCCTGGCGCATATTCTCCTTCAATATCTCCTTCGCCTCATCCCTGGTCAGTCCACCGATTCGTTCCAGCTGGCGGTTCTGCTCCTCCAGCACCTGCTTAACCCGATTCTCACTCTCCATCACCTGCTGTTCACGACTCTGCAGTTTCGCCTGGCGTGATTCCAGCTCCGCCTCTTTGCGGTCCACATTATCCGACCTGCGCTCCAAACTGGCTTCCTTGGAGAGCTGGCGCTGTTCCATCTGCCGAAGTTCCCCGCGCTTATCCCGATTCTCCCGCTCCATTGCCTCCTTGGAGCGGTAGAGCTCATCTTTTGCCTCCAGCAGGGCGGCGCGCTTCTGGTTGGCTGCTTCCCGCTGAGCCTCCTCCAGGATGCTCTTCACCCGCTGCTCAGCGGTGCCTATCCTGGACTCCGCAATCCTCCTGCGCAGGATATATCCCAGGAAAAATGCCAGGGCGGAAAACCCCAACACCCCCACGACGGTCAGTAGAAAAGCGTATATGGGCACATTCATAATCTCACACCTCTCGGTATCTATTCCCCGAGTGGTAGAGGATTTTTATGGAATTTTCTGGGAGGAACCCTCCGAGTTGAGGGTCGGCAGGAACTCAACGGAAAGGCAAACCATCAATGCCAAGATGGTCTTATGATGAGACATCCCTTCTACATATAGCAGGGCTGATATGTTCAGGTCGGTACCTAGAATTTTGTGTTGCGGTCCTCAAATTCGCCTTCTATCTCTATCTCTTGGGTCATGAAGCCCTATTTGAACTTTCTGCCTTTGCCCTTCCTTCAAAACCGGCGCTAAAACCGGTCCTCTAATGCCTTCCACCCAATCCTTCTACCCGCAAGGGAAGTTTTAGTTCTTCTCTAAACGCTCCAAAAAAGAGCCGATAATTGCAAATTAAAGCGATTCCATCTACATAAAATATGTAATTCCTATCCTGTGGGATAAGCCGAACTGTTCGGGGAAGGAGACCGCATAGTCCACCCCCACCATCTTCAGCCGAACTCCCACCCCGGCAAAGGGCTCGTCGGTTGCGGTGCGATAACCCCCACGCACGCTCAGTAGCTCCATCAAGGTAAACTCCCCCCCGAAGCGACCGCTCAATCTTCCCTCCAGGTCCACTTCCATCTCCCCGCTGGCGGTGAAGCCGTAAAGGGAGCCGAATGCGGTTCCCAGACGAAAATGCTGGAGGGGAATGTCCGACTGCTCCTTCAGACGAATATTGGGGGATACCAGGTTCTCAACGGTAAAAGCGATGCGGAAGAGGGAGTGGAAATAGCGCATAAAGCCGATATCAATCCCGAAGCCGGAATCGGAATACTTATCCAACTTGCTATAAAATATCTTGAAATTGAATCCGATGTAGGTTGAGGGAGGAATCTCCTCCTCAAAATCTCCGCCGAAACCCTTCCCCCAAGCCAGGGCAATCAGCGTCTCGGTGGGGATGAAGGTGCGTCCGGTGGGACCGAAGTCAACCTCTTCCATCTCCCCGAACTGCATATGGACAAAACCCGCCCCCAAGGTGCCCAGAGTTCCGAAGCCGATGGTCAGTGGTTTTGCCAGACCGAGATAGGAGATGGTGTAGCCGGGAAGCTCCGTAAAGGGGCGAGAGAAACTAAGGGAAAGCTCGCCCTCCTCCAACTGCCCCAGTCCGGCGGGATTGTAGAGGAAAGCCGAGGCGTCGTCAGCCACGGCGGTGAAGGCTCCGCCAAAGCCCACTGCCCGGGCGGATATGCCCTGGTCAAGAAAAGCAAACGGCTCTCCCCCTGCAGGTCCGTCCACTGCCGGGACTTGAGAGACGAAAAGTAAAAATATAAATGTTAAAACGCCGAAAAGGATAAAGTATCTATAAGACATTAAGTTCACCTTTCAAAACCACTTGCACAGATGTATAGTTCAAGAGGTAATACTAAGAATAACACTATTAAAGTTTTTATGCAAGGGATATTTTACCCTTTATCGGTGGCTTTCTCCGCCAGTCCGGGCGTATGTAATGTACGCGGTGAACGCGGTCGTAATCGTCGCGGCGGCCAGCTTCCTTCCGGGTCTGGGCGCGCGCATCGCCGAGATGACGGGCCTGGGGCAGACCTTCGTCGGGAGCCTGTTTATCGCGATGTCCACGTCGCTGCCGGAGCTGGTCGTAACGATGGCGACGGTACGCATCGGCGCGATTGACTTGGCCCTGGGGAACCTCTTCGGGAGCAACCTATTCAACGTCGCGATTCTGGCGGCCGACGACATCATCTACACAAAAGGCCCTATTCTGGCCGACGTCTCGAGCAACCACCTGATAACCGCCGCGTCGGCGATTGCGATGACGGCGGCGGTGGTCGTAGGCCTGACCTACCGAACTATAAAGCAACCGTTCCTCCTGGCCTGGGATTCAATGGGCATCCTCGCGATCTACTTCGTCAGCACCGTGATGTTGTATACGTTGAGGTGAATATATTTAAAGAAGCACATCCATCATTTATGTTGACTTGTAGTTAGTAATATGCTAAATTAGTAAAAAATCTAGGTTTGAATTTAGAATAACTCATTATTACTTAGGGGGCTAAGATATGCCAGAATGGGTTGTGGAGCTATTAAGCATTTTAAAATGGCCCGCCTGTGTGGCGTTCATTGTAATAATCGCCCTCCTATTATTCAAGAAGGGGATACTCAAACGTTTAAATTCGATTAAGCAAGTTAAGTTTAAAAAAGGAGACTCTGAGGCTAAAGTAGATTTAGGAAAAGACGAACTCGAAACGGAACAACTAACCGAATCTAAACCTAAACTAATAAACGAAGAAGCCCCGGCGAAAGAAGAAATACCAAAGAAGCCGAAACCGGAAAAGCCGAAAGATTGGTTTTCCGAAATGATTATAGCCTTTATTAATAGGGATACCGATAAAGCTAAAGAAGCATATGGAAAATTGCAAAAATCGGAGAAAGAAGAAATACCGAAATTGAAGAACGAAGTTATTTACCAATCTAATCTATATATGTACGGCATAGATTCCGCCGGTCTAGAAAATTTATACGAATTAGCTAAAAACGAAAAAGTATCCGCGTTTGCTTGGTATAGGATAGGTATGTGCTACGAGAAAAACGGCGAATTAGAAAAAGCTTGCTCTGCTTACGAAAACGCCGTCGAAAAAACCGATAATGACGATCAATACATCCGATATATTATAGAATTGGCCAACTGCTTATACTTAAACGGTAATAAACTAGAAGCTTTTAATAGATTAGCGGATTCCAGCCTATTGACTTCAGATTCGGATAATGTTTATAAAGTATACGAAGCATTAGGGAAACTATACGGAAAAGAAAACGACCCGCTATCACGTGCTCTCGCTCTTGAATTAGCGTTAGAAAATAACCCTTCTAAATCCGGCGTAAAATTTGATACCGCATATTCATATAGCGATGCCGATTTACCATTACTCTCTATGTTACATTATAAAAACCTATTAAATATTAAACCTGAAAATCGTATTGCTACTAATAACTTAGGAGTATTTTACGACAAATTGGGCCTAAATATAAAATCCGTCGATTGTTTCAGGAAAGCCGCTGATAACGAATTACCGCTCGCTTTAGGTAATCTTTCTAAAATATACTCAAGTTCCGGCTTTAAAAGAGAAGCTATGGAGTTAAATGAAAAGGCTAAAAAACTGGAGAATATCCCCGGCCCAATAGCCGAAGCCATTACCGCTTTATCTAATAAGGAGGAGAAAGAGGAAGAAACGGAAACTAAATTATTATCAACAGCGTTGGAAGAACAACGGTTTTTGCGGCAATTCGCGAAAGCGTATATACAGAAAACCGATACTATCCCTAAAATAAAAGGTATTTGGCAAATACCGGAAAAAGGGGAATTAACTATTGAACAAAACGATAATATCATAAATGGTTTATCAGAATGGGATAATAAGAAATTCGAAATCGAAGGTAAGCTAAAAAACCGTGGTCTATTATTTAAGACCTCAGAATATAGTTACAGTTGGAAATTCGGTAAAGGATTCGGTATCGTTTCGGATAATCAACAAGTAATCAACGCCATGTTAGTATCCGGTAACGAAGTCGACTTCTTGAAGCTAACTAAGTCCGATTAACTATGATACGACATATTAAAGCCCTCTTTCTATAACAATATACTCTCTCTTCATAAGGTTGCGTACTCTCGCGATAGACTGGGGCGAAGCCCGCGTGGGCCTCGCGATGACCGCGGCGCCCGCTTCGACTGGGGAGACAAGAACGTATCCGCCGCTTCGATGGAGTATTATCTGGTCGGCGGTAAATCTCTGTCCGGACCTTTCGAGGGCGAAGATTGTATCCCCTTCAAACAGTCCTCTTATCCACAAACACACTGTTATCAAAGGGATTCTCCGAAGTGTAGCCCATCTTTCTAAAGTGCTCCCGACGGTGCTCTATCAGCTTCCTGCGCCCCATCTTCATCAGGGGCTTGAGATGCCCCAGGATTGCTTCCTTCAGCGCCTTTGCTGAAGCCTCATAGTCGGTATGAGCTCCGCCCAGCGGCTCCTGAACCACCTCATCCACCACCCCCAGCTTGAACAGGTCCCGGGCGGTAATCCTGAGTATTCGCGAGCTCTCCGGGGCTTCCGCCCTATCCCGCCACAGTATGGCGGCGCAACCCTCAGGGGATATGACCGAATAGTAGGCGTTTGAAAGTATCAGCACCACATTGCCGACGCCGATGCCCAAAGCCCCCCCACTTCCCGGACGGTCTTCGCCGGCGGGTTGAACTTGTTGCGGAGCGAAAAGAAGACGGCGGAAAGCCAAAAACCGACCTTGCCGTCTCTTTTGGCCATAAGCAACCCGGGGATTCAGTTGTTAATTTTTATTCGCCGTTCGTTCCTTCCAAATCCGCCAGACCCTCCCGGGCAAAATCCAAAGACCCGGTAAAATCTATGCCTGATTCGAGAACCGTTTCGAACTCGGCCCGGGCTTCGTCGGTCCTCCCCGTTTCCGAATAGCATTTGCCGAGGTAGTTACGCGCCAAGACTTCAATAATGGGTTTTACGCTGCCGCCTTTACCCTGCAGGCAATTATTCAACGCCCCTATGGCTTCGTCGAACTTACCCTGTTCCAGATAGGTCTGTCCCAGGTACAGCCACGCCCACGCGTTATCGGGCTCGGCCTCGGTTTTCTTCAGGAATCCGGCCTCGGCTTCCTCGTAACGGCCGATCTGTAAATACCCGACGGCCATCTCGGTCGACGCCTTTTCTCGGGCAGTCCCGAGGTCGTCGCAGCCGTCGCCGAACAAAAAGAACCCGGCCGCAACCGGCGGTTCCGACAGCCCTTCCCACTCGAACGCCGGCGGATAAGAGACCAGGCCGCCCGGCTGTAGAAACCTGAACTCCCGCTCCAACCCGAGGTCCGGGTGCTCGACCTTAATGTTGTTGCCGACCGAGACGATAAGCCGGTTGGGGTATAGATTGCCGAACAGGTAATCCCCGCTCTTTTCCGGGATACCCGTTTTTTCCATAAAGCGTTCAATCTGCTCCTCGTCGTTAAAATTCGGGTCATGCCCTTCCACCAATTCAGCGACGGTCGCATCCGCTGGTATCCAACCGTACGGCGGTACGTAGAACTCCGCCCACTGGTGCCCCTCCTTGTCGAACCAGACGCAGGTCACGGTTCTGGCGGGAATACCCTGGGCCCGACACAAAGCGCAAAAGACTACGCTGTACTCGCCGCAGTCGCCCTTCAGGCGCACGAACGAGTTAGCGGCGCCCCGAAGGCTCAAGTCCGGGTATTCGTACGTCATGTTGTCGACGACCCAATCGAATATTAAATGGGCTTTAACGTACGGGTTTTTCTCGTCGCCCACTATCTCTTCGGACTTGGCGATTATCGCGTTCGTTACGTCAATCCAGTACTCCGATTTGGTGTAACGGACGTACTTCTCGGATTCCACGTCGTACGGTTCAACGCCGGCGGGGTCGGCGTCCACGTTTACTTCATAGACCGCGTAATCGAAATCGTAATAGAACAACAATCCGCCGCTCTCGTCGAAATCCGTAACGCGCCAGAAGATTATCCGGTTCCCGCCCAGGTCGTCCTCGACCACGTCGTAAGGCTCGGGGTATATCTCGCCCATCTCGACGTCCTGCCCCCGATGGTTTACCGGCTGAGCCACCCAGAGCCGGAGTTCGCCGTCATCGCCTTCTGCGGATACGTTTTCGACGAAAAACCAGAACCTTCCCTTGCTCGTTTCCCGAGCGCCCTCCTCCGAAGCGACGGCGAACGCCCCCAGAGCCAATATTACCGTTAACGTCATAACCGATAAATAGCGCACTTCTTTACCTCCTGTTTGTATTTGATAACTCTTACACCGATAGACTTCTCCCACGTATGAGGGCGACCAATTAAACGTGAAGCTACAGACCCTCCATTTCTGCCCACAAGTCCGCGCCCCGGGCCCAATCGGCGAGCCACGCCTCGAAGGTCGCCTTGTGCGCGACGAGCTGAGCCGGCGGCGCCAGCGCGCCCGGGTTCGGTTCCGATAAACTCCGCCGGGTCAAACCGGTAGCGGCGGTTGAAACCCCAGGTGCTTAACCCGCCGAAGGCCGCGAATCCCGGCTTCAACCGGGGAGACAAGAACGTATCCGCCGCTTCGATTGAGTATTATCTGGTCGGCGGTAAATCTCTGTCCGGACCTTTCAAGGCCGAAGATTGTATCCCCTTCAAACAGTCCTCGTATCCACAAACACACTGTTATCAAAGGGATTCTCCGAGGTGTATCCCATCTTTCTAAAGTGTTCCCGGCGGTGCTCTATCAGCTTCCTGCGCCCCATCTTCATCAGGGGCTTGAGATGCCCCAGGATTGCTTCCTTCAGCGCCTTTGCTGAAGCCTCATAGTCGGTATGAGCTCCGCCCAGCGGCTCCTGCACCACCTCATCCACCACCCCCAGCTTTAACAGGTCCCGGGCGGTAATCCTGAGTATTCGCGAGCTTTCCGGGGCTTCCGCCCTATCCCGCCACAGTATGGCGGCGCAACCCTCAGGGGATATGACCGAATAGTAGGCGTTTGAAAGTATCAGCACCACATTGCCGACGCCGATTCCCAAAGCTCCCCCGCTTCCCCCCTCACCGATGACATTGATGATTATGGGCACGCCCAGATTGTGCATCTCCTTGATGTTTTTGGCTATTGCCTCCGCCTGACCCCGCTCCTCAGCCTCTATGCCGGGATATGCGCCGGCGCTGTCCAGGAAGGTGAGTATGGGGATGTTGAACTTGTCGGCGATGCGCATAATCCGAAGCGCCTTGCGAAATCCCTCGGGATGGGGAGAGCCGAAGTTACGCATCAGGTTCTCCTTGGTGGTGCGCCCCTTCTGATGACCGACGACGCACACCGTTTGCCCGTCCAGCCGCCCGAAACCGGCGAGGATTGCCTTATCGTCGGCGAAGAGCCTGTCGCCGTGCACCTCAACGAAGTCAGTTATCATCAGCTTGACGAAGTCGTAGGTGTAGGGGCGCCGAGGATGGCGCGCCACCTGCACCCTCTGCCAGGGATCAAGATTGGAGAAAATTTCCCGGCGCAACTCGTCGGCTCTGTTCTCCAGCTCCTCTATCTTCTGGGAGAGATCCAGCCCCTCCTCCTCCATCATCTTCTTAAGCTCGGCGACCTTCTGCTCCACTTCATATATCGGTCGCTCAAAATCCAGCACCCCGAATTCCGCCATCTATGAATACCTCCGATTGAGGGGCGGGGGTTGGTCAGTCGAACAGTCTTCCTTGTTTTTGAAAATCGGCGATACGCTTATCTGCCAATTGACAATATTTTTTATCTATCTCATACCCGACAAATTTTCTTTCTAATCCCAAAGCGGCAATAGCCGAAGCCCCACTGCCCATAAAAGGGTCAAGGACAACATCGCCATTGAAAGTATATAGTTGGGTCAATCTATATGGTAGCTCTATCGGAAAAGGAGCAGGATGACCAACTTTTTTCGCCGACTCCGGCTTGAAACTCCAAATGCTTTTGGTGAACTCTAGAAATTCGTCTCGGGAGATAGTATCTTTACGATCACCCATCTTCTTCCTGGAAAAAGAACCTTTGGAGAATACCAAGATATATTCGTGGATATCTCGCAGAGTGGGATTTGAAGCCGAAAGCCAACTTCCCCACGCAGTAGAGGGACTTGAGCTCTCCGCCTTGTTCCAAATTATCTCACCCCGCATAAGAAAGCCTAAATCAAGCATATCTCGGATTATAAAAATATGGAGGGGGATATAAGGTTTTCTCCCCAGGTTAGCTATGTTAATACACGCCCTTCCGCCGGGTACCAAAAGGCGATATACTTCCTCCCAAACCCGCTTGAGAAATTCCAGGTATTCCTCCAAGGTCAAATCTTGGTCGTAGTCCTTTCCCACATTGTATGGGGGTGAGGTCACCATAAGATGTATACAGGAGTCTGGTAACTCATCAATTCTTTCCGATGATTTACAAAGGATTTGGTTCAGGTATTGCTGAGGGACTGGGTTTTCTACATATTCTAATTTCGTTTCTTGAGGCAATCCCTCATACAAACGGCTGGAATAAAAGGAAGAAGAGTCGTGACCTATTCTTCCCGGTGAGCCGAAAGACGAAGTGCGAGTGTTTCTTTTTTTAGACGAGGACATTGCTGTCACCCTCCTTCCAATAGTCAACCCATCTCTTATAAGGATTATATTCTATCTTTGACCTCTGCCATTGTATATAAATAGCAATGGTCTCTTTGTCTTCTGCTAATGTTTTAAGGGCTTCTCCATCGATCTCCACGCCCCTAGGATTAGTTCCCGGTTTAGGCAATTTAATATAGACATCCCTACCTATCCTGTTAAAAAGCTTCCTCTGAACTTTAAGTGGGATATAATAAAATCCCCCGCAATCATTCCAGTTGATTTGAATGAAAAGCATATCATAACTAGGGCGGTAATTCTCCCGAAAATCACTTGCTTTCTGGATGTCAACTGTCCAAATTAACTTTACCCCGCTAAACCTAGTACTAGTAATAGTTTTTATTGCAATCGGACTACCAAACAGTCTTACATCCACCTCTGGCTCGGTTATAGGTATTTCTATATCTACATTTTCCTCGCCGAACTTATAAATTAAAAGAGCCACAACTATCCTCTCCCTTAGTGACCCAACCTCCATCCCAATCCTTCCCGCCCTTGAACTCTCAATTTCCGCCAATTGAAATAGAAAGGGCAAACGTTGTTTGATTCTATAAACAAGTTTTTCATCCTCAAACAATTCTTTAAATTGACCTAGCATTCTTCACCTCAAAAAATACGGTCAAACCTTCTCTACTCCAAAAAAAACCCTCCAAAACTTAAAAATAAACATTAGGTTGCACTACCATCTTAACATTACTGCCTTCCCCACATTCCTCTCCCAGAACACACCGTCCTCATATCCCTGAATACGCCCATCACCCTCCATCTTCGCCATCCCCTCATCCTTAAACCAAAAAACATTATCATTGGGGCTTGGAAGAAGCAGGATAATCAAACTGCTCTACCCTATATTATACCAAATCCCGACTCACTTCAGACAGTAGAGATACCCGTCCCAGCTCCCGAAATAGACCCTGCCCCCCACCACACAAGGGGATGAAAACACGTCGTCCCCGGTCTCAAACTCCCAGATTAGCTTGCCGCTGTCAGCAGAGAGACAGTAGAGGCGGTCGTCCTCACTGCCCACATAGACCCGCTCATCAACCACACAGGGGGAGGAGAGCACATCATCCCCGGTCTTAAACTTCCAGATAAGCTCGCCGTCAGCAGAGGACAAGCAGTAAATATGGTCGTCCCTGCTCCCCACATAAACCCGGTCAGCGACCACACAGGGGGAGGAGACCACTTCACCCCCGGTCTCAAACTTCCAGATTAAACTACCGTCCTCAATTGAGAGACAGTAAATATTACCGTCGTCACTCCCCACATAGACCATCTCATCATAAAAACAGGGGGAGGAGCGGACCCAGTCCTCCGCCTTGAACCTCCATGCAAAACCGCCGTCATCGGCGAAAAGACAGAAGATGTCACCTGCAAAATTTCCAATGAAAACCCTGCTCTTCACAACCAGGGGGGAAGAGAGGTCCCACTCTCCTATCCCAAATCTCCAAATCAGTTCGCCGTCGGCGGCAGAGAGACAGTAGAGACGGTCATCCCAACTCCCGGCATAGACCCTGCCCTCCACCACAGAGGTAGAGGATATCACCATATCGCCGGTCTTAAACTCCCAGATTAATCTGCCGTCGCCAGCCGAGACACAATAAACATAACCGTCGTCACAGCCGAAGTAACACCTCCCGTCCACCACCGCAACTCCAGAATGACAATCGCTATCACCCCGTCCCTCCTGATAGGTGGAGAACTGCCAGATGACATTACCGGTCCGGGAATCCACACAGTAGAGCCCATCCCCCTCATCGTCATAACCCGCATCCCCTTCCGAGGTAACATATAATCTCCCGTCAACCAGGGCGAAACGATTGCCCAAACCCATGTCCCCCATCGGCGTCTTCCAGGCTAACTCGCCCTCCGGCAATATTCCCGAATCAACACCGCCCTTGTGAGAGGGCTCAAGCCCAAACATATACCAGTTCGGGGGCGAACCCCCATAAACCGAACTCAAACAGACATCGCCCTTATAAACCGCCTTCAGCCAGCCCTCAAATCCCTCCACCGTCCTGCACTTCACCCACACTCCATTGCGCTCCATAACCTCTATTCTATCTCCTTTATCAAATATGTATTCTCCGTTCACCATCTTGGAATCTAAAGAGCGGGAAACTCTCAAGGACAACCCATCGGCTAAGATATAGAAGAAGGCACTCTTTCCCCCTTGGTCCTCCCTCCCCTTCCCCTCACAACTCCCCTGCACCACATCGCCGATCTCTCCGTCTGCTTCCTCTCTCTCATATGACACAAACGCCAACATTAGAAGCAGAACGAACATAACCGGAAATAGACCGTATTTCATAAACCTTGACAACTCTCATCACCCCTCACATCCACCCCCGACCCTCATCTTTCCAACGACATTCCTCTCCCAGAACAAACCGTCCTCGTAACCCTGAATACGCCCATCCTCCTCCGCCATCGCCAGCCGCTTCTCCGCCAGAAGACAGTATTCCAGCTCACGCTCTATGCCCACATAACGGCGACCCAGCTTCTTGGCGGTAACCGAGGTGGTGCCACTGCCCAGAAACGGGTCCAGGACCACATCGCCGGGGTTGGAGGAGGCGAGTATCACCCGGGCGAGCAATTTCTCCGGCTTCTGGGTGGGATGGTCGGTGTTCTCCGCCATTGACCAGAAGGGGACGGTCAGGTCGGTCCAGATGTTGGATGGATGGGTCAGGCGAAAGCCGCCGTCCTTCTCCCTCCGCCAGTCCTTGGGCTCACCCTCTTCGGTGGTATAGGGGGCAATCACCCTCCGCTTCAACTTCACGTCCCGAACATTGAAAGTATAATCGTCCGAGACCGTCCCGAACCAGATGTCCTCGCAATTGTTCTTCCAGTTACTGCGAGCCCCCCTTCCCTTCTCCCGCTCCCAGGTGATGCGATTGCGGACGATGAAGTGTTTTTCCATCACCCCATAGACCGATGTGGAGGTGAACCACTCACTGCAGATATAGACCGAGGCGGTGGGCTTGAGCAAGCGAAGCATCCGGGAGAGCCAGCCCTCCATCCAGGCGGAATACTCCTCCCCGCCAAGGCGGGGTGAAAAACCGCCTCCGCCGAATTTTTTGCTAATGTTATAGGGGGGGTCAATGAAGAGCAGGTCCACACAGGAGGAGGGCAAGAACTCCAGGGCGGAGATAGTATCCTGATGGATGGTGCGGTCTAAAATTTCTCCGAGTTCGGCTCTTTCCTTCAGGGTCAAGAGATGCCGATTAAGTTCCTCCCGCTCCTCATCGGTCAGGACGATGGTTCGGTTCCTGGGCGCCCGAGGACCCAAAGCGTCTCTCCCCGCAATAGAACTAGAAATAGGTTTTAAAGGTCATCGCCAGGGCCCGATACCACTTGCCGGCGTCTTCGCGGTCCAGAAGTTTGGTCTTATCCTTCTGGTTCTCCAGCAGGTTCATCAGATAGAACTCCACATTGAACTCCGGAGCCACCCGCCAACGGATGCCCAGGTCCAGAAATCCCCGCTTACCGCCCAGAGAGTAGTCGCTGTTGTCGTTCAAACCCAGGTCATAGTCCAACAGTATCCAGAAGTCCGGGTTGATGGACTTCTCCAGAGCCGCATAGGCGGTGATACCCCCCTCATCACTGCGCTCGGTAATTGCATAATTGACGCCAATGTGAAAAGCGGTCACCCCCAAAAGAGAGAACTCCTGGCTGGCTACCAGGAAGAAGCCCTTGGATTTTACCTGATAGCGGCTGAAGTCCTCACTGACCCCCTCCCCCTTCAGTTTAAAGGGATTGACCCCGTCCAACCAGGGACCGAAACCCTGGTCATCGTAGCCGAAGCAGACCGCCGGGACGATACTGTTCCCCTGGGTGATGGATATCTTCACCAGAAAGCCCGGTCGGGGATTCCAGTCCGGTGGACCATAGCCGATGACATTTGAACCGCCGTAGGAGATACCCAGGGTCAGATGATTGGTCAGCCCCAGCTCCCCACGGAAGAGGAAGGGCAAAAGACGGAGCCCCAGCTCCCAACTCCCTTTCTCCTTGGTCCAGGCGGTGGGGCTGTTGATGACCCTCCCCTCGCCGTAGGGAATGTAGCGTCCGCCCAGGGTGGTTCCGCTCTCCACCTGAGCCGGGGCTTCCAGTGATGAAATGGATATCACAAAAATTGCCAGAAGTAACCCGCCTAAAATTCTCTGCATCTCACACTCCCCCGTTTTTTTGTGGTTTTAGGAATTATATTGATTTTACACCTGAAAGTCAAGCCATTATAATTTGGGCGGTAAAAGGAAAGGCGGTTCTATACCGCCATATGTGCCTCATTACATATCCGCCCTGGAATGTGCTTACTTCCCCTCACCTGCCTCCTTATTCCGTCCTCGTCCCCTCTCCTCTTCCTCTGTGGTGGCAATTATCGCCCATCTCACCCGGCGCTCATCGGCATCCTTAATCTCAATGGAGACGTTATCCTCCTGGATAACCTCCCCCGGCAGAGGAACCCTCTCCAGTTGTTGGAGGATGTAACCCCCAAGCGACTCAAAATCCTCGCTGGGAAGGTCTATGCCCAAAGCCTCGTTCAGCTCTTCAATATCTATCTTGGCGTTGACCAGATAACGACCGTCGCCCAACCTCTTCACCAACGGCTCCTCAAAGTCATACTCGTCCTGAATCTCCCCCACAATCTCCTCCATTATGTCCTCAATAGTTACAATACCGGCGGTTCCACCGTATTCATCTACCACGATAGCCATCTGTATCTTATCCCTCTGGAACTCACTGAGCAGTTGGTTTACCCGCTTGGTTTTGGGGACGAAATACGGCTGGCGAAGATAGTCCCCCAGCTTTCCCCCCTGCTTCTTGATCCGCAAGAGCAGGTCTTTGGCGTGGATGATGCCGATGATGTTATCTATAGTCTCCTCATAAATGGGAATGCGAGAGTGTCCGCTCTCTATGATCAAATCCTCAATCTCCTCCACCGGGGTCTCAATATCCGCCGCCACTAAGTCAATGCGGGGGACCATAATCTCCTTGGTCTGGGTGTCACGGAAATCTACGATACCCCGAATCATCTCCTTCTCCTGCTCTGCCAGGGGCTGTTGGTCATCGGCGTAATCCAGAAACTCGGAGAGGTCCTCCCGGCTATCAATCAAGTCGGGACGATAGTCCTCTCGTAAAAAGAAAGCCTCAAGAGAACTGCCCAATACCCGTGCCAGCCAAGCCAGGGGAAATATGAGGAAGGATAACAGGAAGAAGGGATATACCAAAATTTCCAGCAATCTGAAATTCTGGAACATCCGTCCCAATTGGTGGGCAAGATGGCGGACGACGACCAGAACGCCAGCCAGAGCGGAAGCGAGCGCCAATCCGCTGAACAGCCAGTCAAGTCTGAATAAAGGAAGGAATAGCGAAATCAAAAAGAGGGCGGCGACCGTCTCCAGCAAACGCATAAAGAATACCACCTGGAAACGAAAGCGTCCCCAAATTGATTTTATCTTACCGTTCTTTTTGGAGGAATTTTCCCGAAAGAGGACATACGGCTCAAGGAATGAAGCCAGGAAGAAGAGCAAGAACCAGGCTATAATCTGAATATATATGGGCAACTCATCTAAGCCCAAAAGTTAAGGCACCTCCTTTAGCATTTTAGCCAATATCAGTCCAGGTAGAGGTATTTTCCCGCCAGTTCCTCATCAAAGTCAAAGACATCTGTGAAATCCTCAACGCTGTCCTGCTCGGTCTTGCCCATCAGTCCGTTCTCAACCAGGGTGAAAACGATATTTCCAAAGTCAACGGTCTCCTTTATACCCCAATTGCGCAGAACATCAGCAGCCAAAGGACCGAAGAGCTCCTTAGCATAACGACTGATACCTGAGAGAAACTCCCTTCCGCTAATATGCCGTTTCTCATCAAGTAAATTCAAGGTGTAAGATAAAGCTGCCAGGACAAACCCGTATGCTTCTATCCTATAACGGCCGTCCTCTCTTAGAATCTTGTTCAAGACAAGCTTTATCTTCAAGCTATTGAACATCTCTCCCTCACTGTGTATCCAAACCCAAGATTATCATAACACCAAAACAATGAAAAATCAAGCAAGAAAAGACATCCCTCAAAGCACTTCCCCCAAAACCAGGGCAAACTCCATACCGGCACTCAAAATCAACCATACCACAATTTCAGCCCCTTTACGATTTTCCAAGACACAATCTTCACGCTTCCAGCCCCGGCTCAGTCCCTCTCCCTCAATCCTCGCACCTCCTTCAGCTCACGGCTCATGGAGCCCAAGGGGTTCCGCGACGGGGGCACATGGTATAACCTCAGAGGTGCGGAAAGCGAGCTCGCCCAGCAGACGGTGAACTCACCAAAGCGGTCGTTCAGCTTATCTATCGCCGAAATCAGCGCCTTGCGTTTGCGCTCTCTGGCGAAGAGGGGGCGACTCTCCCCGCCGACCGCCAACAGGCTCACGCTCACCCCCACCAGCCGCACCGCCCGATGCCTGATGCTTATGCGGGAGAGAACCCGAAGCGCAGTCCGGTATATCTCCCCTCCCTCGTCCACATAGTACTTCATGGTGGTGAAGCGGGTGACGGTCTCAAAGTCCTTGAAGCGCAGGGTCAGCGCCACCCGCCGTCCCCGGTAGCCCTTCATGCGCAGGCGCCGTCCCACCTGCTCGGAGAGACCCAGCATCACCCCCCGCACCACCGCCGGGTCATAAGTGTCTGCCCGCAGGGTGATGGAATGACCCACGCTCTTGGCGTCCTCGGGGCGATAGTAGGGCACCAGCGGAGTGTCGTCCCGCCCCTGCCCCATCAGCTTCAGCCGCTCACCGTTTATGCCGAAAATTCCCCTCAGCACCCGCACCGGGAACCGCCCCAGCTCCCCGCAGGTGTGGACGCCCCGGGCGCCGAGATGGACGCCCAGCCTCCTGCCGATACCGGGCATCTCCTCAACTGGAAGCTCCTCCAATACCTTAGGCAAATCCTGGCGGGAAAAGACGGTGCGCCCCCTCGGCTTGACCCAGCCGGAGGCAAGCTTTGCCATCAGCTTGTTGGGAGCCAAGCCCACCGAGCAAGGCAGTTCCAGCTCCCTGCTCACCGCAGAGAAGACCTCCTCCGCCAGTGCGGTTGCGCCCTTCCTCCCCCCGCCCCGCTCCGCCACCGCCCGGCTCGCCTCCAGATAGAGCTCGTCTATGGAGGCGACCTCCACCTCCGGTCCGAAGCGCTCCAGCAGCGCCAGCAGGCGGGAGAGGGTGGAGATGTAGCGGGCCGGGTTTCCGCAGACCACCACCAGATGGGGGCAGAGCCTCCTGGCGTCGCCTACGGGCATCCCCGCCTTGATGCCGTATTCCCGCGCCGGATAGCTGGCGGTAGCCACCACCGAGCGCCCCTTGGGGTCGCCGGTCACCACCAGGGGCTTCCCTTTCAGCGCGGGATTGACCTTCTCCTCAATGGAGGCGAAGCAGGCGTTCATATCCAGATGAAGAATCCAGCGTGGCGGTTGCTCAGACATAAGAACCCCCTCCCCCCCGCCAGAGGCGGGGGAGAGAGGATATTATACTCTACATTTGTTGAGCTGTCAAGGGGGAAAATGGGGGACAAGGTATAGTAGACTATTGAAGAAAACTTGACTAGTATGGAGGATTGTGTTATCTTTGTTAAAAATATTTGAAGATTTATCTAAAGAACATGATAGAATTGCTAATTGTAACTTTAGGAGAAAATGATGATTAAAAAACTCTCAACTTCAGATCCATATAAGTCTATGTGTAGCGATTTATATTCGTTAGGAATATTTGACAAAGTTATCAATGGACTACTATCAATAACGGAAAAGAATGACACAGATCAAACGATAATAATTGAGAGGAAATTTACAAATAACTCTGGAATTGATATAAGTTTTGGATATTACTTCATTCAATGCCTAAATTCCCCCTGTGAGGAAGAACATCTAAAGCATTTCCGAGGTTCTTTGGAAACCTTTGTAAAACGAAAAACAAAATGTAACTATATGGAGGTAGAACCAATTGTTATTGCTCCGGAATATAGCGATGTTGTTATTAATTTTATTGACCAATATAACAGGATACAAAGGAGAAAACCAATAAAACTATTTAGATATGGAGAATAACTATGGGTTCCTTCATTTGTGCCATTTCAGAAAGAGACTGGAAAATATCAAGAATTAAAGGTATTTATGGCAATAAAATGGGTAAACTTAGTAGAGATGGGTCATACCGTGAATTTCCACTTACAACAAAATACTCTATTATAAGGGACCTTGTTGGAATGCAAAAAGGAGACAAGATCTTTTTTCATGTTATAGGCGATAGCAGCGTCCATGGTATCTACATTGTTCGTGAGGAACCCTTTTATGACACTTCAAAAATTTGGAAGGATGACCACGAAATATTTCCATATCGATTTCTCTTCAAGCCTCACCCTAAATACAAACATCTTTGCAAACAAGATGCGAGTATTTCAGTTATTGATTTCTATGAAGTAATCGAACAGCGTATTATTTGGTCTTTGGCCACTCTTGAAAACGAAAGGAATATTGAAGCGCGTAGCGTTCGTAAAATTGAAGACGGGAAAGAGACAAAGGAGATCCTGAAGCTTCTTCATAGAGATTTCATCATTAACCGAATTAGCACTAATATCAAATTTTTTCCTATTAAATTACCCACCAATGCTAAACCCCTCAGAGATTGCATTCAAGATATTGGTCGATTTGAGAATTCCATCAAAGCATTGTTTATGTATAAAATTGGGCAAAATGAACCATCTATTGTCAATATTTTTGGAGCAGTATCTGACTTTATGAATGAAGTATTTATTGCCCAAACTACTAGAAAAAGCATCGACATCCTTTGCATTCAAAATAATAAACCTAATTCAAGAAGATATATCATTTGCGAGTTTAAAACTGACAAATGCGATATAAAAAGCCTTAGTCAGCTCCTTTATTATACGGATCTGTTTAAAAGAAGGGATTTTGTAGACATAGCTAATGATGTAATATTTGGGTGCCTGATCGGTAAGCGTTTTGATCCTGAAGTCATAGAATTTTCCAAGAAAAGAAATTCTTATGGCATAAACGGTAGTATTTTCCTAATTGAATATACACCAATTGAAAAAGGAACGGATGCAGCTTTCAGGAGGATAGCCTAATGCAGAGATTAGGACCTGATAAGGTTTATTTCAAAGAAGGTTCAATCGTAATTTACAACGATGACTTTCTAAGTACAAAGTGCATAGATAAAGGTTGCATTGATTTGATTGTAACTTCCCCTCCTTACAATGTAGATATAAAGTATGGTTCATATAGCGATGAAATTCCCTATAAAGATTATTTAAAATTTACTTCAGATTGGCTTACCAAATGCTTTCAATTGTCAAAGGATGACGGAAGGTTTTGCCTAAACATACCATTAGATAAAAACAAAGGAGGACAGCAAAGTGTATGCGCTGATATAACAACAATAGCAAAAAAGGTTGGATGGAAATATCACTCTACAATAATTTGGAATGAACAAAACATCTCAAGGAGGACTGCATGGGGTTCTTGGCTTAGTGCCTCAGCTCCCTATGTAATAGCCCCCGTTGAAGTAATCGTAATACTATATAAAAAGAACTGGAAAAAAACCAGTGGGACCAAACTGTCTGATATCACAAAAGAGGAATTTGTTGAGTATACAAATGGAGTTTGGAATTTTAGTGGAGAGAGTAGGAAAAAAATAGGACATCCAGCACCATATCCCATAGAATTACCAAGAAGATGTATAAAGTTATTCAGCTACACCGGTGATACAATTCTTGATCCCTTTCTTGGAAGTGGAACAACTCTTATTGCTTGTTTGAACACAAAAAGAAAAGGAATTGGTATAGAAATAGATAAAAAATATTGTGAACTGGCTAAACAAAGACTTATCGCAGAAGGAAAAGTTTTTCAGTTAAGACTTGAATCTACCAAATAGTCTAATACCCCCCCCTCACTCCCCCACCACTGACATAAAGTCGGCGTCCTTCCACAAGCTCACGAAGGCTAAGTCCACACTCGCGTTCGCCAAAAACCCGGGGTCTAGCGCACCGGCTTGTTCAAGATACCACAGGGCGGTCTCCTTGCAATCCTGCACCGCACATATCTGCGCCGCCCAGTAATAGACCTGGGGGATGTCGTCCTTCAGCTCAATAATCCGCTCCATAGTGGTGAGCGCCTGGTCGTATTTTCGCAGGTTGATGAGCGACGCCGCCAGATTATAATGGGCCTCCACATTGCCCGGCTCCTCCTCTATCGCCCGCTGGAAATAACCCTCCGCCTCTCCGTCCCTGCCCAACCGGGCAAGGGCAAAGCCCAAAGCCACCCACAAGTCTATGTCCTCATAGCCCTCAACGGATGCCCGCTCAAAGGCTTCCAACGCCTCATCATACCGCCCGGCCTGGGTGAGGGACCAGCCCTCCCAGAATAGCTCCTGCGGTCCCCCTTCGCCGAATGTCTTTGCGGTCTCCAGAGCGGACATCCCCCCGTAGGTATCCCCCAGGTTCATACGAGCCCGAGCCAGACCGAACCAGCCGTCGCCGTCGTGGGGCTCAAAGACCAGATAGCGCTCAAATGCCGATTCTGCTTCCTCGTCCAAGCCGGCGGAGAGCGCCGTCTCCGCCTTCAGCTTCCAGGCGTCGGGGTTGTCCCCCTCAATGGAGAGAAGCGCCGCCAGGTCGTCAAAGCAATCCTGGTAATATCCCAACTTACTGTTGAAGAACGCCCGATAGTAGAGCCCCAGAGGATAATCCGGCACCAGGTTCAGGGCGATATCCAGCTCATCCAGAGCCTCACTCACCTCTCCCAGGTGGAAGAGGGCAAAAGCTATATGGGCGTGGATCTCCGCCATCTTGCCCTCGGGGGCATAGATGACCGCTGTATCCAGACTGTCCAGAGCCTCCTGGAACCGTTTCAGGGAGTTCAGGGCGGCGCCCTTGTTAAAATACGGCGCCCAGTAGTCCGGGGCGATGTGGATTGCATGGTCGTAGGCTTCAATTGCGGTCTCAAAGCCACCGCTGGAAGCCATGAAGAGCCCGTAGCGATTGAACTCCTCGGCGTCCCTGTTGACCGCAAAGGAGACGGTCGCCGAAAGCAGAACTAAAAACATAAAGGCGACAACTCTCACATTACCCTCCATTATAAGCAATGATTATACCATATTCAATTGCACAGTATTATAAAAAAACCGCCGGCAGGCGCCAGCGGTCCCTCCACTATCATTCACCCCGACCATTCTCAGTCCCCGGGGCTAATCTCTTAGACCAGCTTGAAAAATCTCCCCGACCGACCCGCCGGGCTCAGGCGCTCCTGCTCGCCTTCATGCGCCCGTCTCAGCCCGAGGAGTAACTGCCCTTGATGCGCCACTCCGAGAACTGGGCATCAAAGCATATCTCAAAGATATTGACCCCGTCGCTCACCGCAAAACAGCGCAGGGGGCGCATCCCCTGCCGGTCCTCCCAGGAATAGGTTACCCTGACGATGTTGTAGCGGATACCGCGCCACTCAAACCAGACCGGACGAATGTTCCCGCCGTAAAATACAGCCCCCACCCGGATGGGGTCGTTCCAACGTTCCTGCTCCAACTCTTTATCCTCCTACCCCCTCCCTTATGAGACTTACCACTCTGCCGATTATGCGCACCTCGTCCTCCACCCCCTCCATCACTATGGGCTTATATCTGGGGTTGGAGGGGATGAGGGTGGGGCGTCCGCCCTTGCGGGAGAAGCGTTTGACCGTAGCCTCCTCGCCCAACAGAGCCACCACGATCTGACCCTCCTCGGCGGTCTCGGCACGGCGCACCACCACCAGATCGCCGTCCAGGATGTGGTCGCCTATCATGCTGTCCCCACTAATCCGCAAGAGAAAGATATCCCCCTGGGGAAGCAGACTGCGGTCTATGGATAGCACTCCCTCCCAGTTCTCCTCCGCCAGCAGGGGCACCCCGGCAGCCACCCGACCGATGATGGGAAGAGCCCTGGCGCTTACCGCCGGTCCCTTTCCCTCACCTATCACCGAAAGCCCCCGGGAGAGCCCCGGCTTACTGCGCAGGTAGCCCTTCCTGATCAGGGCCTGCAGATGGTCAAAGACCGCCCGAGGACCGATGCCCAGCACCCCGGCCATCTCCCGCACCGTGGGGGGCTGACCGTTAGCCTCTATCCACTCCACCACCACCCGATAGACCTCTCCCTGTCTGTGGGTCAAGCCTTCCATGGCTACACCTCCATGATAGCTAAAGAGTGCACATCAGCCGAAACATCCGCTCAACAAAAGTATACACAACATCCGTTGCGATGTCAAGTAAAATTTTCGCTCCAGGAGCGTTTTTTTGCATTTTTGGGGCGTTAAAAAATCCCTCCCTTGTGGAGGGATTTCTCTTCACCGGCGGGGTAAAAAGCCAGTTTAAGTGAGGATGTAGCTTTTAAGCTCGGCGAGATATTCAATGTCCTCAAAGGGGTCGGGCAGATCAACCTGTATATACATTTTCATCCGCCCCACACCCGGTTTGAACCATACATATATCGGCAGGACCAGGGGGAAATCCCCCCAGCTGGAGAGGTGGACGACCATAATGCTGTTATAGATAATCTTATAGCAGTCGGCAAAGGTCCCGGCGGTAACCACGACATCCTCCTGGGAATCAACGCTGGCGGCGATGGTGATATCAATAGTATCATCTATGGGGAATGAGTTCTTTTTGCAAAGAGACCCCCCTTCACCCCCCTCAGCCCCTACTCCCATTCTATGGTCGCCGGGGGCTTGGAGCTGATGTCATAGACAACCCGATTTATACCCCTGACCTCATTTATAATCCTGGTGGAGATGGAGGAAAGTAAGCTCTCCGGCAGGTGGATCCAGTCGGCGGTCATGCCGTCGGTTGAGGTTACACAGCGCAGGGCGACCACATTCTCGTAGGTGCGGGCGTCGCCCATCACCCCCACCGTGCGCACCGGCAGAAGCACCACCAGAGCCTGCCACACTTTATCATAGTAGTCTGCTTTCTTCAACTCCTCTATGGCGATGGCGTCAGCCCGACGGACCAGCTCCAACCTCTGTGGGGTCACCTCCCCCAGTATACGTACCGCAAGTCCCGGTCCCGGGAAGGGATGTCTGCCGACTATCTCCTCCGGCAAATCCAGTTCCCGCCCCACCTCCCGCACCTCGTCCTTGAAGAGATACTTCAAGGGCTCCACCAGCTCAAGTTCCATCCCCTCCGGCAGTCCGCCCACATTGTGATGGCTCTTGATGATGGCGCTGGGACCCTTGACCGAGACCGATTCTATATAATCGGGATAGAGCGTCCCCTGGGCTAGGAAGCGCAAGCCCTGCTCCTTTCGGGCTCGCTCCTCAAAAACCTCAATGAAGGTATGACCGATGATGCGCCGTTTCTCCTCCGGTTCCTCCACCCCGCTAAGGTTCTTGATGAAGAGCTGGCCGGCGTCAACGACCTCAAGGGGAAGGATGGCGGATAGATAGCCCTGAACCTGCTCCACCTCCCCCTGGCGCATTAAACCGTTGTCCACCAGAACGCAGAGCAGTTGTTCGCCAATCGCCCGGCGAATGAGGGTAGCCATCACCGTGGAATCCACCCCGCCGGAGAGGGCGCAGAGCACTTTCTCGGCACCCACCTGCTCCTTTATCTTCAGAATCGCCATCTCCACAAAGGATTTGACGGTCCAGTCGGGGGAGAGGTTGCAGATTTTGAACAGGAAGTTGGCAAGCATCTGCTTTCCCTTCTCCGTATGATGCACCTCCGGATGGAACTGCACCCCCAGGATAGTGTCGTCTGCGTTGGCGACAGCCGCATAAGGGGCGTTCTCGGTGTGGGCGATGGCGTGAAAATCAGGGGGGATAGTCTCAAGCGCATCGCCGTGGCTCATCCACACCCGCTCCACCTCATCCAGACCGGAGAAGAGGGGATGGGCGGTATCCACATTGAGGTCGGCAAAACCATACTCCCTTCTCCCGGCGCCTGCCACCTTCCCTCCCAGCTTATGGGATATATACTGCAGACCGTAGCAGATGCCCAGCAGAGGAATCCCCATCCGCAGGATAAAATCCCCCGGCAGGGGGGCATCCTCATCGGTGACCGAGCTGGGACCCCCGGAGAGGATAATCCCCCCGATGGTGGAGAGTGGCGCCAGTTCCCCTTTAGTCACCCAATAGGGAAATATCTCCGAATAGATGCCCAACTCCCTGACTTTGCGGGCGATGAGCTGGGTATATTGGGACCCGAAATCAAGGATAGCCACTCTCTTCGCACCAGCTTCGGATTTACCCTTCAATTCTGCCATCGTTTACACCTCACCAAAATCCTCAATCGGCGGGTCTATAAAATTATCCCTCCGCCAATTCTCATCATCCCTTTCGGGGTGATCTATATTATAATGCAAACCACGGGACTCCTTTCTGCGCATAGCCCCATAGATGACCAGACCGGCGACCACGGCGATATTTTTGGTCTCCAGGCTGTCCACTGTGGGGAAATATTTCCCGCAGAACTCATCCACCACCCGGCGAATTTGAGCTATCTTGCCGGCGGCGATGGCAAGCCTTTCATCGGAGCGCACCACCCCCACATAATTGTGCATCAACCGTCTGACCGCGGCCCACTCGTGGGAGACCACCACCGACTCCTTCGCCTGAGGAAGCCCCTCCAAAACAGTGGATTTGACCTCATTATCCTTCAGGTTGACCTCTTGCATCAACTCCGGGGCGATGGTAGCCGCCCGATGAGCCATCACCAGCGCCTCCAGCAGGGAATTGGAGGCTAAGCGGTTGGCTCCGTGCATCCCGGTGCAGGCTACCTCCCCCACCGCCTGAAGCCCCAGGAGACTGGTCTTGCCGTAAGTATCCGTCCACACCCCGCCACAGAAATAATGCGCCGCCGGAACCACCGGAATGGGTTCCTTGGTCACATCTATGCCCAACAGCTTACAGTTCTCATAGATGTAGGGGAAGCGCTCCCTGACCTGGGCGGAGCCGATGGGGCGCATATCCAGATAGACGCAGTCATCGCCCCGCTTCTTTATGGTGGCGTCTATCGCCCTGGCGACGATATCCCGTGGTGCCAGCTCACCACGGGGGTCAAACTTTTGGGCGAAGCGCTCTCCGTCCCTGGTAATCAGTATACCCCCCTCACCCCGCACCGCTTCGGTGATGAGGAAAGAGCGCTCCAGGATAGTTTTTGCCCCGGGATAGTAAAGGCAGGTGGGGTGGAACTGGACGAACTCCATATTGGCAAGCCTCACGCCAGCTCTATAAGCCATAGCCATACCGTCGCCGGTGGCCACATTGGGGTTGCTGGTCACCAGATAGACCTTTCCCGCACCGCCCGAAGCCAGAAGGGTCAATCGGGAGAGAAAGAGCTCCACTCTCCCCTCGTCGGTCAACACCCAACATCCCAGACAGCGCCTTGAGGGACCCTCGCCGGCTGTAGCAATATCTATAACCATAGAATTCTCCAGCAGGGTGATATTCTCATGCTCCCGCACATTTTGGAGCAGGGCTGATTCCACCTTCTGACCGGTGAAGTCCTTGGCGTGGACGATGCGCCTGCGGGAATGCCCCCCTTCCTTGCCCAAATCCAGTCGGTTCCCATCGCCCTTCTTCTTGGTGAAATCCACCCCCAACTCCATCAACGCCTCTATCCGGGACGGTCCTTCTCGCACCACCAACTCCACCACCTCCCGGTGGCAGAGTCCCGCTCCCGCATTCACGGTGTCTTCCAGATGGGTCTTAAAGCTGTCCTCCGGGTCCAGCACCGCAGCAATCCCCCCCTGGGCGAAGTTGGTAGCCGAATCGGAGTCCTCCTTCTTGGTAACTATTACCACCTTGCCGTAGTCAGCCACCTGCAAAGCGTAGGAAAGCCCGGCGATTCCCGAACCTATGATTAGAAAATCACTCCGCTCCATCACTTTCCCTCATCTTTACCCTTGACCCTCCATAAGAACGATGGGATTGGAGAATACCCACGGAAGAGAGCGGTTTTTTCCGGACTCCGACGGCAGATAGACCTCCGCCCGATAGACCCCCGGTGAGCCTGCTTCATACTCCAGCCGACTACCTACCGCTTCCTTGACCACAATACCACTGCACAATAGCCTTATCTTCGCCTCCCTGGGGCTCTCAATCCGAAAAGCCACTCCCTCAGAGAATTCCACCCTATCACCCATAGAAAGACTCTTCCCATCTGAAAGCTCCCCCCAAAAGCGAAATCCCTTTGCCGACCCAAAAGCCTCCATGGAAATATACAGGCGACCCAACCTGAGAGCATCCAGAAGTGCCCGCTTATCCCGCTTGAAATCACCGCTCAGGGGCTTTTCCAGCAGGAGATGATTGTGCACCGTGCCCATAGCGAAGCGGTAAGGGAATATGGTCAGGCGGATGAAAAGAAACCCGTGGTGCTTCCCGTGATTGTCTATCTCTCCGATTCCCACCACCCGCCGTTTCAGGTTCATCTCATCCCACCGCTTCAGGGTAACTGTCCTGGGTCCGCGAATATGTCCCAGGGGATTGAGCACCCCTTTTATTCCCTGCCAGATGCCGGTCACCCGCTCCTGCCAGTCGGTCATCAGGTCCCAGATACCGATACCGGTGAAGCCATCCACCTCCCAGTGGGTCCAGTTATAACACCCCACACCGAAGCGAGGAACCCCCACATGGTCCGGGTGAGCGATGAAGCCCAGACCGCCGGCATACCTCACCGCTGTTACAAAAACCTGTGGACCTCCATCGCTGTTGATGAGTTTATCGGTGCCTAAAACCAGATAGTGGTCCTTTTCCGGGGTGATCTCATATCCACACAGAAGCATTATCCTATCATGATACCCCTCGTAACCAAACTCAAGCGCCCGCAGAGTGTCGTGGTCGGTCAAAACCACAAAATCCAGGTGATTCTGTGAAGCCGCAGTCATAATCTCTCCGATATCTGCGGTGCCGTCGGAGAAAGTGGAATGGAGATGTATCACCCCTACAGCTTCATACATGGAGACTCCCAACCATCGGACTAAACATCCCTTACTGCGAGCCCAGCAACTCCATAATCTCCGCATCTTCCAGATAGGGCTCAAAGTTGGGCTCGGCGAGGATGTAGTAGTAAAAGTCCGGATACAGTTCAGTCAACTCCTGCAAGATGGCAACCAGCTCGTCCTTTCTCCCCTGCAAGGCAAAGATGCACGCCTTCACATACAGTGCGTCAAAATACTGGGGATAGATTGCCAGCGCTTCCTCCACAGCTTGCATCGCCTCATCCAGCCGACCCATCTCCTTCAAGACATACCCCTCAAGCTGATAGACGGATGGGTCCACATATTCCAACTCCTCAGCTTCCTCCAGTGCGGCAAACGCCCCCTCCAACTGTCCCTCCCCAGCCAGAATTACCGCTTTGGCGCAGTAAGACCGATAATCATCCGGAGCAAGGGCTATCATCTCATCCACCAGCTGCAGGGCTTCGTCAGTGCGACCCAGGTTGTTCAAGGTTATGGCCTTGTTGTTCATAACATCTACATTTCCTGACTCTATCTCCAGAGCCCGGTCAAAGCAGTAAAGCGCTTCATAGAGGGAATCATAGGCAAGATAGATGCTCCCTTTGTAATTATATGCCTCCATGTTCTCCTCATCCAGAAGAAGAGCCTTGTCCGCCGCTCGCATGGCGCTTTCAAAGTCACCGGTCTGGATGGCGACAAAGGCAAACACCAACCAGGGGGCGGCATAATCGGGATAATCCTCCATAGCCTGAAATGCTATCTCCAACGCCGGCTCAAAATCCCAGTTTGCCAGATACTGTGCCGCCTCCTCCATCCTGGTCTGCAACTGTGGAGGCATTTCCTGCGCCGCTTGGGCGAGAAATGGGGACAGGCAGATGAGTGAGAACACAAGAACCGCAGAAACTACCACTCTTTCGGTCATAGACTTCTCCAGCTTCCTCCGATTGGAGTTGTCCCTGGATTTTACCAATAATAGATTGCCCTTCAAGGCTTGCTATGATAGCATCTCTAAGGTTAGAGTTAAAGACAAATAGATAATTTTAAGGATTTTTTTAGCCCAAAACTACATTGTCCACTATCTGCATAAAGAATATCCATCACACCTACATCTCCAAAAGCGGCATATTCGGTCGCAAGCGCAAGGAGGTGGAGGCGCTCAAGGGCATCTCCTTCACGGTGAATGAAGGGGAAATCTTCGGCTTGCTGGGACCAAACGGAGCGGGGAAGACCACTATGGTCAAGATTCTCATCACCCTGCTCATCCCCAGCTCAGGTTCCGCCACCGTCCTGGGCTACAATGTGGTCAGCGATGCGGCGAAACTCCGTCCGCTGATCGGCTTCGTGCTCGGCGGGGAGCGAGGGGTTTACTGGCGGCTCTCCGGTCGGGAAAACCTGCGCTACTTCGCCGACCTCTACGGCATCCCCCCTGCCGAAAGCTCTAAGCGCATATCGCAGCTGCTGGAACTTGTGGGACTATCAAAACGGGGCGATGACAAGGTGGAGGGTTATAGCCGGGGGATGAAACAGAGACTACACATCGCCCGCTGCCTGTTGCACAACCCACGCATTCTCTTTCTGGATGAGCCAACTTTAGGTCTGGACCCGGTGGGAGCCAGGGAGATGCGCTCCCTCATAAAGCAGTTCCAGGAGGAGGGACGGACCATCTTCCTCACCACCCACTATATGTTTGAAGCCGACGAGCTATGCGACCGGGTGGCGGTCATCAGCAAGGGAACCGTCGCCGCCCTGGACAGCCCCAGAGAATTGAAGCGCTTCGTCGCCGATTTGCATGTGATAGAATGTGAGGTTTATGGAATTCTGCCCCGGCAGATTGAGCGCATCAAGACCATAGCCTCGGTAACCGATGTAGCCATCCGGGACGAGGACGGCACCCAGAGGGTCTTCATCCACACCAAGGAGGGTGGCGCGGCAATGCCCAGAGTCATCTCCATTTTAGAGGACACCCGCGTGGGAAATATAAACTTAAGGGAGCCGACCCTGGAAGACGCCTACGTGCGTCTGGTTGGAGGGGAGATAGATTAATATGAATCGCAACTTTAACATCCTACGGTTTATATTTGCAGTCGTCCTGATATTCACCACCTTCCTCTCCTGCCTGGGCAGAGTGATGTGGAATGAGGTCTGGCGCACCCCGATAGGTCAGGTGGAGCCCGGTAATATCGCCAAACTGGGCAATCTGGTGGCGGTGGTCACCAACGATGAGACCACTCTGGCGGTCTTTGATGCCGGGAGCGGGGAGGCGCTCTGGGAATATTACACGGAAGCCTACTTCTACGCCCCTCCCACCATGCTCGCCGGCAATATCTACATCGGCGACTCCGAGGGCTCCATCCACTCCTTAACTTCCCAAGGTGAACTCCGCTTCACCTTTGACGGCGGTGATAGTATCCTCACTCCCCTCATCCCCTGGGGGAACAAACTATATTTCAGCGATGGCCCCCATCTGCGCTGCTTTAACCCCAAAGGTAAAGACATAGAGTGGAGTTTCACCGCCCACACAGGCGAAGGGGAGCGCCTCATCTGGTCCCCTCCGGCAATTGAGGACGGTCGTCTCTATTTCACTTGCGATGAATTCTTCTACTGCCTGGATGCTAGGTCGGGCGTTGAGCTGTGGCGCTACCAGACCACCGACTACGCCGTCCTCGGCGTGCACCACCCCCCGGTCTTTCGTGAGGATAAAGTCATCGTTCCCAACCCCGGCGATAGACTGATCGCCCTCTACACAGCCGACGGCTCACTTGCCTGGGAGGCTCACATTCCGGGTAGTTTCTGGGAACAGCCCATGGATGTAGCCCTCATCTGCCAGCGGGGAAAGGTGTTTTACGGAGTCATGGGGGTAAGCACCTACTTCCAAGCCGAGGAGGAAACCCCCAAGCTGTTGGAGGGGATAATCATCGCTCAGTCCGCGGATGGAGGAGACATCCTTTGGCGCAAGAAGGTGGATACCTTCTCCGGACTCTTTTGGGACCACAACCGCCTGTTCGCCGTCTGCGGAAACAAGCTCTACTGGCTCAACCTAAACGATGGCTCTGCGCGGGCTTCCTTTGAGATAACCTCCAACATGGAAAGCCCCACCATCCGGGACGGCTATCTCTTCTACTACGACCCTCAGACCAGTGAGCTGGTGGGGGTAAGGCTGTGAGCCAAATACAAACATCAGACACCCTGATTCTAGAGATTACCTCCTCCGGTAAGGTAGGTTTGGGGGCACTCTTGCGGGCTATGTTCACCGCCGGTTGGTATAACCTCAAGATGATGGCAATAGACTGGTTCGTCATCTTCACCGTCATCGTTCAGCCTCTGCTGTTCGCCTTCCTGGCGGTTTTCCTTCTAAAGGGCAAGGGGGCGGAATTTCCCCTCATCTCCATCGTGGTGGGAAGCGGGATGGTGGGAATCTGGGGGGGCTTGCTCTTCAGCTCAGCCTTCAACTTAGAGGGGGAGCGCTGGATAGGTTCACTGGAGTATATCGTAGCCAGCCCCACCCCGCTAGGACCGGTCATCACCGCCAAGACCGCCTCCAACGTGCTCACAAGCTTCGTCTCCATGAGCGCCTGCTACGCACTGGCAGCCGCCCTCCTGCGGGTGCCCATCACCATAGCCAACATTCCCGCCTTCCTCCTGGCGGTTCTGGTCGCATTAGCCAGCCTACTCTGTTTCGGGATGCTCCTGGCTCCCCTCTTCGCGGTCAACCTGATGATGACTAGCTGGGCTAATGCACTTGAATTCCCCGTCTATATTCTGGGCGGATTCCTCTTCCCCATATCCCTCCTGCCCGGCTGGACCAACCCCCTCTCCTACATCCTGGCGCCGTATTGGGCATGCCGGGCTATGCGCGCCGCCGCCACTGGAGGTGAGGGGATGTGGGCTGAGATAAGTCTCTCCATCGCAGTCATGGCAATCCTCTCGGCGGTCTATGTCATACTCTCCTTCTGGCTCTTCAGGGTGGTCCTGCGCAGACTGCGAGAGAGGGCGCTTTTAGGGATGCAATAAACTCCATCAAAAAAGTTCACAGCAAAACAACAGGGAGAACTGAGATGCCCAAGCAAAAGAGCGGAATCATCTATCTAATTGACATTGTGCAGGACCCGGCAAAGGTCTTCCTGGCCCTGCTCACCCTGATAGTGGCTCTGGCTTTAGTCTTCATCACCTACAACCTGACCCCCTTATTCGGTAATAGCTTGACCGGTTTTCTAAGCGGGCAATTCCAGGGGGAGATGAGCGAGCCGTTTGAGAATGCGGCCGCTGCCCTCAATCTGGCGCTTATGCTCTTCGGTGTGCTTTTGGCTTCGGTGGTGCTGATTCTGGGAAACGGGGCAATAAGCAAAATGGTGCAGGAAGAGATCAGAGGCGGGCAAAAGGTATCCCCGGCGGAGGCTTTCCATTTCATCAAACGCCACTTCGCCTCCATGATATTTCTGCCCATCATCCAGATTCTGGTCGGTTTCTGCGTGCTGGCGGTGGTCTTTACAGCATTGAGTCTGATCTATTCATTAAACTACATAGGACCGATAATCTCCGCCCTGCTCTACTTACCCCTTTCCCTCATCGCCCTCTTCACCCTCATCTATCTTGCGGTGAGTATGAGCATGATTCCCCCCATCGTGGTCAGCCGGGAGAGTGGATTCGCCGACACCTTCGCCCATGTCTTTCGGGTCTTCACCAAACAGATGGGGCGCTTCGTCTTCCTGGAGTTCGCCGCTCTGGTCTCCCTGCCCTTCATGGTGCTCTATATGTTGATTCTCTCCATCCACAACATCTGCACCTACGGTCTGGCGCGCATCGGACTGGTGGACCGGGAGGGGAGCCAGGATTCGCCGGAGCTATCCATCAGGAAACTGCACCAAACCGCAGCTATCCCCGCACAGCCCACCAACGCCTACTTGATACCTCTTATATTCGTAGTAACTTTATTGATACTAATCATCACCCTCCCCTTCCTGCCCTTCCTGTTCCTGCTGGTGGCGCTCTACGGCTACATCACCTACATCGCCATGCAGGTCATCATCTACAACAAGTTCTACGACTCCGACTACAGCCAGTTCAACCTGGACTTCCTGCGTGCCATCTTCAAGCGCCAGGCGCCCACCCGCCCGGTGGTGGCGGTCTGCCCCCACTGCGACGCCGCCATCGTTGACAAGAAGCCCAGATACTGCCCCCGCTGTGGGAAGGAGCTGGGGAAGGCTCCGAAGCCGAAAGGGAAAGAAGAGACGAAAAAAATGTAAGCGAGGATGCAAATCCTCGCCTAAAACAAACCCATGGCAACCCCCTTCACTAATTTCCGCATATTCTGGCAGAGCGCCTATCTCTCCTACAAGGCGCTCTTCCGCTGGTTCTCGCCCATCTCTTACGCCTCCAGCAAGGTGATAATGCCCCTCTTCCAGCTCATCTTCTTCACCTTTCTGGGCACCTTCGCCACCGGCGCCGAGAACGCCCCCTTCTTCCTCATCGGCAATTCGGTGCTGGCGGTGGCGATCAACGGCATCTACGGCGTCTCCATGACCGTGGGGATGGAACGCAGGCAGGGCACCCTGCCCTACCTCTTCGGCACCCCGGCAAACAGGCTCTTCCTTTTCAGCGGGCGGGCGGTGGTGCACATCTTTGACGGCATGGTGGGTGCGGGAATAAGCCTGCTCGCCGCGGTGCTCATCTTCCGCCTGGACCTCTCGGCCACAAATCCCCTCGCCTTCGCCCTGACCATCCTCATCACCTCCGCCTCCACGGCGGCTATGGGACTTCTCCTGGGCTCCCTCTCTCTGGTCACCCTCAATGTGATGTTTTTTAACAATACTATCTATTTCCTCCTGCTGGTCTTAGCCGGGGTCAACCTCCCCCTGGAGATGCTCCCCGGCTGGGCGCGGATAATCTCTCAGGGACTTCCCCTGACCCGGGGGCTTGCCGCGGCGCGGATGATAGTCGCCGGTTCGGGCTTAGGCGACATCTGGTGGCTGCTGGTGCAGGAACTCGGCATCGGGGCGATATACTTCACCATCGGCTATATTGCCTTCAGCCTATTTGAGAGGGAAGCGAAGAAGCGAGGGACGTTGGAGGCGTATTAAATATTATGTGGTCAAGGCATACATTTATCAATCGTTCTTTTGAAAACTCTCTTATATAGAATTGGGCTTAAAAAAATGCCTTGACATAAACCAAGAAAAAGGATTTAATATTCTACAAAGAATCATTAAATTGGAGGAAATTCCTATGAAGTTCAACATACCAATAATAGTTGAAAAGGACGAGGATGGATACTTCGCCTACGCGCCCGACCTGCAGGGATGTTACACACAAGGCGATACCTATGAGGAGACTTTGGCGAATATTAAAGATGTGGTCATCCTGCATATAGAGGACCGTTTGGAGTCGGGTGATAAAATTACAGTATAAAATTACTAAAATGCAAAGAGAAGGGGAACGCTGGAGGCGTATTAGGCGGTCATCATACTCACAATAAAACACCCCCATCCAAAATCGGGTGGGGGTTATCTTTGCAGATAAAGCTCTATCTTAATTCCTACTCCTCCCACCCCATAGCCCTATAAAGCTCATAGACCGCCAATAGATAGTCGTGCAGAGCCTGCATGTAGCCAATCTCCGCTTGGCGCAGGGTCAGCTGGGAATCGGTAACATCCAGGTAGGTGGCAAGTCCGACTTTATACTGCGCCTCCACCATATCCACAGCCTCCTCGCACAGGGCGATGTTCGCCTCCTGCGCCACCATCATCTGCCGGCTGGACTCCATCTGCCGATAGAGCGCCTCCACCTCCAGGATGATGCCCTCTTCAAGCTGTTCCCTGCCCATCTCAATCTGGCGCATCTGGGCTCTTGCCGCCATCACCTGTCCCGAGGTGGCGAAGCTGTCCCACAGGGGCCAGGAGAGGTTCAGGGTGGCGGAGAAGACCCCCTGATAATGCTCGCTGTCAAAGAATCTATCCGAGGTATTCTGATAGGAGCCGATTAAGCTGATGAGGGGGTTGTCGCCCGATTTTGACAGGCTGATATTTCGCTCCAGAATGTCCAGTTGATATTCCATCTGGGCAAGCTCCGCTCTGTTGGCGGAGGCTTCCTCCAGACACTCCTCAAGGGTCATGGGAAGCTCCACATACTCCATCCTCCCCACAAGCTCCAGCGCTTTATCCTCATCAAGGTTTATCAGTTGGCGGAGCGCCCGCTCCTGCACCCTGTGCAAATTTTCCAGTTGAATCAGTTGAGTATTGAGATTGGTAACATCCACCTGGGCACGGAGCATCTCAAACTTGGGCGCAAGCCCCACCTGATAGCGTTTCTCGGCGACGGAGAGATGGTCACCAGCCCTTTCAATGGACTCGGCAGTCACCGCAATCAATTCCTCAGTCAACAAGAGGTCGTAGAAGGCTTGGCGCACATCATAGACCAACCGACTTCGTGCCAAACGAAGCTCCTCTCCGGCGGAAAGCTCAGCGGTCTTGGAAAGCTTGTAGGCGTTATAGACCCGACCACCATACCAGATCGGCTGGACCAGGGTGGCTCCAAAAGAGACCTGCTCATCGGTGCCCATTGCTATTCGCATCTCATCGGGACCGAAAAGCCCCGCCGGTATGGTCACCTGCGGCACCGTGGAGAGCTTGGTGATGGAGGCGTCCAGGCTGAGGGTGGGGAAGAACCCACTGCGGGCATAGACCAGATTACCGTGGGCTTCCTCCAGGGCGTAGCGGGCGGCGATGACCGACTGGTCGCTTTCCAGAGCCATCTCAATACAGTCGTCCACCGACAGAACCACGCCGGATGTGGGAGGGGAATATAAAAGCAAAATGAGTGCGAAAGAGACTGTCAAAAGCTTCATCACCAAAACCTCAACTGAAAGGATTATTAGGAGCTTTCCGGCAACAGCTCCAGAATATCTTCCACCAGTTTGGGAATGGGCTTATCTATCAGCCCCATCATCCAGCCCATTATCACCGACTGAATCACTCCCTGATAGACCAATGTCAGGAACTGGGGGTCTTTGTCCTTGAATAAACCGTCCTTCTGGCAGGAAATTATAACCTCCCTGTATATTTCCATCGCCTTCTTCAGACAATCGTTTATTATCCTCTGATATTCATGTAGCATTCCCTCTTTTGGGATAATGATAAAACCCATGTGGGTCAGGTATATCTTATATAAATCCAGATTGTCCAGATGGTATCTCAGCACCGCTTCGGTCATTATTCTCAATCGTTCCCTGGGAGCCAATCCCTCATCCAGCGCCGGCTCTACCGCCCGTCTCCAGCTATCAAACTCCTGCTTTATCAATGAGATGAACAGGTCCTCCTTATTCTTGAAATAGCCATAGATGGTGCCCTTGGCGAGCTCCGCCCTCTCGGCGATCTCCTCCAGGGTGGCTTCATTGAAGGGCTTGCGGGAGAGCACCTCCTTGGCGGCGGATATAATCTCCTGTCTGCGCGCCCGTCTCTCCCTCTCCCGACGGCTCTCAGTCATAAGGGAAAACTCCTTCTCTGATTTTCTGACCGGTCGGTCATCTTCTGACCAGCCGTTCAGAAATTGTATAAAAAAAGAGGGGGGATGTCAAGGGTTTTTGGGGGGAATTAGGTAAGTAGAAAAAAATAAACTTTATATCATTGGCGAGAGAATTTGGCACAAAAACCACGAATTTAACATATACAGGAATTTAATAAAATATCATTCCGTATGAATACAATATAAATAATGGTCCAAGCTTCCTGCATATACCTTACCATCACCTACCCAAGGTCTGCATTGAACACAACCACTTAAAAAACATCTCCAGATTAGATAGCCGGTTTCGCTATCAAAACAGTATAGATAATCATCATTGCTTCCAATATATACTCTACCCTCGCAAACCCAAGGACTGGAATCAACCCAATTGTCCGTCTGATACCTCCAAATGAGGGAACCATTGTCGGCATCAAGGCAGTAAACATAATCGTCACGGCTTCCGAAATATACTTTACCATCGGCAACCCAAGGACTTGATTCAACCATATAACCTGTCTCATATCTCCAAATAAGAGAGCCGTCCTCGGCGTCAAGACAATATACATAATTGCCACTACTCCCAATATATACCTTGCCATCAACAACCCAAGGGCTGGAGCGAATAGGATAGCCGATCCAGTATCTCCAAACTAAAGAGCCATTGTCTGCATCAAGACAATAGACATAACAATCACTGCTTCCTACATATACCTTGTCAGCGACAATACTAGGACTAGACGAAACCTGATAGTTGGTTTTGTATCTCCATATTAATAAGCCATTTTCGGCGTCAAGACAATAGATATAGTAGTCACCGCTCCCTACATATACCTTGTCATCAATAACCCTAGGACTGGAGTGAACAATCCATCCCATTGTATATTTCCAAATTAGAGAGCCGGTATTGGCATCAAGACAGTACAAGTTGCAATCATAACTCCCAATGTATACCTTTCCAGCGACAACCCATGGACTGGAGACAATAGCACTTTCTGTTAGGTAACTCCATATGAGCGAGCCGGTATTGGCATTAAGGCAGTATATGTAATTGTCAGTACTCCCCACATATACCTTGCCGTCGGCAACACAAGGACTCGAGAAAATATAATTTCCTGTCTGGTATCTCCAAGCTAGTTCACCCTCACCACCAATACCAACTATATCATCAAAATCGGCGCAATTTACGGTAAGAAGCAGCACCAGCGCTGTAACCGCATAAAACAAGAATCTATAACCCCTCATTTTCTTCCTCCTATCATTCCTATTGTAAATCTTACACCTATGTAAGTCAAGGGAACGAATGAATTCATATCAGTAAACAGAAAAATTCTTTATAAAAATTAAGTTTCACTCGCTGTCTTCACCCACACCCAACAACGTGACCACCATCCAGTTCGCCAGAGTATATTCTACGAAGTCATATATCTCGCTCTCCAGACACTCCCGCAGATAACCCTCCGTCAACTCCCTCTCCCCCTCAAAGTAATACCAAGCCCCCAGGTAGAACTTCCCCTCCATCTTTTGCTCCTCGTCCCTCGCAGAGGAGAGCATTCGCTCCCAATCAATAACTCCCCCATAGAACATAATTACCGGATTTATCCAATCGTCGCTGGTCAGCTCCTCCGCCCGCTCTCCCAGCGTCTCCTTTGCGCCGGTCAAATTCCCGGACAGCGCCCGAGCGATATAGAGCAAGAGGAGGGCGTAATCCCTATCGTAGCCTTTCTCTATGCCAATCTGAAGATCGTCCTCCGCCTGCCGATATTCCCCCAGCATTATGTGAGAGATACCCCGGTTAATATAGAGCAGGTCTATGCTCACATCCAGCTCAATCGCCCGGTTCAAGTCCACAACTGACCTGTCCGGTTCAAATAGGGCGTTATATACCACCCCACGACTGTTCAGATACCAGGGCATGTCGGGGGAAAGCTCCAGCGCCCGGTGGTAATCCTGCAGGGCAAGCTCATACTCACCCAGGGAGAAATAGATATACCCCCGGTTGTGATAGGCGTCGGAGAGGGTGGGGTCCAGCTCTATGGCTTTGGTGTAGTATTCCAGTCGGTCCTGGGGGTCGGAGAGGATATCGCCGACCTTTAGATAATTCTTCGCCTCATCATTGTCATTCCCCCAGGCGTGAGGGACAGAGATTGCCATTAAGATAGCCCAAAGCAAGATGAGGAAAAAGCTATGCCACCCGGGAGGACACTTCAAACCGAGTAAACGGAAAAAATCCCCAAACTTTCCTCTCCTCATTAAAATCGCTCCTCTCCGTATTTAGCAGGCTACGCTACACATCCTCGCCCGAGTATAACAGATTTATACTGCAATGTTTAATGGAGAAAGCCCCCCGCCGCCAAAGGCGGGGGGGGTTAAAAATAAGTTGATGCTTTTTCAACACCTACTCAAATATTGCCTTGATGTGACCCAGGGAGGTGGGCTGGATGGTTACATAGGGGGAAACATCCAAGTAGAGGTGGAAATCGTCGTTGCAGGTGGTGCTGTAATCACCGTCAAAGGCTATGAAGCTGGCGATAACTCGCCAGTAGAAGGTGGTATCCTCGGTTACCGTGATGGTTTGCATGTAGCTGGGGAACTCGCCGGTGATGCCGGGGATGTCATACTCCGGAGAACCGAATGCGGGGTCGTCGTCTATCAACAGCTCAAATTCTACCCTATCCCAAAAATCCCACCCTAACACCAATCCATTGTTCTCCCACTCAAAGGTGACATCCACGCTGCCCTTATACCCTACAGGGTCTTGACCTCCACCGAGGGATACGGCTTCAGAGGTGGTGCCTATGCCGCCGGGCACCTGGATGGTGCTTCCATCCGCCGGAGAGAGCAGGTCAAATGGATTCGGATAAAGCCCATCAACCCCTATATATGCGACGGCTAGACTCTCGTCAAGATTGCCCTGGTTATAGCAATAGGAGTGTCCCTCGGTCCCACTAGAGTTCTCAATGCCGGCGGTGGCACTGGCACCATGGTCGTCGTGGGAGGCGGTGGTGTCCTCATACTGAAACACAATTATGTTGTCAAAGGAGCCGTCGTTCTCAAAGATGACTACCTGGAATTGAACCGCATATGAGCTGGCGCCGTAGTTGTGCCAGGGGTCGTAGCTTATCACCCACCACCGATTAGGAGAGGAACCGCCAACATAGCTCCATAAGTGGTCGCCGGAATAACCGCGCATGTCATCCCAATAGACGGCCATAAGGTTATTGGGGGTACTGGTGCTGGGCAAATCCTGATTGGATAAACTATACATACCTGTTGAGCTGAAGCCCATCATTCCGTTGGTGCCCACATAGAAGCTGGTGCCGCTGCTATAGGAGTTACCGTAAAAATCAATGTCAAACGGAGTGGTGGTGGTGAAGTAGGTATCGTCGCCTATCCCCAAATCGGTCCCCGAGGAGGCGTCAATCCAGCTATAACTGGGACAAAAGGTCTCATCGGTGTCCATCCAGGCATAGGTATTGCTGGTGTCGTAGCCGTAGTCGGCGAAAGCAGAACCAGCAAAGAGCAAAACTAATGCAACTAACAAAGATGTTAACGCTTTCATTGTCAAACCCTCCTTTTTTTGATTAAAGAATCTCAGCAGAGACTGCTGAATAAATAACGATTGCCTTTTGCTATCCTAACCATAAAATCTCAATTTGTCAAGAAAAAAATACCCCCCCCCGCCAAAGGCGGGGGGGTTAAAATAAGTTGATTCTTTTTTAACACCTACTCAAATATTACCCTGATGACGCCGATTGATGGGGGACAGAGCACCTCATTCCAATAAAACCGAAAGGGTCCAACCTGTGCGCCCGTCTTCGGTGCGAATAAATGTCCATCTCCCCGACTTTGAGACCACCGTTATCTTGGCGCCGGGCATGATTACATACGCAGGCATGTCACCCTCGTCAGGTTGGGTATATATCGGCAGGGCGCCCTCAATTATAACCTCTCCCTCTCCCAACTCCGTCTCATCAACCTCGGAGACCTCTCCTTCAACGCTGGGTTGCGTGGAACGAGAGACCTCAAATTGCGTGGAATGAGAAACCTGTTCCGTTGCATCAGAGCACGAGGAGGTCAAAGAGGCGACAATCGCCCAAACCCCAGCGACCATTCCAATCAGAAAGCCGATGAGGGGAATAAGACAGGATAGCTTGGATACCTTAAATACATTTCTTAATGCTCCAACAGCAATCTTGGTAGTTGAATTGGCAATCTTCCAATAACCCTGGTGTTTGATAAGTTGATACTGAAAGGTGGTTTCGGGTTGAGTGGTGCGTCCGGAGGTCTGAAATATAATCGCCTCAATGGTAATGTCCGCTTTAGCGGTATCTGGAGTCAGCTCCAAGAAATCAACACTCACCGTATATCGCTTCATGTCGCCGGTGATGAACTGCTCCACCGCCCCTTGGCGCACCTTGTTATAAAAAGCTTGATTCAACGGGGAGATGGTGCTCACATATAGGTCCAGGTCTTCTGTGTTACAAGCCTCCTGGGTAACCCTCACCAGCGAGACTATCTCATCGGCGTCTTTTTTCAGCCTGGAATCCAGGAGACCGCCGGGTAATTTTTCATAGGTTATCTTCGGCTGAAAGGGGATGTCGGTGGTATCAATGGTGATCGGCTGACCGGGCAGGTTCCTGAAATAGACCACTTCGCCGGCATGGGGGCTGTATTCGCCCTCTTTTGGGAATTCCGGCTCCACCTCTATCGCTGAACCGCAATATTCGCAGACCTTAGCCTTCTTATCCTTGAGCACCGCCCCGCAGTTGGGGCAGCGAAAGGATTCAACCTTGGGCATAAGGAAATCCCCCCGGGGTAATCTTAACGATTATCTTTTGCATTGTAACCACAACGCCACCGCAAATCAAGCGGAATTCCCCACCTAATATAACACCCCCCCCCCCGCCAAAGGCGGGGGCGGGGGCTTTTATTAGTACAAGACAGTGCGAAAGATAGGTTGGGTTCGTAAAAAGCGACTCTAGACGTGAACTTAACCTTTAGCGGCGCGCTCGGCAAGGCGGGCTTTTATTTCCTCAAGGCTGATAAGTTCGCAGCGGAGATGTTGTTTACGAGCTTCAAATAGGGTGGAGATAAATTCCGGTGAGTCGGCAATCAACCAATTCTCCAAATCGTCCGTCGACTCGGCGGTCGCCAGGGAGCGTCTTGCTTTATTCGCTCACCTCCGCGGGCGTCAAGTCCTCGAAAACCTCCTCTTGGGGGAGAGGTATGTTGATATAGGCGGTGCCGTCGCGCGGCGCCTGCATCAGGTCGATCATATGTATGCGGCGCGTATCAGCGGTGTGGATGTAGTAGCGGCGGTTCTTGAGGTCCGCGGCGCTCGTCCAATCCGTCTGCTCAAGCAACGGTTGACCGCCGCGGACGCCTCGGACCGCGCCGAGGGGAATGTCGAACTGGTTGAGGATGTGGAACGCTTGGACCACGGTTTCCGTCGCGTCTTTAGCAGGGACGACCGTGCTTTTCAAGAAGGCCGCGCGCACGAAGCGCGACGGGGGCGTGAAATCGCCCGGTAAACCCAGCATCCCCGAGCCGTGGCCGAATGCCGTCAACGTCAGCCCGCCTAGCTCGGACGACGACGCGTCTTCGGCCGAGAGGTTAACGTAACTCTTTAGGTTGGTGATGTGCCAATCGAACGTGGGCGCGTTGGTTATGACGCCAAGCGGATTATCGTGCACCGTAAGTTCGCCGGCGACGTATTCTACGACGATGGCCGCGCCTGATTCGTCAACTACGATCCAGTGGAACGGCGGGGCTTCGTCCCACCCCGGCGACTCTAATACTACCGCCGCTACCTTCACCTGCGCCAGCCCCTCCTTGACTTCGGCCACGGTCGAGAAGTTGGAAAGAATCCAAGTCGTCAATTCGAACGCGGCCAGCGTCTTGCCGGCGTCGAGCTCGGTGGGGGTCTGGTATTCTGTATAATGGGCAAACATAAACGTACCCGCCGCCAGGCCCGCCTCGTTGACGCCGTCGGCCACGTATGGCGTGCCGTACGAGTTCATGCCCACGAAGGCGTACTTGGCGGTCCATTTAACGCCGGGGCTTTCCCAAGGCGTCGTACCCACGTACGACGTACCCTGAGGCACGACGACCAATCCCCATTCGACGAGGGCACCGCCCAACTCCATCGTCCGAGCGAATACCACCGAGTCGTCCTCGGCCGTTAGCGTTATGCCGGTACAAGCGTCGGCGTTATTCGGCAACGCCACCGCGGCCATGAACGCGACGGTCAATACCAGCGCCCAACGCGTTATATAACTCAATTTGATACCTCCTGTATGCATTTAAATGCTAGTGGTACGGTAATCTGTATAAATTAACAAATGCGCGGCTCCAAGTCAACGCTATAAGTTAAAAAAACCCGCCCTGTGAGCGGGCAAATTAAATCTGGCGGTGACCTACTCTCCCAGGGGGTCGCCCCTCAAGTACCATGGGCGCGGGGGGCTTTTTATGATTGCAAGACAGTGCGAAATATGGATATGAGTCTCAAATAGGAATGATCAGGAAGCTGTGGTCAAGTCTCTCGGTCAATTAGTACCGCTCGGCTTAAAAATTCGTTGTGCTTACACATTCGGAATTACTTCATCGCATAATTTTAAGAATTTCTACGTTAACCTATATTCCTTTAGAGTACCTCAAGAATGCCATCAACATTGGTGAGCTTAACTTCAGTATTAGGAAACCGTTATAATTACTCACATTTTATTAACACAATTCGGTTAGAAAAGCAACGCACCGTTAACAGGAGAGATAGGACTACCATCTTGAAGATGGGTATACCTTGGCTGTAATAAATTCATTATAAAGTGGATATGCTGTATAATCTGCCCATTATATATTTCATGATTATTAAAAACTTCAGTTTTATAGCTATCTAATAAGTTCAATACCCATTCTGAAGCCTCTCCAATAACTTTCCAAGCATCACTAATATTACTATTTTTAAGGCTTTCCCTACTTATTAAGTGTTTTTTGCCTGTACCAACAGTAATCCCGGATATATCCTTTTCTATTCCAAGTATTGGGTCTTCACAATAATCCGGTAGGACTGTTATTAAATCTTCTACCGTTTTACCATTCAAAAGCTCCAAGCGAAAGTGAATACCTTTTTCCTCAGAGCGGTTTTTTGGTTCTGGGTTATATTGTTTTCTCTCATGAAAGTGAAAAGCATACCAACCGATAATATTATCTGCCTTTAACCTTTCTATTAAGGGCGACACTTTTGTCCTTAATACACTTATATGGTTTTCGCCATCTTCTATTTTGAAAAAAGAACCGTAAACGCGGTTTAGATTAGGTGTCTGCATTGTCTCAACTCTCCCCTTACTTTATTTAAACTAACCAGAACGGAAAAGCGTAATTCAATTTCGAAAAATACTATATCTAAAATCTAAAAACTATTAAAGACAGGAAGAAGTAGGTCCATCGATTCGTAAGTACACTCCATCACGAAATAACCATTAACGAAACGAGGAAATTGGCCGCCTAGTTTAGCAAAGCTTTCAACTTTTTTTATTTCGTCGAACTTATATAATCTAGAATAAAAACTAGGCTGATTACTATAATAACCAGCCTCAACGGCACCGTATTTATAAAGAACCGAAGGTTCATAAAACCCAACTATACCGTTTTCCCTAAAATGCTCAACTAAGTCACCCATTGTCTTATTCTTATTGGAAGGTGAGCATCCCGAAAAACATAGTAAAAAAACTAAAACACCGAGAACAAATAAAGCGTTTTTTTTCATTAAGCTTTTCAAATTAGACACCTCCAATTTTAAGTTGTTTTACTTACCGTGTTCATGGTTAAAAAACCCTTGCGGAGTTCCATTCTCCCAGAGGATTCCCCCCAGTACCATCATCCTAGGGAGTTTTTTATAACTACAAGACAGTGCGAAATATGGATATGAGTCTCAAATAGGAATGATTAGGAAGCTGTGGTCAAGTCTCTCGGTCAATTAGTACCGCTCGGCTGAACACGTCGCCGTGCTTACACCTGCGGCCTATCAAACTGGTAGTCTTCCAGTGACCTTAGTGGTAAACCACGGGAGACCTAATCTTGAGGGGGGCTTCGCACTTAGATGCTTTCAGCGCTTATCCCTTCCCAACATAGCTACCCAGCGGTGCCCCTGGCGGGACAACTGGAACACTAGAGGTTGGTCCATCCCGGTCTTCTCATACTAGGGACAGCTTCTCTCAAGTCTCCTACGCCCACGACGGATAAGGACCGAACTGTCTCACGACGTTCTAAACCCAGCTCGCGTGCCGCTTTAATGGGCGAACAGCCCAACCCTTGGGACCTGCTTCAGCCCCAGGATGCGACGAGCCGACATCGAGGTGCCAAACCGCGCCGTCGCTGTGGACGCTCGGGCGCGATAAGCCTGTTATCCCCGGGGTAACTTTTAT
>JAUVZD010000002.1 GCA_030602715.1 Candidatus Coatesiibacteriota bacterium
TAAGATCGTAAAGCTCCAGCCGTATCACACCACTCTCCGGCAGATATAGCGAAATGTTGACCTCATCAACCGCCGGATTGGGATAGATGCTGGTTATGACAAACGATGTGGGCATCCCCGTAGTTACACTGGCGGTCCCCAAAGCCTCACAACTCCCACCATCCACTACCTCAAGCCGATACTCGTACGAAACGCCCCACTCTACTTCCCCGTCGGTGTATGAATAGGGGCTCGCACCCACTATCAGACTATCGTTGACCTTGCACCAGCCTAACCCGGTGGAAAGTCCATCCCCATCCAGAATATTCGGCTGGCTAGCGGAAAGCTCCCAACGATAGAGGTTGAAGCCGGTAATGGTCTCCCCCTCGGTCGCCTCCACGCTCCAATCCAGAACCACACCCCCGACCTCAGCCCTGGCGGTGAACGATACCAGGTCTATGCTCAAAGGGGAACCATACCAGGCATACTTCAGGGCATCATTTGTATCATCACGATAGGAGATGTGGGGATAATTATCGGAATCAAGGGCGATTGACGAATACCTGCCGACACCACCGGTGTCTATCGTGGTAATATGCCAGGTGACGCCGTCAAAGTAGGCGTATCTGAGGTCCCCCTCGGCGTAGTATGAAATATGGGGACGGTCGGTGGAATCTAAGGCAATGGAGTCAAACTTACCCACATCCCCCGCAGAGTCCACGATGACGATAGTCCAGTGCGCGCCGTCGTAGTAGGCATACTTGAGGTCCCTGTTAGTGTTGTCCCGATAGGATATGTGCGGGTAACCAGATCTGTCCACAGCTATTGAGGTGTAGTAGCCTACATCCCCGGCGGTGTCCACATCAACCAAATCCCAGATGACGCCGTCGTAGTAGGCATACTTCAGGTTACCGTTTCCGCTTTCAAAATCCTGGTAAGAGATATGCGCCCGGTCATATGCATCCAGAGCTATGGAGGTAAACCGGCCTACCATCCCGGTCTCGTCCACTGTGATTATGTACCAGTCAAAACCATAGTAGTAGGAATATTTGAGGTCATTAATGGTCGCACCCTCATGATAGGATATGTGGGGACGGTTGTAGGAATCTACGACTATGGAGCAGTAAGAACCCACCTTTGCGGAAGAGGCATCCACCAGGACAATCTGCCAGGTTTCGCCGTCATAGTAGGTATATTTTAGGGAACTTGTCATGTCCTCGTAGACATTAAGATAAGCTATGTGGGGATAACCTAAACCATCAAGCGCAATTGAGCTATACCAACTCACATCACCTTCCGTATCCGGCCAGCAGGTTTGCCAGCTAGAACCATCGTAGTGGGCATATTTGAGGTTGGCGTTGGTCTTATCATAGTAAGAGATGTGTGGTTGATCATTAAAATCAAGGGCGATTGAGGTCCATTCGCCTACATCTCCGGAGTCATCAACAACTGTAATCTGCCAACCCCGGTCAGCATAGGATTGACCAGCAAACAGGGAGAGAGCGAGACAAACGGTAATGGAAATGATACACTTTCTCACGGGTATTACCTCCTTTCTTCCATTCGTACGAGCGGAACTGCGATAATTTACACCAATATTTATACCATAAAAAGCTCCAAAATGGAAGTAAATTTTTAATAAAAGTAAAGCGATACAGTTAACCAAAAAAATACCGATGTTTATTTGTGGCAAATGTAATCCAATCACCTCAACAAACATCCATTAGCCCGCTCAAAAACCGTAGTATTCCTAAACCACTCTCTTAAACCCAACACACAAAAACCATCAACTCAATCACCCCGTTCACCTTATAACCGATCAAAATACCTCCCATCCCGCCCTCCGAGCGGCGATATAGACCCCCACTCCACTCCTCCAGCCCTATCCAACCCCGCTCCAGAACGAATCCCTGCTCATCGCCCCAAATCCCTGTGTAAAACTAACCATCCAGAAAACCGCCATTATCGCCCTGGCATTCTACATCTATACAAACCGGACATACGCTTGATATTTATGCGTTCATCTGCTAAGATGGTTTATTTGGAAAAAACATGGAGCCTCAGGTGATTTCTAAACATAAACCTATCACCAAAATTGCAGAGGAGAAAACCCCTGCAACCAAGTTCAGCGGTGAGGAGCTTTTTCGGCTGGCAAAGGTCAAAGCCCCACCTTTGACCCGCCGCCACTTCGTCTTCGCCGCCCTTTCCGCCCTCTGCTTCGCCTCCACCTTAGCCATCCTGTGGATTCTCCTCCCGCCATACCTATCCGCTTATGGTGCCGATTCCGTCTCCATCGGCCTGGTAGTGGGGGCTTTGGGCTTGGGGCTTCTGGTCGGGTCCTCGTTTTTTTCCCGGGAGCTCTCCATCCGAAGTCCACGCACCATAATGACCTTCGGCGGGTTGGTATATCTAAGCCTGCCTCCATTACACTACATCTCCATCTCCCCCATTACCATAATCCTCACCCGATTGTGGATGGGCTTCGGGACGGCAGCCCTCTTACTCGCTCTGCACACTCTGGCGAACTATAACTCCACCCCCGAGCGACCTCCCTGGGCGACTAAAGCATTTCTGAGTTGTATCTTCGCCGGCTTGCTCTTAGGTTTTGTTTTCGGCGGGTATCTGCAGGGGGCGACGAGCTTTAACTGGAGTCTCTTCGTCTCCTTCATAACTGCCACACTGACCTTCCTTCTGGCGGCTGGACTTTCGGAACCGAAGAGGAAGACCCTGGCAAGACCGTTCTTTGAACGGCGCAGACCAAAGTTAAAGTCAAAAAAAGTCCCCGGGGAGAGATTGGATTGGGCTTTGGTCCTGCCCCTCAGTTTAGCCCTCATCCCATTGGGCATCACCTCTACCTGGTTTCCCCAGGTTGGAAGCTGGCCCCAAGACAGCATCTATCTACTATCTTCGTTGGTAATTTTTTCCATTATAATTTACTTCAACAAAGCAAAACCGCAAATAGCCAAAAGAAAGGTCCTCCTCGCCTGCGCTTTCACCACCACCGCCATCTGGGGGACGACGCTCTCCTTCCCTCACCTGCCGATAATGCTATCTCTGAGTGCAATCTTTGCTGCGCTCCCCATCGCAGTAGCCACAACAATTGTATATCGGAAATACTCCGGCGGTGGACATCGCCAAGGGAAAGGGACGGTCAATCTGCTCGCCTCAGCCGGGCTGGGAATCCTTATCGGCAGTCTGGGACCAGCCGTCCTGACCTCCCTTTTGGTCACCTGGGTCGCCTGGCCCATTACCGCCCTGGCATCCCTGGCTGGCTTCATCGCTCTGGCAAGAAGCCAAAGAGGGGACGGTAGCTAGAGATGACAGATACATTCTATAAACAACTCCTCTGCATAAACAAACCCTGCCGTTACATCAACGGGGAATATAATGTCATCCCCCCCAAAGCCAAAGCCCGCCTGCGGATAGCCCTCTGCTTCCCCGATGCCTACGAGCTGGGCTGCTCCAATCTGGGCATGGCAATCATATATTCATTAGCCAACTCCCTTGCGGGAATAAGCGCCGAGCGCTGTTTTTCCCCTCTGCCCGATGCCGAGGCTCGCCTGCGAAAGCTGGGTGAACCTCTCCGCTCCCTGGAGTCTCGCCGTCCCTTAGCAGACTTTGACCTACTTGCCTTCTCCGTTCCTTATCAACTCAACTACACCAACCTTCTGGCTACGCTGGACCTTGCCGGTCTGCCTCTGCTCTCCGCAGAACGCAACCAAAGACACCCCCTGGTAATCGCCGGGGGATATTCCGTCTATAACCCCGAACCCCTCGCTCCCTTCGTTGACGCCTTTCTAATAGGCGAAGGGGAGGAAGCCGGGGTGGAGATATTTGAACTGCTGGTTGAGCTGGCAGGTGCGGAAAAGGAGGTCAAGCTTGCGGAGCTTGCCAAACTGCCTGGCGTCTATGTCCCCTCATTCTATGAAGTGAATGATGATATTTGGTCCAAACCCACTCCAACAAAGGAGCACGGTGCCCCCCAGAGGATAGAGGCTCGCCTGGTATCCGACCTGGACCGATGTTTTACCCCCGAGACTCTGCTGGTCGCCAATACCGCCGTAATTCACGATAGGGTATCGGTGGAAATTTCCCGGGGCTGTCCTCAGGGCTGTCGTTTCTGCATCGCCGGCATGGTGCAAAGACCCTATCGTGAGCGCAGTCCCCAAAGGATCGTCGAGCTGTCAGAGCGCTTGCTTTCCACCACCGGCTTTGATGAGGTCAGCTTGATGGCTCTCTCGCCAGCCGAACATACCTTCTTCCCCACCATAATGGGGGAACTCACCACCGCACTAGCAGCCAGGAGGATAGGCGTGGCTCTACCTTCCCTGCGCCTGGACTGCGACCCCAGGGAGACGCTCTCCCTCACCCAATCGGTGCGTCCCACCCAGTTAACCTTCGCCCCGGAGGCGGCAAGCGATAGGCTGCGCCGGGTAATCAACAAGCACCTCACCGAGGAGGAGATCTCCACCACCATAGAGGCTGTCTTTGCCTCCGGGGTAAACTCGGTCAAGCTCTATTTCATGGTCGGTTTACCTACCGAGACCGATGAGGATGTGGAAGCCATCCCCGAGCTTTGCCGACGCATAATAAACCGCTCTCGCCAGGCAAATCCCCGAGCCACCATGACCGTCAATGTCTCCCCCTTCATACCCCAACCCCACTCTCCCTTCCAGTGGGCGAAACAACTGTCCACCGAGGAATTAACCGAGCGGTTGTCCATAATCCGCCAAAGACTTCCCCGACGGGTGCAGATGAAGCGCCACAACCTACATATTGCGCAACTTGAGGGGATCTTCGTACGCGGCTCACGCCATTTGAGCTCGGCGCTCCTGTCCGCCTTCTCTCTGGGGGCTCGCTTTGACGGCTGGCACGAACATTTCAATAGAGAGCGGTGGCAGGAAGCCTTCGCTTCAAGCGGAATCAACCCCGCTGACTACTTGAAGGGTCCGGAGGAGAGCGGGGAGCTACCCTGGGACCACATCAGTGCCGGGGCGGACAAGGACTATCTCAAAGCCGAGTGGGCGCGGGCACTTTCCGCAGAGGAGACCGAAATATGCAAGCAGGTCTCCTGCCGTCTCTGCGGTGCCTGCAGTGAGGAGAGACAGTTATCCTTTGCCGGAGAGGGTTCCGTACATATAATAAGTGAGCGTGAGGCAAAGGAGAAGCCCAGGAAGAACTGGAGACTGCGTTTTATCTTCAGAAAGCAAGGGGATGCCGTCTATCTCTCCCATCTAGACCTTATGAGAGAGTTGCGCATGGCTCTTCGCCGAAGCAATATGCCGACAGCCTACAGCGAGGGCTACAATCCCCAGGTCAGGTTGGCGTTGGGGCAGGCGCTGGGAGTGGGCATCGTCGGGGAGCGGGAGGTGGGCGAAGTGGTGCTATCCGACTTTGTGCAATCGGATAGATTTGTGCAGACGGTCAACGGCGTTCTTCGGCAAGGTATTGAGCTGGAATCTGCCGCCTATCTCGGCGAGAGGGCCACACCACTGAGCAAAGTAAACCTCTCCGTCTATCGCATAGAGGTATCCCCTACCCGTCAAGTCCAACCCGACGGAAAAACTCTGGTGCAAAAGATTGAAGAGGTAAAATCTATTGAGATGCTCCCTGTGATACGCAAGGGAAAGGAGCGCCGTCTGAATCTACAGGAACAACTCACCCACCTCTCGCTTTCGCCGAGCGAGAGTGAGAAGGCGATAATCTATGCCCACATCCACCATATTTCGGGGGCTACCCTGCGCATTGAAGAACTTCTGCAACTCCTGGGACTGTCTCTGAGTGAGGAAGGGGTGCAAGTTATCCGGGAGGGGCAGGTGGTGGCGGGAGGACTGGGTCAGCTGGTTTCGCCTCTGGACCGCAGCCTGTTGGGTTTCGTCTCCGGGAGATGAGCGTGATATGGGGAAAGTGGGGGTAACACCTTAAACTCATATCGGTCTCTTCAGAAAAAATCCCCGCCGGTGGGATTTGGGTAGAGAGGCCCGCCGACCTTCTTTCGGGGCGAATACATCTGCCGGGTCGACTGGGACCTGTGCAACGGATGCAAGGCCTGCATGGCCCAGTGCCAGTTCGGTGCAGTATTCTACTCGTCGAGCCTTTCGAAGGTCTACATCAACCCGGCGAAGTGCTACGGCTGCGGCGTCTGCCGGCCGGCCTGCCCCACCGACGCCGTCGAGCTGATACCCCGGGAAGAGGACCCGGCGGCCGCGAACCTGTGGCTGAAGGGCGCGTACGGGTAATACGGATACGGCGGCGATTCATAACCACCGCCGCGCAAATAAAACAAAAATACCGCCTGCGAAAGCGGGCGGGTTTTGGTGGTAGGCATAAACGAAAAACGACTAACGACTTTAAGGTTATTAAGCGCGACCAAAGCTTTCTAACGCGGCTACTTCCAAATTTAAGCCTTCTTCTTTTAATAATGACTGAGCATTAGAAACCGATTCCTGGGGTACGATTACCCTATTAGCGAACTCTAATACGTGTTTACCTTCAAGTCGTGTGAAATATTTACACTGGTCAACTCGCCTATGCTTACCTGTAGGGAAAATTAATTCTTCTGTAAAGAATTGTTTATCGATTTCGACAATAGCCTCTTTCTCTTCTTCTTCCAAATCACGGTCAATAGGTTTTCCGTCCTTAGCTATGTTCGCTATAATCCGCCATTCCCTTTGTCTATAATAATACAATAACGTATTATATTTAATATCTTCAGTCGGGTAAAACAAATTCGATAAACCCCTAATCGCATATTCTAGTATATTCGGCTTTTGAGTACCTTCAGTTAAATAATGTATTAATTCTTCAGCGCTACTAACGGTACAATTAATATTCCGCGATATTTCACCAATATTAATAGGCGGTACCAATACGTCCTTATCGCTACATTCGTCGCAAATCTCATTTAATACCCTCAATTTCATTAACACTTCTTGTATTTCATAAAGCCTCGCTATCAAAGTACCGCCGATCCCTCCCAGATATTCATACCTTTCTTCTTTGGGTATGTAAAAAACCGGTACCGCACCCAATTTCCTAAGTTCTGTGACCCCATATTCTAGTGAAAAAGGGCCAAAACACTTAGTATGGCCAAGTAATTCACTTGGCGCTAATTCGGTGAAACATATTCTCTTTTGACTATTATAAATAGAGTTAGATAAAAATCCGCCTTGTAGTGGCTCCCTCCATTCAATTATTTCAGGGACTAACAAGAACCCGTTATTGGCTATTGACGTTAAAATATACAACGCTTTATCGACGCTATTCGCGTTTTCCTCTTTATACCCTCTGGGGAACGAATGGTAAAAATAACTATCCGACATATGATAAATCCTTTATGCTCGCTCTATAAATAATACGTATAAAAAATTGTAACTACAAACAATGCCCGCGTAAACCCCTACTCCATCTAGGGGGATAGAAACGTTAATTAAGTTAAGTTGGTTTAATAATAAAGAGCTTCTATATGACCGCTGAGACGATTTAGTATTTTAGTTTTATTATACCCGTTTAGCTAAATCGCCAACCTCTGGATAATCAAACGGTACTAATTCTGTAGTGTATTCAATCTCTGGAGGAATTAGAAACCTTAATCCTTCATAACCCCCAGTTTTATCCACTTGTTTCTCTATTCTACGTTTTTTATCAGATTTAATAATCGCGATTTTCTCTTGTACATGTACTACGCTCCCCGTACCGAGCGGTATTTCTAAAACCCCTAAATCCTCTTTAGTTAATGGGTCTATTATCTCCGAACCACGCCGGTATATTAAAAATCGTTCCCCGGCTCTAATGCCATCCCGCTTCCCACGGTTGATAGCAACCGTATCTGCATCGATTACTTCAACCACTATAACCGGAGTTGCTTCGTCTTTATTCCTTTCGGTTTCCCCCATATTTACCTCCTATCTATATAATCGTAATAATCCGCCGGTATATTAGGTTTTACGGCTACTTTTTCTCTAATTTTAGGTGCGTTCCTTTTTAGCGTATCGAAAACGGCTTCGTAACCGTTTATTATTTTTACGACCGTAACTTGGACCTTGCCGTCCGACTCCCTTATATTATCAACAATCCCTATCCCTATTAATATTTCGTAATCTTCTTCGTCGGTATAATTTATAGAAACTAATGAATTAAATATAAATAATTCCGATTTGCCTAATAGTAATTGAATATCTTTCGTCCGGCCTTTTGTATGGTTTACTCTAACGTGTAGTAGTGCCGGTAACTTCTTCTTGCTAATATCGTAAAACGTTTTCGATAAAATATACATTATCGCAACGAAACTAAACAATAAAAATAGAACTATTACCGAAACAATACGCAAAGGCACGTTAACATCTGGTACGAACCAACCTAATACTACTGGTAAAATAATAGCTGCTATTAAAGATAACAGCCCTTTAATTCCCTTAATATTTTTCCAAAGTATTTTCGCCAAATTCGCGACCACTTCCGGTTATGTGAAATAATACCATATCTTACGGCTTTTTACAACACCCGCTCCATCAACATCGGGTCCGGTTTGGGCAGGACCGCCGTGCCTCCCGCGCCTCGATATTGCCTCCTTCAGACGATAAAATTATTTTACCCTACGTACTACAAGTACCGGCTTTTTCCTTTGCCTTGCATTCGTTACAAAGTTCGCCGGTCGCAGGCTTCGAAATCTTCTCGTCGTAATTCGATCTGGGCCAATTCGAGCAGTTTTTACACCAATGCCAAGTATCTTTACCTTTTCTACGCCTATAAGTCGCCATTATCTTTCACCCCACTATTAATAGATATAGTATTTACTGATATTAACTTAAGCGTATTATACGAAATTGTCCTTGAACGGTCAAGGAAAAAATACACGCTTGGAGTAAAAAACCTGCACTCCACAGTCCAAACCCATAAATCGCCCCCTCAAGAAGTTCAAGGCAAAATACATAGCCCTACACCAAAGTGACAAAATATCACCCGGTTCTACATCTACCTCCTTCTCCAACTCCCCATTTTTCCCCTGACAACACCTGCAAAAAATGTTAAAATTCATCCAAATACATTCTATTTCATCCAAGGAGCTGGTAAGCCGATGAAAGACCTCATCAGCATGTGGAACAAGACCCGTCTCATCGTCCTGGTGGCGGTGACCGCCGCCGTCTATGCCGCACTCATGCTCCCCTTCAAGCTGGTCACCATCATCCCCGGCTACACCGAACTCCGTCCAGGAGTTGCTATCCCCACCGTCTTCTCCATCCTCTTCGGTCCCGCCGCCCCCTGGGGAGCAGCTTTTGGAAATATAGTCGGCGATTACCTGGGCGGTATGCTGGGTTGGGGCTCGCTTTTCGGTCTTCTGGGAAACTTCTTCCTTGGATACATTCCCTACCGAGTGGCAAAGCCCCTAGTCCACAGAATCAAGCCCGGACTGTGGGGGACGGTGCAGATTATATTAGCCTGCGCTCTAGCCTCCATAGTCTGCGGGGTCATCATCGGCTGGGGGCTGGACCTGTTGGGCATACTTCCCTTCGCCACCCTGGGAAATATCATCATCATCAACAACCTGCTTTTTACCTGTATCCTGACCCCGATCTTCTACCGCCTGCTCGTCTTTCGCTCCCGGCGCTGGAACCTGCACTACACCCAAGTACTCGGAGAGGATGCTGAGAGGCGCTCCCGCACCTTCGGCATAGGTATCATCCTGCTTACCATTGGGGCGGTCGGAGGATGGGTCGCCGGTAACCTGCTCTCCCTTCAAATCATAGAGGGCTCTGACCTGATAGCCCTCCTTCAACAGGCTAGCGGAGGGGGATACTTCATAGAAGGAGCAAGCGGCTCCTTGACCGTCTCCTGGGGGCTCTCCCCAGCCATTCTGATGATCATCGCCGGCGCAATCCTCATCTGACCGGTCAACCGAGATGAAACCGTCACTACAGTCCCCAGCGGTCAAGGTGAGCGGTCTATCCTTCACCTATCAAGATGCCCACACCCCCGCACTCACCGACATAAACATCCAGATTCCCCGGGGAAGCTATACCCTCCTTCTGGGTGGTTCAAGCAGTGGTAAGACCACCCTGCTCTGGTCCCTTGCCAGAGTGGTCCCGGAGTTTCATCCTGGAGAGATTGCAGGTAAAATTGAAATTATGGGTGAGTATAACACCTCCCGCAGTCCGCAGGAGATGGCTCCTTATCTGGGACTGATCATGCAGGATTTTGCCAGCCAGCTATTCTCCTCGGAGGTGGCTACGGAGGTGGCTTTCCTGCCGGAGAATCTGGGCTTACCTTATGAAGAACTAGCCCGCCGGGTCGCCGAAGCCCTGCAGATGGTAGGGCTTTCCCACCTCGTCGGAAGGGACCCCCAAACCCTCTCCGGAGGGGAGAGACAGAGACTTGCCATCGCCTCGGTCCTCTCCGGGGAAGCGCCCATCCTAGTCTTTGACGAGGCAAAGAGCGACCTGGACCCCGCCGGGCGCAGGCAGATAGACGAGCTCTGTGGACGACTCTGCCGAGGGGGGAACACAATCATCTCCGCCGAGGTGGAGGTGGAGGAGGGCGCAGAAGCAGACCTGGCTATACTCTTAAGCGAAGGGCGCATCGTCGCCAAAGGCTCACCGAAGGAGGTCTTTGCCAGACCGGATGAGCTTCTGCGCTGTGGCATCCGCCCCCTGGATGTCACCCTACTCGCAGACGAAGGCGACGCCCCCCCGCAGACCGTAGAGGAAGCACTGCAATACCTGAAGGAGAGGGACATCCATCCCCACCCAAAAGCACCAGACCCAAAGTCCGCAAAACCCGAGGGGGAGGTGATAGCCAGCCTGGAGGGGGTCAGTTTCACCTATCCCCGTTCCGATGCGGGTATCTCCGATATTGACCTATCGGTCAGGAGGGGTGAGTTCATAGCTCTGGTGGGAGCGAACGGAAGCGGAAAGACCACACTGGTCAAACAACTAAACGGTTTACTTCGCCCCCGGCAGGGGAATGTCTATGTGGGCGGTCGCCCCATCTCGGAATACGACGACGCCGAGCTGGCAAGCATGGTCGGCTATCTCTTTCAGGACCCGGACCATCAGATATTCCACGAGCAGGTTAAGGAAGAGGTGGGCTTCGGTCTCAGGAACCTGAAGCTTTCCGAGGAAGAGATCACCTCACGCACAAGAGAAGTTCTTGAGCTGATGGAGCTAGCCGAGCTTGAGGAGGAGGACCCCTATTCCTTGAACAAAGGTCAGAGGCAGAGGCTTGCCCTGGCTTCGGTGCTGGCTATGCACCCCTCACTGCTCATCTTGGATGAGCCCACCACCGGTCTGGATTATTTAGAGGTGAGACGGCTTATGTCCGCTGTGGAGGAGATGAACCGTCGGGGCATCACCGTAATCGCCATCACCCACGCCATGTGGCTGGTGGCTCGCTATACCCACCGAGTTGCGGTCATGAGCGGCGGAAACAAGGTATTTGACGGCACGCCTGAGGAGCTCTTCGCCGATGAGGAACTCCTATCCTCCCACATGCTCTCCCGACCGCAGATTGTGGAGCTGTCCCTCAGACTGGGGCGCTACTGCCCCACCGTGGAGGAATTCCGCCGAACCTTCACCTGGAAAGGGGCGTAAAGATGATGGAGGAAAGACAGAATTCATCCCCCCTGCACCACCTCCACCCCAGCACCAAGGTGCTCTGCCTGCTTCTTTTCCTGGTCTGGGCTATGGTCTTCAATCATCCTCTCTATCATCTGGCTATAACCGCCCTGGTGGTGATAATCAACCTCATCGGAGGGTCTTTCCGGCGGGCGCTCTCATTCTGGAAGTTCTATCTGGTCATCGCCTGTGCCGCAGTCCTCCTCTGGTCCCTATTCCTGGATGAGCCCGGTCCCGCCTATAACATCCTCGGGCGCCATATCGCCACCTCGGCGATTCTCTACGGCATAGGTATGGGGCTTCGGCTCATCTCCCTCATCCTCTTCGCTGTCGTCTTCTCCTCCACCACGCCTGTTGAAGCCTTCACCTATGGTCTGCGCCGTTTAGGTCTACCCTATCGGGTGGGTTTTTCACTCTCGCTCGCCTTCCGGCTGGTGCCCAGCGTCTATCAAACCGCCAAGATGGTGGAATCCGCCCAGCAAGCCCGAGGGCACAACCCCAGAAAGGGGGGTCCTCTACGCCGCATCTTCGGCTTCGTCCCCCTCATGATTCCCACTATCCTCTATACCCTGCGCAGTGCCAATAATCTCTCCTTAGCCCTGGAATGCAAGGGCTTCGGCTTGAAGCGCAAACGCACTTCCCTGGCAAGGTATCGTATCGGATGGGGGGATATCCTCACCCTGGCGCTTTTCATTGTAGGTCTTTCGGCAAGCATCTGGCTGAGGCTGAAGGGGTATGGGGCGGTAATAGACAGATTGTGAAAAAAATGGAACCATTGGGAGGGAATTTTGGTTATATATATAGCAAGTATATGTAGGAGGAAGGGATGTAAGCCCCCCGCATAAGCCTTGACATAAGGGGGGGAGATGCTATAATTATTGTTTGCTACGAAACGATCAAAATTAAGGTAAATGGAGGGACACCTTTGGATTACAGCGAGAAAGTGATGGACCATTTCCGAAATCCGCGCAATGTGGGGGAGATAGAGAATCCAGACGGTGTGGGGCGTGTGGGCAACCCCACCTGTGGTGATATTATGGAACTTTACATTAAGGTAGAAGACGGGAAGATAGCCGACGCCAAGTTCAAGACCTTCGGCTGTGGAGCGGCAATCGCCACCTCCAGCATGGTAACCGAACTGGTCAAGGGGAAGTCTTTAGAGGATGCGCTTTCTTTATCCAACCGTGCGGTAGCCGAGGCGCTGGGAGGCTTGCCCCCCATCAAGATGCACTGCTCGGTTCTGGCGGAGGAGGCACTGCAGTCGGCTCTGGCAGATTATTACCAGCGCCAAGGCTTGGAGCTTCCCGAGGAACTCAAAAATATCAAAAAACACGACGATGACCTATACGAGAAGGTGCACGGGAGTGACGATAAAGATCAAGGTTAACGGCGAGGACAGGGAGGTGGAAGCAGGCGAGAGCCTGTCCGACTTCATTAGCAAGCTGGGGTTACGCACCAATGTGATTGTCGTGGAGCTTAACCGAGAGATTGCCCCTCGTGACACTTATGGTGATACCACCCTAAATAACGGGGATGTTCTGGAGATAGTCCACTTGGTCGGCGGGGGTTGAACTCTCCAAAATAGCCAACCCGGCCCCAGTTTTTTGGGGCTTTTTTATTTTCCTTGACAAGTTCACCACCCTTTTCTAAAATCGGCGGTTGAAGTAGTGGAAAATAGGGTTTTGGTCAATTAAAGGACGATGGACTATGGCTGAGCAAAAAGTTCAGAAACACCCCCAGGATACCCCTCTTATAATAGGGGAAGTTGAGTTAAAAAGCAGGCTTATAACCGGCACCGGCAAATACGAGAACTTCAAGATAATGAAGGAAGCCCTCACCGCCTCCGGCTCGGAGATGGTGACCGTAGCCGTCAGGCGCGTTGACCTGAGCAAAGTGGGAAGTGGAGATTCGCTGATTGACTACATCCCCAAGCACATGACTCTGCTCCCCAACACCGCCGGCTGTTATAGCGCCGAGGAAGCCATCCGCACCGCCCACCTGGCAAGGGAGGCTACCGGCTCACCGCTCATCAAGCTGGAGGTCATCGGCAGTGAGTTGACCCTTCTGCCCGATGTGATGGGCACGATTGAAGCTGCCGAGGTGTTGGTGAAGGAGGGCTTCACCGTTCTGCCCTATGTAAGCGACGACCCCATCGTTGCCAAGAAGCTGGAGGATGTCGGTGTCCCTGTGGTCATGCCTCTGGCATCACCCATCGGCAGCGGTCGGGGGATAATCAACCGCTACAATATTCACTTCATCATGGAAGCGGTCAGCGTGCCGATAATCGTGGACGCCGGAGTGGGCACCGCCTCCGACGCCTCCATCGCTATGGAGCTAGGAGCCGACGGCTTGCTGATAAACACCAGTATCGCCCGGGCAAAGGACCCGGTCAAGATGGCTGAAGCGATGAAGCTGGCTATCCAAGCGGGACGGCTTGCCTATCTTGCCGGCCGCATCCCCAGAAAACTTTACGCCTCAGCCTCAAGCCCCGATGAGGGGATTATAGAGTAGCGATGGCGAAGATGAAAAGAGATGCGCCCTTCTCGCTAATGTTGGTGGTGCCCCTATCCGGTGGGCACCACTTTTCATTGTATCTTGTAGTAGAACAAGCCTTACGTGGAGGGGTGGACGCGGTGCAGTTGCGGGATAAGCAGGCGCGGGAGGAAGAGGTCGCAGAAGTGGGAGAGGAGCTCGCCAGATTGGTGCACAACTTCGGGGGCAGACTATTTATAAACAGCTTTGTGGATGCCGCCCTTTCCAGTGGTGCCGACGGTCTGCATCTGGTATCAAAGGGAGTAGACTACAAAGCGGTGAAAAAAAAGGTGGGAGGCGGGCTCATCATCGGCGCTTCCAGTCATAGTGTGGAGGAAGCGGCTGGTATTGAAAAAGCAGGTCTGGATTATGCCATCATCGGTCCTATATATCCCACTCCGTCCAAGGTGGGAATGGGAGAGCCGCTGGGCACTAAGGAGCTTGCCAGAATCAGCGCCCAAGCAAAAATTCCACTGATAGCCATCGGGGGAATAACCCCCAAGCGTGTTCCGGAGGTGGTGGGGGCCGGTGCAAGCGGAGTTGCGGTTATGGGCTACATTCTAAATTCTCGGGAACCGGATGCATCAGCGCGCCGGTTAAGAGAAGCTTTGATACGGCAGGGGAAATGATGGATTTTGTAAATCACAGCGGATTATTTTACGCGAAGAAACCCAAAACCCACCCAAATACTCCGTCCTTATCATAAATCTCCAGAATTCTCCACTGGGAGCCCTCCTCAAGACGGAAAGTGATATCTATTACTCCCATAGTCTGATAGCCCTCCGCATCGGATAACATCACTATAAAGTTGACTTCTAGATTACTGACTGAGTACTCGCCGACATCCTCCCCCGGGTCGCCCAAGCCCTCGTCCAACCTGGGTATCTCCAAATCTATGGAGTGGGCTTTATTAAACAAGTTCAGGCAGGCATAGAGGAACTCCTCCCGGGTCATAACCACAGGGATAGTGTAGTCGTCAGCCTCTTCACCCACATCCTCAGGGTTTAAGTACAAGACGAAATTCTCGGTGAGGGTGTCCGCCAGCAACTTGATGGCATCGTGTTGGGTGTAGTGTTTGAAGGCATAGACGAACTGGCGCAGGGTCTCGGTGGGCGAGGACAGGGGCGGAGGCGAGGTGCTGGTCTCCTCCCCGCAGGCAAAAAGAAACACCCCTACCAATGCTAGGGGCATCAGCCCTTTCCACAGCTTAACCATATCCGACCTCCCAAAAGTTCCACTAACTTAAAAAGTAGTGGTTTTTCCAACTGGGTTATTCACTTACACACTAAGCCACTTAAACAGAGAGGTCATGCGGGTTATTTACACTCCGGATATTGGTTTTTTGATAAACCCTCAGCGGGTTTTTAAAGATTACTACAAGTCGGCTCCACAACCAGCGCAAAATCTACATAATTTGCTTCTAGCAAAAGACTACCAGAAGTATGACTTGACCCAGCCCATGCTGTAAATCTGAACGGTTCCGTGGTGCCCGGCAGGTCCACTTAAGTAGGGCACATAGTCAACCCGACCCTTGCTGGGGTCATCCAGTTCATCGTATATCTTCAGCTCAATTATACCAGGGTTGGTAGTTCCCCACCAGTTGCAGGTGGCATCCTGATTGTTGGCGCTGTCGTTGCGGTAGTTATAGACATAGTTGTCGTAGATATCGTTATAGTTGATCAAAGGGGTGGAGTTGCCCAGAGTGCGGACGCCGACACTGTTCTCAGTAAATTCGTTGTATCTCAATGTCGGGGAGCATTGATAGAAGAAAACGCCATATTCGTCGTTGAAACGAAAGAGGCAGTTCTCCACATCCGAGGCTATCTCGGAGAAATAGTCCAGGTCGTAGAAATAAAGCCCCACCTTGGCATATTCTATCGTGCAATTGTTTAGACTGATAATGCTATCATCCTCCACCACAACACAACCCCAATCGCCGGGGCTGGGTAAGGTTGCATTGCTGGAGAAGATTACCGGGTCCATTTCTATCCCCAGGGCAAGCAGGGTTCCATCCTTGACATACAGCTCGGAGCCCTCACGAAAGCCTCCATCACCGATGACCACCTCAAACAACACCTCCACCCCGTGTTCAATGGTAAGGATAGCGCCGTTATCTACGGAGACATTGCCATAGATGATGATGGGGCTGTCGGACTTGGTCCAGGTGGTATCCTCAGTGATATCCTGTTGGATATAAGTTAATGTGGCATATGAACTGCCGACGGCAACCAACAGGATAAATGATATGTAGATTATCCTCTCCATAAGCCACTCCTCTGGAGAAAAGCCAAAAAACTCCCTACCCGAACTACCAGTCTAACATAAAACCATTATTTTGCAAGCATTTTTTTAGTCTTTAATTCTTAACATCTCCAATAATTACAAAAATGGATTTCACCTTTAAAAAAATATAAGGTGGAACTTCCATCTCATTCCTCTTTGTCATGCCACAGCAGGATGCGACCACAGTTCTCGCAGAACTCCAGGGACTTGCGGGTGCGGATGCGGGCGAACTTGACCGGCGGGATCCTCACAAAACAGCCCTGGCATACATCGGAAACTATGGTGATTATTGCCTGACTCTTGTAGCGCTCGTAGAATCGCTTATACAGATTCTGCAAATCCCTTCTCACCCGAACCATAATCTCATCCTTTCCCCCACCGATGTGGCGCAACTCCGCCAAAATAGCCTCCACCTCCTCCTCGGACATACCCTCCTTCACCAAGGAATCAAAAGCATCCTTCAGGTCACTTAACAGTTGGTCCACCCTCTGAATCTGCATCATCAGGTCAACTTCTTTTCGCTGGCTCTCTTCGCTTTTCTCTTCTTCCAACATCACCTCCCGGTTCATCTCCCAAATTATCCGCTAATCATACTTTCCGGCTCTGATGTTCTCAATGGTCTTTACGATGTCTTCGTATTTATCGGTATCCGGTTCAAGCTCCAGATAACGCTCAAAATGGTGAATGGACTCATCAAAACGGCTTAGTTTGAGGTAGAGCGAGGCGATATTGTAATGCACCAAAGCCCAATCAGGACGAAATTCCAGGGCACGGGCATAGGCGTCCACAGCCTTCTGGAAATAAGACTTCCAATTGGTGGAGGTGGCTCCCACTATCCAATAGTCGTTTCCCAAACGACTGTAAACCTCTGGAATACGGTCGTTCTTCTCCAAAATCCCCAGATAGTGTTCTATTGCTTTGGTGTGGTCTCCCTCTTCCTCAATCAGCACACCTATGCGCACGGATGCGGGCAGATAATCGGGATCCACCAGCAGAGCGTTCTCAAAAGCCTCCCTGGCAAGGGCGAATTCCTCCGGCTCTGGGGCGGTCTCTCTGGAAAGCTTCTTTGCCTCGGCGATGGCTCTTGCCGCTTCCTTTAAACTCTCAGTAATTTCCATAAACTCATCACCATACTCAAACTTGATGTCATCAGCAATGTTCTCCAATCCCTTGATCTCTGCCTCCAGCTCGGGGTCAAGCTCGCCACTCAGGGAGATGGCTAATTCGGAAAGACCAGCAACGACCTTCCCCAGCCTATCAAAAAATTCCGGGTCAACCACCGGGACCGTCATGGTGGACAACACTTTCCCTAAATTGTCCAGTTCGGCGAAAAGGTGCTCATCTATGATTACCAGTGAACTCAGTTTCCTCTGACCATACTTCAAATAGACCAAACCCAAACCCAGATATGATGAGGGCAGGGGCTCCATTTCTATCGCCGTTATGTATTCCTCAATAGCCCCTTCGTAAGCCTTCTCGTTGAACAGTGCCTCAGCCAGTTTTGCATGAGCCAATGAGAATTCCGGGTCCTTGCCTATCGCCTGAGAGAAGAAACCTATCTTCTGCCCGGTGACAGTAGCCGAAAGACCCTTCGCACACCATTTAAGGGCATGGAGATTACCGGTGGGGGCAAGCTCAAGCTCTGCGGTGGATGCAAAACCTATCGCCTCCACCACCTGCTGAGCAATCGTGGTCATATAATCATAGAACATGCTCTCGTCATCACCCAAGGTGGTTTCCAAGACCACATCACCGCTGTCCACATCCACCAAACGACAGTTTATAGTCAGAGCGCCCTCCTGACCGGTATAATCGCCCAGGAGAACGAAACTGGCTCCCAGATATCTACCCAGGTCGTAAAGTTGGGAGCTGTCCAAATCCCCATCTAGACTTATACCACAGGCTTTAGAGGCATCCGAGACCACATCAAAGGAGCTGACCAACATCAGCTGGGATTTCTCCATTTTGTATGCAATGCAAGCTGGAATGGCATAAGAGAGCCATCCGTGAGTGCTGAAGGGGGAAACTTCCGGCAATTCCACCCCCGGTGGAGCCGGCGGGATTTCCTCACCACCAGGTGACATATCCTCAAAAGGCAGAATCGCTATCTGGTAATGAATGGGACCGGTCGGTGATGTAACTACTTGCGCAAAAACCTGCCCGCCCAAGAGGGCTAAGACCACTATCAGCGCCGATAAGCGGCAACCCTTCTTCATCTACATCCTCCTTAAAATCTATCAATGATTGCTCATTCTTCTCAGACCATACAACAGATCGCCCAAAAACTGCCCCTTTTAAACCACCCGCTCCCCGGCTCTCTTGCCGGGGCTTTTGTCATAGACCTCACTTACATAAAAAACATAGGCTGCGGGAACCTTGCGGTCGGAGGGCTTATGAAACATATCGTGAGCCGCCATCTCAAAACGGTAATAGGGGCTTTTGGGCTTCACAATCTCAGTCACGCAGTTGACCATATATGAAAGGACTCCGCTCTCCAAGTCCACATACAACAGGCTTGCTCGGGGGTCCTGCTGAATATTCTCATAGGTCCGCTTGCCATAAATCTCCAAAGAACCTAGTTTGTATAAATCCAGCTCATCCTCACTGGAGTAAAACTCCATCAATGCTTTAAGCCTTTCGGGAAGAGTCGCCTCCCAATCCCCGGCCATACCTTCCTCTATCATCTTCTCAAAGGCGGAGGTCCTCTCCTCCAGCAGGTCCTCTCTGGGGAGCAAGCCCACCCCCTTTGCCGCTGAGCTGACCGGAAAGGGATGATAGCTTCCTCTGGTGGTCATCACCGGTAGATGGGGACCGAAGCCCCCCGGACCAACACCTTCAAGCATCCGCTCAAGCGACTTAATGCGCGCGGAACACTGCCAGTGGATGAAGCTCTCGGGCAGGGGGCGCAGGGGAATTTCTATACTTTCGCCCTCAACATTTATGGTGATGTTATCCACCGCTCTCTCCAACGGGGAAAAGGTATTTTATTATAGCCGATTCTTGTGAGAAATTCCAGCATAAAATAAGACCTTCTGCCCCGCCCCGCTTGTAGCGGGGCGGGGAAAAAGGTTAATGCCTAAAGACCAAAATCAACGCCTCACTTCAATATATTAAGCCAATCGTGCAATAGAAAATAGAGCCGCTCATACAGTAGCGACATCCGGCTCATCACCACCGCGCCGAAACGCGCCCCCAGAGTTATCATAATGAAATAGCGCCCCACCCTGGCCGTCCCGCCGATTATTCCGGTGTGGCGTTTGGTCATGAAGAAATAGGTCAGGGTGCAGATGGTGCCAGCGATGATGATGGCGTTGTTGACATCCAGGAAGGTGAAGGAGCCCCAGGGGGAGGAGTAACTGGTGACCAGTGGAAGAACTGTGGCCGCTACCTGTTGACGGATGGAGGCGTCCAAGGCGCCGATGATGCCCACCGCTCCGGATATGCCGAAGAAGAAGGAGAGGGGGATGCGGGTGAGCCAGGCGAACCGCTTGGAGAAGCGCATATAGAAGAGGGCGCCGATGATGATGGGGACGATGTTTAAGAGGCGCCCGTCATAGAGCAAAGGCTTTATGCCGGTGTTTACCACATTATAATAGTTGATGACCACCAGATGCCCGGCGGTAAAGCCGATGAGAATGTGCTCGGCAAGGCGAAAGGCGGGGTTCTGCTTCCACAGTAGGCTCCCTATCGCCAGGGTCAAAAGTGCAGCTATCCATACCCCCACCAGAGTCATTTTAGCCCACCACCCGTCCCTTCTTGCGCCGGGCGATTATCAAGGCTACTACATTACCGGCGATGATGAGTGCCATTACCAATACCTGCCCCACCGACTGGGCATCCATCCCCCGCTTGCCCAGCCCTTCCATCCCCATAAGCTCCTCATACTCCGCCGCCCCCTTCAAACCCACCACCGCACCGTCCACCTGCCCGGATTGAAGATAGGGCTCAAGCGGTGGGAAGCTTGCCGCATTGATCGACGCCAGCACCTTAATCTGCGGGTTCTGGGTTTTGACCTGTTCCAGATATATAATCGGTCCGCTCTCCCGGTCGGCGAAGTCCACTATCATAGGTATATCCAGTATCCCCCCTGCTTCATCCATTATGGGCAGTTCATCAAGGGGGGTACCGGAGAAATCTCGCACAAACGCTCCCCGAAAGTCATGAGAGATGAGCCTGATCATAGTATGCACCCCGGGTGCGTATCCCAGGTTGACATAATCCACGCCGTAAGTGCGCCCCAGTTCATCGCCTATGCGCCGCAGGAAGACATCCATCACCATCGGTCCCTGGTCCCACATGGAGATGGAGATGATTCGCAGGTCTCTGTCCGGCTCCATCAGATGGCGCAGAATGGCTTCCATCTGAGGGAGTATTTCGGCACGGTTCTCCACATCAAAGTCGGCGCCGACCAGAACCAAACTGCCCGCGGGAAGCTCATCAATTGCCCGATAAAAGGAGAGTGTGGATTCCTCTATGGAATACTCCATCCCCGGCGCCCAGATGAGCAGGGCGACCATCACTGTGCCCAATATGAGGAAGATTATGTGCTGGGGCTGCATTGTCGTTTATCGTGTGCTGCTTTTTGCAGAATAAGTAAATCCAATCCCCCACCCCGCCGTTCATTCGGCGGGGTGGGTATGGAATACCTGGTAATTAATATACCAGAGCGCTTGCCGCCACAGCTACCTTGCCGGATTCTTCAACAATTCCCGGAGCCTCGGAAACGATGGTCTCCAGATTGGTCTGACCCTCGCTCAGCCGGTCCTTAAGACCGGTCAACTTGGTTGCACCCAGGGGATTATCGGTTATCGCCTGGACCAGGTCGGAGATGGCAGTGGGTATCTTAGGAACAAGCCCGATCGCTTCCTCTAAGCAAATCTGCAAGTTCTCAGGAAGTCTCTGCACCAATGTTACTACATCCTTCACCACATCCATGTGTTCTTGGGTCATTTCTACCGCTTCTCTGGCTTCCTTCAGACTATCAACATCCTCGTAGATGTTGGTGAAGCCATAGACATCGCTCACCGTCGCCAGAGCTTCCTTCGCCCGCAACAGGTCTTCGTGATACAGGGTGTACATATCAGCCACGCTCTGGATCTCCCCCAGAAGAGTGTCTATGGACGAGGTGTCAAACTCCTCCCCTCCGCCGGTGACATCCCCCAGTCCGTAGCCGAAGACGGCTACCGGTATCAGGGCGACTGCAATGGTTACAAGAATTGCACTTCTCATCTCTTTCCCTCCTTAAGGGTTGGTTAATTGGCTATATAATCTATTGTAGCTGTATCTCTCTACAAGTCTTACTTAGTTCCTTTTCTCGTCTCCTCCAACACTACCCCACAAAATGTCCTCGCTCTATGCCCAATATCACCCTTAAGAACACCGCTATCCCCCCCAGACTAGCCCCCAGAAGTATCCCCCGGCTTCCCCCCACATTGGGCACATCCATTATCCAGGCACCTATCACCGGTATCCCGGACCAGATCTCCGTCCCGATGGCTGAGCGCCCCAGTATGACCAGAAAGGCGGCTCCCACCAGCACCCCGGCCTCCAGACTGCGAATGCGGAAGGCTCGGAAGGATGCCGAGGCGATGAAGAACGCCAGCAAACTCACCATAGTGGTGGTCAGGGGGGTGAAGACCCAGTCAAATAGCCAGCGATATATGACGTGCGTGGGCGAGAAGGCGATACCGATCACGATGGTGCCGAACATCACCACCAACAGGGCCAGGCTGTTCCACCACTCCTTCCTTCTGCGCAAAAAATCCCGACCGTGGATCTGGGTTAGGTTGACCGCACCCAGTCCCGCCGCCACCCCGCCGATTATGACCATCCACTTCATCCCCACGCCCATAAACATCACCAGGGGACCGAAGCCGCTGAAAGCCCCGACGAAGATGATGCCGGCGATGGTGGCGGTGATGATTATGGGTATCAGTCGGCGCGTGCCCATAGCATCACCTCATAAACCATTCAAAAAGCTGGTTGGCACCGAAAAACCCCAGAACGGTGAACAGCAGTATCAGCGCAATCAAGATTATGCGCATCACATCCTGCCCGGCCAGGTTACCCCGGGTGGTGGGGTCATCGGAAAGATATGCCCCGGCCCCGAATATCTCCTCCCCGATCAGAGTGTAATCACAGCAGACGAAATAGAAGGGCAACTGCTGAAGGTCGTCGGTTCCGGCAATCTGCATTGGACCGAGCATGCGCCCCCCCTCGGCAAGGAGGAGGGTCGCCGCCCCGAAGGTGCCGACCATGATGTTTGCCGCCGCCCGCTCGCTCTCTATGGTCTCCAGCGCCCCGGCCACATAGGGGAAGGGGTCCTTGGCGATGAAGCGCACCATCTCCTCCCGGAAGGCGTCCGGGTGGATGGAGCGGGAATAGGCGTTGCGCAGAATCTCCTCGGTGGCTAGATGAACGGTGACCACGCTGTTGGTGATTATGGGGCTCGCCCCCATCTCGGCGCATTTCTCGGCTATGTATCTCAATATGGCGAAGGCGGCGAAGGTGTCCGGGTAGAAGCGGGACATTCCCAGGGTGAAATGCACCGGACGCCCCATCTCCGTCGCCCGACCTATGGCTTCGTCTATGGCCGAGAGACCGGCTATGGGGCGGATGGCAAACTGCGCCCCCCGACGGGCGCGAATAATGTAAAAGAGATATACCCCCACGATGAGCAGGAAGAGGATGAACAGGGGCAGGGAGGGGGAGCCGAACATCAAAACCTCACTTCCGGTGATTAATCCCAAGTTTACAAAAGCGGTCTGGCGTTGTCAATATGGAAATAAGAGAAGGGTGAGATGAATACAGAAGGCAACCCCGCCGGTGGCGGGGTCGCATTTGGGTATATGAAAAATAAGGCGACTATCCCCTAACGACAAGTAATGGGTGTTTGTTTGGGGATTCTAAGATGATTCTTTCTTTTTATCTCTATCTTTAATGGCATCTTTTTTGGTTTGGGGGAGTTTTTTATAGAGGTCATCAATCTTTTTAGGTTGGGAAATCATAGTTTCTGATATTAGATTAACTAAGTGGAATAATTGTGTTGCGATATCTATATCGTCTTTAATATCCATTTGTCCTGGATGAACTGCTTCGTTGCCTATAACTCTTACAATGTCGAGAGCCTGTTGTATTTTAACTGGTAATCCTTTTTCCACTAGGTTGCTAATAGCTATGTTTAAATTTTTGTTCGGCTCACCTAATTGTATGCAAAGTTTCTGAATACATAATCTCAATAACGCAGTAGCGCCACGAAGAGATTTTTGAACGATTGACCTTGCTTCATTGTAATCACGTTTTATGTCTTCATTGAGGTCTTCATTAGGTGGAGCAATAACTAGTGATTCTGGAAAAATCAAAGATTCGCCACGCCATAATTGGTATTGTTTGCATCTCTTACATTGAACAGTTTTTAACCAAGGCAGCTCAATATAACCATCTACATCATCATTGGTTATGAACGAATCAAAAGAAATTTGGTGTGCAAATACATCGCAGTATGGACAGTTATAGGCGTCCCTATTAATTGATGGTGCAGTATAGGGGGGTAGATTGTTTGACATTTTTTAACCTCCTATAGAAGGCGGGTGTTTATTGTTTGATTATAACACACTATAATGCTCTTGAGAATAAAAACTTGACAATATGTTTTTTTGAGCTTATATTTTCTATGCGAAAGGAGACATATGTATACTGAGCGTTTGGAAGCGTCAGTTACACATTCCATACTTACTCAATTGAGTGATTTGGGGTGGGTTGTAGATGAAAAAGACCCAAAAAATAATGTTACACAGCAACGTCCCAAGACTCAAGCAGAAAAAGAAATACAAACTCTGGGTTTTGGAGTGAAGGTGCGTGATAAGTAAAGATGCCCTCTAAAATGAAATCTCGTTCTTCGGAGTTTACTTCCTATTCTTGGATAAAGAAAGAGTTATCACAATTAGGTTGGATTGCAAAAAACCCGAACAGAAACCCGAATGGGCAAGTTTACACTCAGCAAGAATGCTTGGACGATGTTCGCATAAAGGAATGTCTTGGGAGAAAGCGTCCTGAGTTTGTAGTGAAATTATCTGAGGATAAATTTTGGATAATTGAAGCAAAGGGCAAGCCGAGTATGATAGAAAAGGCTTTTTCAGAAGCTATTGAATATGCAGATTTGATAAACAATAGTGATATTATCAGTGTCCCTCTTGTTTCGGGTGTAGCTGGTAACGATGATGATGGGTATATTGTAAGAAGCGCTTTTTTAGAAGATGATGAGTTTAGGCCTGTGAATTTTAATAGTCGTGAGATAACAGGTTTATTATCTGTTGATTTGGTAAAATCATTATTAGAAAAGGGGTCTTCGACATTAGATGACTTAGAGATAGACGAATTACAACTCCTAAACATTGCTGACCAAATCAATGAGATTTTCCATAGGGGTTCGGTACAGAAGGATGAGAGGGCAACTGTTTTATCTACATTGCTTTTATCATTGATTGACAATACTGAGCCAAACTATAATGCGAACCCAGTAGTTTTTGTGAATGATATAAACGCAAGAGCTGAAGATGTTTTGAAGAGAAATGGCAAAGGTGAGTTTTTTAGGCATATAGAAATAAAGTTGCCAACTAAAAAAGATGCCCAAGAGAAATACAAAAAGTCTCTTGTCTCTGTTTTGTTTCTTTTAAAGAAAATAAATATTAAAGCTGCAATGGGTTCGGGAACAGATATTCTTGGAAAATTCTATGAAGTTTTTCTTAAATATGGTAATGGGGCAAAAGATATTGGGATAGTATTCACTCCTAGGCATGTGACGAAGTTTGCTGCTGAGGTATTAGGAGTTAGCCACGATGACATTGTTTATGATCCTACCTGTGGAACTGGTGGGTTTTTAGTATCAGCGTATAATTTAGTGAGAAAAAATTCTACATCTGTTCAAACTAGGGATTTCGGGAGATACCGTGTTTTTGGTATAGAATTACAACCCCGTGTTGCTGCAATGGCTATTATAAATATGATTTTCAGGGGAGATGGTAAGACGAATATTATTGATAATGATTGTTTGTCCCAGTGTTTATATATTGATTACGAAAAAAATCAGAAAACCGTGAAGTATTTTTCTTCAGAAAAAGATTCTCAAAGGGCAGTTACAAGGGTTTTAATGAATCCTCCATTTGCGTTAAAAGAAGAGGGTGAGCAAGAACATAAATTTGTAAGCCATGCACTTAATCAAATGAATGACGGCGGTTTGTTATTTTCGATATTACCTTTTTCCGAACTTATTCAGGGAGGGGATGCTTTGGTTTGGCGTAGGGAGCAGTTATTGAAATTTAATACATTGTTAGCAGTGATTTCTTTTCCAGAGGATTTATTCTATGGTAGCACTGGTAAGCATGTGTGCGGTATTGTTGTGAAGAAGGGTCATCCCCATAATTTTGATAGAGATGTTCTCTGGGTGAAGATTTTTGACGATGGGTATAGGAAGAGAAAGAAAAAACGTATACCTGTTAATATGGAATACAATGATTTGGCTGCATCATTTGAAATTGTGCGGAATTTCATTCAAAATAATGAAAGACCAAAGGTTTCAGTTCCTAGAAGGATAAAGGCTTGTCCAATATCGGATGATAGTGGTTTTGAGCTGGTTCCAGAAGTTTATCTTGAAGGCGGGGATTTTAAAGTTGAGCAAATACGGGAAAGTATTCAGAAGCAACTAAGGGGTATTTTAGCTTTTTTGTATGACCGTGGTATTTTTACTTTCGGTGATTTTAAGCCACCACAAGTTCAGGAGTTTGTACCAATATCGAATAAGTGGAAAAAGGTTAGATTAGATGAATTATTTGATTTTGTTAAAGGATATTCAGCTAGTTCTTTTGACTTGCATCCTTTGCAAGATGTTGATTCCAAACCTTTATTCAGACCTACATCTACTGTTCATAATCTTATTGCGGGATGGATTGAGAAGGAAGTTGTTGAGAAAAATATGGTGTATCCTCCTAGTTCATTATTAGTTTCTACAGATGGTGAAGGGAGTCATTCGTATTCTCATATAACTCCAATTGGATTTGTACCTAATTCTAATACTTCGGTATTATTACCAAAATATAAAGTGCCGTTATCGTTTTTATTGTTTATTTCTGTTGCAATAACAAATGAAAGATGGAGATTTTCATATGGACGTAAGCCGAAAAGCGGAAGACTTGAGAAAATATCTTTAACGGTTCCGATAAATGACGATGGGGATGTGGATTTTAAGGCGTTTGATAATCTTGTAGAGTCTATAGGGGAGTACAGTATTGTAAAAGTGTATTTTGATAATGTTGAATCATAAAAAGTGGTATTAGATGGTTATTTGACAACTGATGAAAGGGATTTCTTCAATCTTCTCAATCGTGCTGTAGAACCACAACATGACGAAGAAGAATCTTAAAGATGGGCGTGAGTGAATTGCGATGGTTGTAGCGGACCCCGCCAAAGGCGGGGATTCTTCGCTACAGATTTTAATCACTCAGGCATTATCACCACCCTGGTAGCCCTATCCATACTCAGATACTTCTTTGCGCACTCCAGCACCTCATCGGCACTGACCGCCATTATCCTCTCCTCGTAGCTCTGCACAAAGTCGTAGCCCACGCCCATCAGCTCATCCATGGCCATCACCGCAGACAGGTCGGCGTTGGACTGATGATAATAGACGCTGATCCCTCCCAGAGCTACCTCTTTGGCCAGAGACAGCTCCTCCTCGTCCCATTTGACCGTGCATAGTTTCTCCAGCTCCTCCTCCGCTATGGCGACAGCATCCTCCACCTGCTCGGCGGTGGTTGCCAGATAGACGGCGAAATATCCACCCTGGGGAAGGTTGGAGTGATAGGCGTGGACCGCATAGACCATCCCCGCTTTGCGCAGGCGGTAATGCAAAGGTCCGCCGGGATAATACATACCGGAAAGCCCGGCGTCTACCACCAGAAGAGGGAAGTAGTCAGGATGTTTATAGGGGACGGTGGGGAAGCCCCAATAGACCAGGGCTATCTTCATCCCCCAGGTATTCTCCACATTGACCGGCGGGGCGTAGATATCTGTGCTCGGCTCCGTCATGGTCTCCGCTTCCACATTCTTGGGCGCCTTCATCTTGCCGAAGTATTCATCCATCATCTTTCTCGCCTCATCGGTGGAGACATCCCCCACCACGGAGATGACCATATTTTGAGGATGAAAGCGCTTCTGGTATAACTCTCTCACCTGCTCCACGGTAATCCGGGAGGTTATCTCCTCCTTGCCCTCAAAAGGATAACTGTAAGGATGAGTGGGGATGTAGAGGTTTTCACGGAGCTGTCTGCTTCCCTCACTCCCCCAATTGTCGGCGATGCGCAAAATGCGGTTTTTTGCCCTATCCCGCTCTTTATAAAAATATTTCGGCGGAAAATCGGGGTCGGTTACGCACTTCGCTAGCACGGAGACCCCCTCCTTCAGATTCTCGGAGAGGATGGTTAGCTTGATGTAGGAGGCTCCGGTCCCCGCGCCGGCGGTGAAGCTCCCCCCCAGCTTCTCCACTTGTCTGGCGATCCATCCGGAGGACTTACCTCCCGCTCCACCCACCAGCATACGCATGGTCAGGTCGCTTATGCCCGCTGTCTCCACATCCTCCTCCCCCAGTCCGCCTAGGACGAAAACGCCGACCACCACAGTGGGAGCAGTGTGATTCTCCTTGACGATGACCCGAATACCGTTATCCAGGGTGAACATCCGGGGCTTTTCCGGAGCTTGTTCGCTCACCTCCGGAAACTGGGGCATATGCTCCTCGGGGATAAGCTCCACGATGGTCAGGTTTTCCGGACGCAGATGTTTTTCCGCCACCCGCCTGACATCCTCCTTGGTGACCGCCTCCACCCTGTTGATGAAGACATCGGCGTAGAGCGGATTTCCGTGGTAGAGCTGATAGAGTGCCAGGGTGCGGGCTCGAGCCTCCACCGTCTCCTCTCCCCTCTTCTCCGTGGCAATTATCTGGGTCTTTGCACGGGAAAGCTCATCGTCGCTTATTTTGGTGGAATAGAAGTCCTCCACTTCCTTCCGCACGGCGGATACCGCCTCCTCCAGATCCTCCACGGAGCAGGTGGCGGAGATGCCCAGGGAGCCGGCTACATAGTCCATTGCCACCGCCCAGCTACTGATGCTGTCCACCAGAGCCAGGTCTTGTTTGATATGCCGGATCAGGCGAGAGCTGCGCCCATCGCTCAGGATGGCTGAGATTACCGAGAGCACCACCCTATCGGGGTCATCTGCGGTCACCGTGCGGTATCCGAAGCGGAAGTAAGCCTTTCGGAAACTGCTCGGCTTCATCACCACCTTCAGACCCTCCTGAGGGGGCTCCGGGGCAAGGACGGGAGGTGAATATGGTATGCGCGGATACTTGCCGAAGGATTCATCTATTGCCGATAGCACCAGCTGAGCGTCAAAATCCCCAACTACCGCCAGGACCATATTGCCGGGCACATAATGTGCCCGATAATAGTCCTCTATATCCTCCAGGGTGAGGGTGAGGAACTGGTCTGTAAATCCAATGGTGGGGTAGCGTATGGGGCTTTCCCGGTAGGCTTGATAGTAATAGAGTTTCTGCAGTATGCGACTGTGCTCATCGTCGCCCTTCTCTATCTCCCGCAGGATTATCCCCTGCTGGGAATCAAACGCCTCCCGGGGAAAGGTGGCTTCAAAGAGGCATTCGGCAAAGAAGGGTATGGCGGAATAGATATTCTTTGCCGGCAGGTTTAGATAGTAGGTGGTATAGTCCCGCCAGGTGGCTGCGTTTGATGTCCCCCCCATACGGTCCACCTGTAGCTCTATGTCCTCCTTGGTCATGCTCGCTGTGCCCTCATTCATCATGTGTTCCAGAAAATGAGAGAGACCACAGCCCAGCTTACTCTCCTCGTATATGGAGCCGACATTGACGAAGACCCGGATGGAGGCGACCGGATTGGTATGGTTCTCCTCCACCAGCACCACCAGCCCGTTGTCCAAAGTAGCACGAACCAGACCATCGGAGAGATGCTCCATAGCATACGATGTGAAAGCCACGGCGCTTCCGGCAAGTAGAGCCAGGATTGCAACCGAGCCAGCAAGCACCTTAAGACAGTCGGCGAAAAGAGTTAAAGCCACATCTATCGCCCGCCCCTTCCTGCGGTTAATCTTGAAGTTTATGTTTTCGCTCGCTTTCTCCCATCTTTTCCCGTCCCCCGATGGTTGCGCCACTCGCTGTAAAGCACCAGAGTTACACCTAACATCAAGGTCCCCAGCTCACCACCGCAGCCCCAATCCCTGACGGTGGCGACGATGCAGAAGAGAAGCAGAAGAGAGGCCAAGGCAAACGACCAATAGTCCCAGGGAAAGCGGCGCCGTCTCTCTCCAGCCACCTGTAATCGTCCCCTCCAGAGTTTTCCCATAATGTAGCTGCGCAGACTGAACCCCACTGCGGTGAGGACAGTTATCCAGGCTAAGGCAATCCAGAAGAACCTTCCCCAGTCAAAATGCCCGCCCTTAGCTCCCGAATCCAGCCAACCGCCATCGCCCCCAGCCAAGAGCGGAGTAACCTCGGCTACATAAGCCTGGCGCAGGGCGATGAGTTCCCCCTCCAGGGGGTGGACGAACTTGTATCTGAGGGTCTCTCTCAGCTGGTCGGTGAACTCCAGAGCACCCTCTACGGCGATGAAGCGCACCTCAAAGTCATAATCATCCAGGTAGACATTCATCTCCTCCGCCAGCCTGGCTCGCAGGGCGAAAATCTCAGCCTCAAACTCGGCGAGCATCTCTTCCTGACGATATTGCGCATCGCCCTCCAGTTGGTAGAAAGGGGGGCGGTGCTCTCGTGCCAGGTCATCAAACTCTGCCAGCAGATCGTCAACCAGGCCCTTGCGGGCTTCGGCGGCGTCCCGGTCCTCGGCGGCTTTCTGTAACATCTCCTCGGTGAGCAGTTCGCTGAGCTTATCCTTCTTCACCTGGGCGGAGGAGACCCCGCCCAGGAAAAACAACACACCGACGACCGTCCAAACTAACAGTATTTTTCCAATTGAGGGCATAGGTTCTTATTATCTCCGCTGATGGCGGAGCAATTACATCCAAAGGAGGTAGCTGAAGGAGACGACTATGGGAATGGTGAGGTTGTCCAGACCGAAGGGGGTCACCGCCTCTGCCACTGCGGCGATGAAGCCGAATAGGACGGCGCCGACTATGGATATTCCCCAGTCCAAACCCATGAATAATGGTGGGACGACGGAAAGCACTACTGCTGAAAACAACCACATCGCCAGAGAGCCGGTCAGCGTCTTGCGGTTGCCGGCGATGCAAAACTCCCCAAACCCCCAGCGTTCACCCACCACCGAAGCCATACCGTCCCCCCAGGCAAGTGCAAGTATCCCCAATATGGCGATGGGGCGATAGTTGACCGGCGGCACGGTCCAGAAAAAGAGCACCAGGATGGTCAAAGCGATGGAGTAATAGACCGTGCCCGGGGTGTTTTCGCCGGAAAGCTCCATGGATTCGCCGAAAATATTTCTTTTGTAGGAGAGATAGTTGAGGATGATGAAGCAGACCGGACCGATTATGGCGAAATACCAGTCCGGGAAGAGCCAGAGGGCAAAGAGAATCCAATGACCCACGCCGATGTGGACAATCTTGCGGGCTCCCTTATCGCTCATACCCATCCTGCGGGCAACTGCAGAGACGGCGATGACCGCAAAGACGAAGGCGAAACTTATCGCCAAGCCCAACACCTGCCACCAGAACTTAGACAATTTTCAAACCTCCAACTACCATAAATCGTAAAGTCTTCAAACAATGGTTATCTATAAGCAGAAAAGAAAGCTCCGCCCGCACAAAAATCGCCTTCCCTAGAAAATCCCCCCCTTCATCACCGGCTTTCCGAAAACCAGCTCCTCCTCCAGTTCCACCTCTCCCCCCTCAACCTCACCTGTGCCCAACAACAATATCAGGTCATCGCCCTCGTCCCTGGTCTCCTCAAAGCGAGCCGGGTCAAAGTCAACCTTCCCGTCCACCCCGATGCTGTGAACATAATAATCCCCGTCGGGGATCTTGCCGTAGAGAAGCTGTTGTCCATAGATGTCCTCCAGGATATGGGGATCGTTTTTAGGAAGATAAGGTCCATACCAATCCTCCCCCTCTTCTCCCTGGGCAAAGGCACTCTCATCCGTAAGAAGGGCTAAACCCTCCTCAGTTGTGGGGAAGCGACCGATGTCCTCCGAAAGCTCCATTAGTGCCTGCCCGACCCTGAACATACGAAGCTGGTTGGCACCGCCCAGAAGCCCACTCTCTCCCAGATTGCTCAGCCCATATACACCCAGGGAAACCGCCAAAAGGAGCATCACCCCCACCACCAGAAGCAAGTAGAGCAGTCCTTTGCCACCCTCAAAGGCGGAGAGGGCGGGTTCCTTGACGATAGCCGGGGCGCAGTTTTCGCACAGACATTTTCCATCATAGAAGCGAATACAATCCGAACAGAGCAGTCGTCCACAGTTAGGACATTTGGCTTGGATGGGCTTCCCGTGAACGGGACAGTAGCTGTGTTCGGAGGTCATCCTATCACATCCCGATGAAGGAAGAGATATCCAGCCCCAACAATCTGAAGATAAGCATAGCTATAAGTGAGATGATGACCAGGAAGACCACCAGAGGTATGAGAGCGGTGAAGCCGGCCCGGAAGGCTTTTAGCTGGTGGGCATAGATGAAGCCGATGGTATAGATTATGATGCACATAAACAGAGCCAGGAAGCCTCCGATGCCGGGAACCATCTCCAATAGATTGGTAGCCGCTGCATAGCAGACCACCCGGAAAGTGGCGTTGAAACTACCCTTTCCCCCCAAAAGGACGGCGGTAACCTGAAAGGCGCCGGCGGAGACGAAAACCCCGACCACGGTAATAAACGGGCTGAGCAGAATAAACGCAGATATAAGATACCAGGAGACCCCGCTGGTGATGTAGGGTCCGAAGATTAGCTCAAAGAACATGTCTGCTCCGCCGGTGGTAAGCACTATGGCATTGGCTAAAAGCTCGCAGATAACGGCAAAAAGCAAAGCCCGTGCCAGATTGCCCCGCTGAGTGAGACCCATGAAGAAGCGATTGGGCGACAGGAAGACCCCCTTGAGCACCTTCAGGAAGTTGAGAGGCATCGCGCTCCCCCGGCTCTCTTCCCACATAATGGGTCCGGCATTGCGGGAGAAACACCGCCTGCAGACGATCTCCCCCTTGCGCACAGCACCACAGGAGAGGCAGATATAAGCCCCGCACACACTACAAAGCCCGGCTGCGTTATTCTCACTATGGAATAAGCACTTCGCTCCTGTGGGCACCCTCTCCAGAAATACCTCCCAAAAACCAGATGCAGGTAAAAAATCAGACTATGCTATCATAGTGGTATAGGGGTGTCAAGGCAAAGGGGGGGCGACTGCCGCCAGAGCCACTTGCCGAACTTTTCCCCCTTTACATCATCCGCAAGCTAGGTTAAACTCCCCCCCATATGACCAACCACCCAAAAACCATCAATCCCACCCCACATAAAGTGCGGGGCTTCTGGGCTTCACTCGTAAGAGACCGCTACCTGTGGTTCATGGTATGTTGGGTGGCGCTGGTAGTAATGCTCGGGGTCTTCGTTTTTGCCAAGCCCTGGAACTACTTCTGCGGATTCATCGCCGCAGTCAGTGTCGCCTCCACCGTCCTTCCCATTCCCACCAACCCCATCGTCCTCACTGTAGCCAAGTTCTTCCCCCCCATTCTAGTAGCCCTCTTCGCCACTTGCGGTATGGTGCTCGCCAATCTGATGGACTACCAGGTATTCAGCAAGCTGACACGCACCCGGGCAATCAAGCGCCTGCGTAAAGCCCGCATATATAAAAGCTGGGTCAAGCTGTTTACCAAGATTCCATTCCTGGCAATCTCCATCGCCGCCTTCGTCCCCATCCCGGTGGACTTCATCCGCCTGCTGGCAATCCTGGAGGGCTACCCCCGTCTGCCCTTCTCCATAGCCAGCTTTCTGGGCAGACTCCCCCGCAACCTGCTCTTGGTGGTTGCTGGGCTGGTCATACCCCTGTGGGCGGTAATACCGGCGGCGTTGGTCCTGGTCGCTCCCGCAGTCACCTATGCCGCATTTGATACCCGCCGACAGAAGCGCAGGGAGGAAGCCCACGCCAGGGGGGAGGAGGTGCAAATGGACGAGGGGCAAAATGCACTGGCTGAAGTGCTGGAAGAGATGGAGGAGTGATCCTTGATTAGAGAAAGGCGATTAGCAAAGATATGGAATCTCCGCTGGACAAAAAACCACCACTACAAAGAAACCTCATCTGCAAAAAAAAGGAAAAAGCAAACACCCACCTGTATTTCAAAAAACCCTACACCGGAACAGGGTCTTATGCTATACTCACATGTTGTAATCACTAGAAAAATCTTGAAAGCTCTTAAATAAAGGAGTTTGAAATGCGGATAGCAATCGCCTCCGATGATGGCAAGGTTGTAAGCGGACATCTGGGCAGATGCGCGGGCTTCGCCATCTACGATATCCAGGAGGGCTCCGCTACCAAAGTTGAGTTTCGGGAGAACATCTTCACCCCCCACAAGACCGGCGGCTTTGAGGAGAACCACCCCCCAAGAAGCCACCAAAACGGAAAGCATGACGCCCTACTATCCGCACTATCCGACTGCCAGATGGTCGTCGCCAGAGGGATGGGTCCACGCATATATCAGGACCTAGCCTCCGCCGGCATCAAAGGCTTGGTAACCGACATTCCCACGGTTGAAGAGGCAGCGGAACGGCTGGCAAGCGGTGAGGAGATTCCTGAGGTGGAGGGTGAGTGCGACCATTAGATATTATCTTTATATAGGATAGGCTGAAGGTGAGGATTGAATCCTCACCTGTATTTTATAATCACACTTTCCACTCTTATTTCCTTGACATCTCCACCCAAAAATTGTATATTTATAGTCTGCGAATTTTTTAACAAACTTGGGCGATAACCCCCCAAGAACAAGAGGACAAAATCCTCGTCTGCATAAAAACATCCTAACCGGAGGGATTTCCTTTGACTACTAAGTTAACTGAAGTCTGCTTCCACGGACGGGGCGGGCAGGGAGTCAAGACCGCCGCCCAATTCCTAGCCGAAGCCGCCTTTGACCAGGGCAAATACTTCCAGGGATTTGCCGACTATGGTCCAGAGCGAGCCGGAGCCCCGGTCAGGGGCTTCACTCGAATCTCCGATGAACCCATCCCCATCCACGCCTTCGTCACCGAGCCGGACATCGTGGTGGTCATTGATGACACCCTGATAGATGTGGTGGACATCCGCATGGGGCAACCCGAGGACGGACCCATCCTGGTTAACACCACCCTCAGTCCTGAGGAGACCGCCAAGCGACTGAATGTCAAAGAGAATGTCTGGACCATTGACGCCACCGGCATCTCCATTGATGAGCTGGGACGAGCTTTCCCCAATGGACCCATTCTAGGAGCCCTGGCAAAAATGACCGGACTGGTGGATACAAAATCCCTGGAGAAAGTCTTTTCCGGCAAGTTTGGGAAGAACCCCAAGGTGCTTGAGGGAAATATCAAGGCTATCAGGCGAGCATTCCAGGAGGTGAAGAAACTGTGAAGCCCAGAGGGTGGAAAGAACTGCCCATCGGGGGGATAATCCCCGAGGCGGGAAATGCGGAGGAGTATGAGACCGGTTCCTGGCGGACATATAAACCCATATTTGACCAAGAGAAGTGCATACACTGTCTGCTCTGCTGGGTTTTCTGCCCGGACTCATCCATCATCGTAAAGGACGGCAAAGTGGTGGGAATTGATTACGACCATTGCAAGGGCTGTGGCATCTGCGCCCATGAATGTCCCCCCAAGGCATCCGCCATCACCATGAAGCTGGAATCTGAGTGCCTGGCGGAAGAGAAGGGCAACAAATAACCAATTATGAAGGAGAATTGATAAATGGGAGAGAGACTAGCTTTATCGGGGAACGAGGCGGCGGCTTATGCCATGAAGCAGATCAACCCGGATGTGGTAGCCGCCTACCCCATCACCCCGCAGACGGAGATGATGCACGCCTTCGCTCAATATGTGGCTGACGGCGAGGTGGACACCGAGATGGTCAATGTGGAAAGCGAGCACTCGGCAATGTCCGCCTGCATCGGCTCGGCTGCATCCGGTGCCCGCACCATGACCGCCACCTCAGCAAACGGTTTCGCTCTGATGTGGGAGGTGGTCTATATCGCCGCTTCCTCACGCCTGCCCATCTGCATGGCTCTGGTCAACCGGGCACTCTCGGGACCGATAAACATCCACTGCGACCACTCCGACTCTATGGGCGGTAGGGACGCCGGCTGGATCCAGTTTTACTGCGAGAACGCCCAGGAGGCTTACGACCTCTTCGCCCTATCCCCAAAAATTGCCGAACATCCCGATGTTCAGTTGCCGGTCATGGTCTGCTACGACGGCTTCATCATCAGCCACACTGTGGAGATGGTGGATAGCCTGACCGATGCCCAGGTGCAGAAATTCATTGGACCTTACCAGCCCAGAATTGATCTGCTGGATTACAAAAATCCCTTTACCTTCGGTCCCCTGGACTTCCACGACTATTACTTTGAGCACAAACGCCAGCAGGTGGAGGCTATGGAGCACGCCCACAAGGTCATTCCTCAGGTCTTCGCAGAATTCGAGAAGCTCTCCAAAAGAAAATACTCCTTCTTTGAGGGCTACCAGTTGGAGGACGCCGAGATAGTGCTGTTGGTACTCGGCTCCACCGCCGGCACCGCCAAGGTAGCGGTTGATGAGCTTCGTTCCCAGGGAAAGAAGGTGGGCTTGTTAAAACTGACCGTATTTCGCCCCTTCCCGGTAAAGAAGTTGCAGCAGGCGCTCTCGGGCAGGAGGGCGGTCGCGGTCCTGGACCGCTGTGCATCCTTCGGCGGTTTCGGCGGTCCCGTCTTCAGCGAACTGCGTTCCGCTCTCTTCGGTCTGTCGGATGCACCCCTGATTCGGGGCTACATCTACGGCTTGGGCGGTCGGGATATGGGCATAGCCCTCATCCGCCAGGCGGCTGAGGAGACTCTTGAGACCGCAAAGAAGGGCCAACCCACAGAGGAGATAGGTTATCTGGGCGTTCGGGAATAGCCTAAAACGATGAAATATGGAGGAGAATATAGATGGCTAGCTTAAAAGAATTGTCCGCACGACCGGAGAGGCTATCCGGGGGTCATCGGCTATGCGCCGGCTGTGGGGCGGGCATATTGGTGCGACAGATACTTTCGGCGATTGACCGCCCGGTGGTGGTCTCAAACGCCACCGGCTGTCTGGAGGTGGCAACCACCATCTTCCCCTACACCGCCTGGCGGGTGCCGTGGATACACAACGCCTTTGAGAACGCCGCCGCCACCATATCCGGCGTGGAATCGGCTTACTACTCGCTCAAGAAGCAGGGCAAAATAAAAGACGAGCAGGATATGGTCTTCTTAGCTTTCGGCGGAGACGGCGGCACCTACGACATTGGAATACAAGCCCTATCCGGGGCAATGGAGCGGGGTCATCGTATGGTATATGTCTGCTACGACAACCAGGCATATATGAACACCGGCATCCAGCGCTCCAGTTCCACCCCCAAATATGCCTCCACCATGACCGCCCCATCAGGAAAGGTAAAGCCGGGCAAGACCCAGCGGCGCAAGGACTTGACCAGCATCATGTCCGCACACCACATCCCCTATGTCGCCCAGGCTATCCCCAGCCACTGGAAGGACCTTACCAATAAGGTGCAGAAGGCAATAAACTGCGGGGGTCCCGCCTTCATCAACTGCCTTTCCGACTGCTGTCGGGGCTGGCGCCACCCCCTGGACCAGACCATTGAGGTGATGCGGCTGGCGGTGGACACCTGCGTCTGGCCCCTCTACCAGGTGGAGAACGGCAAGCTGAAGGTCACCTACAAGCCCCGCAAGAGGAAGAAGCCGGTCGCCGAGTGGTTCAAAGCCCAGGGGCGCTTCTCCCATCTTTTCAAGGAAGGCAATGAGGGGCTGATAGAGGAGATTCAGGCGGATGTTGACCGGGATTGGGAACGTCTGCTCTCCCTGGAGAAGTGGGGATTAAGCGAGCAGGCGGAGGAGGGGGAGTAAGGGGCGACTAGCGTAGATTCCTAATCTCCGCTTTATAAAGCAAATAAAAAACCCGGGGCAGAAGCCTCGGGTTATTTTTAAAAGAAAAAGGGCGGCATCTCTGCCGCCCCTCAATTTACTCCAGCTTCAGCCTGGCTTTTATTTTTTCTTCTTCTCCTCGTCCTCGCCCTCGTCCACATCCCCTCGGCACATAGCCTAACCACACTATAGCCAACTAAAATGTAAAGCTCATAGTGAACAAGGGCACATATATAGACTGCTTCTCCATACGCTCCCCCAGCGTCTTAAACTTGTCCTGCCAGTTATAACCAAGTTGTGGATATTGTTCCTTGGGGAGCTTCTCCATCTTCGTTCCCCCAGAGGCGAGGAGTAGCACCAGACCAGTCCCTCCCAATATAGAACCGGGAATCACTGTAGAGAGAAAGATGATAAGAGGCCATGGGCTACTGGTGTTAGGGTCATGTTCCCGTAATAAAACATAGGCAACTCCAGAACAAGCCAGCCCTCCTCCTATTATGGAGAGCGCAATACCTGCCTTTTTAAAACTGGGGTGTTTCTTCACACTCTTGTAGAGCTCTAGCTGGTTGGAGCTTAAGCTCGGTCGCTGGGTGTTACACTGAGGACAGGTCAAGTCCTGGTAAGAGACATAGTTTCCACAATGAGGACAGAGCCAGCTTAGTTCACTGGTATTGGTAGTCGTTGGCTGGTCGCTCATCGTCTCATCATTGGAGCATAGGATTAGCTCCGATTGTGGGCTGGTCTGACATATAGCAATAGCAAAATGCAGGGGAAGTAAAAGAAAGAGGATAGCCAGAAGAACCGCCGACAGACGAAATGGGGTTGACATATACACCTCCTTGAGGGATAGTGAAACAACTATTTTATATCTAATGAAATTTTATGCTGATTTATATAAAATTTCAAGTAAAAATGTGCGTGGATTAACATAAACGGGGCGGCATCTCTGCCGCCCCTCAATTTACTCCAGCTTCAGCTGGGCTTTTATTTCTTCTTTTTCTCCTCGTCCTCGCCCTCGTCAACCACCTCGTAGTCGGCGTCAACTACCTCGCCCTCATCGCCCGGGGGCGGTGTGGTCCCTTCTGCGCCCGGTGGCGGGGTGGTACCTTCGGCTCCCGGCTGCTGCGCCTGCTGGTAGGCGGCGCCGGCTTGCTGATAGAGCTGGGTGGAGAATATGTCAGTAGCTTCCTTCGTCCGCTCCATTGCCCCGGATTTTAGCGATTACTCAACATCTAAATAGCAGAAGAAGCCATCCCCTCTACCAAAACCTGATTTTACTTGAACCGGCTAAAAGGTGAAGCTTATAGTGAACAGGGGCACATTCATAGACTGTTTCTCCATTCTCTCCCCCAATATCTGGAAGTCATCCTGCCAATGATAACCAAATTGTGGGTATTGCTCCTTTGAAAGCTTCTCCATCTTCGTCCCCCCAGAAGCGAGGAGTAGCACCAAGCCAGTCCCCCCTAATACCGTTCCAGGAATCACTGTAAAGAGAAAGACGACTATAGGACTTGGGGTGATATTGCTGAAAGGCTCATCACTCTGGAGCAAGACCAGCACATAGGTTAATCCAAAACAAGCTACTCCTCCCCCGATTATGGAGAGCACAATCCCCGCCTTCCTCATAGTGGGATGTTTCTTCACACTCTTGTAGAGTTCCAGCTGGTTGGAGTTCAAATTTGTACGCTGGGTGTTACACTGGGGACAGGTCAAGTCCTGGTAAGAGACATAGTTCCCGCAATGAGGACATAACCAGCTTAGCTTACTGGTGTCAGTAGATGTTGGCTGGTCGCTTATCGTCTCATCATTGGAGCATAGGATTAGCTCCGATTGTGGGCTGGTCTGACATATAGCAATAGCAAAATGCAGGGGAAGTAAAAGAAAGAGGATAGCCAGAAGAACCGCCGACAGACGAAATGGGGTGGACATATACACCTCCTTGAGGGATATTGAAACAACTATTTTATATCTAATGAAATTTTATGCTGATTTATATAAAATTTCAAGTAAAAATGTGCGTGGATTAACATAAACGGGGCGGCATCTCTGCCGCCCCTCAATTCACTCAAGCTTCAGCCGGGCTTTTATTTTTTCTTCTTCTCCTCGTCCTCGCCCTCGTCAACCACCTCGTAGTCGGCGTCAACTACCTCGCCTTCATCGCCCGGGGGCGGTGTGGTCCCTTCTGCGCCCGGTGGCGGGGTGGCGCCTTCGGCTCCCGGCTGCTGCGCCTGCTGGTAAGCGGCGCCGGCTTGCTGATAGAGCTGGGTGGAGAACTCGTTCAATGCGGAATCCAACTGCTCGTTAGCCGAACGAATCTCACCTATCTCCCCGCTCTCCTTTGCCTTCTTGGCCCTCTCTATCGCCGCCTCCACCTTGCCCTTCAGGTCCCCAGAGACCTTATCGCCGGAATCCGCTATCAGCTTCTCCGAGGAGTATATCTTGGAGTCCAGCTGGTTGCGCAGTTCCGCCTCCTCACGCATCTTCTTGTCCTCTGCGGAGTGTTCGCCTGCCTCCTTGACCATCTTGTCAATCTCATCATCGGCTAAGCCGGAGGAAGCAGTGATGGTGATCTTCTGCTCCTTACCGGTGCCCAGGTCACGCGCGCTGACGTTGACTATGCCGTTGGCGTCAATATCAAAAGCGACCTCAATCTGGGGAACGCCCCTGGGCGCCGACGGTATGCCGTCCAGATGGAAGCGACCGATGGTGCGGTTGTATGCCGCCATCTCCCGCTCCCCTTGCAGAACATGCACCTCCACCGAGGTCTGGTTGCTCTCTGCGGTGGTGAATACCTGGCTCTTGCGGGTGGGGATGGTGGTGTTGCGCTCTATCAGGCGGGTAGACACGCCCCCCAGGGTCTCAATGCCCAAAGAGAGCGGAGTTACATCCAGAAGCAGTATATCGGTTACATCCCCGGTCAGAACCCCCGCCTGAATGGCGGCACCGACAGCTACCACTTCGTCCGGGTTTACGCCCTTGCTGGGCTCCTTTCCGAAGACGCGTTTGACCGTCTCCTGCACCAACGGCGTGCGGGTAGCACCACCGACCAGGATGACCTCACCTATCTTGTCCGGAGTAAGACCGGCATCGGCAAGCGCCTGCTGGCAGGGCTGGACCGTCCCCTCCACCAGGTCGTGGATCAGCTTCTCAAATTCGGCTCGGGTCAGGGAATAGTTCATGTGCTTGGCTCCCTCGGCATCGGCGGTGATATATGGCAGGTTGATGGTCGCCTCGGTGGTAGTGGAGAGCTGGCATTTTGCTGTCTCGCAGGCTTCCTTTAGCCGCTGGAGAGCCATCTTGTCCTGGCGCAGGTCTATCCCGGTCTCAGCCTTGAATTTATCCGCCGCCCAGTCTATGATTCGCTGGTCAAAATCGTCTCCGCCTAAGTGGGTATCGCCGTTGGTGCTCTTTACCTCAAAGACCCCCTCGCCAAGCTCCAGAATGGATATGTCAAAGGTCCCCCCGCCCAGGTCATAAACGGCGATGGTGTGCGCCTTCTTCTTGTCCATACCATAGGCAAGGGAAGCCGCCGTGGGCTCGTTGACTATGCGCAGGACCTCAAGTCCGGCTATCTTGCCGGCGTCCTTGGTCGCCTGGCGCTGGCTGTCGTTAAAGTATGCCGGCACGGTGATGACCGCCCGGGTCACTCTCTCCCCCAGATAGTCCTCGGCGGTCTCCTTCATCTTGGTCAAGACCATAGCGGAAATCTCCGGGGGGCTGTATTCCTTGTCGCCTATCTTCACCCGGCAGTCGCCGTTAGGAGCCTCCACCACCTCAAACGGAACCATCTTCCGCTCTTTGGCGATCTCGTTGTATTTTCTCCCCATGAAGCGTTTGATGGAATAGACGGTGTTCTCCGGGTTGGTGATGGCCTGGTTCTTAGCCACCTCCCCGACTATGCGCTTGCCGTCCTTGGTGAAAGCCACCACCGACGGTGTGGTGCGCATGCCCTCGGCGTTCTGGATGACCTTGGGCTCACCGCCCTCCATCACCGCCACGCAGGAGTTGGTGGTTCCTAAATCTATGCCTATTACTTTGGACATCTTAGCTCCTTTGTCTATGCAATGTTCATTATCTACTTTTTTAGGATTGCTCTGGGGAGGGGGGGGGATTCGTTTTTAAACTACGCCCCCCGCCCATTAACCCAAAATCCTGAAAGGGGACTCAGCATTACGGTTATTTGACCTTGATATCTATCTCCTTGGGCTTGACTTCCTCGCTCTTGGGCAGGACGATATTGAGCACGCCGCCCTCAAATGAAGCCTCCACATTCTCGGACTGAACGACGGTGGGAAGTTCCAGGGAGCGGTGGAAACTGCCATAGATGCGCTCCACGCGGTGGAAGTTCTCCTTCTCCTCCTCCACCTCACGCTTCTTCTCTCCCCTTATCACCAGGATATTGTTGCTGATGGAGATACTCACATCCTCCTTCTTTACGCCGGGCAATTCAGCCTTGATGCGGATCTCGTCGTCGGTCTCGCTTATGTCCAGAGCTGGAGCCCACAGGCTGATCTCTTCCCCCCGGCTTCTGCGGGAGAAGAATTCGTTGAACAGCTTGTTCATCTCGTCCTGGAAGGATGCCAGCTCGCGGAAGGGACTCCAACGAATCAACGCCATTTTCAGCACCTCCTATGCAAATAGTAGTTTTTTATCCTGCGCCAGTAAAGGGGCAAAATCCGTGCCAAATGGAGGGAGGGGGGGGAAGGAGGCACAGGTGATAACAGACGAAAAGCCGGGCGGTCAGCCCGGCTGAGTTTGACTGAAGGAACAATCACTTCTTTGCCATCTTTTCTTTGACTCCTTTGATATAATCTTCAACGATTTTTATCTCCCTGGGTACGCCCAACTTGCGGAAGATGGTGAGGGCTTCCTCCATATTTTTCAAAGCCCCATCCAGGTCGCCCTTATCCATCAACACCAGACCGATGTTGCCCAGGTCGCTAGCCTCTCCCAAAGGATTGCCTATCATACGGTGAATCTTCAGGGCTTCCCGATGGCTCTGCAAAGCACCATCCAGGTCGCCCTTATCCATTAACACCAGCCCGATGTTGCCCAGGTTACTAGCCTCGCCCAGAGGATTGCCTACCCGACGGTGAATCCCCAGAGAATCTTGAAAGCTCTGCAAAGCTCCATCCAGGTCGCCCTTAAGTATTAACACACTACCGATGTTGCCCAGGTCTTGAGCCTCCCCCAGAGGATTGCCTATCCGGCGGTCAATCTTTAGGGCTTCCCGATGGCTCTGCAAAGCCCCATCCAGGTCGTCCTTCTGCGCTAACACAATCCCGATGTTGCCCAGGTCTTGAGCCTCGCCCAGAGTATTGCTTATCCTACGGTCAATCTTCAGGGCTTCCTTATGGCTCTTTAAAGCCCCATCCAGGTCTCCCTTTCGCCTCAACACATTACCGATGTTGCCCAGGTCACTAGCCTCGCCAAGGGGATTGCCTATAAGACGGTGAATCTCCAGGGCATCACGAAAGCTTTGTAAAGCCCCATCCAGGTCGCCCTTTTCTGCTAACACAATGCCGATGTTGCCCAGATGGGCTGAAAGGGCTTCATCCGCCTCATCAAATCCTCTTCTCTTTGCTATTTCTATTCCTTCACGGTGATATTTTTCCGCCTCCTCAAGTCTCCCTTTGCCCATATCCACCAATCCCAGACCATTTAAAGCCCAGCAGCGTCCAGCGGTGTCGCTGGCTTTCTCGGCGATATGTAATGCCTCCCGGAAGTAGCCCCGGGCATGGTCGTAGTTACCCCGGTCATCCTCTATGTTTCCCATAATCGTGAGCAGTGCTGACCTCTGTGTGGGCTCCGTAGCCTGGTCCAGCGCTCTGTGGAAATGGTTCATCGCCGAATCCAAGTCCCACTTGGCGAGGGCTTCCTTGCCGGCTTCGAATAGTTCCTTTACCGGCTTCGGTGCTTTGGGTAAGCCGTCTTGATATTGGAGGATTTGGTCAAGTTTTTCTTGGGTTCGCGCATCTCGCGCTTCAAATGCACTTTTTTGTTCCTCAGTTCGCTTTTTCTGTTTAAAATACAAGAAAACCATAATAGCAATACCAATAATTGCTACAACTAGACCAGCAATCATACCTATCAACCCAATATCTACTTCCCAGCCCCAAATGGTTACCCAATACATATCGTTTCCCCTTGTAAATAGATAATCATATAATCCTCACCTAAGCAATATCACAAATTCATCAGTTGTTCAAGGCTAAATAGAACACTTACATCATTATTGCCGAAGAAGGGCAATTAAGGCCCAGCCAGTTGGCTGAGGCTTGGTTGCTTACATAAACACTCCCCTACTCCTCCCCTACACAAATCAAAACAGGGACACTCACCCCTTTGACATCTTTTCATTGACTATCTTGATATTACGTTCAACGATTCCAATCTCTCTGGGCGTGCCCAACTTACGGAAGATAGCCAGGGCTTGCTCCATATTTTTCAAAGCCCCATCAAGGTCGTCCTTAAGCATTAACACACTACCGATGTTGCCCAGTTGATTAGCCTCGCCCAGAGAATTGCTTATCCGGCGGTGAATCTTCAGTGCTTTCTTATGACTCCCCAAAGCCCCATCCAGGTCGCCCTTATCAATCAACACCAAACCGATGTTGCCCAGTTGTCCTGCCTCGCCCAGAGGATTGCCTATCCGGCTGTGAATCTTCAGGGCTTCCTCGTGATTCTTTAAAGCCTCATTCAGGTCGTCCTTATCCATCAACACAAGACCGATGTTGCCCAGGTCATTTGCCTCGCCCAGGGGATTGTCTATACGACGGTCAATCTTCAGGGCTTCCTCAAAGCTCTGCAAAGCCCCATCCAGGTCGCCATTAAGCACCAACACCAGACCGATATTGCCCAGATTACTTGCCTCACCGTGAAGATTTCCTATCCGACGGTAAATCCCCAGAGAATCTTGAAAGCTCTGCAAAGCTCCATCAAGGTCGCCCTTAAGCATTAACACACTACCGATGTTGCCCAGTTGATTAGCCTCGCCCAGAGAATTGCCTATCTCTTGGTCAATCTTCAGGGCTTCCTCGTGATTCTGTAAAGCCTCATTCAGGTCGCCCTTTTCTCTCAACACCAGACCGATGTTGCCCAGATGGGCTGAAAGGGCTTCATCCACCTTATCAAATTCTCTTCTCTTTGCTATTTCTATTCCTTCACGGTGATATTTTTCCGCCTCCTCAAGTCTCCCTTTGCCAATATCCACCAATCCCAGACCGTTCAAAGCCCAACACCGTCCGGCGTTATCGCCGGCTTCATCGGCTATAAGTAAAGCCTCCCGATAGTGCCCCCGGGCATGGTCGTAGTTGCCCCGGTCATCCTCTATGTTTCCCAGGATGATGAGCAGTGCCGACCTCTGTGTGGGCTCCGTAGCCTGGTCCAGCGCCATGCGGAAATGATTAATCGCCGAATCCAATTTCCACTCGGCGAGGGCTTCTTCACCGGCTTGATAGGGGTCTTTTACCTGTTTTTCAGCTTGTAGCAAGCCGTCTTGATATTCAATTATTTTAGAAACTTTGGTATTAATGTCATGAATGTCTTCTTTGATTTCTGCTATCTCTAGATGTTGTTTTTCCAGTTTATATTTTCCACCTTTTCTGTGTATCATATATAGAACAAGTGCCGTTATTGTAACAGCCGTTCCAACAGCACCAATTATCCATCCTATTATTTCCCATATACTCATAGTTTTCCCCTTGGAAAATCTTCCTAATAAACTCCCGCCCCACCCATATCACAAATTCATCAATCGTTCAAGGCTAATCGGTTACAATGGTAAAAGCAAAAAGAGCGAGATACCTTCTCTGTCTCCTTTTCAGTCACTAAGCAAGTGAGATTTTAAAACATCCACAAACCCAATCGGAATTTTTATCTTGTAATCGCGAAGATATTTTCCTATACTATTTTTTACTAAGCAATATGTGAAAATTAGAAATTAAGTCCAAGGAGGGAAATATGAGAACGACTTCAATCATATTACTGGCACTACTTCTGGTGGCGGGAACGGCAATTGCCCGAATCGTCACCGGCGGGGGCTATGTCGGCATAGATTCCACGGAGACCAGCGACCCCTGGTGTCCCACCTACAACTGGATAGACGCCTCCTCGGGGGACGACTTCTTCAGCGCCTATGTTGATGACGGCAACGCCACTCAGCCTATACCCTTTGATGTCATGTTCTTTGATGTAACCTACGACGAAGACGACGACATGCACGCCTGCACCAACGGCTGGTTCAGCTTCACCTCGTCCAGCACCATCTATACCAACACCAGTATCCCCAACGGCGGCGAACCATATACCTCAATCTGCGTCTACTGGGATGACCTGGTATATCGGGACATCACTCCCCACTCCCATATCTACAGCTATGTAGAGGGAACCAGCCCGGACCGCATCTGGGTGCTCTCCTATGTGGATATCTATGCCATTTCTTCCCCCAGCGACGACCCGGGCAGTTTCCAGGTGCAGATCTTTGAGGAGCCGAGCGAAAGCCCCTACAACAACACCATTGAGTTTCACTACCAAGATGTCTCCCTTGGCGGAACCGGGCACGATCACGGCGAATCGGCGACCGTGGGCATGCAGAACGAGAACAGCTCAGACGGTATTGAATACTCATATAATGAGGACATCCTCACCGATGATTTCGCTATCCGCTTCTACGATGAGGACAGACCCCCGGTCAGCGTCCAGCCCACCTCTTTAGGCAACATTAAAGCTATGTTCCACTAAACCGTTTCCTTTTTTGAACAACAAGAGCCCCAGCCGACCGGCTGGGGCTAAATTATCCAGGTAACGCCGTCCCTACTCTCCACCCACCTCCAGCACCACTATGCGCTCTATTATATCCCCCACGATGATCCCTTTGGCGACATCTGAACCGGTAACAATCTTTCCGAAGGGCTCAAAATCCTGCTCATCCAGCGAGGGCATGGGGATGAGGGTGATGTAGAACTGGGAGCCGGAGATGATATCCCCCCGCTTCGCCATGGCGATGATGCCCGCATTCCGGTGACCTATGGGCGATTCCTCAAACTCCAGATCGTAGCCCGGTCCCCCGCCCCCCTTGCCGGTGGGGTCCCCGCTCTGAATCAGTTGCCCGGGGACCACACGATGCCACTTCAAGCGGTCAAAGAAGCCCTCATCAGCCAGCTTGATGAAATTGGCGGTGGTCTTGGGCATCTCCTCAGAGAATAGCTCCAGTTCAATGTTTCCACGCTCCATCTCAATGACCGCCACTTTGGTGCCGGCGGGGAGATTCAGAGCCCTCTCGGAGAGTTCTGGAGGTGCTATCTCAGGCTCGGGCTCCACCACCTTCTCCTCCGGTTCGGCTTCTTCCTCCTGAGGTTTGGAACACCCGACTAGGGCTAGTGCAAAGAAGAGCACGACAAAGATGATGACACTCCACTTCATAAGCGCCTCCAGTTTATGAAATAGGTGAAAGGTGTAGCTTAACCAGATTCTTTTCGTCTCCCGTCTATCCAGACATCCTACAGTTTGATTTAACAGGACGTATAAATATTATATGTTAGAGTCAGGAAAACTCCAGAGGAATTTATGCAGTAGATATGAATTTCAAGTCTTTCTTGCTAGCTGTATTTAAGGCGCATATGCTCACTTCTTTTCCTTTAATCTTTACTTCACCCAACCATTAATATATACTCTGGATTTGCAGAAAGAGGTAAGAGAGAGAATTAACACCCCTACTATGGTCAGATGCCGATGGAGATTACCGATTTAAAACTTTCCCATCTCAAAGAAGTGGTGAAGATACACTGCCAAGCTTTCCCCGATTTTAACCTCACCCTGATGGGCAGACCCTTCATCCACACCTATTACCTAACAACCATAATCTCTCCCAACGGCTTAGGCAGTGTGGCGTTGCAAGAGGGACAGGTCATAGCCTTCGTCACCGGCACCGTTGAGTCGGCGACTTTTCTATGGCAGGTCTTTTTGAAAAGCCCCCCCGCATTTATCCTGGGCATAATGCGCATCTGCACCATAAAGCCGAGGATGATGGTGGAGCTCGCAAAAAAAGCCTGGCGTCTCCTGCGCATAACCTTGAATCATCTCCTGCGTATCTCCCCCAAAAAACAGAAGACTGTAGTCAGTCCCTCCCCTCTGCGGGGATATTTGAGCAGTATCGCTATCTCTCCCTCAGTGCGAGGGAGTGGAGCCGCATCTCTGGTAACAGCGCATTTCATGGAGCAGATGCGCGCCCGGGGGAGAAAGGAAGTCTATACCTCCACCGATGAGGGCAATGCTTCAGCTAACCGCTTCTTTCTAAAGGTGGGCTTTGAGTTTGTGGAAAGCTACAGGACGGAGCGGAATCGGGTTTCCAATCGGTATGTGTATCGGTTGTGAAATCCGCCAGAAACACGAGATAAGAAAACGCCCCAGAAAACTGGGGCGTTTTTATTTCTATCTCCAAGTTTTGGTCTTATTTAATTTTCTCCGCAAAAGCCTTTGCCATATCCAAAGTGCTCGCCTTCCCTCCCAAATCGTAGGTAACCGTCTTGCCCTCGGCAAGCACACCGGCGATGGCTCTCTCCAACTTATCCGCCATCTCCTCCTCACCCAGCCAAGAGAGCATCATCTTCGCCGAAAGGCACATGGCAGTGGGATTGACCTTATATTGTCCTGCGTACTTCGGCGCCGAGCCGTGCGAGGGCTCAAAGAGGGCGTAGTTATCTCCGATATTGCCGGAGGCGGACAAGCCCATCCCACCTATGAGCTGGGCGGCTTCATCGGAGATGATGTCCCCGAACATATTGGTGGTCACTAACACATCGTAGGATTCGGGGCGTTTGATAAGCCACATAGCCACCGCATCAACATTTTCCTCGTCGTATTCTATCTCCGGGAACCGCTCAGCGACCTTTTTTGCCTCCCCCAGGAAAAGTCCGTCGGTAGCCCGGATGACATTAGCCTTATGCACTGCGGTTACCTTCTTCCTGCCATGCTTTCTGGTGTATTCAAAAGCCGCTTGCACGATGCGCCGACAGCCCTCGCGGCTGAATAGGCGGATGGAGATGGCTGAGTTCGCCGCATCCTTGACCTTGCCGGCCAAAAGCTCGTTAGCCATAAAATCATCCGGTATGGGGAAATAATCCAGTCCGGAGTATAACCCCTCGGAGTTCTCCCGGAAGATGATAAGGTCTATGTTATCCCGATAGTTGAGGGGGACGCCGGGGAAGGCTTTGACCGGGCGCATATTCACATACAGGTCAAACTTCTGCCGTATCTGCAGTATCGCCGACTTGAAGCCGGGTATGTTCGGTCGGGAGGTAATGGCACCGAAGAGGCAAGCCCGGGTGGACTCCAGCGATTTCCAGGTCTCCTCAGGGACGGTATTTTGATACTTCTCCCACATACACCAGCCGGCGCTTGCATCCACCCACTCCACATCCAAGCCCAAAGCTTCCAAGGGTATCATGCAAGCCTCCATCACATCGTGACCGATGCCGTCTCCGGGCAGGCGGCATATCCTGTATTTTGCCATTTTGCGGGTCAACCTCCTGGGACTAGGTCTTCTTCATAGAAAAGGGGCGGCGGGAAAGCAACCGACCACAAACCTACCATTAATTAAGTCATATTAAAAAAGAAGATAGTCTATAATAAGCCGACTGCGTTGTAAAGGGATTATCGCACCTCAAAATCCCCAGCTCACTCCTACTACCAACTCACTGATATTCCCCTCCACCAACTTGGAGGTCAGCTCGCCGAAGGTGGAGTAGAGACCGGCAATCTCCCAGCCCAGTCCCCTGCCATCCTCCGGCAGGAAACTTGCCCCTAAGGCGAAGCTTCTCACGGAAAGCTTCTCTCCGGCATCAGTTTTGAGCGGGAAGGGATGCATCTGATAACCGAAATATAGGGCGGTATCCGGAATCAGCTGAGGAAACTCGACCGCAACTGAATAGGAGATATCGTCAAGATACCGCCGCTGGTAGAGCTGTTGAATGTCCGGGTGGGTGGAGGTGGTCTCGGTCCAGCGGGTCTGACCAAGACCAAGATAAACCACAAGCACCGGATGGGAGAGCGAGAGACCCACCTGCCAGCGCAGGGGCAACCCCACCTCCTCATCAAAATCGCCACTGCGGTTGATGACCCCGTGGGGCATAACCGTCGCCCCCAATGAGAGACCCAGGTCGTTGAACGGGAGAGATGTGCGATACTGCACCCCACTGCGGATACGGTAGCCGTCAAAGGAATACCGCTCATTACGCCCCCCGCTGAAGGTGACTATATCCACCTCCTGACCGCCCAGCAGATAATCAAAAGCGCACCCCCAGGAGAAACCCGCCCAGGGCCCCAAACCGAAGCTGGCTGAGTAAGCCCGAATTCCCCCCGAATATTTCACGTGCTGGTCGCCCTCGGGGTCCAAGTCATAAGAGAGGTCATAAGCCAAAAAACTCCCCCCGCCCAAGTGAAGCTTTCTTAAGGGGGGGCTTGCGAATATAAGATATAAGCCATGAAGGTCAAGGTAATTTGCCTGAGGGAAGATACCCACATCGTCAATTCGTTCGCTGGTGTAATGGATGTTGAGGGCTCCGGACATCGTCCAGCGCTGATTGGCGGTCAAACCGGCTGGATTGCAAAGTTGCAATGAGCCGCCCAGAGCGGAGGATACAGCCCCCTCACCCAGGACCTTCTCTCTGGGGCTGTGGAAATCCCGCTCAATTCCCACTTTCTTATCCACCGCCTCCTGAATCGGCGAGTGGGTAGTAATGTAGTAGGATTGGCAGGAGAGGAAAAGTAGAGAGAGTAAGGGCAGAACAAGCAGACACCTCTTCATCACGCATCCTCCCTTTTGTCTTTAAGCTGGCTAAATCCACCGCTCGGTACGCGCAGAAGCAGGATGAAGCCGACAAACATCAATACCGCCAGGCTGGCAACGCCCAGTCGGTAGCGGACCACTCCCAGCGGTTCTGCAATCAGAATTACCAAGCCCCAAAGCAGGGGACCTATAACTGATGCCACCTTTCCCGAAAGAGAATATAGTCCGAAAGCCTCGCCCGCCATCTGCGGCGGGGTGAGCTGAGCAAGCATGGGGCGGGCTGCCGTCCAAGTGGTCCCCAGAAGGATACCCACCACACAGCCCAAGACCCAGAAGAGAGCCTCGTTGGCTACGAGAGCGATCAGGACGAGAGTTGCCACCCAGCCGGCTATATCAATGAGCAAGGTCCTCTTGGGACCGATTCTGTCCACCAGAAATCCGGCCACCGCCGAGCCGATGACCGCAAACGTGGTGGTAACCATAAAGAAAGGAACCTTGACCTCATCCGGGAATCCCATCACCCGCTCGGCATAAACAGCCATGAACAAGATAGCGGTGGCTATGCCGTCCTCGTAGAAGGTCTTTGCCACCAGAAAGCGTAGAAGACCGGGATAGCGCCGCACCGCCACCAGCGTATCCCAGACCTTCCGGTAAGCGGAAGCGATGGTGTTGGCGGTAGTCTGGGGGAGGGGTAGCTTGCGCTCCCGCACCCACAAAAAAGTGGGAATGGAGAGGAGCATAAAAATTATTGCAGTGGGGATGAAGGCGGCGCTGCGCCCCCCGTGGTGCACAAAGGGCAAGACCAAAGCCATACCCGCAAGCGAGCCGACATAACCCAGAGCGGTTCCCCAACCGGAGATGCGTCCCATATTTTTGGATGTGGAGACCGAGGGGAGCAAGGCGTTATATATTGCCAGCCCCCCGTTATAACCGTAGTTGGCAACTATGAAGAACCCGATAACTCCCAGAAGCAGGATAGTACCGCTGGAGGCAAGGGAGGCGACTACACCGATGAGGACTACCGCTAGACAGCATATGAGGGTGAATATGAAGAGCAGGGGGATTTTATTTCGCCGGGCGTCGGAGATGGCGCCGATAGCCGGCATGGTCAGCCCGATGAGAGCGATGGAGGAAGCGAAGGCGGCGGAATAGACGATATCCCTCTGGCACAGGTCTATTATCAGCCACTGGGAGAAATAGAGGGTGACCACATTCATAGAATAGACGGTGTTTGCCAGGTCGTAGAAGACCCAGCCGAACACCGCCCGGCGTGGAGCGGGAGGCGATTCCGGATGGTCCTGTTCTTCGGGCATAGATGTTGACGTTTGGAAATCCGTACGGAGGTATCTATAATCAACTTGATTATAGGTTGAGTGAGGCAAAAAATAAAACGGAAACTGTCCGAAGCTAAGTAAGCAAAGCGGTGACCCAACGAAAAAGCCCGGGCTCAGCCCGAGCGTCTTTTATCCGTTAGTCGGTCTATCTAGGGCAGTTGCACACCTTTCAGGTCACCCACGCTTACCTCTCCGCCCAGGTCTATCCCGTTTTGCCACAGAAGGAAGCAGGTGATGAACAGATACTGCTGGTCGCTCAGGGCTCCCGGTCGGTGGTAGGGCATGGTGGCTTTGAGGTAATTATAAAGCTCTTTTGCGGTTTCAATGTTTCGGGAACTTAACGAGGTGAAGAAACCCTCGCCGATAAGGGAAGGGGCGCTCTTCCCCCCCAGGTTTTTTCCGTGGCAGGAGGAGCAGTTATCCACATACATACCCTCACCGTCCGCAATCTGGTCGCTTAGACCGGCGACGATGGCTCCCGCCCAGAGAAAGCCGGTAAAGAGAGCCAGAGCCAAAGCGCCGACCACCAAATTGCGAGAAGAGGAAGTTTTCCCAACCATAAATTGAACCCCGACCGAAGCCCAAATGGACTCTTATCAGTGGTAATTACGAATGAGGCTTGAACATAATATCAATATTTTTACCGAATTTCAAGGGTTATCTTGCCTCATAGAACAGTTCCTCAACCTTCTCTCGGGAGCCGAAAAAGTCACGGACAAACTCCCACAACAATCTCGGCATCTTGCGCCAGTTGCAAAGTATCTCCCTAAAGGATACTTCCTCGGTTCGGGAGACCATGCCCACCCCGAATTGGAAGAGCAGATCCATATTCCAGACTATGAAGGGGATGCCAATTATATAAGCCAGCCAGATGCGTTGGGGAGAAAATATCCTGTGAATGAGCCAGGAAAGCCCCAAAATGAAGATACTATAGATTTCAATGAACATTCTCCCTCCGAAGGAACTTGCTTGCCACCATAGATACCAGCAGGAGATTATGTAAATAACCACTAAGGCGGGGAAGAAGAAAGGTAGGGCGGAGAGCGGGCGTCTGATTAACATATACACAAGCCCAAACAAAGACAACCCTAAAATCGGTGTCCAGGTAACGAAACCGTGGCGGGTGGAGAAGAGCACCTTCAGCAGATGGGGCGCATGCCAACCGAACAGAAAATGACTCTCGTAACCAGAGGTGAAATAGGAGCCCCATATCCCCTTCCAAACCAACATCTGGGGAAAGAAGACTACGAGAAAACCCAAAAAAGCCCAGGGGGCTGTAAACAATCTCCTCAAATTTGGGACTTGCGGCTTCCAGGTCCGAGCATCCGGGTTGAGGATAAACTCATATAACAAAGGGAAGGCGTGGACGATATTTTGATAGCGGGTCATTACCGCCAGTCCCAGCGCCCCACCCAGAAGGAGCCATTTCCACCAATTATCCTTCCCCAATAACCTTACCCATAGATAGTAGAGGAGGGCTACGGTGAAGAACGAGCAACCATGGGACATAGAGGGATGAAAATACATGTAAGCGGGAAGGGAGGAGGCGAACCAAATAAGCACCGTCGCCGCTCGTGCGGAGTTAAAACTTGTAAAACGGCTTGCGATCCTGAGCGAAAGCAGGAGCCCGACGAACGAATATACAGCCGTTGATAAGCCGACAGCATAATAATACGGCTTTCCGAAACCGTCGGCTGCCGTAACCACACCCAGCCCCTTCAGCAAGAGCATCAACAGATGAACCAGATAATATGCCGGCAACCATAGAACCGCCGGTCCCAAGGCGAAATGATTGGCAACCCTTCCGGTGGGCGAAGGACCTTGAGCGGTTATACATTCCTGAAATTTGGGGTTAGCCCTGGCAACCTCATTCTCGTAGTCCAAGTCTCCATCAATAAATATGCTGTGCAGATGACCAAAGTAACCCCAACCGTCGCCCCTGATGATGGGGTTTACCAACGGGAGAGTCAAGACAAAGACCAGAATAAGAATCCGCTCGCCGCGCAAAGCTCGGCGGATATTATAGAAGAACCACCTCTTTTCTTCATAAAGCATAGCCTTTGCCAAATTAACCGGGTCCGATGTGTCCCAATATTGGGAAGGAATAAAAAAAGGGGGGTCGTTCTCGACCCCCCTTAGTTATCGCCAAATTAGCGCGCTAAGACCATCTTGATCGTCTGCCAGCTTGTCTCCGCCTGCAGTGCACAGAGGTATATTCCGCTGGGCAGGGGAGAACCTGCGGCGTCTCTACCCGCCCACAGGAAGCTGTGCTCACCTTCGGAGAGCGAACCGCTGAAGAGGGTCTCTATCAACCGACCGGAGAGGTCGTATATCTTCAAGTTGATGGTCTCCGTCTTGCCCCCTTGTGGAACGCCGACGACGATGGTGGTTACCTCACTGAAGGGATTGGGGAAGTTCTGTGCCAGAGTAAAGCCGGTTGGCAGGGTGGAGGTGGTTACCTCGGTTCCCGCCAGGGTCTCCTCTTCCTCTTCCACCACGGCAACCAGGCGATAAGTATAGTGCATATCTTCGTGCGCAGTGGCGTCGCTGAAGTTGAAAGGCGACTGCCCAACGATCAGCTCTCCGTTAACCTTGACCCACCCGGAATTCTTCCCCACCGAATTATCTCCGATGGAGGAGAAGTCCCTGTTCTCATCCATCAAGGAAGTCTCTGCGCGATAGAGGTTAAAGCCGGCAAATTCCTCATCCGTATGCACCGTCCAGCTCAAAAGCACCACTCTGCCGTCCCAGCCGGCCTCAAAACTCCCCACCTCAATGCCGATACTTCCGCCGGGACAGTGACCTCCGTAGTCACCGTAGGGGTCTGCCGGGTCCGGGCAGGTCCAATAGGACTGGACATAGTGCATATTGGGGTCGCCCAGAAGCAGGTAGCGCAGGCTACTGTCCACACCGTAGTCATGCTGGGGGAAGACATCGGAGGTGCGGGCATTAGCATAAGCGTTGGCGTAGCCCAGGGTCTCATCCTCACGGGCGATGGCATTGATAAACAGACACCAATACCACCCGGAGCCGATGAAGGAGACGCTGGTGTAGCTGGATACCGAAGCCGACCCTCCATGTTCAATGAAGGTCTCCATCAATGAGCCGGTGGCAACCGAACAAGCGTTGAAGATGGAGATGATGCCATGCAGATTCTCGCAGTTACTGTTCAACCCGCTGGGTCCCAAAGTGTAAGAGCCGCTTTTATTTACCCGCCCATCTGTCGCCGGCCAATATGTATCCGGATAGCTGACATCCTCGCAGAAGCCGGTGTCCGTATTCATCACCGAAACGCCACTACTTCCCCCGTGGCTGGAATTGTAGAAGAAGTTGCTTCCATCGTTTATATCAGCGAAGAAGCCAACCGGATCAACGGTAGGCTGGAAATCGTGGGGAGTGGAACCGGCGTTGCGCCCATTGTGTCCCTCTGGGTTGTAACCGTTCTCATCCACCGCCTCCCAGACGCCGGGGTCGTCATATGGGAGCTCAGCACAACCGAATATCTCGTTGACCACATGCTGGTCGCCCTCATTGTCGGTGAAGGGACCGTAAGAGTAAGGGGTGGTATTCTCCGCTTCATAGGCGACCATAACTGCAGTAAAATGGAGAGGCCGGGGGTTGGCGAAGATCACCGCAGTATATAGCAAGGCGCGGTTGGCAAAGAGCACATTCCTCCTGACCTCAAACGGGAAGCGTCCCGCCAGACATCCCCGCTCATCCGGTTCGTCGGGGTCACCATAGATAGCCCGGTCGTAGTTGTAACCCAGGTGGGACTTGATGGCAAAGGTGAGCACCGTCTCCAACCGGTTGGGGTCATCAGCGCCGATATCCTCCATCCAGTCGCAGAAATTGTCGGCGATAGTTTGCTCCCCGGAGGGAAATATCTTCAATGGCTCGGGCAACTTCTCCTGTATTCCCGGTGGTTGAGCGGCGATTATCTCCGCCATCAGCTCGTTGGCTATACCCACTGTGTGGTCGTCCACGCAGAAGACAAATCCACCATAAACCGCCGCCGAGAAGGCAGCGGGCATGGACTGGTCAATATCGCCGGCATAAGCGCAGAGGGTCGGCTCACCGGATAGATCCCGCATCTTGGCGGTGATATCGGTCTCCGAAGACAAAGTCTCGGAGATGGTGATGCCGGCATCGGACAGGTCGGACGCCAGGTCAGCTGGCATATCCGAGCCCAAATCAACCACATAGACCGAGCTTACCCCCAGAGCTATCATCACATCAATGGTTGAGTCGGCGATACCAGAGGTGTCCACCAGGAGGAGGGGGATATTGTTCCAGGAAGCCAGTGAGGCGCCGTTAGCCGCCGACACCAACATATCGTCGCTGGGACTTGAGGAGGTATAAGGGACCAAAACGGCGCTTTCGGCATAATCCCAATCATGGCTGGCAATGTCCTCGGCGATAGTCTGTGCATCTCCGGTGAAATAGACCACATCTTCATCGTCCAGGGCAAACTCATCCATAAGCTCTCCAACCAAACCAGTATCAACATCGCCGATGACCAGCAACTTCTCCAGGCTGGTGGAGGCTTCCTGGAGATAACCATCCCAATCCTCCATGAAATAATCCCACAGGTCCGAGGAGTTGTCCCCCAGGGTGAGGGGATTAAGATAGACCTCCCCATCAAAGTGGAAGCAGTTCATAGGAACGGCACAGTAGTATTCGTATAACATATCTGTGTCCGATGAAGCCCACTCCACAACCGCAAGACGGGGCAGAAACTCCATTGCCCCCGCACTGCCAAACGACAGCAGGAGGGTCAGGACAAGTAAAAACGATATTCTTTTCATGAGCCTTTCTCCTGTTGATTGTAATCATACAAGACAAATATAAAATAACATCATCCTGCCCACAAATCAACCCCAAATATGCCAGTTCTTGCACCATATTTTCCCTTACAACTCTGCTCTAAACACTTCCGCAATCAATTCTTACACTTAATACCACTTGGGGGCTCAAGGCGTTTGCGACAGCGGCGAAATTTCGCTGAATAGAAGAACCCACCCCAAAACTGGGGCGGGAGTTCCAAGAATTTGGAGCGGGAGACGGGATTTGAACCCGCGACTTCAACCTTGGCAAGGTTGCACTCTACCACTGAGTCACTCCCGCAGTGGTTAATAATTTATAACAATTCGGGACCGGTGTCAAGGAAAAAAACGATGAAACTGAAAAGCACCGGTCTGGAGCGGTTCATGGTTTCAACTGATACTATCTAGCTCATACCTCCTCAACCAAACTATTTCCCCTAAAAACACCTTTTTCTATTGCGAAAGCCATATTTATATTGTAAAGTTTAAGAAAAATTTCACACAAAACCACAAGGAGGATTTTGATGGCAGATAAGGACAAAATGGTAAAGATTGACGAGTTGAGAAAATTAGCCGTCGGTATCCTGGAGAAAGTGGATGTTCCCACCGAAGATGCAGAGATTACCGCCGATAACCTCATCGCCTCGGACCGCCGGGGCATCCCCTCGCACGGGGTAGCCAGACTGAAACGCTATGTTGACGGTTTGAAGGACGGGATGATGGTCGCTCGTCCCGATATCAAAGTAGTAAAGGAGGGACCGTCCTACGCCCTGATAGATGGAGGAGGCGGTCTGGGACAGGTGGTGGGAAGTAAAGCTATGAATATGGCTATAGAGAAAGCCAGGGACTCCGGCTTAGCCTTCGTTACCGCCCGCAACTCCAACCATTACGGCATCGCCGGCTACTACTCCATGATGGCGCTCAAGGAAGGCCTGCTGGGCATCTCCATGACCAACTCCGCACCATTGGTGGTGCCCACTTTCTCCAAGGAGATCATCCTGGGGACCAACCCGCTAAGCGTAGCCGCACCCGCAAAGAGCGGACCCGGAGTGGTAATTGATATGGCTACCAGCACCGTTCCCCGGGGAAAGCTGGAGGTCTATGCCCGTCTGGATAAGAAACTGCCCCTCTCTTGGGCGACAGATGAGACTGGAAAAGCGACCAATGACCCCAAGCGGGTTCTGGATAATCTACTGGAGCGTAGGGGCGGTGGTCTCCTCCCCCTGGGGGGAGATACCGAAGAACTAGGTGGGCATAAAGGATACTGCCTTTCCCTCATGGTAGATATCCTCTCTGGGGTGCTCGCTGGCGGAGACTTCGGCAAGCACCTCTACGCGGGAGGAAAAGGCAAACCCTCCGGTTGTGGACACTTCTTCGGTTGTATAGACATCAACATCTTTCGACCAGTGGAAGATTTCAAGAGTGATATGGACGAATATATTGAGACCCTGAAAAGCTCAGAAAAGGCTGAGGGGGCTGAACGTATCTACATCCCCGGGGAGAAAGAGTTTGCGTTTGAGGACAGCTACAAAGATGAGGTTCCTTTAAACGAGAAGGTCTATTCCACCCTGGGCGAGCTGGCAGGGGAGTATGGCCTGGAGTTCAAACTCTAAGCCACAACCACATGTGAAGGGTAGAATCAGGCATAAACTTGACGCCCGGCTCTGGACCGGCGATGTGATAGATAGAAAAACCTAAACATTTTGGGTGAATGTGTGAAAATAGTAACAGAACTGACTTGCCCTGGCAATTCTGTTACAAATAAACTGTGAGAAAAACATTCGTCTACACACGAAGAACGATACGTGTTCAAATTAAGATTGGAGAATCCGATGAAGAGTAAAAAGACTGACTCCTGGTTGATCAGACCGGCTGAAGAAGAATACCCCATACAACCATCAAAAGAATATCCCCTGCAAGATGTAGAAGAGCCCAACCTACACCGCAACCTCTTCCCCTACTCCGAGGTCCCCAGGGTCTCTTTTGACGGCATATCAGTCCCCATTGACCCGGCACCGGAGATATGGATTACCGACACCACTTTCCGGGACGGTCAGCAAGCCCGTCCCCCATACACAGTTGAGCAGATAGTGCATATATATGACCTACTGCATAAGCTATCCGGACCCAACGGGGTAATCCGCCAGTGTGAGTTCTTCCTATACAGCGACAAGGACCGAGAGGCGGTGGAGAAATGCCTGGAGAAGGGCTACCGCTATCCGGAGATCACCGGCTGGATTCGTGCCATCCCCGCCGATTTTGAGCTGGTAAAAGCGATGGGTCTTTCCGAGACCGGGATGCTGACCTCCATCTCCGACTACCATGTCTTCATGAAATTCCGCAAATCCCGTCAGAAGACCCTGGACGACTTTATGAAGGTGGTGGAGGCTGCTGCCGAAGCCGGTCTTTCGGCAATCCGCTGCCATTTTGAGGACATCACCCGTGCCGACTTCTGGGGGTCGGTAATCCCCTTCGCCCAACAGCTAAAAAGGTTCAGCGAGGAGAGTGGGCTTAAGATAAAGGTCCGCCTCTGCGATACTATGGGTTACGGGGTTCCCTGGCCGGAAGCCGCTCTGCCCCGTTCGGTGCCCAAGATCGTCCATTACATGCGCACTGAGGCTGGCTATCCTCCCGAGCTTCTGGAGTGGCACGGACACAACGACTTCCATAAGGTGCACGTCAACCCGGCAACCGCCTGGCTGTATGGTTGTGCCGCCGCCAACGGAGCACTTCTTGGCTTCGGAGAGCGCACCGGCAACTCCCCAATTGAAGCCCTGTGCATTGAATACGCCGGACTGATGGGGAGCCAGAACGGCATGGACTTTACCACCATCAACGAGATCGCCGAATACTTCCGCTCCATCGACACCGTCATCCCCCACAACTATCCCTTCGTGGGCGAGTATTTCAATGTCACCAGCGCCGGCATCCACGCCGACGGAGTAATTAAAAACCAGGAAATCTACAACATCTTTGACACGGACAAGATTCTGGGACGCCCACTGGGGGTGGTGGTGACCGACAAGAGCGGAATCGCCGGCATAGCCATGTGGATCAACCTCCACTTCAGGCTGGAGGGGGACAAACGAGTTGAGAAACGCCATCCGGGGATAAAAACCATCAACGAATGGGTAACCGAGCAGTATAAGGAACAGCGCACCACCGGCATCTCCCCGGACGAGATGCTGGAGCAGGTCCGCAAGTTCTTCCCGGAGCTTTTTGAGAAGTAGGTCGGCTCCAATGTCAGACGGGTAATAAAACTTCCTTGGTGGACATCTTCACAACGAACGCGGTCTTCCGTATGCAGAATGAGCGATGTCTGAGAAGGTAGATCTATTCGTATGAGGAAGGATACTCCATCCAGGAGACCCAACTGGCGATAGACTGCCTCTTTCAAGAGGCGTGGAGGGTGGTGGCTGAGAAATCCCCACCTGATGAGGTTGTATCCAACCTGTGGCGGGTGGCTCAGACCGTCGGTTGGGCAAAGGATGAACTTGCCCAAGTATATCTACCCCATTCTCAAGAGGTGGAAAGAAAGCTCGCTGACCTGTCCCCCCGCTTTGAGGGATACTTGGAGGCAAAACAAGAGGCGGAAAAGGATAAGGAGTAAGAATAATGGCTGAAGCCCCTGGCAGAAAGAAGAAGGGCAAAAAGGGCGAAATTTCGAAATGCGAGAAATGCCAGACAGTCATAGATGAGGAGATGAACTACTGTCCCCATTGTGGGATGTGCCTGATGCCCCACGACCATGAATATCATCTTGAAAGGGGGCTAATATGCCAGATGCACGGTGAACTGGACGAAGCCATCGCCAAATTCAAGCTGGCGGTCTTGATAAACCCCCAGCTTGCCGAAATCTATGTCCAACTGGGGGAAGTGTTATACCACACCGGGGACATGGATGAGTCCATATATCACATGCATCAGGCGGTCAAGCTGGACCCCAGGTGTGCCCAGGCATTCTACTATCTGGGACTGGCGCACTACCGCAAGGCGATGCTTGAGCGGGCGGCCCACTTCTTTGAAAAGACTATGGAAATAAACGACGAGATGGAGACCGCCTACTACTGGTTGGGCATTGTCAACTATCAACTGGGGAAGCTTTCCCAGTCCAAGGAATGTCTGGAGACCCTGATAGAGCGAAACCCCGGCTTCACCATCGCCTACTACCATCTGGGTCTCACCTGCTCTCGCCTGGGGGAGAACGAAAAGACGGTGCTCTACTGCAAAAAGGTCCTGGAGAAGGACCAGGAGAGCGCTCAAGCCTACTATCTATTAGGGGAGGCGTATTACAGGCTCTACGAGATAGACAATGCGATACACGCCCTGAGGAAAGCCCTGAAGATAGACCCCAAGGACCATAAGGCGGAAGCTCTACTTGCCATGCTGACCGAAGAACACGAAATCTGATGAGGGAGAGTTTTGATGGGCAACAATGTTACCCAGAAGATTCTGAATAACCACCTTGTCGCCGGGGAGCTCTCCCCCGGCAAGCCGATAACCATCAAGATAGACCAGACCCTGACCCAGGACGCCACCGGCACAATGGCTTATCTGCAGTTTGAGACCCTGGGAATCTCCCGACCCAAGGTCTCGTTAGCGGTCAGCTATATAGACCACAACATGCTCCAGGACGGCTTTGAAAACCCCGACGACCATCGTTATCTTTCCTCCATCGCCGAACGCTACGGCATCTTCCTCTCCCGACCGGGAAACGGCATCTGCCACCAGGTGCACCTGGAGCGATTCGGGGAGCCGGGAAGGACCCTGGTCGGCTCCGACAGCCACACTCCCACCGCCGGCGGACTGGGCATGTTCGCCGTAGGCGTGGGGGGGCTGGATGTCGCCGTCTCCATGGCTGGAAAGCCTTTCCACCTGACCTGTCCCAGAGTTATGCGGATAAATTTGACCGGAAAACTGCCGGACTGGGTAAGCGCCAAGGATGTCATCCTCAAGGTGCTCTCCATTTTATCCTCCAAGGGCAATGTGGGTTGGGTGCTGGAATACGGCGGGGATGGAATAAATACACTCTCCGTCCCGGAGAGGGCTACCATCACCAATATGGGAGCGGAAACCGGGGTCACCACCTCCCTCTTTCCCTCAGACGAGCTGACCCGCAAATTTCTGAAGGCTCAAGGGCGGGAGCGGGTGTGGCAGGAGCTTCTACCGGACACCGACGCTGAATATGAACGCACTATTGATATAAACATGAGCGACCTGGTCCCGCTCATCTCCCAGCCCCACAACCCGGATAAAGTGGTCCCTGTGGAGGAGATAGCCGGGCTTGCGGTGGACCAGGTGTGCATCGGCTCCTGCACCAACTCCAGCTACAAGGACCTGGCTACGGCGGCAGCGATACTGCGGGGAAAGACCGTCCACCCCCGCCTGAGTCTGGCGGTAGCCCCCGGCTCACGGCAGGTGTTGCAAATGATAAGCAAGGACGGCATTCTCGCCGACCTGATCGCCAGTGGAGCCCGCATCATGGAGTCCTCCTGCGGGTTCTGCATAGGCAACGGTCAGGCTCCGCCCACCGACGGGGTCAGCTTGCGCACCTCCAACAGAAACTTCAAGGGGCGAAGCGGCACCCCCTCGGCGAAGCTGTATCTATGTAGCCCGGAAGTCGCCGCAACGGCGGCGATAACCGGAGAGGTCACCGACCCCCGCACGCTGGGCATCCCTTACCCCGGAATTGAGATGCCGGAAAAATTCGCAATTGACGACTCCATGATAGTTCCCCCCCAGCCGGAAAAGGAGACCGCCAAGGTGAAGATTATCCGCGGTCCCAACATCGGCGAGCCACCGAAAAACGACCCCCTGCCGTCAAGTTTCTTCGCCCGGGTTGCCATCGTGGTGGGCGACAAGATAACCACCGACCACATCGTGCGTGCCGGTCCACGACTGAAGTTCCGCTCCAACATAGAGAAATACTCCCGGTTCGTCTTTGAAGAGATTGACCCGGAGTTTGATAAAAAATGCAAGAGGAACCGCTCCGATGGCTTCTTCAATATCATCGTCGCCGGCGAGTCCTACGGTCAGGGCTCCAGCCGGGAGCACGCCGCCATCTGCCCCATGCATCTAGGGGTAAAAGCGGTGCTGGCGGTGTCCATAGAACGCATCCACACCTCCAACCTGATAAACTTCGGCATTCTCCCCCTCTTCTTCAGCGAGGGTGTGAAGCCCAAGGACCTTTCTATGGACGAGGAGTTGGAATTTTCCGACATCGTGGAAAATCTCAGGGAAGGCAAGGATATAGAAGTCAAGCGCAAGAGCGGAGGAAAGCTCACCCTAACCTACGACCTGTCAGAGCGCCAGAGGGAGATAATCATCGCCGGTGGTCTCCTAAACTACATCCGCCGGGGCGGAGAGTGAATTAGCTAAGAGAGCAAGCAAATTTTTAGATATAATCCCAGAAACTGCAATCGGAGGATGCGATGTTTGACAAGCTCATCCCCCCTTCTGAGGGCACACTCATCACCGTTAAAGACGACAAGTTGACAGTTCCCGACGACCCCATCATCCCCTTCATTGAGGGAGACGGCATCGGGGTGGACATCACCCCGGCCATGAAGAAGATAGTTGACTCCGCGGTGAAAAAGACCTACGGCGGTAAAAGGCGCATCGTGTGGTTTGAGATATTTGCCGGGGACAAGGCGGTCGCTAAATACGGCCAGGGGCAGTGGCTCCCCGAGGACACCAAGAAAGCCATCGCCCACTACATCGTGGCTATAAAAGGTCCCCTGACCACCCCGGTGGGCGGGGGAATCCGCAGTCTCAATGTTACTCTGCGCCAAACCCTCAACCTCTATGCCTGCGTGCGCCCGATCAAGTGGATTCCCGGCGTGCCCAGCCCGGTCAAAGCACCGGAGAAGCTGAATGTGGTCATCTATCGTGAGAACACCGAGGACGTCTATGCGGGCATAGAATGGGCGGAAGGCACACCCGAAGCGCAGAAAGTAATCCATTTCCTCAACTCCCAGATGGGGACCAAGGTGCGGGAGGACTCCGGCGTGGGCATAAAGCCCATCTCCATAACCGGCACCAAGCGTCTGGTGCGCAAGGCTCTACAATTCGCCCTGGACCGCAACCGGGACTCGGTCACTTTTGTGCACAAGGGCAACATAATGAAGTTCACCGAGGGCAGCTTCCGTGACTGGGGCTATGAGCTGGCAAAGGAGGAATTTGCCGACCAATCCATAACCGAGGCTGAGGTGTGGGATAAATATGACGGCAAACTACCCGGAGGGAAGGTGCTGGTCAAGGACCGCATCGCCGATTCCATGTTCCAGCAGGTGCTATTGCGACCCGACGAATACTCGGTAATCGCCACCCCCAACCTCAACGGCGACTACCTCTCCGACGCCTGTGCCGCCCAGGTGGGTGGTCTGGGCATGGCTCCCGGGGGGAACATCGGCGACTATGTAGCCCTCTTTGAAGCCACCCACGGCACCGCGCCCAAATACACCGGTCAGGACAAGGTCAACCCCAGCTCGCTGGTCCTCTCCGCGGTGATGATGCTGGACTACCTGGGCTGGCGGGAGGCGGGAGACGCCATAGAGAGGGCGATGGAGCGCACCATCAAGCAGAAGACGGTGACCTACGACCTGGAGCGCCAGATGGAGGGGGCAACCAAGGTCTCCACCAGCGAGTTCGCCGACGCTGTGGTGGGGAATATGTAGAGGGGGGGGTGAATTTTCCTATCCATTAGAGGACTTAAATATGAACTCAATGTTTCTGGATCCAGAAGAGTTGGATAGAGACCTAGATACTCTAGAGAAGATTGAGAAATCGACAATTCGCTTAGTAACACAGGCTATTTACGATTTCCGTAGTGAAGCTTGTGAAATATTTTCAATGGAACCTGATAAACCTCAGACAATTGGTGAAGATATCACCAGAGAAGCACTTGATGCAATTGGAATGTCTAGGATTCCAGTAAGGTTGTTTGGTCAAATGGACTACAAAAGAGCTCGCTATGTATTCAATGCAAACTATGCAATAAGACAAGCATTGTTCATCGACTCAAAATCAGAAAAAGTAGGTGGACAAAGCACCGCCACAATACAAACATCTCAAACTTCAATGATTATTCGCCAGTTAAAGTCAGGAAAACCAGTAGAGGTGAAAGGAGAATTACCAGCAATAATAGAGGCTTCAAAGGGAAAATGCTTAGTGACAACAATATTTGTGAAATATACTTATGAAGAAATATCAAAACATGATATCAAGTTATATAAGATTACTGTTGCATGTTTGCCAAATGTAATGCTCCAATCATATTATAATCCTTCTACAGAAGATGGGATTTGGATGGTAGGAAGACAATCCCACCAACGTGGTGAGGCTTTTAGGGTAAGGATAAGTTTTTCGAAATTGAAAAAGAAGAGAAAGTGGAGGGTTCAGGAAGTAATTTTGCATCCAGAAGAGGATTTTCAATGGGATGAATGAATTTCATCATACAAAGACAAATCTCTATTTGAGGAAGACAGCTCTTGCAGAGTTCTCTTACAATTCTTTTTAGCTAGTTTCACATATTTCTCATCTATCTCTATTCCTATATACTTACGTCCTTCTAATATTGAAGCGGCAGCGGTTGTCCCACTACCAATAAAGCAATCAAGGACGATGTCTCCTGCGGAAGTTAACAATTTGATTATTCTTATTGCCAACTCTAATGGGAACTTAGCTGGATGATCGTCATTTGACCTGACAGATGCTATTTTCCAAACTCCACGAGAACCCCATTCTGACCATTCTTTCCTGGTAATTCGGTTCCGGTCAATTTTTGTAACACCAGGTTTCCAAAATGTGTAAATATATTCAAACTCATCAACAGACCTATATGATAATGTATGCCATGGACTGTTTTGCCAAGCAGGGTCTTTAGACCAAATTCGTCGGTCATACAAGTAAAAACCAGCAGTATTCCCCCATTCTTCAATTAATCCCCCAACAACCTTAACGCGAGTCTGTGTACCATACTTTCCACCTCGGACATTGTTCCCACGAAGGCGGCGATCTATCGTTTGCTCACTACACCCTAAAAGCTCAGCAAGTTGATAACGATTATAGTTTGGATGTTTTGCCTGAGCCTTGAGAACATCTTCTATTGTAACTGTTCTCATTCGTCTTATGTTATGTGCTTGAATACGAGGCATTTTTTCATCTTTAAAACAAAGTATATCAGCAATATTCACTACCAGGAATCCTCCAGTTTTCATAATTGGAAAATGCTGCTTTATAACTTCTTTAATAAGATTCTTCCATTCATCAAAATCAAGATGTTTTTCATAATGCTTTCCAACAAAATATGGTGGAGACCAAAAACTTAAAGCTATTGACTCAGGCTCAATAGCCCCTAAAAGTTCTCGGGCGTCTCCCATATGGATCTCATTTAGTTCAAGATATTTAGTCACACATACACCCCTACATATATATTAGCATACAAAACGATATATAGTCAAGAACTAGAACTTGTTTCTTCGCTATTCATTGTGAAAAAAACACAAAAAACACCGGGGCTCTCGCCCCGGCTCTTTAATTCCACTTCCTCACCAATCCCCCACCTACCTCCCCAACACCTCCCGGGCGATGACCAGGCGCTGGATCTCGCTGGTGCCCTCGCCGATGGTGCACAGCTTGGCGTCCCGGTAGATGCGCTCCAGGGGATAGTCCTTCATGTAGCCGTATCCGCCGAATATCTGCATCGCCTGATAAGTTACAAACATCGCGGATTCACTGGCATAAAGCTTGCCCATAGCCGACTCCCTGGTGAAGGGCTTTCCGGCGTCCTTGAGCAGGGCTGAGCGATAGATGAGCATACGGGAGGCGGATACATGGGTGTGCATATCCGCCAGCTTCCACTGGATTGCCTGCTTTCTGCCTATGGGCTTGCCGAACTGCTCCCGCTCCCCGGCGCGGGCAATCGCTTGCTTCAGAGCCCCCTGAGCGAGCCCCAGAGCCATCGCCCCGATGGAGATGCGCCCACCGTCCAGGGCTATCATAAACTGCTTGAAACCATCACCCTCCTCACCGAGCAGGTTCTCCTTAGGGATTCTACAGTCCTCAAAGAAGAGCTGGGCGGTATCGGAGCCCCGAAGCCCCAACTTGTTCTCCTTCTTGCCCACTCTAAAGCCGGGGGTTCCGCCGAGAATGATGAAGGAGCTTATGCCGTGCACCCCCTTCTCCTTATCGGTAACCGCGGTGATGACATAGCCGGTCTCGTGCTCGTCGCTGGCGTTGGTGATAAAGCATTTGGAGCCGTTCAGCAGATACTCGTCGCCTTTAAGCTCGGCGGTGGTCTGGGTTCCCCCGGCGTCGGAGCCGGCAGAGGGCTCGGTGAGACCGAAGGATCCCAATCGCTTTCCGCTCGCCAGCGGGGGGATATACTCCTGCTTCTGCTCGTCGCTGCCGAAGAGGTCAATGGGGTAGATCCCCAGCGAGTTGTGGGCGGCGAGGATGATGCCGGTTGAGCCACAAACCCGGGAGACCTCTTCCACAACGATGGTATATTCCAGGGTGTCCATCCCCGACCCGCCGAGTCCCTCGGGAACCACCATCCCCAGATAGCCTTGCTCGGCGCAGGCGGAGATGACATCGGCGGGATACTTGCCCTCTCGGTCTATTTCACTGGCACGGGGTGCAATCACCCGCTCACAGAAGTCCCGCACCTGGCCACGGAACCGCTCATATTTCTCGTCCCAGAACATTCTCCCTCAATCCTTCAGTAGTTGACCGCTGATCACCAATCTCTGTATCTCGCTGGTGCCCTCGTATATCTCGGTTATGCGGGCATCACGAAAGAGACGCTCCACGACATATTCTTTCATGTAACCGTATCCGCCGTGAATCTGCAGTGCCTTGTCGGCGACCCAGTTCGCTGTCTCGCTGGCATAGAGTTTGGCGGTCGCCGCCTCCAGGGAGAAGGGTTTCCCCGCATCTTTAGCCCAAGCAGACCGCAGGGTGAGCAAGCGAGCCGCATCCACCCGCATTGCCATATCCGCCAGCATAAACTGTATCGCCTGAAACTTGCAGATGGGACGACCGAACTGCTCCCGCTCCTTGGAATAGGAGGTGGCTTCCTCCAAAGCCCTCTGGGCTATGCCGGTCGCCTGGGCGGCGATTCCGATGCGCCCGCCGTCAAGGAGACCCAGACCGATGGACATCCCCTTCCCCTCCTCGCCCAGAAGGTTGGTCTTGGGCACCTTGCAGTCCTCAAAGATCAACTCCCGGGTATCGGTGGCTCGGATGCCCATCTTGACCTCCTTCTTGCCCAACCTGAAGCCGGGGGTATCCTTCTCCACAATCAGGCAGGACAATCCCTTGGCGCCGGCTTCTTTATCGGTGGAGACGAAGAGCAGGAAGAGGTCGGCAAATCCGCCGTTGGTGATGAAGGTTTTGGTGCCGTTGATGACGTAGTCATCACCCTTTTTCACCCCGCTGGTGGTCATACTGCCCACATCGGAGCCGGCGCTCGGCTCGGTCATGGCGAAGGCGCCTATCACCTCACCCGTTGCCAGTTTGGGAAGATACTTCTTCCTCTGCTCCTCGCTTCCGTATTTGATAAACCCTTCAGCCACCAGGCTGAGCTGGATGGAGATGGTGGTCGCCGTCGCCGCACAACCCCGAGCCATCTGCTCCATCACCAGAGCATAGGATATGGTATCAAGCCCGGCGCCGCCGTATTTCTCCGGGATGGTTATCCCCATATAGCCCAACTCCCCCAGCTTCTTGATGGCGGAGAGATTGGGCTCGTCCTTCTCGTCATACTCAGCGGCTTCCACCGCCAGGACCTCATCGGAGAACTCCTTGGCGGTGTCCCGGATCATCTTCTGGTCGTCGGTCAGCATAAAATCCATCTCTATCTCATCCCCTTTAACTAAGACCTATAGGACAAGTGCTTCTCGTTCAGTAAAGAAGGTCAGCTCTCGCCAACCTCCACCTCCACCAACACCTGGGCGGCGTCAACCAACTCTTCATCCTTTACTAAAATTGAGGAGACCTTCCCCGCCTGGGGACTTGCCAGCTCAAGCTCCATCTTCATCGCCTCCAGGATGACCAGCACCTCCCCGGCGCCCACTTCATCCCCCTCGCCGATACACACCTTGACCACCTTGCCGGGCATGGGCGCCTCCACGCAGAGCATACCGTCACGAACCTCGGCGGCACCCCCACTCAGTTCCCCGCCGACATCCCCCTTAGGCTCCTCAAACACAAAAGTATGCCCGCCGATGAAGACATAGGTGCGACCCTCACTTATGGCGATGTATGCCCGAACCCGCTCATCCCCCAAAGAAAGCGCAATAATCCCCGGCTTTCCCGGCGAGATGTTCACTAACCGCTCTCCTTCACCCCAGTCCACCAGCCATCCCCCCTCCTTACTCTCCAGGGATACCGAAAGCAGATTCTTTCCGCATCTATATTTCAGTTCCATTTCAAGCCCTCTGCTGACAGGTCACTTGCCTATCTCCCATCGCCCCACATCAAGCCAGGGGTCAAAAGCCCTCTTCTGGGGGGAATCATCTCCGGCGGTCCTTCCGTCCAGCCCCCGGGTCTCGGCTACGGCGGCGACAGCAGACGCCAGCCCCAGAAGTTCGCTATCTTTATCGCTCCGCCAGTCAGCCATATGCTGGTCTATGAAGCCGGTGTGGGTCTCCCCTTTGATAAACGCCGGATGGAGCATCAAATCGTGCAGAAAGCCCACCGTGGTCTTTATCCCCAGAATGGGGTAGGAGGCAAGTGCGGAAACCATCCGCTTGCGAGCGGACTCCCTATCGGCACCCCAAGCGATGACCTTGGATAAGATGGGGTCGTAATAGACGGAGACCTGGTCTCCGGAGGTTATCCCGGAGTCCACCCTGATGCCGGGACCCTTGGGCTCCTCCATGAAGAGTATCTTCCCGGAGGCGGGCAGAAAGCCCTGTTCGGCGTCCTCGGCATAGATTCGGCATTCAATGGCCCAACCCCGCTGGGATAACTCCTCCTGCTTGAGGGTTAACTGCTCCCCGGCGGCTATCTTGATCTGCTCCGCCACCAGGTCAACCCCCACCACCGCCTCGGTGATGGGATGCTCCACCTGGATGCGGGCGTTGACCTCCAGGAAGTAGAAGTCACCCCGGGGAGTGAGCAGGAACTCCACCGTGCCGGCATTCTGATAGCCGGAGGCGGCAACCACCTTGAGCGCCGCATCGCCCATCTCAGCCCGCAGACCGTCGTCCAGCGCCGGTGAGGGGCTTTCCTCCACAATCTTCTGGTGGCGACGCTGGATGGAGCACTCTCGCTCAAAGAGATGTACCACATTACCGTGGGAATCGGCGAGCATCTGAAACTCCACATGGCGGGGCTTCTCCAGAAACTTCTCCAGATACATAGTGGCGTCGCCGAAGGCGGACTCCGCCTCCCTTGCCGCTCCCTCCAGGGCTTTGGCGAGCTCCTTTTGGTCAGCCGCCACCCGCATACCCTTTCCTCCCCCGCCGGCTGAGGCTTTGATCAGCACTGGATAGCCGATGGCGTCGGCTTCTTTAGCGAAGGCTTTGGCGTCCTTGGCGGTTCCGCTCATGCCGGGTATGACCGCAACGCCAGCCTGTGATACCGCCTTGCGGGCATCCAGCTTGAAGCCCACCAGTTTGAGCGCTTTCGCCGGGGGTCCGATGAAGACCAGGCCTGCTTTAGCCACCTTCCCGGCGAACTTGTGGTTTTCGGCAAGGAAGCCGTAGCCGGGGTGTATTGCTTCGGCGCCGCACTCCTGGGCGCAGGCGATAATTTTCGCCATATCCAGGTAGGATTCAAGCGCCGGCGGAGGACCGATGCAGTATGCCTCATCCGCCAGTTGAACATGGAGGGAGTTGACATCGGCTTCAGAATATACGGTAGCGGAGCGCACCCCCAGCTCCCGGCAGGCATGGATTATCCGCACCGCTATCTCGCCCCTATTGGCTATGAGAATTTTGGAGAACATTGTTGGAGTAAAAAATCCTTAAGCAGGCCAGTACACTTTTATCAAGGGAACAAGAGCCTTTGTATCAGGGTCAATGCTTTCATAATATTGTACATAGAGTTTTACCAAATCATCTAAATCTATCAGAGTTAACTGATTTTGAGCGCTTTCCGCTTTGTAATAAGCGTCCTTTGAAAAACCTCCAGTGCTTACAAATAGTCCCACTTCATTTTGCAACAAGACTCCCAAGAAACTATTTATCTCCTCAATTCCAGAGCGGGTTTTCAGACGATGTTTAACTTGAATTTTAATTCTTGGTTGTTGTATTCCTAAGCCATCAGGGGAAGCTATGATATCTTTACCTCTATCCGGTCCAGGAGAAGATACTTTAGTTTTATAACCCATAGCCCTTAAAATGCCAGCAACGAATTCTTGCATCTCATCCCATGAAAGCTTAAGTAGCTTATCTTTAATAAATTCGTTTGCCCTTCCAATTATATTAAGTTTTAATATATCAAATTCTATCTCCTCGTCAGCTATCTCCAAAGGAGTCCCTTCTGGTGTTTCCCCTTTTAAAAGAGTTTTTATTTCTCCTAATATATCTTCATTCAAAGAAAATAAAGTCTGTATTGCTCCAAGACTATTTCTAGATTCAATGGATAAATCGTCTCTAGATACTTTTCCAATCCAATTCACAGGAATTATGTTCTTATAATCTTGAACTATTCCCGGTTCATATTTGTATTCTCCTGTTACTTCACCTACAAGATACTCCCGATCTGTTTTATTATAAGAAACTACTACATCGCCTTTTTCTATTTCAAAACGAAATTTGTAAATTTGTTCAAGTGACTTAGCATGTTGAGCTTTATTATCCTCTTGATAAGCTTCCCATAATCTTTCATCCATCTCTTCTCTACTTGCAACATCTGTCAAGTCACCCATATTATCCCAACCAACAGCCACACACCCAACCTTCTCAAAGTCATCAATTAGGCGACCCGCCTCACCTGCTCTTACCATCCATCCCTTTTTCATTACTACTCAACTCCTTTCGTATAAATGATAATTATCTATCCCGCCCACTTGGGTTTCCTCTTCTCAAAGAAGGCAGACATCCCCTCCTGTCCCTCCTCACTCACCCGCATCTTGGCTATGAGGATTTTGGTGAAAAAGATAGTCCCTCTTCTAGTATATCTTTACATTTGGCGTATATGAATAAGCACCTTTCAATCCGTCTTGCCGTTGTATCGAATTGCCCGGCCCATTTCCGTAAATATTTTATATATAGCCACCAATCATCAACAGAATAGCTATAAACCCCTATTCCGTTTCGGTCTACACCTTTTTCCCTTTTCCGCGTTTTCGTTAAATCACATGGTAGGTTTTTTATAGATAATGGTTCCCAATCAATAGTTAATAAATCCCAAACGTGGTAGTCCAAAACGCCATATTTTTCGGGGTTTAAAAACATTAGTATAGCCGAACCTACACCCACACCGACGCCCTTTAACTTTTTCGTTCCTTTTTCAAATGCTAGTAAATGTATTTTCTTTTTAGAGTCCCCCTCATCTTCGTCCGATCCAATATTAAATATTTGCCTAAAAATTCCGTTTATCTTTTCTTTTTCGTTACCTTCGTAAAGGTCCGGGCGTCTTGGACTTTTCCATTTGCACACTTCTACGAAATCCTTTTCGTTGTTAAAGTGCCCTTTCTGCTTAACTTCTTCTATAATTCCGAAAATCCTTTTGGTTTTTTCGTTCTCTTCCGCTTTTAAGATGTAGGAATTCGCCGTTAATAAATCTTCTATCGTATTGTATTTTTTGATCGATATTTCCATCGTAACCTTTTTCTCCTCAATACACCCACTCCGGTTTCCTCTTCTCAAAAAAGGCGCTCATGCCCTCCTGTCCCTCCTCACTCACCCGCATCTTGGCTATCGCCTCGGCGGTGTAGCCCTTGACCTCGCTGATGGGCTTTCCCGGCAGGCGCGGATTATGCGCACCGCTATTTCGCCCCTATTGGCTATGAGGATTTTGGAGAACATATAGTGTAAAACCAACTGCCTAATTATTGTCTTTTTCTAGTATTGCGAATTTGTCCATTTCCTTCATTCTTCTTCCATAACCCTTAACAGTATACCCACAATTTGGATTTGAACAGACCCAGAAATAGAAAAATCTCTTTTCCGAAGACAAAGGCAACAAATTCCCTTTTTTGCAAATAAAACACTTTGGAAATTCCATAATTTTCTCACCCCCTCATATATTTAATCTCACCCAACCCACTTTGGCTTGCGCTTCTCAAAGAAGGCGCTCATGCCCTCCTGACCCTCCTCGCTGACGCGCATTTTGGCTATAGCCTCGGCGGTGTATCCTTTGACCTCGGAGATGGGTCTGCCCGGCACCCTCTGGAGAAGTTCCTTGCAGGTGGCGATCGCCTCCGGTCCGGAGGTGAGCAGGGCGCCGATTATCTCATCAACCGCCGAATCCAGCTCCTTTAAAGGAACTACTTTGTTTACCAGTCCGGCGGACAAAGCCCGTTCAGCGGTCAACCGCTCACCGGTGAGGAAGAACTCCCGTGCTTTGGATTCCCCCACCCGGCGGATGACATAGGGGCTGATGCAGGCCGGCACCAGTCCCAGCTTGACCTCGGAGAGGGAGAGCACCGCGCTCCCGGCGACGACGGCGATATCGCAGGCGGCTACCAAGCCGGTGCCCCCACCGATGGCGGAGCCGTTCACCCGGGCGATGGTGGGCTTCTTGCAGGTGAATATCGCCTCCATCAGGTCGGCGACTTTGTTGGACTCGGCGAGGTTCTCCTGGTAGGAGTATTTGATTATCTCCCGCATCCAGTTGAGGTCCGCCCCGGCGCAGAAGGACTTGCCCTCGCCGGTGAGCACCACCACCCGCACATCACCGTCTTTTCCCAGCTTGGCGAAGGCGTCCAGCAGGTCAAGCAACATCTGATAGTTGAAGGCGTTGTGCACCTTGGGGCGGTTGAGGGTGATGCGGCAGACCCGGTCGGCGGTCTCTACTTTTATGGTTTTGTAGGGCATGGACTTCATAATTTCAATTAAACAACCACCCCACCCTCTCTAACATTTAATAGTAATGGGCTATTATAGTTTTCATACTTATCTTCAGTAGTAGGAAGCAATGTGAGTAAAACACCATATTTCACATTTAACTCGTAAACCATATCACAAGTCGCATCTATCTCCCTGGAAGCCCCACCCGGTATCAACTTCTTTAGCACCACCAGCACATCTATGTCCGAATCCTCATCCGCTTCGCCACGGGCGTGGCTACCGTAAAGGATTAGTTTGACTAACTGGTCGCCGTAATGCTCGCTTAGCGCTTACTTCAGCTCGGCGAGTATATCCTTTATGTCTTCCACACCTAACATAATCTACCTACATCCTAAATATACCATACTTAGTCTCCGGGATGTCCGCATTCAAGCTCATGGAGATGCCCAGCGCCAGAGCGGTGCGAGTTTCAGTCGGTTCTATGATGCCGTCGTCCCAGATGTGGGCTGTGGAGTAATAGGGCGTTGATTGGGCTTCATACTCATCAATTATTGGCTTGCGAATCTCCTCTATCTCCTTTTTGGTCAGCTTCTTGCCCTGCTTCTCAAGTTGGCGGACTTTGACCATCGCCAGCACATCGGCGGCTTGCTCCCCTCCCATCACGCAGATGCGGGAGTTGGGCCACATCCACAACAGCCGGGCGCCATAGGCTCGTCCGCACATGGCGTAGTTGCCGGCGCCGAAGGATCCGCCCACGATGACGGTCAACTTGGGAACATCGGCGCAAGCAACCGCATGCACCATCTTGGCGCCGTCCCGGGCGATTCCCCCGTGCTCATACTGCTTGCCGACGATAAAGCCGGTGATGTTCTGCAGGAAGATGATGGGTATACGCCGCATGGTGCACAGTTCAATGAAGTGGCTTGCCTTCAGCGCCGACTCGCTGAACAACACCCCGTTGTTTCCGATAATGCCCACCGGATAGCCCATAATGCGGGCAAAGCCACAGACCACGGTGGGGGCGTAAAGCTCCTTGAACTCCTGAAAGCGGGAGCCGTCAAAGATGCGGGCGATGACCTCACGGATGTCGTAGGGCTTGCGCACGCTGGTGGGGATGATGCCGTAAAGCTCCTCGGGGTCGTAGCGAGGCTCCTCCGGCTCGGTTATCTCCAGCGGGAATTTGCTCGGACGCTCCAGGGCTTCAACGATGTTTCTGGTGATCTCAATTGCATGCTCGTCGTTCTGGGCGTAATGGTCGGAGACGCCGGATATGCGGCAGTGGACATCGGCTCCGCCCAGCTCCTCATCGGTGACCTCCTCGCCGGTAGCCGCCTTCACCAGCGGAGGTCCGCCGATGAAGATGGTGCCCTGCTTGCGCACGATTACCGACTCGTCGCTCATGGCGGGCACATAAGCCCCCCCGGCTGTGCAACTACCCAAAACCACCGCAATCTGGGGGATGCCCAGAGCAGAAAGGCGAGCCTGATTGTAGAATATCTTGCCGAAGTGGTCCTTATCCGGGAAGGTGCCCTCCTGAAGGGGGAGGAAGATGCCCCCGGAGTCCACCAGATAGATGCAGGGCAGGCGGTTCTCCATAGCCACCTGCTGGGCACGGACATGCTTCTTGATGGTTATGGGGAAGTAGGTTCCGCCCTTCACGGTGGCGTCGTTTGCCACCACCAGCACCTCCCGCCCATGCACCACACCTATGCCGGTGACCATTCCGGCGCATGGGGCTTCGTTGTTATACATATCGTAGGCGGCAAAAGCAGATAACTCCAGGAAGGGAGTGTTGCGGTCAAAGAGAATTTCCAACCGTTTGCGCACCGGCATTTTACCCCGCTTTATGTGCCTCTCCATTGATTTGGGAGGTCCCCCCTTGCGGACGGTTGAAAGCCTCTCCCTCAACTCATCTTGCAGGCGGAGATTCTCCTCACGGTTGTTGTTAAACTCCTTGGATTTTGTGTCTATTTTGGACTGTAAGCGATACATTCCCACTCATCCAGAAAAAAGGAAACAAAAAAGAGAGGATACTAAAATTTCCTCCCCTCTAATCACTTAAATCTATCCAGAACCGCCTTGTAGCCATAATGGATTATCCCCGCATCCCCCTCCTCACCTATCTTGCGAAATTCAATGGTCACCGGTGCTCCTATCTCAAGCTCCTCCGGTTTAGCGTCGGCAACCTGACAGGTCAGCCTTACCCCGTCCTCCAGCTCAACGACTGAGACAATGTAGGGCACCTGTTCCACGAACTGACTGGGACCTATCCGCACCACGCTGTAGGATACCACCTTACCCTTGTCAGAAAGGCGATGGGGTTCAAACTCCTTGCCCCCGCATTCATCGCAGATGAGCCGAGGGGGGAAGAAGAGCTTTGAACATCCCTTACACTTCGCCGCCTCCAGGCGGTAGCGCTGGGGAATCTCTCTAGTATATCTTGCAGATGTGGACATTTTATATCGCCTCCAGTATGTGCACCACGGCGCTTCCACCGGTGCCGCCCATATTCTGGGTCAAGCCGTATTTTGCCCCCTCCACCTGTCGTTCCCCACACTCTCCACGCAACTGTTTGGTAACCTCAACCAGTTGAGCCACGCCGGTGGCTCCCACCGGATGACCTTTGGACTTGAGACCGCCGGAGGTGTTGACCGGGATCTTCCCTCCCAGGGCGGTTGTGCCCTCCTTTGCCGCCGAACCACCCTTGCCTTTCTCCACCAAGCCCAGCGCCTCAATGACCATTATCTCGGCGATGGTGAAGCAGTCGTGCACCTCAGCGCAGTGCAGGTCCTGGGGTTTAATGTCGGCTTGCTTGTAAGCCTGTTTGGCGGCTCTCGCTGTGCCCTCAAGCCAGGAGAGTTCCTTTCGCTGGTGGAGGGCGATGGTGTCGGTGGCGTGACCGATACCCGCCACCCTGACCAACGGCTTATCGGTGAACTTGGACGCCATCTCCAGGGGGCATAGAATTGCCGCCGCCGCCCCGTCGGTTATCGGAGAGCAGTCGTAGATGTGCAGGGGGTCGGCGACCATAATTGAGTTCAGCACCGCATCAACGGAAATCTCAAACGGGAACTGCGCCAGGGGGTTCTTGGCTCCATGCTTGTGGTTCTTGACCGCGACATGAGCCAGATCCTCGCTGGTGGTGCCATAAAGATGCATGTGCTCCACAGCCATCATGGCATAGAGCGAAGGGAAAGTGACCCCGTGATAGACCTCGTATTCGGCATCCGCCGCTGTGGACAGGGCGTAGGTGGCTCCGTCCCCGCCGACATCGGTCATCTTCTCCACCCCGGCGACCATAACTATATCGCTCGCCCCACTGGCAACCTCAAAGTAGCCACACTTGGCAGCCAACGCCCCGGAGGCGCACGCAGACTCAATGCGAGCGGAAGGCAGGTGATTCTGACCCAGGTAGTCGGCAAGGAGGGAAGCCAGATGCTCCTGTCCTATAAATAGTCCGGAGGTCATACAGCCCACATACATTGAGTCCAGGTGGTCCACTTTTGTGTCCGCTATCGCCTCCAGAGCTGACTCCACAAATATATCCCGCAAGGGGGACTCCCATAACTCCCCCCATCTGTTTATTCCCACTCCGATTATTGCTACATCGCGCATGCCCATCACCTCTATAAAATTTGGGGGGATTCGCTCATAATTATCTTTCGCCTGAATTTGGCATATGTACCATAATCCAGATAAATTTGGTTCTTATCCAGATAATCCCGGGTCTTGGGAGCCAGGTTCTGAACTTCCTTTATGCGCTCGGTCACTTTCCAGATGAAGGCGTCGGAACCGGCTCCGGAGCCGTAGGAGACCATAAAGATGCGCTCCCCGGGCTCGGCTACATCCAGGATAGCGGTCAAACCCATGGGGCTTGAGCCGGAGTAGGTGTTACCCAGCCTGGGAACCAGCCAACCGGGCTCAATCTGCTCCTTGTTGAAGCCGAGCATCTTCCCCACTTTCATAGGGAATTTACCGTTGGGCTGATGGAAGACCGCATATTTGAAGTCGCTCGCCTTCGCCTTCGCCCTCTCCATAATGGCACGACCGGCGCCCAGAATATGTTTGAAGTAGGCCGGCTCGCCGGTGTAGCGACCGGCATGCTGGGGATAGTATTGATGCTCCTTGCGCCAGAAGTCGGCGGTGTCGGTCATATATGCGTCGGTAAACTCACATTCCGCCACCAGATTCTCGCTTCCCATGATAAAAGCCGCCCCGCCGGCGCTTGCCGAGTATTCCAGAGCGTCGCCTGGGGCTCCCTGGCTGGTGTCCGTCCCAATACCCACAGCATATTTCACTGCTCCCGCCTGGACCAGGTTCAAAGCGACGAACATTCCTTCTGTTCCGGCTTTGCAGGCGAACTCAAAGTCAGCGGTATGGCAGTATGGGGTCGCTCCCATCGCTTCAGCAACGATGGTCCCGCTGGGCTTGACCGCATAAGGATGGGACTCACTGCCGACATACAGAGCCCCTATCTCTGTGGGGTCAATTTTAGCCCGTTTGAGCGCATTGCGAGCCGCCTCCACCGAGATAGTGACCGTATCCTGGTCGGGACCGGGAACCGACTTCTGTTCCATCAAAAGCCCCGCCTTATAAGCGAGCGCATCGGCACCCCAGATTTTGGCAATCTCCTCCAGCTTTATACGGAAGCGGGGGATATAAACCCCGTAGCCGACGATTCCTACCATTTAGGATACCTCCCAATTGAGCAGGGGAACGGTGGCTTTATTCAGGTTTTGTGAAAAAATTAGCTAACGGTAAGATTAATATATCCTCACCTAGCGAGGAGAAAAGAAAGATAAATTCATTTGATAGATACTCTAACCTGTGCACTTTGCAAAGCACGGGGCCAATCAAAACCCACCTTGATAGTAATGTTTATACTACAATATTAATAAAAGCCAAGTCAAGAATATTCTTAATTTTAGAGAGGATATGACAGTTAAATCATGAAATTTTAAGCGATTCATAGATTACTCCGAAGGACAACATAGATTAATAAACCTCCGAGGAGCGATGAGAGAACATTTATTCATCTAGCGACAATACCCTTGCAAAAATAAATCCATTGTGATAATGTCGGTAAAAAATTAGATGGCATCAACTTAGGTAACTGAGAAGCAACAAAGCCAAAGTGTGGGCTTGTTGAAGTTATTCTTATCCTCAAACATCCCACTAAAAAGCGAACTTGGTATGAACTTCTTAAAACGAATACTGGTCATAATCGGTATCCTGTCCGCATTCTCAGTCGTTGCCGCGATCATAGACGCAATTACTATTTCCCCACCCATCCTAAACCCCATAACCAATCTTCATCCCGTCGCCAGATTCCTGCTGACGGCTGACGGATACTTCCTTTTCTTCCTCATGGGACTCATCCCCTTTGTGCTATTGTTTCTCCTGTCCAAAATCAAGGGCTTAAAGTTCCTCTTCAGGGGGAAAGCTGTCAACAACCTTATCGCCTTCAACGTAATCCTCCTAATAGTGCTCTACATAATTATCCCAATTGAAAGAACAAGAATATCACAAAAGTCACTCATCGGTATTCTACTATCAATAGCCATACTCCTTTCGCTGGTAGCCGGCTATGTCGCCTTAAGGAGGCTGTTCCAGTGGACAGCGGACAGACTAAACCATAGATTAAAGAAAATTGCCGGGACAGGTATAATCTCCCTAGGTTTTCTCCTAATAGTGGCGGGTCTTGTAGTAAGAATATTCCTCAGCATCGTTCCCCTCCAAGGGGGAGATGACCAAAGACCCAATGTAATTATCATCAGCATAGACACTCTGCGCAAAGACCACCTCCCGTGTTATGGATATGAGGGCTGCCAGACCCCCAATATAGACCAGTTTTCCGAAAAGTGTGTCGTCTTTGAGAACTGCATCGCCCCCGCTCCCCATACCGTCCCCTCTATGGCATCCATGTTAACCGGATTCTATCCCACCGCCCACGGTTGCCGTTTCGAACCATCAATACCAATAAATGATGAGGTCACCACCCTCTCCGAAATCCTCCAACATAGCGGTTATCACACGGAGTCTTATACCGCTAACCCACTACTGAGCCCCGAACGTGGTTTCAGTCGGGGATTTGATTATTACGAAGATTTCTTCTTTACCAAAGACCTCCGCTACCTCCTACCTAAGAGGGTTCACGAAGTTGCAGAGGATGTACTGATATTCGTCGGTGTGGAGGACAGGATTGGATTCTTGGATACGACAGAGTGGCTGAGAAGCAAAGCCGCCGCTAGACTTGCGAAGTTAAAGAAGTATTCGCCGTTCTTCGCCTGGTTCCATTTCCTAGATCCACATTTCCCATTCTTCCCGCCGAAGAATTACATTCCTGCTGAAGCTGAAGACAGGGAAAGGATAGAATCAATTAAATACGAGCTTTTCGATTTGGAAGATGATTATTCCAACAACAAAGACCAGGTCTGGGAGATAGTAAAACTATATGACGGCGAAATCCAGTATCTGGATTATGCCCTGGGAGACTTATTCGAAATAATGGAGGAGGAGGGGATTCTTGAGAACACAATTATTGTCTTCACCGCCGACCATGGGGAGGAATTCTGGGAACATGACGAATTTGGACACGGACACTGCCTGTATCCGGAAGTTATTCGCATCCCCTTGTTCATCTATCTTCCCCCATCAATGGGATGCATATCCGGGCGCATCTCCGGTTATGTCAGCCTGGTTGATGTAGCGCCAATAATCCTAGAATGCTTAGGACTTCCCCAAACCTACGGGATGCAAGGGAGTAGTCTAGCCCCGCTGATTGAATCTTTAAGGAACGGTTCCTACGAAAACGATTTTGAAGGAGTCAGCCGTTCTGTCTTCTCAGAATTCATTATATACCCGAAACACCGCCCGGAGAAAAAAGGTGCCTATCTGGATAATTATCACCTGATATACAACTTAATGTCTCAAGAGATAGAACTCTATGATTTATCAAGCGACCCCACGGAATTAGTGGACATCTCCACAGAGGATGAAGCTGCGAAGGAGAAATTATACTCTGAACTGATGGAGTGGTATGAAGCAAACCAGAAAATTGCTGAACAACTCTCTCCCCAAAAAGAAATAGAGATGTCCGAGGAGGAGAAGGAGATGCTCAGAGGACTTGGTTATATAATTTCGGACTAGAAATTACTTTTTGCATCCATTGTCCTCACTCAAAGTATAAAAATCTTCTCCCGCTTCCAGAATTAAACGGTGCACGCCCCTCCGAGTATATCTCCCACACTCCCCCTTCCTTTAGAACACCACACACTGAATAATAACCCCCCAACAGGGGGGTTAAATTAATTCTACATAGCTTCCCTAGCCTCGGGCCACAAAGGAGAGGAATATAACTACTCTATCCAATCCTCCTCCGATAAGCCTCCACGATTCCCAATGTTGTGGGAACCATCATTCGGTGGTTCTTCTTGGTGAAGAACCCCAAGTCCGAGGTGGCGACGAAGATGGGCTGGTCATACTCCCAACCGGCGGTCAAACCCGCCCTGACCACATCCCTATCCGAAGAGACTCTTAGCAGACAGCAGACATCATAAACATTTTCGCCCCTATCCAGCACCAGTGCAAGTGGGGTTGTCTCCTCCACCGCCTCCGGGGGGATTCCACACTCCTCGTATAGCTCACGTATCAGCTTAACCTGGTAATCTACGTTTCCGTCGCCCAGAGCACACCCCTTATCTACACCTCCCGAGGGGACAAGCTCCAGATAGCCGGCATACTGAGCGACCCCCTCCCCCCTGCGGGCAAAAACGGTGTATTCGCCCTCTTCCTCCGAAAGAATTATCATTCCGCTCACCCCCACCGGACGAATGACCTCCTTCAGGTCCGGGTATGCCCTACTAGCCAGAAAATATCCATAATTCACAAACTCGCCGATAACCTCTATCCTATCCCCATCCTCCTTTATCTCCACCAAATTCAGAAAAGTATCCCCTGGGGCGCTATCCGCCACCTCATCGGTTATCCTTCTCCTTAAATCCTCCTCTAAATTGCCCAAATAACCGCGAAATCTATCCTCACCCACCACCCACCTCACCAGGATATCCCCCATCCCGACTATCTCGTAATCTGCACCGCTCGCTCCCACTGGCATTCCTCAACATTTGGGAAACTTATTTGCGAAAAAACTGCCCCATTCCGCAAAAAAATGTTTCCGGCACAACATCAGAGTCAGATGATACCTCCCCAAACCCCTACTCATAGTCGTTCTCCTGAATGCCATCCCCCAGAGGGATATCCCGCCTGGCACGTTTTCCCACGATATCCACTATAAACCTGGGGTGGAGACCAGCTTTCTGCCTACCGGGGCGTAAAATCTCAATATTCTCCCCCTCCATCAATACCTCCCCCTTCTTGATCCCCCTGGTCGCCTGGATAGCCCGGTGGGCATACTCCCTTAGCTCCCTCTCCTCATCCAGCACCACCTTTTCAGCCGAACCCAGAGCTTGCTCTGTCTCCCGCACCGCCCGCACCATCGCCTTCAACTCATCGGGGAGTATGGAATATGCGTGGTCGGGTCCGGGAAGGGTATTGTCCACGGTAAAGTGCTTCTCTATCACTGATGCCCCCAAAGAGACCCCCGCTACCGGCGCGGTGACTGGTTCCCGGCTGTGGTCGGAGAGACCTACCGGCAGACCGAAGCGAGCGATAAGTTGGGGGATGACCCGCAGGTTCAAGGTATGCGGGGGAGCGGGATATTTGGCGGTGCACTGCATCAGACAGAGATGGTCTCCTCCGTTTTCAAAGAAGAGACCCACCGCCCACTCTATCTCTCCATAGGTGGCGCCACCCGTGGAGAGAATCAGGGGTTTGCCGCTTTCTGCAAAGAAGTTCAACAGATGGATGTGGCTTATCTCGTAGGAGGCGTTCTTGTGAATGGAAACGAAGGGGTCAACAGCCTCCGCATCCTTAATGGAGAAAGGGGTGGACATAAATTCTATGTCGCACTTCTTACAGTGCTCAGCCAACCGGGGGAGCATCTCATAGGGCATAGCCAGGTCCTTAAAAATGTCAACGATGGAATCCTTGATGCCAGCCCGGGAGAGGTAATCGGAGTCCCCGGCGTTGGGCACATAGACCGTCTCCGCCCGAAAGGTCTGGAACTTGACCGCATCGGCTCCTGCCTCTGCGGCCACCTCAATGAGTGCCTGCGCCATCTCCAGGTCTTTCTTTGGGTTACCCACCCGCCAGTTGGAGCCGGCTTCGGCCACGATAAAAACCCCGCCGGACCGAAAACTCGGCGCTTCTGGCAACTCCCTTTCCTTTTCCTTGGTTAGGCGGTAGATGGGCACCGCTCCAACACCTTCCACCTCCCGCACGGTGGCGTCATAGAAGAGATAGCCCGCCCTCTCAAATGCCCTAATGGAGGGTGTATTCTCACGCTTTATCTCCGCCACTGCAACGGTGAAACCCCTCTCCATTAACAGCTCCGTCGCCCGCTTGATGACCTGCGCACCCAGACCCAGACCACGAAACTGCGGGGCAAGATTTACATTTACCTCCACTGCCTCCTCGCCCTCCTCCCCGGCCAGGCGGTAAGCACGAAAGCGTAGAAAGCCAATCCTCTCCCCCTTATGTAGGGCAAATAGGGGAGCCAAACGCCCACCCGGAAAATACTGCTCACAGAACTCGTGCAAGAAGGAAGGCCAGGTCTTCTTCTCCGTGTGGAAGGAAAATTTGAGTGTGGTGGGGTCGTTACGCCACTCCATCACCATAGCGGCGTCCGCCTCGGTCGGTTGGGCGTCCTGGAAGGTTATCTGCTGCACTGGAAATCCCCCATTGGGTTCATCCGTAAGCCATCAATTCTACAACTTAATAAATATAGCACAGACGCAGGGTGCAGACAAGGAGGAAGGCAAAGGCGATACTTTGGCACATTCTAACCCCCGACTTTCTCCTTTACCATCCCCTCACAAAGTTCAGCTACCGATTCCACAGACTCCCCTGTAAGGCTTGCCAGATAATAATCATAGAACCGCCTGCGGGAGGAGAGGAGCCTTTCCCTCACCCCGCCGTCTTCAATTATCATACTGAGTGCCGAAGTCAGCTCATCCTTATCTTTAGCGAGCAGAGCCGACCCGCATTCTACATAAGGAATCATCTCCCGTAAAACGGTCAGGTTGACCATCACCAGATACCGCCCGGCAATCAGAGCCTCTATGCCCACGCCGGAGTTGAATGTTACCACCACCTGGCACCGCTCCAAGGCTTGCGGCAAAGGGTGGTGGGATGGAAGGAGCTGAAAGCGTCCGCCTAGCCCCTCTATGGAGCCCAGGACCCGCTGGTGCAATGCACCATCCTCGCTGGGATGGGGCTTGACCAGCAGAGTAAGCTGGGGCATATCCGCAACAGCCCTGCCCACTAACTCCAACACCCGCACCACCTCAGTGGGCGTATAGGGACTGGTGAGTAGAAGAACGGTGGAGATCTTGCTCTCATCAACAGGCTTTATCTTTCCCAAACCCTCCGCCAGACCCTCCATCCTGGGCGAGCCACAGACCACCACCCTATCCTCAGGGGTGCCCCTCTCCACCATCCACCGCCGAGCCGCCTTACCCCAGGCGGAGAAGATGTCAGCGGATAAGGGAATGAAGGCATACTCACCGCCGACGGCGCCGTTTTGCAGATTTATGCTGGGGATACCAAGCTCCCTAGCCCAACAGGTCAACGCTCTCCCCCGGGGATGGGCGTCATCAGCGAGCAGGAGAATGCGGGGGCTGACCCGGGCAAGAAAACCACCATAGATGACTACCAGTCTAAGCATACTGGCGAAGTTGCGGGGGAAGGCAAAAGGCGAACATTGAGCCATAACCTCAGCTATATCCCCTCCAAAACCGATATCACGCCACACCCTCTGCAACATAAATCGCCACCGACCGAGGAACCTCACCCCCAGAACTAGGAGGGAAAGGATATCGCCAAAGGAGAGTTCCTCCTCCAAGTTTGGTGCTCCTATCCCCTGCGCCTTGATATAACTTTCTGCCCGCTCGCTTGCGGAGACGATGCTCACCGGACGAAGCGGGCTTGAATCTACAAAATATCTATAGACCGGCAGGACGGTTTCCACATCAGCCCTGCTATACTGTGCAACCATGAGCACGCCACAGGGAAAAATTCGCCCCCCGGGGAAAAGCCGTCTGACAGTCCCCCTGAGTAAACCCATCAAGGGCCGAAAAAGGAGCGCCTTAGAAACCTCCCAGATACTTCCCCCCAGTCTCATATCCCCTCTTCTCCCAAGCCAGGTCAACCTGACACCACATCGGCGCGCCCAGGTGGGGAGTAGTATCCTCAGATGGAGGGGAAGATGGGGTGAGAGGAGCAGGGCGCCGGGCGGGCTCTCCTTCTCCAATGCCTGCAGGAATATGTAGAAGAGTAATGTGGGATAAAACCAGAAATAGAACTCACAGCCGTATAGGAAGCCGAACTCCATACCGGCGACTTTATCTTTGCGCCAGAGGGGACTTTCGGCGGTCATCCTGGCAAGTCCATTAGCCCACCCCCCAGCCCGGCACACATCAGCCATATCCATCATGCTGATATAGCTATTCTTATCACTTGAGGGCGTAAAGTAGATAACTCGGGAAAGCTCTGCACCCATCTGCTCGGCTTCCCGCTCTGCTCTAATAAGTTCCCCCTCATCGGCTAGCAAAGCCCAGAGGAAGGGTCCGTCTCCTCCAGTTTCGCCCAAAGCCCTAGCCATCGTCCCTCTCCCCTCCCTGCCTTTTGCGTCCAATTAATTGACGCATATCCTTGAATATACCCGTCCTGCGCTCCAGAACCCACATCATGGGGAGCAAGAGGAACACAACCAGTAAAAGGCGATAGACAAGACAGGTCAGATGGGGCATTAATGTTGCTATGCCGATCACCTCTGGGGCGGGAAGGAGCCTGACGGTGGCATACAACGCTGACAGGGAGTAAGCCAACGGCAAGATTATCTCCAGAATATAGGTGACGACCGCTTTGGCGGGCATGGAGATAAGGCGAAAGGTGTAAATGGAGACGAAGACGGCATAGATGGCAAAGCCGATGACCATTGAGCCAGCAATTCCGATTATGCCCATCTGCATCAGACTGGAAAGGAAGCAGAGTAGACCGGTGAGTAAGATGGAGACCAACTGGATGAAGAAAATATTCAACTGTCTATTCTGGGCGATAAGGGTATTGGCGGGTCCGATAATCACCCCCAAGAAAAATACCGCCACAAGGAGCAAAAAGGTGGCGTCCATAGCCGGGATATAATGATTGAGGAAGACATAGAGGACCAGAGGATAGAAGCAGGAGGCTAAAGCGATGAGCACCGCCAAGGCTGTTGATATCACCGCTGTGGTCTTGCTGACATAGTCCCTTAGGGTCTTCGCCGACTGTGTTTTTCCGTATTCCAGAAAGAGGTTCTGGGCTAAGACCTTGGATATATTCACCGGAAGGAGAAAGACGAACATTGATATAGTGACCGAGATGGTGTAATATCCCAGCTCAGCGGCGGTCAGATAATAGATAATGAAGAAACGGTCCAGGGTCATAAGAACGGTGCCCCCGATTCCCATCAAGAACATGGGCAAACCAATCTTCAACATCCGCCAGAACTCACCCCTGTCAAAATAGAGTATCGTCCGTTCCTTGCGGATAATAAAGAAGATGACCCAGACGAATATAGATACACAAATTGCTCCCGCATAAAAGCCATACAACCGCCAGAAGTACACCAAGGGGACTATCACTATAAGAGTTGCCGCAGAATTTATCACCACCATAGCGCTGACCGCCCCAAAACGACCCCGACCACGGAAGAGGAAGCGGTAGTAGTCACTCAGCCTGCCGAAGATGACCAGAACGATGAAAGCAGTGAAGCCCCACAAGGCTTGCAAGGTCAATGTAGGCTTAAGGAGAACCGCAAGAACCACCAGAAACAAAGAATATATGAAAGTGGTGAATAAATTTACTAAAAAGGCGGTGCTCTTAACCCGCTGAACTGCCTCCTCGTCGCCCGAGCCGGTCAGCATGGGCACCTCCCGCTCCATAGCCGGCAGGAAGCCCACATCCAGATAGCCGGCATAGCGGGTGAATAGGTTCAGACCGCCTAAAATGCCGTATTGCTGGGGGTGGAGTAGGTCAGGGATAATAAGGCCACGGAAGAAGGCGAAAATCTGGCTGATGAGAGTTGAAGACCACATCTTGCCCGAGGCGGTAATGATTCTCTCCTTGCGCCCTCCTCTATCCACTATCCCTCCCTGCGGATACAAAAAAGCCCATCCCAACATCCCTTACACAACTTGCCTATATACATCAACTAAACTTCCTTCTGGCGAACGGCGGCGTTTATAGCGGCGATATGCGGATTCTTTTTCAGAAAATCGCTAATATCATCTAATGTAAATTGGGGATTTTGAGGGTGGAGTTCCTGGATTATCCTTTTCACCAGCTCAAAATCTGGTTGCTCATCCACACAGAGCCGCCAGTGAGGGTCCCAGGAAGCACCTTCCGGGGCGGAATATTCACGGACATGGAAGGGGGTGTCCTCCTTATATAACGCCAAGGTAACATGCTCCCGATAACTCCCTTCGGTGCAGTTCCGGTTGAGCCAGCCCAAGACCTCAAAGGTCATATACTCCACATCCATCCCCCGAGGGAAGCCCAGAGTCCGGTCTATGATGTTGCGAGCAACATAGGCACCGGAGAATTCGGCAAACTCTATCACTTCGTCAACCAGTTGGGGGTCAATCAATGGGCAGTCGCCGCTAATCCTTACCAGAGCATCTGCACTAGCCTCCGAAGCGGCTCCATAGAATCGTCCCAATACATCCTGCTTGCTTCCCCGATATAAACTGATTCCCTCTGATTTGGCAAAATCGGCAAGGGGGTCGTCGGAGTCAGCGACCGAGGTCGCCAATATGGCATCATCCAGCCCCCGGACATATGAAATCCGCTCAAAGAGATAGGCGATTAGCGGGCGACCCAGTACCGAAAGCATCGCCTTGCCCGGTAGGCGCCGGGAGTCCATCCGTACCTGAACTATGGCAACTGTCCTGGGGATGAGCTCACCTCCAGATCTATCTTGCGCCCCGGCAAATTGGGTCAGTGCTTAAATCTATACCCAGATAATACCAAGAAAAGAGCAGCTTTTCCAGAGGGATAAACGATAAATTCAACCACCCACATCCCCCTCCTCTTCCCCTTGACAATCAACCCCTGCTGTGCTAAAATGCTGACTTGGCGCAAATCTAGCGAGAGTGGCGGAACTGGCAGACGCGCTGGACTTAGGATCCAGTGGGTAACACCGTGGGGGTTCAAATCCCCCCTCTCGCATTTTTCACAACCGTATCCCATACACTCGCTAAAGACAGGAGAGCGCACTTGGAATACGATATCAAACGCCTTGACGCCAGTAAACTGACCGCCAACATCACCATTGAGCCAGATGAGCTTGCCGAGGAGGAAGCAAAGGTCGTCAAGCGTCTGACCAAAGAGGCGGAGATAGACGGATACCGCAAGGGAAAAGCCCCCAAGGAGCTCATCCGCAAGCGCTATCAGGAGAGCATTCGCCGGGATGTGAGCGGAAAGCTCATCCCCCTTGCCTGGGAGGATGTGGCTGGGGAGGAGAATATCAAACCCCTGGAGGACCCCACCTACCGCCTGATAAGTTATCCTGACGGAGGACCGCTGGTCTTTGAGGCTGCCGCCTATCTCCCCCCGCCCGTTGAGCTTGGGGATACAAAGAAGCTCAAGCTGGCTCCCCGCTTGTTCACCATCTCCGACGAGGAGGTTGGAGCGGTTCTGGCTCGCATAGCCGAGGAGAACGCCGAACGCAAGGAGCGCCTGCTCACCCCCGCCCAGGAGGGCGATGTGGTCACCTTCAAGTGGGAGGGAGAGCCCCCAGCCGGCGGCTCCAAAGAGGAGATGGAAGCCCTCATCCCCACCGAGAAGATGACCGGCTCCATAGGTGCGCAGTTGATAGGGGTGGAGAATGACGCGGTGCGCACTATCACCATCAAGTATGAGAAGGATTTCCCCAATCCGGAGCTTGCCGGTAAATCGGTCAACGCCAAGGTGCGCATCGTCAAGGTGGAGGAACGGATAGTTCCCGCTGTTGACGATGAGCTTGCCAAGGACCTGGAGTTTGAGAATCTGGAGGTGTTCAAGGAGGCGGTGAAAGATGACCTCATCCGCTCCCGCAGTATGGAGGACCGCAGACGCTTAAGAGACCAGGCTCTGGAGTGGTTGATCACCAAAAGCAAGATAGAGATACCCAAATCGCTTCTGGAGTGGGCTCGTCTCGGTGAGCAGGAGGGCGCCGAGAACCCCCCAACCGACGAGCAGATAATAAACGACCTGAAAGCCCGTTTCATCATCTCCGCCCTGGGGCAGAAATATAAGACAAAAATAGAGGAGGACGAACTACGGCTGGAGGTAAACGCCGTCGCCCACCAGCTGGGGCTGACCGAGGTGGGAGAGGGCTTTGTGCGCACCGTCTGGGCAAACATCTATCGCCGTAAGGCGTTGGAGATGGTGGTTCGGGAGGCGTTGGGGGAGGAACTGCCGGCGGAGGAAGAGAAGGGGGAGGAGGAAAAAAAGGGGGCAAAAGTGCAAAAGAAGGGCAGTCCTGGTAAAAAAGTCTAAAAAAATAGTTTCCCAAAACTATCCATTCACTAAAAACGATTGACACAAGGAGTATCATCATGACCCTCGTTCCCTGGGTAATTGAGCAGACCGCACGCGGAGAGCGCAGTTACGACATCTACTCCCGCCTGCTCAAGGAGCGCATCATCTTTGTGGGCACACCAATAGAGGATCTGGTAGCCAATACCATCATCGCCCAGATGCTCTACTTGGAAAAGGACGACCCGGATAAAGACATCCTATTTTACATAAACTGTCCCGGCGGACTGGTCACCTCCGGTATGGCTATCTACGACACCATGCAGTTCATCCGCTCGGATGTGGCTACCTACTGCATCGGACAAGCCTCCTCCTTGGGCGCCTTATTGCTCGCCTCCGGCACCAAAGGCAAGCGCTTCGCCCTGCCCCATTCCTCCATCCTCATCCACCAGCCCTCAGGGACTTTCTCCGGGCAGGCTGCGGACATTGAGATTCACGCCGCAGAGATAGTACGCCTGCGCAAGCGACTGAACGATGTCCTTGCTCTCCATACCGGACAGCCGATAGAAAAGATTACTGAAGACACCGACCGTGACTTCTTCATGAACGCCGAGGAGGCAAAGGAATACGGCATAATTGACGAGGTGATCACCAGCCGCAAGATGGAGAAGAAGAAGGATAAAAAGGCTAAGAAAGATAAATAGGAAGAAAGGTAGAAGCTAGAGAATGCCCAAGATACCCCCCCAAGAAGGAATAACCTGTTCATTCTGTGGGCGCGGCCAGGAGGAAGCCCGAAGGATGGTCGCCGGACAGGAGGTTTACATCTGCGACTCCTGTGTGGAACGTTGTAACCAGATTCTGGCAGAAGACGCCTTCCTGCGCAAAGAAGAACTGTCCACAAAGAAGATTTCCAAGCCCAAAGAGATAAGGGATTTTCTAAGCCTCTATTGCATCGGACAGGAGCGGGCGAAAAAGACTTTATCGGTTGCGGTATACAATCACTACAAGCGAATCAGCCACCAACAGAAGCCCGGCGACGAGAGTGTGGAGCTGGAGAAAGCCAACATTCTGCTCATCGGTCCTACCGGCTCGGGCAAGACCCTGCTCGCCCAGACATTAGCCAAGTTCCTCTCGGTCCCCTTTGCCATCGCCGATGCCACCGCTCTCACCGAAGCCGGCTATGTAGGTGAGGATGTGGAAAACATCATCCTCAAACTGCTCTTAAATGCCGGCGGAGTGGTGGAGAAAGCCGAACTGGGCATAGTTTATATAGATGAAATAGACAAAATCACCCGTAAGACCGACACCCCCTCCATCACCCGGGATGTCTCCGGCGAGGGCGTTCAGCAAGCCCTGCTCAAGATACTAGAAGGGACTATCGCCAATGTGCCCCCACAGGGGGGGCGCAAACACCCCCAGCAGGAGTTCATCCGGGTGGATACCACCAACATACTGTTCATCTGCGGTGGTGCCTTCAATGGTCTGGAGGAGATAGTGGAGAAGCGGGTGCGGGGTTCGTCCATCGGCTTCGGCGCAGATATAAGCGGCGGTAAAGAACGCAACATCGGTGAGATATTGGTCATGGTGGAACCCGAGGACCTGCTCAAATACGGGCTAATTCCCGAGTTCGTAGGTCGACTGCCGGTCATCGCCGCTTTAGATGAGCTTAGTGAGGAAGACCTGATACTGGTGCTCACCGAGCCCCGCAACGCCCTCACCAAACAATACAATCAGCTTTTCGCATTTGAAGATGTGGAGCTGGAGCTCACCGAGGAAGCCCTCCGGCTGATAGCCCAAGAAGCGGTGAAAAAGAAGTCCGGCGCCAGGGGTCTTCGGGCGATTCTGGAGAATGTTATGCTTCCGACAATGTATGAACTTCCCAGCCACCATAAGGCGGTGGACAAAGTGATTATTGATGCGGAGGTGGTCTCCAAAGGCACCAAGCCCACCTATATTTACAAGACTAAGAAGAAGTCCGCTCCCAGAGCGGAATCGGCATAATCACCACATACATAAAATATTCTCCTAATTCCCCAAATAAATCACCAACCTGAGGTTGACAGATGGAAAAGTTTCGCTTAATGGCTCCCGGACCTTGTATGATACCAGACCGAGTCTATCAAGCCATGACCCGCCATATAATCCACCATCGTTCTGCAGAGTTTCGCTCCTTGGTCAAAGAGGTGGTGGAGGGTTTGAAGTATGTCTTCCAGACTAAAAATGAGATGCTCATCTTCACCTCCTCGGGGACGGGGGGGATGGAGAGTTCCGTAGCCAATCTCTTCTCAGCGGGGGATAAAGTGCTGGTGGTGCGGGCGGGAACCTTCGGCGAACGCTGGACGCAGATCTGCAAGAGTTACGGTTTGGCGGTGAAAACCATAGATGTGGAGTGGGGGCGAGCGGTCAACCCCAAGCTTGTGGAACAGCGACTTAAGGAGGACAAGGAGGGAAAGATAAAGGGCGTCTTCACCACTCATACGGAAACCTCCACCGGCACAGAGACCGATATGGAGGAGATAGGCAATATTCTCGCTGACTACGGCGCCCTACTCATCTGCGATTCAGTAAGCGGTCTGGGCACCTGCAACCTTCAGACCGACGCCTGGCAGATAGATGTGGTGATATCCGGCTCTCAAAAGGGACTGATGACCCCTCCGGGTCTATGCTTCGTCTCCCTCTCCGAGGCTGCCTGGAGTGCTCACAAGAAAGCCAAGAGTCCCCGTTTCTATTTTGACTACTCCAACTACCGCAAATTTATGGAGAGTTCAAGCACTCCCTTCACGCCGGCGATAAGCCTCCTCTACGGCTTAAGAGAGGCGCTTTCCATGATTCGGGAGGAGGGACTCTCCAATATCTTTTCCCGCCACGAGCGATTGGCTCGGGCTACCCGGGCAGCCGTAACAGCTATGAATCTATCCCTCTTCTCCATAAATCACGCCAGCAATGTCACCATCGTCAATGGTCCCGATGGGGTGGATGTGGAGGAGATGCGGGAGAGGATGCTTCGCCGATTCGGCATCTATATCGCTGGAGGACAGGGTGATCTGATGGGAAAGGTCTTCCGCATCGGGCACATGGGCTACTGCGATGCGATAGATATTCTCTCCACAATCTCCGCTCTGGATATTGTCCTCACCGATATGGGACACATCTTCAACCAGGCGCAGGGGGTAAAAGCCGCACAGGATATCTTGGGAGAGGAATAGCTCCAAAAGATAAGACATCCGTAAACTTCTAAAAAGTCAGAAAGTTTCCTATGACTGTCTTAGCATTAGTGGGCACCCAATGGGGTGATGAGGGAAAGGGCAAGGTCTGCGACCTGTTGGCTGGTGAGGCGGACCTGGTAGTCCGCTTCAGCGGGGGGAACAACGCCGGTCACACCATCGTCACCGAAAAAGGAATGATGATACTCCACATCGTCCCCTCTGGCGCTCTCAGGAAGGGCGTGCACAACCTCATCGGCGCCGGGACGGTGATTGACCCCGCAATCCTGCGCAAGGAGCTAGATGCCTTGGAGGAGATAGGTCTTCCTCAGGATGCTACCACCCTGACCGTCTCCCCCAAAGCCCACATCATCACCGACATGCACCGCGCCTACGAAGCCTGGATAGAGGAACATTTGGGCGATTACAAAATCGGCACTACCCTGCGAGGGATAGGACCGGCATACGCCCTCAAAGCCCTCCGTCTGAACCTTCGCACCGGCGAACTACGCTCGGAAGAAACGGTGCGCATCCGGATTGCCCTGCTGGCAAAGATACTGCAAGCAACTGAAGAGGACGCCGAAAAGGTCACCGAATATCTACTGGGCATCCGGGATTGGTTCCTTCCCCTACTTGGCGACGACATCAAGCTGGTCAGGGAGGCACAGGCTTCGGGGAAGAATATCCTTCTGGAGGGGGCCCAAGGTGCGCTTCTGGACATAGACCACGGGACCTACCCCTTCGTCACCTCCTCCGGCACCACCACCGCCACCGCCTGCACCGGATTAGGCATCCCCCCCAGCGCTATCACCACCTCCATCGGCGTGCTCAAAGCCTACTGCACCCGTGTTGGGGAAGGTCCCTTCCCCACCGAGCTTTCCGATGAGATGGGCGACCTCCTGCGAGAGCGGGGCAAGGAGTATGGTGCCACAACCAGACGACCCAGGCGCTGTGGTTGGTTTGACGGCGTTGCTACCGCCCACACCATAGCGATTAACGGTCTAGATTCTTTGGCGGTTACCAAGCTGGATGTACTGGACGGCTTGGAGCAGATTATGCTCTGCACCGCCTACGAACTGGACGGGCGAAAAATAGAGCACTTCCCCACCGAAGCCGAAGTCCTAAGTAATGTTAAACCCATCTATGAGGAGATGCCCGGCTGGAAGGGGAATACCACAGAAGCCCGCAACTACGAGGAACTACCTGAGGGGGCAAAGCGATACCTGAAGCGGATTGAGGAAATTACCGGAGTGAAGATAGCGCTTATATCGGTCGGCTCCCACCGTGACGAGACCATCTTGATTGACAACCCTTGGATTTAGTATGTAGTGCCCATATTATCATGCCAAAAGCTGTGTAGTGCCCAGTTATTTGCCCTCAATATCATCAACAGCTCAAAATTCCTGACTTTGTAGTGTCCAAAAGCTCCCCCGGGGGAGCTTTCAATTCGCCAGACTACCGCTTTACATAAGTATTACCTAAGCCATCTACCCTCCATAATCCTCCCCCAATACGATGACACAATCCGGCAAATCCTCCTTGATATTCTCGCTGGCAATATCCAATAACTGTCGCAGCGGCTCAACCACCTCCAGGTTGCCCTCGCCCACATGTATCTGGGTAAGGATGTAGTCGTCCTTCTCCGCATTGCGAATTGCCAGCACCTTAAAGCCCCGAGCCTCCAGAAGGATCTTCAGTTCCGATGCCTTCCCCGGTATCCCGGAGCCGTTTAGCACTTCAACAGTAGTGTCTCTGGTCAGACTGACCTTATGCGCCCGGGCATAAGCCAGATGGGGCTCGATATCTTTACCTATGATGATACGCACATCCAACCTTTTAGGAAGAGGAAGGTTGATATCGGTGCCATATTCTATCGCCGCATTTTGCAGTTCGGTGGAGTCATATCTTTTTGAGGGCACAAAGAAATATCTGGTGCTTATATTAAACGGATTCTTAACCAGCTTGACCATGACGCCTCCCGCCCCCTTCTCCTTCAGCCCGTCCTTCACCTTCTTTTCCAACACCCGCTGAGAATCGCCCTCATCTATCTCAAAGGTGAGCTTCATCTGGTTGAAAGTAAGCTTCGACTCGTCTGTGGTAATCCCCCCTTCCAAACCCAATCTCTCCTGCTGATTATTGCGATAAAAGATTGAGGCTATCACCAAACCCACCACCACCGCCAGAAGGATGATCCCAAAATAGGCGCTGAGTCCGCTCTCTTTTCTCCTCTTCTCTATACGGCTCCTACGGTCTTTCAATGACCTCTTCGGGGAATCAGTCATCAATCCTCCACTCTATCGTCAATCCTGGCTATTCATCCTGGATGTCTATCTCCACCTCATCCAAAGCCAGGCTCTCGTCGGTCTTAAAATTCACCTCACCCTGATACGCCCGCTCCAACTGGGCTGTCGTAGCTATTAACTTATCCTTTACCTCTTCAAATGTATCCGGATTGAGTAAGACCAGCAGTTTGCGGGATGAGGACATCATAAAACGACGGTTTATCTCCCGTTCCACATGGATTATCAGCGAGGAAGAGGATAGCACCCTCCCCCGACCGCGACAGGAGGGGCAGGGCTGAGTCATTGCGGCGGTCAATGATTCCCGCACCCGTTTACGGGTCATCTCCACCAGCCCCAGTTGGGATATCTCCATTATCTTGGTCCGACTGCGATCCGGCCGGACAGCCTCCCGGAGCGCATCCAGCACCCTTTGCCTGTCCTGCTCACTCTTCATATCTATAAAATCAATGATAATGATGCCGCCGATATCCCGCAGTCGCACCTGGCGAGCGATCTCCCGAGCCGCCTCCAGATTGGTCTGCAGGATAGTCTGCTCGGGGTCCTCCTTGCCAACAAATCTACCGGTATTGACATCTATTGCCACCATAGCTTCCGCTTGGTCAATGACGATGTAGCCCCCACTGCGCAGCCAGACTTTGCGGCGGAAGATACGCTCTATCTCCTGCTCCACCCGATATTCATCAAAGAGAGGAAACTCACCGTCGTATAGCTTAACCCGCACCGAAAGCCCCGGCGTCAGAGTATCCATGGAATTGACGATGTTCTCATACTCCTCAACATCGTCCACTATCAGACTCTCCACCTCCTCGGTAAAGACATCCCTGAGCATACGGTGGATCATCCCTAAATCCTTATAGAGCAGGATTGGCGCCGAGCTTTTTTCGGCTTGCGCGGTTATCCCCTCCCAACGTTCCACCAGGGCACGAGCGTCGGCGACGAGCTCCTCCTCCGACTTTCCCTGGGCGGCGGTGCGCACGATGAAGCCGTGTGGCGAGAAGGGGAAGCGCTCGGCGATAGACTTTAGCCGTTCCCGCTCCCCGCTCTCATCTATCCGGTGGGAGATAGCCACCCGCTTCACGCCCGGCATCAGCACCAAATACCGCCCCGGCAGGGTGATGGCTGTGGTCAGCTTAGCACCCTTCCCGCCGATGGGGTCCTTAGCCACCTGCACCAATATCTCCTGCCCCTTCTTGATTAAGTCCTGGATGTTTGCAGTATTGCCCTGTCGGCTCGGTTCCTCGTACTCATCCAGGACATCTTGGTGCATATGAAGGGCTGTAGAACTCTGCGCCAGGTCGTTTATATGCAAGAAGCCTTTGCGCTCAAAGCCTATCTCCACGAACGCCGACTGGATGCCGGGGAGCACATCTGTGACCCGTCCCTTGAAGACGTTGCCTATGGTTCGGCTCTCGTCGTTGCGCCCCAGAAGAAGCTCGGTGAGCCGGTCGTTCTCCAAAACCGCCACCCGGGTCTCACTTGAGCCCACATTTACTAGAATCTCTTTTGACATGATTACGGTTGATGGTAAATAGCTACATTAACAAGTATAACACAATCCCTTAAACCTGAAAGCAAAAACTCAACCAAAAACATTTTCCTTCTCTCTAAAAACCCTACCTCTGTCCGAAAAGGTAACGGCGCACAACCGAAATCCCCGCCCGAGCCAAGGTTAGTAGCTCACCCGGACGGCTCATCTTAAAAAGTCGGCGCAGGACATACTCCGGGCGCAGATAAAAAGCTCTGTAAGCCCGGTTGAGTAACTCCTCCAAAATCTGAGCCTTACCGGTAGGTGCGTGGCGGGCGTCGTAGTGCTGCCAGTCGGATGTCTCCCCGCCCTGCATCCAGTATAACGGCGTCCCTGGATAGGGGGTGGTGATGTTGAAGCTGGCGTAGTCTGCACCCAGGCGCAGGGCAAGTTCCATGGTAGCGGATATGTCGCTCAGAGTCTCACCCGGGGTGCCGAACATGAAGAAGGCGGCGCTCTCTATCCCCGCCCGCCGGGTGAGCCGAAAAGCGCTCTCTATCTGGGGAATGGTGATTCCCTTGCGCAGAACCTTCTGCACCGCCGGCGACCCGGACTCCACTCCATAAACGATCAAACGACAACCGGCGGATTTCATCGCCGAAAGCATCTCCCCATCAACGGTATCCACCCGGCTCATACATATCCACGGCAGAGAATACCCCCGCTCCATTATTCCTCGGCAGATGGCAATTACATAAGGCTTACTCAGGGTGAAGGTATCGTCCCAGAAGCCGTAGGCGTCATAGTCCCGTTCTATCTGCCCAATCTCCTCCATCACCCTCCCGACGCTGTGCCGGCGCAGGGTTCTGCCGAAGTAAGCCGCCGTGGAGCAATAGATGCAGGGATAGGGACAGCCCCGGGTGGTGAGCAGGGTGGCGAAGCGCCCCCCTCCGGCAAACGGTGGAGAATAAGCTCCACTGCGAAGCAGATCCCGTACCGGTGGGGGAAGCTCATCAATATCCTCAACCAATTGCCTCTCAGCGGCGGAGATGACTTTGCCCATCCTGAGGAAGGAGAGACCTTCAATACCATCCACATCCCTCCCCTCCGCCATAGCTTTACAGAGCTCACCACAGGTAACCTCCGGCTCCCCTCGCACCACATAGTCCACCCCTCCATCACCCAACAGCTCCTGCGGCAGGACGGTGGCGTGGGTCCCGCAGGCGACGGTGATAAGTCCTCCCCCACTCTCTTCCTTTGCCCGGGCTAAAAATGCTCTGTCGTTCGCCAGCGTTGAGGTGCCGACGGCGGTTATCACCACATCCGGGGACAACTCCTGCAGGCGCCTTTGGGCTCCCTTGTGTTCCAGACCCTCCGCCGAGCAGTCCAAAATGCCCACCGAGAAACCCATTCGCCAAAGATTCCCGGCGATGTAAGCCAGACCAAGCGGAGGGACCAGGTAATCGGCTTTGGTGAAGATGCCGGCACAGCGAGCCATCACCGCATCGGTCTGAACCGAGGACAGACCCGCAGGCGGTGGGGGCACCAGGCAGAGCACCTTAAACCACCCATATTTTGCCGAGCTTCCCTTCATTTCACTCCAAAGGTGGATTGTAATATAATAAGCGGATGTTTACAAGCGCCCTCCGCTCATCTTCCCTCCCCTCAAGCGATAGTTACCGGCGCTATTTAATTGACCAATCCATCCAAATTAATTACAATATTTAATTAAATCACCCCATCCCCAAATAACATGGGCAATTTCAAACCCAAAATAGACCCTGCTTTATCCGATTTTGCCGTCTCCCTGGCAAAGCGCGCCGGCGAGCTGGTAATGAGATATTACACCGCCCCCAAGGAGATAGAGCAGAAGGGGGAGATAGACCTGGTCACCACCGCCGACCAAGCCTCCGAAGAGCTGATCTGCAGCGAGATAAGGGAAAAATTTTCCCAACACGGGATACTCTCCGAGGAGGGCTCCTCCTCCCAAACCGAAGCCGACTGGCTTTGGGTGGTAGACCCCCTGGACGGCACCACCAACTACGCTCACCGCTACCCCTTCTTCTGCGTCTCCATCGCCCTGCAGTATAAGGGGGTTTCACAGATAGGGGTGGTCTACGAGCCCCTGAGGGGGGAGCTATTCTGCGCCGTGCGCGGTCAGGGTGCTATGGTTGACGGCTACCCCATCCAGGTCTCCCCCACCGATAAGCTCTCCAAATCCTTTCTGGCTACCGGCTTTGCCTACGATATCCGGGAGAGTTCATGCGACAACCTGGACAACTTCTCACGCTTTGCCAAGAGTGCTTTCGCCATCCGCAGGGGGGGTTCGGCGGCTCTGGACCTGGCTTATGTCGCCTGCGGTCGCTTTGACGGCTTCTGGGAGCTGAAGCTCTTTCCCTGGGATACCGCCGCCGGTATCCTGCTGGTGGAGGAAGCCGGGGGGCGCACCAGCCGATTCTCCGGCGACCGCTTCTCCATCTCTGACCGGGACATCCTGGCAACCAACGGACGCATCCATCAGGAAATGATGGATACCCTAAGCCGGAGCCGTATGCCGGAGTGATAGATTGGACAAGCCGGAATACATGTGGAATTCTGCCTTTTACTACCATGCTCGGGAAAAGGAAAAGTTCCTCTCCATAATACAGTCTTCCATATGCTATAATCCCATCAACTTAACCGGGGGAAGAGTTGAGCGCCACGAAGAAAGTATTCACCATTGACATTGTGGTCTTCGGTAGGTTGATAGACCTGGTGGCGGTCACCGCAAGCCACACCATCAAACATCTGATGGGCTACGGCGACAGGCTCGCCGAGGTTAAGCGTGCCGACCACTACCGGCTGGAACTCTCCGCCAAGGATACCTCCCAAGCCCGGCAGTTGGCTGAACAGTTAGTCACCGACACATTGGTATTCGTGAACCCCAACAAGCAGGTGGGTAAGGTCACCACCCCCGAAGAGTTAACCTCACTTCTCCCTCCACCCGAGGAGGGCTTTATGTCGCTTGCTCTGGTGCGGGAAAGGGAGGACAATACCGCCAGCCACATCCTATCCAACCTGAGAGAGAATCTGGGCTACACCCATGTCAAGGGGCTATCCCGCGGTGTGCTCTGGTTCCTGCACTGGAATGCGCCAGAGCGGGAAGCCCACAGACTGACCGAGGAGGTGCTGGTAACCGAGAGCCGAAAAAGGGGCTTACTCTCCAACCCCCACAGCCAGATAGCGGAGATTATCTGAGCGAAAGAGAATGGACCCATCCAGGTGACTGCAAAGCCACCTTTTTCCATATCCATCAAATGCCTCTAGCAAATATGCTATACTACCGGTGAAATGACCAAGCAAGCCAAAGTCCTCATAAGCATCACCCTCCTCCTGTTCACCTCCGCCCCCGCAACGGCGGAGACCTATATCGTCTATCATCACACCCTGGATACCTCGGCGGAAAGCTGGGGGAATCTATATACTGTAAGTTATGGGGGCGAGCCCATCGGCTTTGAGGGAAGCGGAGTGCTCCTGCTCTCCTCAGGCGACGCCCTCTCCACCGATAAAGGCTCGCTAATTGCTATCTATCACCAACGCCTGGCGTTGTTATCCGATGGGAAAGCCAACTTAAAGATTGAGGCTTCAGGTGACCCGCAGCTTGAAAGCGGGCGCTTCGTCCTCTTCGGCAGTGGGGAGGTTCGGGCAGGGGAGTTCAGTATCATCTCCACCGACGCAAAGAGCACTCTAAACCTCACAGACGGTGGCTGGGCTGAGGTTGAGCTCTTCTCCGGCGAGTTGGAGGTCACCTACAAGGGGAAAAGCTACCTCAGTCTCTTATCCGGCGAGACAGCCACCCTCTCCCTCTACAATCCCGGAATTACCCCCTCAGTTAAAAGCCAAACCCCTTCCGAGGACTGGGCTTTCGGTCTGGTGGTAGCCATCTATAGCGAACTGCTGACCAAAGCCCAGGCAAACTGGAGCACTCACCCCCCGGCTTCCGCCGTCCAGTATGAGACCCTGCTCATCCTGGACCCCGAAAACGAGAACCTCATCCTCAATCTCGGCTACCTCCATTTCAAGCAGGGGGAAAGCGTGCGGGCGCTTGAGCTCTTCAGCAGGCTCTCCAAGCTCTTTCCCAAGAAAGCCTCCTTCCAGTTGGTGATGGGGGTAGCCCTCTGTGACCTGGAGCGCTACCAGGAAGCCCTGCCTTATCTAGATAGGGCTCTTGCGCTCAACCCCCAACTGGTACAGGCGCTCAACCAGAAAGCCACCGCCCTGCGCCGCATGGGACGCTACGATGAAGCCCTGCAAATTTCCTTCTCCTCCCTCACCATAAAACCCACCGCAGAGGCACACCTCATTCAGGCGCTCATCCATTACGATGTTGGTGATAAGTTACAGGCGGAGAAGCTCATCACCGAAGAGGTATCGGCAAGAAGCGAGGGCGCCGACTTCTGGGTGGAGAAAGGGCACAACCTCATCGCCCGGGGATACACCGACCTTGCCCTGACCATAAGCCAAACGCTCTTAAAGCTGGACAAGAGGATCCTGCAAGCCTACCTTCTCTCCGCTCGTGCATATCTGGCGGAAAATCGCGTGAAAGAGGCGGGCGCCATTCTGGACCAGATGCTTTCGCAGATGCCCGACTACGACGAGGGTTACCGCTCCAAGGCTCAGTTCCTGGTAAAGTTGGATAAGTCGGATGAAGCCCTGAGCACAATTGATGAGGGGCTTGCCAGAGTCGGTCGCACCCCCCTCCTGCTCGCCGCCAAGGGGGTGATGTTACTTAAGCAGGAGCGCATAGACGAGGCTCTGGTGCTATTCCAGGAGAGCCTGAGGAACTACCCCGACGACCCCCTGGTGCGCAGTCTGGAGGGGAAATGCCTGGTCTATCTGGACCGCCTGGAGGAGGGATATTATGCTCTGTGGGAGGCTTTAGCCCTGGGCATTCCCCCGGACCCGTCCATATACTCCCTCCTAGCCTCAACCGCGACCGTCATGGAGGACTTCTCCGCCGGAAAGGAGTTCTTTCAGAAAGCCCTGACCCTCTCCCCCCACGCAAGTTCCCTGGTGGCAAACCTGGCTTCGTTGATGGCGCAGATGGGGGAGGGAGAGTCCGCCCTGAGGCTTGTCGCCGAGGAGCTCCTGCGCTCGCCCGACGACTACCAGCTCCGCCTGACCGACGCCATCCTCATCTATCTTGATGGGCGTGGGGAGGAAGCGATTACCAAGCTGGACGGAATCATCGCCGATTTCCCCGAAAAATCATCGGCGGTGATGGCTAAGGGGAAGGTGCTCATCTCCCTGGGAGAGGTGGAGGAGGGTCTGGCTCTGGTGGGTGAGTACGAGCGCACCGCAAGCGGGGAGGTATCCTTCCGAGAGGTGGGGGTAGTATATCTGAGCCTGGAGATGCTTGACGAAGCGGTCTCGGCGTTCAACAAGATGACCGCGGCGGCAAAGAACCCGGCTCGGTCGGCGCAGAAGGCGAGCGAACTGTTGATGCTCTCCGGCTACTACGGCGAGGCACGGGACTACCTGGAGCAAGGTCTTCAGCAGGGCAATCTCTTTCTGGCGAACAGCCTGATCGCCAGAATGTATCTGGTGCAGGCTCTGTTGGGCGAGCCCACCGAGATTGAAAGCCTGAAGATGACCTACATCTCCTCGCGGGGGATTGACAGGTTCAGCGATAAGGTGCTGGACTTCCTTAAGGGGAGCATCACCACTGACGAGCTTCTGGCATCCGCCTCCACGCCCAAGGAGCGGGGGGAGGCTCTCTTCTGGTCGGCGACGAAAGCGCTTGCCGAGGGCGACCGGAATGCAGCTGACCAGTTTCTGGCACGGGTCCTCGCCGAGGGCGCGCCCTACGGCTTCGCCCGGGATATGGCAGGGTGGCTTTTGGGGGAGTAGGGGGTGGGGTGAAATAAAATACTATATATCAGCACACAATGAGAAAGAAGAAAAATTATGATGCAAAAAATAACTTGACAATTATATGTTTAGATATTATACTTATTAAACAATTATCAATAAATGGAAAGCTTAGGCTAACTTTTCGTTCAAATTACGGTTATCCAGCAGTTTGAATAACTGCAACATACAATCAACATTCTTTAACTTTAAAGGATTAGCTATGCCAAAGAGAATTATCTTTTCAGTGGGTTTTAGTTATCCAATTGATAAAGCAAAATTTGTTTCTTTCAATTCTGATCAATCCTTGTTGGATGCAGACATAATACTTTTTTGCCCAAGAATTTTGCCTATTTACTCATCAGACAGTGATTATCAAGGAAAACCTTTAATTAGTGAATCTGATTCCTTTAGACTGGTAGAAGACTCGTATCATTGGCTATCTGAATTGAAAATTGCTTTTGATTCAGGCAAAACAATAATAATTTTTCTTGCAAAACTTGAGGAAGTATTTATATACACTGGTCAAGATGAACATTCAGGAACAGGAAAAAGTAAATTTACACAAAAATCTGTAGAACTTTACAATAACTACTATTCTATACCATTTGATTTTGAAAAAATTGTACCAAAAAAAGGCAAAGAAATAAAAGTTACGAAAGATTTGGGGGTTCTTGCAACATATTGGAATAATTTTTCATCCTATTCTGATTATGAAATTTATCTAGAGGGAAAAATCCCCAAACCAATTCTAACAACCAAGACTGGGAATAAAGTTGTAGGTGCCATATACGAGGGAGAAAAAGGAAGTATCATCCTTCTACCGCCAATTCATTATGACGAAGACTCATTTACTTATTATGATGATGATGGCGAGGAATGTTGGACAGATGAAGCTATTGAGTTTGGGAAAAGACTTGAATTCTGTATTTTAGAAATAGATAAAATCCTTCAAAGTCAACGCATAGGGACTCCACCGCCAGAATGGACTCGAAAAGATGAATATAGATTGAAAAAAGAACCAATCCTTGAAACCAGAATTAAGAGCATTACAAAAAATATTGAGGAATTTCAAAACACTCTAAGTGATTTATTATTAGAGTTAGAGCAAGAGTGTAGTCTAAGAAGGCTACTATATGAGACAGGACCCCAACTTGAGGAAGCAGTTATTGGTGGACTTAAATTGCTTGGTTTTAAAGCAGAACAATATAAGGATTCAGAATCCGAATTTGATGCAATTTTTATATGCCCTGAAGGCAGGTTTCTTGGAGAAGTTGAGGGAAGAGATAATAAAGCAGTATCTATTGAAAAACTAAGTCAACTTGAAAGAAATATTCACGAGGATTTTGCAAGAGAAGAAGTCTCACAATATGCAAAAGGTGTCCTTTTTGGAAACGCCTTTCGTCTCAAGCCTCCTTCTGATAGGTCAGAATTTTTCACTGAGAAATGTTTTTCTGGTGCCAAGCGTTCAAAAGTTGCCTTAGTTCGAACTACTGACTTGTTCAATGTAGCAAAATACCTTAAAGAAAATAAAGATATTCCTTTTGCAAAAAAATGTAGAGAATCAATTATGAGTACGGAGGGTGACATTGTAAAATTTGCCCCAATACCAGAAAAAACTAAAAATAGAAAAGAAAAATAGACTACGCTTTCAAGCAAAAGACATAATATATTCACCAATCTTTTTAGCAATCACCCCCCCCTCCGAAACCTCGCCACCACCGCCCCGCCGGGGATTCTGCCGAAGAGGAGTATATCCAGGACCGAAAAGAGGGACTGTGTGACGGGTAAGCCATTCCAGGCTTGACATTTGTTGCCGGGATTGGTAAAACCCGCCCAAGAGGAGTTATGGAAAAGGTCAATGACAAATCCCATGACCGTCGCCGGGTGATTTACTGGGCGCTGGCTGTCTTTCTAGCCGCCCTACTGCTCCGCCTTATAGTTATTATATTATGGGCACCAGAGCCACTATACGACTGGGTAGAATATCTAAAACTGGCAAAAAGCCTGGCAGAAGGGTCCGGCTTTATGGTGGATGGAATTGCGAATACAATCAGAGCGCCTCTATACCCAGCCTTCCTGGGGATCATACATTATATAACAGGCGGCGAACCTTATCGCACTGCAACCATATTGCAATCAATTCTTTCCGCCTTTACGTGCGTCATTATATTTTTACTGACACGAGACAGTTGGGGCGAAAAGATAGGGTTAACAGCCGGAATAATCGCAATATTAGCTCCAGATTTAATCCTCTATAACGCCTATCTACTAACAGAGACCTTATTCATCTTTGAGGTCTCGCTACTTGTCTATTGCTTATATAAACACAGCGACAAGCTATTGGGATGGATTGTGACCGGTTTGTTATTGGGACTTGCAGCATTAACCCGACCCACAATTCTGTTCTTTTTACCATTCTTATTTTTATGGATATATTTCATAAAGAAAGTAAAAATATATAAGCTCCTTTTGATTCCATTAATCACGTTTGTGGTTATTACACCCTGGACGGTGCATAACTCCATTGTATCCGGCTCGTTCGGATTCGTAAGGAACGATGGTCCTGTAAACCTATTTATTGGCAACAGCGAAAACGCGACTGGAAAAGATTGTTATTTAGAAGATGACCCCCGTTTTAATAGTGAACTTTCAGAAACAGAAAAAAATTCCAAATGCTATCGTGAAGTATTTAACTTCATCTCTAAAAATCCTTTGAAGGAATTAAGATTGATTGCCTTGAAATCCATATTTTTTATAACACCAACCGGCGATATTTATGGCATCTCAAAAAATTACAAATTGCCGAATATTATTATGTATTTTATCACTGGTCTATTCTTTGAATTCATCTTATTAGGAGCAGTAGCCCTGTGTTTCTCCAATAACATCAAAGGTATTTCCATTTATTGGTTATATATCGCCTCCGTATTTTTTGTGGTGCTGGTTTTCTTCTTCCAGGAGCGCTACCGCATCACCACCTATCCGACTCTGATTCCCCTGGCGGCGGCTGGATGGGCTTTTTTATCGGGCAGAGAACAACGAAAGCGAAAAGTGATAATCGTCGCTTTTATAATGATTATACAACTAATCTTAGGGTTGTTCGCCCTAGCACTGCGACCAGACATCATCGTGAGCATTCGTAAAATATTTGCTTAGTGTAAAGCACAACTTTATCCCTCACTCCAATACTCCCACAACGAAGCTCTCCATTAAGTGGCTTTCCCTCTCAATCCTATCCCCGCTCACTCCCCCCTCCTAAACCGCGCCACCACCGCCCCACCGGGGATTTTGCCGAAGAGGAGTATGTCCAACGCGGAGAACACCGCCAGGGCTTTTAACAGTATTCGCACCACCATTCCCTTTATCCCCTTACTCCGCTTCCACCCTTCAGGCGGTTCACATTCACCGCCGGTCTCCCGTTTTTTATGAAGCGGAGCATCTCCTCTCTCCATCAGCTTATCCTTAGTCCACCTAATTATCGGCTGAAATAGGTGCTTATAATAGACCGCCCGCTCCAAAACCAGCCCGCTTCTCCTCGCCAGAACCGCAAGCTCCCCGATAGTCAACCGATTGCGATGACCATCCTTCAGGTCGTAGCGGTCCAATCTCCCCTCGCCCCCTCCAAAAAACCAAGCCCCCAGCCTACGAAGATACCAGCCCCAGCAGGAAGTATGCAGCACCACCCTACCGCCATAAGTGGTTACCCGAGCCATCTCGTCCAATGCCTGTGGTATGTCCTTTGGATACAGGTGCTCAAGAAAATCCGAGCACATTACCCAACGGAAACTGCCATCCACAAAGGGCAGAGCTAATCCATCGGCGGTCAAACGGATGCCCTTATAATCAACCAGCGATTCGGTGGCAATATCAGTAAGCACCCCCACCGCACCACTTCCTTTTAACACATAGTCAAAGACCACTCCTCGTCCACCGCCCACATCCAGCACCATTTCGCCCTGCTTGGGGGTTAGCAAAGAGCGGAGAAGCCCCACCACCTGATAACCGATAGGACCGAGCAAGAACCATACCGGCTGGGTAACATCCAGAAACACCTGCTGGGTGGCGTCTTCACCAGACCAGAAACCTTCAGAATAACGTCGTTCAGCTTCTTCTCTATATTCACTCATTAGAAAACACCTTCGTAAAAGCACCCCATACCTTATCTACTTTGATCGCTTCCATGCAGTAGTGTCTCTGGTGGAAGCAGTTGGGGCGCTTACAGCCCCGGCAGGGCGATTCCCCGGCTACTACAGCTATCTTACCCGGTCCCACCGGCTTCCAGATGGACTCGTCCCCGGGACCGAAGAGTACCACCAGGGGAACGCCCAACGAGGAGGCAATATGACCGGCGAATGTATCCAAACTTATCAGTGCATCAGCAAGGCTCACCAGCGCCAGATACCCGGCAACATCAACCTTTCCAGCTAGATTATAAACCCCGTCTCCAATGTCGGCGCAGAGGGCTTCCGCCAGCCCCCGCTCCTGCTCAGAGCCCCCTACCATCACCCGAAAGCCGGCGGAAAGCAACCTCCCGGCAAGCTCTCGCCAGCGAGCAAGCGGCCACAGGTAGCTCTCGTTGGCAGAGCCGGGGTGGAGGAGCACCCTCGGCGGTTCAATCTCCGCGACCAAAGCCTGTGCTTGAGACAGCCCCTGCGGGGAGAGCCGAAGCCGGGGATAAGGCCGGCTGTCGGGCGCCGCCCCGACCAGAGCCAACCACAGGTTGACAATCGGAGGACCGGCTTCCCCCTGGGGGTAGGCGTAGAGGGGGCGGTTGATGGTCGGCGGTGGTGGGAGAGGACGGCTGAGGGATAAACCCCGTTTATTGCAATTGTAGCCCACCCGGATCGGCGCTCGGCTGAGAAGGGCTAACAGGATACTTAATGCATCGGTCACCAGGACATAGGCTTGGGTGTAGCGGTTCCCCCTCAGGGTGCGAAGGGTGTCAAGATAAGCTCGCAATCCACCCTCTTTATCGCAGAGGATGACCCGGTCTACATGGGGATTGTTATCAAGGATGGGGAAAGCCCTTCGGTCGGCGAGGACATCTATGGTGGCGTGGGGAAAGAGGTAGCGAAGCTGTGAAAGCGTCGGCAGGCTGACGATGGTATCGCCCAATCTGAGAATGCGCTGGATGACTATAATCCGCTCCTGGGGAGATTCAGCTCGCCCCCCCCTGCGCACAAAAAGCAGAGCAAAGAACCAGGCGAGGGGGAAAGTGAGCACATGGAATATCCCCTCCACAAAGTTTTTCAGGGAGCGGAGGCGACCGTCCCGCCGCTTGGCTCTCTCTATCTGCGCCAACTCCTTTTCCCCTATCTGCACAACGCTCCTTTATGCTTGATTGCGTTCAGAAAGCTCAGTCCGAGAAAAGCCCGCAACAACGACTGCACCCCGGCAGAGTCCCCCTCCTTCCGATGACCCGTCTAAACCTGCGCATGCGCTCGCCGTTCCATATGTCCCCAAAACCCGCCTGACGGATGTTACCGGCATTGTAGCCCAGGCAGGGGGTTACCGTCCCGTCGGCGGCGATATCCACCCTGAGCCAGCGTGAGAGGCACCGTCCCCTCACCTTCCCCCGTGCATCACGATAATAGGTAGAAATCTCCTCCGCGCTCAGGTCAGGATACAGGTGCACCGGCAACCCCCAGTCTTTTCCCTTCACCTCAGCTATCATCTCCGCCACCGGAGCACCCGACGGCAGTTCTTCTTGCAGGAAATCGCCCAGGGTAGGGCTCTCCTCGCCCAGCAGACGACGGGAGAGTGCCTGGTGGGCGGAGAGGGCAGGCTGGTCGGTGAACCACAGATGTTGGACGGTGGCACTGTCCAAAGGCAACTTGCCCAGCTCTCCCAGAAGCCCAGGTATCCCCTTAAAGGTCTGCGGAGTTACGGTCGCCAGGACGCGCACCAGGGGGCGCAGTCTTCCCCGCTTTCTTTTCGCCTCCTCCAGGGCTATGATGCCCTGCACCGCCCGGCGAAAACTGCCCTCCTTGCCCCGTAAGCGGTCGTGAAGTCCCTCCACCCCATCTAAAGAGATAGAGACGGTGTCAAGCCCAGCCTCCACCAACTCATCCCCCGCCTCGGCGAGGAGAAGACCGTTGGTGTTGAGCCCCACCCGCAGACCCCTGCTCCCCGCAAAGGCGACAATCTCCACCACATCCCCACGCAGTAGGGGCTCACCGCCGGTGAGACCGATGCGGGGATTGTGGGGGGCAATCTCCTCTAAAAACCGACAAATCTCCCCGGTGGAGAGCTCATCCGTATCCTTTGAATATCTCACCCAGCACATGGGGCAGGAGAGATTACAGCGGTCGGTCAACCAGAAGCTGACCGAGTAAGGGGGAAGAGCCCTGCCGTCCATCATGCGCACCTCGGCTCGGGTAGCAAGGCGCACCAGCCTGAGCGCTTCCCGGCGGGCGTGGGCGAAAGTGAGCGTGCGCAGACGCCTGCTTAAAAGTTTTATACCCCTCATCTCAGTCTATCTCCAAGCCCAGCTCCCGGTATAGTTCCAGGTATGCCCGGACCATGTTGCCTGTGGTGAATCTTTCCATTATCTTCCGCCTGCCCCCATCCGTCAGACGCCGAGCCAAGGCAGGATTCTTGATGAGCGAGAGCAGGGCATCCACCAGTGGGAGAACCTCCCCAACCGGAACCAACAGACCGTCCACATTGCCTTCAACCAGCTCCGGCGTCCCCCCGGCGGTGGAGGCAACTACCGGCACCCCTGCAGCCATAGCCTCCATAATGGATAGGGGAAGTCCCCCCTCACTCATTGAGGGGTGGATGAAGATATCGCTCGCGGAAAGTATATCCGGTATATCGGTTCGGAAGCCGAGGAAATGGACACGCTGGGCGATGCCCAACAAACGAGCTGTCTCTTGCGCCTCACCCTTCTTGGGTCCCTCACCGACCACGAGTAAATGGGTATCAATCCCCCGCTCAACCAGCCGGGCGACCGCAGAGAGCGCCTGACCGTGCCCTTTCTTATCTATTGCCCCGATGAAACTGACTAACTTTGCATTTGGGGGTATCCTCAAACTCGCCCTGAGTCCCCTTCCGCTTCCTCTGCCAAATTTCTCGCCGTCTATGCCGTTGTAGATGACCCGAACCCTCCCCTCCAACCGCCTCAGAGCCATCCTCCGCACCTGGCGAGCCATATACTCGGAAGGAGCCACCAGTCGGTCAAAAGCACGACCGAGTAGATAGCGATAGGTCATCGCCGGCAGATCGTTTCTGGGACGCAGGGTGCGGCGGTCAAGATTTATCTCTCCGTGCTGGGTGGAGACGGTGGGCAAACCGAGACTGAATCTTGCGGTCAGCGCACAGGCAAAGTCAGCACGGCGATTGTGGGAATGGGCGATTACCCTGCCCAGAGGACGAAGCGCTCCGGCAAGCTCCCCCAGGCGCAGGGCTCCCAGCTTGCCGGTGAAGGAATAGGGTAGTAAACCCACCCCCAGCTCGGCGAAACGGTGAGCGTAAGTTTCAGTGCGGGGATAGGCAAGCCAAACCCGGACTCCGGCGGAGAGCAAACCCCGAGAGAGAGCCGACACCATGGCCAGATTCCCTCCCCAGGATGACTGAGCGTGAATCATGACCACGCCAGCCGGGGATGAGCTGTTATTTCCAGTAAAATCCATTTCAACCAAGTATGATATTTCCAAACCATGATGTCAAGGGATTGTATTATCATGAGTAGAGCCGTAAAAAATGAACCCAATACACACGATTTGTTATTGAAAAAAATTTTTGCGTATGTTAAAGTTGTTTGTTAATAGGTGGGGGCATAAACAGACGTAAATCTTCAAGTAAGGGAAAGGCAATGAACAGGTTTAGAAGATTCTTTTCCTCCGTAGGGCGGGATATGGCTATCGACCTTGGAACCACCAACACGCTCATTTACACCAAGGGCGAGGGTATTGTCCTCAACGAACCCTCGGTGGTCATCGTGACCGAGCGCGACGAGGATGTGGTCGCCGTAGGGGCCGAAGCCAAAAGTATGGTCGGTCGCACCCCGAGCACGATAAAAACCGTCAGGCCGTTGAAGGACGGCGTGATCGCCGACTTCAAGCTCGCCGAGGAGATGCTACGCCACTTCATCAACAAAGCTCGCGACGGGCGGGGTCTGATCAAGCCCCGAATTGCAATATGCGTGCCTTCGGGAATAACCGAGGTGGAGAAGCGGGCGGTCAGGGATTCGGCGGAACATGCAGGAGCACGGGAAGTCCTACTCATCCAGGAGCCTATGGCGGCGGCTATAGGAACGGATCTGCCCATCCACACCCCTACCGGCAACATCGTGGTAGATATCGGTGGAGGGACAACCGAGGTAGCGGTAATCTCATTGGACGGCATCGTGGCTTCCAACTCCACCCGGATAGCCGGGGATGAAATAGATGAAGCTATTGACCAATACCTGAAGAAGACCTACAACCTGCTGGTAGGCGAGCAAACCGCCGAGCAGATTAAAATCCAGATCGGCACCGCCTACCCCCTAGAATTGGAGGAGAGCACGCTCATCAAGGGTAGGGACCTAGTCGCCGGCATTCCCAAGACCCAGAAGGTCTCATCCCGAGAGATCCGGGAGGCAATCAAAGAACCGGTCACCGATATCGTCAACACCGTTCTGCACACCCTGGAGCAGACTCCACCGGAGCTCTCTGCGGACATCGTCGATAGAGGAGTCGTCATCTGCGGCGGTGGAGCCCTCCTCCGGGGAATGGACCGCCTGTTGAGCAAGGAGACCAACCTACCCGTTCAGGTGGCGGAGAACGCACTGACCTGCATCGTCCAGGGGACCGGGCGGGTTCTGGATGACCCGGAGCGCTACGCAAATATCTTCATTTAGTCGGGCAATAACTGAATCCATCCTTAACTTCAAAAACCATCCCCGGCACGAATGGAATGTTAAGTGCGATTCCTCTACCCAGGTTTTTTTCACCTACTGGTGGCTCTGTTCATCAGTGCTTCTTTGATTACCATTGATTCTCTGGGGTTGATTGAAGCACGACACGCCCTCCATTCCTTGCTCACCCCCATAGAACGCCTGGCAGGCGCCCTGCGCAACATCCAGAAGACCCAGGACCACTTGGCGGAGCTTTCCGCCGATTCCCCATCCCCACAAAGTTCCTTCGCATTCGGTGAGCTGACCCGAGAAAATGCCCTCCTGCGCCAACTACTCGGTTTATCCTTCTCCGTCCCCTACACCCCACTTCCGGCAAATGTCATTGAGAGCTCAATCCAACTGGGGGAGAATTACCTGGTGATAGATAAAGGGGCCATGGACGGATGCGCCCCCGACCAGACGGTGGTATGCGGAAAATACTTCATCGGACGGATAGATGAGGCGGGCTTAAACTCCAGCCGGGTGGAACTCTTAGGAGCGAATACTTTGCGGGTGGCGGTCTATCTCCCCCGAAGTGGATTCCAAGGGGTGCTACGACCTCGCCCCAATGGCGGTCTGGAAATCTACTACCTTCCGCCCCGGGCGGCAATCCAGGAGGGCGATTTGGTCTACACCTCCGGGCTGGGGGGAAAATTCCCCAGAGGGCTTCTGGCAGGCGTCGTAAGCAGGGCGGAAAGCATACCCGGCGAACTCTTCCTGGACTGCCTACTTACCCCTTCACCACATCTCCACGCGACAACGGTTGTGGCTGTGCTTCTTCCACCATCACCCCCCATCCCTCCCACCCCACCAACTACAGAGGAGAGGGAAATTGAAGAGAAAGTACTTAGAGAGGATGAGTATGAACAGCCTGTGGGCGAGGAGAGGGAGGAAATAACTGTAGAGGAGCCGGCTCCGCCAACCACGGAAGAAGATGAAATTGAAACAACACCGCCTACAGAGCAACCGATGGAACCGGGGGAGGAGGAGCGATGAACCACACAAGTTCTCACATCACTGCAAAAGCCCCAACGCTCACCCTCAATGATAGAGTGGCGGTCCATCTTGCCCTTCTTGCTGTGGTCCTGGTTCAGGTGGTGCTAAGGGAGTTTATCTCCCTTTGGGGTGTAACCCCATCACTCATTATTGCCGCCACCGTATTTCTTGCCCTACAGTTGGGTCCCCGGGCGGTTGTGGCGTGTGCCCTCACTGCAGGTCTAGTTTTCGACCTCCTCTCCTATCACATACTGGGAAGTTCCGCCTTTGCACTATGCCTCACCGCATGGCTGGTTGGTTTCGTTCGGGGTTTGGTCTTTCGCCAGACTCTGCTCCTCTATCTAGCGACAATATGTGGAGCCACCCTCGTCTATACCATAACCATCAGCATCATCAACTGGCTTGCTAGAGGAGAAGGGGTCATGGTTCTGCACCTGCTTTGGCAGATACCTCTCTCCTGCGCCCTCAATTTCATCGCCCTCCTGGTGCTCATCCCCATCTTAAAGCGGGTCCTGAAGGGAAGGTTGAGCCGTGGCTAGTAAATGGCGCTACTACTCCATCCGCATATTTTTTGGCATCTGCTTCATGACCTTCGTATTCAGGGTCTTCTGGCTGCAGGTGGTGGAGGGAGAGACCTTTTCACAGATGGCGGAGAAGAACCGCATCCGAGTGGTGGACATCCCTGCGCCTCGGGGAAATATCTATGACCGCAACGGCGAACTGCTTGTCACCAACCGCGGCTCCCTTTCAATACTTTATATGCTGCCCAAGGGAGCCACTCCAGATAATGAACTTTTAGCTGAACTCTGCGCTATCCTGGAGCTATCTCCCGACGAGCTTATGGAGCGCATAGAAGGAGACCGACTCCCCTTTGAGCCCGCAGTGCTTCTAGCGGACGCTCCTCTTTCCATAGTCGCCCGACTGGAGGAGAGATTGGGTGGAAACGAACACATCTTCGTGCGGGCGGAGGTGACGCGGGAATATATCATCGGAAATACCGCCTGCCATCTGCTGGGCTACTGCGGCGAGGTGGACCAGAATATGCTCTCCCTGGAGAAGTATTCACAACTCACTATGGGGGATATCGTCGGTCGGGCCGGGGTGGAGCTCGTCTTTGACCAATTCTTGCGAGGAATAGACGGCAGGGAGTTTGTAGCGGTCAACGCCATGGAGGAGCGTTTGGGTCTGTTCAGCTCCCCCGACCCCATCCCCCCCACCCCCGGCAACGACCTGTATCTGACCATTGACCTGCGCCTACAGCAGTTTGTGGAGGACATTCTGGCAGAGCTGACCCAGCCGGGAGCCATCATCGTCGCCGACGCCAGAAACGCCCAGATACTTGCTCTAGCCTCATCGCCCAAATACGACCCCTCAATATTTGAGCGAGGCATCTCTCCGCAAGACTGGGCTACCCTGGCAAGTGACCCTACCCATCCCCTGCTCAATCGTGGAGTCTGCTGTTCCTTTCCTCCCGGCTCCACCTTCAAGATAATCACCGCAACCGCCGGTCTGGAGGAGGGCATTATCACCCCGGACGAGCTGATGCCCCTCCCCTGCTACGGCTACTATGTCTTTGGAGACCATACCTTCCGTTGCTGGAAACCCGGTGGTCACGGCTCACTCAATATAGCCGAGGGACTGACCAACTCATGCAATGTCTTCTTCTTCCAGTTGGGCTTCAAGGTGGGACTGGAGAATCTGGAGAAATATTCTCGCAAGTACCTGCTGGGCGAACCCACCGGCATTGAACTGCCCGGTGAGGCCCGCGGTCTGATCCCCTCCATTGCCAAACTTCAGGAACAATACGGCGATAAGTGGCCTGCCGGCGAGGTGCTCAACGACGCCATCGGTCAGGGTCACGACTTAATCTCCCCCCTGCAACTGTTGATGGTGCTTACCACCATAGCCAACGGCGGGGAGGTTCTTCGCCCCACCCTGCTCAATAAGATATGCTCCCCGCAGGGAGAGCTCATCGCCGCCTTCCATCGAGTGGTGCGCAGTAACCCGGGGTTTTCTGACACCACCATTGAGACCATTTTGACGGGACTGGAAGGGGTGGTCAACCGTTTCGGAGAAAATGAGCACCGTCTTGTGGGCAAGACGGGAAGTGCGGAAAATCCCCACGGCGACACCCACGCCTGGTTCGCCGGCTTCGCCCCCAAGGAAGATGCTCGCATCTCCCTGGTTATTTTCGTGGAAAATGGAGGCTATGGAGAATCGTATATCAAGTATGCCAAGCAGATTATCGGCTTCTGTCGGGAAAACGGCATTCCGGACCAGGATTGGCCCGAAATCCCAAAAGAGACCGAGGAGGAAAAACTAAAGCCCAAGGATTCCTTCCTCCACCGGGTTCTTTCTGGCGTTAGCCCAAAGCCAAAGAAAAGCGAAGAGATGGAAGCACCGCCCTCACCTGTTACCGCCGTTCCCCTCCCTCCAGAGGAAATAGAGGGAGGTGAGTCTTTCCCCGAGGAGAGTGGACTACCCTCTGAGGAGCTACCCACCGAGGAGACTCCACCTTCAACTGAAGCGATAACTGAACCTCCCCCAGAACCCCCTCAGTAGAGTTTCGCAGATGGTTAGAAAAAGCACATTCTTACGGGACTTTGACCTCCTCCTCTTCATCGCCACCATCCTTATTGCTCTGGTCGGCGTCGCTATCATCTTCTCTGCGGTCGGCGGTTGGGAAAGCAGTGGTCGCACCTTTGCCCTCAAGCAAACGGTCTGGGTGGCTTTGGGGATTCTGGTTATGGTGGCAGGTTTTCTAACCAACCCCGAGTGGCTCATCTCCAAGGGAAAGCCGCTCTACATCGGGGTCATCTCCATCTTGGTCATTCTTCTGGTTCTGGGCAGGTCGGGGCTAACCCCCGCACGCTGGTTCCATGTCGGATTATTTTCCATACAGCCAAGTGAGCTGGCAAAGATAGCATACTTGCTATACGCTACGGGACTTTTAGCAAAAAAGGCCCCCAAGACATATCCGGCGCTTGCCTTTCATCTCTTCCTGGCTTTCTGCCCGGCACTGCTCATCGCCGCCCAACCGGATTTAGGAACCGCCTTCATCTTCCTGCCCCTTTTATTGTTGGTCTTACTCTGGGCTGGCGTAGAGTATCGCCTGCTCATCATCCTCCTAGCCCCCCTGCTCTTCGTCTTCCTCTCCTTCACCCAATGGTGGATCACCTTATCTGCATTCGCCGTCCTGGTGGTCGCCTTGCGCCTCCTCGGCGCCAACCCCAAACAAGTAGCCTCATGTGCCGGAGCCTGCGCCACCTTCGCCCTAGTAAGTCCCCTGCTTTGGAGATACATCCTGCGAGAGTATCAGCGCCAGCGCATACTTACCCTCTTCAACCCCTCCATCGACCCCCTGGGAGCGGGATACAACATCATCCAATCCCAGATAGCTATCGGCTCCGGAGGTTTCTGGGGCAAAGGCTTCCTTGCGGGAACTCAGACCAAACTTCGTTTCCTGCCACAACAGCACACCGACTTCGTCTTCTCCGTTCTTGCCGAGGAGTTCGGTTTTGTGGGAGTGATTCTGACCCTGGCGGTCTTCGCCTTCATCATCCTTCGGGGAACTCGCATCGCCCGCCGGGCAATGAGCAAGGAGACCTCCATTCTGGCTATGGGAATAGTCGGCTTAATCTCCATACATGTCATAGTCAATATCGCCATGTCCTTAGGACTCTTTCCGGTCACCGGTCTTCCCCTGCCCTTCCTCTCCTACGGCGGCTCCAACATCCTGGTCAACTTCTTCTCCGTGGGTCTGCTTCTGGGCATAGAATATCGCCGCCACTTCTTCTAACATTCTGCGTAGAAATGAAAAAAGCCGAGCCAGAGTAGCTCGGCGCGCCAGAACATTCTTTTCGCTAATCCTCCCAGCGCATGGTCAACTCCATACCTCTCTTCTCAAGCTCGGTAATGAACTTATCCGGGGGCACCACCACCTCCACCGGGAGAACGCCCCGCTTTTTAATAATGCCACTGCCGAGCATGTGGGCGACGATAGCCACCGGAAAACCGGTGGTGCGCATCATTGCGGTAAGCGCAGTGGTTTCGTCCATGTAGTCAATAATCTGATAGACCAAGGTCTTCTCAACTCCCCCCACATTACCCTTTGCGGTCACCCGCAGAAGGACCACATCCTCCTCACCGTGAGGAATATTATTGTAGAATAGCCGGGCGGTAAGCTCCCGGGGACTGACCCACTGTCCACCCACCTCCACCGGCGTGGAGTTGAAGAAGCCCAGCTTGTAGAAAGCCCGCATTATCCGGGCGTGACCGGGATAGCGAATGGTCTTCTCATTCATCTCCCTCACCCGTCCGGCGTAGGTCTCAGGCAGGGTTGATACCCCCCCGGAGGTATTGAAAGCCTCCAATACCCCAAAAGGTTGGGGAAACTCTATCTCCTCCACATCCTCCAGAGGTTTGAGGGTAACCGTCTGCCCTCCCCGAACGGCGATGCAGGGTTCCACATATTCGTTGATCAACCCTTGCACGGAGAAGACCAGCATGTAATCCAGCGGGGGCTGGGGTTTCTTAGGCAGCCCCCCGACACGGATATAGATCTCATCTACGGAATCAAAGCGCATGAAAACATCGGCAACCAGGACCGAAACCATTCCCGGGGCAAGCCCGCAGTCGGGAACAACGGTAACTCCACCGGCTTTAGCGGAATCACTGAGTGCCATCTGAGCCCGCACCACGGCATTATTTCCCCCCATATCCACAAAGTGGGTGGAGGTCTCAATAGCCAACCCGGTCAGCTCCTGGTTATAGTGGTAGGAGACCGCACCCACAGCCACATCAGCCTTCTCCAACAGGGCGATCAGTTCATCACGCCAGCGGACATCAACAACCCTGGTGCTCACCCTCTCAGAGCCGATGAACTCCGAAAGCTCGGTGACCTTCCGCTCATCCACATCAGCCAGAACCAGCTCCTCCACATCGGGCAATCGGGCAAGGTCAAAAGCCACCGCCCTTCCCATCAAACCACAACCTAAAAGAAGGATGCGCATCTTCCCCCTCCATCGTGAAAAAGTAGTCAAATAATATAACAGTGTAGGATAAGGCTTTTGTCAAATCAAGGGAATTTACCCCTCAACAGTTGCGTTCCAATATCCACCATCCACCTTACTGCCCTGGAGTAAACATTATTAACTTGGGGTTGTCCAATCCACTTTCAATCATCGGATGGGGGATTTTTCATTTGCAATTTTCCCTCGCTTGAATTAAAGTAGATGGACTGATACCCCGGGTATAACCGTCAAGGAGACGGAATGACCATTCTTACTGTGGGCTCTATCGCCTTTGACGACATAAAAACGCCGGATGCTTACGGTATGCGCCAGCTCGGTGGCTCAGCCACCTACTTCTCACTGGCGGCAAGTTACCTGGCTGGAGTGCGCATTGTGGCTGTGGTCGGCGACGACTTCACCACCGACGATGAATCTATCCTCACCGACAAGGGCATCTGCACCGCGGGGCTTGAGCGAGCCCAGGGCAAAACCTTCTCCTACGGCGGTGAATATCACAGCGATCTCAATCTACGCACCACCCACTTCACCGAGCTGGGCGTCTTTGAGAATTTTTCCCCAAAAATCCCCGACCATTACCACGACACCCCCTATCTCTTCCTGGGAAATATCGCCCCCAAAATCCAACTTGAGGTCCTGGGCAAACTAAAACGACCCAAGTTGGTCGCCGCCGACACCATGAACTTCTGGATTGAGGGCGAGCCCCGGAGCCTTTCGCAGGTGCTGAGCGCCATAGACATCCTGCTAGTGAACGATTCCGAGGCACAGGCAATCACCGGGGAGACGAACCTGGTGGGTGCCGGTCGGGAGCTAATCAGGAGGGGTCCCCGGATTGCGGTGCTCAAGAAGGGCGAGCACGGCGCCCTGCTTTTCAGCGAGGGAATCTTCTTCTCCATTCCCTCCTTTCCACTCTTAGCGGTAGCCGACCCCACCGGCGCCGGGGACAGCTTCGCCGGCGGCTTCTTTGGCTACCTGTCAGCCACCGAGGAGCAGAGCGTTGGCAATTTACGTAGGGCTATGGCTGTAGGCACGGTGATGGCCAGCTTCTGCGTGGAGAAGTTCGGTGTTTCCGGACTACTTCACCTTTCATCCGAAGACCTACACAATCGTTACCGTGAACTGCAAAGTTATATCTCCTTCCAAGACTTAGACATTGACTTTATCCCCCACCAAAGGGAGTAGAGTATGAGCGAAGCGACTGAGAGTGGTCTCCTATCAACCGCCAAACAGGGAGCGGACACACTTCTAACCTTGGCTCGCTCCACCTGCGAGCAGGCGCTCTCCACCCACCCGCCAGAGACCCCCATCTCCTTCCCCACCACCTCATACCAACTTCCCCTCTTCTATTCCCTCATTCCCTCACCGGTCACCACCCTGGAGGAGCTTTCAAAGGCGCTCGGCGAACTTACCATCGGCGACGATGTCGGCGGAATAGGCACAGCCACCGCCCTATCCGCCGAAGCTATTGAAGCGCTTGCCTTCTTGGACGGTGAGAAAGCCGCCGAAGAGACCGGCTTCATCCCCGATAACCTCATCCGCCAACTGGGGCTTCCCCTGGTGGACGGCACCATACCCGGCATTGCGGTCATCTTCGGAGAAGCCCAGAAGGTGGATGCGGTGGAGTTGGTGAGAGGATACCAGGAGCGGGGGCTTTTGACCATGTTGGTCGGACCCGTCATCGGACAGCTGGAGGCGGCGGAGTTGGAGATGGGTGCGGAGGTCAAGCTGGTCCCTCTGGGGCAAGGGACTGCGGTAGCCCTGGCTTTAAATGCCGCGGCGCGCATCGGTCTCATCTTCGGCAACCTGCCGGCAGGGGAAGCGGCACAGATGGCAGATTACATCCAAGGGAAGGTCCCCGCCTTCCTCAACCTACTCGGTGAGCAGGACCCCATCTCCTCAGCGGTGGCGGTTACCTGCCTTGCCTTCGGCTTGCCGGTGGTCGCCGAAAGAGCCTTTGACGACGCTGGTGAGGTGCTGGTGGAGACGGAAGCCGAAGCTATGATCACCGCATCCCTAAAAGCCCGCAGTATAGCCATAGTTGGGGAGCGACCGGATGTGCCCACTCCCTTCGGCTCCGCCTTTGAGGGGGAGCGCATCCGCAAAGCGGATTCCCACTTCCAAGCCGGCGGAGGTGCCTCGGTCAGCTTTGAGCTTCTGCGCATGGCTCCCGTCGAGGAGCTTACCGACGGTGAGGTCAAACTCATCGGTGAGGACATAGACGGAACCACACCCCTGCACATATCCCCCCTGGCGATAATCGTAAGAGTGGGCGGAGACGGCATGCAGGAGGACTTTGAGACGGTAATTGAACGGCGTATCCACGACTATCTCAACTACGCCATGGGGTTATGGCACATGGGTCAGCGGGACATCAACTGGATTCGCATAAGCAAGGAGGCTTATAGCGCCGGTCTGCGCCTCATCCACATGGGCAAGATACTGCACAACCGTATTCACCAGGACTTCGGCAAGATAGTGCAGGTGGTGGAAGTGGACATCATAACCGACCAAGTAAAAATTAAAAACCTTCTCCCCCAAGCCCGCAAGCTCTATCATCAGCGCGACCTGCGCCTGGCGTCCCTAACCGACGAAGCGGTGGAGGAGTTCTACTCCTGCACCCTGTGCCAGTCCTTCGCCCCCATCCATGTCTGCGTGGTCACGCCGGAAAGGCTGGGGCTCTGTGGCTCGGTCTCCTGGCTGGACGCCCGGGCAGGCTATCAGATACTCCCCGAGGGAGGAAACAAGCCCATCACCAAGGAAGGATTGATTGATGAGACCCTCGGCGAATGGGAATCGGTGAACGCCTTCGTAAGACAGGCAAGCCAGAACAAGCTCCCCCGCATCTGCATCTACAGCCTGATGGAGGCGCCGATGACCTCCTGCGGCTGTTTTGAGGCTATTTTGATGGTGGTGCCGGAGGCAAACGGCGTGCTGGTGGTAAACCGTGAATTTGAGGGAGATACACCATTGGGCTTGCCCTTCTCAACTCTTGCCGGAAACATCAGCGGGGGGGTGCAGACCCCGGGCTTCATGGGCATAAGTAAGCGATTTCTGCTCTCGGGCAAGTTCATCCCCGCCGAGGGGGGACTCAGGCGGGTGGTGTGGCTACCAGAAGAGCTGAAGGAATTTTTGGGGGAGGAGCTAGGCGCCCGAGCCGAGAAGATGGGGATGCCGGACTTGATAGGAAAGATAGCCACAGAAAATGAGACGAGGACGCTGGAGGAACTGATAGCCCATTTGAAGCAGGTTGACCATCCGGCGCTGGGGCTTTCAGCGATGATATAACTAGCGCAAAAAATACGCTTACTCCAATTATAAAACACAGAGATAAGAATTTCATTTAAAACCCTGAAGGCAGGTGGTGTCATGAGAATATTAATTAAAGTTCTCTCAGTAACAATCTCAATCATTATCATCGTCGGAGTCGGTTATGGAGACGAAACCGACGACAGGATTTTTGATATACTGGGTAGTGAAGTACCCAAAGAAACTTTTATTCAATCAGTTGACCATAGTTTCTCTCCAAATACGATCCTTAAGGAAACAGATAGGGAATTTACGCCCGGAGTAATAATTGATCGTGGCGTCTATTATATTGAGGAAGAAGGTCAATATATATCCAGACCCCTACCACCCCACGGAACCAAAGTGATTGTACTGGCTATGGCGGAACTTTACTTCCCGGAACTCAAAAAAACCCGGGAGTTCTATTATATTGAATGTGAAGACGAAACGACGGGATGGGTCAACTCAAATTATATATATCAGCACTTCAGCTATCGTGCCCTGGTCAATGTAGGTAATCTGAATGTTTACAATCTGCCGAGCACCGATGCTGAAGTAACCGGACAATTAACAATAGGAGATGAGGTCCTGATACGGCTGCGGAGTCGTGAAAAAGCGACCATAGACGGGGTAACCGATTACTGGTATCAAATCGCTTTCATAGGCGATGAGTGGATCTTCGGTGCATACCTGGACCATTTACTCACCTACGACTTAATGAACATGCTTTACTTTTTCGGTTCGGTAGACCACCAACAATTTGAGATGATAAAGGACATACTTAACGATATACAATCGCTACCCGATAAACCATACGGACATGATAAATACAGCGTATTGACCGGTCTTGAAGAACCCACCTACCATATTCAGGCGTATTATTATGTATGCATCAGTTTGCTTTCTCCGCTTGATGACTCTGAAACAATTTCTCCCGAAATCATAGACCAGTTGTTTGAATGGAGTGAGATGCTGACCGACGAATATCGGGATTATAAGGTTTACGATGTATATTTGTTTGACTGCCCGGCACAAGCCGAGGGGCTATGGTTTCAAATGAGGATTTACGAGTATCTAAGAGACCGGGAGAATTTTGAGAAGACCTTAATGGAGATTTATACTAATTATGGAACAACAAAAAAGTGGCTAAAGCATGAATATCATTCATTTTATGGGTTGGATATAGTAGATGAATATCCAGCCAGAGCGGCTGAAATCTGGGGTGAAGATTATGCCCTCTCCCTTTTAGATAAACTCTTTGAGAAATCACCGGACAAGTTCATTGAAGCCAAAGTCCTCATTGAGAAGGGCAAACTTTTGGCGGGCAGTGAGGGATTGGAAGATGAAGCCATTGACATTTTTGCAAAGGTGATAGAAGACTACGCCGGTGAGGAGCACAATTATTATTATAATACATATATGAATGCCGGGCAAGCGGCTGTGCTTGAAACCCTTGAAATGCTCCCCGATGAGGAATCACAGAGGGAATTCCTCATGTCTCTGACAGCGGAGGAGGTCCCTTTTCCCGTTCGCTATTTTGCCGTTTTTCTTCTAGCAAACGGTAAAGAAGGTTTTTCACCCGACCCGGCAAATTTCAATCAGTTGTATGAGGAACTATGGAGAGAGGAACATCCAAATTATTTCTTTGAATATTTTGGCTGGGAATGGTCGTGGGAACGGTACCATAAGTAAAGGAGATATACCGATGAAAATGAAGAGAATCTCGCTCTCGGCAACTGTTATCTTAGGTTTCACCGTTGTTCTAAGCTGTGGGGACAGGACACATGACAGGATATTGAATGCGATGGATGATGAGATTATAAAAGGCGCATTCGTAGATGTAACCAATCCGCATATTTCCCCCGGAGTTATACTTGACTCGACATATAGAAAGTTTTATTCTGGAATGGTGATTGAAGAAGGATATTATTATAAGGAGGAAGGAGGCATTTATAAACTAAGACCGCTACCCCCAATCGGGTCAAAAGGGGTTGTTTACTTTTATTCCAGCCTTCATATACCTGAACTTTCACATTGTCCCACCTTCTACTATGTTGAAGGTGATGATGGATGGAGCGGATGGGTGCGTTCAACCTATTTCGGCACTCGGGGGGGGTACTGCGCTGAGGTTAACGCGTCCGGAGTAAATGTCCACTCCGCACCGAATCCAGAAGCCGAGATAGTCGCAGAATTGAGCTTCGGGGAAGAGGTGGTCGCCTACACCAGAAGCTCTGAAAAAGAGACTATAGACGGCATCTGTGATTACTGGTATGCCGTCTGTGAAGAGCAGGACAAATGGGTCTTCGGTGGTTTCCTCACCCCATTATTCACCTACAATTCCATTCATCTACTTGCTAAGTCGGATCCCTGGAATATATTTTCATCCGATGCGGTCAAAATTATCGTTGATGAGATACTGGCTTCTCCGGATAGGCTTACCGAGGAATTTTTACCGGATGAGCATTATGAATCGGGGGAATATAAAGAACCAACTTATCAGGTCCAAGCGCTATTATATGGTTGCCGTAATCTCCTTTCACGCTTCACCACTGATGCCTTTAGCGAACAAGATAATAATCTGTTCTGGGAATGGTGTGAAAAATTATGCACAGAATATAAAGACCATCTGGTTAATAACTTCTACTACGAAAAAATAATGATTGCAGGAGCGGAGGGGTTACTGCTGCAAATGAAGGCTTATGAAATATTGAACCAGCGAGAAAACTACGAAAAAACATTATTAGAAGCTAATAAAGAATATGGAAAAGGCTATCCGGATACAAGTGCAAGCTACACTTCGTATGGGTATACGCTGATAAAGGAAGCATCATATAGTGCCAGAGAGAAATGGGGCGATGATTTTGCCGTCTCCCTACTTGATAAGCTGTATGAAAAAGCACCCACCAGGTTGCTGGCCGCAAAAGCATTGCTTGAGAAAGGCAAGCTGCTCAGACCTCAAGAGAACGGTGACGATGAAGCCCTGGCAATTTTCATGGAAGTGATTGACAAATATCCCTATTCAGATATCAAATATCATCACGGATTAACAAACTTCGCCCATTACGCCATGGACGAAGTTATGAGAATCATACGGGATAATACAGAACAGAGGGAATTCCTCACGTCTCTAACATCTGAAAATACTCCCTTTCCGGTCCGTCTTTATGCGGCATATTTACTAAGTAGTAACAATGAAAACTACAGACATGACCAGTATCCAAGAGAGGAGTTCGACCAACTATATGAAGATTTATTGGCGATAGAGCACGAGGAGTATGTTTTTGAATAGTAAAAGGCTTGGTTATCTTAGGTCACTAATCGCCGATTTCACTTGGAAGAAACCATGAGGTATCTGCACGAAAAAATTTTCTGTAAATTATCCTAGACTAAGAAAAAATAGTTCAGAAGAAAGGAGCAAGTGCTATGACTGTTAGACTTCAAATTTACAAGTGCGAGGTCTGCGGAAACATAGTGGAGGTCTTGCACGAAGGAGCAGGTGAGCTGGTCTGCTGTGGCCAGCCGATGAAGCTCTATGAGGAGAACACCGTTGACGCCGCCAAGGAGAAGCATGTGCCGATGGTGGATAAGTTTGAGGGCGGTTTCAAGGTGAAGGTGGGAAGCATCCCCCATCCCATGGAGGAGAAGCACTACATTGAATGGATAGAGGTCATCGCCAACGGGAAGGCTTACCGCCAATTCCTCAACCCGGGCGAAGCCCCGGAGGCAACCTTCAAGATTGACGCCGAGCGGATTACCGCCCGGGAGTATTGCAACATACACGGTCTGTGGAGGAGCTGAGCCGACTTAAGATAAAAAGACAGACATCAACCAGAGGAATTTCAAGTGACAGATACATTCAAAGCGGTAAAGATAAGCGAGCATGTCCACTGGGTGGGAGCGATAGACTGGAGCATTACCGACTTCCACGGCTATTCCACCGACCGAGGAACCACCTACAACGCCTATCTGCTCATCGCCGATGAGCCAATCCTGATAGACACGGTCAAAGCCCCCTTCAAAGGGGAGCTACTCTCCCGCATCGCCTCGGTAATCAACCCCCAAGACATCAGCTACATCATCTCCAATCACTCCGAGATGGACCACTCCGGATGCCTTGCCGAACTGATTGAGCTGGTCAAGCCCAAGAAGGTATTCGCCTCCGTAAACGGGAAAAAAGCCCTTAACGGACATTTTCAGCTGGGGGAAAAGATAACTGCGGTCAAGGACGGCGAGAGCATCGGTCTGGGTTCTGCAAAACTCACATTTATGGAGACCCGCATGCTCCACTGGCCGGACAGCATGTTCACCTACTTTGCAAATGACAGTCTTCTCTTCTCCCAGGATGCCTTCGGGATGCACCTGGCAACGAGTGAGAGGTTCGCCGACCAGCTTGACGAGGGAGTGCTGGAATATGAGGCGACCAAATACTACGCCAACATCCTAATGCCCTACTCCCCTCTGGTGAGCAAACTTCTGGAGAAGGTGGGTGGACTGAACATAGACATCAAGACCATAGCACCGGACCACGGACCCATCTGGCGAAAGAGGTTAGATCGCATAATGGAGCTCTATTCCAAGTGGGCGGAGCAGAAACCGACCATGAAGGCTGTGGTCGCCTACGACACCATGTGGCAGAGCACGGCCATTATGGCTCAAGCCATCGGCGAGGGGCTTTGCGCCGGCGGTGCGGAGGTCAAACTTATGTCCCTCTCCTCTCGCCACCGCAGTGATGTCGCCACCGAGCTCTTAGATGCCGGCGCACTCCTGGTAGGCTCCCCCACCATAAACAATCAAATCTTCCCCACCGTTGCCGACCTCCTGTTTTATCTCAAGGGTTTGAAGCCCAAAAACCTAATCGGGGGCGCCTTCGGCTCCTACGGCTGGAGCGGTGAGGCGGTGAAACAGATTGTGGAGGTCTTGGGAGAGATGAAGGTTGAGCAAGTGGGCGAGGGAATAAGGGTCAAGTATGTCCCCGACAGAGATGCCCTGGAGCAGTGTTACTCTCTGGGCGTGCTTACCTCGGAAAAATTGAAGGAGGTCTGCAATCAAGGGTAAAAAGATAGACCCCAAGGCGTTGTGGAGCCTGAGCTACGGCTTATATGTGGTAACCACCTGTTGTAACGGTAAGTTTAACGGGCAGATAGCCAACACCGTATTTCAGGTTACCGCCGAGCCGATACGGATAGCGGTCAGCTTAGCCAAGGAGAATCTGACCTGCGAATTTATATCCAAAAGCGGAACCTTCGCCGTCTCAGTGCTGGACGAGGAGACCCCGATGAAATTCATCGGTCTCTTCGGCTTCAAGTCCGGTCGGGATGTGGATAAACTCTCCCGGGTTGAGTATAAACTGGGGGTGACCGGCTGTCCTCTGGTCACCGAGAATGCGGTTTCGGTGCTGGAGGCAGAGGTCATAGACCAGGTTGATGGGGGCACGCACATCATATTTGTCGCCGATGTGGTCAGCGCCGAGGTGCTGGGGACGGGAAAACCCATGACCTACGCCTTCTACCAAGAGGTCAAGAAGGGGAGAGCCTCCAGGCTGGCACCCACCTACAAGCCCCATCCTGAAGAGGATAAAAGAGAGGGAAGGGAGCAAGGTATGAAGAAGTATGTGTGCGATGTATGCGGTTATGTCTACGACCCGGCGGAAGGGGATGCGGACGGCGGTATTCCCGCAGGAACCCCATTTGAGGACCTGCCGGACGACTGGGTCTGCCCGGTATGCGGTGCCGGCAAGGAGCAGTTCTCACCCCCCCGCCACAGGCGGGGTTAGACCAGGTGAGGGTTTAAAAGTGAGATTCACAATAAGTAGCTTACTAAAAAAAATCATCATTGCAACCCATAAGATATCCTCAATGTAATACCAAGTTGGGGATATCTCTTATCTTTCCATCAAGAAAGCTTAGGATTTACCTTGACTTCAGGGGTCACGTTATTTATATTTTTGGATTACATTTAAAAGTGGAATCCAAAAAATGACATTCTAAGATTTACAGATGTAGCAAATGGAAAAGTCCAAGAAAAAACTCTCCGTCTTTAACAGATTTTTAACCCTGTGGATATTCCTGGCCATGGCTGTGGGGATAGGATTAGGGTATCTCTCGCCAGAGATAACGGAGTTCATCGCCGGGCTTCAAATTGGAACCACTTCAATTCCCATCGCCGTCGGGTTAATATTGATGATGTATCCTCCACTGGCTAAAGTAAAATACGAGGAGATGGGAAGGATATTTAAAAATAAGAAGCTGATTATTATCTCCTTGCTCCAGAACCTGGTCATCGGACCTCTGCTCATGTTTGTATTAGCAATCATCTTCCTCTATGGACATCCCGAATATATGATAGGCATTATTATTATGGGACTTGCTCGATGTATCGCTATGGTAATCGTATGGAGCGAACTCGCCGAGGGTGACCGGGAACTGACGGTGGGACTAGTGGCATTTAATACCATCTTCAAAGTTCTATTCTATTCCGTCTATTTCTACTTTTTCGTATCAGTTCTCCCCAAAGTTCTCGGGTTGGTCAAAGGATTAGATGCGAGCGTTTCCATCCTGGAGGTAGCCAAATCCGTATTTATATACCTGGGAGTTCCGTTCATCGCCGGTATAACCACCAGATTCACTCTGATAAAGTTGAAGGGAAAGGAATGGTTTGAAGGTGTTTTCATCCCCAAGATAAGCCCCATCACAATGATTGCATTACTATTTACAATAGTCACTATGTTCTCCTTGAAAGGAGAATTTATTATTAGACAGCCCTGGGATGTAGTTACAATTGCAATTCCTCTCACCTGCTACTTCTTGATAATGTGGTTGGTGTCATTCTTCATGATGCATAGGATCAGGGCAAATTATGCGCAAGCCACTGCGGTCTCCTTCACCGCGGCAAGCAACGATTTTGAGCTGGCGATCGCCGTGGCAATAGCCATCTTCGGGATTGAATCCAAGCAAGCATTCGCCACAGTAATCGGACCTCTTATTGAGGTCCCGGTGCTGATAGGCCTGGTAAATGTTGCCCTGAGATTCAGAATGAAGTTTTTTAAAAACGTCGGCAAGGAGCAGTCCTCGCCGGTGGATTAAATATAGGGCTATTCAAAAACTTATAAATATCCCCGGCTGAATTCATTGCCGGGGATGGCTTTTTTAAGGATTAGCCTACGCCATCATCTATACTTTCGCCAACCTTCTCCCGCCTCTCCTAAACTTCAAAGTGATATCATCAAGAAGGGTATAAAAGACCGGCACCACAACCAGGGTAAGGAAGGTGGAGGTGAGCAGTCCACCGATGACCGCAATTGCCATAAACTTGCGTATCTCTGAGCCGGCGCCTAGTCCGACGGCTATGGGGAGCATGCCCATAATCATCGCCGCGGTGGTCATAAGAATGGGTCGCAGACGATTGGGTCCCGCCTTAAGAATTGCATCCCTTCTCTCCATCCCGCTTTTCGTATATTGAATGATAAAATCAACCAAGAGAATGGAGTTTTTGTTCACGATTCCCATAAGAAGTATAAGCCCGATCATAGTCATCATATCCAGATAGCCGCCGAAGAGGAAAATGAATAGGAAAGCTCCAACGATGGACAGCGGGAGGGCTAGCATAATGGTAAAGGGGTGCAGGAAGGAGTTGTATTGCACCGCAAGGACGATATAGATAAATACGACGGATATTAACATGGCTAAGACCATATCCTTGAACATATTCTCCATACCCTCGGTTTCCCCCTTCATCACCACATCGTAGCCATAGGGTAGCTTCTCTTGAAACTGGTCTAAGAAACTGGCTATCTCGCCAGATACCTCTCCAAAGGCATAATCGGCGCTGAAGTCGGCGGTGATGGAGACCAGACGCTGACGGTTTTCCCGCTTAATCTCTGTGGGTCCCACCTCCTCCTCAATCTCCGCCACCGCCTTCAAGGGGATCTTATCCCCCTCGGGGGACAGAATTATTATCCCCTCAAGCTTCTCCTTCTGGTCCACATCAGTCGGCTCCAACATCACCCTAATATCCGTCTCCGTCTCTCCACTGCGAAACTGGCTGGCGACTACACCGTCCACCATAGCCCTTATGGTCATAGCCACATCTGCGGTGGAAAGCCCCACCGCATTTATGCGGTTTCTGTTGAGCACTACCCTATACTCCGGTCCACCCAACTGCACGCTGGTGGTGGGATCCACCACTCCGGGTATGGTCTTAATTTTGGCGCTTATCTCCTTGGATAGTTCATTTAATACATCCTGATTAGGACCATAAAGCCGAATTTCTATGGGACGTTCCATCTCCTCCCCCTCAAACATCCCTATGGGCATTACTTCGGTCTGCAGTCCGGGGATTTCATCCAACCACTCACGGAGATAGTCCTTGTATTCCTCAGTGGTAAAGTCCCTCTCCTCTTTAGGAACTATCTTTACTCTCATTCTTGCGATGGTGGGATTCCCCAGCCTGCTTCCAATGGTTGAGAAGATGGAGACCACATTTTCATCCCGACTCAATTCCTCCTCAATCTGGGAAACGACCTGTGAAGTCTGTTCTATAGTCCAGCCCTGGGGGGTTTCAATATGGATGTTGAACTCGCCTTTATCCACCGAGGGCATAAATTGAGTTCCAATAAAGACCATACCCAGCACCAGGCTAACCGCAAAGACACTTACCCCACCAATGAGAATAGTCTTACGGTGGTCCAGCGCCCAAGCCAGGACAACTTTATATACACCGTTGAGCCAGAGAACAGCCCTTTCAAAGGGAAGGAACAGCTTCTCAAACCAACTCCTCTTTCTGACATCCGCCTTCCTTTTTCCCAAGAAGTGGGCGGATAACATCGGCGCCATGGTAAGAGCGTCCCACAGGGAATAGAGAACCGCAACCGCAACGGTAATGCCGAAAGAGGTGAAGAACTGTCCCACCATGCCGGTCATAAAAGCCATAGGGACGAAGACCGCCACAATGGTCATAGTGGTGGCGATAACCGCCGGGGCGACCTCTCTGGTGCCCTCGTAAGCGGCTTTTTGGGGGGTCTTGCCGGTCTCCAAATGCCTCCAGATGTTCTCCCGCACTACTATAGCATCGTCAATCAATATCCCAACGGCCAGCGAGAGAGCCATGAGAGTTACCATATTTATCGTATATCCGAAGGCATACATCATAATGAATGTGAAGATGATAGATGTAGGGATGGCAAGTGCACTTATGACGGTTGAACGCAAATCGCCTATGAAGAACATTATCACCACAACCGCCAGGACAGCCCCTAAGATCAGCGCCTCTTTGGTTTCGGCGACAGATTCTTCAATGAATTCCGACTGGTCGGAGGATACATCCAGGTCAAACCCCGCCGGCAGGTCCCCCTCTATCTTCTGCAACTCCTTCTTTATTCTACTTGCAACCTCAACCGTATTGGTGCCGGACTGCTTATGCAGTTGAAAGGTTACTGAGGGTATTCTATTCACACGAGTGATATTCTTTATCTCCTTGAAACCGTCGGGGTCAACATATCCCAGATCCCTTATGCGTATTAAAGTTCCCCCTCTATTTATTACTATGATATTCTCAATCTCCTCTATATAATTAAACTCGCCAACGGTGCGCAAAACCACCTGTCTCTTCTCCTGCTTGATAATCCCCCCGGGAATATCTATATTTTCCGCCTTTATCGCCCCCACCACCATCTGAATGGGAATTTGATATTCCGCCAGCCTGCCGCTGTCCAGATAGACCTTGATCTCCCTCTCCCTTCCGCCGAAAACATCCACCCCGGCAACGCCCTTTATCTTCTCCAATTGGGGTCCTATCCGCTCCTCGGCAATCTCCCTGATCTCCTCCAGGGGGACATCTCCGGATAAGGAAAATGACATTATAGGCAGAGCGGATATATCAAAACGTTCAATTATCGGCTCTTCAATATCGCTTGGCAGGTCATTCCTTACCTTGTCCAGTTTACTGCGTATCTCGTCTTCCGCTCGCTGGGAGTCAACCTCCATCTCCAACTCCAGCCATATCATTGAGTATCCCTCGCCGGAGAAGGAGGTCATAGTGTCCAAGCCCTCAACCGAGGAGAATTCATCCTCCAGTATCTTGGTCACATTTTCCTCTATCTCCTCCGCACCGGCCCCAGGATAAATGGTGGTGACGGAGATAAAGGGCATATCAACTTCCGGCATCAGGTCCACGCCCAGACGGTTATAAAAGATTACCCCCAGGACCAGGACCGCCAGAACCTGCATGACGATAAAGACCGGTCTCTTGATGGAAATTTCTGCAATCTTCATACTAGCTTCCCTCGGCGATAACCTTTACCTCGCTTCCATCCTCAACATCACCCACCCCCACCACTACAACTTTATCCCCCAGTGTAAGACCATCCTTGACCTCCACTATATCTTTTTCCCTCAATCCCACCTCAACAGGAGTCAATTTAACCTTATCGTTGACTACAACATACACATTTATTGTTCCCTTTTTGTGGACAAGCGCTTCTTTGGGGACGGTGAGCACATCCTTATGCACCTGCAGGGAAACTTCTATGTCAACGAAAGTGCCGGGGATGAGATTTACCTTACTTTCGCCTTCCATAGGCTTTATCTCCACCTCGGAAGAATAGGTATAAGTATCAATCACGCCGGAAACACGGGTAACCTTTCCAGAGATGGTCTCATCGTTTATGCGGATTCTTACCTCCCCGCCTTTTTGCAGATAGGGCAGGTCCTTTTCGGTCACATTACACACTATCTTGGTGCTCCCCATCTTGACCACCATCGCTATGGGCATACCCGGGCTGACATAATCGCCTACATCCTGCATAATCATTGCCACATAGCCACTGATGGGAGATTCGGCGACATAATTCTTAAAACCCAAGCCGGGTTCGTCACGGTCTATCACCGCGATGGTGCTTCCCGCCCAGACATACGAGCCGATGGAGACCGGGATGGAGACAATCTTTCCGGGAATCTTGCTCACCACCTCCACCTGATTGGTGGATTGCACGACGCCGGATATGAACAGGGAATTCTCTACATTGCCCAGGGAAACCTCCGCCACCTCCACCGGCACCGCCTTTACCTCCTGCCCTGCAGGCGCCTTCATCATCCTGAAGACGGTGATGACCACCCTCACCGCCACAACTGCGATGATGAGGACGATTATTATGATGATTATTCTCTTCTTCATCTTTCTACTCCGCTCAAACCCATACTTTTGTCAAACTACCCTGATTTTGTAGATGCTTTATACACTTAAAAGCGCACAAAAAGATGAACGCTCAGTCACTTTCTGACCGATTGGTCAGAATCATAACAATGGGAAAACCCCCTGTCAAGCCCTTATTATGAAAAATAGAGGTATCCATTAAAAAAGCCGGGGCATACCCCGGCTCAGACAGCTTAAACAACGCCCGGAAGATGCCGGTCAATCTAGTAACTCTGAACCACCGCCGACCAGGCTCCCTGACCCCGTTCGCTGTGTACCACCAGGGTGAAGCGACCCCCGCCTGAAAGGCTCACCACCTCGCCCTCGGAGAGGGGGAAATCCCCCAGCACCTCGCCATACATCCCCACCACCCTGACCCAGAAGTCGGCATCCTCGGGCCAGGAGAACTCTATATCCACATTCCTCTGGTCGCAGTAAACGGTGAAGGACTCCTCGTCGGAGCGGTCGCAAAGATAACCGTTTATCTCCTCAAGCTCCACCTGCGCCAAAGAAGACGCAGGCAACATTAGAACTGCCAGGGACATAACTAGAATGAGCCTTGCCATCATCCCTCCTCAACTGAAAAATACAGAAGATGCCCGATATATCTCATAATCAATCGCTCAACGACCTCCCATCCCACCGAACTTATTCCCCCAGCATAGCCACCGCCTGGGCAACCAACTCCCCATCCGGGCATTTATCTCGGATGAAGATGAGGTCGTCGTCAGCCATGGAATAATTCCCCATCTCCAGATGGAGGTTCGCCCGCAGAAGATATGCCCGAAAGCAGTTGGGGTCCAGAGTGATAGCCTCATTCAGGTCCACCAGCGCCCACTCCATCAACCCGTATCCGGCTCTCGCCTCCCCCCGACGGAAGTATGCCTCCGGTCGGGAACCGTCTATAAAGATGGCTCGGCTGAAGTCCCAGATGGCGGACTTAAACTGACCATACTCCAGCATGATACAACCCCGCTGTAGATAGGCATCGTATAATTCGGGGTCCATATCCACTGCCGAGGTAAAGTCGTCGTAGGCGCAGGAGTTCAGCCCCAGCTCAATAAACACTAACCCCCGCAGAAAATAAGCCTCGGCGTAGTATGGCTCCAGGTTGATGGCCATATCAAAATAACTGCGAGCCCCCTCATACTCGCCGTCCTCCATCTCATCCAGTGCCATCTGGAAATAGAACTGTGCCTTGGTCTCCTCCGGCTCGGACTCCTCGTCAATCTCTTGAGCGGAGGATACGCCGATAAAAAGCGCCACCGTTAAAAGTATTGCTCTCCCAGTGAATGTATAAAATAAGCTACGCATTATACCCCCAAAGAATACCCCCCTACATGCGACTATTCAACCATTTAGAAAAATATGCTTAGATAGGTTATCAGAAGGCGCGGGGAAAATCAAGGGGGGAGTACTAGATAACTGAGTAACATATAGAAATAACATTGAAATAATGCAAAAATATGTTATTATACACAGGGGAAAAAATCGAAAGAGTAAATGTAAAAAATTATAATTAAAAATATCTTAATTCTTGACAACAACTGCTAATGCAGGAGGAAAATAAGCTATGGAAAAACCAAATGAAATATACAAATATATAGACAGCAATAAAATTTTAAACCATAACGAGATCTCCGATCTTCTAAGGAAAGCTCATGAATATCTTCAAGAAAATAATAAGACAGAAGAAGCAAAAAAATGTAAATGGGATAGAATGATAACTGACTTAGTTATAGACCCAGCATATAAAAATAAAGAATTTGCTGCTCAACCGTTCAGTCCAATGTTGGTAGGTGCAGATGGATGTATATATCCAAATATCGAGTCATTTACAGATGAATCACTAGCATACTTTGAAAGCAGAGCAGAAACAACAAGGAATCTTTTTTTGCAAACCAGGTATAATGATTTTTTATGGTTTAAAAAGAAAGATCATAAGCGCGCAAAAATAGCAGTAGAAAAGTACCTAGAACTAGGCAACATCTTATTTGCTAAAAAGGAATATTTAGATAGTTTTCAGTATTTTAATCGTGCTTTATCATTATCAATTACACTAAATAACGAACAATTAATAACACAAAGTGTGTCCACAATATTTAATTTGATTGACCAAAATATAAGAAATAAAGAAAATAGGTGGGTTATAGAACTAGCTGAAATGTTAATAGAACATAAAAAATTCTTGAGCTCAAAAGAATTAGAAGGCTTGGCTAATAAGATCTTGACCGCAGCTAAATCTTATAAATCAGGACAACCAAATAACCTACATATTTTTAGAAAAATAATATCTTTAGCTGAAAGAATATATAGGAGATTAGACAAAACAGAAAAAGCAAATAGCATTAGCTTAGAAATTGCCAATTCATTTGAAGAAGACGCCAAAAATAAAACAGAGGGATACACTATAAAATCAGCCGTTGCAGTTCACTATATAAAACAAGCATTAGATGTTTATCAAAGACTACCTGGTTATAATGACAAAAAGAAAAAACTACTTCTTAAAATTAAGGAGCTTAACGAAAAAACCATAAATAACATGAAAAAATTTGAAGAGAGAATTGAAATACCAAATGAAGAAATCGAAAAAATGTTAGAACCAATTCGCGTTGCAAGTGTTGATCAGATCATAAACTACTTGATATTCGAAGATAATTTCCTACCAAGTTTTGAAGAAGCGTTAGAAAGGGCAAAAGGGCTTTCAGAAAAATTTGTGTTTTCTCATATATTTTCACCAGAAGTACTTGACCACCAAAATAACATTATCTACAGAGCTGTAACTGAAGAAGAAAAATTAGAATTTCAAGCAATAAGAAATGACCTTCTTTTACATTATCGTCTTATTTATAGTATTTATTTTAGGGAAGTTATAAACATATTAAATAACAAAGGTTTAAAAGATAAAGATATTATTAAACATTTTGATGGATCGCCAATCATTTCGGATGATAGAGTTTATATTTTATCCGTAGCTATAGAAAGATTCTTAAGCAATGACTATATAAGTTTCATTCATATAGGAGCCCTTCAAATAGAAGGAATAATAAGAGATTTATTATCAATTATGGGAATCCCTACCTCTAGAGTTAACGAAAAGGGATTTTTTGGGGAAAGAACTTACAACTCTATTTTAGGAGAAGATGAATTAAAAGACCTTTTAGGAGACAGGTTATATCCCTTCATAAAATTTACTCAATCAGATATTCGTGGTTTTAATTTCAGAAATTATTTAGCTCATGGCCTAATGAAATACGATTTTTTTGACGAATTTGCCGCTTGTGTCATACTTTTAATACTATTGAAGCTTTGTAGATTCAAAATCCAAAAAAGAGAAGAAAATGAATGAAATAACAAAAGGAGTTAGTATAACATTTATTCTTTAACCAAGATTAAATCTTTGACTTAAATTAAATTTTAGGAGTTATCTCATGGAATATATACCCCATTTTTTAAACTCCGAAATTCTCGAAGAGAATTTCTTAAATGTTATTAAAAATATTCGTGAACTTATAAGTACTTATACGCCAAGTCTTAAAGAGAATTTTGGTAAAGAAAAAAAATATGAGTTAATAAAATACCCATATATATTAACGCAAGTCAACAGGTTCGGAATGTTTACTAACACTATTGATTATTTTTGGTGGTTGATTGAATTTGGTGACATAGATACCCAGATTAAAGAAGCAAAAGAAGATTATAAAAAGGGGAATATTGTTTCTTTATCAGAAGCAAAAAAGAACTTAAATTATAATGGACATAAAAATCCCTAATCGTCATCTTAGAAGGATAAGAAAATTACCCCCAAAAATACAGTCTAAAATTTTTGAGAACCTTGAAGAGTTAAAGGAAAATCCTTTTAACCCAATTTTGGATATAGATCCTCTGAAAGGAAAATACAAAAGTTTTTATCGTCTTAGAATAGGCGAAATGAGGATTATTTACTATATCGAAGAAGGTGATATCGTAGTCTCTGCTTTTGATTTCCGAGGTGATATCTACAAAAAGAATTAAACAGAAGAGTCCATTAAAATTTACCTTAACCCGATTCTTTTCATTAACCCCCCTCACCCAAAAAGTAGATGAGGGGGGTTTATCATTCTGGTGGAGGCGGGGGGAATCGAACCCCCGTCCGAGGAAGGTTCACATTGGGGTTTAGCGCAAATAGCCGAGATTTTTTTCCTCGCCGGGCTCGCCATCTTCGGCGGGGCTTACCCAGCCAACCCCACTAAGATTTTCGTCGCCGGCGCCAGGGGCTTGCGTCAACGCTTATCCCGCTATTTCGGCGGTAACTTGAGACGCCGCGGGAGGGCTCCTCAAGCACCGTTGCGACCTTAAGCCGCAAATGCTAATTCGTGATTAGCGTTTGTGTTTTCCCGGTTTGTTCAGCGATGCCCGGGAAGCACCGCTTGCGCAGCCCAAAGCTACTTACATCCCCGTCGAACCCACTTCGCCCCCATAGATACAACGAACAACCATATATTTTTGTTTCCAAAAACCTCCGAGCCATTAGAATAATACCATAACTTTGCCCAAATTACAAGAAAATTTTCTAAAAACGCTCCTTAATTTAATGAAGCATTATTTTATACCTCTACTCCCCTCCACCCTCCATAACATCACGATATATACGCTCGTCTATCAACGCATCCAGATGGACATGCGCTTTGGGGACATACAGCCGTTCGCTCATCAGCCCCTCTACAGCGTCCAGGTATTCCCGCCACAGCTCAATCGCCAGGTCCAGGTCCTTCCCTTCAGTAATGAGCGCCAGATTGTATAAACTCTGCGGATGGTCGGGGATGCTCTCCAGAGCCAGCCAATACTGCTCCTCAGCCCCCTCCCAATCATCCTGATAACCCAGAACCACCCCCAAATTGTAGTGCAAGTTGCCGTTGTGGGCAAAGAGCTCAACCCCCCTGCGTAAGACCTCTGTCGCCTTCTCCACCTCTCCCAGGGCAATGTAACAGAGCCCCAGGTCGTAGTATGCGGGCTCAAAGCGCTCGCTGAGCTCAAAGACCTCAAGCCAGCGGTCCCTCGCCTCCTCCAGGTCCACCTTATGGGTGGAGCAGAGCGCCAGGTAGTGATAGCCCAGGTAGAAATCGGGGAATTCCAGGACCACCCCCAGAAGCAGCTCCTCCGCCCGCTGGTAGTCTCGCTCAATAAAGGCGCCCATCGCCTCAATAAACTCCCCTCCGGTGCAGGCGGGATGCATTAGCATATCATTGGGCCAGGCGCCAGCCTCCCCCTTGCTGACCTCGGTGAGCTCCTGCGGACCCTGGGGTAGGTCGGGAGTTGGGGGGTGCTCCTCACCTGCCGCCGATATGCCGACAATCAGCGGAAGCAAACTCAAAGCAATCAGCTTAATGCAGGTTTTTTCCATCTCTCCGACTACCCCCTCTTCGCCCGTGGTTTTCTGCCGAAGACTATCTGAAGCCTGGTCTTCTCGGTGGCTGGTTGGTCGGTCTCCATATCCAGACAGATCACATCCACAAAGCCCACCTGCCGAAAGATGGAGAGCAGTTCATGGGGGGAATAGACCCGCATGTCGGTCTGCTTGGTGGTGCTACCCTCATCCAGAATGAAGGTCCAACTGGCGGTTACCCGGCTGGTATCATAATGCATATCCCGCTCCTCAAAGAGGACTCCCCCCCCGCCTTTGGCGGGGCGGGGGGGCTCCATCTCCTCCAGACCACCCTTTAGAAATTCCTCATCGAAGAAATCATCGGTCCAATGAGCCATATCCCCCTTCCTCCTTTCAGACGGTCTTATTCGGCTCAAGGCACACTGCTGGAAACAGGTGACCTCTTTTTCGTTTGGTTTCTGGGGACGGGGATGTTATCATTGTGGAGTTAATGCGAGGTCAGCGATGAAGAAGATAACATCTTTTCTCTTGATTGTCATCACAATTCTGCCCGCCGTGGTCTCGGCTCAGGTGCAGGTGAGAAACCCGGACTATGTCCCCGATGCAATGAGGGACTACATCGCCTGTCCCGCCTGCGGAGAGCTGGTCGCCCCCACACTGGAGGTATGCCCCCACTGCGGAAAGATACTTTACTATCGCCGGCTGATAATCATCCCGGGCGTGGGAATGACCCACTACAACCCGCCAAGTGAAAACATCCCGGTAAGTTTGGAGAGGAACCTCTTCTCCTTCGGCGGGGGGATGCTCTCCTTCAACAGAATGATGTTGACAAAATCGGAGATAGCCATGGCACTGGCGAGCGAGGGCGCAAAAGACCCCACCGACCTCTTCATGCTCAAGGGGAAATACGAACTCAGCTTCTTTCTCAACCGGGGGAGAAGGCAGTTCTTCCTGGGCGGTGGTCTCTATGCCCACCTCTCCCGGGTATCAAACCTGACCGAGGAAGGGGCGCCGGAAGACAAGACCAGCGACACCTGGACCAGGCTATATCTCTATCCCACATTCGGCTTGAAGGTGTCCCTGCCCAAACAGGCTTCCTTCATCAACCTCTTCGTAAGCTACCTCCTTGCCGGGTTCAGCTTCGGGGGAGGGGAGGAAAGCCTTGCCTTCTTCGGCAATACTTTAGAAGCAGGAGGAATGTTATACATTGAGTTCTTCCGACACTGGGGGCTGAGCGCCCGGGGGGAGATAATGAGCGACTTCTCCAGCAGAATGGACCCGGATAGTGAAGGAACCGACTTTGATTATCTGATCATGGGAGGTCCAGCAATTCACTTTTAATAAGGACATTCCCACCTACTTTGGTAATTCCAAGGCTATATATCAGTAATCCACCACAAATCCTGGTTATAAAAACACGCCCTTCGCTGGGTATTTTTTTTAATTATATCAACGCTTTTTTCCCTCCAACTATTTGAACCCTGTGGTATATTAACCGCAAGCATCCAAAAATAGAAGTGGGGAAAAGCATGCGTCTTTTTACCTTAGCTTTTGCATTACTCTTATTCTTGCCCTTTGCGGCAAACGCCGACATCGTCTTCCACGAGGAGTTTGACGACCCTGAAGGCTGGATGGGCTCCGGCAACCCGCCGGACGGATGGACCATCTATGACGACGACCCGGGCACCAGCGACTGGCACCAAGGAACCTACGGCAGCGATAACGCCGCCTACATTACCCGGACTCCCATTGAGTACGCCATGGGTGACTCCCTCATCAAGTACGACATCGTCACCCTTGACTACTGGAACCTGGAACTGAGCTACTTTGTGGACATCCATTGGAACACCTCGGATTATTACTCGGGTATCTTCTATGTTTACGGCTCCAACGACCAATTCAGTATGGATTGGCACTCCCTTCTGTGGGTCCCTTGGCCCGACCAAACCTACTCTGGGGGCGCTACCGTAACCCACCACATCAGCTCCTGGGGGGATGACCAGGATACAGTAGGCGTCTGGTTCGGACTTTACTGTAACAACTCCTGGGCTATCTGGGATATCTATCTGGATGAGGTGCACATTGAGGGCGACTACGATACCGTCATCCAGCCCACCTCCCTGGGTAAGATCAAAGCAATGTATGAGTAGTAATATTTTTTCACCACCTCTTAAAAGCCCCCCCGCCGCCAAAGGCGGGGTGGCGGGGGGGCTTTTCTTTTATGACCCTCGTCCTCTTAGGACTAAAAGTTACCCACCTCCCCTCTCGAAAGGAAAACTTTTGGGCAAGTGGATTTTTTTCTTGCATTTATTATAGTTTTATGTTATTTTTTCCCACACTATCACTACACTAAAGGAGGCAGATTATGCGTTACATGACCATGATTTTTGCTCTACTGATGGTCTTACCCTTTGCGGCAAGCGCCGACGAGATCTTTGACGAGGAGTTTGACAGCCCCTCAGGCTGGATGGGCTCCGGCAACCCGCCGGACGGATGGACCATCTATGACGACGGCAACCCTGGCAACAGCGACTGGCACCAATACTCTTACGGCGGCGGCAACATCGCCAGAATCTACTACTCTCCCGTGGAGTATTACAACTCGGATGTCCTGATTAAGTACGGCGTTGACTGCGGCAACTACTACGACATAGAACTCAGCTACTGGCTAGAAGTTGACTGGTACTGCTACGGTGGCTATTACGGTTACTTCTACGTCATCGGCTCTACCGACTCATTCTCCTATGATTGGAACTACCTGCTTTCAAACTCCTGGTCCTCTCCAATCTACTCCACCACTATGTCTCACAACATCGGTGACTGGGCAGACTACGAGGATAGCGTCAGCATTGGTTATTGGTTCGGCATGGACGACACCTACGGACTCTGGTGGATCTATCTGGACGAGGTGCACCTTGAGGGCGACTTAGATACCGTCATCCAGCCCACCTCGCTGGGTAAGATCAAGGCAATGTATCAGTAGAAAGATTTATTCACCACCTCTTAAAAGCCCCGCCTTGGCGGGGCTTTTCTTATCATCCCCATCCTCTCACTCCTAAACGCTCTGGTCCTCCCTCTTGGAGAGATAGTAGATGTCCCTGCTCAGTCTATAACCCTCTTTCTGGAATAGTGCAAGCGAGGGCTCATTTAAGTCCTCAATCAGACAACAGATTATCCTCGCTCCCATGGCCTTAAGCGCTCCCTCCGCTAGGACGATCATCCTGGCTCCAAGCCCCTGTCTTCGCCAGTCCGGGTGCACCGCCAGCCGGTTTATCCATCCCTTGCGCCCCTCCCAGCTTGCCAGCACCATCGCCACCATTCTATTACCGTCAAAGGCACCGATAAAGACGATGTGGTCATCCTCCATCTGCCGGGCAAGCTCATGCGGGGAATCCCTCCCCTCCGGGCGATGGTCAAGCTCCGCATCCCGAAAGAGCAGACAAATATCATCAATGTCCTCTCTTGACAATCTCCTCGTGGAATATCTTTCCCTGACCATCATCCTCCTTGAAAGAACACAGTCAAACTTCAGCCCCCCCCCGCCTTGGCGGGGGGGGCTTTGAATTTGGGCCTAACTGGAGTTGAACCAGTGACCTCACGCTTATCAGGCGTGCGCTCTAACCACAGCTGAGCTATAGGCCCCAGCGCTAAAAATTCTACCAAAAGGGGAAAACCTTGTCAAGCGGTATATGAGTGAAAAACAAAATCAAGCTCATCAATTGGCAGAATACATCCGGAGCTACAGAAAGTGTAAAATTAAAAGGAAAAACCTGCCTAAAATTTGCTCATTATTTCTCCCCATTTCAGTCTGATTTATGATATAATTACATTGTCGGTAGAAACATTGGTCAAAAAGAATTTTTTGAAACCACAAAAAGGGGTTTGCCATGGAAAAAACAGTCCCCCTTTTGGTTTCCCTTTTGCTCCTGTCCAGCCTATCCTCAGCAGATGTCATCTGGGTGGAGGAATTCAACAACCCCAGCGGGTGGTGGGGCTCCTCAAATCCCCCCACCGACTGGACTATCTATGGTTCCGACCCCGATGACGAAAACGACTGGCATCAACATAGCACCGGTCCCTACGGCAATGCCGCCTACATCTATTACTCCCCGATTGAATCCCCCATGAACGACAAGATGTACGGTCCCTATGTGAACTGCTCCGGTTATGAGGATGTTCATATTGATTTCTGGCTCTCCTTGAAATGGAATCCCTCGGGAGTGTATTATGGTTATTTCTATCTCTGTGGATTTGACGGCGCCTCAAATCATGACATATATGAGGTTTTCTGGCCCAACATGGTCTATCCCGGCACACTTCTCAGTTTTGACATCAGCTCCTGGGCGGACGGGCACTATCCGGTGGCTATCTTCTTCAAAATCTACCTGAGCAACAGCCAGGGCTTATGGGAAGCCGCCGTTGACCACATCGTCATACACGAAAGCGGTGTTGCGGTAAGACCAAACTCCATCGGGAGGCTCAGGGCTATTTATAATTGAAGAAGGCTGTCTATTTTAATTGTGGCCTGAGGACAACCGGTGAGGAAAACCTTTTTCCTGCAAGGCTAAGGACGGGGCGATTGGTGGGTTAATGCACCTATCTCTTCTCATTAAAAGGAGGAAGAGATGAGAGCTTCTTTGTCAATCATGCTTTTTCTGGTTTTGCCCTCTTTGACATTTGGGGTAACCATCTTCTCCGAGGAGTTCAGCAATCCGGATGGATGGTGGGGCAGTGAAACGCCCCCCACCGGCTGGGTGATAATTGACGACGGGGGTTACCAGGAGGAAAACGACTGGCACCAGGAGTCCTTCGGTTCCGATGACCTCGCTTCCATCGGTTACTTTCCAGAAGAGGAACCCATGTCCGATGTGTTATATCGCATCGGGATGGACTGCAGTTCAGTTGAAGAGTGCACTCTGGACTACTGGTTCTCGCTTGACTGGTATAATAACCCACCCTTCACATACGCAGGGAGTTTCTGCATCTTCGGTTCAACCGACAGCTTCAATCTTGATTGGCATACCATCCTGCAGGTGGACTGGCCCGACGATATCCCCTCCGGCGTCTATGCCCAGGATATAAGTTCATGGGCTGACCTGAACCCCAATGTCGGCATCAGGTTCCAACTCAGTCTCAACAATTCCTGGGGGCTGAACTTCGCACATCTGGACAGCGTCCAGATAAAAGGTGAGAACGTCGCCGTACAGCCTGCATCCCTGGGCAAACTGAAGGCAATCTACCATTAGGCTGTAAGACTGCGCAGACATTAAAAAGCCCCCCCGCCCCGCCGATGGCGGGGGGGGGCTTTTTTGCGTTAGTTAGATAATTCCCTATTATGCTGAGGCGGAAAAGTCGGGTCTTATCTCGCTTATGCAGGTGTCCTCCCACTTCTCCCCCCGAAAGACCTGGTCTATGGTGAACTTGACCCAACTCACTCCTTTGCCGTCCAGGGGGTGAAATTGGGTGGTCTCCTGGTCGTTGAGCTCTAAATTTGCCTTCCCTCCATTGGAGAATTCCACCGCCAGCATCTTGACCGCAGCGTTATCATAATAGCGTTCCTCATCAATGGCGAAGCCGTTGATGATATCCACCCCAGTGATATCCACCGGCACATTGAAGGTGAACTTCACCCATTCACCCTGCCCCCAGCCTTTGGCTCCCTCCGCCCAGCAGGTGCTGGCAAGCCCGTCGTTGACCTTTTCCGGGGCGAAGCGGTCCGGTTCCTTGGGATGCTCCATCAGAACGCTGGAAGCTTCAATCTTCTCTATCCTCGCCTGCACCTCCGCCTCCGTCGGCTCAACCTCCTCCGTTGGCTCAACCTCTTCCTTCTTACAACCCAGATACAACAGCAAGAAGAAGGCGATAAAGACGGCAATTAACAGGACTAATGCCCGGTTCATAATCCATCCTTTTCCTTTGGGCGTTTATTTATGGCGATATTAACACCCTTTGCCAGCAACAGTCAATAGAAAGTCTCTCAAAGGTGGATTTTGCGGAATAATGTGGCGAAAAGATATTCTGCAAATTATCGTTTTTTTAACTTGACAATAGAAATCTGTTTACTTAAAATACGAGGTGAAAATCCGCTTTTTTTCAGATTTTTCTTGCATCTTTTTGGAATATGTGCTATCTTATCTCCACATTGGAGCTAACCTTAAACCACTAAACCAAACGAAGGAGTGAAAGATGGGAAAGTTACCTATCTTTCTGGTTGCGGTTATATTGGTAGTTGCGTTAGCAGCTACAGCAGACCAGATGAAGCCAACCAAGCTCAACAGTTCATCGGCTTCCCATCCCTTCCCCGGCTCCGGCGATGTTGAGATGTACTACTATGGAAACCCCATGTATTACTCTACCATGTACATTGAACATCTGTTAGCGGTCAACTACGACCCGGATGACGCCTACACCTTTGGCTGGGAATTTCACCATGACTACGAAATCGTTGAGATTGACACCATGTGGTATAACCCCGGCGGAGCTGACGGAAGCGCTGCCTTCTGGATCTGCCCCGACGATGGTGGGGTGCCCGACTTGAGCAACCCCTGGGTAGAGGGCACGCTCAACTACGCCGGTGTCTACTATCCCGCCTATTACGAGTATGACATTGACGACCCGGTATGCGTGCCAGCGCTCACCATCAGCTGGCTCGTCGTTGAGGTCAATGCCTTTTCCGACTACCCCTTTACCGACGGTGGCGGTAACAGCGGCCACTCCTGGTACAGCCAAGACGGCGGCACCACCTGGCATCTCGCCTTCAGTTCTGAGCTGATTGACTTTGTCTGGAGTGCCTGGGCTGACGAGTGCGACGACCCTGTCGCAGTCCAAAGCACCTCTCTGGGAAGCGTAAAGGCTCTGTTCAACTAATCACACTCAACGACCACACCACCCCCGCCGTGGCGGGGGGGGGGTTTATTTATCAGTTTCTATTAACCTGCGCCAGGTGATTATTGCAGATGAAACGATAGGATTTAAGGAAAGGGGCGACCGTATCGGTCGCCCCTTTACATTTAAGTGGGGGTCTTAGCCAGAATGCTTAGTGAAACAGGCTCTTAATTTCGCCGACCGAGGACGGTTGTACGGCACTTGGTACTTCGTACCCGGTAATGATGTAAGACAATTCGGAATATTCGAAGAAGTAGTCCGGGGCAGAGTACCAAATACCATCATCTGCTTTGAACCAACAATAGTCCTCTACAATGGAGTCTTCTCTAACCATGAAGAACACATTACTGGAGGTATCACATTGGACAGCGATCCAGTAGTACTCGCCACCGGTTAGCATCACGCATTCGAATTCGAATTCGACATTATACACGGTATAGCCGAAGGCCGTCATCCCACTATCGGTTATGTCTACGTCGCCAAGGTCTACACTGAAGGAGATTAAGATATCACCGCCTGGAATGTCTTCATAGAATATGACATTCATATCGCCTTGGCCCCCAGTAAAGATCGCATGCATGTGCAAGTCCTCAACATTCCAGTCACTACCTTCAGGTGCGGTGTAGTCAAAGGCTACCCAGCGGTCATAGCTACCACCGCCGGTAAAGGCGGAATAACCGTTGCTGAATTGACCGGAGGAGGTGACCAAGTTGTCAACAAGAACGTCTTTGAGGCCGTAGTCATAAGCTTCACCAGAACCGTTGCTAGGACCTGTAAAATGGGTATCGGTGTTGATACCGAAGGTCACGCTCGTTAGAGCTAATACACTAACGACGATTAAAAAATACTTGAACATTTCCTTTCCTCCTTTGGTTTGTGTGAGTTTTCAAACACTCCACCTTAGAAGCGCTTCTCACGCTTCCTAACTACTTATATTATAACGATTTCTAGATGAAAGTCAAGTCTTTTTTTACTCTGAGGAACTTTTTTTTCAGCATATTTTCACTTTTCCCATAGATAAACCTGACAAATTACCCCAATAAACCCGCCAACTCCCCATTTAAACCCTACACTCCTTCCCAATGTATATATTATTAGAGAAGCAAGGATTGAATCCTTACCCACAACCAATCCTATAATTACTTGCACCAGGTCCAATTATGCCCTATAATCTAAGCACCGACGACCGGGACGGAGAGAAGATGCGCTTTCTTAGAGTTGCCATCATAACCATATCAGTTTTATTGAGCGGGATTCTGGGGTTAATCCTTGCAGAGCAGAGCGACGCCTACTTGTTTGAATTTGATGAGGAGCTCACCTCCGATGACTATCTTGAGCGGGGGAATCAGCTCCTTGCTCTGGGGGAATACAGCTCCGCCCTCACCGAGTTTGATATCGCCCTGGTCCTGGACCCTCAAAATGCCGACGCCTATCGTCAGCGGGGCTACGCCCGTTTCCTGCTCAGCCACTACACCGCCGCCGAGATAGACACCACCATCGCTCTACAGCTCAATCCCTACGATACCCTGGCCCTCAACAACAGAGCCAACATATACCAGGCGCAGGAGCTATTTGAGCAAGCCCTAGCCGACCTGGACCGGCTGATTGACCTGGACCGGGAGTTCGCCCCCGCTTTCAACACCCGGGGGTTGATACTCTTCCAGCAGAGCGACTGGGCGGAGGCGGTCTTCAACTTCACCCGTGCTCTGGAAATTGACCCCACCATGCTGGAGGCTCATTATAACCGGGGGTTGGTGCTGTTTATGGACTACGACTGGGCCGGCGCCAGCTCCGATTTCAAAGCGGTAATAAATAAGGGTGCGGACGACCCCCTGGCGGGAAGCGCACAGCATTATCTGGACTACATGAACACCTTGAAGAGAGTGCCCGATTTTCTGAAATATATGCCATACGACGAAAAACTGCAATAGAATTTTCGCCACAGACCTTTGAGCGAACACACCACACCGCAAAAATCCCCGTAGTCCTCCGTCATTCCGTCTTTGCCGGAAAACCTGCGGACAAGCAACCAAATTTATATTACAATCTATATATATTTTGCCCCTAAGCTCACATTTTGAGAAAGGAGGGAGATAGATGTTCGCTAAAAAACAGACCATAATCCATTGTGCTCTACTACCGATATTGCTGATGACCTGCGCCACCGCCTTTGCTCTATCCTACGGCGACGGCTACTTTTATGTCGGCGGTATGCTGAATCTATACAATCCACGGGAGAGCTTTTATCTTGGTGATTACTACTACTATGATGATTTTGAGGTCGCTACCGGTATGGGTCCCGGGATAAATATGGGACTAAACCTCACCTCCCATCTGTCCTTCCCGGACATCAGCGCGGATATGATAATCCATAATCTTAAATATCCCTATCGGGGTTATATGGAAAATTTTGATGCCCAAATGGAACTGCGCATCTACAACATCATGCTGGGTGGAAAGTATAAGTTCGGATACTGGAGAGTTGAACCCTATGTTCGGGCGGGGATACTCTTCCAGGACATCCGTCTCAAGGAAAGTATAGACTATGTTGACTCTGACGAATATAATTATACCGAAACCAGTTTTTACTGGGGTTTCGCACCTTACATAGGCGGGGGAATAAGCTACTACATCACACCCAAGATATACATGTCCATTGAAACCCTCTATTCCAACGGGACGGGAAGCTACAAGTCGGTCTATGAAGAATATCACACCATCCGTATTGGTGGAAACCATATCAACTTCGCCATGGGATTTATGCCCTTTTAAGCTCAGCGAAGGGAATTACATTAAAAATCCCCGAAGGTCTCCTTCATTCCGTCTTTGCCGGAAAACCTGTGGACAAGCAACCAAATTTATATTACAACCTATATGTATTTTTGCCCCTAAGCTCACATTTTGAGAAAGGAGGGAGATAGATGTTCGCTAAAAAGCAGACCATAATCCGTTGTGCTCTACTGCCGATATTGCTGATGACCTGCGCCACCGCCTTTGCTCTATCCTACAGCGACGGCTACTTTTATGTCGGTTCTATGCTGAATCTATACAATCCACGGGAGAGTTTTGAAATCCGTTTTGGTTATAGTGATTCAATGGATGTCGCTACTGGTATGGGTCCCGGGATAAATATGGGACTGAACCTCACCTCCCATCTGTCCTTCCCGGATATCAGCGCGGACGTGATAATGCATATGTTGAAGGGCCGCACTTGGATCTACCCTGAAGGCGATGTTGACTTCAGTAAACAAATGCGTATCTACAACATCATGTTGGGTGGAAAGTATAGATTCGGACATTGGCGTATTGAACCATATGTTCGGGCGGGGATACTCTTCCAGGATATTCGCCTGCAGGAGAAAGTTAGTCCCCTAAACCCAGATTTTAACGACCATGCCAAAACCGAATTCTACTGGGGTTTTGCACCCTACATAGGCGGGGGAATAAGCTACTACATCACACCCAAGATATACATGTCCATTGAAACCCTCTACTCCAACGGGACGGGAAGCTACAAGTCGCCCTATGAAGAATATCACACCATACGCATTGGTGGAAACCATATCAACTTCGCATTTGGGGTGCTTCCCTTCTAGTATTCTTTTCCGAATAAGCGATGATAGCTTAGGGCGGGTAAAAGACCCGCCCCTTATCATCTCAATCTCCACTTGACATATCTCCCCCACACCCATAAAATAGTCCCGAAGAATTTAAAATCTTTCATTACCCGGAGGTTCCATGAAAGCACTCCTGATGGCCTGGGCGATAATCGTCATCTCCTGCGCCCTGGCTTCAGCCCTGGAGACGGCGGTGACCGCCGACTTCGGGGCAGCCCTCCCCACCGGCAAGATGGCTGACCCCTACGGTCCCCCCGAATACGGATGGAACCAGGGGAGAGCGTTCTTTGCCACACTGCTCCTAAACATAGGTTTAACCGACCACCTCAGCGCCGAGGGCGGAGCCTTCTACAGCCTGAACCATCTTTACCAAGGCGAGTGGAGCGACCCCAAGTATGTGATTCCCTACTCCAAGGTCTTCCTCCTGGTCGCCGGAGCCCGCTTCAACCTCCTCCCCGACTCCAAGTATAATCCCTATCTGCACGGCGGTGGGGGGCTGGGCGCCATAAGCTATAATATCGCCGACAATTGGGGGAAGGAGCTCTCGCGGCGATATATTGACCCGGCGCTCTATTTCGGTGCCGGGCTGGAGCTGGAAGCCACCGAGACCCTCTCCATTGATTTTCCCGTCCGCTACGGGATAATCTTCTGGAAGCCGGACGGAGACGAGGAGTTCATGGTTGACTGGACGAAGGCCACCATCAGGCTGCTGTATATCGGCACCGGATTCATCTACTGGGCGATGTAGAAACCCTTGTCGGCTTATATCCTTCCTCAGCCAAAACGCCATTTCCGACCCCTCCCCTATAAAATCATCTCACCTAAGCCCCAGCTCAAAGAACCTCGCCCCCTCTATGGGGTTGTGGCGGTAGGGGGGAATCTCCCGAAAGCCCAGAGACAGGTATAGGGCTGTGGCGACATCCATCGTGGGGAGGGTGTCCAGGCGCATGCGCTGATAGCCAACTTTGCGCCCCTCCTCTATGACCGCCTCCGCCAGGGTACTTCCTATTCCCCTCCGCCTAAATCGGGGACGCACATAGAGCCGTTTCATCTCGCATATCCCCTCGCCGAAGCTCCGCAAAGCCGCCATGCCGGTGACCTCCTCCCCCCAAAAAGCCAAAAAAAGCCGCCCCTGTGGCGGGGCGTAATCTCCGGGAAGCCCTTCCAGCTCCCCATCAAAATCCTGAAAGGAAAGGTCAATCCCCAGATAGTCGACGTATTCGGCAAAAAGCTCCCGCACAAGGGTTAGAGGTTCCCCCGAGCCGGCGGGGACCACCTTAATCATATTGATTCCTCTCCCATAACCCACCCGGTTACACCCGGTAAGTCCCCGGCTGGGGCAGGAATCGCAGCTGACGGGCTACTCCTCCGTCTTCACCGTGAAGCTGATAGTGAGGTCCAGCCAGGAGCCGACCGGCTCCCCGCCGGAGATTGCCGCACTGAACTCATATTCGGATACGGCGGCTATGGCGGCTTCGTTGAAGGCGGCAATCTCCATCGGCTTGCTTATCTGAATCTCGCCGATAGAGCCGTCCTCGCTCACCCACACCATCAGTTCCACCGTCCCTTCAATGGCTTTCTCCGCATACTGCGGGGGATAGACCACCTGGGCGACGGAGAGCACCATAGGGGGAGCATCCTCCACAGGGAAACTAACGCCCCCGGAAATCTCCTCCTCCTCCTGAGCGAGGGTGATAACCTCCACACATAACATTATGATGGAGAGGAATATAAAAATCACGGCAACTTTTCGCCTCATCGCTCTACCTCCTGAAGATATCGGTAAACCCATCCAGAGGAGATTTTACGACAAAATGGCACATAAAGCAATAAAAAATTAAGGCGAGGAAACATATCCTCGCCGCAAAATAAATATATGCCTTCATTAATTATTTCTATTTGAGATAGTTGGACCCTTTCAAATAATTCTCAATTTTTGCCAAAAATTCCTGAGAAGAAGAAAGTAGGTCTTTTGCTATATCCCTATCAATTTCCGCTTCATAGCTGTAATCACTTATAAGTCTCTTCTCAAACGCTCTGATTAAGCTTTTTCCGAACTCTTTTTCAAAAATCCCCGTTTTAATAAATTCTTTGCCGAATGAAGATATAACCGTTCTGTGCTATGAGAACTTCACATCCCTGGTAAGTAGTATTGCCTCAGCAGAATAGAACATAGAATAATAGGCTCTTGATACGGTGGCGTCATAGTCACCTTCCTCAAGCAACAACTCCGCCGAAGAAAGGGACCTTTTCGCTTTCTCCATTAGAAGTTTGACCTCCCTCATATCTCCACCCCTTCTTTCCTTATATGGTAAAGGAGGGGCCATATTGAATTCTCATATTCATCCCTTGAAACAGGATAGACGGATATCAACTCCCCGCTCTCCAACTCCAAATCATAGATGCTATCTTTAATCTTATCCATCTCCCGGACTCTATTTACACTTCCATCCAATACCACCGCTATATCTATGTCGGAATCCTCCGTTTCCCTTCCTTGTGCGTGGGAACCATAAATAATGATGCTCTGGATTCGCTCCCCATATAAAATCTCAAGTCGCTCACGAACCTTTGAGAGGAGATTACCCAGCTTTCCTTTGGTGATAGCCTTCATTCTGCTCATATCGCCAGAATTGTAACATTCGTGGGTGACATATCAAGTATAATAAAAAGGCGGGGATTCATATCCCCGCCGACAGGTCATCACTGACCCACACTATCTATCCTGTATATTTTCTTCTCCCTTGAAGCCATCAGGAATTCCTGAAGGACTTCAAAGATCAGCCCTTCAATCTCCTCAACATTCTCCTCGTGAACATTTTCAAAAAATTCGGCTAAAAACCTCTTGTCAAATCCGTCCGGTTCGGGAATTCCAAGCCTTTTCAGAAGAACCTTTGAAGTTATCAGACCGGTTACCGCTGCGTTTCGTGCAAATTGACCTGCAAATAATAAGACTGATTCCTTGATCTCTTCCCTTTCCATTATTCATCTCCTTTATATTTCGCTAATAGTTGCCCTGATATTCTGCTAACGGTTACCCTAAACCCCTCCTGCATCGTTAAACTTATCATTTTCAAAATTATACACTAAATAAACCGATTTGTCAATAGCCTTAACGGGTTTAATCGTCAATAGCCCCATGCGTCACTGACCCCGCCAATAGGCGGGGCGACTCCTGCTTCTTCAGCCCCGCCAATAGGCGGGGGATGGGCGAGGAGCCCCCTGTCGCCCTCACTGACCCCGCCAAAGGCGGGGCCCTAGTAGCTGGTGGAGACCTCATTAAAGTGATGGTGAGACTTACTCCCTCTGGGTTACTTCTTTGACGCCATCATCTGTTTAGTGCTCTCTAGAGCATGCTCGTAAGCAACCAGGGGAACAATCTTAATTTTGCTGAAAGGAAACATTGGCATTTGACTTATTAACTTATGGAGTTCCTCAATAGAGTCCACATCCCAGATGGCATAGCTCCCCTTTCCACCGGCCACTATTCCCCCTGCCAGGATCTTTCCCTGCTTCTTATAGTTTGCAAGGATCTCAACCTGTTTCACCGCAAGTTCAAAGAATTGCTCGGGCGGCACTGGAGCCGGACTTTTCACCTTACCCTTGAAGAAGAACAACATATCAATCATCTCCTTTAATTGAAGTATAACTCATCATGCCAATTCCACCTCAACCACCGCCACCTCCTCCTCACTCAAATTATACAACTCATACACCAGTCTGTCAATTGCCTTGTCCCCCGCCATAGGCGGGGCAAGGGCGAAGAGGCGGAGATACATATCCTCGCCCCCCTCGCCCTAGGACCGTGCCTGGGCTGACTGCTCAAAAAAAGAAGGCGGGGACGGAGGTCCTCGCCTTGAGGGGCACTTAAAATTACACCTATTTAGAATATGTATTTAACATAAACCAGCCGGAAATATCGTCGTGGTCAAATTCACCAGACTCTGTTTTCAATACTAGGTCAATAACCATGTCGTTATCAACATGGTCGCTCAAGAAAAAACAGTTTTTCTCAAGAAAAATCCTGGCGGCTTGAAATCCAGTTCTCTTGTTACCATCACAAAAAATATGGTTCTTTATTATTTGAAACAAATACTTGGCGGCTATATCAAATATACTTACATCTTCTTGTTTTGAAAACCACTCCACAGAACTAATTAAGTATTCAAATGAATTCCTATTGAAAACATTATCTTGCTTATTATGATAGCCTCCAAAGGAGGCTATCTGGTTTTCATTCAGAGCTATTAACTCTTCCCTGGTAATAAATTTCATAGGTCGGCTAGCTTTTTCATTGCTTTTTCAAAACGTTTATTTCCTTCTTCAACAGATTTTTCAAAGTCAAAGGGTTCCTCATCCTTCAAAACTTGTTTAACCAGGAAAGGCTTCCTACCAAACCTGGTATTACCCTCCTGAAAAGCATCCTTTTGCGAGTCAAAAACCGCTATAACCTCTTCCCCTTTAATAAGGACATACTTACCCTCATGCCTTCCAACCAGGTCGGCTTTATTCTTCTCGTATGTCTTCATCTCAAGCTCTAATACATTACTCATCTCTTGCTCCTTGCACATTCTGTATATTATTATACAATCCCATAATACTCAAGTCAACCCCCCTCACCACTCCTTCCCCACCAATACACCCCGATAGTCCTCGCCCGCCTGAAACTGCACTCCCCAGCCGGAGTAGGAGAGACCCAAGCCCACTATGGGGTTCAGCTTGCCGGAGTGGCTTCCCGCGCCGGCATAGAGACCGAAGCCCAGCTTGCTCCAGAACCCCCCCGCCTTTTGGCGGGGCTCCACCACCTCCACCTCGCCGATGGTGACACCGATAGAGCTGGTCCCCAGCCATACGCCCTCATCGGTCTTATATACCTGAAGGTCTATCGGCGGGAGATGGTAGTCTATGGAGTAAGTGGCGGATGCGCCGTCGGTCCAGGTCTCGCCGTCGCTCCACTCCTCGCTCCAGTTAACCGTGTAGCCCTCATCCCCCGCCATAGGCGGGGTGACCTGGCCCTCCCCCTCAACCAACCGCCTCTCCAGCTCCGCCGAATACTCTGCATACCACTCTATCTCCTGGTGTAGATCGGCTATCTCCTCCGCCGCCTCCCGGTTTACCAGTGCCTGATAATCTATTTTATCAACCACAGTGGGGCTGACCTCCACCAACTGCGGGGAGTGTCTGCGCACCTCCCCCATCTTGAGCCGGGAGGATTGTTTGCGCCCCTGCCACCAGGCTGAGACCTGCCATACAGCATAGAGCAGGAGAATGATGACCACCACTGCTATTGCTATGCGGATAGCACGTGATAACATATATACCTCCTTGCCTGACCCCTCCTAAATAAATACAGGTAACATGGAATGCCTATTCGGGCGGCACAGAATGCCGCCCCTACAGGTCATTCACCCAACAATATCGTCTTCTTGGGGCGGAAGTGCCACCACTCCCCGCCAAAGGGGCGCACCAAACCGGCTCTCTTTGCCGCCAGACGGCACTCACCGATGGACAGCACCGGAAAGAAGCTCTCCCGGGTGTAGCGGGTGGGGCAGTCTATAGTCCATCCGCTCCAGTGACCGAAATCGTCGTGGGTGTCCAGGGCGCCGCAGCAGTCCCGGTAGGCACCGGAGCCTGCGGTGGTGCCGATGGGGCGAAAGGCGGATGTTAGATAGATGAGCCCGAAGGTGGGGGTCAAGTTCCTGGCGTCCGCCTTTGTCCGGCATATCTTTTCCATCTCCTCTATCCAGGTTTGCATGCAGGCGAACATACCGGGTTGAACCCGCATATCCATCTCAATCAACGGCTTGGCGATCTCCGGGGGTATCTCCACCAACCGCTCGCTCACATCCTCCCGGTCCAGGAGGCGGAGACGACCCATTCTTGTGGGGTAGCGCTTACCGACGACGCAGACCATCGCTACTCCTCAAGTAAATCATCCCCGCCCCCGCCAAAGGCGGGGCGGGGGGCATCCGGACTTTGGTTATCCTGCAAGAGTTTACGCTTCTGCCAGGCGTTCGTCCCCAGATAGGCGATGACAAGCCCGCAGAGTGCGGCGAAGATGGTCGGCGTGTGCTCCCCAAGCCACCGGAAAGGTGACCAGGCGGGCAGGATGAAGGCGGCAAAGAGACCGACTAAAGTCATGATTAAGGTGATGATGAACTTTCGTGATAGGAATCTGGAACCCATGGTTATACCTCGCTTCAAATTAATTGGAACTCTAATTACATCCACTTGACCAGCAGGGCGGAAAGGAGGCTTGCCAAGAAGGACAAGACGGTCACAATAACCGTCAGGCGCACCTCGGCGGCTCTTATTCGCTCCCGAATTTTCCCCATCTCACCGCCTATCCTCACCAGCGCCTCCTGGAAACGGTCATGGTCCCGCTGGTCGGCGGCGCAGTGCGCATTCAGCCTTGCCTCTACCACCTTGGCGGTAACTCTGGCGTTATTACTCTTGTTCACTCTCACTTCACCTCCCCGGGTTATATGTAATAGAGGAAGGTAGCTGTAGCCCTCAGACTGCTAAATGCTCCGTCTTGGTGAGAGAAATATACGGAGATGAGGTCTTCAATATTGAAGAATACGACCTCCGAAAGCTGTCCGATGGCATCCTGATTGAATACCAAAGTTTCATCCAGGGAGACCTCCAGTGCGGTATCTATACCGTTTTTCCTGGCTGTTACCTTTCCTTCGGCGCCCAGACCAGCATCGCCACAGGCGGTCAGCCGCCAGATATAGCCCCGCTTTCCCAGGGGAAAGCCATCGCCGGCAAAACCTCCCGGACCGTTCAGATAGGTATCGGAGCTCACCATTGTGGCCGAAAACATCACCGGTTGATAACCGAAGCCGTCGGCAAGGCGCCCCCGGGTGGCTTTATCCCCCAAGTAAAACTGAAGTCCGTCCATATAGAACTTGGAGAAGTCCGAGCCGCCAATATTCTCTATATAGACCCCGGTTATCTCTCCAGTTCCCCTCACAACCACCAAAGTCCAATCGTCAAAGTCGGCGGGACAGACGGTCTCATAGACCGCACCGTCCCCCAGAGTGCCTATGCGAATGGTGTCGTCGGTTCCCGGAGCGGAGTATCTCTTCATCCAGCAGGAGAGCACCCAATCCTTACCCACGGTCAACTGCTGGGCTTCTTCCGCCAGGAGGTGTTGGATGCCCTGACCGTTCTCCAGCTCCAGAAGGCAACTGTAGCGGCTGAAGTATCTTTCAGCGTCAACCTGAGCAATGGAGTCCGGGGGGTTGCCCCTGCTCATCCAACCGTCAGGCATGGCATCATCCCCCCGACTGAAATCATCAAAGGCGGGATTGGGAAGGAGGTTTAAGGGGGAGGAGAGCATTGAATCTTCAGCCATCTTCTCCTCATCGTTCTCCACATAAGCCCAGGGCATCTCGCCGGCGCTGACCATTACGCCGTCGTAATATTGGGTGTCTGCGGCGGTGGACTCCAGGCGGACGGAAAGCTCGCTTGCGGAACCGTCCACGGTGCAGGTGAAAGTTCCTCGCACCCAACTACCGGGCGAGCCGATCTCTGCGGAGGAGTAGGTGGACACACCGTCATAAACCTTGATGCGGGCACTCTGGGAGGTAACCCGAATCCAAGCCGCCACCGATATCTTCTGCCCCCGAAGCATCTCATAGTCAGCGATGTTAAACTTGATACCCACTCCAGCGGTGGAAGAGGTGACCTTCTGGCTTGAGGCTCCTATCTTCTTGACGGCGGTATCCAGTTCATACTCCCCGGAACCACCGTTCAGCTTCTCCACCCCGTCAGCGACGCCGTCCCGGTTGCCGTCCTGATGAAAACCGCCCATCACCAGGTTCTTGGTGCCGGTGTATTTGAAACCATTGGGGTCAATGGCTGTAGAGGAGATCACATCGCCCTTCAATCCACCTCCGGCTTCTATGACCGAATCCACCCGCTCCTTCAGCGAGGAGGCGAAGCTGGCTATCTTGGTCTCATCAGAACTGCTCAGGGCAATATCCTCCGCAGTCAGACCGCTCAGGGAGTCATGGCGCAGGTTGAGTTGGCTCTTTCCCACAAAGATGGGAAATTTACTGACCAGCAGGACAAGGCTGTTTATGAAGGCGGGGGAGGAGTAATCATCGGGACCTTCTCCGGAGAGGAGATTGTCGTCACAGAAGCTGACCTCATCGTTGTCGCTTACCGCAGGTGCATCCCCGGTTGATTTTCCCCAGACATTTACCCCGTCAGTTATGTAAACCCAGTCACCGACATCTATTATTCCATCGTTGCCCTGGTCGTTTTTCAGGGTCAGGTTACACTGGGTGGCGGTGGAGAGACCGTTGTCGTTGCCGTTAACCGCATCATTTCCTTGCGCCTTCACCAGCCCCAGCGCCCGAAAGACGGAATCAAAATTCTCCAATAGCTTATCGGCATCAACCCGCTTGCCCGCCGGTGGCGGCTCCCCCGGCACCAGGTTAGTCGGTCTATTCTTATAGAATGTCTCCGGTCTACTGCTTGCCATCATCTCCTCCTGTTGTTCTGTTCCAGACTAAATCCTCCGTCTTATCCTCTTTGGCTGTAATCTTCTCCCGGATGACCAACCCCAGAAGCTCCCCCTGCTCCAGGTGGAGTTCTATCTCCCCGCAGAAGCCCTCCTCAATGAGGGAGAGGAAAAGCTCCTCAAGTTCCCCCAAAGTCTCTTTCTTACCTTCGCTCATCCGGTCACCATCACATCAAGTGTGGAATTGTAATAAGTGAGCCTGTCCTGTCCACCGTAGCCCCCCTCATCAACCAAGCTGTAGTGGCAAAGCTCTGTATCCGAGTAGTCGCCATCCGCGGTCCAGAACTGAAAATCGCGCCACCATACCGGTTTGCTCCCCCCCTCTCGGACGCCGTCATTGCCATAGGAACCGGCATCGTGGAGGTCATCGCCGTCGTATTCGTCAAAATGAAAGAGCACCGTGCTCCTTCCAAAGGGGCGCAAGCGACTATAACCCTTATATAGGGTTGCAGGATGACAGCCGTCGGAGATATAAAGAACGGAGTGGGTTCGGCGATACTCGTCAAGTTTGCCGTCGTGGACATTACCGTTGCCGGCATCGCACCCCAGCTTGATAGGGCTCTCGTTGGTGGTGAGGTCTCCGCTGGCAGGTGCCTCCCCCATCTTGACCCCGTCAACGAAAATGTAGGCTTTCTCGCTATCCTCGCCGTCATAGACTGCGCTCAGAAGATAAGGCGTCGCCGACTGCAGGGGTTGGGCGGTGGTGACGCTCACCCCGGCTCTGGGGGAAAAGGTCAGATAGCCGTCCGAATCCACCGAAAGTTCTTCTATCCCCTCACCTTTGCTGTGCAGGAAGAAGTGCTCACCTGAGGAGGGCAGGCTATCCAGCATCACCCACATATCTAGGGTCAGGGCGTCCTTCGTGTTCAAGCTATCGTGGTGGGCAATCTCCACCCTAGAACCTCCGCCTCCGCCGAAATCCAGCGAAGCTGAACCTCCCAGAAAGTGATAGTTTTCCCCGAACACGGGAATGTGGGCGAGAAGCTCGCATCCTTCCAGAATCACCTCGCCCTCATAGCCGTGCATCTTCCCCCGGGCATATTCAAAGCGGAAGTCACTTTTGGGCAAGACCCAGTAAGCGATGTTCCGGCAGTCGCTGTGGGGAAAGAAACGCAGGCGCCCCCTACCGGATGCGCTCCAGGAGAAGATGCGAACCAGCTTCTTATAGTCCCCCAGGAGGAGATACTTGTAGGGCAGGATGACTCTGTAGCGGAATCCGTGCACCCAGGAGACCACCTTACCGGAGATGGTAGTTACCTCATCCCCCTCACGTATGAACCCCTCCTTTATCGCACCGCCGGCATCCTGGGGCAGGGTAATCTCTTCTATGGTCTTTCCATCCCAATCCAGCAGGGTCAGCTTTGGAGGACCGGTGCCCCCACTTACATAGTCATTCCAATCAATCACGGGTAGTTCACCTCCACTCTCTTTTCCATGTCATCATCGCAGGCAAGTGATCTGCCGGCGGAAATTGCGGCGATATTCCAGGCTACCAAGGCACTTCTGCCGCCGGCATTGGCTGGGCTCAACCTTATGCGCTTCCTTCCTTGCAGAGATATGGCCCTCCCACAGGCGGCGGCAAGCGAGGCGCTGGCGCAGTCGGCGCTGTCATATCCCAGGGAGGAAAGCTCCACCAGAAGCTCCTCGGCGCCGATGCCGAAGGCGTGGAGGGAGAAGCGACGGGGGACAACCTCCCGGCAGATGCGGGCAATTCCCAAAACATCCTCCCTTCTCCTCCCCCTGAGGGAGCCCACAGCAAAGCCGACCTTTGCCTCATGGTGGGTAAATAAGCCCATACTCTCATAATCCCTCGCCATACGCTCATAGTCGGCGGGGCTTCTTCCCTGCAGGACGAAGAGCTTCTTCTGCGGAGTCCAGCAAGAGAGGAAAACGCCAGCGTTTTTGGCGGTAATCTCACACGCCTCCTCCACAGAAAGTCCTGAAGTAGAGAGCAGATGGGGATTGGTGGGAATATCCATAGCGACCACAGCCTCAAAGGGAAAAGCCCGAGCCAGACGGACCAACTGTTCGGTCCGCTCCATCCATGAAAGTTCGCCGGCTCTCATGGCGGAGACCATTCCAGAATCAAGCATAACCCTGCGGGCGCCCTTGATAAGTTCTCTGCATGCCACCTGCATCCCGGGGTATCTCACCAGATAGTAAGCGGAGATCAGGTAGCTTACCCTGTCGGGGGGAAGGCAGGCAACGCCCCTGACGGCGTCATTGCTGGCTAGTGAATGGTATAGGCGCATGCAATCATCCGTAGAATAAAACGCAGTCCAGCGGGAGACCGACGACCCGACAATGAAGACAGGCTGGCGATGAAATGAATCAGGGGGGAGGGAACTCTGTCCGCTGGCGGTCTCACAACTGCCCTCTCCCTTCTCCTTCAAGCTGATACCCCTCCAGGGTCATCATCCCCCGCCTGATGTCGTAGGTTATTCCGCTTACCACCAAAGTGACCCTTCTGCCGTCGCTGGAGGATAGGCACACCTCGTCCAGCAGTTCCACACGATAGTCTATGGGCATCTCAGCCCTGAGGTGGCGTCCGGAGAGCAAAGCGCTGTGGAAGCGCTCAGCCAGCCACTCCGCCAAAGCCTTGCTTGCGGTGAAGGGCGCTTCTACCACCAGGAGTTCTGCGCCCGCTCCCCGCTCCACTCGCCCCCTGGGATAATCCACCCGCACCCGCAAACCGCATCGGTATCTCTCCTCCTCCAGCAGACACAACCGCTCCACATCATAGACAGGGAGAGCGGAGGAACCTACCCTGCCCCGGCGGTTGGCGACGATTCCATAAGTGGGGCTTGGGGCAAAAACCACCATGTCGGCGCTTTTTGCCAGGGCACAGAGGGAGGAATATACGCCACCGTCCAGTTCAACCCGGGGGAGGTAACCGGTCCCCTGTGGAGCGAAGCGGGCAAGATTTCCCGCAGGGGATATAATTGCGTGCGGGCGACCCCCCTCCGCCAGGAGCAGTTGCCGGGCACCTTCCTGACCCACCATCAATTTTCCCAGGTCCACAACCTCCTCGCCATCATAGCGGAGCCATCTGCCACTGCCCTGTTCCAGCGCATAGACACAGCCGCCGAAGGACAGAAAATGGTCTATGTATAAAGAGCTATGGTAATAGCGATAGGTAAAGCGAAACTCCTCACCGAGATAGCGGGAGTCAAAGTAGAGCCAAGCCTGGTCAAATTCCTCGCCACGGTCAACGGCTAGATATGCTCTCCCCACGCCCGGAGAGGACCTCACCGGCTCCGCACCCACTTCCTCCACCACAAACTCGCTAAAGCCGAGATACAGGCGCAAACTTCCACTGAGGAGGTCACCGTGCGCCAGTGGAACCACCGGCAGGGATTCGCCTTCCTCCAGGTAGCGAACTGTTCCCCTTTCTCCCACCTGGGTATCCAGAAGCCCTCGTCCCTCCTCCACCTCGCCGGTGTCCGCCGAGCATTCCCAGATGAGGTTTTGAGTTTCGTCCCCGGAAAGCTTCATCCACCGTCCGCCGTCAGCGAGATAACCCTGCCGTTTCCAGATTGTTTTGCCCAACAGCTCATCCTCCAGCCAATCTTGAAGCTTCCGCTTGATGTCATCACCCATATACAAAAGGTCCAGATAATCCCGCCACTCATCCTCGGTCATCGTCGGTGGGAAAAGTTCCCCCGGATGGTCCTGAGCCCAGCGGTGGATCATCCCCCACTGAACCTTCGCCTGTATGCCCACCAGGAAGCAGGTGGTCAGATAACCGGAATAGGGCTCATCCAGGAGAGCTAGATTTTTATCCTCCACATAGAGCGTCGCTACCTCACTGACCACATAATCCCGGGGCAGAGGTTCCCCTTCCCCGGCGGCGAGAAGCTCATCACCGAACGGTGAGAGGCGCAACATATCGCCACCCGAGAGACGGTCGGAGACATCGCCCAGAAAATAGATTCGGGCTGCTTGCCGGTTGCAGGCGAAATAGCCTTCGGGAACATCGCCGGGCTCACTGTCCGTCTCCTCCTTGGGATACTCCACCCCCACAATGCGAAGATTGAGATTTACATAATTTTCGCGGATGCGGCGCAGACTGAGGTGAAAATCGCCGCCGGATTTGAGCACTTTAGCGCAGAATTCATAGACGCCGTCCTCATCAACCCACAACTCCTTGGTCACCCTTGCAGAAGCAATGTCTATCTCCACCAGGCGAGCTTTGCGGTAGATACCACTTATTCCCTGGTTGTCCTCCCTTTCAAAGCTATCTATCGCCGCATAGACATGCTCTCCATGGTGAGAGAGATAGACGGGTGCATAAGCGGTCAACACCTCCTCTTCTCCTATCCGCAGTATATTCTCAAGAACATCCAGGTCCCAGTGGCAGAAATCCTCCCCTGCCCCAGGAAACCCCTCACCTTCTGAGAGCATTTGGGGATGATTACAGACGAACGCATCGGCGGAGGGCAGTTCCTGCAGGCAAAACTTCGCTTCTAATGTCAGCCAGAAGGGACAGGGATTCGGGTTGTGTCTTCCGTCGTCGCCGAAAGGAAGGAGCGAACGGAAGGCATAGAAACCGACATCCAACTCCATCCCGGAGTCCTCGGTGATCTCCCCAATTTTGCAGGCGATGTAGTCATCCGGCGCCCCCTCAAGCTCATTACGGCGGAAGACCTCCAGCGGGGCTCTGCGCTCATAGCTGTCGGGGTCATACTCCACCCGCACGGTCATTCGGTGGGGGATAAAGATGTTGGGGGTGAAGTCGGGCTGTCTTACCACATAGACGAAGTATATTGTGTGAGCAGGAATTTCATGTCTCAGTCCACGGAGTTCTTCAAAATAGATACGGCTTTCGGACTCATCTATGCGGGTGATGGGTCCGACATCGCTTACTTTTATGGGATAGACCTCATCTCCGACCACCTTTTTGGTCGCCACCTGCACCCAGTCCCCCACCCTGAACTTGCTCAAATCCTCTGAGTCAACCCTCACATACTTCGTCCCAACATAAAAGACGGAGCCGATGTTGTGTTCAACAAAGGCAATCGGATGGCAGAAGCCCATGCCGTGCTCCTTATCCCAACAGGGGGAGACGGCACCTATCGCCTCAACCACCTGGCGAAGCTGGTTCTCCTCGGTGACGGCGTTGGCGAAGACCAGTTGCTTGCTTTTGACCTTCACCCCCTTATCGTAGAGATGATAGACATCCATACAGGGGGTGGTAGTCAAAACATAGTCCAGGTTATCAATTATGAAGTGACCGTGGGCGTTGGCTCGGTGAGTAGCTATATCCACATCCGTATTGCGGGCACACCCCAAAAGACGGTCACCTGCCGGGTCATAGCGCAGATGAACGATACGGGTCTGTTCATAGTCCTCATAACCCTGAATGGTAGTGAGCAAGCCCCAGCGGTTGGTCCCGGCGTTAAAGCTGAGCAGATGGTCATCCACACCGAAGTAGAAAACCCCCCGCTTCTCGTCCCAGGCAAAAGCCTGCGGGCGCTCACCCTGGTCCCACTCTTTGCCGACCATACCCATTCTGGGGACCGGGTAGTAGTCCCAGAAGGGCTCATCGGTCTCAATCTTCGGGCTATCTATCTCCCGGTGGGAGATCTTTGCCTGCCTCATCAGGGTATCAGCCAGATCGGCAAAGGGGGTGAAATCGGGAGGACGAACCTCCCCAAAAGCAGTGGAGAAAGCCTTCGCCGAATCCTCCTCCTCCCAAGCCTTGGCGGCACCGACCAGATGGAGCAGATAGCGCTCAGCACCTGCGCTTGTGTGCTTCTCAATTGAGGTGCTTATGCCGGAGAAGAGGACCACCCCCTCACCCCTTCCTCCCGTTAAAGGAGCATCAACGGGGACGCCCACATAGCTTCCCACTAATACCGCCTCCACGCCCCCGACTGCGGAAGCGAGAAAATCACCAAGCGATTCCTCCTCATCGCCGATGCGTCCGCAAAGCTCGGCAACTAAGGACCCCACTCCAGCCCTCCCCCGCTCAATCTCAAAGCAGAGCTTCACCTCGGAGATAGCAGACAGATAGTGGTGGGCAGGAAACCAGTTGCCGTCCCCCTCTGATGAACCTCGGCGAGCAAGCCACAGGGTAAAAAGCGGTGCCGGTCGCTGGGGCTTTTTGAAAATCTCCTGCATCTTCTGGGAGAGGATGCGCATGGTCTAGTCCCCGCCTCCAGACGGAATAATCTCCGCCAAGCGCTTCAGGCTGTGTCGGCGCCCCCGCTCGGCGGCTTCATAGACCACCCGGTCCAGGTCGGCGCCACCGACCAGACTGCGGGTCATATCAATATGAATAGGACTCTCATTGATTACAATCTGGCTTGGTGAGGTTTGCATCATACGCTCGGGGAGTCTATCAAGAGGAATGATAAGTTCGTCGGTGAACCTCTCGCCGATGACGGCGGGAAGACCTCTCTCCGTTCCCCGCACCAGTCCCCCCTCCTGCAAGAAGGGCAGGAAGGAAAAAAGTCCACCGAGAAAACCCCAGAAACCTCCACCTCCGCCACCAAATGCGGACATGATAGTGGAGATCATATTGTTGACCAGGTCCATCGCCTGGTTCAATAGATGGCTTGAAAAACCCTCAAAGTGGCGAGTTAGTGCCTGCATGCGAGAGAGAACGCCTCCGGTCAGGTCGGAGACCTGGTGGTCCATTTTACTGATAGCTCTGAAAGCCTCACTTATCTGAGTGCTTACCGCTCGCTGGCTGCGGGATGCGGTGCTGGAGAGGGATTCAAAACTCCGCTCCACTTGCCTGAGCAAGCGAAGCTCCTCCAACAACTGCCGTCGGTGGTCTCTGCCCATTCCTCCGGAACTACTGCCCTTTTTCCCAGCCATCTTATCTCCCTTTATCTGCCACTGAATTTACCCGCTTGGTCAAAAGAATCCCTCTGACCGACCGTTCGCCCCTCCCTCAAGCGCCGCTCATCCGCCACCCTCTCGCTCAGGGCGATACGAGCCCGGATGAGGGTATGGAGGTTAATCACATTCATCGTTTTAGTTACCTCGTTGAAGGTCAGCCCTGGAAAGAGGGAGAGGGCAAGCGCCGCCACCTCCGCCTCAGTGAGCATCCCGCCCGGCTTTGAAGCCCTGTGCCCCGGCTTCTGCCGGGGTTTGTCGGAACCGGGCTCATTTTTTTCCCCCCAGCAGGGAGAACATCTCCTGCAGACAAGCGACATATTTGGGCAGGTCATCTGCGGAAATCTCCCTCCCCAGTTCAGCCAGCTCCTGCGGTGAGGGTGGGTTATCCGCCACCTGCAGGATACAGTCCTCCTCCTGATGGCGCAGGACCCAGATGGTGGTGAGCAGAGAGTAAAGCTCATCGTCCTCCCCCCCTAGAGTGAGCACCTTGATCGCCGAGAGGGCGTTCAGGTTGGGCAGGGGAAGGGAGACGCCTTCTACGGTCACCGTCTTGCGGGAGAGGTTGAGGGCACTTCGGGAGTGTTTTCTCCTGCCCTTGTTAAAAAGTCCCATACGAACTCACCTCAGAACGCCTAAGGCATATAAAGGGTGATGTCCCCGGCGGTGATGTTTTCCAGGGCGAAATCAAAGCCGAAGCGACCGTATTCCCCGACAGAAGCCCCGAGGTTGAGGGGGCTGGTGCGCACACAACGCTCGGCGACCAGGACCAGATCACCACTCTCCTCTTCAGCAATATCGTAGAGATTGAGGGAGCCAACCAGCTTAAAACGGCTGGGCAAACCCTGGGGAGCCAGCACTATCTTTGAGCCGGAGGAGGGGTCGCTGTAGAAGTAACTGACATAGATAGTCTTACCGCCGTCCTCAGAGCTGAAGGTGAGGGTGTAGTCGGTGATGGAATATTCAGCGGACGAGGGCGAGGTGGCGACCCGCCGGAATTTCGTTCCGTCAGAGCCCATGACCACCTCGGTGGCGCCTAAATTGGCTTGATGGTCCAGGTCAACGGTATATGGCGACTCATCGGGGATGGTGTGGGATTCACTGACCACCCTGCGCACGGTGCCCTGTTCAGCCCCCGCACCCAGAAGCGATGCCAAGAGTTCAGCGGATAGGTCAAACCAGGTCAACCTTCCAGTTACCGGCATACCTACGGGGACATAGTATCTGCCGGCGATATCACCCCGGGGTATGCTGAGCACATCCAAGCCGAAAATTATTTGAAGCTCGCCGTAGTCCAGAAAGGGCAGACCCCCGCTGGCGTCAAGAATTACGCCCTTACCTATCAGTTTCATAGATTCTCCTTATAATCTCAGAACCAACACACATATCATAATTGCAAACCAGCTCACTCATCGTCCTTTGGGAGCAGGACCTCTTCCGGGGCAAAGAACTGGCTTCTGGAGATCTCCCCCCGGTGCAAGGACTGGCGGCGGACCTCAATGGGAATGAGCGCCTGACCGTCTGCTCCGGGGATGAGGATTCTTCCGGCGGAAAGCTCTCCTAAAAGCTCCATCGCCCGGCTGACTAAAACGCCAGCCAGCTCACTTACCACGGGGACATCGCTACCATAAACATTCTCCAGAAGAAGACCGCAAGCAAGGTCCATACAGATATACTGGATAAGGTTCCCGGCTTCCTCCGGCAGGGGAACTTTAAAGCGGGAGGCGACCTCGCCGTCAATCAGCGATACCGCCTGGGCGATGAAGCCGGCGACCACATCGTCGTCGCGCACCTCGGCGGTTATGAGGGGAAGCCTTTCACGAACCTGAGCGACGGTGCAATATGCCATCTAGGATTCCTCCCGGTCTTTGTATTCCGGTTTAGCAGAAAAAGCTTCGGCTTTAGAGGAGGTAGTGCGCACACTCCGCTTTCTGGCAGCGGACTTCTTTCGCGACACGCGCTCGGCGACCTCCTCAACCACTATCCACTCATCCTTTCTAAGTTCTTCGGAAACCTCCTCCACCACCTGGGGATGATGACTTACAATGATTCCGCCGCGCCTGCGCTGTCTATAGGGAAAGCGGGGATGGAGATAGACCTTGTAGGGCATCGCATTCTCCTAGTCTGGGATTTCTGTGGGGACGGGGCAGAGCGCTCACCTACAGCCTGGCATCAACGATGTATTTTGTAAGCCGCCTGGGAGTGCCTTTTCAGGGGAGCATCCACCTGGTGGGTCTGCATCCACCCTACTCCCCGCCCCTCACAATAATAAAGAGCAAAGGTCAGCCCGAGTAACTACTCGGAGACCTGATTGCCGTAGGCAAACTGCCACATACCCAAGCCCACATTGTAGCGGGCATCGGCGCCGTAGATGAACTCCCGGCGCATAAAACCGCGCTCGGAGTTATCCTCCAGGGCGGAGAAAGTAACCTCCTTGCGCATCTGCAGTATCACCGGCTTGACCGCCCGCTTGGTGCATATCAGGAACCAGTTGCTGGATGAGCCGAGATAGGGACTGACGATGAGCTCGGCGGAGCCCTTCCAGGGGTTTGCTGCGTTACCCTCACCGAAGGCGGGATAGAAGTCGGAGTTCAGAATCTGGCGTGCGGTCTCCTCCAGCTCCGGAGGAACGAGCAAGGTGTCGGGGACGATGCCCATAACCTTACCCCGGTCGTCGTTGAAGTTCATCATAGACGCCCGGGCGGCGCCGTAATTCTCTGCGGAGAGGACAGCGGTTCCCTTATTGGATTGGGTTCCCCCGCCTCCGGCGGGGTGGTCGGTGTCAAAGAAGTTCTGTCCGTCATAGCAGAGGGTGGTGAATCCCGCCCCGAGAAGACTGAAGACCAACTGGTCAATGTGGCGGGCTCCCTCCTCGCCCATAGCTGTTACCCGAGCCTTGATCTGTCCATACTGGTCGTCATCCAGGGCGTTGCGGTCCACGCTGATGGAGAGCTCCCAGTTCTTGTTCTCAATGGTGAAGTCGTGCTCTATCAAGCCCCGGGGCAATCTCTCATCCTCCCACTCACGCATAGCCGGCAGAGCGCCGAGCCAACCGTAGGTCTCCTTATCCTTGACCGAGGGGACAATGGTGGCAACCTGCTGGTAGTAGGTGGGGGCGTTCTTGTAAGCCTCAAAGAAGATGGTCTTCAAGCCGGCTTCCAAAAGAGTGCTGATGTCGCTGGCAACGATAGTCATCGTATCTCACCTCACTTTACCTGGGTGTCTATGCGGGTGCGGACATGGGATGAATCCGGGACCTCAACCACATAACCAGCGGGGATGGAGTTGGTGGTGGAGGAAGCGACGGTCTGGTCGTCGGAGATATACATAATGTCGCCGACATCCCCCTGAGCTGAGGAGTCCTTGGCGTAGAGGAAACTTCCCGTTTTGAGCACCCGGACCCTACGGTCGCCGTCACTTCCGGTGGAGTTATTGCACTCCTCATAGGCTACACCGACGAATATATAGTCGGCGGTATCAGCGCCGGGGACGGCGTAGCCGGAGCTGTTGACGCAGACCAGGGCACCCTTGTAGATGTGGGTGGATGAAGCCACCGGATAGCTGACCAGAGCGCCGGCTTTTCCCTGGGCGTCATAGTTTTCAGTCAGTGCACTCATCTATCACCTCTTTGAGTTGAACTGTGTGCAAAAAAACCTCCTTCAATATATTCTAATTTGCAAGACATTTGTTTAGCAAAATGCTGACAACTTACCCAAAAAGAAGCCCGTATGCAAAGATCGGGGTTGTAAAAATACCGGGCTAATCGGTGGTGCGGTAGCGGAGGTATGCCTCCTCCTCAATTCCCAGCTTGGCGAGCATCTCCCGCTCCAGGTCGGTCATTTCGCCCCCGATTGGGGGCAGGTGGCTTTCACCCAAGCGGGTGTGGCGGGAAAAATCCACAATGCGGGGTAGCTCCTCCAAAGCCTCCAGGACCGCCGAAACCGCATCGCTTCCGCCAGCTTCCAACTGCAAACTGGGCAAAGAGAATCCCTCCAGCAAGGGATATAGCTTCCTTGCGGTCGCCGGGGTGATTCGCCCCTCAGCGAGGAGTGCCTCCAGACGTGCCTGCCAATCCGCTAAAGAGCGGCGGGTCATCTCGGTAGCCTCGTCTATCTTATCGCCGGGTTCCTCCTCCGGCTTCTCCCCCGCCTTGGCGGGGGGGAGCTCGCCTGCCTCCCATAGAGCGGACAGCAGGGCAAGTTTGATATCCTTCGCCAACTGCTCGCCCAGACCCAACTTGGGCAGGGTCTCCAGAGCCTCAATTACCTCGTCTATCAAAAGGTTACCCTGCTCATCATAGATGATGAAATAGCCGATTCCGCTCTCCTCATCCCAATAAGCGTAGCGGGCTTTATCTACCTTCCCCGCCCCGCCAGAGGCGGGGGCGGGGTCCTCACCTATGCCGACCTCGTCGCGCCCGTTCTCATTCTCTAAATTCATAATCACCTCCCTATGGGAAAGTTCTATAAACGGTCCTTGCCCGGCGATGTGGGGGTCAACGGTGAGGGCAACATGGCGGATGAACTCCGGCCAGGTGCGCCCCTCGCTGTCGGTGAAGTCAAACTCTATGCCCAGGGAGACATCGGCGATGGTTCCCTGGCGGATGCGCTCGGCGGTCTCCGCATCGGTGATGCGCAACACAGCACACAAAGCGTCATCCTCTATGAAGAGCTCCTCCACCCAGCCGGCGTTGTCCCTGGTGTCCATACTGTGCCGATGGGGCACCCACACCTTGGTTCCACTGTGGCGAAATGCGGACACCCAGCCCTCCAGACGGGTGCGATCAACTACGAAAGTGCGCTCCGCCCCGCCATCGGCGGGGGTGGGATGGGGGTAGGTGCCGGTGCGTATCAGCTCCTTCCTGAAGCGAGTCGGTCTCTTAGAGAGTTCAAAGAATCCGTTCCTTCCACTCGCTTGGTCCTGACTGGGGGATCTCTCTTTCATAATCCTTCCGGGTTTGGTTTCCATTTCCATGATTGGACCAATATACAATCACATATCTTAAAATCATTCAGCCAGGGGTATCCCCAGCTTGTCTGCCAGAAGCTTCGCCGAAGGGACCGCCTTGCCGGACCTGACCATATCCATAAAGACCTCGCCGAGCAGTTCCTTGCTCTCCCGGGAGAGCCGGGCGATGCGCAGTCTGGGAGAATCCGTCCCGAAGCCGAAGTTATAGACCACCATCTTGGGAATCAGGTGGAGGTTGATGTGGTCCTCAATATCGGCGATGAGACCGTCCTCGGAGAGCAGGAATATATCCAGGTGGGCACGGGCAAGGGCGTAGCTTCCCGCCTCCCCCTGCTGGGTGAGGGTGCGCTCGGGGACGAAGAGCGCCCTGAGAAGCATGGTATTCAGATGCTCAATGTAATTGATGAACATGGAGCCCCGGGCGTCGTCCTGCAGGTAGTCCACCTCCCACAGGGGGTTACCGTCGTCGTCCCGGCTTGAGGGCATGGCGATGACCGCATTCTCCAGGAGCTCCTCCCCGGCTTTGAGGGCATAGGAGAGCATGGGGTCGGAGGTCAGCTTGCCCTCCAGGTTGAGGTTGTGGCTGGGTGGATAGCGGACCAGGGTGGCCGGGTTCCCCCTCCGTTCGTAGTAGCGGTTGCAGAAGGTGTATATCAGTTCACGCACCCGCCACAGGGAATAGGCGGGACGGAGTCGGGAGATACCGTAGAAGTTGCCGTGCTCCAGGCGGTGGGTGAAGAGCAGGGTCTTCTCCGCCGGCACATCCGTCTCATGCTGGCGGAAGCCGTCATAATCGCCGTCCTCAGCGGTAATAATAGTGACCGTGGTGGGGTCCGGGTCACGGGCTTCCACCAGATGGATGGAGCCGTCATCGCCCAGCGCCCAGACCAGCTCCAGGGGGGCGAAGCCGTAGTCCACGGCGGAGAGCATGGAGCGCAGAAGCCCCCGATAATTTCCCCCAAGCTCCCGGTGGATGAAGTCCTGCACCTGGTCCTCTCCCCCCTCAAGGGACCACTCGGCGGCGAGGACTGGGAGTTTGATTACCGCAAGCCCGGCGGCAAGTTGAGCGTCGTGACGCATTCTGGAGTAGGTGGAGAGGGGAACGGAGTCCGGATTGGGGAGCCCGAAGCCCCCCCCGCCACCGGCGGGGAAGAAGCTCCTGCGGGTGAGTGCGCCTCGGACGGGGCGGGAGCTATGCTCCAGGATTAAATTCTGTGCTTTCTTTCCCTTGGGGAGCAGTTTTTTGAGGAATTGGAGCAAGGGGGAGCCTCCAGATATTTGGCAGAAGATTGCCGACAAAAGTATATCAACATATTGCTACATATTTTAACATATGTGAGCTGATGTGTCAAGGGTTTTTGGGGGAATTTGGGGGTTTTATATTATTCCTAAATTGCAAGAAGGTTTTGGGAATTTTGCAATTTTTCGCTTGACAAGTGGGGGGGTAAAATGAATAATGATTATTAACTTCTAAATAAAGAGAAAAGCATGAAAATGAAAATATCCAAGGATTTAAGGAGGATTGATGGAATCAAAGTCGCCCGGAAATAGCTTTAAGCAGGTTTCCTTTGGAATTGTCGCGCTTCTTATACTCGCTATATCATTTTCTACAACTGCATATGCAGAAGAGTCTATGGCTACGCATCAACTGGAGCTTTACCTCATACTGGGGGTGGATGAGGATAACATCCTGTGGGTGGATAGAATGCCCTCAACGGAGCCTGCGCAGGAGCAGAACCTGGAGCTCACCCTGCTAGTGCAGTGGTCCTATAAGAGCATTTGGCAGGGGGAATGCCCCACCTCCCAGACCTACGACTTCTTCATCGAGCGGGAGGGAAACATCATCTGGCAGTGGAGCGCAGATAAGGTCTTCAACCCGGTGATTACCTCGGTCAACATTCCCGGCGGTGACCCCATAGAGTTCGCCACCGTGAGTTGGTCCTTCTCCCCCGAGGAGATAGAGGAGGGAGAATACAGTGCGCAGGCGCTGTTCATCGCCACAAATCAGACTGCGTCGCAGGAGTTTGAGATAATGTTTGCTTATTAACCAATAATGCCCGAAATTGCAACCAGCAAAATAAACATCTTCCAGCTCAGTTTAAGAAATAAAGCCCCACTTTTAGTGGGGCTTTGCACACGCTAAAAACGAGTCATTGTGCTATTTCGCTTTGAAAAGGGGGACAGTATTTGGTATAAATATAGAGGGTTTTGGGGTAGAGTAAGTCAATTCCCACTCATAAATAAAGGAAAACCAATGAAAGTTGCTATAATCCATAACAATGATTTGACCGGCGTATTCAACATACTCGGCATGCAGAACAAGGAGATATACAGCCCGGAGACCCTGGCCACCACACAAGCCACCGCCGGACTACCACCAGCCTCCTTCGCCATCCTAGCCCTCTATCCCAATCCCGCCTCCGACTATCTGACCTGCCTGTTGGCGTTACCCCAGGCAGGCACTGTGGAATTAGCCCTCTACGACCTATCCGGGCGGCTGGTGCTCAACCAACAACTTGAGGTAAGCGAGCCGACCGAGCTGGAGGCGATACTGGATGTCTCCGGTCTGGCGAGCGGGGTTTATACACTTCAGGCGAGCGGCTTCGGCACAACCACAGAAGGACGGGCGGTAATCGCAAGATAGAACTTCAACTCAAGGCATCCTGCGGACGGTGTAGTTTTGCCCCGTCCGCTTTTTTTACTTTCAAATCGCCAAAATTCCTCACACAGCCCCTTATTAAATTCAACACTTGACAGATGGGGCGAAGATGTATCAAATGATAAATGTTGAACAACAGGTTGGACTGAAACGGGTGAGGAACCCAGACCATAAAATGAATAAGGACTGTGGTCCGTTTTGATATTAATTCCTCAAAAAGGAGGATTTTTTTTAGCCCGATTGATGTTAATAGATAGTAATGAGGAGACATCCAAAAAATCATCGCTCCCTCAACAACATACCTGAAAATCCCAATCATATGGTATAATTTAATAATGAATACTTAGGATTTCTCGGCCCTTTTCATTCTTTTGAATCAGCTCAGCGAGAGGAGATTAACAATGAAGAAAATCGTTCGGTGGGCACTGCTCACCATGGTGGTAACCATACCCCTCCTGGGTAGTGGATTCGCCTTGGATATTCCCGGGCATCCTCTAAACTTGAGTTACGACCGGGACTCGGGTGGACTCACCCTGGTGAGCGATGAGGCGGTGGTGCTGGCAGACCAGACGGGCAGTGTTCTCACCACCCTCCAACTATCCGATGGGGAATATGCCTATTCCTCCCCCAGCGGGAAGTTCATACTCATCGCCCGCTTTCATCTGGATGAGTTCCCCCCGGTAGCCGACCTGAGGATGATGAACCGTTCAGGCGGGGAGTTGTGGAGCAAGTCCGGCGTCTCCTTTGCCAGCGCCCGGGTGAGCGATGGGGGAGAGGTGATGACCGTAGCCTTCCTAGGCGAGGGACCCCAGGCGCCGGCTGTGGTCAGCCTGCTCAACCCCGAAGGCGATCCGGTCGCCTCCTGGGACTTTCCCCGTCTGGGAGAGGCTCGCTTCTCCAGGGATGGTAGCTTGTTTGTTTTTAATGTGCCCCAAGAGTCGCTACTTGCAGTCTCCACCACAACCGGCCAGGAGATAGCGCAACTGCCCTCAAATCAGGTCTTTGCCCCAAGCGGGGACGGTTCGCTTATCGTATCCGCCACCACCGACCAGGCTGTGTGCCACTTCCTGGATGACGGCAGAACCCTCTTCTACGAAACGGGCGTTGAGGTCCCCCGCTACATCCTGATCAGCGATGATGCCCAACTCGTATTGATAGCCGGCAAAGATGAGCTGGCAGTGCTCCCTGCAGAGGGGGGCTCCCCTGCTTATTGCCGACTTCCCCAGGAGGGTTTCTCCATATCCTCAATAGATGCAAATGAAGATTTCTCCCTGATTGCAGTGGGCGCTTACCACCAGCGGGAGTTGGGGGCGGTCTGGCTCTATGACGGCACCCTGAAGCTAATGGGGGAACGCTTCATCACCATGGCAAAAGGCGGAGCAGACACTCCACAGGTGGTCCTCCTTCCCGATGGTGATGCGTGGGTGCGCACCCCGCAGGGGATTTCTTTCCTAAAGCTCCAGTAGGGATGGGAAACCGGTGAGAAAGGAGTTTATGTGATGAAACGCTTTGCAATTCCGCTATTGGTGGGATTATGCGCCCTTTTTGTGGCAGTTGCCTGGGGTGAACGCTGGCCCATGGGACCGGGAGACGAACCCAATCCCCTGGGGAACAACTACGGGGAGTATCAGGACTATGGAAAGGCACCCTACTACCACGATGGGCTGGACACCATGGGCGAAGGCGGGGACGACACATTCTCGGTGAGCGACGGCTATGTAGTCTACAAACAGAGCTACGAGCCCTACTATTCGGGAATTATGATCGCAGATACCTATGGAAACGATGACGGCTGGCTTTACTGGCACATCACCTACTCCACCATGCCCCATAATTTGGGGGACTATGTGGAGATTGACGACTACATCGGCGACATCGCCACCTGGATGACCTCGGAATTTCACCACTGCCACTTCACCAGGATGTATTTCAACGGCAGCTGGTATGATGCCATAGGCAACCCTCAAGAATTTATGGAACCAGACACCGATGATGACCCGCCCACCTTTGCCGACGCTTATGAGAGCGACATCTTCGCCTTTCGGGAGAACACCCTGAGCAACCCCGATTATTACGACCCCCAAAACCTCTCGGGGGAGGTGGACATAGTCGCCCTAATTCGGGACAAGGTAGGGCATCCCACCTGGGACTTAGTCCCCTACGAAATAGAGTATTGGATTGAAGGTGATGGGGGTAGTGTTCCTCTCACCACCACAGTCCTCTTCACCGGGGATATTCCCCTTGAAAGCACCGTCACCACCATCTTCTCCGACGACTCCACCTGTGATTCCCACGGGGACTACACCAACCGTGACTTCTACTTCATCATAACCAACACCGACGGCGATGGCGTGGTGGAAACCTCGGATGGTTCCTACTCATGGGATACCACCCTTCTCCCCGACGGTGAATACACGGTGTATGTCCAAGCCTACGACGAATATGGCAACCAGACCACCGAGCAGATGGATGTTACCGTTGCCAACGACACCACAGATGTAGTGATAACCCAGTTCTGGTGTCAGGATTCAGAAGGAGCCATCCTGGTATCCTGGACCACGGAGGAGGAAGACCTCTCCTTCAACCTCTACCGCAGACTGGCAAGGAGTGAGGCGCCCACCTCAATTCAAGGCTCATCCCACAACTCCCCTGCCGGCTCCGCCCCCTCAAAATTTGAGGGATACAAATTGGTAAACCCCATCCCCATTGTGGGCAACTCCCCCTACCACTATCTGGATGAGGAGATTGAGGTCGGGGTTAGGTATGAATACCTTCTGGAGGCGATTGAGGAGGGCAGGAGTAGCTATGCGGGACCGACGACGGGGATGACCGAGGGCGTAATTCCCCATGACTTTTCCCTGGCGCCCAACTATCCCAATCCCTTCACAGATTTCACCACCCTGGTCTTCACCCTGCCCCGGGCGAGCAAAGTGGAGCTAGCCCTCTACGACCTCTCGGGCAGATTGGTCAGGAGGGTGCTGGAGGGAGAGTTCTCCGCCGGCGAATATCACCTCCCTGTGGATGCCTCGGATATGTCCAGCGGAATCTATATACTCACTATGAAAGCGGGTGATTTCAACTCCTACCGCAGAATCGTTAAGGCTGAATGAGATATCGTTTGGTTCTGCGCCGAGGTAAGTATTCGGGCGATGATAGAGGGATAAAGACCCGAACCAAGTCATTAAGCGGATGGGAATACCCCATCCGCTTTTTTTCTGCCCTTATAAGGAGAAGGATGTGGTAGAATTCGGTGTTCGGCATCGCTAAATACATTGTGGTTTTGAAGCAAGGAAAGACACAAAAGTCCGTATCTATTCTCACTGGCTCTTGGCACCAACCCCTTAGACCGCTCCGCCTCGCCGATGCTAGTGTGGAAGGGGAGGTTATTCTTAGTAGGTGGATATGGGTTCACTTCTCCAGGCGCATCTCAAATATGGGAAACGATAAGCAGAAAAGTAAAAAGGGGTTAAAATGAAAGTGCGCAGCCCCACCACTATGATATTAGGTCTAGTACTTTCCGGGTTCGGTATATTCCTAATAGTAATTGGCGCAAGCATCTGGGCATTAGTCCCCCTGCTCATCGGGGTCTCACTCTTTTATCTGGGCTGGCGTGGCGGTCGTGTCGCCCTTCTCGTTTTCGGACACATCTGTATCGCCCTGGGTTGCTTTATGATTACCTGGGGGATATACCTTCTACCATACTCCGAACCGATACTATCACATATCTTCGCCCGCCCCCTCTTCTGGGGTCTAATCTCGCTATTCGGCGGGATATGTGCAAACTATCATGGGTTCTGCAAATGCATCAAGAAGTAAGAGACGACTGACGCTCAATAGCGACGAAAAGTGAAAGGAGACGGATGTTATGCCAATGATAACTGTAGAAGGTCCGAAGATTGCCGACATTGAGCAGAAAAGGAAGCTGGTGAAGGGGCTTACCGATGTAGCCTATGAAGTTTATCAGATAGAGCACATCACCGTGCTCATACGAGAGAACGCTCCGGAGAATGTGGGAGTGGGAGGGGAACTGATAGCCGACAGGCATAAGAAATAAGCTATGTCTGTTGAAAAGAGTGTATCATTTATGAGAGCGAAATGGCTATCCTTTATTCCATTGATTTTAATGCTCACCCAAGCCACCGTCAGCCGGGGCGCACAGGTAACGGATGATGCCGTCGTCGTAGCCCTGTATTCAGACCAGGGTTGCTGGGATGACTCCGTCCAGGCAGCCGAGAATATGTTTCAATGGATGGGTTATGCGGTTGAGTTGGTGAATGCAGACCGCATAAATAACCAGGGATTGGATGGCTTCAGAATTCTGTGCATCCCCTGTGGCGACTTGTATCAATATGCCAAGGACATATCCTCAGGAGGTCAGGAGAACATAAAGGATTTCATTGGCAGTGGCGGTGGTTACATTGGAATCTGTGGTGGAGCCTACTTCGCCAGCGAGAGGATCATCTGGGCAGGGAAGAATATCCCCACCGCACCCCTGGGAATATTTCCGGGCACAGCTGAGGGTATAATTGACGAGATTGCCCCTTTTCCCCACTATGCAATGTGCGAAGTCAACATCGTGGACTCCACCCATCCCATAACCCGATCCGAGGAGGATTCTGTATGGATCCTATATTACTGGGGTCCAGTGTTAACACCGAATGAAGACACCGATATTGACATTCTGGGGAGATACGAGATTGGAGACCAGCCGGCAATGGTAGCCTTTGATTACGGTCAAGGCAGGGTATTTCTCATCGGTCCCGCTGCCGAGATTGAGGAGGACAGCAACCGCGATGGAAACGACTTCGCCGACGAATTTGATGACCTGGGCTCGGATTGGGAGTTGATGAAGAATGCGACCAAGTGGTGTCTGGGGGAATTATAAGAAATCTCATCACATGCTGTCCTTTTTTGCCAAATACCAATTATTTACGCAAACTATCCATCCCCATCCATTGCTTTCACTTTTTTAAACCATCAACGTACTCCCTCATCAAAAAGCGTAAACTATAGCAATCAGAACAGGAGGCGAAATCTTGGATAAAATTAACATCGGAACTAAAGCCTATGTCTATCCCATGCCCGTGTCCATCGTGGGCGCCACGGTGGGCGGCAAACCTAACTTCCTGGCGGTCGCCTGGCTTAATATGGTCAACTTCAACCCGCCCATAGTAATGCTCTCCCTGGGGGGGCGAAAATACACCGTGGAGGGGATTGAGGAGCATAAGACCTTCAGCGTGAACTTCCCCGCCATAGACCTGATGGAGAAAACCGATTACTGCGGGTTGGTCTCCGGCAGGAAGGCGGATAAGTCCCAGCTTTTCGAGGTCTTCTACGGCGAGCTTAAGACCGCGCCAATGGTCAAAGAGTGCCCGCTAAGCCTGGAATGCAAACTACACAGCACCCACAGCATGCCCTCCAACACCCTCTACTTTGGCGAAATCGTGGGAGCATATACCGATGAGCGCTATCTCACAGGCGGCAAGCCGGATATGGGCAAGATGAATCTCTTCGTGCTCACCATGCCGGACAGCAATTATTGGGCGCTGGACAAGCAACTGGATAAAGCCTGGAAGGTGGGCTTGAAGCTGAAGTAGGAAGAGGATAATTCGGTCTTATTGTTTGCAGGAAATAGACCAACCCAAGGAGAGATTGATGGCTATAAATCCAGCGAATCAGAATATGGGAGCTTGTGGATTGATCTGCGATGAATGCGATATCTTTCGAGCGACAAGCAACCCCGAGATTGCACAGCGGATTGCAGACCGGTTCAAGCAAGAGAGAGATACAGAAGTGAACCCAAAAGAGGTTCGCTGTTCGGGCTGTAAGGGCGACAGGACGAAGCACTGGTCTCCGGACTGCTGGATACTCAACTGTTGCGTGGATAAGAATGGGCTGGAATCCTGCAACCAATGTGATGATTTCCCCTGCGACAAGCTAAACGAATGGGCGGAAAGCGGCGAAAAATACGGCGAAGCCCTGAACCGACTTAAGGAGATTGAGAAGGGATGAAGACTTAAGAGACTATTTGATAGCTTTTTCCCCACAGCACTTCCCCGGACATTTTCGTCATCACTAACCACAGCGATTTCTATGCTAACAAGCCATAAAGAAGAAGGTAATTCTAACCCCTGGAGCTGAACGACTCATCAAGAGCGGAACCACTCCAATACTTGGAGAGCGGATGAAGACCCCCTATTTCACCGACGAAACCATTGATGAAAAATCGCGCGAGATGCTCCAAAGACTGGAGCAGTTGACTGCAATACATAAGGCTGACCTCTCACCCCCACAGTCGGCTCTGCTGATAATAGACATGCAAAGATATTTTCTGGATGAACGCTCCCATGCGTATGTCACCAACGCCGTTCCCATTATCCCCAGAATAAAACGACTGGCGGACGCCTTCAACCGGATGAACCTGCCGGTAATTCTCACCCGCCATATCAATACTAAAGAGGACGCCGCTATGCTTGGTCGGTGGTGGAGCGATATGATAACCGAGGATGACGAGTTGAGCGAGATTTCCCCGCTGCTGGACTCCCTCAGCTCCACCGTCATTTATAAGACGCAATACGACGCATTCTATAAAACGCCCTTAGAGGAGACGCTGAGGGGAAAAGGGGTTAATCAGCTGGTGATATGCGGTGTGTTAAGCCATCTCTGCGTGGAGAGCACCATCAGGTCCGCCTTTGTTCACGGTTTCGCCGTCTTCTTTCCCATTGACGGTAGCGCATCCTACAGCAAAGAACACCATTTCGCCACCTTACTCAATCTCTCTCACGGTTTCGCGGTGCCGGTGCTCACCGAAGAGCTGTTGAAGATTTTGGAGGTGGGTAAAAACGGTAAACGATGAAGTAATCATAATAGGCGCAGGACCGGCGGGGATAGCCAGTGCAATCCAATTGAAACGCTACAGAGTTAAGTCCACGCTTTTAGAACAAAAGGAAATCGGGGGGCTATTGATAAACGCCCATCTGGTGGAGAACTACCCCGGCTTTCCGGAGGGAATAAGCGGACCGGAACTGGTGGAGAGATTCAGAAATCACCTGAAGAACGCCGGCGTTGAAGTTCACTACGAAAAGGTTGAGGAGATGGAATATGGGGAGAAACAATTTATTATCAAGACCGACCGTGGAATGTTATCATCCACTATTGCCATAATCGCAACCGGCACCCAGCCAAAAGAGCTGTCAATACCCACTATTTCGGAGAATATCAAAGAGCGGGTATTTTACGAAGTCCATCAGATTAGGGGGGTCGGGGAAAAGATAATCGCGGTCATCGGCGGAGGAGATGCGGCGTTTGACTACGCACTCAACCTATCATTGAACAATAAGGTGATAATACTAAATCGCAGCGAACGAGCCAGGTGCACCCCCGTACTCTGGGAAAGGGCAATGAATGTAAAAAACATCTCATATTTAGACAACATCAGTGTAAAAGAAATCTCCGACCACCCACACAAGGTAATATTAAGATGCAAAAAAAGCGACCTGCAAAACACAACTCAGGTTGAAGCGGACTATGTAATAGTCGCCGTCGGTCGCAAACCCCGTCTGGAGTTCTTGGGGAGCGAGCTAAAAAGGAACTACAATGCACTAGCACAAGCAAAAAAGCTCTACCTTATCGGAGATGTGAAGAACGAAACATATCGCCAGACTGCAATCTGTGTCGGTGATGGAGTTCGGGCCGCAATGGAAATTTATGAGACCATTGGAAGGAAAAGTGAATGAGAATAATCGCTAAAACAGGAAAAGAGGACATCGCCACTGTATATATAGCCGATATGGGCAAAGGCAGACTGATAGAGTTCGTGGAGTCGCAAACGCCTCAAATTCCCCGCACTGAAAAGTGGGTCTTGAGCATCTCCACCCTGTATGGGTGCCCGGTGGGCTGCCGCTTTTGCGACGCCGGGAACCACTATCAGGGCAAACTATCCAGAGAAGAGATAATCTCCCAGATAGACTACCTGATAACCAATCGCTATGCGGATGGGCTTGTCCCCACCAAAAAATTCAAGATACAGTTCTCCAGGATGGGGGAGCCGGCTTTTAATTATAGTGTGCTGGATATAATCGGCGAACTCCCCAAGCTCTATTCAGCCCGGGGACTGATGCCCTCACTATCCACCGTCGCTCCCGTCGGAAGCGAACGTTTTTTCGGGAGATTACGGGAGATAAAGGAAGATGTTTATAAGGGCAGGTTTCAACTCCAGTTTTCAATTCATACCACCGACACTGATAAAAGAGACTGGCTTATACCGGTGAAGAAATGGGGTTTTGCCAAGATAGCCGAATACGGCGACACTTTTTACAAAGAAGGAGATAGAAAGATAACCCTCAACTTCGCATTGGGGAATGATATGCCGGTTGATGTGCAGGTTCTCCTGGACTATTTCTCTCCGCAGAAATATTTTATCAAGATGACCCCGGTAAATCCCACATATCAGGCAAGCAGGAACGGAATCTCTTCTCATATACAGCCGTATAAGAAGAACTATGAAGTTGTTGATATGCTGAGAGGTGCAGGGTATGAGATGATGGTAAGCATCGGCGAAGTAGAGGAGAACTACATCGGCAGTAACTGCGGTCAGCACATAACCAACTATCTTAATGAGAAGGGAAGGGTGAAGGGGGGGTATACATATGCGTTGAAGGAGGTTTGAAATATACATTAAAAGGATAAATGAAATCGGGGGGAATGAGGCTCTGCTTGAGAAGGCGGAAAGATTAAAAGAGCGAATCAAGAGGTTTGGCTTTGTGCTGGCGTCGTCGCTATTTGTGGTGGGAATAAAGTAGCTGTCAATTACACTTAATTGAGACCGGAAAATGTTTGATTATTACGACGACAAACTCTCAGCCAAAAAGCTTAAGCATGCGTATGAGCTAGCCCCGCCCCGCACGCATCAGTATCTACGAGCGGAGGTGGAGCATGTCCTCTCCTGTATCCACCCCGGTGATATGGTGCTGGAACTCGGCTGTGGATACGGGCGCATACTCCCTGACCTGGCTGGGAAAGCGGGGCTAGTTTTGGGCGTAGATACATCAATTGGAAGTCTACTTCTGGCGCGGGAGATGCTTAGCGGTCTTACCAACTACCTATTGGCAAATATAGATGCGGTTCAACTCTCCTTCCCTGACCACACTTTTGATTGTGTGGTATGTATTCAAAACGGCATCTCAGCATTCCATGTTGACCAGGGAGCGCTAATTACAGAAGCGGTTCGGGTGGTAAAGCCCGGCGGAACGGTGCTCTTCTCCAGCTATAGCGACAAATTCTGGAAACATCGTCTGGAGTGGATTGAGCTTCAGTCGCGGGAGGGGCTATTGGGTGAGATTGACTACGAGAGGACCGGCGAGGGTTTGATAGTTTGCAAGGACGGCTTCACCGGCACTACTGTGAGTCCCCAGCGATTCCTTAAGCTGACCGAGGGACTGGATGCCGATGTGCGGATTGTAGAGGTGAATGAATCCAGCATATTTTGCGAGATAACACGCACTATACATAAAGAAAACACTGTATAATAAACCTCATCAGATTTGAGCAGGTCTAATAGATAGTAGCCTATTCAGCAACCCGAACCATCAATAAATCTTCTGGGGGGAAAAATGAAAAAGCTTGCCCTTATCCTTATCTTTCTGGCGCTTGCAGCGCCGGCACTGGCGCAGGAAGAGGCGACTACGGAGGAAATCACCACGCCAGAAGAAGGAACCGCACCAGATGAGGGGGTCATTCCAGATGAGCCTGAAGCCCCTATCACAACTGATGTAACCGGCGAAGAACCGATTATCGGCACTGAGGTATCCCCGCAGGAGGAGACCATACCCGGTCCCCGGATAGAAACCCTGTTTGACCAGGAGTTACTTGACTTCGGGGGCTTCGGCGGCGCAGTCCTGAAGGTAACCAGGCTAAAGGACGAATGGACCCTACTGTTGGGGGGGCGCGGCGCCCTGTTAATAAATCATTCCATTTCCTTGGGAGGAGGGGGCTGGGTTTCCGTCAAAACCCTCAATCAAAACATCACTGACAGCGAATACTCCACTCCGGACCTGCTCTTTATGTATGGCGGACCGATACTGGAGTATATATTCCTCTCCCACAAGCTGGTTCACTTCTCGGTTCACACGCTGGTCGGCTACGGTGCATTGGCTGAATATCCCCATCATGACTATTACTGGCGTTATTACGATAGATTGGTTGACGGATTCTTTGTCGCTGAGCCGGGCGCAGAAGTTGAGATCAATGTGTTGGAGTTTTTCCGCATCAGCCTGGGTGCCAGTTATCGCTATGTTAACGGGGTTGAATTGGAGAATTTTGTGGACAGCGACCTGAGCGGAATCGGGACATTCGTCAGCTTCAAGTTTGGATACTTCTAACCGGGTTCTGCTACACATTTAAAATTTTTCATAAATTCTTCGCTACTTTTGCAGAATTCAGGAAAGGGAACTTCCCGGCAAGCTACCCTCTTCCAATTCCCCACTTGAAATTTGGGCAGTCAATGTTAAACTCGTTCCATTAGTGGAGCGAGTTTAACATTTTAAAAGGATGGATGTCAGTCCGCAACGCCAAGGAAGTTGAGCGGGAAAAGGTTGGAGGAGCACAGAATGACAGACCGCAATCCCCGACAGAGGGCGTTCTTTGATCAGTTGGCGGATGAATGGAATGAGATAGTCCATCACCACCCGGAGAAACTGGAGCATATCGTAAGTCTACTGGGGCTAAAACCGGGTCAGTCGGTGATGGATGTGGGCTGCGGCACCGGGGTGATGTTCCCCTATCTACTCCGCCACATCGGAGATGGCGGCACAATCTACGCCGTTGACTTCTCCGAGAGGATGATAGCGGCAGCCCGGCGGGAATTTCCGCCAAAAAATTATCCCAATGTGGAGTTTTCGGTCTGCGATGTAAAACACGCACCGATGCGAGGCGAATACCACGCCGTCCTGTGTTACTCCTGCTTCCCTCATCTCCTTGACCAGCCGGCAGCCGTCCAACATCTAGCCCAAGGGTTGTGCAGGGGAGGAAGATTGATGATAGCCCACTGCGAATCCAGAGACGCCATAAACAAAATGCACAGCGAAGCGGGTGCTGAAGTTCGGGAAGACCACCTTCCGCCGGCGGCTGAAATCGCCGGCATGATGGAAGATGCGGGATTGAGGGTTATCCTGAAGATAGATAATGACCAGATGTTCGTAATCGCCTCTGAAAAGCGTTAGTGAGTCTCTTCAAAATCAGACAGCAACGCCAAAGGAGCGAGTTTTTCATTCAAGGAGGGAAGATGTTAGTCCGCAACGCCAGGGAAGCCAGGCAGGACAATGTTGAGGAGGAAGGTGCCAAAGGTGTTCGTGTCCGCTGGTTAATCTCCAGGGACGACGGCGCGCCCGTCTTCGCCATGCGAGAGTTTGAGATAGAGCCGGACGGATATACACCCTATCACTCCCACGACTGGGAGCACGAGGTCTATGTGCTTTCCGGCGAAGGCGTGGTAGTCGGGGAAGACGGCGAGAAGCCCCTGAAACCGGACACGGTGGCATTCGTCCCCGCAGGTGAGATGCACAACTTCAAGAACAGCGGCGAGGAGACCTTCCGCTTTCTCTGCCTGGTGCCGCATATTGATCAGTAGAAAATGCGACAGCAATCACAAGAATCAGTCCCCTGAGGGCTTTACCACCTCGTAAATACACCGAACATCGTCCGCCATTGGATTGTTTATTTAATTTAGAAAGGAGCCACAATATGAACAAAATCCTCCACCACTCAGTTCGCTTAAACTGCAGTCCCGCAAAAGCCTTTGCGATGTTCACCGAAAATAAACGTCTGGAGTCCTGGCTGACCCTTAAAGCCGATGTGGAGCCCAAAGTGGGGGGAAAATATGAGCTGTTCTGGAATCCGGAGAACAGGGAGATTGACTCCACCATCGGCTGTAAGATAACCGCCCTTGAGCCGGACAAGCTTCTCTCTTTTGAATGGAAGGGACCGGCACAATACAAGGACTTTATGAACGACGCCGACCCCCTGACCCATGTGGTGGTCCTCTTCCTCCCCTGCGGTGAGGGAAAAGCCCCCGAAACGGAGGTGCATCTGGTTCACTCCGGTTGGAGGAACTCAGCTGAGTGGGAGGAGGCAAGGCTCTGGTTTGAAAAGATGTGGAGCGTCTGCTTTGAGGAACTGAGTAAACAGGTCAACGGATGACGAGCGAGGAAGGCTGACAGAGCGTTTACGGTATGCTCCGCCTACTCAAATGACTAAAGTAATATCACGAGGTGTGTGAATATTCTGCATAACGCCTGATGCGAAAGAGAAGGAGAGGCAGAGATGACCCAGAAGAAAATCCCATACTTCATCAACCCAACAATTGCCACAAAACTGACCCAGATGCCGGGGCTTGAAACAACCGTCCTTACAGGTCTTCACGGCGAGATGATGATGATGGCTCTCAACACCACCCTACCCGGTCACACAGTGCCCGAGCACTCTCATCCCCACGAGCAAGTTGGAATGGTCTTAGCCGGCAAAGCCATTTTGCGCATCGGGGACGAGGAGCGGGTCATGCATAAGGGCGATTTCTACTGTATTCCGTCAGACGTTCCCCACAGTGATACCTGCATTGGAGACAAAGCTTTTATAATGCTGGATATCTTCTGCCCGGTGCGGGAGGATTTCATTGAGAAGCTCAAACAAGAAGCAGATGTTGAGAAGGAGCAGGAGAATTAACCGCTCGTTAAGCAGAAGGGGGGGTTGAGTTCACAACACCCTCCCAAAAGTTTTCCGCACTTCTCAGATGTGCAATAATCTAGGCGAGATTGAGCAAGAAAAGAGGTGTTCCGATGCCGTCAATAGAAATCCGCGACATGACCGCAGACGATGAATACTTCGTCTCCACCTGCTCCCACATCAACGAATCGTCGGAGATTGACGCCTGCGGGGAGCGAAGGAAAGCTTGGCTTAGGGAAATGTGTGACCAGGGGCTTATGGTGAAAGTTGCCCTGCTGGACGACAAACGGGTGGGGATGCTTTATGCCCTGCCCATCGAGGTTTCACCCTGGGGACCTCTGGGACACGACCTGCTGATGATTCCCTGTCTCTTCGTCCTGAATCATGGCAAGGGCAAGGGAGCGGGGCGAGCCCTGATAGCCGAAGCGGAGAAGGAGGCGAAGCGCCGGGGAAAGAATGGCATAGTCACTTTGGCATTTCACTGGGATTTCTGGTTCATGCCCGCCTCATTTTTTGAAAAGATGGGCTTCACCGAAGTAGACCGCAGGGGGGAGGAGGTAATTATCTGGAAAGCATTTGACCCATCTGCAGAAGCGCCCAAATTTCTGGAATCAACCTATGAGTTCAAACCCATCTCCGGCAAGGTGGTAATTGATCTCTTCTGGAACCGATTCTGCCAGACTAGCGAGATAGAGGCGGAGCGTGTGCGGGAGGTGACGGATGAATTCGGCGACAAAGTGGTCCTCAATAAGTATCCCGCTCACGAGAGGGAAACCCTCCTGCGCTATCAACACCCCCGGGGGATTTTCGTAAACGGCAAGGAGATATTCTGGGGCTACGAAGCGCCCAAAGAGGGAATCCGGGAGGCGGTAGAGAAGGCGCTGGGGGAGTAGGTTCGGCATATTCCGATTACTTGACTGGAAAATTCCTTTTTGATATATTATCTTAGTCTATATAAAACTTTTTCTTCACCAATGTTCGTCAAAAAGACTGCAATCTGCTTATGAGCAGGTGAACCAGGAATTAGGGGGAGAGTCTATTTTGGAAGTTAAAGATTTAAACGCTTTATTTGATGAATTATTCCCCATCTGCCGCTCCATTACCGGTCAAGGTTTTCGTGACTCTCTTAATTTACTAAGGCAGTATATTCCTCTGGAGGTAAAATCGGTTTCCAGCGGAACTCAAGTGTATGACTGGGAGGTGCCGGCAGAATGGGTGATCCGAGAAGCTCGGCTTACTGGAGCGGACGGTAAGACCTATGCTTCGCTTGAAGATTCCAGCCTAGCGGTGATAAACTATTCCGCGCCCGTTGATAACAAAATCTCTCTCAGTGAGCTTAAGCCGCATCTGCACACCCTCCCTCACCTACCCAATGCCATTCCTTATGTTACCAGTTATTATAAGCGGGATTGGGGATTCTGTTTGCCCTACCGGGTTTTCCAATCTATGCCGGATATTGAATACCACGCCTATATTGACAGTGAATTTATTGAGGGCGAACTGAATTATGGGGAGCTTCTTCTTCATGGCGAATCTGATCGGGAAATTTTGCTAACTTCTTACCTGTGTCATCCATCGCTGGCTAATAATGAATTGAGTGGTCCACTGGTTTTGACCCTGCTTTATCAAAAGCTCTCAGAATGGGAACGCAGGCGTTACAGCTATCGCTTTCTCATCAACCCGGAGACCATCGGCAGTATTGTCTACTTGTCTCTAAATGGCAACCATCTGATGGAGAAAATGGTATCTGGACTGGTGCTCACTTGTTTGGGCGGACCGAGCACTCGGTTGAGCTATAAGACCACCCGCCGGAAAGATGCACTTATTGACCAAGTGATAGCCCACCTCAACAAGACCAACTCCCTAAAAATAGATGTTCGTGAATTTACACCTCTGAGTGGCTCTGACGAACGTCAGTACTGCTCTCCTGGATTTAACCTGCCTATGGGACAGATGGCGAGAACTGTTTACGGTCAATACGAGGGCTATCACAACTCTTTGGATAATAAGGAATTTATGGGGATAGATTCCCTATTTAAAAGCGCCAACGAGATAGAACAGATACTTTTCGCCCTTGAATACGCTGGGTGTTTTTTCAATCTCTTGCCCTTTGGAGAGCCTAGATTAGGGAAGCGGGATCTATATCCAAATATGAACAACTATATGACCCGAGAGTATTCATCAGATGATATAGTAGATAACCGCACTCTTCTCAACTATGTCCTGATGATACTGAACTACAGCGACGGCGAACACCCTATGACTTGGATAGCCGAAAAATGTGACTGCTCAATATTTGACCTCATTCCCATAATCAATGAACTCAAAGCCAAAGGAGTTCTATCCATAGAAGGGGACCCCAGAGCATGAGAACTCTACTACTTACCGGTAATCATCCGCGCCATCACTATATTGCCAAATCCCTCGCTGAAGCAGATTTGCTATCTGCAGTGATAATCGAAAAGCGAGAAGCCTTTGTTCCAGAGCCACCTACCGACCTTGACCCGCACCTGTCGCAATTGTATGTCAAGCACTTCCGTGAAAGGGAGGCGGCGGAACATTCATTCTTCGGTAATCCGGAAAAAAATCTGACTGAAATCCCTACAATAGCTGTAACTAAGGACGAACTTAACAGTTCTCGGGTCTGGGAATTCGTGGAGCTTCATCAACCCCAACTTGTCATCTCTTATGGAGTTCACTTTCTAAAGGAAGAGACACTCGCTCGCTTTCCGCAAGCCCGTTGGAATATCCACGGGGGACTCTCCCCATGGTATAAGGGTTGCATCACCATGTTTTGGCCCAGCTATATGTTGGAACCACAGATGACCGGCGTAACTGTGCATCAATTATCAATGGAGCTTGACGGGGGTCCGATAATTCACCAATGCTCTGGACCCCTAGTGAGGGGAGACGGCATCCATCAACTCGCCTGCCGATCTATACAGCGCATTGCCAAGGAAATGCCCACGCTTATTGCAAAACACTTCGCAGGCGACCTGAAACCTCCACAAAGACAGAGAAGCCCCGGCAAGCTATGGACATCCAGGGACTGGCGACCGGAACATCTGCATTTGATATACGATATCTATCAAAACCGCATAGTTGACCATTATCTAGATGGGAAGTTCAGACATTTTGAACCGCAGACTGTTCGTCAATTATGATCGTTTAGATTGATTGCTATAGAACGAGCGAATGTACCTTTTCCTTAGTCTAAATATAAAGATTTTTTGCTAAAATAGCTAAAAAGCCACCCACTCAGCAGTAGATAAGGCGTTGGAGGGGTGAGTAGCAAGGGAACCACTAATCTACTCAGTTCCCGCCCTCAACCGGGCTCCAACCCTCGTAGAAATCATCATAAACAGCCTCCACCTTCCCGGGCACTAACTTTTCCTCCTCAACTATTCGGATCAAGAAATCGCGGAAGACCTCCCCGTTTTCGTTGTAGTTCTCTTGCTTCATCACGCTGTATAGGGCTACAGCGAAGCCATGCATCCCGCCGTCACGCTCCTTCACGCCTGCGGGCGTTGCCGGCGCCAATCTGCGGATGAATAAACCGGGGATGTATCCTATTTGAACATATTTATGAAATAAAGCAGGTCTCCCGAAATCCCCATAAATTAGAGATAAGTTTTAGCCAAAGTAGCCGCACCCAAAATAACGGTTACGACACCAATGATCATCACCAGCCAACGAGCTGGCACTTTACTCACAAACCATGCGCTGGGTAAAGTTGAGATGAAGGCTCCCGCAGCAATAGGCACCGCCAACCCCCAATATATTCCCCCCTTAATAATTATATACAAGAATAATCCCACGCCACAGGTCAATCCCTCCGCCAGAGAGGTAATCCCAACCGCAGATGTGCCTTCTACTCCTGTTAAAATCTGCCCACCCGTAACCAGGGGACCGTAGCCCCCTCCACTAATACCTTTGTTAAATGAAGCCAAAAGCCCCAGTCCAACCATCCTTTTCCAGGAGAATTTAAATTTTCGTCCCCAGGTAAATAGTATCACCAATCCTATACCAAGAATCAAAATACCGATATAGGTTTTCAAGGCTATTTTAGATATACTTACCGCAATAAATACGGCAATCGTCGAACCTACAATACTACACACCGCTATGACCAGGGCTATGCGCAAATGCCTGCTTTTACGGGCTAAATTCACATTTCCGAATCTATGATGGAAAACAGCGGCGGATATCCCGGTAATCAGTTCGGAGAAGAGGATTGCAGGAACCACCTCAAGCGGTTCAAAACCTAATAAGAGCAGAACCGGGGTAAGGGTGGTCCCATAACCCATACCCAAGGAGGAGTCCATCAACTCCAGCAGAAATGCCAAACCTACCAGCCCGAGCAGAATAGCCATACCAGAGAACGAAAAGGAGAACATATCCATCATCAAAACCTTCTCTCTCAAAGCAACGATATATGCCTTTACATAGAGCCGCAGATTTTCACTGATTAAAGAACCTTCAGCCCTGCTTCAAGAAAATCCAATTAAACATAATCATATAGGATAAGTAGTATAACTTTGAAAAATAAAAATGCTCATATAATGTCCGCCAGGGTCGTCTCTTCCAACCTTTCCGCCACGAAGTCACGAATATCCTTAAACACCTTCTTCAGTTTTTTCTCCTTCTCTATGGGTGTGGTATCATAGAAATGTTCGCTCACCGATTCGGTGGGCGCCAAAGCACCATCAAAGAGACGGATTACCTTTGCCAGAGTTATCTCTTCCGCCGGCTTTGCCAAGCGATAGCCGCCATGTTGCCCCTTGGAGCTATATAAAAACCCTGCCCGTTTCAGGGTCAATAATATCTGCTCCAGAAACTTGCGGGGAATACTCTGCGCATTCGCGGTCCTCTGCACGGTAATGTAATCGCGAGAATGGTTCCGCGCCAGATAGATCAGCGCAAGTAGTGCGTATTCACTGCGAGCGGTAAGTTTCATTGGATTTAAAAGAGTGTTAACTCAACTAATCCTATAGAATTACTAACATATTAAAAAGCCACTGTCAAGCAAAAACTTCACCAGGGTGCAGGTCCGGTGAAGTTTTCAGGAAATTCCTCTGCCCGCTCCAACTAGAATTTAAGCTCCTTTTCGCCCTTCATATGCTTTTTATCATCTCCAAGCGGTGCCATTGGATGGGGTTTTCGTTTGTGTCAACCCAAAACCAGCCACACCACCTATTCCCCAAAGACCGTCCTACCGAAGTAGTTGACATCGTAGGAGATGGGATACTGCCAGTCTGCGGTGGATTCCAGAGCCATCTCTTTGCGCCGGAAGTTAATCCGCCACTCGTCGCCGGGCTTGGGGGTTTCGGCCTTCAAAGCTGAGAAGGGTATGGCTATCTCTATAGCCCACCAGTTGTCGCCCCGGTCTGTCGCCACCAGGCAGTCAACGTTCCATTCCACCTCCCCATCCAGGTATCCCTGCTCGTTGATAAATATCCTCTGGTCAAATATCACCCCATCGGGGTTGAAGTATATCTGATAGATGTCGCCCTCCAAGCCGCCGGGCGAAAGGAAGAAACCCATGCAGTCGTCCATCCAGACCGCACCGTCTCTCTCAGTGGCGTTTACCACAAAGTCGCTCTCCTGCTCGCAGTCCGCCCGGATGTAGAGGTTCTCGTGGTCATAGACGAAGCGGAATACTGTATCCTCAATGGTCATCTTTTCACCCTCCGGCGAGCAGAAGTAATCCACAATCGCACTTTCCGCCCATTCGCCGTCTCCTAGATTACCATCAATCTGTGGAGCGCTGCCGGAGGGAATCTTGAGGGTGCGAGTGATGTGGGCGAAGAATTCATAGTCGTATAGTTTACCCTCGCCCCAGGGATACCGGATATGGACCGTGGGAAGGGGATACATCTCGCCCTCATACTTTACGGTAAAGGAAGGTACCTCCATTCCACCTCCGGGGATCTCTACCTCCATACTTATCGGTTCAACCTCCCAGTCGGTGCCCTCGGTATCCCAACGGATTTCGGTCACAAACGGTTCTTCGTAGATATTGGTGATGGAGACGGTCAGAAATCCCCCCTCCTCTCTAACCATTTTGTCCTCAAAACACTCACCCATGACGATATATTCCTCCTCCACCTTGTCAAAGAATTTCAAATCCGAGACCGAAACGCAGTCGTGGGTCAGCCGTTCGTCGCCTTCCAGCGGGACGACGGTAATCTCAAAATTATCGCCCGAAACATCAACCACACAATATTGGAAAAAGTGACCTTTATACATCAGCTCGTCCGACATTCTACCGCCCGACGAACCGACCATGGTGTAAGCGATGCCGTCGTAAAATGCTGAACCGTAGGTGTGAAAGTGACCGTTGAAAATACCGTCCACTCCGCCCGCTTTGAAAATCTCGTGAAGACGGTCAGCCTCCCCCCCGGCGAGGGTATCATACCAGAGCGGTTTGTGGAAGAACACCAAGGTCAGGCGGTCGTCGGAATGTGCGCTCAGGTCAGCCTCCAGCCACCGGTAATATTCGTCGGGCAGGGAATCGCTTGCCTCCCAACGGCTGGTGTCCAGCATGGTGAAATGGACGCCCTGGTAATCAAAGCTGTAGTTGGGTTCGGTGCCCACCCGCTCCCGCCAGATCTCCTCAGACTGGTCGTCCCAGATGTCGTGGTTGCCGGCGAGGAGATACAGGTCGGTAGGGATTCTCTCCACTATACCGAAGTATTCGTCCCACTCCTCCTGGACCACATCGGCGTCGTCGGTATAACCCTCAATCTGGTCCCCCACGGTGATGTAGAGGTCGGCGCCCTCGGCGAGGGACCTCTCCACCACCGCGCCGTAAATCCCCTCCACATGCCCGCCGGTGCGGTCCCCCAATACGACGAAGGTAAAGTCCTCGCTAGCTCCGGCGGTAGCTGCAACTGCTACTAGAACAAGCAAAAGTGCCGTTATCCTTCTCATCTCTCCTCCTGAAATAAAAACTTTATGACATTTCAGCTAAACTGCCCTCAAAGTGACATCTATGCCACCCTCGCAGTTTGAGAGGTAAATCTAGCAAAGCGAACCGTCTAAGTCAAGTGATGAGTGGGGGAAGTTTCCCAAACAACTTTCCCCCGGCAAACCCGTCTGGGCAGACCTGCCCAGGTTTATCTCACCTCAACTTCACCGATCCAGAAACATATTTGAGGCATACCCTTTCAAGGTTATGTTACACTTTTATGACACCGACGGAAAGGAGATGTTTATGTATAGGAAGCACCTGATTCTTGGATGTGTATTTATAGCCCTCAGCCTGTCTGTGGGCTTACCCCTCACCCACTCGTTCCAGGTGGAGCAAGCCCCCACCGCCACCTTCTCCATCGTCGCCTACCACCCCGGGACGGAGGAGTGGGGTGTCGCCGTCGCCTCCCGGGTCTTAGCGGTGGGATACATCGTCCCCTGGGCTGAGGCGGGTGTGGGCGCCGTCGCCACCCAGGCGCTCGCCGATGTGGACTATGGGGTGGAGGGGCTCAAGCTACTTGAAGCCGGTTACTCCGCCGAGGAGGTTCTGCAAACCCTCCTGGAAAAAGATGAGGGCAGGGATGAGCGACAGGTGGCTATCGTGGACGGAGAGGGCAATGTCTTTGCCTTCACCGGAGAATCCACCCTGGAATGGTCGGGGCACATAATGGGCGAGTATTTCTCGGTTCAGGGGAACATCCTGGTCGGGGAAGAGGTCCTGGAGGAGATGGCGAAAGCCTTTCAGGACTCGCCCGGACCTCTGGGACGGAGGCTCATTGAAGCCCTGAAGGCGGGGGACGACGCCGGTGGGGACAGTCGTGGTAAGCAGTCGGCTGCCATACTCGTGGTCAAAGAAGAAGGGGGCTATCAGGGTAAATTTGACCGACTGGTTGACATCAGGGTGGACGACCATTCCGAACCGATAAGTGAACTTGAGAGGATATACCTCCTCTGGGAATACAACTTCATGGTTGAGAGGTATCTTGATTCAGGTTTAACGGGGGACCACGAAAATGTTCTCATGCTGGTGGAAAGGATCCTGCAGGAGAAGGTGGACGACGCCGAGGTTCACAACGCCCTGGCCTGGGCGCTTGCCACCAGAGAGGTCTTCCCGGAAGAGGCGCTGGAAATTGCAAAAAGGGCGCACAGCCTGGCTCCCGACGACCCGAACATAATGGACACCCTGGCGGAGGCTTATTACGCCGGCGGAGACTACAGAAGTGCCATCGTGTGGGAGGAGAAGGCTCTGGAGATGGACCCGGATAATGAGTTTTTTAAGGAGCAGTTGGAGAAGTTCAGGGGCGGGTTAAAGGACGAAGCCCAAGAGGAGTAGCCTGGATATTGATTGGAATGAGGGGTAGTGTCGGGTCTTTCTCCCAGTGCTTCCGCTAGTTTTCTCTTGTCCCGAGAAGTTATATTGAGTATATTTATTTTTTGGGTATAGCCATATCCAGGTCGCTCAAAACCGTTTTTGCAATTTATCACATTTGCACAAAAGCCCTCACCACTTCACAAGAGCCCCTTCCGATAAGTGAGCACTTTAAAAAATTACCCCCTCAGGAGGTCAAAATGGCAAAGAAGATTGAAAATCTGAGCTGGAAATGTATGTGGACCACCCACATAGGCTGTATCAAAGGCTGCCTTGATTTTCTGGGAATAAAGATCTCCGACGGCTGGCTCTTCGGCGCCAGCGGACATGCCTTCATCATCAACTTACATGAGGTTGCCTGCGCCAGCGGACCCACCGCCTGGCACACGGAGATGCTCCTCAAGCTGAGCAAGAATGTGGGTTGCGTCATTGAAGGAATATCGGTCACTAAACAGGACGCCGACTTTGCCGAGCTACAAAAGCAAGCCTGGGAAAGCACCCAAAAAGCCCTTGACGATGACACACCCTGTTACGGATGGGAGCTGGAGATTCCCGAGTATTATGTTGTCTGCGGCTACGATGATGCAGGCTATTACTTCTCCGGTCCCAAGTGCGATGAGGGTAAAGGACCCAAGCCCTGGCAGGAGCTGGGGGATTCCGATATAGGCTTTCTGGAGATGTTCACGGTGAAGCCCGGCAAGTCCGCAGATGACATCAAAACTGTAAAGGAAGCTCTAACATTCGCCCTGGAGCACTCCAAGGATAAGGACAAATGGACATATCCCAAGTATAAGACCGGCTTGGCGGGCTATGATAATTGGATTAAGGCGCTGGAGGAGGGCAAAGCCGACGGCTTCGGTATGGCTTATAACTCAGCGGTCTGGAGTGAGTGCCGTCACCATGCGGTTGAGTTCCTGAAGGAGGCGAAGGAGCGCGTCGGGGGGAAAGCGGGCACAGCCTTTGAGGAGGCGATAGGTCATTACCAACAGGTGGCGGAGAGTTTGAAAAAGGTAGCGGATACATTTCCATTTCTGGGACTGGAGCCGGAGCATATCGCCGATGAAGCCCGCATAAGCATCGGATTGGAGTGCCTGCGAAAGGCTAGAAGTTCCGAAGAAGCGGGATTGAAGGCATTAGAGGGGATACTGAGCGAGCTTTGATACACCAGAGGCATCGTTCCCTAACAACGCTTTTTCGGCTCGCTTCAGCCATCCAACCCCCGGCTCAATAGATGTATCCTTCAGTAAAATGCTTCAACTGTAGCCGGAGGGGAATCCTCTCTTCACAGACCAGGCGAGGTAAAATGTGACTATAATAGATTTGCTTTTGGGCGCAAGCCCCATAATCTTAATATTCGTTCTTCTGGTGGTTTTTAAGCGACCCGCAGACATCGCCGGCGTCGTCGGTTGGGTCTTTACACTTCTGGTGGTAGTCTTCTACTTCCACACCTCCTGGGAAGTGGTCCTCAAGGCAAGCCTCTCCGGGGTGGTCGGTTCCCTGCCCATCACCCTTATGGTGGTTGCCTCCATCTTCCAGATGACCTACATGATGGAGACCGGCGCAGTCAAGCGGATTGTAGCTGCGATGAAGACCATCGCCAGGGACGACAAGGTAGTCCAGATACTGATAATCAACATGGGGTTAGGCACTCTGCTGGCGGCTCTTGGAGCCACCCCGGTCAGCATTCTCCCCCCCATAATGCTCGCCCTGGGTTATTCCAGCTTCGTAGCTATCGCCCTGCCGGCCATTGGCTATGACGCCCTGTGCACTTACGCCCTTCTGGGAATTCCGGTGGTCGTCTTCGGCGCCTTCACCGGCTTGACCCCCAACGAGGCAGGCTACTACTTCGCCCGTTTCATGCCGGTAGTCAGCACCTTGATCGGCTTCGGAATGCTCTACCTGGTGGGCGGTTTTCGGCTGATGCTCAAAGGCACCATTCCCACACTCATCGCCGGTCTGACCATGGGCTTTACCGCCATACTGATGAACCGGCTGGGGATGACCACAATCACCGGTGTCTTCGCCGGGCTGTTCGTAATCGGTATTATGCTGTTCTACATGTTAGTGCGCCGAAAAAAGATTTACGACCGGGGCGCCCTGACCAAGGAGGACCTGGGCTGGGAGGGAAAGATGGGGTTATTCACCGCTCTGTCGCCGTGGCTCATTCTGGTGGCGTTCGCCGCCCTGACCAACATTCCCCACATACCCATCTTCAACCTGCTCTTCAACAGATGGGCTATGCCGGTGGAGATTATCCCCGGCAAAGCGGAGAATCTGCGCATACTCTGGCAGGCATATTTCTGGGTAACCGTCTCCACCTTCCTGGCTATGCCCTTCCTGCGACCCAAAGGAACGCAGTTTAAGAGCACGGTGGTCAAATGGCTCAGGCGTTCCTGGCGCCCGGCAATCTCGGCGGCGGTCTTCTTCGCCATCGCCTACACCATCAATCACTCCGGCAAAGTGGTAATGGACGGCAGGTGGGTGCTTCTCAGCCCAAACAACAACATCGTATACATAGTTGCAACCGTCTCGGCTCAAGCTTTCGGCGACTTCTACGGGCTGGTGGCGCCGTATCTGGGGCTGCTCGGCGGATTCATCAGCGGAAGCGAGACCTCATCCATCGCCATGCTCACCCAGTTGCACATAGACACCGCCGCGGTGGCTGACAAGATTGCCTCCACCGGGCTACTCATCGCCGCAGCCAGCGGAATCGGTGGGGGGCTGGCAAGCGTCATCAGCCCCGCCAAGCTACAGAATGCGGCAGCGATAATTGACGCCATTGGTGAAGAGGGCAAAGTATTGCGCCGAACGGTCATAATCAGCCTGATAATCACCCTGGCGGTGGGGATAATGGCTCTGGTGTGGAGCTATTGACCTTAGTAAGCCAAAAACAGGATAACGAAACCTACGAGTTGAAGAGGAGGTCAGATGTATGAGTTCATCCGATAAACAAAAAATAGTCGCTATAATGAAGGCTAACTCACTCCACGCATACCTGGCTACTTGCGACGGCGACCAGCCCAGAGTCCGCCCGGTATCCCCCATAATTGAAGACGACGCCTCCATCTGGGTGACCACCTTCAGCACCTCCCGGAAGGTAAAACAGATAAGGCAAAACCCCAGGGTCTGCCTTGCCTTTGTGGAGCAACCCAGTGGAGATAAAGCTGCCTTCGTCATCGGTGAGGCAGAGATAATCCCCGATTTGGAGGAGAAGAGGAGGGTGTGGGAGATGGCGACATTTGACCTGTCGCAACACTTTCCCAACGGTGTAGAATCCGAGGAGTTCTGCCTGCTTAAAATCGTCGCCCGGAAGATTGAATGGAGGGAGAGCTGGACGGGGGGAATGAATGTATATGAGCCAGCCCAGAAGTGAGCGGGGGATAAGGAGAGCCCAGATGGGGCTTGTTCATTTTGACTAAGATTAAATCAGCGGCTTCCGTTGTCCTACTATGGAGTGGTTCCCAACGTTGTGATCTGCGTGATTATGAAGCTGACAAAATAGAAACCGAACGGTATCAACCCTAAAAGAAGGCAATACTTTCCGAACCTCTTGTTCTCCACCTCGGGCTTGATGAGATAGATAATCCCCATAATGATGCCCACAAACGGGAGAAAGAAGGACAGAAAATAAAATCCTATTCTCGGCTCCGGGGGTTTGGACACCTTAGGAGTGGTTTTGGTAGCTTTCCCCCCACAACTGACACACAGCCGTCTTGACTTATCATAGCAATTGGGACAGACAATCCGTCCACAAGAGGGGCATTTATAATAAGGGTCGGATACCTTCTTAACGGACCTCCCGCATACCTGGCAGAAGAGGACCTCGGTATCTGTAATAATCCGCTTCTCCTCACGCACCACCTCGTCGTCCAGGAACACTTGAGTCCCGCAATAAGCGCAGTAGTTGAGAACATCACCACCTTTAATCTTGATGCTCCCCCCGCATTTTGGACAGCTTACCGCTTTTACTTTCATAGCCCCATCTCCTCGCCAAAAGGTACTGACATATTTTATCCTCTTCTCATACAAGAGGTCAACTTAAAAGTGAGAGTTGAGGGTTAAAAGAACACTTTGTTTGGAAAAATGCGCTCAGCCCTCAAGTAACCTCCCCAATTACACCAGTTTCGGTCACATATGTGTGGAATTGTGACCGACCATCCTCTCTACTATTCGTATATGGGCTCAAACGCCGGATACCGCCATCCGCCATCCACCCCGTGTTATGAGGGCAAATATTGCACTTGTAAAAGAGGCGTGGAATAATTATAATCTCATATAAGGCTGAATCTTGTTCTTGTGGGCATTATGAAGGACGAACGGATGCGGCAAACAAGCACTTTAACCCGAATATTCTTACCACAACTTCTCCTCTGCTTCTCCTGGTTTTTCATACTATCCACGCCGGGGGAATCGCCCAGCCTTCAGAAGACCGAAAGCAGAGCCAGATTGAAGGATGAGGTCAGGGTAAAAGGTGAGCTTTGCCAGGATAAATCGCTATTAAGCGAGGATTTGGTCACCGATATAGCCTACCAGTCGCCCTTTGCCTGCCTCTCTCCGGAATACCTTCTCTACAAAATTCCTGATGGTAAGTTCATTTTTGTTGATGTTTCCGTGCAGAGGTTGTGGTGCTGTGAGGACGGAAAGATAATCGCCTATTTCGTCATCTCCACCGGGAAAGAAAACCGACCGACGCCGACCGGCGACTACCTTATAGACTTCAAGATAAAATACGCCATCTCCAGATACTACTATGAGGAGGGCGAAACCAGGTGGTGGGGCTTGCCCTATTACCTAGACATCGGCGGCTTCGGTTTCCACGCCGTTCCCTCGCTGTATATGAGAGAAGCGGAGCCGATTGAGACCCTGGGCATACCCGCCTCCCATCGTTGCATCCGTCTGGGCTATGTGAAACTGGCGAGTGTGGGCGGAAAAAGCCCCGCCCGGTGGCTCTACGATTGGGCGGATGAGGGAATCCCGGTGCGCATCCGTGGAGAATGGAACTTTGAGATGTCGCCCTACCCGAACGAACTCTCATATCGGGAGTTTTCGGAGGAGAAGGGATTCTACCTTGACCATGGAGACCATGGGAAGAGAGACAAGCTCAACCAGGAGGTTAAGGTTGCGGGATAAGGGTGATAAAAACCAAATCTGGAGGAGCTGGGTGAGGGGATGTATCGGCTGGTGCGGTTGGGGGACACTGGAGAGTGATAGATGGGTTTGAATTTTGTCGGAAAAGTAGGAGCTACATATAATGTCGGATGAAATGCGGTTGAGGTTACTCTTTGTAACCTCGGAGGAACCGTTCTACGGGCGCCACTTCTTCGCAGAGTTCCTGCGCCGATATGACCCGGATAAGGTATGCCTCCTCGGCGTGGCAATCCAGGAACCGCTGGGGCTTTCCCGGCGGGACGCTTTCAAGCGAGTCTTCCCCTTCTACGGGCTCTGGAATATGGTCAAACTGATGTGGCTGACAACCTACCTGACCCTTGCGGGACTCTTCTCAAAGGCTTTTCGCGCTGGCAGAGGCGGCGACTATACCCTGCGACAGGTATTAACTGGTGAGAATGTTCCGGTAATTAAACTAGGAGACATCAATTCCGAAGAGAGTCTAGTCCGCTTGGAGAAGCTTAAGCCGGATTTAATCATCTCCATGAACGCATCGCAGAAGTTCGGCGATGCGGTGCTTGCCCTTCCCCGTCTGGCATGTTTGAACGTGCATTCCGGCGAGCTACCGCGCTATCGGGGGTTGTTCACTGTTTTCTGGCAACTTTACGAGGGACGGGATTATACCGTGCCGACAGTTCATGTGATGAACGAAAAGCTGGACGATGGACCGATAGTAGCATCGGTGCGCTGTCCCATTGACGAATCCGACTCGCTGTATGAAGCAACGATAAAAACCAAAAAATACGCCACCCGGCTTACAATTGAGGTGATAGATAAATATATTTGCGGTGATGTTACCCTCCACCCTAACGACTCGGCTCTGGCAAAACGCTTTACCTTCCCGGGAAGGGCTGAGTCAAAAGAGTTCCGCAAAATGGGCAGACGGCTCGTATAATAAACACGGACGGAATAGCAAATGAAAATCAAGAAAGCCCGAGTATGAAGATAAAGATATATGGCGCAGGGAAGAATGAAGTTAAAAAAGTTACAAACAGGGGCGCCTTTTTTCACATTCAGCAATGGCATCGGCTTCTACGCCCTGGAGGAGCTGGGGGATGGGATGAACCGTTTGGTGCGGTTGGGCGCCAAAAGTGAGTAGAAGTTGGTTGTAATAAAATAGTTTGACGGCATACTATAAACATTGTATGCTTTTATCGGTGGAAAAGAAGGGTTAATTTGGCAAAGAAAGAAGGAGATTGAAGGATGAAGATCATTGGTTTTTCTCTGGCGATATTATTCCTATTCCTCGTTTCCGTTGGTAATTGCCAGCAGGGAGGCGGGAAGACCACCTACCAACCGAAGGAGGTGGGGACCTACGGACCTTTTGTGCATGTGGAAAACCTTCTCTGTTCCCCCGACGGCTCCTCTTGGGGATTTGAGGTTGAGAAGTCAGATGGGAAGTATGCTGTCATCAACAGCCATGAGTGGGGACCATATGGGGATTTTAGTCGGATTGCCATATCCTCCGACGGCTCCTCCTGGGGATTTAGTGCCCACAAGCCAGACGGGAAGTATGCGGTCATCAACAGCCAGGAGTGGGGACCTTATGGGGATGTTAGTCGTATTGCCATATCCTCCGACGGCTCCTCGTGGGGCTTTAGTGCCCAGAAGCCCGACGGTTGGTATGCAGTCATCAACAGCCAGGAGTGGGGACCATATAGGGATGTTGAGTGGGTTGTCATATCCTCCGACGGCTCCTCGTGGGGATTTTGGCCTGAGAAGCCCGACGGGTGTTATGCAGTCATCAACGGCCAGGAATGGGGACCTTATGAGTTGGTTGGGTTGCTTAACATATCCGCCGACGGCTCATCGTGGGGATTTTGGGCTAAGAAGCCCGATGGGTGGTGTGTGGTTATCAACGGCCAGGAATGGGGACCTTATGAGGGATCTGGGTTGCTTGACATATCCGCCGACGGCTCATCGTGGGGGTCCACTATCACAAAGTCCGATGGGTGGTATGTGTTTATCAACGGCCAGGAATGGGGACCTTATGAGGGTATTGGGTGGCTTGACATATCCGCTGACGGCTCCTCGTGGGGATTTAGTGCCCAGAAGCCCGATGGGCGGTATGCAGTCATCAACGGCCAGGAGTGGGGACCTTATGAGTTTATCGGGCCCATTGTCATCTCCTCCGACGGTTCCTCGTGGGGATTTAATGCCTGGAAGCCCGATGGGCGGTATGCAGTCATCAACGGCCAGGAGTGGGGACCTTATAGGGATGTAGAGTGGCTTGTCATATCCTCCGATGGCTCCTCGTGGGGATTTACTTTCACAAAGCGCGATGGGTATTATGCGGTTATCAACGACCAGCAGTGGGGACCATACGGCGAGATACTTCTCTACTCCTCAGAGGGCGCAGTGGGCTTCTACGCCCTGGAGGAGCTGGGCGATGGGATGAACCGTTTGGTGCGGTTGGGGGAGTGATATGGACAATATGTGAGGAGTGATTCAACTATGGCAGTGAAAATAGAAGCGATATCATCCTTCATTAAGCGATACCAGGATTTTACATCAGGTTTGATTGATGATAGGGTTTCCTCGTTCAAAGAAGGTTTCAAGAACTTATCCAGGGGACTTGAGCCCTTAGAGGAAGAGCGGCAGAAACATCAGATAGAGAAAGCTCCTGATTTTAACATATTCAAAATCCTTGATGTTGCTGATGACGAGAACAAGCACTCGGATTTTTTGGCGGGGTTTTTAACAACTAAAGGAAGCCACGGGCAGAAAAAAATCTTCTTAAACAAGTTCATTAACCTTTTGAAGGAAAAAGAAGCTAACATACCCGAAGGTGAATTGTGTGCAACTGTTAAAAGGGAGAAGTGGACGGAGACTGAACCCGGAAGAATTGACATAAACATAGAGTTCGGGGGAAAAACACGCTTTGCCATTATTATTGAGAATAAAATTAACAGCCCAGACCAAGAAAAGCAACTTGAACGTTATTATGAAGACGCAAAAATTAGGTATAACGATTTCCTTCTCGTTTACCTTACTCCATACGGTGAAGACCCTTCGGAGATTTCAGTTAATCAAGAACTCAGGGAAGAGCTTAAAAAGAGAAATGAACTCATACTACTTTCGTATAAATATGACATCGCCAAATGGCTTGAAACCGCAAAAGAAGAGGTTAAGCCCCCACATCTGCGGCAGACACTGCAGATGTACATTGACACTATTAGAGAATTATAGAAGAGGTGAAAAGCAATGAAAGAGTACAAAGAAAAAGTCCTGGAATTCCTGTTACAACCGGAGAACTTTGAGGTCGTCTGGGAGTTGTATGATTTGATTCCGGACAAGAAAATTCTTTTCCATAGATTTGTTAGTTATATTTTGGTAAAGATAGAGTCAATATTAACAAAGGAATTAAATGGAACAGATTGGATTATTGAATCCGATTTACCAGTACTTGAGTATAATCCCGCAATAGTTCTAAAGAAGGATAGTTGGAATGAATTTTTTTATATTGAGTTTGGTTTTGAAGTAATGGGTCGTTTTTACTATGGTTTAGCAAGGGAAATTGATTCTTATGATTTTCTTAAAGACAACAAGAAAATTGAAAAAATTGCCGACGAACTTTGGGGTGATGAAGAAAAATCTACTAGGGAGGATTGGTTTTTAATCATTGAGTACTTAACTGATTATTCAGATATCGAGTTGTTAAAGACACTGCATCCTAGAGGAAAATATGGTTTAATTGAGGAATATGCTAAGAAAATTCTTGGATTTGCAAAAGAAATTGAAGATAAAGTCCCCAAGCTTGTTGAGGCTGCCCGGGCTATATCGTCCAAGAAAAAGTAATCTAATACAATTGCTATATCCCTATTAACAAAAAAGCCCCCCTTTTTGGGGGGCTTTTTCTTCGTAAATGTACGATACCCCCACCTACACATCCTCCTCCCTCTCCTCACAGACGATTCTCAGTCCCTCCAGTTCCGCCAGCACCGGCTCATAAATCTCCGGCTTCACCGGGATGTGGACGCCGGGCTCGGTTATAACCCCCTCCAGTATCAGCCTAGTGGCGATCGCCGCCGGCAGGCTGACCGTGCGAGCCATTGCCGAATCGCCGTCGGGGATGCCGTAGTCTATCAGGGTGGAGGTGATGTGCTTCTTGCCCTCCGCCACCTCGGCGATGAAGTCGTGCACCAGGATAATCATGTCCCGCTCGCCGGATTTGTAAGGCATCTTCGCCTTCATAACCTCGGCGAGGACCTCCAGGGCACTGCCCCTCTCTATGGGCACCTGCTCATCGGAGAAGAGCCCCAGCCACTCCAGGCGAGCTATTATCTCATCGCCCGGCTCAAGCCCCAGTTTGCCTGCGGTGTCCGCCCTGATGTCCCCGTCTCCGGGGATGAAGATGCGGGTGTAGTCGGCGAGTGTCATACCCGAAAAGTCCCGCTCCTTCTTGTCCAGAAGCCCCAGGTCGGCTATCGCCTTCAGCGTCTCGCACCAGCCCACATAACGATAGGTGCCACGAAACATGGTCCGGGTCTCGGGGATGCTGTAAATATCTATATACGGCACCGAATCGCGGTTGGGGTAGCCCTCAAACTCACCAAGACTTTCCACCTGGAGAATCTCAAAGTGGTCAAAAAGCTCGGCGCCGTCTATCTCCACGATCTTGCCGTCCTCTTTGTAGCGGGCGTCGTTGGTCCCGGCAAGGATGACGCCTATGGGGCTCCAGGAGAACTTGTAGCCGAAGGGGTTGTCGTTAGCCTCCGGAGCGGGCAAGCCCCCGCAGTAGGAGCGGAAGGCGAGAATCTTCCCGCCCTTTTGGTGCACATCGTCAATGATGCGCATCGCCGACATGTGGTCTATTCCCGGGTCCAAGCCTATCTCGTTGAGCAGGACCACCCCTGCTTTGCGCGCCGGCTCATCAAGGGCGTTCATCTCGTCGCCGACATAGGAGGTGGAGACGAAGTGTTTCTTATGTTTAATGCACAGCTTCGCCACTTTGACATGATAGGTATAGGGCAGCAGGCTTATGACCACGTCGGCGGTCTCCACCAAACTCTCCAGACCGGCGTCGTCCTTCACATTCAGCCCCAAAGCTTTTCCTCTTTTATGGTCGCCGACCAACGACTCCGCCTTGCTGACCGTGCGGGAGGCTATTGTGACCTTGTAGCCCTTCTCTAGAAGATAGTTCACCAGGGGTCTGGTTACCAGACCCGCTCCCAATAAAAGAACCTTGTCCATCAAGTCCTCCTGATGTGCTTATCGTTTGTTAAATGAGTGAAGGGATGAGTGGGGTTAAGAGACTCCCCGCTCAAACTTCTCTAAAAACCGGTAGATATACTCATAGTCCGGGGTCAACTTCCCCCGATAGACGATGACCGCTCGCTTCATCTGTGGAGGAAGCTCAAGCGCATCAAATGGCACCGTGTAGTCGGCATGGGCGATGGCGGGGACGAAGGGCTCCAACTCGGCGCTGAAATGCTCCGAAGCCTCACGAGGAAGCTCACAGGGGAGGTTATCCACCGCAAGAATTACCGGTCCCTCGCCCTCCACGCCGTCCTGAGTCTTGCCGGTGGCCGGGTGGTACACATAGACGGGATTTCCGGAATCGGTGGTACGTAGCGTCGCCTCCACAGCGCCCTCTATATCACAGCTCAGGTCGCCGATGACCTTGAGCTTGGGTGTCCCCTGCGCATAGGTGCGCCGCAGATACTCCTTGGTCACCAGCCGGGGGTAGCGCTCATCCCAGTAGATACAGTTCATCAAAACGGTCAGATAAGGGAGATAGGTCTCAAACTTGGGAAGATACCTCTCCGGGTGGTGATAGTAATCCTCCAGGTCAAAGTTGCCGTCGGGATCCTTCGGCTGGACCATATGTCGTTCCTCAAAGACCACCTTATATAACATCTCGGGGGAGCAATCGCCACCCTCCACCAGACCCGCCAGCTCCTCGGGCGCCACCGTTGTGGTCGGCAGATGTTCCAGAATCTCCTGAGCGCCGCCGGAGACATTCCCGTAACCTGAGAAACCCACAATCAGGGGCACAATCCCCTCTGGCAGACCCCCATTGCTTATCCTCTCCCCCGCCTCAGCGACCGCAGACTCCGCCTCCGCCAAGTCGTTGTATCTCCAGGCTTGCCCAATCCGGCTAAACGGCGACTCCAGCCCCTCCCACTTCAGCCGCTCGCCCAAAGCCCAGAGGGTGTCTATCATCCCCGCCAGCCCGGCGTGCCGCCCGAAGAAGACCAGACGCTGTCCCCGCTCATCGGTTATGCACTCATAGTCTATCACCGTGCAACCACCGTCCAGCAGGCGGCGCAGCATGGGCATATTGTGGGGCTGACCTTTGATGGTGTGAGAGAAGAAGATGTAGGTGCGCTCCTCCTGGATGAAGTCCATGGGCAGTTCCTTGACCGCAAAGACTACGGGACATGGGGATAAGTCCTCATTGACCTCGGCGCCGGCTTCAACATATTCTTCGTCGCTGTAAAACCGTATCCTGGAGGGCTGTATGCGGACTTCAATGTCGCCACTCTCCACCAGGTAGCGGACGAGGTCCGGGGTGAGCGGTGTGCGCCGCTCCCATCGGTTCATATCTTCCCGTCTTATACCGATTAAGGAGGCCATAGTGGAGAGAGCACAACATTATCCTGCCTGTTGCGCCTAAAAAAGTATTATGCCTGGAGGGGAACAGATTTTCAAGGGGAAAGTGAGAAAAAAATCACAGGATTTAGGAGGAAGGATTCGGTGAAAAGCAAAATCCGGTAATAAATATTCTAGAATGGAAGTTGTTGGACAATTTCTTTCTTTGGCCAGAATACGCCTAGTACAATAAAACTTCCCGGATGCCAATGCATATCTCCAACAAAAAAATATGTATCCTTATCGTTACTGCACAATTCGTTAAAGAACTTATTACGGATATCTTTTTTTATTGCTTTAATATCATCTCCGTATTTATCTCTTAGGTTTCGGTAAAGTTCGCAAATCTCCCAATCTACTATTGTTTGGATGTGACCTCTACAAGATTTATCTTCGCAAAAATAATGATATTTAAAGATAAAAGGAATTTTTTCTAAAAGTGATTTTGGGGGTTCAAACAATTCAGTCTGGCTCATTACCTCAATTTGTCTATCCGTCCATTCAACAGGGGCATCTTCAATTATTAGGTCAATAACCTTTTTGGGTCTAAATATACCTAGGGATTTGTAGGTTTCTTTTTGTAACTGTTGAACCTCACACATTGATTTACTTGCCAATGGTAGCACCCATTCTTTTCTCTTCTTCCAATTGTACTTTGTATCCAGGTATCCAATTTTTTCATAAGAACCTTCGTCGGGCAGATAGCTTTCAGGTCTTATATCTCTTTTATACTTACAAATGCGGATTCTTACTATCTCATATTTCTTTGGACGTTTATCGTAGCCTAGGCTCCTAATTCTTACTGGATAAAGCCTTATCCACTCACCATTCCTAGTAATCCCAGCAACACAAGAAGCCTCCCTATAACTAAAGCTTGGATTTGGATAAGCTTTTACTGTAAATAATATCTCTTTTGTTATCCACTCATGTTTACCTTTTCTCACAAATGGACGACCTCCACATTTGATTTTGCATTTTTAATTATTTCTTCAGCAACTAAAGAACGATGGCATCGCCCAGCGTCCTTCTCAAAACACATCAAACAGCAATTATTTTCAAAAACTAAAAACGACAATTCATCAATTACATCTGATGCATTGTCCAATCTATCTTTATATAACTTTGAAAATAAGTTGAAATTTCCCGTTTCATCCAATAAATTTCGAAGATTTGCAGGTGCTCCCAAACTTACGAAGTGAAAATATGATACTCCAACAGACTCAAGGTTCTCTTTGAGTTGGGATTTTGAGAACCCATTTTTCCTGCTGTTAGAAATGGCTCTCACATCAATAAGAACATCAATGCCTTTTGACTTCAGCTTATCCATAAACTCTTCACTACTTAATCCTTCGTAACCTATCGTGTATAAATTCCTTGTAGTCATTTTTTGACCTCCGATAGACTTTTCCACCTCCAATAATATATTTAAATATTTCAAAGTCAACAACTATTGTAATTATACTTACCCCGAACACATTTTTCAGTATTTATAAAATTTAATCAACCCCTCTAAATACCTCCCAATTAAACCTTGGACCCCTTATATTACGTCCGGGGAGGCTTCTCCTCGTCGGGAAAGCCCAGCGGGTAAGCCAAAAAACCACCGACCAGGCAGACACAAAGAGAGCGGAACACCCCCATCCTCACTCCAGCCCCACCACATTACCCCCCTCGTCTATGTCCAGGCGCATAGCCGCCGGCTCGGCGGGAAGCCCGGGCATGCGGATTATGTCGCCGGTGAACACCACCAGGAAACCTGCGCCGGCGTTTATGATTATCTGCCGAACGGTAACCAGGAAGTCCTTGGGGCGACCGAGCAGTTTCGGGTCGTCGGAGAGCGACTTCTGGGTCTTGGCGATGCAGACCGGCAATTTGGCGTAGCCCAGTCGGGAGATCCTCCTCAGGTCCCGCTTTGCCTGACGGGTGTAATCCACCGCCTGCGCGCCGTAAATCTTGTTTGCCACCGCAAATATCTTACCCTCCACCGAATCGTTCCAGTCATACATGGGCGCAAAGGGGCGGTTCTCCCCGCTTGCGGTCTCCCGCACCACCTCAGCCAGCTCCACCGCCCCCTCTCCCCCCCTAGCCCATCCGTCGCAGACGGCGAAGGGGTTACCCCGCTCCTCACACATGCGCCGAACCACCGCTATCTCCTCCTCGGTGTCCGTCGTGAAGCGGTTGAGGGCCACAACCGGCGATTCCTTGAAATGACCGATGCTCTCCAGATGTTTCCTCAGATTGGGTAGTCCCCGCTCCACCGCCTGCGGGTCGGGCTCGGTCAGCTGGTCGGGCTCCTTTCCCCCGTGCAGTTTGAGCGCCCTTATCGTCGCTACCAGAACCACCGCATATGGGTCCAGGTTTGCAGAGACGCATTTGATGTCAAAGAACTTCTCGGCGCCCAGATCAAAGCCGAAGCCGGCCTCGGTGATACACCAATCGGCGAGGGCTAGAGCGGTCTTGGTCGCCACCACCGAGTTGGTCCCCTGGGCTATGTTGGCGAAGGGGCCGCCGTGGATGAGGGCTGGGGTGCCCTCCATGGTCTGCACCAGATTGGGCTTGAGGGCATCCTTGAGCAGAACGGTCATAGCCCCGTCGGTTCTCAGGTCTCTAGCATAGACCGGCTCTCTATCATAGGTGAAGCCGACCAGTATGTTTCCCAGTCGGTGCTTGAGGTCACCCAAATCCTCCGCCAGGCAGAGGATGGCCATCACCTCGGAGGCGGCGGTGATGTCAAAGAAAGATTCGTGGGGGACGCCGTCGGTGGGTTTGCCCAAGCCGACGACGATATCCCGCAATTCCCGGTCGTTTATGTCCACCACCCTGCCCCACCTGACTCGCCGGGGGTCAATCCGGGGGTCAAGTCGGCGGTAGATGTGGTTGTCCACCATAGCTGTGAGCAGGTTGTGAGCGCTCCCCACGGCGTGGATGTCGCCGGTGAAGTGGAGATTGATATCCTCCATGGGCACCACCTGGCTGTATCCTCCGCCGGCGGCTCCGCCCTTCATCCCCAGGGTGGGTCCTAAGCTGGGCTGGCGGAGTGCCAGGCAGGTGCGCTCCCCCAGACGAGCCAGACCCATAGCCAGGGCGATGGAGGTGGTGGTCTTCCCCTCTCCAGCCGGGGTGGGGGTGATAGCCGAGACCAGGATGAGCCTGCCCTTCAGACGGTCTCTGCGAGAATCAAGCACATCCAGATGGACCTTTGCCTTGTAGTTGCCGTAGAGGTCAATATCTCCCTCGCTCAAACCCAGGTCCCCCGCCACCTCAACTATCGGTCTCATCTCGGCTGAGCGGGCAATCTCTAAATCGGTGGGCACGACTCGCCTCCTCTAAATTTGGTTGACTATATTTTAGTATAAAGAATACAGCGACCCATATCAAGAAGAACCCCACCCGAGCTGTTGCTAGGGTGGAGTATTGTTTACCAGACAAAGTAGCCTTATTTACAAAAAGGGCGAATTTTGTAAATAACGAAATTGTTATTTACAAATCTGATAATGAGAGCTTTCATCAACCCAAGAAAAAGCCAACCCATATATTAACTTGGATAGGATTTAGTACATCCATCAAAATCTCTGAGGTATATATTGAAAATTTCTATATAATTTAAAACCAATCATCACTAACAGGAGCTTACTCAACCTCCCCCCTCCTTCTCCTCCTTAATCTCCTGATACTTTTCATACTTCTCCAAATCCTCCTGCAGGGCTTTCATCGCATCCTCCACAGATGTTCCCTCAATCTCCTCCGGGCGCTTCTCCCCTTCCAACACCGCCAGTTTATCCCTTGCCCTCTTCTCCCGCTCCTCATTCGGCAAAATCTTGTCCAGCATATCAAGATATTTTTTTAGATACCCCTTGGCTTTATTTGGGGGGGTATCGCCGCCCATCCCCACCATGAAGTAGCAGTAGGCTAAATGCTCGGTTGCCACCTCGGTCTCATCCCACTCGGTCTCCTCAATCTTACCCTCGGTGCCGTATTTCTCCACGGCGGAAAAATAATCCTCCCAGGCTAAAGCCGCCTCCTCATAATTTAGCTCCTCCAAACATATCGCCAGATTGAAATAGGCATCTATAAGCGTAGGGTCATAGTGAATCGCCAGCCTATACTCGGCTATCGCCTCCTCGTAACTCTTCAGATCGTATAGCTTGTTCGCCAGATAGTAGTCCTCCAAAGCCCTCTCCTCGGGGCTCTTGCTCTTCATGACCACGATGACGATGATTATTACCAGGGTGATAAATGTTGACCAGAATAGGAACCAGCGTTGAGACCGTTTCATTCTCCCTACCTCCCAGAATGCTTTTTCACATTTTACATTACAACCTCCAAAATGGCAATTCTTTTTTGGTCGGCATACTGCTGTTTATTTGTATGTTGATATTATGTTATAAATATGTTATAATAAATGTCTTATGTCCGATTCCCACACCACCGACGAGATTCTGGAGTGGGCTTCCAGCAATATCATCCTCAGAAACTCTCCCTTCTCGCTTGAGCGCTACCCCTTTCTGGAACAGATCTACCAGGACATATCCCCCATCCAGGTATTCCGCAAAGCCGCCCAGGTGGGTATCACCACCTATCACATCATCAAATCCCTGTGGCTGGCAGACACCCGAACTGTCAAGATAATCTACTTCTTCCCCACCGACTCCGATGTGCGAGACTTTTCTAAAGATAGGGTGGCGCCGATAATTTCCGCCTCGCCCCTGCTCAGGGAGCGGGTTAGAGGCACGGATAATGTGGGCTTGAAGAAGCTGGGGGACTCCTCGCTCTATTTTCGGGGACTTCTGGGGAAGGTGCGGGTCCGCTCCGTGGACGCCGACTACATCATCTTTGACGAGCTGGATATGGCTGACCGGTCTCAGAAGGAGTATGCCCGCGACCGCATACTCCACTCCTCGCTCGCCTGGGAGAGCGAACTCTCCATCCCCAGCTTGCCCGGGGTGGGTATAGACGCCTCCTTCAAGGCAAGCGACCAGCATTTCTGGCTGGTCAAATGTCCCTCGTGTTCCACCGAAGAGCCCCTGGAGGAGCACTTCCCCGACTGCATCAGGGAGGTGGCTGGAGAGGTGTCAATCGTCTGCCCCAAATGCCACACGCCTCTGGATGTGAGATGCGGAAGATGGGTCGCCAAACACCCACAGCAGGGTGAGGTGCGCGGCTATCAGCTCTCCCAGCTGATCGCCGGAATCATCTCACCCGGACGGCTTCTTTCAGAATTCAAGGGCGCAAAGAACGAGACCGTAAAAAGGCGTTTCTACAACTCCATGCTCGGCTTGCCCTATGCCGGGGGGATGGTTCCGCTTGACGGGATACACTTGCAGGCATGTCTGGGCTCGGAGCCGATGAGGTTGGAGGTTGGACCCAGTTACATGGGCGTTGATGTCGGTGATACTCTCCACATCTCAGTGGGCAAGATGACCACCGAGGGGAGAGTGCGTATCTTCTGGCTGGAGGCTACCGAGAGCTGGGAACGATTGGACGAACTGATAGAGGCATGCGGGGTGCTGTGCACGGTGATAGATGCCATGCCCTACAAGCACTCCGCCAAGGAGTTAGCCCTTTCCCACCCCGGGCGGGTCTATATCGCCTACTATCAAGGTGAGCATCTCGCCAAGGGCAGAGAGGGTAAGGGCGAGAAAGCGGTGCCCAAAGTGAACATAGACCGCACCGAGAGCCTGGATGAGCTGGTCGCACGCCTGAGCAGGGGGGAGATATCGCTTCCCCAGGGGGGAGGAGCGGTTGAGGAGGCGCTGAGGCATCTGGGCAGACTGCGCAAGGAGCGCAGGGAGGGGGCTGGGGGGCGAACCGTCCTGGGTTATGCCCACGGTCTGGAGGACCACTACGCAATGGCTCTAAACTACATGCTGGTGGCGACGGCAATAGCCCCCATAAGGGCGGAGAGAGAGGGGATATCGCTCAAGGGACTTAGGACCTTCAAGTGAAGGCATTAACAGATGGTCTAACTGTCAGATAATACCCAAGAAACCCTTATGATTTGACTTGACACCTCCACCCAAGCATATCTATAATTATGGAAAATAATAATAGCTCGCTCTCATACACAAAACGGTAGCAATCAACCCCTCAGAGGTAGTTGACATGCGTCAGATCGCCATCACCTCCATCCTTATCCTCCTTCCAGCATTGGGCTTAGCCTTCACCGTTCCTGAGGACACCATCCCCTCGGTGCGAGACGATGAAGGGGTCTGCGCCAGCATCATAGACGACGAGATATTCCTGCAGGTCTCGGTGGACAAGGAGAGCTACCTGCCGGGAGAGGAGGTGCAGATAGATTTTCTGATAACCAACCTCTCCGACTCCATGATAAAGCTGTTCTTCCCCACCTCCCAGAAATACCACATCTCCATCTACTGCGACGGCGAGGAGCTGTGGAACTCCCGTGACGGCACCTTCACCCTGCCGTTGTTCTCGCTCTATAATATTGCTTCCGGCGAATCGCTGGCTTACCACGAAGTCTGGGCTCAGTTGAAGAAGAACGATAAGCCGGCGAAACCGGGCACCTACCAGGTGCTGGCGGTCTTCTCCTCCACGCCGGTGCTCTCCCCCCCTCCGGTCAGCTTCAGGATTGTTGAGCGTTAGCAGGTGAAGGGGGCTTCAACCGAAACCCTCTTATCCTCGCTTACAATAAACTGAAAAATATAAAAAAGCCTCCAAATCTGGGGCTTTTTTGCTAACAGCCCTCCGCCTCTCCCCATCCCGCCTCCATCCAATTCAGCCTTTACACCGTCCCTCTCTTTTGATACCATCAATTAAATCTTTGCCTAAACTGCGGTATTAAAGGATTTAGAAAGCGATGGCTCCCCCAAGACCCCTGAAAATTGTAGCATTTCTGGGCAAGGACCCCATCTACTCCAACACGGTTCAGCAGGTCGTCTCCCAAGAGCCGGACCTGGCGGGTGTCCGGTTGGTCGCCTCCACCAGCAAGAAACACCTGCTGGAGATAATTCCCGACGCTGAGGTCTTCCTGACTTTCCATATCCCCGATGGAGCGATAGATGCCGCTGTTAAACTGCGTTGGTTGGCTTTCGGTCAGGTGGGTGTGGAGCGGGGACTTACCCCCCAGGTGAAAAAAACAGTCAAGGAGAGAGGCATCATAGTAACCAACGCCGGGGAGGTAACCACGCCGATGGTCGCCGAGCACGCTTTAGCCCTGATGCTTGCCCTTATTCGCCGACTGAAGACCTGTCTGGAATATCAGCGACGCAAGGTATGGGGCTTCGGCGATCTGCGCGACCGGGTGGATATCCTCGCCGGCAAGACGGTGGCAATTTTGGGTCTGGGCAGAATCGGGTATCAGGTGGCACATCTCTGCAGAACCTTTGGAATGAGGGTGGTCGCCCTTGACCGCGAGCCCAGAGACAGCGATGTCGTTGACAAAATCTACCGCCCAAATCAGCTCCACCAACTGCTCGGAAAGGCGGATTTCGTGGTTCTCTGCCTTCCGCTGACCGATGCCACCCGTAATATTATGAGCCGGGAAGCCTTCTCCGCTATGAAGGAAGGGAGCTATCTGGTCAATGTAGCCCGGGGGGGTTTGGTGGACGAGGGAGCACTTCTGGAGGCGCTGGATTCTGGCTGGCTGGCTGGCGCGGCGCTGGATGTGGTAGCTGAGGAGCCCCTGCCGGCGGAAAGCCCCCTCTGGGAGCAGGAGGGGGTTATAATCACCCATCATCTTGCCGGTCTGGGTCCGAAATACTTTTATCGGCTGGGGGAACTGATGGTTGAGAATATTCGCAGGTATCTGGCGGGTGAGGAGCTGGTGAACATTGTGGATGTTAAGAGGGGTTATTAGGAATTAATTCGTTCACCAGAGTTCTTACCTTGACAACCGTATCCTTCCTCCTTCTGGTCGCTTTAACCCATACGACTGAACTAAATGAGGGAAACATTCGCCGTGATAGCACCCACGGGTGCGAGGGATTGCGGAAGGACCACTGAAGCATTGAAAATTGAAGTCGTATAAGGAAAAATCTGCCATGAGTAGCTCAACATTTTCACAGCAGATAATTGAGGTCATCAAGAGGATACCGAAAGGCAAGGTGGCCACCTACGGACAGATTGCAACCATAGCCGGTAATCACCGCGCTGCCCGTCAAGTGGTGCGGGTGCTCCATTCCTGGTCTAAAAAAGAGGGTCTTCCCTGGCACCGGGTGATCAACGGCAAGGGGGAGATATCCCTGAAGCCGGGGCGGGGCTTTGAGCTACAGAAAAGCTTGTTGGAAGCCGAAGGGGTTACCCCAAACCAAGAGGGTACAGTTGACTTGAGAATTTACCTGTGGCAACCGACTGAGTAAACGGCGGGCGGAAACCACACCAGGGCGAGAAGCGAAAGAAACGGATGGAGAAGTTTATGGGGGGGAGTCGGTGGGTTAGGTTCAGGAAGAGAGTATGTATCTCTGGCGGCGATATCTGTCGCCGGTCTTCGCATAGTTAAATCTCAAAATATGAAACCCCCTAGAAAGCACATTCAACCTTTGTTATACTCCATCCGGTGTCAATCATGCCCCCCATGCCAACATACCCCAACCCCTCCGGCAGGGGCTCCATAATCACCCTGCTCACCGACTTCGGGTTAAGCGACGGTTATGTGGGCGCGGTCAAAGGGGTGATACTCTCCCTGGCGCCCGAAGCCACCATCGTGGATATAGCCCACCTGGTTCCCCCGCAGGACATACTCGCCGGCGCCCTGGCACTGGAGTGCGCTTGCTCCACATTTCCTGAGACCACCATCCACATGGCGGTGGTGGACCCGGGCGTGGGCGGAAGACGCTCTGCGCTTGCCTGCCGAACGGAGAAGTTCTACTTCATCGCCCCGGACAACGGCATCCTCACCCTGGCTCTCACCCACCATCATCTAAAAGAAACGGTGCACATTACCGACATCTCCCCACCCCTGGGGCGCATCTCCTCCACCTTCCACGCCAGGGACGTCTTCGCCCCCGCAGCCGCCCACCTGGCACGGGGGGGAGCGCTAAAAGACCTCGGCGAGAGCGTTACCGAGGTCATCATGCTGGAGGTGCCGCAACCGCAGGAGGGAGCAAAAACCCTCACCGGTCAGGTCATCCACACCGACCCCTTCGGCAACCTGATTACCAATATCACCGAGGAAGACCTGGCGGGAAGGGAGCCGAACGAACTGCTGGTGCAGGTCGGCGAACACACCATCAAAGGTCTCTCCAGATCATATTTTCAGGGAGGGAGTGACAAGCCCATAGCCCTGATGGGCAGTGGCGGTCGTCTGGAGGTGTCAATCAGCGGTAGGAGCGCCGCCGAACTGCTGGGCTTGAGCAGAGGCGATGGGGTGGTGGTGCGTTGGAGATGAGAAAGTTTCCGACCAGCCCGCAGGCGGTCATCCTGGATGTATGCGGGACGCTGACCGAGGTAACCTCCATATGGCGCTTCCTATACGAGCGGATGGGAATCTGGGAGGATGAGGGCGCGCCCCTCTTTTCGGCTTTCAGAGCGGGAGAGATGGACTATGTCACCTACTCATCGTCCTTCGCTTCCGCCTTTGCCGGTCTGCCGGAGGAGGAGTTCTGCCGGATGATAGACCAGGTCCCCCTACGGCAGGGGATAGCCGGCATGGGGGAGATGCTCAAGCCGCTGGGAACCAAGTTCTTCATCATCTCCACCGGAGTCTCCCACATGGCGGAGCGAATCGGTCGGATAATAAAGATTGATAGAATAATCGCCAATCGCCTGCTCTGCGAAGACGGCGTCCTGACCGGGGAGGTGGAGGTGGTGGTCAATTACGGCAGAAAGCATGAAGCGCTGGCGAAGCTATTGGAAAGCGAGGGACTTGCGCCAGATAAGTGCATCGCCCTGGGGGATACGGAAAGCGACATCCCCATCTTCGGTCAGGTGGGCTACTCCTTCGCCGTCCACCCCAAGAGCGAGGTTGTGGCGCACAGTGCCGATTTCGTTTATTATGGGGACAACCTGGGAGAGATGATCTTTCAGGCGATGGCTTAGGCTTAAGTAATCTTCCCCACCTCGCTCCTTCCGCATCTCCTTCATTTTCTGTCAGGCACCCCATATCCTTCCCACGATAACAGCAGGCAACCCCCAACCTGAAAGTATAAGATACCCCACCGGGCTCGTGCATATCCGCCGGGGTATGGCTCGTTATCACTGGCGAAAAAATCACTTGACTTTTTGGCATATTTTTGCTATTATATACTAATGCAAATTGCTATTGTGGAAATAAGGAGAAAAAATGTATCAACATAACTATTTCATCCAATTAAAGTCGGCCATAAAAGAGTTCATACAGAACCACCTCCCCTCGGTTACCGTCTATCTTGAGGACTTAGCCGCCATACCCGCCTTTCCCCCGCAGGGGGTGGTCTGTCTGCAGTCGGCATACGACACCACCACCCTGGGCGAGGAAGGGGAAGGAAGACTGGAGGTAGCCCTGAACATCTGGGTCTATCTTCCTCAAATAGATGGGGCGGAAGGCGATTCGGCGATTACCGACCTGGGGTTGAGGGTGGGGGATGCCCTGCTATGGGGCGTGGTAAACGATTCCGCCCTGGCGACGATGATAAAGCGCATAAATTACCTCCGCTCCACCTACGGCAGAAACGAAGAAGCGGGCTCGTCCCATCGCGAGTATCTGCACTACTGCCTTCTGGAGTTAGAGGTGGAGATGAACCGCAACAGGCTCAGCCGGGCGCTGAACGCACCCTAAAATCCACCCTTCGGTTTTCGCAGGGCGAAAACATGGGCGAATTTCTCAAAAAACACTTGACAAGGGGTATCAAATATGTTAAGTTTGCGTGTTAGGAACACCTTGCGAAAGGGGGTGTAACAAATGAGAAAGTTCATCTCCATCCTTTTAATCCTCACCGTTGCCAGTATGGGTCTTCTCTTCTTAAGCTGTAAGAAGGAGGAGGCTGTGGAGGAGGAAGCTCCTGTGGAGGAGGAAGCACCCGCGGAGGAGGAAGCTCCGCCTGAGGAGGAGGCTCCGCCTGAGGAGGAGGCTCCAGCTGAGGAGACTCCGGCTGAGGAGGGCGGCGAGTAATCCATCGCCCAACGCTCTAGTCGAAGTCTTTGAGAATGCTACTTTACAAGAAGTGTACAAAAGGAATCATCATTCAAAAGAAGTAGCAAATAGGGGAAGGATTTATGTCCTTCCCCTCCGTTTTTTTATATCATTATAAACCCTCCTGCCAAGCACCCTCTATCTCTCCTTCTCCAATCGCAACTGCTCGTGTTCCACATAGCTTTTGGAAAAGTGGTGGGAGCCGTCCCCGCAGGAGATAAAGAATAGATAGTCAACATCTGCGGGCGCAACAGATGCGATAAGTGATTTCAACCCCGGGGAGCAGATAGGTCCCGGGGGAAGCTTATTATACTTATAAGTATTATACGGATGGTCCACCTTCAAGTCCTGAATGGTGATGCGCTCATCGGTCTTATCCACCGCATAGAGAACCGTGGCGCAGGACTCCAGCCGCATCCCCCTATCCAGCCGGTTATGGAAGACCGCCGAGACCAGGGCCCGCTCCTCGTCCAACAGCGCCTCTTTCTCTATTATTGAAGCCAGGGTCACTATCTGGTGCATGCTCATCCCCGAATCCTCCGCCGCATCCGACAGCTCCTCCCGCCACAGCTCAAGGAAGCGTCCCACCATCATTGCCACTATCTCCTCGGCGGTGGTCTCCTCACTCACCAAATAGGTGTCCGGGAAAAGATAGCCCTCCAGGCTCTCATTTGCCTCAGCGGGCAGTCCCGCAGGTAGCTTCACATCTTTGAGCGCCCGCTCAAACTCCAAAGTGGTGCAGATTCCCTCCCGTTCCAGAATCTCCCCTATACCCATAAGCCGAGTTCCCTCCGGGATGGTGAAGCGCTTGGTGTGCACCTGACCCGTGGATATGACGCCGATTATCTGTTGAGTGCTCATTGAGGGAGAGAGCGCATAACTTCCCGCTTGCAAATTATCATCCAGCCTCTTCAACTTAGCCCAAAGGCGGAAAGCCCAAGCGCTTCTTATCAGTCCCTCCTCCTCCAGTAGTTCGGCGATTTCGCCGGCGTCGGCTCCCTCGGGGATGCGCACCAGCTTCGGGGATACCTCCTCCTCGCTCAGCGGGGAAAGTACTCCTTGAAGATAATCGTAGATGAAATAGCCGGCAAGGACTGTAGCAAGCACCAAAACGAAGAGGATGATGCTAAACCTGACTCGCCGTTTCCTCTTGCTCGTTCCCTTTTTCGCCATAGTCAGCACCCCTACCAGTTGCGGTGTTCTGCGGTTGAGCCGTAGCCGGCCTCAACTGGAGGAGGACTCCAGCCCACAACCTCCCCGCCCGCACTGACCCGACAGAGTCCTCCGCTCCCGGCAAACCAGAAACTGTCACCAAAATACTCAATATCCCGGATGTAGCCGTCGCCTAAACCCCGGCGGGCATAAAGATAGCACACCACCTCTCCCTTATCAAAATTATAGACATTTATTCCCACCGAACGGACGGAGAGCACCGCCCAGGGTGAAAGAGCATAGATGGCCCAAATATCGGTGTAGGAGAGACCGTCCCCCCAGGTGATGTTGCCCACCACACCCTCTCCCGGTTTATAGATATCCAATCCACCCTCCCAGGTGCCCACAAAGAGCGACTTGCTGGTGGGCTCCAGACTGAAGATGAAATCCGAGGCTAACCCGTCCTCCTCCCGGCTCAGGCGGTCAACAATGCGCCAATTGCGGGGGTCAACCACAGCCACCCCCCCGCCGAAGGTGCCGGCATAGACCAGTCCGCCCAACTGAGCCAGGGCGAAGACCCGATTGTTGCCCAAGCCGTCGGGGATAGTTAGACGGCGGGTCTCCTCCCCATCCATTATAAAAAGCCCTCCCTCGGTGGCGGCAAAAAGCGTTCCATCAACCACAAGCAGGTCGTTTATCTGTGGTTCCGGCTCCATCAGGGGGATGGGCTTAGGCGTTGCCAGTGGCTGAGCGGTGGAGCAGGCGAATAAGCCCCGCTTGGTGCCACAATAGAGGATGTCGTCGTCAAGAGCCAGAGAGAATATGCGCGTCCCGGATGGAAAGACATCCACTCTCAGAGGACCGTCTTGCGGGGAGAAAACCACCAGACCGTCGCCGGTGCCAATCCATAACCGTTCCTCCCCTCCCACCAGGGAGAACACCGCCGGATGGGGAAGGAGGTCAAAGGGGTTCTCTATGGGGACGGCGATATCCTCGGCAGGGTAGTAGATGTAGGCTCCGTCCTCACCGCCCACCCAGAGCTTGTCGCCGTCAGCCTCTAAGGAGGTGATGGTCCCCGTCGGTAAACCCTCATTTGAGCCCAGGAGGGCATATTCATCGCCCTTCTCCAACAGGTAAAGGCCCTTATCGGTAGCGGCATAGAGCTCATCGCCCACATAGGCTAGAGCGCGGACTTTCCCGGCATCCGCAGAAAATTCCTCCGCGCCGGATACAACCCCCGTGGTTGTGTTTAACCTATACAAACCCTCGCTCGTCGCCAGCAGGAGGGTATCCTCGCCTCCCCTCTCGGGGATTATATCCAACACCTGAGCAAGACACAAATCTTCGGGAAGGTCGTACTTGCGCCAGGCTTCCTCACCCACACGACGGCAGAAAATGCTTCCCACCCCGCCGAACCAGACCCCATCCTGCCAAACTAAAGCGCTGTAAAGGTCGTTGAGCAATAATCCCTGGGGGCGGAGAAGGAAGCTCCACAGTTCCCTCGGCTCCCTCTGCTGCACCGATTGCCAGCCAACCTCATCTACTTTAGGTGATGGAGGCGGAGGCGAATAGATGCGCAATCCCTCATAACAGCAGAAGTAGGTTCGTTCCCCGGCGGAGGTTATGGCGGTTACATCGGTCTGACGGTAGCGAGCGGGAGACACCTCAAAACGCAGACGCATGGAGACCGTATCCAATCTGGCGATGCCGTTGAAGGTCCCCACCCACAGGCGCCCGCTTGCGGAATCATAATGGAGGGTGCAAGCCAGGTTGTGTCCCAGACCGCTTGCTGAATCCAGCTTGCCCAGCACCTCCCCACTCTCGCGACTCGTCCAGAAGATCCCCCCACCATAGGTGGCGAAGAAGACCCTATCCTCCACTATCTCAATATCGGAGATATACCCCTGGTTGGTGATGGCGGTGATGGAGATATTATCCCAGAAAGAGTCCTCTACTTCCGATAACGCTTGTTCCGGGACTGTGAGCACCGAAAGTAATATGATGAGGAGAGCGGTGTGGGTGGTCCTCGCAAACCCATGCTTAAAGGTCATCGCCCTCCCTCACACAGATATAGGCGATGGGGTCGGTGGAGCGCAGTTGGGCGATGCCCGGCTTGAAATTGACATAGTCCAGATACCACGGCGGTCGGTCCTGCACCTCCACGCCCAGCTCCACCTCAAAGTGAAGATGGGGCGGAGTGCCGGCGGCGTTGCCGGTCGCTCCCACCTCGGCTATCTTCTGCCCCGCTTCCACAATCTGCCCCGCATAGACCTCCCTTTTTGACATATGCAGATAGTAGGTATAGACGCCGTTGCCGTGGTCTATGGCGATCTTGTGTCCGGGACCACCTTTAGGGGTGAAGACGGAGAGGATGACCACCCCATCGGCGGCGGCGAATACACCAGTGCCCTGGGGAGCGAAGATGTCCACGCCGTAATGATTGGGGCGCAGAAGGCAGCGGAAGTCGCTCTGACCGTACTGTTCGGCGTATTCCAGGGAATGGAAATTACAATCGGCGACCGGAAAGATGAGGTCAATGTCCCGATAGAGCTCATCCAGGGTAAGGGAGTCAGCATTGGGCAGGGGGGGCAGATGGAGTTTTCCGTCGGCGCCGATATAAACGAGCTCTACCACATCATCAGCCGACCGAGCGGGGATGGGAACTGTGAGCAAAAGCGATAATATTATAATGGTCGTTTTCAAGAGTCGCCTAAAGGTCGGTGGCAATCTTCCAGCCCTCCGCTTCTTTTATCATATGCACCACCCGCTCCTCCTTACCCACCTTATATTTGACCTTGGCGGTCAATTGCACCTCGCTGATGGTCACTGTTGAGTGGGCAAACGCCTTCTGGGACTCCCGCAGGCTCAGGATGAACAGCTCCTTCATCTCCTTAGAGGTGAGCTGGGTATTTGGTCCCGTGGCTACCAATGCATCTTGCGAGTAACATTTTATCGCCCGCTCGTAGTCCCCCTCCTTCATAGCCTGAGTGAACTCCATTATGGTGCTCTCCGGAGTAGCGTATGGACCCTCATCAGGAGATGTTCCACAGGATGCGACCGTCGCTAAGATTAGAATCGCCAAAGGAAGGATAATCTTTCTCATCATTTTTTCCTCCAGGTAAACGATAGGGCATCCAGGATGCCCCAGCGAATTTTTCCGTATTGTAATTGAAAAAGGGCGGGTTGTCAAGAGGGGGAGGTTACATAGTCCTTCAAAATTTGTTGGTAAATAAACTAAGTTATTTGTCTAAATATGCCTCACACAGCAGTTCTGATATCTCCTCTAAAACCCATTTTCTTCCACATTCACAATTTCCAGTATAAGTATCCTGATACTGACCTCCATAAATTTCAAGTTTCACTTCTTTCCCGCAGATGCATTTGATAAATAAATAATTCCCCATCTGAGATCTCACCTCACAAACTAATAGAATTTTACATTGTTTTTTCTCAAAGGCTAAATTATAACATAACTACACCTTTGACTAATAAATTTTATTAAATATTTATGTAACAAATAAATTTATGTTACTCTCTCATTATTAGATATTTTATATACTCATAGTTATATATATCTGACAATTTATCAAAGTCTAGAAATTTTACTCTTTCTCTTATATTTCTAAAAATATTTTGATCTATTTTCACTTTAAATAATTTTTCGCTTGAACTATCAGCAACAATGAAAAACTTACCGAAAAAATCTTGTAGTTCATTGTACTTAATTAAAGACCTTTCAAATCTACCTGTCGTTTCAATTTCATAAAATCTCTCTGGCATTTTTCTTTCATTAAACCATATTACATCAATATATTTTGCTTGGTTCAATAAATTTCCATAACAAAAGTTATATATACTATCTAATGTCGCAATTTCACTTAATTTCTTATCTAAAAATAATTTGTTCTTATCCTGATTTGGTACAAAAGTTTGAAATTTACACACATTACCTAATTCAATAAGTAATCCTTGATAATATGTGTGCTTTGATGTTTCTTCTTTTAATAAAATATTATCTGGTAATTCATTTTTGAATGTATTCAATGCCCATAGACCAGGTTTTATTTTAAAGAAATATCTTTTATCTTGGACAATTCTTCTAATACTTTCGTAAGGAGTTTTTGACTTTGATTCCAATTCTTTATTTTTAAGAACGTTTTCATATAAATATCCTAAAGTTGCATATCCTCCATGCTCTTCCATTACTTTGATTACTACTTCATGTTGAAACATAAAAATTCTCCTTAAGTTGAGTTAAATTTACACTAATCAAAAAACATTTTAGAAAAAAATGTCCTAATATCAAGTAAATAACCATGTCCTCCCTTTATGTGTTCTCCGAGGTTTCCTTTTATGTTGCTCTTGCAAATTGGACATTGCATTACTAGCCCCTCTTTTTACCATTATACACGAATACTAATCTATTGTCAAATTCCTACCCCCCATCACCTCCCTTTCCCAAAACGCTCCCTATCACCTGCAGAGCCCGCTCCACATCATCGTCATCTATATCCTTATGACATACCATACGGATAGTATCCTCGCCTAGATTTAGAAACCACACTTTTTCCTTGTGCGCCTCCTCCACCAACTGGGGAGCGTTCAGGTGAGCTCCCTCACCCAACCGAAAATAGACCATATTGGTATCCACCTCATCGGGGTTAAGCTCTATTCCGGTGATGTCGGTAAGTTCCTCCGCCAAATGCTTGGCTCGCTTATGGTCTTCAGCCAATCTGTCTATATTCTCCCGCAGAGCGACCAGACCACAGGCGGCGATTATCCCCGCCTGGCGCATTGTCCCCCCCAAAAGTTGACGAACCTTCCTCGCCTGCTCAATAAAATCCTCGCTTCCACAGAGAACTGATCCCACCGGACAGCAGAGCCCCTTGGAGAGACAGAACATTACCGAATCAACCGGCTCGGCAAGCCTTTTGGCGGAAATCCCGCTTGCCACCTGGGCGTTGAAGATGCGGGCTCCGTCCAGGTGGACGGGAACCGACGCCCGGTGGGCTATCTGCGAAAGCTCAACGATATTCTCCCGGGGGATCACCCGCCCGCCGCTAAGATTATGGGTGTTCTCCAACCAGAGCAGGCCGGTTCCCGGTGTGTGACTGTCGCCGACACGCAAACGCTCGGCAACATCATCGCAAGCCATCAACCCCCGCTCTCCGGCAATGGGTCGCATCTGCAAACCGGCGTAAGCCAGCCCTGCCAGCTCAAAGTTCAGGGTGTGGCAGTCCTCATCAAGGATGACCTCCTTGCCCGGGGGGCAGTGCACCCTTCCGGCAACCTGATTAGCCATAGTCCCGGAAGGGCAGTATAACCCAGACTCCTTACCCATCATCTGCGCAGAAAGCACCTCCAGCTGCAGGACCGTGGGGTCGTCACGGAAGCTGTCGTCGCCGAGCGGTGCACTCGCCATAGCCTCATACATAGCCGGAGTGGGCCAGGTTACGGTATCGGAGCGAAAGTCGGAAATGCCATTATGCGCCATGGTTACTCCTTCATACCAGATTGTATTTCGCCAGCTTCTCCTCCCCACAAGTCCCTTCCCTCCCACCAGTCGGGTATATCCTGCCCCAAAAAAGATGCAATTGTGGGGGGAAGATCCAGCAAGGTGAGGTTAGCCCCTTTGATAGGAAGATTGGAGATAAGCAGGCTCGGTAGAGCCTGCGGGTGGAGGGAGAGATGTTCCCCGCTCCAACCGCCCTGGTTCTCGGAAAAGACCTCTCGGGGAATACGGTCAGCCTCCTCGTAGCCGGAGGCGAAACCGGGCGCAAAATCCACCATCAGATGGGGAGTTTTCTCAAAGAACTCCCCGCTGAAGATTACCCGCCCGTAAGTGATGTCCTTGACCACCAGGTTTTTCCCGCACTTCAGGCGCACCAGCGCCTCTCTGGCCTCCGCCAAATTCTCCTCACTCCTTCTCCCCTGCTGGTAACCTTTATAACTACGATTGAGATAAATGCTTCCTCCCCCCAAAGAATAGACCCTGGTCCTGTCCCAGTCAACCTTATCCCAGAAATCGTGAAGCCCTATCTGCGGAATGCGCACCCCTTCCTTGAGATGTAGCAAACCCCTCTCCAGAAAATAACGATTGAGGCTTACCAGGTATGATACCCGGCGCTGACCGCTGTCCCCGGCGACGATGAGCATATCATCCTCACCGATCCTCTCCAGGATGCGACCGACTAAACTGTCCAGCAGGCGGTAGAAGACGAGCAACAGCTTACCCTGGGAGCTGGATTCTTTCGGGGAGCGCTTGCGTAAATCCCCCCATACCACATGCTGGAGGGCGTCAATAATTCCGATGTTGAGGGCAAGCAGTCTGCTACCCGCCAGCCGTGGGTGGAGAAGGTTGTTCTCCAAGGCGCGCAAGAACGCCTCGGAGGAGAGGCGCATGTTCTGCTCCAGGATTTGGCTCACTCCCATCATATCCACCATCCCCGATGAGTGGGCGGCGGCGATGAGCCGGGGGTCAATAAACGGAAGGTCACCGAGGATGCGAATAAGCCGGGCGGCGTAGAAGCGGGGCTGGGATAGGCGATAGGGGAAGTCCATGGGATGGGGCAGGACGCCGGGTATGAAGATGCGCAGGTGGGGGGTTATGGAGGAGAGGAGAAAGCGGAGCAGGGCGCGTCTGGGGCGACGCAGCCAACCGACGAAGGAGACCTGAAGGGGCTCGCTCAACTTGCCCAACCGAGCCTCTACACTACGCCTGCGGGAATGAACCACCGCCCGCTCCTTATCGGGCTCAATCACTATGCGCAGTGGAGCGGAGGTAAAGTTCGGTCCCTGCAGGCGCAGGGAAACCGTATTTTCGGCTACCTGCACTCCGATAATCTGCCCCCCGTCAAGCTCGTCTTTCCCGCCGATCTCGCTGGTCAGCAGGAGGGGAGATGCCAAACCCTCAAAACTTGAGGGGAGACAGCCTGCGAGCAGATGTCCTTTTATGTGCGGTGCGGGAAAGGTGTGGGGAAAGCCCATCATCACCGGACGGATGTCCTTCTTGAAGGCGGAGAAGAAGTAACCTCTCTCCAGGAGGGGGAATATGCCCGCCCTGCCCAAGCGACGAGGTATGACCACCAACTCCGGCAACCGAGCCCGTTTGTGGTCTCCATCCATTCGGGGAAGGGCTAGATGCCCGTGTTCGGCGGGGTTTACCCCGGTGAGGAAGGAAGCCCAGGAGGCGGAGTGCTGGTTTGGGCGGAGGGGTATGAGTCGGCACAGGGTTCCGCCTGTCGCCAGCTTGGACATATGGGGCAGGAAGCCTTTATCAAGCCAGTATTCGGTCAAAGAGGCGTCCAGACCGTCAACGCCCAGGAAGATGACCCGTCCTTTGGAACCATTAGTCATAGGAAGATGGACCAAAAAAAAATTCCCCCAATATTAAGGCTTGGGGGAGGATAAATCAACCGAAAAAGTAGGCAGATTACTTGGGTTGGAAGGTGAACGGATAGCTTATGGTAACATCGCCGGCTAAGGTGGGAGAGAAGTGGGCGCCGCGGATTGCGCTGACGATGGCGCTTTCCAACCTGGAGTTGTTGACATTGGAGGAGATGACGTAGGCGTTGGTAACCGAGCCCCCTCCGCTTATGGTGAAACCGACTACCACCTTGCCGGAGATTCCCGGGGTCTTGCCCAGCTCTTTGTTGTAGGTGGAGGTGATGGAGCCCATCACCCCATAGACCCCGCTGGAGATTTTGTCCGCTGTGCGTGCGGTGTCATTCTTACCGGCGCCGTCTATGGAGAGCGGTCCGGTAATGTTTACCGTGCCCAGGGAGGTCTCTATATCCGGCTCTATCGGTTCAACTTTCGTCTCACCCGTCTCACCGATCTCCTCCTTCAGCTTATCCCGCTCCTCCTTCAACTCCTTCAGCTCGTCGGAGATACCGGAGATGGCAGAGAGGTCCTGGTCCTCAACGGCTTTAGCCAGCTTCTCCTCCAGGGCGACGATTTTGGCATCCAGCATATCCAGCTGGTCCAGCTTGATCCGGTATTCTTCCATCTTATAGAGATAATTGATGAAAAGAGAAATTCCCACAGCCAGAGTTACCAGCACCACAACCCCGGCGATGATTATGGGTATGCGCCGGGAGCGCTTGACCCGGGTGGTCATCTGGGAGAGTTCCTCCTCCTCCTTCTCCAACCGCTGGCGTTCATCTTCCAGATGCTTACGTTCATCCACCAGGCGTTTATACTCCTCGGAGCGCTTGGCGACCTCATCAGCCAGCTCCTCCTTCATTCTGGCTTCCTCTTCCTCCAGCTTCTTGCGCGCTTCCTCCAGCTCCTGGCGCTCCTGCTCAATCCGCTCCCTCTCCTCAACCCGTCCATCGGGGGTGAGCACCATCGCCGGTTTCCCCTCACGAACCACATCCAACCAGCCAGAGAATGCTTCTTTCCTCTGTTCGTCCTCCTTAGCATCAAAGAGAGCCTTGAGGTGCACCAGGTTCTTAGCCATCACCCAGTGGGTTTTGTCCTCCATGCGGATGAAGTCTTCCGGGGTAAACTCTCGCTTGTCAATAAGCTCCTTGACCTGTCCCACGGTCAAGGGACCCCTCTCTTCGCCCTCTATTCGCAGGAATAAATTTCCCTCTTCAGCCATGACAGCGCTCCTATAAAAGAATGAGCTAGACTTACTCAGATATTATAAATTAGCATATCACAGCAATACTACCATCACCCACCCTCAGCCCCCTACTCCCCGAACTCCACCTCATCGCTCTGACCGGTGTCGGTATCGGCGGGGGTTATGCGGAAGAGGATGCGCTCCCCTCCCACTGTGGTGGGTATGTCGTCTCCCCTCAACCAGGAGACGGTGTGAGTGCCGGAGCTGAAGCCGGAGGTGCTACCCTCAATTGTCGCCGGATTCCAGGAGAGACCGGCGTCCTCGGAGAACTCGCAGAGCAATTCGCAGGGGTCGCCTTCCGCATCGGTGAGGGTGAACTCTATCAGGGCGATGCCGGTGTCGGTGTCGTGGCTGTGCCCGGTGATGGAGACCGACGGCGGGGAGTTGTTGTCCACCACGAATGAACCGCTCACCACCGCACTCCCCTCCTTGGTGTCGGCAGGGATTACCCGCAGGCGCACATCGCTGTGCTCCGTATCCCCCAAGTCGTGGTAAGCATCCCACACAAAGGCGCCCACATAATCTTCGGGGTAGATGTTCTCCCCTCCCTCCACTATCGTCGCCCTCTTCCAGGTCCCGCCGCCATCAATTGAGTAGACAACCACCAGGTCAACCACATCCCCTTCGGGGTCGTAGATGGTGTAATCTATCTCCACCTGCTCCTTCTGTTCCGTCCAGGGGTTGATCAGGGTTATCTGCGGAACTCTGTTCAGGTCCATATCGCCGACCGCTACCTCGGTGCTAAGCCCCATCTTCATATCCGAGGGGGTGATGCGGAAGCGCACACCATGAAGAACCTGTCCCCCTACATCCGTAACCGCCGCCCAGATGACCACCCCACTGTAATCCTGGGGTTGCAGGTCGGTGGAGAGACCCAGGATAGTGGCAAGCTCCCAGCTTCCACCGTCATCCAATGAATACTCGCAGATGAAGGAGAGTGTGTCCCCCTCGTCGTCGGATAGTTCATAGGGGATCTCCACATCACCGCTATCAGCCACCCGGGGAGAACCCAAGATGACCTGGGGTAAGGCGTTGTTATCCAGGTTGAAGCTGGCGCTTATCGCCGGCTCACCCCTGTCTGCATCCGCAGGGGTAAGGCTGAAGACCGCAGTAGTCAGTCCCATCCCCGGCAGGTCGCTTGAGGAATGCCAAGTCAGCTGTCCACGGTAATTCGCCGGGGAGACGTCGGTGGTAATTCCGGAGAGGGTAGCTTCACTCCAGGTCAAGCCACCGTCCAGGGAATATTCGCCGAAAAGCTTCACCAGGTCGCCCTCGGGGTCGGAGATGGTGTAGTTTATGGGCACATCTCCACTGGCACCCTCCAGGGGGATATCCACCGTCACCTGGGGTGAGGCGTTGTTGTCCAGAACGATGCCCGTAATTTCACCCACTTCACCTACATTCTCATCGGAGGGGATGATGCGCAGAGCCACTCTCTCGCTATAAGTATTTGCCATATCCCTCTCCGAGAGCCAGGTCAGGGTGCCGGCATACATCATACTGTAGATATCCTTGGTGTCGCCCTCATAGGTAGCGGGATGCCAACTGGCGCCGTCGTCCGGGGAATACTCCAGCGTTATGTTCACCAGGTCGTTCTCAATATCCTCAATGGTGTAATAGACCAAAACATCCCCGAAGATCTCGTAGTCAATGGGCTCCAGGGTAACTCTTGGGGGAGTGTTGTTGTCCACTCGGAAATCGTCGGTCTCGTCCATCTCCCCCAAATCTTCATCGGCGGAGATGATGCGGAAGCGCACCGCAGAGGAGTCCAGACCGGGCATGTCATAAAGCGAATCCCAACTGATACTGCCGGAATACCCAGCCGGGCTTATACTACTGATGACCCCCTCCAGCTTGGCGGGGTCCCAGGTCTGGCCGCCGTCCAGGGAGAACTCACCGCTTATCTTCAAGGTGTCCCCTTCGTTATCGGAGAGGGTATAATTGATTGCGACCATACCGGCGGTAACTTCCGTGGGGGTGGCTACCGCGACCGAGGGCGGTGCGTTGTTGTCCACGAACATACCGGCGGTAACCCCCATAGAGCCCTCATCCTCGTCGCTGGGGACGACCTTGAAAAGGATGCCCTTCTGGTCCACCCCGGCCAGGTCGGCGGCGGTATTCCAGGTCAGAGTGCCGAAGTAGTCGTCCGGTCCTAATCTCTCGCTCAGTTGGGATACGGTAGCCTCCTGCCAGCTTGCTCCTCCGTCAAGGCTGTAGAAGGTTTGCAGACTGACCACATCGCCTTCATCGTCGGCGATAACATAGTCAACCAGAACATCCCCCTCAATCTCCTCAGGAATGTCGGATACGGTGATGTCGGGGGGGATGTTGTTGTCCAGATGGAAGGGATTGCTTACTCCCGACTCGCCGGGGTCGTTGTCGCCGGGGACCACCCGCACCAGCACATCCTCCTGGTCCAGACCAGGTAAATCCAGGCTGGAGTTCCACACCACGCTACCGCTGTAGTCGGTCGGCTCCAGATTGACGGTGCTGCCAGCGACGGTAGCAATATTCCAGCTCTGCCCACCGTCCGTAGAATACTCCACCTCTAAGGAGAGGACATCGGAGTTGGGGTCGGTCAGGGTAAACCGCAACGGCACATCCCCGCTCTCCTCCTCAGTTATCGCCTGCAACTGTGCAGAGGGCGGGGTATTATTATCCAGGTGGAAGGGACCCACGGTGCCCTCAAAGCCGGGGTCTATATCAAAGGGGGTGACCTTGAACATAATATCCGACCGGTCCACATCAGGAAGGTCCTTATCGGAGACCCACCGCACCACGCCGGAGTAAGTGGTGGGGTCTATGGTGGTCTCGGCGGCTACCGTGGCTTGATACCAGGTAAAGCCACCGTCGGGGGAATATTCGCACAAAATCTCGTTGGCGTCCTTCTCCTCGTCGGTGATGGTATAGACCACATCAACTATGCCAACCTGCTCCAACTCAAGCTCGGCAAGCTCCACCGAAGGACGCTCGTTGTTGTCCAGGTGGAAATTCTGGGTCTCTCCGAAGATACCCTCATCATTATCCCAGGGGATGGCCCGGAAGCGGATGTCTGTCTGGTCCACCATAGGAATGTCGTCCTTGCTATGCCAGTAGAGGGAGCCGATGTAGCCGGCGCTGTCTACCTCGTCAGTTATCCCGCTAACTGTGGCTGGCCACCAGGTCTCTCCTCCATCCTCGGACCACTCGCAGACCAGACTGACGGTGTCGTTCTCTTCGTCGTGGATGGTATAGTCAATGAGAATATCGGAATACTGTTCGCCCTCCGGAGTGCTGACCAGAATATCCGGCACCAGGTTGTTGTCTATGTGGATGGGACTGGAGAGAGAAGGCTCTCCAGAATCCAAATCTGAAGGGGTGACGCGGAAGATTATCTGGTCGTAGTCCACACCCTTGGCATCAACCAACGAACTCCAGATGACCGAGCTCTTGTACTCGGAAGGGGAGATAGCCATGTAGTCACCGATGATGGTGGCAAGGTTGAAATTCTCCCCCCCGTCTAAAGAGAACTCACAGTATATACTACAGACATCCCCCTCCACATCGCTTATGGCGAAGGGGATGGTTACATCACCGGTGGTCTTCTCCTCAATGACTTCCAGAATAGCCACTGTGGGCGGCTCGTTGTTATCCAGTGCGAAGCTGGTAGTGGTTCCCGGTTTTCCCTCGTCGTTGTCATGGGGAACGATCATGAACTGGGTGGTATTGCTGAACAGATTGGGGACATCCTGCATAGAATACCAGACGAGAGAGCCGATATATTCGCTCTCGTCTATGTCCGCCAGAGCGCCGGACACGGTCGCCTCACTCCAGTTTACACCGCCGTCAATAGAATACTTACATAACAGGTTGATCTCATCCTGCTCCATATCGGAGATGGTGTAGAAGACCTCCACATCCTCGCTCTGCTCGCTGGTGAAGTCGGAGAGCAGAACCGAGGGCGGGGCGTTGTTGTCCACATAGATTTCCGGGGAGACTGCCGGTTCGCCGTCATCGGAATCTGAGGGAGTGATGCGGAAGAGCACCTCCGTTGAATCCACCCCCAAAAGGTCCACCAGCGAATCCCACAGAATATTACCATCATAATCGGCAGGTTTGATATCGGTCAACAAACCGCTCACCGTGGCGTTTCGCCAGATAGCCCCGCCGTCGTCTGAGTATTCGCAGACCAGGGAAACCCCGTCCCCCTCTGGGTCGGATATGCTGAAGATTATCGGGAACTCACCATACTGCTCCTCCTCCAACATATGGATAGTCATCTGCGGGGTCTGGTTGTTGTCCAGGTGGAAGTTACCTGAGGTGTCCAGCTTTCCCTCGTCGTTATCCTTGGGTATTATTCTGAACTGGAAGGTGCGGCTGTCCGTTCCAGGGGCGTCCAGCTCGCTCTTCCAGACGATACTGCCCTCATATTGAGACAGGGAGATACCATCTACCTGCCCCTCCACCGTAGCCTGCTGGAAGTTCTCCCCGCCGTCGGCGGAGAAGAGGCAGGCTATGGATAAGGCATCCTCCTCCCTGTCCCTCAGCTCATACTCAACGGTAACATCCCCGCCGACCTCCTCGTATATATCGGAGACCAGGATACCGGGCATCTTGTTGTTGTCCAGATGAAAGATGTTGGACCGGGTGGGGATGCCCGGGTCCAGGTCCATCGCTGTTACCTCAATTATCACCGTCTCACTGTCCAGGTAGGGTTCGTCGCCGTCGGACTCCCAGGAGAAGGAGCCGGTATCATACCTGCTGGGGCGGATCGCCTCCAACTGACCGGTGGTGGACGCATCCTTCCAGGTCTCTCCCCCATCAATTGAATAGCGCACCTTGAGGTCAATTATATCGTGCTCCGCATCGTGGATGCTGTATTTGAAGACCACATCACCGCTCACCTCTCCCTCCACCTCGGTGAACTCAATCGTGGGAGTTACATTATTATCCACATGGAAAACAGCGGTCTCACCGCCGGTCCCCACCCCGTTGGCGTCGCTGGGAATTACCCTGAACTTGACCGACTTCAGCTCCCTGAAATCACGCCGCTCGTCAGCAAGAATATCGGGGTCGGTAGTCCCCCGCCTCTCCTCCGGACCCTTCATATCGTAGTTGGAATCCCAGATGATAGAGCCCCTGTATCCGCTGGGACCGATTCCGGTGGTCTTGCTGATCACCTTGGCTTCATACCAGCTCTTGCCGTAATCCAGGGAATACATGGGGCGCATGTCCAGGATATCCCCCTGGCGGTCAGAGAGGATATATTCTATAACTACTTCGCCGGAAACCTCCTCGGTGATGTCGGTGAGGGTGATTGAGGGAAGCTCGGCGACACCGCCGGAATAGCCGTAGATGGAACAACGCCAGGGCCCCTGTTTGAACTGCGGCCAGGGCATGTCGGTTCGGATGGCCATGGAGTTGGTCAACTCAAAGCAGTAGAGGATGTTGTCCGAGGAGGGAATCAGAAGCTCCAGGTTACTGTCGCCGTCAATATTGCCCAAGGCGGGGGCGCTGGTGATACGGTAGATGTCAATTCCCCCCACAAGGAACGGGAAGCCCTCGGAGGTGAGCTGGTTGCCATAGCCGTCAACTGCATAAATATAATTGTTGTTACTTCCTATCAGGGCATCAACGACGCCGTCCGAATTGATGTCAGCCAGAACCACCGAGGAGTTCAGAAGCCTTCCGCCCAGATAAACACCCGGCACCTCAATGGTATCACCGCTGTAGCTCTCTTCCTCGTGGGTCCAGCCGGCGACAGGCAAGCCGTTGCCGTCAAAGGCGTAGATGTAGCCGTCTCCGGAGCCGAAGACCACCTCCAAGACATTGTCGTTGTCAATATCTCCCAGAGCCGGGGAGGAGAAGTTGAGCTTGTAGGTGGTGGTGACCGGCCAGCCGCGCACTGCAACCCCGTTACTTTCAAAGGCATACATGGAGAAGTCATCGGAACCGCAGACCAGCTCATAGGCACCGTCTCCGTCTATGTCGCCCATCGCCGGGGAGGAGCGGACGAAGTAGCCGGTGCGCTTCTTCCACATAATCTCCGGCTCACCCATACGATACTTGAGCAGATAGATATAGCCGTCATCGCAACCCACGGCTATCTCCATCACATCATCCTGGTCCATATCCCCCAGGCAGGGGGAGGATTCTATTGCCGCACCGGAGGAACTCAGCTGGAACGGAAAGCCGGATAGTAAGAAACCGCTTGCGTTCCAGGCGTAGAGGTAACCGTCGGTGGTGCCCACCAGGACGTCGTTTTGCAGATCACCGTCAATATCCCCGATGCACGGCGTGCAGTGTATCGCCGCAGAGCACTCCTGCGGCCAGCCGGGGAGGTTGGAGCCGTTGCCGTTGACCACATAGACATAACCGTCCTCGGAGCCGAAGACCACCTCAAAGGCTGAATCGGCATCCAGGTTGCCCGCAGCCGGCGAGGCATAGACCGCTCCCGCAGCAGGATAGGGCCAACCGGGAACAAACATCCCCGAGGAGCTATAGGCATAGACCATACCGTCCCGCCCGCCGATGACCACCTCGTCAATCCCATCGCCGTTTATGTCCGCGATTACCGCGCAGGAGAGATTCTCCGTTCCTTGGCCGATAAACTGCTGCCACTGGTCAATGAACCCGCCGTAGCTATAAGCGCACAAAGAAAGCAGGGCTACGGCGGTAAAGAACACCGTCAAGCCCCACCTTATGCGGAAATGAGAGGAGTGCGGATAACTCATATTCATCCAAGCCGCCTTTCCCCGATAAGACAAATCACCACTAACTATCCCTTTGGGGAGATGATTGAGGATAGAAGCTTCTCAGGTAAAGCTCAAAACACTTCCCGTTAATAATACCATTAAGAGTTTTAATAGTCAAGGTTTGTTAAAGCAAAGGGTTGCCTTGAGAGAAACAGCACTTTACCGCTTCTTCGGGTCTCCCCGGACAACCCCCAACATGAAACTTGGGGTTATCTAGTCCCTGAGCACCCTGTCCTTTACAAACGGGTCAAAGACGACGAAGTCGGCGTGATGGACGATGATAGCCTCCGGCGTGCGGGGGAAGAGGTCTCCCTCGCCGGCGTGGACGGCAATGATGTGCTGAACCTCCTCGGGAAGACCGGCCTGCATAGCCAGCCCCACACCGCTGAAGGGGTGTCGCACCAGCTTTCCCCTGCGGGTCTTTGCCCATCCCCCCTCGGCGCTCCTGCCCACCTCTATCAGCTTGGCGACATCGCAGAGCAGGGCACCGGCTTTCAATATATCCATATTTACAGGTATAGCATCGGTCATATACTCGTTCATCGCCTCGGCGGTGCGCACGCAGATGTGATAGACACAGCGCAGTTTGTCGGCGAAGCTGACCTCAGTCTCCACCAGGGCGGTGAAAGCCATCTCGGTCATATCCCGGGGGCGCTTGCCCCCCTCCTCGCAGGCCAGAAGAAAGCACTTGATGGTTCCCTCCCGCAGTTCGGGGTCGGAAATCTGGTTCAGTTCAGGGATTATCTTCAGCAGTTCCTCGCGCATAGCCCTCCAAATGCGGGAAAAAACTTGACTTGTTCAATTATGCGAAGATAAAAGAGTTAAGTCAAGGGGGAAATCGGAGGTGGATTTGCAGGTAGAGATAAGTATATATAGGGGGGAAAAAGGAGCCCCAGCTTGAATTATAAAGCTGGGGAGCTCAAAAAATAGATGGTTATCCCTTTATCCTACTTCTCCTTCACCTCATCCTTTGCCCCCCCAGCCTCCCTCTCCTCCCTCCGTCCCACCCACTTTCCTACCAGTATGCTGGTCACCACATCTCCGTTGACATTGAGGGTGGTGCGAGCCATATCCAGCGCTCTATCCACACCGAAGAGGACCACCACAGCCCCCGCCGGCAGCCCGTAGCGGATGAGCACGCCAGCCAGAAGAATCAGACCCGATGCCGGCACAGCCGCCGCCCCGATGCTTACCATGGTCAGATTGCCCATGAGTCCAATCTTCTGAGGCAGGTCCAGATGAACTCCAAACAGGTCGGTCAGGAATATCGCCGCCGAACCCTGATAAAGTGCGGTGCCAGCCATATCTATTGTGGCGCCGATGGGCACCACGAAGCGGGCGATGCTCTCCGGCACCTTGAAGCGCTCCATGCAAGCCCTCATCGTCAGAGGGAGGGTGGCAGCGCTGGAGGAGGTGCTGAAGGCGAGGAGCAGGGCGTCCTTCACCGAGCGTAGGTAGTAGCCCACCTTCACCCCGGCTAAGATGCGCAGGACCAGCATATGCATAATGAAGGTAAGCACCAGCCCACCGATTACTACAAGCGAAAATATTGCCAGTATCTTGAGCAGGTCCATGCCCATGGTCACCATACTGTCAAAGGTGAGGGCGAAGACGGCGAAGGGGACAATCTTCATGGCGAAGCTGACGATGGTGAGCGATGTGTTCATCATAGAATCGCTCAAGTCCAGAAGCGGCTGGGACCTCTCCCTCCTCTGCACCAGCAGGGCGAAGCCGATGATTATCGCCAGGGTGATGATCTGCATCATATTGGCCGAGGCAAGGGTGCTGAAGAGGTTTGTGGGAAGAATACTGCTGATAAATCCACCGCTCCCTTCAGCATCGCCGGTTTTGACCAGGCCGGCAAAATCCTGGTCAGCCTTCACCTTTTGCACCAGCGTCTCCCTCTGCTCCGGGGAGAGGAAGGAGGTGGGCTGGACCAACTCCATTATGAAGATGCCTAAAGCGATAGCCATCAGGGTTAGCGCCAGATAGCAGAGGAGGGTGTAGATGCCCACGGTGCGCAACTTCTGGGGGTCTTTCAGAGCGGCGACACCGCTTATGATGGAGGAGAAGACCAGGGGTACCAGAATAAGTTGGATGATGGAGAGGAAGATAGTGCCTATAGGCTCAAGGAAGCCTATGAGCCGTTCGGTTACTTTGGGGGAGACCAGGTTGGTCTCGGGACCGAAGAGCAAGCCGAGTGTGATGCCCAGGATAATGGCCAGGATTACCTGCAGGTGGAGCTTCTGGCGCACCAGCTTGATCTGCGCCTGGACCACCTTCTCCACCTGGTCCACTATGTGAGGTCGTTTGGGCATGGATTGGGGGGGATGTTATGGGGTGTGTTTTGCAATTCGGGTAATGATAACATAGTTGGAGGGAGAAGGCAAAACTATAGCGGAGGTTATAAGCCTCCGCAAAAAAAGTATTGTTTTTGGTAATTATTATAAATTAGACGTTTTTTGCGTATTTATTTTAGTTCTTGTTATATTGCCTTGTATTTCTTGTTATTTTCCTAATAGACTTTTTATATATTCTTTATAACAGTCTGATATTTTTCCTGACCTTTCTTTAATGAATTTTTCGTAATTCTTTTTATTCCATAGTTCTTCATTAACATCTATTATTTGGCTTTTTAATTGTATATTACTAATCATACCAAAATATTTTTCAGGGACATCATTTCCAAACCTTTTGTGACTATCTCTACTAATTAATACAATATTTCCTATTAAATCTTTTTCAGAAGATATTTTCGATTTTGGAAATACATGATGATTATTTATTTCCTTGCGTTCTTTTATCAAACTGCACATTTCAATTGGTTCACCTTCATTCCAATCTAAAGCATTTTTTCTGATTAAAGACCAATATAAAATAAAGTATGGAATATATTGTAAAAATGTACCTTCTACAGTGTTTTCATCTATAATATCTTTTATATCTTCGTCTTTCATAAATCCAAATTTCCCCATATATCTTATAAAATCATCTATTTTAGGGATTTTGTTGATTCTATCATTATCTACACCAATAATTTCAACTAAACATTTTTCAAGCGGTGTTTCAAAGCTTCCAGTATAAATCCCTTTTAAAGTAGCTACATGGAAATGATATAACATAATTCTTCTTTCTTCATCACTTAAATTGTTAGAACCAACCCTTCCAATGTAAAAGACAATTGGCACCAGAACATTTTGCGATGGCATAGTTTTTCTAATTATATTATTTGGTAATCCTTCGTTTTTAATTATCTCTATTGTTTTTAAAAATGATTTTGAGAATTCTTCTGTTTTTTCTTCAATTGTTTTGCTATCAATATCTCCCAGATTCTTTTTTATTGACTCCAAGTTTTGACTCAATCTTTGTGTTCCTAAAAGATGTGCTGAAAAAGCTCTTAAAAATATTGATGTCTCAATATCAAAACCCATATCTAAACAATCTCTTTCAAGTTCAGTAAAAGTATTACTAATTCTTTTATCCAAGTCTTTTGTTTGAAACGCAATCCAAGAAAAAAAGATATCAGTTGCCTTTAATTTAGTTCCTGCTGTGTTAACCTTTTCAAATATTTCTAGAACTCTTAGATAATCATATTTTTCCCCTGTCATAACTAATATTGGAAATTCATAATTTAACATATTATGAACCTTTTGCAATCTAGCCATTATCTTATCTCTATTCTCCTCATAATCTTCTCTATCTTTCAATTTTTCTTCAAATTCCTTTTTTATCTTCTCAAGTTTTTCATCATCAGATCTTAATACCTTTGAAACCTCTATCCATTTAATGTCCATTCTTCTCTTAGCGAATGAAAACTTTTCATCAAATACATCAAACATTATTGGGGATAAAATATCATTTCTAATATTACTTATTTCATGTTCACCGATCTTATCTCTAGCTTTACTATCACTTAAATTACCGTTAGAAAAATATGCTAACCAAATTGATTTTACTCTTTGTTGTCCATCAATAATTAAAAGATTCTCACCACCAGCCATTTTTGATTCTTCCCTTAGTGGTATAGATTTTGGTGGAATCCAAAAAAGCAAACTACCTGTAGGGTCATCATTGTATATTGAATTAATAAATTTCTCAATTTGGTTTTGTTTCCATACAAATCTCCTTTGAACTTCTGGAATCAATAGATTCTCACCATCAAAATGATCTACTAATTCTTTAAAAGTATAATTTCTAGTACCCATATGAACCTCCACGTAAAAATCGTTCAATGCTATTAGTATTAAGAATAACATAATAAAAATGAGATGTCAAGCAAAATACTAGAATTTAGAGTCTTCTTTTCCACAGTCTTTTTCCATACAAAAAACCCCCGCCATTCACTTGGGCGAGGGTTTTGATTATTTTCGGTCTATCGTAGGGGCTCAGCCGGCGTATATCTCCTTCTTCTCCTCGTCGGAGAGAGCCTCGGTAACACTGCCGTAGATGCGCTTAATCTGCGCCTGGATGACCCTCTCCACCTGGTCCATTATGTGAGGTCGTTTGGGCATGGATTGGGGGGGATGTTATGGGGTATGTTTTGCAATTCGGGTAATGATAACATAGTTGGAGGGAGAAGGCAAAACTATAGCGGAGGTTTTAAACCTCCGCTTCATAAACACATCTATTCCCTATCGTCTTGCTTTCCTGCGCAGGGCGAAGATGGAGAGGGAGGTTTACTGTCTAAAAGTAAATTTGTTTACAAAGAACGAAACCAAACTACCAAGCATTATAAAACCTAAAAGAACCTCAATTAAAACGTAAACTTTTGCAGGTATGTTTTCAGCTACAAAATCAGCCATACCTAGAGAAGTGAAGACAAGACCTGATAAGTAGAAATTATCAAACCAACCTCCAGACGGCGAACTTGTTTTCAAATAAACTTTTGGATGCAAGCAACACAACCAATCGTCAATCGGTGAAGGAACCCACTCTTGAATTTCAAATCCCATATAAATAACACCAAAAAACACAATTACAAAAATACAACAGAAAAGCCAAAGACTTATCCTTTCGCCCCATAAAGATGTAATGCCCCACAATTTATAAAGGAAAGGACTTCTCCTTTGTAATGCAAAAAGATTTTGTTGAAATCTGATATCTGATACTAATTGTGGTGAAACAATCAATGTCTCATTGGTAAAAGTAGTTTCTCTAAAAATAATAGCACCACGCATTAATTTTGGTCTATAAAATGAAGAGCAAAACCTTCTAAATTTTCTAAATACAAAGACAGGGAATATGATTGGTGTAATAAGAACAAGTATTAACCACAAGAACAATTTCCCCAGTATATACCAAACATTTGGTAATATTTTATAACTGAAGCTCAATAGGCTAGATGGGAAGCTTTCCTTTGAAACACCAATATGGGCTTTTGAAAGATCAGCACCGAAAAATTCTGCTTTATTAAGATTCGCATCTACTAAAATTGTATCTGGATGTGATAGATCTGAATTATGAAAACTAACACAGGAAAGATTTGCTCTGTTAAAATATACACCTCCTAAAAACTCTGATCTATTTAAGTCACCTCCAGATATAAACTTTGCACCAAAGAAATCAGCTATCTTTTTGAAACTTGATTTTGAAAAGTCTACTTCTTTTCTAAATTCTGCCCCCCTGAAGTTAGACATGCTATAAAAATTTGCCTCGCTGAAATCTACAGACCCATCAAATGTTACATTTGAAAATATACATGAATCAAAACATTCAATAAAACTGAAAACAGCTTTCCCTGAAAAAAAAGCACTACTAAAACTCAACATACCCTTGAAGGTTGAACAATCTATAATAAAGTCTCCGTTAAAATTTGCTTTATGAAAATTGGTTTTTTTAGAAAATTCCGTAGCCGAAAAAAAGACTCCACCTTTAAAATTAACACCGTTAAAATGAGTATTACTATAAAATATGTTTCTAGAAAAATTAGCATCGCCTTCAAATAAAGTCTTGTCAAATATAGCATCCTCGTGAAATTCTGATTCCTTAAAATTAATATTTCCATGGAATGTTGCATTTGAAAAATCAACTTTAGATAAAAACTCGGCTTCGCAAAAATTTACGTCACCATCAAATTCTACATAACATAAATTAACTTTAATTCCTTTAGGAAATTGGAAACCTTCAAAAAAATCTCTTGTCTTTGGAAATACGAAACCCTCAAAATTCCATGTATCTACACCCGAATTTTTTAAATCTTCAACTATTTTTGTAAAAGCATCCCAAAACTCATTCTTAAATTTTGCTGATGAAGGTGCATGAAAAATGCAGTATCTTTCACCTTTTCGAGTTATCTTCCCATATTTCTCATAAATACATTTTTCTCCTAATTTTCCCCAACTCTTATACTCATAATCACACATATCATTCTCCCTTCTAATTCACACTAAATTTTATTATAAAAACAATTATTTAAATTACAAGCAATAAATTTCCCATACAACACCACTAGCGACGATGGGTATCGTCGCCTTCAAATATAAATAACCCCCCCCCCCCCCAAAGGCGGGGGGGGCTTTATCATCCAATTAAAAGTATAAATCAACATTATTTAGAATAGAAATGTTTATATAGCAAGTCAACGGATATATATTTTGAAGCTTGTTTGATAATGGCTTTCAATGTCCCTTCGCCCAATTCTTTATGGTTGGGAATAATTAAGGTCTCCTTCAATCCTTCAGTCGTCCTTCGTAATTTCAGATGGCTTCCTATTTGTCTTAAAACCTTAAATCCAAATCCCTCAAATATAGAAACCACCTCTTTGGCGGATAATGTTTCAGCTTAGGTGACCTGCACCGGCTCTACTTCATAAGTTATGACTATAACCGGGTCCTCCACAAAGCCCAACTCCTGCGCATCCCCGTCCTCAAGCGCCAGCGCGATAGCTTCTTTCACATTCTCTACCGTCTCATCCAGGGTCTTACCCTGAGTGATCACAGATAAATCCGAGCACTCAGCGACATAGTATTTCTCTCCGCGAAAGATATTTACGAATACGGTTCTTCTCATCTCAACCTCCATATCCATTGTATCATAAAATCCATCATTTGTAATAGAAATTCTGAACCTACGCTACCCCGCCAAAGGCGGGGGCGCCTTCAAATATAAACAAACCCCCCCCCGCCAAAGGCGGGGGGGGGTTTTATAGTCCAATCTAAAATTATCAGCACCGACTAGCCGGCGTATATCTCCTTCTTCTCCTCGTCGGAGAGTGCCTCGGTAACACTGCCGTAGATGCGCTTGATCTGCTCCTCTCGGTGCGGGTCGTGTCCGTATTCCCTCTCCATGTTCTTCTCCATAACATCCGGGTCGTCGTTGTGCTCGGCAAGCCACTGGGCAAAGCGCTCGGAGAGGTCCTCCAGGAAGGGAGCAAACTCGGTTACGATGGAATCGGCGCCCTCGTGGGTCCAATAGACCTCGTCGCCGGCTTCCTCCAGCACCTCACGCAACTGCTCGTTGGCGTCTATGAGCATACAGGGCTGTCTGCGGTCCAGCTTGTAGGGCTGGCGCTTGCGGATGGCTTTGAACAGTGGGGAGCCAAGCGCTTCTTTGAGGGTGGTATCCTTGATGTTGTGAGTGGCAAAGTGGCAGAAGACACAGGGCTCAATGTCCCCCTTGGAGTTGATGTGGAAGTAGTGCTTTCCGCCGGCAATACAGCCGTCAACATAGTCGCCGTCGTTCCAGAAGTCGGCGATGAAGACCCCTTTGGTGCCGCGCAGTTGGCGGATGCGCTTTCTCAGCCAGCCCCTCTGCTCCGGAGTGAGCATCAGGTCGGTGGTGGCGCCTTTGCCCAGAGGCATGTAGTGGAAATACCAGCCGTAGAAGACGCCCCGCTCCTGCAGGTCGTCCATGAACTCGTCGGAGGCAACTATATCCAGGTTGTAGTGGTGGGCGGTGCAGGAGAAGGCGAACAGTCCGCCCAGCTCCTTGAGATATGCCATAGCGTCGGTTAGCTTCTTATAGGTGCCCTTACCTCTCCGCTCGTCGGTCTCCTGCTCAAAGCCCTCAACGGAGATGGCCGGGATGACATTGCCCAGCTCCACCAGCTTCTTAGCCATAGCCCGGTCTATCAGGGTGGCGTTGGTGTAGAACTGGAAGGTCATATCCGGGTGCTCCTCGCACATGCGGATGAAGTGCGGCCAGTAGAGGGGCTCACCGCCGGAGATGATGACCAGATACATCCCCAGGTCCTTCGCCTGGGCGAGGATATCCTTCACCTGCTCGTAGTCCAGACCCTTAGCCCGATAGGAGCTGGCGTAACAGCCGAAGCAGGAGAGGTTGCAAGCCATGGTGGGGGAGATGACCAGGTGAGAGGGGGGATAGAATCCCAGCTCCTCCTTCACCTTATAGCGGGTCTGGTAACCCAGCAGAGCTTCATTGGCGATGAGATTGCGCATGATGGTGCGGCGCACATGGGGGTCCAGCTCCCGCATGAACTTGCGAGACATGTGCATCTGGGGGTGATTTATCTCCAGACGATGGTGGAAGCCCTCAACCGCACTGGACCACAGCGGGTTATTGGTAATCCTTGCGGCAATCTCAACTATCTTTATCAGGTCCTCATCAGTGCCGGATTCGGCCAGGGCACACATCTGGTCAATAGCCTGGTCAACAGCCATCTCCTTTATCTTGTCCTTGATGCCCATAAAGCCTCCTTACAAAAATCTATCCGAAATTTTTCAAACACACAAAAAAACAACTTGATGCAATTCAACATGGCGCGGAAATTAAACAGTCCGCACAATCCACTTGAATAACATCTTTATGCCCAAATTAGTTTCGGATAATACTAAAGAATCGGGCGAAAGTCAAGTGAAAACTTTCCCCGGCGTGGGGAACAGAGACCATAAAGCGCACCTGGAACGTAGCCGAAGCAGAATAGGCGAACTGTTACATATGGGACGATGTAAACATCGTTCCAGAGAAAAAAATGTTGACAGATGTATGGAGACAAGCTATATTCGCCAGGCGTATAAGCAGAAAACACAACTAATTAAGGAGGTTTTTAAAAATGAGGTTAACAACTACCTTAGTCCTCACCCTGGCGCTGTTGGTTATGTTCATAACCGCTGTAGCGGTGTATGCAAAGGAGAGGACCGAAACCGTAACTATCACCCTGACTGAAGACCAAGCGAAGTCCGTTGCCAACGCCAGGGGGAGCAATGTCAACATACAGTTGACGGAAGGACAGATTAAGATTTTCACCAGCTCCGTTCCGGAGTTCAATTTAAAGACCCTAACCCTGAACTCCACGCACTTGCGTTCCAGCAACACAGTCGTCCTTGAACTTTCGGTGCCCGATGACTTAACCGATCCCAATGCCCGGATCGGTATGGATCCCCAACCCAGTCCTAAAGAAATGTAAACCAACGAGATGTCGGGGCGGTGAATATCACCGCCCCCATGTTTTCCCCTCCGCTTAATGGTGTGAGGAGATTCACGCCCTTTTGCCTAACAGAACCATTTCCTCTAAACCATCCACTCTCCTCCCCTTCAAAAGCCCCCTGTATATCCCCTCCAGCCTGTCCACCGCCTTCTTGATGTCGTGTTCGGATTCCACCACCCCTCGCCCAAAGCGTGAGAGCCTCCGCCGGGTGCTTTCGCTTGTCAGGGCAAGGACGGCGCCGGCGGAGGTCAAGCCGGCATCAAAGAGTCGCTGGGAAGAGCAGTCCCCAAAATTGGTCGCCTGAGCGAGGGCTATGTTGCCCACATCCACCAAGCCCAGAGAAGCCCTCTCCCCCAGGGCGATGAGCGGACGTCCGCATGCCATGGACTCCAGCGCCGCCCTGCCGGCGGCGACCATCAGGTCGCAGGAGGCGATAAAGGAGGGAACATCATCCACCACACCCACCAGGCGAACCGCCCTCTTCCCCAGAGCCCGGTTGCACCGCTCCGCCTCTTCCACCACCCGGGGGTTCTCCTTGCCGGCGATGTGGAGCTCCACCGCCGAAATCTCCTCATTGACCAGCGGAAATACCTCCCTGATGAACCAGCAAGTTGACTCGCCTTTGGGACCGCTCTGCCTGCCCAGTATCCCCATCCGTTTACCTCTGGTGCCTTTTCCCTTACTCAGCGGTTTAGGTGAATATAAAGACAGGTCCAGGCCGTTTCTCAATACCTCCAGCCGATGTTGGCGGACCGGAAAATGTCTTTGCAGGTGGAAAGCCACCTCCTCACAGATAACCAGAGTCCTATCCCCCAGGGCGGGAAGCAGTTTCTTGGATAAACCCCCAGGCAAAAGTTGATGCACCGAGACCACCAGGGGAATGGCCGCCGTCCGGGAGGTGAAGGTAGCCACCCAGGATGAGGCTCGGGAGTGGGCGTGCAGCAGATGGGGGCGAAAGGAGCGGACGATAGCGTTTAAGCTGAGGATGTTCTGGATACGTTTTGGATAATTTCGCCGATGTAAGGGAAGGGGGATATGTGGGCATTCCCAGGGGGTGTTGATAGTGCCGGAGACCACCAGAGCTTGGTGACCCCGGGCCAGCAGTTCCCGGGTTAAGTCACGAGCCATAATTTCGGCTCCGGTCAGCTCCCACTGGGAGAGAAGTTGTATGACACGCATAAGCTTAAGAACGGTCGCTTGAGGTCAGGCGCAGATACTCAGCATAGGCGGATATCCCCACAGCTGTGTCCAGGACTGCGGCAAGAAATCCGGCATAGCCCCCAAGAAAGCCGAGTTTAAGAAGATATCTGCGCAGGAAGCGAACCGTCGGCTTTATGCACAGATAATAAAGGCGGGCGGGGAGGCTCCTGCCCAGCCTCCGTTTCGCCATGCTATCCGCCATCAGGGGGATATAGGTGGACTGCTTGCGGAAGTATTCACCGATGGTAGAATAAGTATAGTGAAGTAGGGGCGAGTGCAGCCGCCCAACTGACCCCTCCACCCGGAAGCTCTCGTGAACCGGCAGTCCATCCAGAGAGGCTTTTTCTCGGCGCATCAGGCGGAGTTGCCGGTCGGGATAGTGACCACCGAAGCGGAGGAATTTACCGAAATAATAGTTCCTTCGGGGGATGAGGTAGCCGTCGTGTTGGGGTTTGCCGGCTAAAAGCTTCACTATCTCCTCTCCAAGCTCCGGGGTGACCCGTTCATCGGCATCCAGCGAAAACACCCACTCTCCCCCAGCCCTGGTGAGGGCAAGCGATTTCAAACGGGAGAAGTCCGAAAGTCGGCTTCCGTCAACCACCCTAGCCCCCATCCTGCGAGCGATGATGGGGGTATCATCCTGGGAGCCGTTGTCCACCACCACCGTCTCGTCGGCGAAGGAGGCGCTCTCCAAGCACTCGGCGATATTGCCCGCCTCATTTCTGGCGATTACGATTAAGCTCAGTCCTGCCTTTTGCGGTGAAATTATAAGCCTCCACCTGTTGAGGATTCAGCCTGTAGGAAAAAGGTCAAAAAACCCTTGCAAAAGGGGGGAAAATATGTTAGCTTATCCATCAATTTTGCCAGTTGACAAGGGGCTAGTTTGCCCCGGGAGGAGTTTGAAGATGTCCCGGCGTTGTGAAGTTTGCGGGAAAGGACCTATGAGCGGTCACAATGTCAGCCATGCCACCAACCGCACCAAACGCAGGTTTTATCCCAACCTGCAAAAGGTGAGGGTACTTATTGACAAACGACCGGTCACCCTCAAGATATGCGCTCGGTGTTTGAAGTCCCTCAAATATCCCCGCCTGACCGGATACCGCAAGCAAATATAGCAGACCGAACTTTTGCTGTCAATCCATTTCCCCCTCCAGCACAGGAGGGGGATTTTTTAATACTCCGGGCGCATTTCTGAAACATTTAAGGCTCTATATCGTCTGATATTTTGAAGATAGGAAATTTTGGGTTATAAACTGAAAGGGGTAAGACGATGAACTACGAGATTGCAAGGATGTTATTTGTGGTGACAACCACAATTTTAAGCCAGATGGCTCTACTGCTCACTCTCAGCCGCTCTTTTGCTTTTTAGCTTCGCACCCAATCCACCCTAAACGGGAAAAGATAGAACAACCATCTACTCAACCTCCTAAAAGACGCCGGCGAAAGCCGGCGTAAATTTTTATATCTTGAACGGTAGCTGAAACAGTTATTGTCCGTCTATTACCTCTCCACAAGTCCCATAATTTTTTCGGCGATCCGGTTAATCTGAACCGCCGAAGGCGCATGCGGATGCTCCACCACCACCGCAAGACCCGCCTCGCTGTCCCCCTCCATTAACTCGTCAAAGGGTATGGACCCGAGGAAGGGAACACCATAGGATTTAGCCGCTTGCTCGCCGCCGCCGGCTCCGAAGAGTTTGATCTCTCTACCGCAATCCGGGCATCTGAACGGACCCATATTCTCCACCACGCCGATGAGCAGCGTCTTCATGCTCTTGGCAAAAGATATGGTCTTTACCGCACTTGCCACAGCTGCGGACTGGGGCGTAGTTATCATCACGATTCCGTCCAGGTTTTTTATCCGCTGGGCAAGGGACAGTATCTCATCCCCAGTCCCCGGAGGGGTATCTATTACCAGGTAATCCAACTCACCCCAATTCACATCGCCCAGGAGGCTGTCTATCATCTGCATCTTTAAAGGTCCCCGCCAGATGACCGCCGAGTCAGCCTCACCCAAGAGGAAAGCCATAGACATCACCCGGATGCCGTCCTCGGTTACCTGTGGATTGATTGACTCCGCCTCGCCTGAAAGTTGTGGCTCTTTAATCCCGAAGAACTTGTCCGCCGACGGCCCGTGAATGTCACCGTCCAGGAAACCGACCTTCCTTTTATGTGCAGCGAGAACCTTGGCCAGGTTCACAGCGAAGGACGATTTACCGACGCCGCCCTTACCGCTGGCGATGATTATCTTATGCTTGATGGCACCCATCCGCTCGTTGATGCGATTCGCTAACATTACCCGACGGCGAGTGGCTTCAATCTGCTCTTTCTCCTCCTCTGTCAACTCTCTGTCTTTATCTACCATGCCACATCTCCTTTTTTTCTATTACCCACCGGGGATTGACGGTCAATCTCCAATCAATAGATAACTACTTTGCCACTTTTCTTATACTACTGATTTGATCACCGAATCAATTTAGGAGGGCAATTTATATGCCAAAGCGTTCCGACCATTATACTCCCCAATTGATGACCTATCAACCCAAATAGTCCGTCATTCCCCCTTTCGGGTATCCCCTCAAATAAACCTTTAATACAACGCATCCACCAAACCCCCAAAGGCGCCGGAAACCTGCGCCCTTTTTATGCTTGACAGTTGGCACACTTTTCTTATAGTAATAGAAATCTAACTAGCCTTGATTTTCCTCTTTCTTATCTTTGACGTTATCCAATCTGTTCATCACAAAGGAGTGAGTTGATGAGAGCGATAATCAGTTCCTCAATCGCGGTTTTATTCCTAGCCTTCTGTCTGAACGCTTCGGCTATGGAAACCTACTACTACGACGATGACTGGAATGAGCTGACCGCCGAGGAAGCCCAGGGGCAGGCTCACATGCGCGAGGTATATGACGACGACTGGAACCAGGTAGAGACCGCCTACTACGACGCCGATGGAAATCTGCGCCTAAGCCCCGATGGCTACGCCAGGGCGGTCTATGAATACGAGGGTTACAACATGACCTCGGAATCATTTCTCGGCGTGGACGGTGACCTGGTGGACACCTACTACGGCTACGCCCGAGCCGAGTATGGTTGCGATGAAGCGGGCAATCAGATTACCGAGGACTACTACGATTCCAGCGGTCAGCTTGCCCTGAATTACGACGGTTATGCCCACTCAGAGATGAAATATGACGAATACGGATACAACACCGAGACTGCTTACTTTGACGCCCAGGGCAATCCGGTTATCAGCGCCTTCGGTTACGCAAAAGTGGTCTACGAGTACGATCAGTGGGGCAGTCTAATGGTGGACATTTTCTATGGCATTGCTGACGAGCCTATAACGGGTCCCGACGGCTACCACAAAGGGGAGGGCATATTTGAGGACGACCTGGAAGTGGAGGTCAACTTCTACGATACCGAAGGCAACCTGGTGGTCTGCGACTGGGGCTATGCCAGATACACCGCCGAATACGACTCTTTCGGCAACGTCACCGAGCGAGCCTACTGGGGCGCAGATGCAGAGCCTATCCTTACCATCGACGGCTACCACAAGGAGAGCTATAAATACGACCCTTCAGGAAATCTCCTGCAGGAATCCTATCACGGGCTCGGCGGTGAGCTGGTGGACGGGGGATGGGGCTTCGCTATGCTCAAGAACAAATACAACTCCGCCGGATACACGATAGAGGAGTCCTATTACGACGCAGAGGGCGACCTCACCGCCGACTATGCCGGCTACGCCCGCATCATCTGGGACTACGACCAGAACGACAACCTGCTGGAGGAAGCCTACTACGGCGAAGACGGCAAGTTGATAGACGGCTACTACGGCTACGCCCGCAATGTTCGGGAGTATAACGACGATGGATTCCTGCTCAAGGACTGTTACTACAACGCCGAAGGCAAGTTGACCGAAGGCTACTACGGCTACGCCAAACAGGAGAACAAATACGACAAGATGGGCAACCAGACCGAGGAGGCTTACTACGACGCCGACGGTAAGCTGGTAGTAGGCTACGACGAATACGCACTAGCCAAGTGGAAATACGACAAAAACGGCTATCTGACGGAGGAGGCTTACTACGGCGCCGACAAGAAGTTGGTAATGTACTACTATGGCTACGCCAAGGCAAAATACAAGTATGACGACGATGGCTATCTGCTGGAGGAAGCCTACTACGACACCAACGACAAGCTGATGGTGGGACCTTACGGTTATGCTATGTACAAGTCCGAATGCGACGACTGGGGAAATCCGACAAAAATCAGCTACTACGGCACCAACAAAAAACTGATGATTAGCGAAGAAGAGGGCTACGCCCAAGTGATATATACCTACACCGACGACGGGATGCCCCTGTCGGCGGAGTTCCTGGATGAGCAGGGCAATCCCTCCTTAAACACCTGGGGTTTTGCCAGCGCCCGCCTGGAATATGATTCCTACGGCAATGTGGTCCTGGAGGAGTATTTCGGCCTGGACGGTGAGCTGGTCCTCAGCAGCGACGGCTACGCCCAGTGTTACTACGAGTATAATCCCCTGGGTTATCCCATCTCAATGGCTTACTACGGAACCGACGGTGAGCCGGTGCTCGCCGGTTGGCCAAAATGCCACAAAACCGCCCGGGACTACGACTCCGAGGGAAACATGAGAGAGGAAGCTTACTACGACTCCGAGGGAAACCCCTTCGCTCCCGAAGAGATCGGCTATGCCCGCGCTACCTACAAATACGACCTCTTCGGTTATCAGGTTGAAGAGGCTTACTTTGATGTTTTGGGCAACCCCACCCTCTCCGTTGACGGCTATGCCAAAGTTACCTACGATTACGACACCAACGGCTATTTAATTGAGGAGGCATACTTCGGTTTGGACGGCGAACCGGTGGAAAGTAATTGGGGCTACGCCCGGGCTACCTACTCCTACGACGAAGAGGGCTACTATCTGGACGAACACTACTATGACTCCGAGGGCAACGAGGTCACCCCCGATTGGGGTTACGGCGGCTGGTGAGGCAGTAAATAGTAAAGAAAAAAAACCCTGCGGGTTTCCGCAGGGGTTTTCATTTTGTCAAGGATTCAGCTCTTAATGTTCAATCCTCCTCACCGGATATTACCAATATCTCCACTCCCGCTTGACCGAGCAGGTCTTTTGCCAGGCGGTCGGGGTAGTCCTCCGCCAGATATATGCGGGAGATGCGGGCGTTTATCAGCATCTTGGCGCAGACCACGCAGGGATGGTGGGTGGAGTAAAGCTCCGCCCCCTCAACGGAGACGCCGTGAATAGCTGACTGGATGATGGCATTCTGCTCGGCGTGCAAACCCCGGCATAGCTCGTGTTTGCTTCCCTGGGCGACCCCCAAAACCTCCCTCAGACAACCAACCTCGGCGCAGTGCGGAAGCCCGGAGGGGACGCCGTTGTAGCCGGTTGCCAGGATGCGCTTGTTTTTGACCAGCACCGCCCCCACCTGTCGCCGCAGGCAGGTTGAGCGGCGAGAGACCAACCGGGCGATGTCCAGAAAATAGCGCTGCCAGGTGGGGCGCTTCTGTGGCTTTGAGGACATGGGGTGAGTGTAAGATAGGGTGAAGGGGTTGTCAAGGGAGGGAGGCATAAAGAGAACCGTGTGAATATAAATTGACTGCTTTTGAGGGCTCAGGTCTACACATTCTTTCATTGAAAAAAAATTCATTTTGAATTTTTAAGTATTTGTGCTATAATATAGAGCTTTACAGTTTGGGCTGCCTTCGGCAGTGCCGGATTATCCTTTCAGGAGGGGAGATTGCACGGACAGGACACGATTCTTGCCCATCTTAAGGCTATTTTCGGCGAGGTGGTAAGCGCGGTTACCAGCGGGCATGGGGAACGGTGGAACGAGTCTAGGCTCAACGCCAAAGGGGATCAGGTCAAATGGTTCGACCTAGTAGCCGATCAGACGGTCTGTTCCTACCTGCAGGACCGCTTCCCCTGCCCGGTTAGGCTGTTGTCCGAGGAGGGCGAGCCTCGGCAATTCGGTGCTGGAAAGCCGGAGTTCACCATGGTGCTGGACCCAGTGGACGGCTCCGACAATTTCAGCCGTGGAATCGCTCCCTCAGGTATGGCAGTGGCTCTGGTTCCAGCGAACCTTCCCATTACCACCGATACGGTTCAGCTCGCCCTGGTGGGCGACCTTTTCAGTGGCAATATCTGGCTTGCCGAGCGGGGGCGTGGGGCATTTAATCATGGCAATACCATCCGCACCCGGCAGGTTACCCGACTTGAGAAGGCTATGATCAGTTGCGAACTGAATCACTTTAAAATGGATGAGACCCTCAGCCGATTGCTTTCGCGTGCCGGCGGCGTTCGCGCCTTGGGTTGCGCCACGCGGACACTGGTCATGGTCGCATATGGCGCTCTCGACGCCCACCTGGATTTGCGCGGGCGCCTCACGCCGGAGAATCTCCTTGCACCATCCCTGATCCTCACCGAGGCAGGAGGCATAATAACCGACCCTGAGGGCAAACCACTTCCCAAAATCAAGGACCTCAAGGAACGCTATTCTATATTGGCAGCCGCCACGCTAGAACTGCACACAACCTTGGTGCAACAGTTGAACTCACCAGATACACATGAACGATAACGCCAAGTCTCATTCCAAGCCCGACGATGCATTGCCGGCGGTAATTCTTGCCGCAGGCGAGGGCAACCGTCTACAGAAAGGGAACCACGGAATCCCCAAGCCGCTCACAACGCTTCTGGGGTTGACCCTTCTGGAGCGGGCTGTCCTCTCCTGTCACCAGGTCGGTGTTCAGGAGTTCTATGTGGTGACCGGCTGCTATGAGAAGGAGTTCATACCCCAAATCAAGAAGCTGGAGCGACGGTTGGGCATCTCAATTCAGGTGGTGCATAATCCCAATTGGAGGGAAGGAAACGGCACCTCCGCGTTGGCCGTCTCCCCCTATCTCACCGGTCCGTTCCTGCTGGTGATGTGTGACGATCTCTTCGATCCCGATATCCTTCGCTGTCTCATGGACGCCAAGGATAGAGCAAACGTCTGCCTTCTGGCGGTGGACCGGCGCACTGACAGAATCTTCGACCTAAAAGAAGCCACCAAGGTTAGGCTCAATGGCCAAGCCATCACCGCTATCGGTAAAGGGCTCACTCCTTTCGACGCCGTGGATACAGGCCTCTTCCTCTGCCAGCCATTTATGTTCCAAGCCCTGGAGAAGGCAAGATTTGACGGAGATGGGTCCCTCTCCGCTGGGGTTGGGAGGTTGGTCGGGGATAACAAGATCCGAGCGGTGGAGATAGGCAACCGAATCTGGCTTGATGTGGACACACCCGAAAGTCTCTCCCTGGCAAAAAGTTACCTTTTAGCCGAACTCTCCAAACCGAGCGACGACGGCTACGTCTCCCGATACATAAACCGTCCGCTCTCCCGCAGGGTCTCCATGCTCCTGGCCCACACGCCCCTCACCCCCAACGCCATCACCTTCCTGAGCTTTCTTTTATGCCTCTCAGGCGCCTTCCTGTTCAGCCTGGGGGAGTATATATGGACCCTGCTGGCCGGGCTACTAACCCAGTTGTCCTCAGTCGTGGACGGCTGCGACGGCGAGATCGCCCGACTTAAGTTTCGGAGCAGCCGTTTTGGGGCTTGGCTGGATACCGTCCTGGACCGCTACGCGGATGTGGCTGTGGCGGTGGGGATCTCCTATGGGTACTGGCTGACCCACCCACATCCTCTCGTCTGGTTGGCCGGCGTCATGGCTTTGACCGGTTTCCTTCTATCCAGCTACACCAAGAAAGAATACGCCCTCCGCTATCAGCACAAGCACCCCGGCGGTGTGCTGAATTTGTTAGGCAAGAGGGATGTGCGACTATTCGCCTTGTTCGTGGGGGCGCTTCTCAATCGCCCCTTCGAGGCTCTGGTCCTGGTCGGCTTTTTCTCTCACATTGTCGTCGCTTGGAGCTTCCTATCCATATTCCCCCAGAGATGGCACAAGACATAAGGGAGAAAAGGAAAAATAGAAAGGCACCTAGCTCCAATAGATAGACCTGTCCATGCCCAACCGAGAAAAAAGCGGAAAACCCCTCACACGACCAATCATCTTCGCCGTCTGCCTCCTGCTGATGCTGTTCATCGGGACTATGCGCACCCTTGGCTTCTCCTTCATCGCCAACTGGGGCAACATCGCCGTCTATGTCTCATTCATCGCCCTGGCGGTCACCTCCATCATCACCGCACGGGCTATAGGGACCAATCTGGTGCGCCGCCTGGCGCTCATTGCGGTCATCCTCCTGCTTTCGGTGGGGGTCCTCCACGCCCTCTTCCACACCGCCCGCCACCTGCTCGTCGCCGAGGAGGAGATAACCAGGGCGGACTCCCCCAAAGGCGACCTCTATGCGATAGGCTTGCGCATAGACGCCGGAGCCACCGCCGCCCATGCCCTGCGGGTGGAAGCACGAAAGGAGTGGGGGGGATTTCTGCGCTGGAGCAAAATACTGCTCATCCGTGACAGGACCGACGACTGCCGGCTAGCCTGGTATGAGGACGGGCTTTTGGTGGTGGAATATTACGGCGCCGAGGACGGGGTGGCGCTGCTCAAGGTCAAGTAGAGAAGATAGATTAAGATGTGATTATGGGGGGAATCTGAAATCTCCGCCACAAAATAATTCCCTGAAAAAATAAAAACCCCGGGACTCCCCCCGGGGTTTTATCTTTCAAGAGTAGCCTATCTCCTATTTCACCGCCAACTGCTCCAACAGTCCCTCATATAGCGGGAACTTGCGGCAGAGCTTCTCCACATCCCCCCGCACCCTCTCCTGAAGCGTACTGTTCTCCACATCGTCCAACACCTCACCGATAAAGCCGGCGATGACCTCCATCTCCGCCTCCTTCATCCCCCGGGTGGTAACCGCCGGGGTGCCGATGCGGATACCGCTGGTAACGAAAGGCGTCTCCGGGTCAAAGGGGATGGTGTTCTTGTTCACAGTTATCCCCGCATCCTCCAAAGCCTTCTCCGCCACCTTGCCGGTCAACCCCTTGGGACGAAGGTCAACCAACATAAGATGGGTATCGGTGCCCCCGCTGACCACCCTCAGTCCGGTCTTTTCCAGGGCGTCTGCCAGAGCTTTGGCGTTCTTGACTATCTGCTTCTGATAGGCTTTAAACTCCGGCTTCAGCGCCTCCTTGAAGCAGACCGCCTTGGCGGCGATGACGTGCATCAGCGGTCCCCCCTGGATGCCGGGGAAGATGGTCTTATCAATCAGCTTGGCGAACTCCTCCTTGCAAAGTATCATCCCCCCCCGGGGACCGCGCAGGGTCTTATGGGTGGTGGTGGTGACGAATTCGGCGTGGGGTATGGGGCTGGGGTGGAGTCCGACCGCGACCAATCCGGCGATGTGGGCAATATCCACCATCAGGTAGGCGCCGACCGCATCGGCGACCTCCCGAAACTTGGGGAAGTCCAGTGTGCGGGGATAGGCGCTCGCCCCGGCGATGATCAGCTTGGGCTTTGCCTCCCTGGCGAGCTCCATCAGCGCATCGTAGTCTATGGTCTCGGTATCCTCCGCCACCCCATACTGAATGATGTTGAAGTATTTTCCGGAGAAGTTGACCGGATGACCGTGGGAGAGATGCCCGCCGTGGGAGAGGTTCATACCAAGTATGGTATCCCCCATCTCCAGAACCGCAAAATAGACGCCCATGTTAGCCTGGGTGCCGGAATGGGGCTGGACATTGGCGTGGTCGGCGCCGAAGAGCTCCTTAGCTCTCTGACGGGCGAGCTCCTCGGCGGCATCCACAAAATCGCAACCGCCGTAGTAGCGCCGTTTGGGGTAGCCCTCGGCGTATTTGTTGGTCATCACACAACCCTGGGCGGCGAGCACCGCCGGGGAGACGAAGTTCTCGCTGGCGATGAGCTCCAGCTTGTAAGCCTCCCGCTCCACCTCGCCCAGAATCGCTTGGGCCACCTCCGGGTCGGTCTGCTTCAGTTGCTCTATCTGGGACAAAGGCATATATAGCTCCTTTGGATATATGAAAGTTGGATATTTGTTGGATTAGTCCCCTTTTGGGGGGATTGGAGGGCTATTCTAGCATAAATGCGGGGGTTTGTGAAGGGGGAATGAGGGGGGGGGCTGCATTAATGTAGCAAATAAAAAATCATTACAAATATATACTATGCAATTAAAGAAATTATATCCTGTTCATCCTTCAGGAAAAAGGAATTCCTTTAATATCAAAACTTGGCAATTTTGAGTTCCAGACCTAATACGTTTTTGGGCACTTGGAAATGGATCAATACCATTTCTCTCGAGAGATGAAACAATATATTCTGATTCTTCATCATAATCATCATCCCACACTACTAATAGATCTATATCTTGTAGAGATTTTTTGCCAGCAACAAAATCCTCTATAATTTCTGAAAGGTAGGTTTTAAACTCTACAATCTTAAGATCTGGCCAATTTATTCTGGATGGCATTATATGATCTGGTCTTTCTGAGATGTAAAACAGTGCATCATATGTACTATTAGTACTCTCGCGAAAGGGGAAGTAACCTTCTAGTAACCCAGCCCCTACAAGTTCATGAAACAAGCAAACTACATCTTGCTCTTCCTTTGGTGCCAGTTTCATTGGTATATCAATGTCTTTAAATTTATTGTCAGCCTCCATATATTGTTTATACTCTTCTTCCTTTAACCATAAACCCTTTGGAGGTTCCGTACTTTCCCTTTCACCAACAATAAATTTTGCCAATCTACGTAGTACTCCAAATATATCAGCAAAAAATTTATCAGCCTGACCTTTTACAACACTAGGAATATTTCTCTTGCCATAACCTAGTGTAGTATCTAAATCCATAATAAAATGCATATTTAGTAGATAGCCTAATTCGCCCGCTCCCCTTGGAGGATTCAACCCAATATTAGTAGGTAAACCATTAATTGAAATAAATTGTTTTGGAGCAAGATGCAAAAATTGATTTAAGTATATGCGGGGACCAATTACCAAATATATCCCATTTATCCTTTCAAGAATTCTTCTATGGTGAACAAGTTTCTCAGGAACTTCGTAAAATCTATTTATTCCCGTATTTTGGTCACGTCTAATCCTTGAAAGAAGAATCTCAGCCTGATCAGGTGTAATCTTTTGTATTAGAATTTTCTTTAGATTAGGGTCAGGAGGATTCTCAACCAAATCTACAAAATGCGTATATAATCTGTCAACCTTATATGACCTTCTTAGTTGGTTGTGAATTTCTGCAAAATCAGAATATATCGCAGGGAAATTACGCCTTATTGTTCTCCCATGATATGCATCTCCAGACAAAAAACGACAATGTTCAATTGTACTTCTACGGTGGGCATCTATAGTTGGAAAATCAAACTTGACATTTACTTCAACTTCAATTGGTTTAAGATTCTCACCAATACCTAGAAATGATTGAACACATCCTATATAAGTTTTTGTTCTGAAATACAGTTCAATTGCTTCTAGAAAATCTTCTTCTTCTTCTAACCCTTCTATATCTAAATCATTGCAATGTTCAACTATTATTTCTTGAAGGAAATCCCTCACGCTATAGTCATGAAGCCTATAACTTATCTTCGTCCATGAATTTTTTGCTTTTGTTCTACCGAGGTTTGGATCATCAACATTATCATCAAAATTGGGATCAAGGAAATTCCAACAATCTTCAACTCTTTTTAACCATCTTCCTTCTGAATAATTTGTCTCAATTTCAAAAAAATCAGATGTAAAAACTGTTGCTTTTATTCCCACACCCTGGCTTCCTTTGAGGATCTTTCTCAAATCGGGAAAATCCTTTTTGGCTGTCCCTCCCAAAGTAAAGATCGTAGAAAATTCTTCAATCGGTATACCTTTCCCATTGTCTATAACAGTAACGTTATTTTCACCAACAGATAAATCTATCGTTATTTTCCCCTGATCAATATCTTCACTAAGTTGAATTGCATCATGAGAGTTTTGTATTGATTCATGGATTATTCGCCACTGTCCCGAATAAGTTTCAATGGTATCCTTAATCAACGTCTTAACATGATCTTCATGTAAACCAAATAATCTCATCAGCATTCCCCCTTCCAAAAATATCTCTATTAAAAATCACCAAATTTTATATCAATAACGTTTAAAAATCAAACCTTTTTTGGCACGCTTACTTTTTTTCTTTTCGTCCTTAAAATCTGAACATTATATTCTTTATAACAAGTAAATTCTTAATACATCCAACATTGACTTCTTCTTTCACATAAGCTAAACTCCCCCCATGCACATCTCCTACCTCGCAGAACACCCTCATCTAATCCCCACGCTCGCTGAGTGGCATCATGCGGAGTGGGCGCACCTTAACCCCGGCGACACCGTTGAGGCGCGCATCTCCCGCATGCAGAGACTGCTGGTAAAAGAGCAGGTCCCCACCGCCTTCGTCGCCTTAGAGGGGGAGACCCTGCTCGGCTCGGCAAGCCTCATTGATAACGATATGGACACCCGAAAAGACCTCCAGCCCTGGCTGGCGAGCGTATATGTGTCCCCCGAGTTTCGGGACAGGGGGGTGGGAAGCGCTCTGGTCCAGCGCGTGGTGGATGAAGCCCGGGGACAGGGAATGGAGACCCTATATCTGTTTACCCCGGACAGGGAAAGCCTCTACGCCAGAATGGGCTGGAAGGTCATTGAACGGACGGAATATCGGGGGGAGCAGGTGGTGGTTATGGAGCTGCCGATTTCAACACAGAAAAAATAGAATAAATTAATAATATCTATATCTCCCCTCTCACTCCCCCTGCACCAGAATCTTTGCCAGCTCCCCCACCTGCCCTTTTTGAAGGGTGCGGGCGAAGAAGAGGGCTTTCCCTCCTCCACGAAGATAATATACGCCCTCATCATGAAGCCGTTCAGCCGTCCTTTCGCTGATCTCTATCTCCAAAGCAGAACCCGTTCGCATCTCGCCCAGACAGAAGCCCTCTCGCTCTTTGGGTCTTAGCTTGCCGAAAACCGGCTTTAAGGCTCCAGCCAGTTGGAAAGCCCTCCGTCTTACCGTTGATTCCGCCTGATAGAGGGGGCTAAGGACGGGATGAGCCCTTTCCCAATCCCGCAGGGAGTAGTTGGCAAGCCGAGCGGAGGTCAAAGCACATTGCCCGGGGTCAGCCAGCCACACCCCGCCCCCGCGAGCCCGGCGAAGCTCGTCCAGGGCTTCGCCCCACTCACCCTGCCCGATGACCAGAGCTCCCCCGGAAAGCCCCAGCAGACCTAATCCGCTGACCAGAATCAGGTCATAGCCGTCGGCGAGGGCTCGGTCTATGAGCAGGTCCGGGCGGAAGGGCGTCTCTTGTGGGGCGAAGGGGAGGGCGCCGTCCAGTATCAGGATGCGTGGGCAATCATGCTCGCCGGCTATGGCGGACATCTCCGCACTGGATGGCTGGGCGGTGAAGCCGGCAACAGCCACCTGAGGGGAGCGCACCTCAAGGAGTGCGCACCGCCCCGCCTGCTGCTTCAATATTTGGGCATAGTCATCGGCTCTGGTCTTGTTGGAGGTGCCCACCTCCACCAGTTCCAGCCTGAGCGCCCGGCACAGGTCGGCGATGTTTCCCGCCCGTAGATGAAGCACCTCCCGCCGGGCGATGACCATAGCATTGTAGTCTCGCTCCCCGATCAGCCAGGCGGCGACCCCCAATGCTGAGGGTAGGCTCCCGGCCAGGGCGCAGCGCTCCATTCCCAGGGCGGATGTTGCCAGGGAAAATCCCCTGTCGCCGTCAGTGGACAGGGACGAGACCTCTTTGAGTCCCGAAAGCGGCTGGGGGGGCAAAGGGGGATAATGGGGGAGGGCGTAGTGGAGAGGGTCGCCGGTGGCGTTGATTGGAGAGTGCTCTGCGAAGAGGGTGGAGAGAAGCTCAGCGACCGCGTTCGGGTAGTCGGCGATCTCCTCGCCGGCGCGGGCTCGCTCTATCACCCGCCTGCAAGCGGAGGCGACCAAGGGCTTCCCCCACCCCTCTATCAGCTCCTGCAGAGCAGGATGGGAGAGCAGTTTTCCGACCGCCGGGGGATGGGAGTCATTTGTTTGAATGGCGCACCTCCAAAATGGTTGTCATGCGATTTTCCAGTTGAGCTACTCTATAATTATCCTATCCCCCTCCGGCTCGGTCAATTGACCGACCTCCTGCATATACTCAATGAAATAGTCGTTGACCAGGTAGCCGGTATCCACCCAATCCAACCCCTGAGTGAAGACGGTGTAGCCGTCCCCGCCGGCGGCTAAAAAGTCCGGCACAGCCACGCTATAGAGGGCGGCTTCATCCAACGGCTCCCCACCTACGGTCACGCCCCGGATATTCCCCCCGGAGTCGGCGACCACCGTAAGACCGCTCATCTGCAAGAATCCCCCTTCGCCCATGTTGACGGTCAGACTGGTGGAGAGAGCCTCCACAATCTGCTCGCCGTAAAGCTCCATAGTAACGATGTAGTTTTCAAAGGGGAAGGCTTTGAGCAGGTCGCCTATGGTGATGGGACCTGCGGGGAGGCTGTCCCGGATGGCTCCGCCGTTTATGAAAGCCACATTGGTGCCCGTTTTTATGCGCATTATGTCCGCAGCCAGGTCGCCGAGGTTGGTCTCCCTACTGCGCACATGCTCCCGTATGCCGTCAAACTCCACCTCGGAGTTGCCCACCACGGTGGCGTTGTATTCGGCGATCTGGTCGGAATAACCTTTGATTATAGCCGCCACCACCGCATCCTCAGCCACGCCGTCGTCTATGGAGATAAGCTCATTATCGTATTCCTCAATCCTTCCCTCCTGATCAAAGGTTAGCTCTATCACCCCCACATAGTGTCCATGGCATCCGGCGGAGACGACCGGGCAATCACCAAATTTGTCCGGCTCAAATATGGCGTCGTGGGAGTGGCCGCCGACGATCAGGTCTATCTCCCCCACCTCCAGAGCAAGTTGACCGTCCACCGACCGTCCCATATGGGCCAAGGCGATGACCACCGGATATTCCTCCTCCCAATACTCCAACAGCTTGCAGGAGACGGCGGTCGGGGAGAGGAACTCCAGCCCCTCCACATTGTGGGGATGGGTAGCCTCCGGTGTCTCCTCGGTGGTCAGTCCATAGACGACCACAGGCAGGTCAAAGTCCGCCAACTGCGGGGTTATGAACCACTCCTCGGTGAAGGTGTGCTCCTCCTCCGGTATATATACATTGGCGGAGAAGAAGGGAAATTCAGCCAGGGCGATTAGCTCTCTGAGGTTCTCCTGGCCGAAGTCAAATTCGTGGTTGCCCAGGGTGCAGCCGTCCAAGCCCATAACACTGAGGCACTCCACATCCACCTTACCGTGAAAGGCTCTGCTCATCGGCGGTCCGGTCAGCAGGTCCCCGGCGTGCAGGAAGAGCACATTCTCATGCTCCTCCATAAGCTCGGTTACCACGGTGGCGATGCGGGCAAACCCGCCCAGCGAGTTACCCTCAAAGTCGGTGAAGGTCTCCACATAACCGTGGGTGTCGTTGATATAGACTATGGTCAAATCCCGACTGGCTAACGCCGGGGATACGAGAATCACCAGTGCAAAGAGCAAGCAGGCAAGTCTCCTCAATTCCATCACTCCTTTTTTGCGGTGGAAGGACAAAACTTTATAGAAATTGGACCTCATTTACGCTCAACTCACCTCTTCCCTTTCATAAGCTTTAGGCAATGTAGCCAATCTCCTGCCCCCGCCCAGCCAGGAAATCTTTATGCTGGGACAGGTGGTGCACAACAGACAGCGGATGCAGTCCGGACTGTTGGGGTCATCGTACAAAGAGATATCTACCGGACAGATGCTTTTACAGGTTCTGCAATGGATGCAGGAGCGCAGAGCCTTCGGCGCCACCCCCATGCGGAAGACGCTAACCCGATTGAAGATACCAAGTATCGCCCCCAGCGGGCATATTGCCCGACAGAAGGGGCGCTTGATGAAGATAAACAGCCCCGCGAAGATGACCAGCATAGCCACCTTTACCCAGAAGAACCAATAGACGGTGGTGAACATGGGGTCGCCGGTCAACGGATGGCCCGGATTCCACAGAATCCAGGGTAGTCCCGCCTGCAGGGTGCCCTGGGGGCAGAGCTTGCAGAACCAGGGCAGTTGTAGAAAGAAGGGGATTACCAGCACCAGAATGATAAGGACGATATAGCGCCCATAGCTCAGGCTGGGGTGCATGATCACCTTGGGGGTTTTAACCTTGTATAGCAAATCCTGCAAGAATCCGAAGGGGCAGACCCAACCGCAGAACATCCTGCCCACGGAAAGCCCCACCACTGCGGTCAAAGCCATCGGCCAGGAGGTGAGGGTGGTGACCAGAGCCTGCAAATAGGTGGAGAGCTTATCCCATAAGGTGGCTGCCGGGGGGAAATTGACCGGTCGGGTGATGAGCAGGATGTGCTGGATGGCGCCGATGGGGCAAGCCATGACCGAGGAGGGACAGCCGTAACAGTTGAGCACCGGGGCGCAGTATTGATTGAGAGCCCCGGAATACATCTTCTTGGTCCAGAAGACGGGGATGAAGGAGTTCAAGGCTATCCACCCCAGGAAAACCTGAAGGAGACGCCTTAAGGGATTGAGGAAGGAACGCTTCCTTACGACCATTCTTGCTGTCCTTTACTGAAAAACTGTCCAAGAGATGATTATTTTTAAGAATATATCTAAAAAGCCCCCATCTTTCAAGGGAAAGATGGGGGGAGGGGATTATTTATGCCAAAACTCTTGCTTGCGGTAGAATTTTCTCAGGACTTTCCCGTAATTAACCACTAAGTCTTGGGGATATAACATTTTGGCGGTCTATGGACTGACCTATTCCGACGACAGGGACACATTCTTCTGGAGTTACAATAGCGGCGGCTACAAAATCAGCGAACTGGAGATCACCTTTACTTCCAACGCCGTTCAGCCCGCCAGTTTGGGCAACATTAAGGCAATCTTCCACTAGGTAGCAGAGCACTCAATATAGGGCGGGGTATCTTTACCCCGCCCTTTTTCTACATTCTTCCTTCAAGTAAAAACCTTGCCGATTACCCCCAAAACCTTGTATTTATTTTCTTGACACAGGAACTATTTGCTAGTGTTAACTGTTTGGATTTTCAATTATCCCACAAGTAAAAATCTTGCTTATTGTCGCAAAAAAACCCTTTTGATTTCTTGACATATGCTGTGAATGTGTTATAATAAATGAATTAATGTTAACTGCAACAGTTAACAATGTGAAGGATTATAGATGAGATGTGCCGAATCCATATTCCTTTCGGCACACACTTTTTTAACGGTAAATCACATGATGCTAAATCACTAACCTGAAGAAAGGAGTTTCAGCTATGAGGATGAGATGTGCCGAATCCATGTTCCTTTCGGCACACACATTTTTAACGGTAAATCACACAATTGAGTTTTCCGCATGATTAATCACTAACCTAAAGAAAGGAATTTCAGCAATGAGATTGATTTTAACAGCAATCCTTGTAGTAACACCCCTTTGTGGGCTTGGCTATGGTATGGACATTGATATCACCGTTCTCAACTCTTTCACCTGCCCCTATGCCCAAGAAATAAAGGGTCTGGACTACATTGAAGGCGAAACTGCCATAACATTCGCCAGTAACTTGGACGATCTTCTCTATACCTGTGACGCCGAAGACGGAACCTACATAGACGATTTGGAGCTGAGCTACACGGGTAATCCCCATCCCTTCGGAGTATGTTACGACGACAACGACTACGTCCATGTGAACGACTATTCGCAAAACGATATCCACTGGAACAACTACTCCTCCTGGGATGACTACTCCAATCCTTCGGATAACAAAGGAAGTGGGATGGACTTTGACGGCACCTACATCTGGGAAACCTATTGGACTGATGGGGTATATCGCTTCTTCCCCGACGGCTCCGGTGCAGAGTTTTTCTATACCGACGAAGTCACCACTCAGATGAGCGGACTGGCGGTATTCCCCTACAATAGCAATCTGGGGATTATGGTAGCCACCCATGGTAACCTTATCTTCTACTTCTATGAGTTTGACGGCTCATCAACAACCTACCTCGGCAACGCCAACTGTCCCCTTATAGCCTCTCAATCCCGTGGATTGACCTATTCCCAGGAGCGCGGAACCTTCTTCTGGAGTTATGCCGTTGGTGGCGTTGACTGGATCAGTGAACTGGGCATAGATTTTAATTACACCGCCGTCCAGCCCGCCAGTCTGGGCGACATTAAGGCAATCTTCCACTAAGTAGCAGAGCACTCAATATAGGGCGGGGTATCTTTACCCCGCCCTTGTTGTATTCTTCACACAATTAAAGACTTCGCCAATTTCTCTTGACAGTCCCCTCCGATAATTGTAAGATAAAATTGTCCACAGTGATTTAAGAATTTTTGTGAGTAACGACTTGGAATAATGATACAAAGTGTATAGTCTGTTGAATATGTTCATATCCCACTATCCTACCAAAAATCATTTACCGGTTAAGGAGGCACATTAATGAAAAAAGGACTGCACCTTACAATCGCTGTTGCGTTAATTTCTGGACTGGCTCTTGTTCTGTGCGATAGCGGGTGCGACGAAGACGGTAACGGTGGCGGAAAGGTCCGCAGTCTGGAGAAAGCCCGTTCCATAGCCGACCCCATCGCCGATGCCTGGAACCCGGACGCTTACAACTGGCACATTACCGGCTCCTGGGTTGACGAAGAGGGGCTCCTGCTCCCGCCCGGTGACTCCGTCCTGCATTTCTGGCATTTCAGATACAACAACAACGGAAACCTGGATTATATAGTAACCATTTACTACGACGGAACCCACACTGAATTTGAGCAAGGATTGGGCGACGACCTTAACTTGCACGAACTCCCGGCTTACACCGATGAAGATGTTGAGTTCTTGATGGGTATCGCCACCAACGAGTTAATAGGTCACCTCGGCGCAGGGGATTATATGTTCACTATAACCCTGCAAGCCACTGACGATGACAATTGCCCCAATTCTGCGTTAATCACAGCGTATACTAAGTATGTTTATGGACCGCCCTTGGCTTGGGTCCTTCTAAATGCCGACACCGGGGAGGTCCTTGTGCGCTCCTGGACTCCCTGATCCTGTGGAAAGTTAGACCAAGACACCACTTTAAATCAAACATAAAACCAGCCAGTGTGGGCAAAATAAAGCCAATGGCACTTTAATAGGCTGCAAACCCGGAAAAGGGCGGGGAATTTCAACCCTGCCCTTTCTCTATTCTCCCTTTACACGGATAATTTTGCTCATTTCCCTTGACCGCCCCATACAACGGTCTTAAGATAACCAGGTTCACCGTAACTTTAATATTTTCGGAGCAACAACGATGAACTCCCCTAAAAGAAAGTTCTTGAAACGCAGGAAAGCCCACCCGGACCAGGCGGGACTTATTCGGCGGGGCTTTGCCCTGGGCTCTGATATGATAATGATACTCATCATTTCGTTTGTGATTTATGCGGGAGGTTCTGAAATTATCGGTTGGATGGGCGGGGAGCCGGGGATATTTTCAAGGATAATCCATGCCAAAAAAGAGGACAAGTCCGTAATAGTGACCTTCTCCGTCGGCAAGCCCGGTGAGGAGACAGAGGAGGGCACATCAGAAGGAACTCACCTCACCTACCTGACCATCCTTGAGGAACAACTGTCCCCGCAGGAATATGAGAAAGCCCGGGAGATGGAAATGCACGAACTGGAATATGCCTATTATGAGGAGTTGGAAGCGGGGCGAGAAAAACGAGAGATTATCTCCCTGGAGGAGGGAAGATTCTCCCTACTACAGGAGTTCATCGTGGGCTATCTCTATTTCGTCTTACTCTTCCGATTTGGAGGACGAACCATCGGTAAGCTTATCTTCGGGCTTAAGGTGATAGACCTGAAGGGCAAGAAACATCTAGGGTGGTATCAGTCCTTTGAACGAACTCATGGTTATGCCGCCTCGGCGCTTTTCTCCACCCTGGGCTACTGGCAGGTGCTGTGGGATGCTGAAGGTTTGACCATGCACGACAAGATCGCCGGAACCACGGTAGTGCGGGTCCGAGGCAGGGCGAAACTGCCCAAAATGAGATGACCGCTTGAAGGCATCCGGGATAAGTCGGTCCCTCTGGGTCATATGAAGGCGATGTTCAAGCAAGATTTGATAATTACAAAACCAAGCCCTCTCCTCGTGGGGAGGGCTTTTTCCTGCTATAAACCATTCTCGCTGAGTAGTATAATTTCTTTATTGACAACGCTGTCCTTATTTGTTAAAATCAAAATGTAAATTTTCCCCACAATAAAAAAAATTGGATGGAAAGGAGTTTGAAAGATGAAAAGCTGGTGGTCTTTAACGTTGCTGGTAATGGCTGTATCTGTAACGACGGTATCGGCGGGAACATTCTCTGTGGACTTCCCTCTATCCTCTGACACCTGGGAGCTTTCTGATTATCCCAACTGGTGGAACTATGGCGATACCATCTATGGCGATAGGAACCTGGGATACTCCGATTTAACCCAGGTCACTATCTATCTGCCTATCCTATATAACAACCTAAGCTACTCCGGATATGTAGACCTGGACCTAAGGTTGAACAGCACCACCGTAGCCTCCTTCACGATAACCGCCGCCGACGGCTCCGGTATGTTGATACGCAACTTCGCCATCTCCTATTCCCCCTCAGGAACCACAGAAGTTCGCTACTTTGAGACCAACCAAATAACCCCCGGAGCAGGTTACATCGTCATAGGCGAGGAGGAAGGTCATCTTGACTTTGTAAACACCGACCCCGATGTAGTCCAACCCGCTTCACTGGGTCATGTTAAAGCTATATTCAAATAGCCTTCCCCGACTAAACCGACCAAGCCCTTCCCCTTCGGGGAGGGCTTTTTCATTCCGGTAACGATTTTTCCGATTTAGCTTTACAGGTGGGAAAGAGATGTTAGAATCACTGGATATTTTTCTGGGGGTAGGCTCAAACTGTGCAGGTAGACCTTTCGGAGAAGAGTGAGGGCTTCACCCGAGAAATTTGTGAATTTTATCTCTTTTTCTCTTTACATCCAGCGAGAATATGATATATTTTTATGGGTAGAACCATAGAAAACATATTCCTAGATTGCCGAGGTCTGGCGGGGAATTAAGCCAGGAAGATATTTGTTAAGGATAGGGCTGTGAATCTTTACAGCTTGCTATTTTTTTGTGCTGGTATTGCGCCAAAGCGACGGTTTAAGAATCTAGGATTTTTTAACAGAGAAGGGAAAAATCTGTGAGGTAGAGATATGAGATTCTGGCGGACTCCTTTTGACATTGACAAGATGACCATACCCCACGGCGAACTACACATCATCAACGACCGCTGTAAGGGTTGTGAGTTCTGCGTCCAATACTGCCCCAAGGATGTCCTGGAGATGTCAAAAGAATTCAATGTCAAAGGCTATCACTACCCCACCGCGGTTCGCCCGGACGACTGCGTCAACTGCGGACTCTGCGAGATGATCTGTCCCGAGTTTGCCATCTACTGCGTCAGCACCAATGAAAAAGGCGACGAGAATAAGAAAGCCGGCGCTAAGAAAAAGTCCAAGGAGGGGAAATAGGTGAAGGCTGACCCCAAAGGAGTGCTTACCGGCGCCCACTACATTGACGGCGACCACGCCTGCGCTGAGGGAGCCATCGCCGCAGGTTGCCGTTTCTTCGCCGGCTATCCCATCACCCCATCAACGGAAGCAGCCGAGCGCATCGCCTCTCGCTTTCCTTTCGTCGGGGGGACATTCATACAAATGGAGGACGAGCTGGCAAGCATGGCTGCCATCCTGGGCGCCTCCTGGGGGGGACGCAAGTCCATGACCGTAACCTCCGGTCCCGGCTTCTCCCTTATGATGGAAAACATAGGCTTGGGGGTGATGATGGAGGTGCCTTGTGTGATAGCCAACGTCCAACGGGGAGGTCCCTCCACCGGCCTGCCCACCATGGTGGGACAGCAGGATATGATGCAAGCTCGCTGGGGCTCCCACGGAGACTATGCCATAATCGCCCTTGCCCCCCAATCACCACAGGAATCGTTTGATTTGACCATAACCGCCTTCAATTTCTCCGAGAAATATCGGGTTCCGGTGCTGTTTATGCTTGACGAGTGCATAGGGCACATGACCGAGAAGGTGGTCATACCTCCGGCGGAGGAGATAGAGATTGAACCCCGCCGCCTTACCGATAAACCCCCCGGCGATTACCTGCCTTACGAGACCGGCAAAGACCTGATTCCTGATATGGCTGACGCCGGTATGGGCTATCGCTTCCACACCACCGGCTTGACCCACGATGAGCGGGGCTACCCGGATATGTCCGTCGAATGTCAGGGCAAATTGGTTCGCCGGCTGATGGATAAAATTAATAATCGTGTTGATGATATTACCATCATTAGGAAGGAGAAGATTGACGGCGCCGAGGTAATACTCCTCTCCTACGGTATCTCCGCCAGGGTATCAACCCTCTCCATAGAAAAGGCACGAAAAAAAGGCGTAAAGGTAGGTCGGGTCCGCCTGATAACCATCTGGCCTTTCCCTGAAAAGGAAATCGCCAAGCTGGCGGATAAGATAAAAGCATTTATCGTTCCCGAGATCAACATGGGTCAGATCTCACGGGAGGTGGAGCGGGTGGTTGCGGGCAAATGTGATGTAATCTCCGTCCCCCACGCAGGAGGGGGAGTACACGACCCGGAGGTAATTCTTGAAGCGATTATGGAGGCGGTAAAATGAGCTCAAAGTCCACCACAAAAACACCCCAAGCGGAGCGGGTAACCACCACCGAAGACATCCATCCCATGACCGGTTTTCTGCGCATGGATAGGATGCCCCACATCTGGTGTCCTACATGTGGCATAGGAACCACGGTCAAATGTTTTGCTGCCGCACTGGATAAAGAGAATTACGATTTAGACAAAGTAGCTGTGGTCTCGGGAATAGGATGCACCGGTCGGGTGGCGGGCTACATGAAACTGGACTCCTTCCACACCACCCACGGTAGAGCTATACCCTTTGCCACCGGTTTGCATCTGGCGAACCCGGAGCTCAAGGTGGTGGTCTTCTCCGGGGACGGCGACCTTATAGCCATCGGGGGGAATCACTTCATCCACGCCGCCCGCAGAAATATAGACATCACCGTCATCTGCATCAACAACTTCATCTACGGCATGACCGGGGGGCAATGCGCTCCCACCACTCCACTGACCGCAAATACCTCCACCACCCCCTACGGCAACTATGAGCACCCCTTTAACCTGCCCCATCTGGCGACCTCCTGCGGAGCGGTCTATGTGGCGCGCTGGTCAGCCCTACACATCCGCCGCCTCACCAAGTCCCTGCAGGAAGCTCTGCGTAAAAAGGGGTTCTCCTTCGTTGAGGTGATTACCCCCTGTTCAACCCTCTACGCCCGCAGAAACAAGCTGGGCACCGGACTGGATTTGATGAACTACTACCACGACATGTGCGAAATTGACCACGATGTGCACCCGGAGGATGTGGATATAAACTTCCAGGAGAATATCACCCTGGGTAAGTTTGTGGACATAGAGAAACCAACCTTCCTAGACTGCCTGGAAGACGGTTATAAGGAGAAGTTGGGGGACAAGTATCTAAGCGTTCGCAGTTCACACACTAGGGAGTTAGTGGGACATGATTAAGGGTCAAGTAGAGATTCGGGTAACCGGCTACGGCGGTCAGGGGGTGGTGCTCTCCGGCTACATAATCGGTCGGGCGGTAACCATCTACGATGATAAGAACGCCACCATGACCCAGAGCTTCGGACCTGAAGCCCGAGGAAGTGCCTGCTCCATCTCCATGATTATCTCCCCCGACCCTATCTACTACCCTTATGTTACCTCCCCCAATATTCTGATCGTCATGTCACCTGAGGGCTATACAAAACACTATCCCGGCGTCACCGACGATGCAATAATCATCGTTGAAGAGGACATAGTCCACCCGGGAAAGATTAAAGATACCCAGACCCTATACACCTGCCCCGCTACCCGCATAGCCGAGGAATTGGGTCGCCGGCTGGTGCTCAATGTGGTAATGTTGGGCTTCTTCACCGCAGCCACGGAGCTCATTTCCGAAGAAGCGATGCGAAAATCCATAGAAGCCTCGGTTCCTGAAGGAACCCAAAAGCTGAATCTAACGGCTTTTAATAATGGTTATGCCTACTTCCAAGAATCAAAAGAAAAGGCAGAAGAAAAAGCCCGAACCCAAGCCTAAGTATGAAGAGAAAGGTGTCTTAGTCTTAGGAGGGGGAATATCCGGCATTCAAGCGGCGCTTGATTTAGCCCGTGCCCGGATAAGGGTCTATCTGGTTGAGCGCTCCCCCACACTTGGTGGGCGGATGGCTCAACTGGACAAGACCTTCCCCACCATGGACTGCTCCATCTGA
>JAUVZD010000013.1 GCA_030602715.1 Candidatus Coatesiibacteriota bacterium
GACAGATAGAGAGCATGCTCACCTCTATGCTCACTCAAGAGGCAAAATAGATGGTAACCAAGAAGACCGCAAGCAAAAAAGATACAAAACTGAAGAAGAGGACGGTTAAAGAAAAGGTAAAGCCGTCCCGCAAGGTGGAGGGACGCAAGCCTTCCCCTGCGAAGGGTAGTAAACCCTCGCCCACTGCCAAAGGGGCGGAAGGCGACGGTTTTATCCCCCGCATCGTAGTATTTGCCTGCAACTGGTGCAGTTATGCCGGGGCGGACACCGCCGGCATCTCCCACATCCAGTATTCCCCCCACTTCCGGATTATCCGGGTGATGTGTAGCGGTCGGGTAAACCCAGCCTTCGTCCTGCACGCCTTTGAGCTGGGAGCCGACGGCGTTCTGGTCTCCGGCTGCCATTTCGGCGACTGCCACTACATCAACGGCAACGAGCGGGCGGCGGAGCAGTTTGAGAAGACCAAGAAGCTGATACGGCTATTGGGTATGGAGGAGGGGAGGATTCGCCTGGAATGGATATCCGCCGCCGAAGGAGTGCGCTTCGGTCAGGTAATAGATGAGTTCGTAAGCCAGATTACCGCTCTGGGTCCCAGCAAGGTCGCCGATGTCAAGGCAAGGGAGAAACCCCTGCCGGATTCGCTTGAGGAATATGAGCGACAGAGTTAACCCCAGATTCAAGACAAGGGTGATAGGTGTTAAGGGAGCAGATTAAAAAGTCCAAGGCTTTTCTCTGCCTGGAGTGCGGGAAGTGCGCCGCTGTCTGTCCCATCGCCCGACGCAACAGCGGTTACTCCCCCCGTCGCCTCCTCTCCCAAGCCATCGCCACAGATAACCCCGACACCCTGCACGACGAAGCCCTCTCCTCCTGCCTGACCTGCATGGCTTGCGACCCCATCTGCCCCTCCGGTATCAGCATGACCTATGTCATCAAGGATATCCGCCAGGCGGTGGGGTTCAGTAGTAAGGGGACGGTGTGCAGTCATTCGGGGGCAATGCAATCGCTTATGCACCTCATGAACTCAGAGAACCTGACCCAGAACCGCCTGGATTGGCTTTCGGAAGAGCCGGAACTTGCGACCTCCAAAAAAGGGGATACGCTCCTCTTCATAGGCTGTCTGCCTTACTTTGATGTCTTCTTTGCCGAACAGGGAGCCAAAACCCTCCAGATAGCCAAAAGTGCGGTGAGGGTGCTCAACGCCATCGGTATCAAGCCGGTGATACTTCCCAACGAGCGCTGTTGCGGGCATGACCTGGTCTGGTCGGGGGATGAGGAGGGCTTCCGGCGGCTCGCCGAACACAACATAGCCGAGATCACTAAAAGCGGGGTAAAGAGGGTAATCTTCACCTGCCCGGAGTGCCTGCTCGCCTTCCGTCAGGACTATCCCTCCCTGGGAATTGATATGCCCTTTGAAACCTTACACATCACCGAGTTGCTGAGGGGGGAGATGCAGGGGCTTGGCGCCGAATATGAGCTGGATAAGGATGAAACCGTGGTCACCTTCCAGGACCCCTGTCGGTTGGTGCGCCATCTGGGGATAGAGGAAGACCCTCGCCATGTTTTGGGCTGGATAAAAGGCAAGAGACTCCACGAAATGGAACGGCATGGGAAGAGGGCGCTCTGCTGTGCCGGAAACACCTGGCTCAACTGCGACCGTTTCTCCAAGGAGATACAGGTGGAGCGTCTGCGGGAGGCGAAAGCGACCGGTGCAGAAGTTCTAATCACCGCCTGCCCCAAGTGCCAGATACATTTTTCCTGCGCCATGCAGGACCCCATGCTGGGGGAGGAGATAAAGATAGAGATGAAGGACATCACCCAGCTTCTGGCGGAGTCGCTGAAAAAGAGGGAGGAGGGGGAGGGGGAGGGGGGATAGAGCGTTGAAAGAAATAAAAAATTCACTAGGAGCTTGATGAGTAGTGATATATCTAATTTTTTACACATAATTTGTGGAAGGGATTATTAAATATCAACAATTTATTGGATTTACCAAATAAGGAGGAAAAGGATGAATGTTGAAGAGATAAAAGAAAAAATACTTCCAAAACTCAAAGAATATGGTGCTAAAAAAGCTGGACTATTCGGTTCTGTGGTAAGAGGTGAGTTAGAAGAAGATAGTGATGTGGATATACTTGTTGAACTTCCTGAGGAAGCAAGCCTTCTTGACCTAGTAGGACTTAAAATAGAGCTTGAGGAACTTCTGGGTAGAGAAGTAGATGTATTAACCTATAATTCTTTGTATCCCCATCTTAGAGAAGTAATACTAAGTGAAGAGGTGGAGATATTGTGAAAAAAGACCCCAAAATAAATATTACATTTATTATAGAATGCATTGAACTTATTGAGAAATATCTGGAGGATATGACAGAAAGTGAATTTATTAAATCTCCCATAAAACAGGATGCAGTTATTAGACGAATTGAACTGATTGGTGAGGCGGTTAAGAATATACCTCAGTATATTTTGGATAAACACCCAGAGGTTCAATGGAGGAAGATTGCTGGGATGAGAGATATACTGATTCATGATTATTTAGGGATTGATTTGAAAATTACATGGACGGTTGCTCAAAATGAGATTCCGAGATTGAAGAAAAAGATGTTAAAGATTAAAAAGGACTTTGAGAAACAGGATGCATAAATTAAAGGATGCATAAGTAATGATATTGGTAAAGCCATAGAATTTGATGAGGATAATGGAAAGACCCCTCTGAGCTTAGTAAGTATAGAAAATTATTTGAGTGAACCGTTCAATAGGAATGCGGAGTCGCTGAAGAATAAGAGGAAAGGTGAGGGGGAGGGATAAGCTAGGCACTAGTTGTAGAAGCACCCTATCCAGATGAAAAACCGGTAAAGGACAATGATTAAAATTAAAAACATTCCCCCTCCGCTACGAAAAAAGGGGCTAGAGGAAGAACTGCTCAGGATATGTGAGGAAAACGACCTGGTCTTTATGGGTATATTCGGCTCTTTTGTCAGAGGAGAAGATAGCAAGAAAAGCGACATTGATATAGCAATAGAGTTTGATGAGAATAACGGTAAAAGCCTCCTAGATTTAGTCCGTATAGAATATGAGCTGAGCAAATTATTTAAGAGAAAAGTTGACCTGGGAATTTTAAGCACCATAAGCCCATACATAGAGGAATACGTAAAGAAGGAGATGTGCGTTATCTATGAAAAAAGATAAGGCATATCTTCTGGATACACTGGAAGCGATTGTTGATATTGAGAAATTCTTAGAAAATGTAACTTGCGAGGAATTTTGCGAGAATAAAGAGAAGCAGTATGCGGTAATTAGAGCACTTGAGATAATTGGAGAGGCGACAAAGAATTTAAGCAGAGAGTTCAGGGAAAAGCATCGTGAAATTCCCTGGAGGGACATTGCCGGTATGAGGGATAAGTTGATTCATATGTACTTTGGTGTAAAACTTGAATTAGTCTGGGAAACAGTCAAAATTAAACTTCCTGAGCTTAAGGATCAAATAACCGTTATAATGCAAGATGTAAAAAACACCAGGTAAAACACCGGCAGACCCCAAAGACCCTTTAAACTCTGCGCCGTGAAAGACCCCATGCTGGGGGAGGAGATAAAGATAGAGATGAAGGACATCACCCAGCTTCTGGCGGAATCGCTGACGAATAAGAGGAAGGGGGAGGGGGAGTGATGTTAATGAATGATGTTGTAATCTGTTCAAATTTAATACACCTGTTGTTCAATGTTAATCTCCCTATATTGAGTGTATAGTTTGAATTTAATCTAAGTAATGTATCACGAATTGAAAGGTTGTTCTATGGGTAAGGATAAAAAAGTATCAAAAGAAGATAAAAAGTGTTTCTTCGAGCAATACAAGTTGCTTGTAGAAGTAGTAGTACGAATGAACGACCGAAGAAGTCATGTAAATAGATTCTATATAACTATTTTGTCAAGTTTATATGTAATATTAACCGTATTTCATAGTAGAAAAAACAATGATTTTATCAACCCAGACTTTTTATTTTTTATTGGTATATTAGGTGTCTTGCTGAGCATTATATGGTTTTTGCACATATGGGTTTTCAAAAAAGAAGTGTAGCAAGATATTCTGTCATAAATGAAATGGAAGAGAAACTTCCATTTGAACCATTTTCCCTTTCATATCAGAAAGAAAGTTATAAGAGTATCGGATTCACATTTGCTGAACGAGCTGTTTCGATAGTTTTTGGCGTTATTTACACCATACTCATTGCATATTCCATATGTAGTATGCAACCTGAAAGTAGATTATATCAATGGCTATCACAATTGATGTAGTTTTTATCATAACCTCAATCTATGCTAGTAAAGTATAATCTATTTGAAAGGAGTTCAAAATGAAAACCAAACAGTTAATCGAAGGGGCTATTTTTGTTATCTGCATTTCTTTAGTATTCTTCCTCATGATTATTGGATGTAAAAAACAAACAATACAAACAACAAAAGTTGAAGAGGCTGAATACTTAGCCAGATATGATAGCTTCTTAAAAATCACATGCGAAGCCGAACCACAAGAAGATGGGGTGCTATACATCTCAATAATTTATGAAATAGACAGAGAAGAATTTTTTGGACAAAAAGGACTGGACCCTGTCAAAAATAAAAGTTTGCCAATAACTTTTGAAATAGAAAAAATAATATATCTTTCTGAAGGCAACCTCATACAGACTTTGAATCTTACTGGGGCTGATAAGGAAGAAGGGGTAAAGAGGATAATTAATGAATACCCCAAGAATATTAGAGTTAAATATGGTTTGGCTCCCTTAGTATGCAAAGTTGATTTCTATGATAATCAAACAGTTGATAATTGGAGTTCTTACCCAATGTTCCCAAATATGTCAAATAAAACTGAGGGAGCCATTGTAGTTTACAACGAACTAGGTCATACAAGTGGTTCTGTGCAGATATTTGGAAATTGCGGCATGAAAAGCTATTATGACTATAAAGAACCTGGTTCAGAAATTTTCATCCTAAAAGAAAAACCTTTAGAGAAGCCCTTATTTATTCGCGAGATTGAAGTAGGTGTTGATAGTGTTGTTGAAAATACATCATTTGGGGGAGAAAGTAAGACGAGTGATTGTATTATTGTAATCGCCACAAAAGGACTCAACATTAGAAAAGGACCAGGAGATAATTACGATATTATTGGCACAATCACATATCAAGAAAAAGCAACCAAGATAGATGAAAGCAAGGGTTGGTATAAAATCAAATGTAAAGGCGGAACTGTCGGGTGGATATGTAGTGGGATGGATGGAGAAATTTGGGTGGAATGATTGATATTTGCATAAAAGCATGACAACAGAGACTTCACACCGAAAGGAGGTGAACAGCAGATGCCTCAAGGGACAACGGGACTCCGCATAGGCGTCTTCGTCTGCGACTGCGGGCTGAACATCGCCGGCATGGTGGATACCGAGGCGGTAGCCAAGTTTGCCGAAACCCTGCCGGATGTTGCTGCAGTGGTGCGCAACAAATATACCTGCGCCGAGCCCGGTCAGAACGAGATAAAAAACGCCATCAAGGAACACAAGCTCAACCGGGTGGTGGTCGCCTCCTGCACCCCGCTTATGCATGAGCCCACCTTCCGCAACTGTTGCGCCGAGGCGGGGCTCAACCCCTACCTCTTTGAGATGGTCAACTTGCGGGAGCACTGCAGTTGGGTGCACTCCACATACATGGAGAAAGCCACCAAGAAGGCTAAAGACATGGTGAAGCAGGGCGTGGCTCGTGCCCGCCTGCTCTCCGAGCAGAGGGAGCTTTCCGTTCCGGTTACCAGAAAGGCGATGGTTATCGGCGGAGGTGTAGCCGGCATCCAGGCTTCTCTGGATTTGGCTGATTCCGGCTATCAAGTCTATCTGGTGGAGAAGGAGCCCTCCATCGGGGGGCTGATGGCTCAACTGGACAAGACTTACCCCACCATGGACTGCTCCATATGAATTTTGGGGCCCAAGATGATGGATACGGGTCGGCATCCATTGATAGAACTGATGGCTTACAGCGAGGTGGAGGACGTCTCCGGTTATGTGGGGAATTTCAAGGTAAAGGTGCGCAAGAAAGCCCGCTATGTTGACGAGGAGGTCTGCAACAGCTGTGATGAGTGCGTCAAGGTCTGTCCGGTAAGCGTGCCCGACGAATACCAGATGGGCTTCTCCAGCCGTAAGGCGATATATCTACCTTTCGGTCAGGCGGTGCCCTCAACCCATCTTATAGATATGGAAGCCTGCCTGGGCATCAACCCCATCGCCTGTGGGAAGTGCGCCGAGGTCTGCGAGCAGAACTGCATAGATTTTGACATGAAGGACGAGTTCGTGGATGTAGAGGTGGGGGTAATAATCGTAGCCACGGGGATGGATGTCTATGACCCCACGGAGATGGACGAATACTGCTACACCGAATACGATAATGTCATCACCTCCATGGAGTTTGAGCGCCTGATCTGCGCCGGAGGACCCACCGAGGGGCACTTCATCCGTCCTTCCGACCACAAGCGACCCATGCGCATCGGTTTCATCCAGTGCGTGGGCAGTCGCTCGCACAGCGCCATCGGCAACCCCTACTGCTCCAACATCTGCTGTATGAACACGGTAAAGGACACCCTGCTTCTTGCGGACCACTATCCCGATGTGGAGTGTAAGGTCTTCTATATAGACATCCGTGCCTTCGGCAAGGGCTTTGAGGACCTGTATATCCGCTCCAAAGAGGCTGGGGTAAAATATATCCGTGGTCTGCCCGGCGAAATCAGGGAGGATGCAAAGACCAAGAACCTGGTCCTGACCGTGGAGAACACCACTACCAGTCAGGTGGAGGAACACGAGCTGGATTTGGTGGTGCTTTCGGTGGGGGTAATCCCCCGCCAGGACGGCGACGGCATCAAGGAACTATTCACCCTCTCCCGCACCGCCGACGGGTTCTATATGGAATCGCACCCCAAACTGAAGCCGGTGGATACGCCCACAGCGGGGGTCTATCTTGCGGGATGCGCCGAAGGACCCAAAGACATCAAAGACAGCGTCACCCAGGCGAGCGCAGCCGCCGCCCGATCCGAGATTCTGCTCAACAAGGGCAGTATCAAAGCAGCAGCAATAACCAGCGTGGTTGACGACGATTTGTGCACCGGCTGTGGCGTCTGCGGACCGGTCTGCCCCTACGGAGCCATCATCGTTGACCCAAAGACCAAGGCAAAGGCTCAGGTCATAGAGGCGGCTTGCGCCGGCTGCGGAAACTGCGGCGCCGCCTGCAGATTCGGGGCTATCACCATGAGACACTTCACCGATGCCCAGATATTTGCCCAGATAGACTCCATCCTGGAAGAGGACAACATGGAGAAGGTGGTGGTATTTGCCTGCAACTGGTGTAGCTACGCCGGAGGGGACTTCGCCGGCATCTCCCGACTGCAGTATCCGGAAAGCCCCCGTCTGATACGCACCATGTGCTCGGCACGGGTGGACGAGGAGTTCGTCAAATACGCCTTCCGCAAGGGAGCGGCGATGGTGCTGGTCTCCGGTTGCCACTACACCGATTGCCACTACATCAGCGCCAATCGCCAGACGGTCAAGCGGGTGCAACGGCTGTGGGATTTCTTGGAGCGAAACAACATCCGCCCGGAGCGCCTCCAGCTGGAATGGATATCCGCCGCCGAGGCACAGAAGTTCGCCAAAGTGATGCGCAGTATAGAGGAAATGCGCAAGCAGGTGACCGAAGAAGAGGTTGAGGAGACCATGAAGACGCTAACCGCACTGGAGAAGAAGATGCGGGCAAAGAAAGAGAAGAAGATGGAGAAGGTGGCTACCTGAGATGGCTGAAACAGAACAGGTAACCTGCAAGTGCATGGCTTGCGGACACGAATACACCGACACTTGGTCAAAAGATGAGGACAAGGAGCGCACCTGTCCCATCCCCGAGTGCAGGTCAAACTCCATCCGGGTAATGCGCCAGAAGGGCAAAAAAGAGTGAGCTTATGGCCATAAAGATAGACTTTGAGTTTCGCAACAAGGTGGCCCGCATAATTGACGGCAATCTGGTCAGCTTCTGCTACCAGTGCGGCGCCTGCGTGGGGGACTGCCCCTCCACCCGCTACAACCCCGACTTCAATCCCCGCCAGATAATGCTGGAGGTGCTTTACGGGATGGAGGAGAAGCTGGTCTGTGAGGACTCAATCATATGGCGATGCACCAACTGCTACACCTGCTACGAGCGCTGTCCCCAGAGGGTAAAGCCGGTGGAGGTCATCATCGCCCTCAAGAACTTGATGGCTGAGCAAGGGATATACCCCAAAGGGGTTGCGGATATAATAGAGACCGTGCGCAAGACCGGACGGAGCATCAAAGTCACCAGCCTCTCCGACCGGGTGCGTAAGGAGCTGGGACTTGAGCCGGTCAAGCCCATAGATGTGAGCGACTTTGAGAAGATGTTCGGCGAGAAGAAGAAGGGGGAAAAGAAAAAGAGGAGCTGAATATGGCTGAAGATACCCTAAAAATCGCCTTCTTTCCCGGTTGTCTTATACCGGTAAAATACCCCCAGTTTGAGGTGGCTATCCGTAAGACTCTGCCCAACCTGGGTGTGGAGATAGTAGACCTTGAAGGTCTCACCTGTTGCCCCGACCCCATCTACTTCAAGAGCACCAATAAGCTGGACTGGCTGACCATCGCCGCCCGCAACCTGACCATCGCCGAAGAAGCGGAGCTGGACTTCTTCACCATCTGCTCCGGCTGCACCGCCACCCTCTCCGAGGCAAAAGACCACCTGCAAAGCGACCCGCAACTTGCGGAGCGCATCAACAAACGCCTGGCAAAGGTGGGCAGGGAATACAAGGGCACCTCCAAGGTGCGCCACATCGTAACCGTGCTCAGGGACTCAATCGGCATTGAGAGAGTCGCCGAATCGGTCAAGGAGCCCCTGACCGGCTTGAATGTAGCCATCCACTACGGCTGTCATCTGCTCAAGCCCAGCCACATCATGCATGTGGACGACCCCGACTATCCCCATGTGTTGGACGATCTGGTCTCCGCCCTGGGGGCTACGCCGGTGGTGCACCGGGAGCGCATCCTCTGCTGTGGCAAAGCCTGCAAGGACGAGACCATGCCCGCCGACATGATGTTTGACCTGCTCTCCTCGGTGGAGGAGGTATCGGCGGACTGCATGGGGGTGATATGCCCCTCCTGCTTCAACGAGTTTGACCTGGGGCAAATTATGCTCGCCCGGGAGAGGGAGCACACCTTCCAGATACCCATCACCTACTTCTTCCAGCTGCTGGGCTTGGCTCAGGGCTTCACCCCCCGGGAGATGGGTCTGGACCGGCACAAGATTAGAGCCGACCCCCGCATTTGGCGGGGGGGAGCGAAGGCGGAGGTGCCAGCGAAGCCGAAGAAGGCGTCGGGGAAGAGGGAGGCGGAGCCGAAGCCGAAGAAGCCCTCAGGGAAGAGGAAGGTAAAGCCGAAGGCGGAAGTGGGGGCGAAGGCGAAGAAAGCGGCAGGGAAAAAGGGGAAGGGGAAGAAGTAGGGAGATAAAAACTTTTGTGAGATTTATTTTTAGGCTTTTTTAACTCTATAATTGACGCCCCCTATGGTATAATGGGGGGTGTTTTATTTTGCTAAAATAACGGAAATTTGAGAGGGGGAAGGAAAAACAAATGAAAATAAAGGTGATAATTCACGAGGAGGAGGGTGGATATCGGGCGGAGGTGCCGGCTATCCCCGGCTGCGCCACCCAGGGGGATACATCTGAGGAGTTATTGGATAATTTGTATAAGGCGGTGGAGGGGTGCATGACGTTAGATGTGGAAAATTAGGTTAAGACCGGCACAAGGTGAAGGCGGAGGGACTGGCGAGGGGGTGGGGGGGCAAATGTAAACTCAAAAGATGCTTTAATATGGGAGGTAAACATGGATTTCGAAGAATTTCCACTAGTAAAAAATGATTTTAGTTTTTCAAATGAAATCAGGATTGATAAGGGTGACAGCATAAGCAATTTAATTGCAACTATTGAAAAAAACGGAATTATTAAATTGAAATTTCAACAATATAGTTTTGCTGAAATTGGCCAATCATTCAATGTTAATTTTATTGATGAAGATGGCTGGGATACCAGGATTGAGGGTTGTAATTTAACTTCTATTAATAGGGGGTGTACCGTAGGTAAAGATATCGAGTCTTGTATATGTGGTAAAGCTCATTCTTTATATAGTAAACAAGGAATACTAGATAACAATGATGAAGTATCTGTTTTTAAAATTATACGAAATATGCCTTTTAATGGCGATATTTATTCAACCTTTAATAATATAAATATCCCACGCATAATAGAATTCCGTCCAATTGAAATTAAAAATATAAAACTTATCAATGGCATTAATATTTTTTTGGATAATGCAAACGGATATTTTTACTATCGTTGCAAATATAGTGAAATAAACAATTTTGATAATTATATAATGCATATGCACAACCTGTTAGATTTAGGTTCCGGAAGATTTGTGGAAATTCCTTTAACTTATATAGCACAAAAAGAGAACTATAAAGAAATCCGATATAAAGCAGAGCAGGAAGAATGGTATAGTGGATTTGGAATTATTGAAATGCATCTTCCTGGTGGGTTATCTCATTATATCAATAAATGCTATGAACCATATAAAAGATATAGAGCATTATTAGGACTGGAGAAGATTTTTACTTACTACGTTTTAATGTATAATGCTTCAATCCCCGATATTAAATTCGTTTTAGGTTCAGTGCTGATGGAAGGTTTGAAGTATTTTTTTGCAAAAAATATAAAAAAATATAAGCCAAACCCACATGGATACTTTAAGAAAACTAGCAATGAAACTTGGTCCTTTAGAGACCTTCTTAGTCAAATTTATACTGAATTTGGATTAATAAAAGGATATGATGAATTCGTTAAATATCGAGATGAAATAATACATACAGGTCATCTAGATTATCCATGGCCTGATAAAATAGAAATGATAAAAAGGCTTCATGATTTTATATCATTCTTGTTATTAAAAATTTTAGAATATGATGGTAAATTCTATTCATATGAGAAGCAAATGTATATTAACGTTAGTAGTGTTACATTTTGATTTATACAATAGTTATGTAATGATGGCGTTTTATTACTTTAATAATAAACGGGGCAGTTTTCCCATCATCCCCAATATGGGAAAAATATTATTCTACGCGTGTACAAACGCTCCCGTTGTTATTTACTTGGCGGTATTTAAAATTATTTGTTTGAAAAAGGAGAATAAATGAAAGAAAAACAAGAAAAACCAATAGTAGAAGGATTATTAGATGAAATGATTAAAGAGATGAGTGAAGAGCATAACAGAGGCAGATCATGGTGGTATTGTTATGATTTTTTTCAAAAAAATATTAAAGGAAAAAATGAAAATGAAGTAAATCCTAAATTAATGGATTTAGCTTGTCTAAACTTAGCCTTCTATTTAGCTAGTTGGGGCATGTATAGGGGTTCTACCGATTTGTTGCAAAAAGATTATAAATTCTTTGGACCTACAGTTGATTTTCTATGGAAATCGAGCACCGATGATAACTATAAATTATTATGGCAAGTGGATGATATTATCAATAAGAAAAGTGAATATCCATATAAGCAATTACAAGAGACTGCACATAAACTAGAGACAAAATTAAAAGAAGAAGGATTAAAACAGGGGCAATTAAATACACTTGTCACAAAAATTTTTCTAGGCACTTTAGCTTGCATACCAGCGTTTGATACATTCGTCAAAAATGGGTTAAAATACCATAACTGTCAACAATCATTTAATATTGATAACCCTCAACGTGTAATAGAAGAAATAATCGGTTTTTATATTAAAAACATAAGTTACTTCGAGAGTGTTGAAAATCCTATTAAAATAAGTATAGATGGCTCAGTAATAGAAATCAAATTTCCTATTATGAAACTAATTGATATGTATTTTTGGAAATTAGGTATAATATACAATGATGTTGAAAATAAAGTTAAAGAAAGAAAAAAACAAGGGAAAACAGACAATGAAATATATAAAGAAATAGTTAAAGAAACAAAACACACTAAGGCTTTTATAAAAAATATTCTAGATATTCTTTTAAAGTAGGGGAGGCTTTCAGCATCCCTTATAAATGGGGGAAAATGAGACTCCCCCCCTACTCCCTCTTCTCCACCCCTCCCCTAGATACTCCCCCACCTCGCATAACAACCCCCCCGACTACTGTAAGGGGGGATTATCGTCCTACAGAAGAAGTTGAATTGGCTATTTGAAGAGCGATTTGATGCTTCCCAATGAAGTGGGTTGGACTACAACTTGATGGTAGTTGACGGTCAGTCTGGGGTGGAAGTCAGAGTGAGTATATTCACTGGTGTAAAAGGAATAGGAACCATAGGTTGCATCCAATTGCCGTATGTAGAAGCCATAATTGGAGTAAGTCCCCTCAACCCAAGCAGAAACGAAAGAGGTTACATCCAGACTGAGCCATACATCCATCATAGGTGCATCAAAGTATAAGGAGATGTCCACATTATAACCGGGGTCCGTGTTCCAGGTTATAGTGCTTTCATCCCAGGAATTGTCCACGAGATATAACCAATTGTTATCCGGTATGGTCCCATAAGAATAGTCGGGGTATATCTCCAGAGTCGCGTCCTCCACAATCGCGCCCATGATTGACGACAGATTAAAATATACCAGCGAGTTGATGAAACCATTGTAGTATCCCACAGTAGCCACAACCTCGGAACCGTAATTATCACCGGGGTCGCTCTGTTTTATCATCGCATCGTGGAGTGGCGTAAATACCGCCTGTTCCGCGGTTACGGGCACAGAGAATGAAACCAAAGCCAATACAAAAAGAGAGATAAATCTATTCATTTTCCTCACCTCCGTATCTCTTTTTAGCATATATGAATATGTGTTTCAAGCATATTGTGGGGTAGGGGGGCTACCCCCTCCTCCCCACCTTAAACCCCTCCCCCAGATACTCCCCTATTCCGTAATACTTAGTTATGCCGGGGGCGAAGAGTATGGGCTGGACTCTGTCCATCTCCGGCAGTCCCTTCTCGCCCAGCACCTCCTCGTCCGCCTTGAGGTCCATAATCTCCCCGATGAACTGGGTGTGGAGTCCTATCTCAATGGTGTGGAGCAGTCTGCACTCCAGGACCAGGGGAAACTCCTTAACATAAGGTGCCCCGCCAAGGGCGGGGCTCGCTCTTTACCGGTGTCAGACCGGTGTCCTCAAACTTATCGGTCTCCCTGCCGGAGGCGATGCCCGCATAATCCGCCTCCTTGAGGAATCTCTCCGAGGGCACGTTTACGGTGAAGGCTTCCCTCTCCACCATATTGGCGTAGGAATAGGTCGCCTTCCTGAGGGAGACGGCGACGCAGGGGGGCTTGGAACAGCACATCCCGCCCCAGGCGACGGTCATAATGTTGGGCTTGCCCTTCTTATCGTATGTCCCCACCACCCAGACCGGCGTGGGGAAGACCAGCGACCTGGCTCCCAATGACTTCTTCATGATGTTCTCCTTCTATCCTTTAAAAGAACCCCCCGCCTCAGAAGAAGCGGGGGGCTAATCATCCTAATTTAGACCCAAACTCAGCCCTCTCCCCTATCCACTGAAGACCTTCACCTTGCGGAAGCGGGCCGGGGCGGTGCCGTGTCCGGTGTGGGCGACCTGCATGGGCTCGCCCTTACCGCAGTTGGGCGTCCCCCACATCCGCCAGTGGCTCTGGTCGCAGATGGCGTCGCAACTGTTCCAGAACCTGGTGGTCATATCGGTGTAGGTGGGGTTCTTGTAGGGCTCAGTCTTCTTCCCGCCCTTAATGCGCCAGGCGATCTCGGTGGCGAACTGGAAGTTGCGCCGTTTGTCGTCTATTGACCAGGAGCGGTTGGTGTCAAAGAAGAGCCCCCCGTCGGAGTCGGCGAGCAGGTCGTCCAGCTTCCAGCTACCGGGAAGTAAGCTGACATTGGTCATACGCACCAAGGGTATGCGGTTCCAGCCGTCGGCGCGCATGGCGCCGTTGGATTGGCGACCTATCCTCGGTGCGGTCTCCCGACTCATCAAGTAGCCCACGAAGAGCCCGTCCTTTACCGTATAAGTCTTGTTCGCCTTCACGCCCTCGTCGTCGTAGCCGAAGGTGCCCAGCCCGCCGGGGATGGTGGAGTCCATGGTGATGCTGACGATGTCACTGCCATACTTCAGCTTGTCCAGATTGTCCGTGGTCAGGAAGCTGGTGCCGGCAAAGGCGGCTTCCATACCAAAGACCCTGTCCAGCTCTATGGGATGACCGCAGGATTCGTGAATCTGAAGCCCCAACTGGTTGCCGGCGATGATGATGGTGGCTTGGTCCTCCTGGGGACAGGGCTTGGCGGTGAGCAGGAGTGCCGCCTCGCTTGCGGTCCGCTCGGCATTTTCCACCAGACCCAATCCCTGGAAGAACTCATATCCTCCGGTGGCGAAGTTCCCCCTGAAGGAGTTGGGATGGGAGCGAATCTGCATATCGTCCTCGCCGAAGGCGACGCAGGAGATTCCACCCCCGCACTCTATGATGGTCTGGTCTATTAAAGCGCCGGCAAGATTGGCGAAGGTCTTGCGGGTCTTAAAGCCGGTGAAGAACCCCTCGGCGGTCTTGACCGCTTTCTCCTTCTGCATAAGTGCGATTGCTGAAAGCAGGGGCTTAACCTTCTCCTCCAAAGGGACGGTGAAGGGGTCAATCTCGTGGGGGGTTACATAAGTATCTTTTGCGGGAGGGGTGTGGTCAAGGACTACATCTTTCTCCTTGGTCATGGCGCTTGCCTTGGCTATCTTTACCGCTCGCTCGGCAATCCTTGCCGCTTCATCGGCGTCCATCTTGGAGCTTCCCGCAAAGCCCCAACTGCCGTCAACCAGCACCCGCACCCCGAAGCCCAGGCTCTCGGTGTATTCCGCTGACTCCACCTTGCCGTTCTTGGCGGTAATGGTCTCCACTTCATAATCCACCACACGAATGTCGGCAACGCTGGCTCCCAGCCCTTCGGCTCTGCCCAGTGCGGTCTCAATTATCTTCTCCTTAGACACTTCAGATACCACCCTTCATATGAACATCTGGTAAAGTTACTCAGTGGGAACCTTTCCCAAACTCCCATCAGAATAAAATGGCTACTTCTTTATCCGCGAATAGCGCTTAAACCCGGAGCAGGATATGACCTCCAGGGGCTCCTTCTTCTCAATCGCATCCAGTAACAGGTTCATGCCCAGGGTGTCGCTTGCCATATGACCGGCAACGACCACATTCATATGATTTTCCTTGGCGAACTTCAGATGCTCCTCGCCGATATGCATGCCCACTATGGTATCTATGTTGGTGGTCTCGGAGAGCTTCTCAAAGGCTTTGATGGAGCCTCCGGTGCCACCGGTCATATCCACAAAGACATTACCGGCTCTAATCTTGCGCTTATCCGGCTCGCTGGCTATGGAACGGGCTAAGACCAGAAGTCCGACCCCGTGCAGTTTAACATCTTTGTATTCCGGGATAGCTTGAAGCAGGTCAGTTACATCCTGCAGAGTATCCGGTTTCTCCTCATCAAATCGCTTCTGCAGAAAGGTGGTAACATGGTTATCAGCCACGGTATGACAGCACATGTAGGGGATGTCCAGAAGGCGAGCGACATCCACCGGTCGGAAGTAGTTTGTGGGAAGCATCTTTCTGCGAACCTCCATTATGCGCTCGTCCAGGATTCCCTCGGCGGTATGCATAGGCACCCCTTTGCTGACCAGGATGTCCGCCTGCATATTCATCACATCATACAGATTGGTCAGCCCGACGCCTTCAGGATGATGGGTCATAGCCAGGTCAATTCGGGTGCCCTTCTCCCTCAGGCGGTCAGCCAGAAGAATCTCCGGTCCCTCCAGGTCTATACCCACCAGCACCGCTTTCACTTCGCTCTTGGGGTCGCCGTAGAGGATGCGGGTGTCCGGATAGGGATTGGTGAGGCGCTGCAGGTCGTAGTCCTGTTTATCTTTATCGGATAGGGCTTCGTAGCGCCTCTTCTCCCGTGCCAATTGGGCTTTGACCATATCCTTACCGCGGGGGTCCTTTTTGACACCCTCCTCAACGACAAGCTCATAGAGAGCATTGAGTTCCATCATCCCTCCAAATTAAGATTAAAATGGTTAATTAAGGGTTTAATAATAGCCCAAACGGTGCCCACGGTCAAGTGAAAAAAATAGCAGATGAGCGTATGATAAAATCTCCCCCCGCCAATTTTGGTGAGGGGAGTTTTCACTGGGGTGGGAGGATTCGAACCCCCGATGGCGGATCCAAAGTCCGCTGACTTGCCACTTGTCTACACCCCAAATACAATCACTTAACACAGAAAGCGGTAGTGCTAAAAGCGTTACTCGGCGGCGGGGGTTTCTCTGGTGCCCTCAATAGCCTTATCCAGTTGGCCCTCGTATTCCTTCAAGACCACGTTCTGGATATAGTCTCGGGTTTCGTTGTTGATGGGATGGGCGGTGTCCCTGTGGGTTCCATCAGGGAGTTTACGGCTGGGCATAGCCACAAACAGTCCCTTGTCACCACGAATGACCTTCAAGCCCCGAATCACGAAACAGTCGTCAAGCGTTATGGTCGCATAAGCCTTGAGACGATCCTCGTTTCGCAGAGAAATGCGTACCTCGGTTACTTCCATCTGTCTCACCACCTGAGATTAGTTTTTCAATCCTGCTAGGATAAAGCCATGATGTTTACATGGTTGACGACTTGACAAAGGTTACATTGATATCCCCGGTCAAGTAACTCTTTTTTCAGGTTTTCTCCTTTCTCTTCGGTGTCCACCAAGGCAAAGACGCTCTCTCCGCTACCACAAAGCAAAGCACACAAAGCCCCCGAAGCGAGCATCAATTCCTTGAGGGTGGCGATTTCGGGACGCTTCTCCAGCACCACCGTTTCTAATTGGTTGGAGACTACACTGGCTATCTGCTCCCGTTTACCTCCTTGCCAGGCGTTTAGTATCTTCCCCCAAAAGAATCTTCTGGCAGGCGTTGTGCCTTTCAGGTGTCTATCATAGCTCTCATAAACCCACCTGGTGGAGACCGGCTCCCCGCTCCAAGCCACCACCGTCCAGATTCCCCCGGGACCGCTTACCGGGGTTACAATCTCGCCGTATCCCGATGCGAATACCGCCCGCCCCAGCACAAAGAAGGGTACATCAGCGCCTACTGTGGCTGCCAGGCGAAGCTTTGCATCCAGACTGAGCCCCAATCCATATAGGTCATCAACAGCAGTCAAAGCCGCCGCTGCATTGGATGAACCACCGCCCAATCCCCCACCGATGGGTATCCTCTTGTCCACCACCACCCGTATTCCGCCTATCCCTGGATTCAAAGCCTCCAGAGCCCGATAAGCACGCCAGATGAGGTTGCTCTCGTCAAGGGGGAAGCCGGGATATTCGCTTATGAACTCCACTCCGGAGGATACCCGCTCAAAGGTCAGGCTATCTCCAAAGGTCAACGGGCAGAGCAGAGTGCGCACCGGATGGTATCCGCTTCCGTCCGGCGGTCCCACCTCCAGAGCCAGGTTGACCTTTGCCGGGGAGAAGACTTGAAGCGTATCCAGTCTGTGCCTCCTAAATATGAGAACAGATTAAAAGATACACAAAAAACCCATTCCTGTCAAGCATATTCAAAAAAATGCGGTCTTTACAATTAACAGCAACTTTGTGGTGGACGATAATAAAGAGGGCGGGGGAAAGCCCCACCTAACGAATGGCAAATTATATATAAATCAAGGGAAGTCAAGTATTCCCCACTAACCACATCAAGGGAAGATACCCCGCTCTTGGTAAACCCTCTCCAGCCGCCTTAAAGCGACTACATAAGCGGCAGTGCGCCAGTCCGTGTTTAACTCCAAAGCAGTCCCCTGCACTTTTCTGTAAGCCTTGATGATTATCTTGTGTAGTTTCCCGTCCACCTCCTCCAGATCCCAAAATTCACTCCGTTTGTTCTGCAGCCATTCAAAGTAGCTTACGATGACCCCACCAGAATTGCACAGGATATCGGGGATGACAAATATTCCTTTGCTTTGTAAAATCTCGTCGCCTTCGGGGTCGGTAGGACCGTTGGCTCCTTCGGCAACCATCTTGACATCCAACCAATGGGCGGTCTCTGCGGTTATCTGGTTCTCTAGAGCGGCGGGAATGAAGATGTCCGCCTTGGTACGCCAGAATCCCTCGTGATCAATGACTTCGGCTTTGGAGTAGCCCAATATTCCTCCGTGTTCCTGGACATAGGCGGTAAGCTCGTCGGGATCAATGCCCTCCTTATTGTAGATTGCGCCGGTATGGTCCTCTACGGCGATGAGTGTTGAACCCAGGGGCTTTAGTAGTCGTCCCGCCCAAGAGCCGACATTGCCGAAACCCTGCATGGTGTAAGTAGCCCCTTTGAGTTCAAAGTCGTGGTCCTTAGCCCATTCTTGGATGGTAAGGACGACGCCTTGACCGGTAGCCTTGTCCCGCCCCAAGCTACCGCCAGAAGCTATGGGCTTGCCGGTGACTACATGGATGTTGCGGTTGCGCTCATCGGCAGGCATCGTGGAAAGGTAGGTATCCATAATCCAGGCCATTATCTGAGGATTGGTGTTCACATCCGGTGCGGGGATGTCATACTCCGGACCTATGTTCATTCCCAGGGCGAAGGTAAAACGCCGGGTGATATGTTCCAGCTCGGTTAAGCTATACCTAAAGGGGTCTAACTTGATTCCGCCCTTCGCACCGCCGAAGGGGATATTAGCCAGGGAACACTTCCAGGTCATCCAGGTGGCTAACGCTCTTACATCATCTATATCAACATCAGGATGGTAGCGTAGACCCCCCTTATAGGGACCCAATACATTGTTGTGCTGGACACGGTAGCCGCAGAACATCTCAATGCGGCCGTCGTCCATCTTCACCGGGAAGTGAACCTGTATCTCGTTGTCAGTGCAGGCGAGGATTTTGCAAATATTGAGGTCAAGCCCCATTATGTCAGCCGCTTTACTGAACTGCATCTTGACATTTTCGTAAATGCTTCTTTGCGCTTTCTTGCTATCGTTTCTTTCCTCTACCATACCCACCTTCAATAGATTTTGTGCTGGAGTAAAAAAGATTAAAGGCTAGCTATTATACATATTGGGGCATTACCAATCAAGCATTCTTCTACAGTCAGTTTAAATATAAAGAGGGCGGGGGAAAACCCCGCCCTTCAAATGACATAAGAATTGGTTGCGGGCAAGAATTGCCCCTTAGCTGTCTAGGATTTTTTCCGCCTCCTCTTTATCAACATCCATCACATACGGGATACCACTGACATCCGCCGACTCCTTGGTCAAGGCGGCTATGTCATCCCTGGTTATATATTCAAGCGCAAATTTGCGGCTGCCGGCCATTAGCTGGCGCATTCCTTGTGCCAAGCGCTGGTAATAGGTGTATAAACCCAGGGCACCGGTCGGTAACTCATCAAATTCTTTGTCGCCCAACTCTTTACGGAGTTCGCTGGCGGTAACGAAAATTTCGTCCTTTGAATTGCCGAAGCGCTCAACATAAACCGGCACCTGGTGTTCGTCTATTGCACGACCTAAAGTCTTGCCAACCATAGCGGCAGCGATTGGAGAACGAGCCATACCTACGAGCTTAACGAACGGCGCGCCCATTGCGATTGCCTTGAAGATTTGGTCTTCTAAGATTATTCCACCAGCCGCTGTCAGAGGGGCTACATACTCGCCCCTGTCGGCAAGCCGTTTCGTATATTGATACATAAGCGAATGAATCTCCACAGTCGGTATGCCCCACTCATTCATCATCCGCCAGGGACTCATACCCGTGCCGCCACCCGCACCATCCACTGTAAGAAGGTCTATCTTATACTTGGAGGCAAATTTCACAGCACGGGCTAGATCTGCCGGGCGGTATGCCCCGGTTTTCAGGAATAAATACTTAGCGCTGGCTTTTCGCAGTTCCTCAACTCTTTTTGCGAAAGATTCTTCGGTAACCATACCGACACGTGAGTGCCGCTCAAATTCTTTGAACGCACCCCTCTCAAAAGCCTTTATTACATCCGGGTCAGTCGGGTTAGGCAGGACTACATAGCCACGTTCATACAGTAGCTGTGCCTTCTTCAAGTCCCTGACCTTAACCTCTCCGCCGATATCCTTGGCGCCCTGACCCCATTTTAGCTCAACAATTTCAATGCCCAGTTTCTCTATAACATACTCTTGCACCCCCAGCTTGGTGTCCTCAATGTTAGCCTGAACGATGATGGCGCCGTAGCCGTCCCGTTGGTTGTCTTTGTACAGTTTTATCCTCCGCTTCATATCAACTGTGTCAACTACCCGACCTCTCTTAATGACACTTTCGGGGTCCATGCCGACGACATTTTCGCCTATAGTCAGACCTGTACCCGCTAGGGCTGAGCCGATAGCCAGTCCTTCCCAATTATACTTGGCTATGTTTGTTGAGCCGATACCAGGGATAATCCACGGATAGCGGAACTTTATCCCCTTATCGTGACCAAAAGTAACTTCAAGGTTTACTGCGGGAAATATAGCTTTATCGCTATCGGCATCTATGCCTTGCGCTCCAACGGCGGTTCCCATTATGTTGAAGTGAGAGTAATCAACCGGGTATATTTTCTCGGCGGCGGTGGTAATAACCCCGAACGGCTGGGGGTATATTACCTCGTGACCCCGGTAAGCGGATTTCCCTATCTCGCACATGCCAATGCAACCGTCAACACAGGTTGCGCACATGCCCGAGAGCGGCACTATTGAATCTTCGGTCCTGTTCTTGGTCAGAGTTGCCGCTGAAGCGTTTATCCTGGAAAGTGACATCTCCTACGACTCCTTTCCGTTTTCATTCATCCTTTATTTCACAGGCGACGCAAGGCTCCATATAGCACATCATATCCTTGAACTCTTCCTTGTCCAGGCAGGGGGGGCTTAGGTTTGCGCACGCGCCGCATATGGCTTTCTCCGGCTCGTTATAGGTGCACCTCAACTGGCATGCGGGGCAAATATACATACAACCACCGCACAGCCGACACTCGTCAGATTTTATATCAAACGGCGTCCCGATGCTCCGTCTCTCGCCGCGCCCTCTGAAGCCGATTGCCTTTGCCATCATCTGCTCCTGGCACATCCGCACGCACAGTCCGCAAAGGATGCAATCCTCATACTCCTGCTTAAAGCGCTGTTGGTGCACATTGTGAGCCGAAGCGAGGTCCTGGATAATCTTTGACTGCGGACACGAAGCCAGAAGGAGCTCTATGACCATCTTGCGAGCTTTTACGACACGCTCGGATGCGGTGCGCACCTTAAGCCCCTCTTCCGCCGGATAGGTGCAAGACGAGACCAGCTTGGCTTGCGGTCCCTCCCCGATCTCCACCACACAGAGCCGGCAGGCACCGTAGGGTGATAGACCATCCTTGTGACATAGGGTAGGAATGGGGAACCCGAAAAACTTTGCCGCTTCCAGTAAGGTAGTTCCCTCTTCAACCTGCACATCCAGACCATTTATCTTCAATGTGATCATGCCAGTTTTTCCTCTGAAGAAATCTGCTCTTCGGACTCTTCTTGTTGTGTAAACTCAAGGTCACATCTCAGACACCTTCTCGCTTCCCGGGCTGCATCTTCTTCCGACAAAGACATATTAACTTCTACGAAGTTCTTCCTCCGCTCGGCAACGGGAACGGTTGGCAATTCAGCCCTAACCGCTTCAATAAGTTCTTCTTCTGGCACTTCTACGGGTTCTACAAATATTTGAGGTAATATGACCCTGGGGAGTTCTCTTAGTTCTACCCCCCTTAGATAACGATCAATGACAAGCGCAGCTTTCTTCCCATCGGCGATTGCTTCAACAACGGTATTAGGACCGCTTACCACATCACCGCCAGCGAAAACTCCTTGTTTATTTGTAGCGAGCGTCTCTGTATCAACTTTAATTGTATCCCATTTGGTTGTTTCAATCTCTGTTCCGGATACACTTTCAACTTCAGGTTGTTCGCCTATGGCGACTATCAATGTGTCAATTGGTTCAATAAATTCTGTCCCGGGGACGGGGACAGGCTTACGACGACCACTGGCATCACGCTCGCCCAATTCGTTCTTTATGAATTTCACACCGGTAAGCCGACCCTCCTTCTGCTTGACTTCAACGGGCGAGACGAGGGTCTCAATCTCTACCCCTTCCTCAAGCGCGCCTTCAATCTCTTCCTCATAAGCCGGCATCTCCTGGCGAGACCGTCGGTAAAAAATGGTTACGCTCTCAACATTATCCTGACGAATCGCTACCCGGGCGGCATCTACCGCCGAATTGCCACCCCCGATTATACCTACACGCCCTTTGGCCAAATTCTCTTCGCGCAAGTTGAATGCCCCCAAGTATTCCATTGAAGGATAAACGCCATCGGATTCTTCCCCTTCAATGTTTAGCCGTAGGCTTCTAGCCGCGCCCATTGCCAAAAAAACCGCCGCATATTTGTTATCAAAAAGGCTATCTATAGTTATGTCACGCCCCAGCGCGGTGTTTAACTTCAGGGTTATGTTCTGGTTCAGAAGCGAGTTAATCTCTTTTTGGAGAACATCACGCGGTAGGCGATAGGCCGGAATCCCGCTGACCAGCATCCCACCAACTTTGTCCTCCGCTTCGTATATCGTCACCTTATAGCCGGCAAGAGAGATGTAGTGGGCGGCGGTAAGTCCCGCAGGACCTGAGCCGACTACCGCCACCTTTTGCGTATCTTTATCAGCTAGAACAACAGGTTGAGTCTTGGAAGTTTCCGGACTGACGCGTTCGGTAATGAAACGTTTGAGGGACCGTATAGCTACAGCTTCCTTCCCGGTCGTTCCAGCGCGACACTTATCCTCGCACGGGTGATGGCAAACGCGAGCACATACTGACGGGAAGGGGTTAGTTTCTCTGATAACCTGGTAAGAATCTTCGTATTTCCCTTGCTCAAGAAGTGCTATATAGCGCCAGGCTTCAGTCCCCAGGGGGCATGTAGTCTGGCAAGGTGCACCTGTCAATTCCTTGCAAACAGCGGCATCGCATCGTTTATCAACTATATGCTGTTCATATTCATGGCGGAAATATCTGATAGTGCTCAGGACAGGGTTTGAAGCGGTCTGTCCAAGACCGCACATGGTGGTATCCTTCACCGCAAGCGCTAGTTCCTGGAGAAGGTCAAGGTCGGCAAGGGTGCCTTCACCTCTTGTAATATCATCAAGTATCTCATACATCCGTTGGGTGCCTTTACGGCAAGTGAAACATTTTCCACAGGACTCGTCTTTCAGGAAGTTCATGAAATATTTGGCGACATCCACCATACATGTGTTCTCGTCCATAACTATCATTCCACCGGAGCCCATAATAGAACCAACTTCAGCCAAACTGTCAAAATCAATGGTCAAATCAAACATAGAAGCTGGTATGCAACCGCCGGACGGTCCACCGGTCTGCACCGCCTTTATCTTGCCCTTACCGGACGGTCCTCCGCCAATATCGTAAACTATCTCGTTGATAGTGATGCCCATCGGCACTTCCACCAGTCCGGTATTCTTGACTTTTCCCACTAAACTGAATATCTTGGTGCCGGTGCTCTTCTCAGTCCCTATCTTTGCGAACTCTTTCGAGCCACAGCGGAATATTACTGGAATGTTTGCCCAGGTCTCTACATTATTGATTGCTGTAGGTTTACCGTCTATTCCTTTCTGAACAGGATATGGAGGTCTCTGGCGAGGCTCGCCAACCTTCCCCTCAATGGACTTTATTAATGCGGTCTCTTCTCCACATACGAAAGCGCCCGCTCCCCTAACAAGCCTAATATCAAAAGAAAAGCCAGTTCCTAATATATCCTCACCCAGAAGCCCCAGCTCACGCGCTTGCCTGAGGGCGATAACAAGATGTTTTATGGCCAGGGGATACTCGTTGCGGACATAAACAACTCCTTCTGTAGCCCCAGTTCCTATGGCACCGATGAGCATTCCTTCAATGATGCTGTGCGGGTTGCCCTCCAGGAGGCTACGGTCCATATAAGCTCCCGGGTCCCCCTCGTCAGCGTTGCACACAAGAAACTTGCCATTTCCGTTGGGTTGACCCGCCAGCATTTCCCACTTCAGACCTGTGGGGAACCCTGCTCCGCCACGGCCTCGCAAGCCGGATGTTTTGACCTCATTTACAACCCACTCAGGTTTTCCTTCCTCAAGCGCTTTAGCAAGCGCCAGGTAACCTTCGTTCTCAATATAGTCGTAGATATGGATGGGATCAACTTTCCCGTTAAGCCCCAAAAGGGTCCGCTCCTGCTTTTTGAAGAAGGGAATATCAGACTGCTTCTCCAAGCTCTCACCGCTTTGAGGGTCTACGAAGAGCAATTCCTCTATAATCTCGCCTTCGGCTACCGCTGAGACGATTCTAGCCATATCCTCTAATCCCAGTTTTGGATAAAAAGTCTCATTGGGCTCAACTAGCACCGATGGCTCTTTTTCACAAAAGCCATGACAGCCGGTGATGCGCAAGTTGATTTTTTCCGTCAACCCTTTTTCTAAAAGTTCATATTTTGCTACCCGTATAAGACCATTTGCACCGCTTGCCTGCCCGCAGGTCCCCGCATTAATAACAATGGTGGGAATAGCGAATTCCCTGTCGGTGGATAGACGACTCCGGAGTTTTTTTAAGTCTTCAATGGATTTTAGAGTGGGCAAAGTCACATCCTGTTCGTTTTCCGCTTGGAGCAATCATATACAGCCCTATAAACCGCCCGAAACGGATTCTAAATCATCGTTTCTCAGATCCAGCATATGTCCTTTACAACCTTTTCGTGAGCAGATTTGCACCATACCCCCACCCCTGACGACCATAGGCACCATAGGCGCACCGCATTCGGGGCAGGGCACCGCACTTCTCAACTCAGCGTGGCAGTGTGGGCAGAAGAAGTTTACCACAGTTTTTTCCGGCACCTCGTATTCAGACTCTACATTATAACTACCATAAAGACTGGACAATCTAAGCCAACCGTGCTTACGACCGAAGGACTGGGTTACACGGACTGACGGGCATCCGTCAATTAGATGTTCCGAATCCATCAGGCTGTGATTGCACCTGGGACAGCTTACCTCAACCGGGAAGATCCGCCGGTCCCCTTCTATCTCAACTTTGTCCAGCCCGGCTTTGGTTCTTTTAATTATTTTCTTGACTTTCACTGAACTAACATTTGAAAAATAATGCCCCTCAACAACAACAATTGGTCCCAGGGCACAAGCGCCCAGGCAGTTAACCGTCATTAATGTAAACTCCTTATCAGGCGTTGTCTCTCCCGCTCGTATTCCCAATTGCCGCTCAAACTCTTTGGCTATCGCCGGTCCCCCTCTTACGTGGCATGCCGTGCCCAGGCAGACGGATACCAGATGTTTACCTCGGGGTTTTAGGCTGAACGATTTATAAAATGTGGCAACGCTGTAAACGTCAACCAACGAGTAACCCGTTTTTTCAGATACTACCCTCAGGGTTTCCGGGGGGAGATAACCATATAATGCCTGAATTTCCTCAAGCATCGCTATTACCGCACCCCGTCTGCGGCCATATTTTTCTACAATCTCGGAAACTGGGGTGATATCCTGTTGCATCGTAACTTTCTCCAAAGACAATTTTAAATTTTAGAACACTTGCTCGGAAATTATATACAAAAAAAATACCAGTAAAAGCATATTTCCAGCGAAAATGCGGGGGGAAGGTTATCATATGGCCCTACCACTGTCAAGAGAAAACTATCACAAACTCTGGACGATACCCCATTGGGATACACCTAAGGTTTTCAAGAGCACTACTAATACTATTATAAATAGTTTAAATAAACTAGTAGTAGTAATAGTAATACCTGTTGATATGTGGAATGATGACCCAATCTGCTTGTATAGCGGTCTTTATGAGCAGGCACACGTGTTGGTAGGTATGTGTATTGCCTGCTCAAACGTGGTGGCTGAAATGTTGATAATTGTGTTTATAGGAAGTTTGGCGGAAAGGGGATTTTAGTTTTCCAGAGGGTTGTTGATATTATCAACAAGTTGTTCCAGGTTTTCTACAGATCCAGGGGATAAAAAAGAATTAAGGCACGGGTGTGCCTTTAATGTGTATTGGGGACGGTATGTTTTGGTGACGGAAGAATGGTTCACATCGCATTCTCCGTTGAGGGGTGTCCTTATAAGCCGGTGGACTCGTAGAACATCTGCAGTTCGGTATTCAGGTCCTCAAATTCCAGCAGGTGTTTCTTACAGCCCTTTCGTGAGCATATCAGTATCTTTCCTCCGGCAACCACCATCATAGTAACCATGTCTGCTCCGCACAATTCGCATACCCGGGTGCCCTTCAGATTGGTCTCGCAGTGAGGGCAGAAGAACTCAACCACATCGCCCTCGGGAATGTCAAGTTCGCAGTCTATCTTATAACTGCCATAAAGCGAGCTTAGGTAGAGGGCTCCGCGCTTTCCCTTGTACTTTATTGAAAACCGCACGCTGGGTTTTTCGTCAAGTTGACGGCTGGAGTCCATGAAGCTCTGTCCACAGTGAGAACAACTGATCTTAAGGCTTATCATTGATCCAAGCACACCTCCTCTGTGATTTTTTTTACAGACATATTAAAACATAAATGTTGTAATTTTTCAATGTTAAAAACTGGTGTTAATTTAAAAATTTCGGTGAACAGAAGGGCTCTGAAAGATTAAAAATATAATTTTTAAGGGGGAAAAAAGAGGGTACTGATGTGCCTCCGGGTAATATATACAATCGGCGTTATCGGATTAATCGCTCAGCTCGGTTGCCTGCCCGCCTTGGAGAAGACGGGTCAGGTAGTCAATATCCAGGCGCAGGTTTTTATCGCTGTCCAATAGCTTACTTATCTTTCCTATGGAGTGGATGACTGTGGAGTGGTCCCTTTTCCCGAAGGCATCGCCGATGTCCGAGAGCGAGAGGTTGGTCAGGTTGCGGGTTAGGAAGGTGGCTACCTGACGGGGGAAGGCGATCGGTGCCGAGCGTGATTTGGAACGGAGGTCGGCGACGCTGACCTTGTAGTGTTTGGCTACCGCCTGCTGAACCATCTTTACGGTTATCACCCGGCGGGACTCCTTGAAGAAGTCAGCCAGGAGCGATTCTGCCAGCTCCTCGTCTATATGGGTATTGAGCAGGTGGGAGTGGGCGGAAAGGCGCACCAGCGCCCCCTCAATTACCCGTATGTTTGTGGTTATGGTGCTGGCGATGAGCATACACACCTCGGGGGAGATGTCCATAGTCAGGTCTTCGCACTTCTTCTCAATGATGGCTATGCGGGTCTCCAGGTCCGGGGGTTGGATGTCGGCGATCAGCCCCCACTCAAAGCGGGAGACGAGCCTCTCCTCCAGAGTGGGGATGTTCTTGGGGGCGCGGTCGGAGGTGAGCACGATCTGGCTCTGGGAATCGTAGAGTGAATTGAATGTGTGGAAGAACTCCTCCTGGGTGCGCTCCTTGTCGGCAAAGAACTGGACATCGTCAATGAGAATCACATCCAATGAGCGGTAGCGGTTACGGAATTGGTTGACCGTATTGAAGCGGATGGATTCAATGAGGTCGTTCAAAAAATGTTCCGAGGAGACATAGCGCACGGTGGTTCGTGGGTTTTTTAAGAGCACCCAGTGACCGATGGCTTGGATTAAGTGGGTTTTCCCCAAGCCGACCCCACCGTAGATGAAGAGTGGGTTGTATGCTTGGGCGGGGGATTCAGCAACCGCCAGGCAGGCGGCGTGGCAGAAGGAGTTGGACTTTCCCACCACGAAGTCCTCAAAGGTGAACTTTTTGTGCAGGTTGTTGCCGAAGTCGCCTTTGTCCTGCGCCTCGTAGGATTCCGCTGGACATGTGAAATCGATGTATAGGTCGGGCAAGCCCTGTTCGGCAAGCGAGCTCTGGATTTTGTCCATGAAGCGACTGCGCAGGGTATCCCGGAGGGTGATGGTGGGGACCTCAACGATCAGCCTCTCCTTATCAAGGTAGATACCGCTGGTGGGGGAAAACCAGGTGTGGTAGGAATCGTTGTCCAGGACGGTGCGGATTTTAGATAGGGTTTTTTCCCAGACATCGGAGGGATTTAGAATCATGGCGCATCTCCGGTTTTATAAAGTATTTATGAGGCGGGTGGATGGAAATTGGAAAGTTACATAAAGCATTGAAAACAAAAGAGTTAATATAAACCTTACCTGATTTTCAACACCTGTGGAAAACAACATAACCGATTGAAAATAAAAGGTTTAAGGGGCAAAACACACCAAAATATTGCATTGGATTGTGGAAAAGTTATTCCGTAAAGCCAAAACTCAGTATAAGCCTGTTGTGGGGGGATGTCAAGAAAAAAGTTGCAAAAGTATCCCCCAAAAGAGAAAAATCTTTTAAATAATTATGGTGTCAGGTGGATTTGTTATCAAACTGGAGATGCGGACGCAAAAACGGGTAGAAAAAAACTTGACTTGGCACTGTGTGGAGCCTATAATAATTGTTTGCAACTTTAAATCTTGGGGAGGAAGACTGTGAAACGGACATATCAACCATCCAGAATCAAGAGAAAGCGGAGCCACGGGTTTCGCCGGCGAATGAGCACTCGCAGCGGAAGGGCGGTGATAAACCGCCGGCGCAGAAAGAACAGGAAACGACTTAGCGCATGATTCCCGCTGAGGAAAGTGGAGGTGGGGATTTCTCTTTCCCCGCAGAGGAGAGATTGACCGAGCGCAATCAGTTTGTGCGGGTCTTGAGGAACGGTGGGAAAATTGCCAATGGCAATGTGATTTTATATTACTTGAAGGTTGAAGATGATTCTAAAAAATTGGGTTTGATTGTGGGGCGCAGTGCCGGCAAGGCAGTCGCCAGGAATAGGGTCAAGCGCATCTTTCGGGAGGTATATCGGCACAATAAACACCGTCTCCCGAAGGGATATTGGATGATCTTGGGCTACGCTGGAGCCGGGGGCGAAGGAAAGCTGACCGGTGCACCAAGGAAAGAGGCACTCAGAAGGCTGAGAGCTGAGGCGGAGGGATTGCTTGCCGGGTTGGAGGAGGAGACCGGTAACCGCCGGGAAGAGGGGGAGAGGGAAGCGAAGATTGACGGCAATCCCCGCTGGAGCGGATGGACCTACGGGCTCTTCACCTCCCCTATCCGCTTGTGGCAGATTGCCGTCGCCAGGCTGTTTCCTCCCTCGTGCAGATTCTATCCCACCTGCTCCGATTATGCCCTTCAGGCTCTGGCAAAGTATGGTCCTGTGAGGGGAACCGCCAAAGCGGTCTGGCGGGTTTTGCGCTGTAACCCCTTCTCAGCCGGTGGTTACGACCCACCCTAGACCTGGATGGCAGGTAAATGGTAGGGTAGTCATCGGGTCTCTTTAATTGAGCTTATTTCTCACCTTTCCACAAAGAATGGGTGAAGGATGGAAAAGAGATACATCATCGCACTGGTATTAATCTTTGTTATTCTGGTAGGCTATAGCCTCATAATGGGATATATCCGTGGGGAAGAACCAAAGGTGGAGGAGAAGGAGGAGTTGGCCGAGGAGGAGGTGGTTTTAGAGAAGGAGGAGGAAGAGGTCGTTGTTGAGGAGAGGGAGCAGGAAGAACCTCTGCAGGTGGAGGTGGAGGAGATAGTCGTTGAGCCGGTGGAGGTAGAGGAGCCCCAGCCTGTAGCCGAGGAGGAAGTAGAGATTGTTGAGCCGGTGGAGAAGAAGGAGATACCGGTCTCGGTAGTGGTGGGTGAAATTTTAGACCTGACACTGGTGAACGGCGAGATTGTAGAGTATCATTTCACCAAGTATGAAAAACGGGACCCGGAGGATAAACAACCCCTGATCACCAACGAAGTTAAGGCGCCCCCCTTAACGATTGAGTTTGAAAGCGTTGTCCTGCAGAGAATAGCCGGTTACGGCTTTGTCCCCGACAAGGAGAGGATAGTTATCGGGGAGGGCAAGGACGAGACCCTTACCCTGGTGGCGGAGGATCCCAGCGACCCGGAACGGAAGCTGATAGAGCGCATCACCTTCCACGGGCAAAGCTACATGCTGGATGTAGAAGTGGAGACGGTGGGCTTGGAGGAGGAGCTGGAGAAGGGCTTCCGGGTCTGGGCGGGAAACTTCTACGACCCCGAGGATGAGTGGAATCATAAGAATGTCAAAGTGCTGACCAAAGTTGGGGATGAAAAGGAGAAGGATGAGCTGGGAAAGGACTCCGGGGAGATCGCCCACGAGGGAGCGATAAACTGGACCGCGTTAAACAGCAAGTATTTCGCCTCCATCATCGTTCCCCAACCGGGGGACTGCAAAGGGGCATACATCTATCGCAGTAAGAACGAACTTCTGGGGGTGGTGGCACAGCTTGAGGAGGGGAAGCCCTTTCGGCTCTATTTTGGACCCTTGGAATACGACCGCCTGAAAGGATATGAGCTTTCCCTGGAGTGGAATGTGGACATGGGCTGGTCCTGGATTGCGCCCATAAGCAGGGTCTTTTTAAAGATGATGGAGTGGAGCAACCGGGTGACCGGAAACTACGGGGTGGATATCGTCATCCTGTCAGTCTTGCTCAAAGTATTGCTTCTGCCCTTGACCCAGCGAGCGCTCCGGTCTTCAAAGTCAATGCAGATGCTCCAGCCGAAGATAGCGGAACTAAAGGAGAAACTTAAAGGCGAGCCGGAGAAGCTCAATAAGGAGACTTTTGCATTATACAAGAAATATAAGATTAATCCCCTGGGTGGATGCCTCCCCCTCCTTCTGCAGATGCCCATCTTCATAGCCCTCTTCAACGCCCTGCGCAATGCGGTGGAGCTGTATGGAGCAAAGTTCACCCTGTGGATAACCGACCTGTCCCAGGCTGACGCCCTCTTTCGTCTGCCGTTTACAATACCCCTTCTAAACACCGACAAGTTCAGTCTGTTGCCCATTTTGATGATCGTTGCCATGGTGGTGCAGAATAGACTCACCACTCAGGGAAAGGGAGGCAAGAAGGGCGATCAACAGAAGATGATGGCTTTTCTGCCCATTATCTTCGGGTTCATCTTCTATACCATGCCCTCGGGTCTGGTGTTGTATTGGCTTATCAACACCGTCTTGACCATATTGCAACAGCATTACATGGTAAAGCCGGTGGAAGCCCTGAAGGAGGAGAGGTAAGGGGGGAATTTGGGAATTTAGGTTTGTTTGTAACGCTTATAGCTAATGGATGGTTTAGCGGGAAGCGATAATCCGACGCAAAATCACGAATAAATGGTTACTTTTCGCCCTGTATTCTGAAAAACGCACCTTTTTTGATTGTTACATTTGCAACAGCGTTATATGGTAAAGCCGGTGGAAGCCCTGAAGGAGGAGGCGTAAGGGGGGTTTGAAGAGTAAATGTTGTTTGGAACTTGATTTTAGAAAGAATAGGAGAAGTTTTTGTGGAAGTTGAGCATGAAATATATAAAGAGGATTGCCTCGGTTGGTTGAAGAGGTGTTCTGGAAATGGGTTTCACCTTTCTTTTATTGATCCTCCATTTAGGCAGGGTAAAGATTATAGGTTTTTTGATGACAATCAACCTGAAAAAGAATATTGGGATTGGTTGAAGGATGTTGTGTTGGGAATATTTGAAAATACTGTTAAGGGTGGGGCTATATATTTTATGCAGAGAGAGAAGAACACAGAAAATGTATTATGTTTACTTAGAGAGACCGGGTGGAGTTTTCAGAATTTAATAATTTGGAAGAAGAAAACATCAGCAGTTCCTTGTGAATCAAGATATTCTAAGCAGTATCAAATTATTTTATTTGCTACCAAGGGTAAGAAGCCTAGGTTGTTCAACAGACTAAGGATAGATTTGCCTGTTCCTGCCAACTATAAATATGAAAGACCGAATGGCGTTTATGTTACTGATGTATGGGATGATATCAGAGAGTTAACATCAGGATATTTTGCCGGGGATGAAGCAATAAGGGATGGCAAAGGGAAAAGGGTTCATAAGCAACAGTCACCCATATCTTTACTTCTTAGAATTGTGCTTACTTCCACTGTTCCTGGTGATACTGTGTTTGACCCTTTTGCGGGAACGGGTACTACATTGCTTGTCGCAAATCAGCTAAAACGTAATTCAATAGGGATAGAAATAGACCCCGAATACTTTGAGATTATTGAAAATCGTTTAAATTACTTAAGGTCTGCTGACGACATAACTAAGCACCATAACTATTATCGTTTCACTGAAAATATTAGCGAGATTTGGGTGGGGGAAAAGAGACCAATTGTTCCAGAACAAAGGAGCCTTTATCAAGATGTATAAATATGAAGATGTGGTATCCTTCTATGTAAGGCTGGTAGATATATTAAAATCAGGAAAAGTAAATCCTCATGCTCTATTAGAGGAGATTAGTTTATCAGCTGGAAAGGACAATTTTGCATATATAGATAATAGAAGGGATGCGAAAGCGAAATATGGTTATGACTTCTGGGATCAAATTAGGGATAATTTTGAGGATGAAGAACAATTTATTAATAGTTTAAAAGGCATATTAGAAAATAGACTTTTATATAGCAAATCGGAGCAGTTTCCAGATTTTTTGTTTAAAGTTAGGAAGCATGCTGGCAAGTTAATTTGTGGCAGTCTTTTAGAATTGAAGAGTTCAAAAAGTGGAACAATAGCATCGTTTAACTCAACACTTCCTACAAAATGCAAGAGCCTTGATGAAATAAATTTGATAAATGGTAAAACACTTGTTTCAAGAATAGCTTCAATTATTGACAAAGAGCTTGCATCAGATAAATTATATAGTACTTTTGATAGAAGATGTTTTTATCTTATAAGAACACACACAGATAATGATGATAAAGTAAAAATTTCCATTGTGGATGGCAAGTTCTTTGAAACAATTCCTAAAGACCATCTGATATATCAAATGTTTCTAAATGTTTTACATAGACATTTAAATGAAAAAAGAATTGAAATCTCTAATAATAAACTCAATGAGGTTGAAAAAGCTCTTTCTTTTATAACGGATCAGACAATAATTTCCAGCTCACAACTTATAGAAAAAGCATCCATCAGACCAAGATTGAGAATTATGGCAGAAGTACATCCAGAGGGAAATCCACATAGTATTTTTTATCCCCAAATATCAGCAAAAAGCGTGAATCTAATCATTAGTGCATCCTCAATAGATGAAGAATTTCTAAATAAAGTGTCAAGAAGTGTTCCAGATATATCTGTTTTCACGGTTAAACATAAGAGGAATGGAGAACATATTGTATTTCAATATAATTTGTAAAGAACCAAATGTAAAATGAATCCTGGAAAATCATAGTAGCTGGTTCCCTATGAACATTATGCAGATTGCTATGCACTCAAAGATTAGCTCCAGAATAGTTGAAAATGACTTGTGCAGAGGAATCAATAAGATATGAATTTAATGCACAAAAATGACAATGAGAGTTAAGAATCGCATATAAGCATAAAAATCAGTGGGGGGCTGTCCAGCCCCTATTTCTTTACCAGTTGAGATGAGTTACATCAGTGACACCATTGTGGCAACCGCTACACCACCAGGCAGAGGTGGGCTGGGTGTGGTGCGCATAAGCGGTCCGCAGGCGCTTTCCGTGGTTCATAAACTCTTCCGACCGCTTTCGGGTGGTGAGTGCCCCTTTGAGCCCCGCAGGCTCTATCTGGGGGATATCCTGTCCGGAAAAGGGGGAGAGGTTTTAGACAGGGTGATGGCGGTGTATATGCCCGCTCCGGCAAGTTACACCCGGGAGGATGTGGTGGAGATAAGCTGTCACGGTGGCGGGGCTGTGGCGAACTTGATTGTGGAAAGGATTATGGAGTTGGGGGTGAGGCACGCCGAGGCTGGGGAGTTCACCCGTCGTGCGTTTCTTAACGGGGCGATGGATATCACCATGGCTGAGGCGGTCGCCGAGCTATCCAAGGTGGGAAGTCCCCTGGGAGCGAGCATCGCAGCAGCCAACCTGAAGGGGGAGCTCTCCGGGAAGTTGCGGGAGCTGAAGGATAGTGCGGTCATACTGCGGGCGGAGGTGGAGGCGAGGATTGAGTTTGAGGAGAATGTGGGGAAACTGGACCGTGAGGGGACATACGGGAAGCTGGATGAGCTGGCGTCTGAGATAGAGGAGTTGTTGGGAAGTTACCGCACCTATCGCCTGCTTAGAAGGGGAGTGGAGGTGATAATATGCGGAAGGGTGAATGTGGGCAAGACCACCCTGTTCAACCGCCTGCTGGGTAGTGAACGGGGACTGGTGGATAGGACCGCCGGCACCACCCGGGATTGGATTGCGGAGGAGATTGAGATAGGCGGTGTGCGGGTGAGGCTGGTGGATACCGCCGGGTTTGGGCTTGCCCTGCGGGGATTGGACGGAAGGGCTGTAGCCAGAAGCGAGGAGCTCCTTGGGGAGGCGGAAAGAATCGTCTATATGCTGGATGCCACCGGGGGAGTCTGTAAGGAGGATGTTGTGCGAATTGAGGAAAATATAAATAGAGGGGTTGAACAGATAGTGGTCTTGAACAAGGTGGATATAGCCAAAGATTATCAAAAAGTGTTAGCTGAGTATAGCAATAACATAAAGGATGGGGTCAAAATTATCCCCATAAGCGCAAAAAGCGGTCAGGGAATGGAGGAGTTCAATTCAGCCCTTGCGGATATGGTGGGGATATCCACTAAGGAAGGAGCGGACAGGATATTCGTCAACACCCGGAGACAGTATCGCCTCCTCAGGCAGATTGCGGAAGATGTAACTTCAGCGAAGGGGGAGATAAAGCCGGTGGAAAGGATAGAGGTGCTGGCATATCTTCTGACCAACATCCAGGAGGGTTTTGAACAACTTCTCGGCGAGCGATATGATGAGGATATGCTGGAGGAGATTTTTACAAACTTCTGCATCGGAAAATAGCAAAAAGATGCTTTAATTATGGAATGCGATGTGCTAGTCATAGGTGGTGGGCATGCCGGCTGTGAAGCTGCTTTAGCCGGCGTGCGCATGGGCGCTCAGGTGACCCTAGTCAGCATGGCTGACGATAACCTGGGACGAATGTCCTGCAATCCGGCGGTCGGCGGAATCTCCAAGGGACATCTGGTCTATGAAATTGAAGCCCTGGGTGGGGCGATGCCCTGCATAACCGACCGGGTTGCAATCCAGTATAGAATGCTCAATCGCAGGAAGGGGAGCGTGGTCTGGGGCTTGAGGGCGCAGGTGGACCGTATGGCTTACGAGCGGGAGATGACCGCTTTCATAAAGCAGACGATGGGACTGGAGGTGGTAGCCGGTGAGGTGGTGGACATTGAACTTGGCGGTGGGGGGAGAAAGAGAGCGATACTTGATGGCGGTAGTTCTATAGATTGCAGGGCAATAGTGCTGGCAACGGGCACATTTCTGAATGCTTTGATGTATAGGGGCGACGAGGTGTGGGAGGGAGGTCGGGTCGGCGAGGGGGCATCCCAGCAACTGGTCAATTTTTTAAGCGAGCAGGGGTTCAGAATAGGGCGGCTGAAGACCGGCACCCCGCCCAGGGTGAAGAGGGATTCGCTTGATTATTCCCGCATGAAGCCCCAACCAGGGGAGACCGGTATGCTCACCTTCACCTTTGGGAAGCCGGTGAAGGAACAGATAGATTGCTACCTGGCAAATACCAACGAGCAGGTGCACGAGATAATCAAAGGCAACCTGGACCGTTCTCCGCTATATCAGGGTAAGATTGAGGGAGTGGGACCTCGTTACTGCCCCTCAATTGAGGACAAAGTGGTTCGATTTGGTGATAAATCCTCCCACCAGATATTTGTGGAGCCGGAAGGAAGGGAATCCGACCTGTGTTATCTAAACGGCATCTCCTCCAGCCTCCCTCAGGATGTTCAGGATAGATACCTGCGGAAGATACCCGGCTTTGAGGAGGCTGAGGTTACCCTTTACGGCTACGCTGTGGAATACGACTTCTGCGACCCGCGACAGCTCCGTTCCACCCTGGAGAGTATGGTGGTAGAGGGGCTATATTTTGCCGGGCAGATCAACGGCACCTCCGGCTACGAGGAGGCGGGAGCCCAGGGGCTGGTCGCAGGTGCAAACGCCGCCTCCAATGCCCTTGGGGGGAAGAGAGGAGAGTTGCGCATCGGTCGGGAGGAGGGCTATACCGGAGTGATGATAGACGATTTAGTGGTGAAGGGCACCGAGGAGCCCTATCGTATGTTTACCTCCCGGGCTGAATACAGGTTAGGACTGAGCCAATACAGCGCCCGCCTGAGGTTGACCGGGAAGGCATACCAAATGGGATTGGTGGATGGGGGGAGGATGGATGAGGTGCGCGGGCTTGAGGAGAGGGTTTCGGGGGAGATAAGGCGGTTGAGGGAGACCAGGATTAAGGGGAGCGACGAAGAGCAGTTGCAGGGATATTCTCTTGAGGAGGTGTTGCGCCGGCCCCAATATAACTACAGCGACCTCAGGGGAGTGATACAAGGAATTAACCTGAGTGAAGACCCTCTGGTGCAGATATTGGTGGAGGAGGAGGTGAAATATGCCGGCTACAGGAAGCGGATGGAGAGGGAGCTTGATAAACTCAAGGAGATGGAGCGGGAGAGGATTGACGGGGTGGACTTTTATCAGGTGGAGGGGATATCCACAGAGGGGCGGGAGAAGCTGAAGGGGGTTCAGCCGGAGAACCTGCGCCAGGCTGCGGAGATACCCGGCATAAGACCCAGCGAGATTATGGCTTTGATGATTCATATGAAACATCGGAGGAACGCTTGAGGGGGAGGGTAGAGAGGGCGCTCGCACGAGTCGGCGTGGAGATAAAGCCTGAGAATTGGGAGGCTCTGGAGAGGTATTGGAGGGAGCTTGGGGACTGGAAGGAGCGGGTAGCCCTTACCGGTATCACCGATGAGGACGGGTTCTGGAAACTGGTGGGGGAGTCTCTCCTTCCACTTGGGGAGATAGATACATTTACTACCTATCTTGATGTGGGTAGCGGAGGTGGGTTTCCGGCTCTTCCTTTACTAATATGCGGAAGATTTTCCTCAGCGGTCTTGCTTGAGCCCAGTGAGCGGAGGGCGTATGCCCTGCAACGGATGATAAAAGCTTTGGGTCTGGCGGAGACGGCTCAGGTGCGCACCCAGGACTTGGAGATGTTCGTAAACATGCAGGATGCTGCTAAAATGGGGCTGATAACGGTAAAAGGGATAAAAGTTCGGAAGAAATTAGTGAAATTGCTGATAAAAATACTTGCAACAGGGGGGAGAATAATATATTATCGTGAAATATTGGAGGGTTGGGAGGAATCCTTATATGTTGAGTTGGGGGTGCAGGTTCGGCAGGTCAATCATCCCCGGGGAGAGATCAGGGGTTATTTGCTCATAAAGCGAGAGTAGAAGTTGAGTCGGGTAATAGCAGTGGCTAATCAGAAGGGGGGCGTGGGAAAGACCACCACCGCAGTCAACCTGGGGGCGTGTATGGCAATAGCCAACCAGGAGGTACTGCTGGTGGATATGGACCCCCAAGGAAATGCCACCAGTGGTGTGGGTTTTGATAAGGAGGCGATATTAAAGACCATCTATCCGGTGTTGATGGACGACGCCGACATCAAGGATACTATTATCCCCACCAAAGTAAAGGGTTTGTATGTAGTTCCCTCAAATGCAGACCTGACCGGTGCGGAGATAGAATTGGTCAATGAGATGGCACGGGAGGGTCGTCTGAAGCAGGCTTTGTCCGGGGTGCGGAATGAATACGATTATCTTCTGGTGGATTGTCCCCCCTCTCTGGGCTTGTTAACCTTAAACTCGTTGACTGCGGCTGATTCGGTTCTTATCCCCATACAATGTGAGTATTTCGCCCTGGAGGGGCTTAGCCGATTGATGAGCACCATCGGAAAAGTGCGCCGGAGCTTGAACCCCGATCTGCAGGTGGAAGGGATACTATTGACCATGTATGATAGCCGAACCAATCTATCCCAGCAGGTGGTGGATGAGATTCGGCGTTTCTTCGGCGACAAAGTATATAGGACCATCGTTCCCCGGAATGTTCGCCTTTCGGAGGCTCCCAGCTTTGGAAAGTCAATAATTGAGTATGATATTATATCAACGGGAGCGGAAGCTTACCTGAGGCTTGCGGAGGAAGTGATCGCTGGTGGTTAAAAGAAAAGTTCTCGGCAGAGGATTGGATGCGCTGATACCGAGTGGAATCGGAGAAGAGGAGCAAATCCTGCAACTGTCCTTACAGACCATCATCCCCAACCCATACCAACCTCGTGAGGGTTTTGATGAGCAGGGACTGATAAAGCTGGCTGACTCACTTGCCAAGCAGGGGTTACAGCAACCGTTGGTGGTGCGCAAGACGGGCGAGGGCTACCAGTTGGTGATGGGGGAACGGCGCCTACGGGCGGCACGCATACTGGGCTGGAAGAGGATACCTGCGGTGGTGCGGGATGTGGACGATAAGCAGGTCTTGCAGTTTGCGTTGGTAGAAAACCTCCAGCGGGAGGATTTGAATGCCATTGAGGAAGCCAAGGCTTTCAGCCAGTTGGTGGAGAAGTTTGATATGACCCACGAGGGGATTGGGAAGCTGGTGGGAAAGAGCAGGACGGCGGTTACCAACACTATCCGCCTCTTGCAGCTCCCGCAGGAGGTTCAGGACATGGTTTCACATGAAACCCTCCACCCGGGGGCTGCCAGGGCTCTGCTCTCACTACCCGATGTGCGATTGCAGATGGAGGTTGCCCGACAGATTGTCGCTTCCGGGAGTACGGTGCGGGAGGTGGAGGAGATGGTGCGGGAGATAGTGGATGAGGGGGTGGAACCCAAAGAGAGGCGGAAGAGGGGTCGCAGAATGAAGGGGAGAGATGTTGATCCCCAGATTCGTGCCATAGAAGAGGATTTACAGCGCAGACTTCAGACCAGGATTAGAATCTCATATCGGGGGGGGAAAGGTCGTATCGCTGTAGAGTTTTATAGCGACGAGGAGCTGGAGAGATTGGTGGAAGTTCTTAAGGGGGCACCGGTTCAGAAAAAGGGAGAAAAGAGGACGAAAGATGGCCGGTAAACGATATATAAACTTCATGGTCATGCCTGAGGACAACTCATCTATGTTTACAATGCGCATCTCCATCAAACGGCTGTATATAATCGCCGGGGTACTTTCCCTGGTGGTAGTGGGTCTCGGAGCTCTGGTGGTTAACTCGGCTATGGACGAGATAAAGCTTGCCCAATTGGAGTATCTCACCCGTCAGAACGCCGAGTTCAAGGAGAAATTGGCTACAGTTGGCGAGCTGGAACAGACCCTGGCGCGGTTGGAGGATGTGGAAGCCGACATTCGTCAGCTGGTGGGCGAAAGGGTCCCGGAGGATGAGATTCGGGCGCTGGGCATCGTGGAGGAAGAGGAGGAGAAAGCACCGTTGATATTTGAGGAGGTGGGGGTGGATAAGGTAGAACCTGAGGAGGAGGTGCTGGCGGAGTTCGCCGAATATGTGAGCCGTCACAGGGTGCTGGCTATGTTAGCCCCCACGTTCTCGCCGGTAGAAGGTGGGTGGATAAGCCGTGGCTTCGGCAAAGTGCTGGATACCGAAACTTTCCATCCCGGCGTGGATTTCGCCTGTCCCGAAGGGCGCCCGGTGGTCGCTACCGCCGATGGTTTGGTGGTATTTGCCGGCTGGGATGATACATATGGTAATATGGTGGTGATAGACCACGGGGTGAGTGGGTTCACTACAATATACGGTCATAACAGCATGCTGGAGGTATCCGCAGGCGAACATGTGGAGCGGGGTGAACTGGTGGCAACTACCGGGAATACCGGGGTGAGCACCGGTCCTCATCTGCACTATGAAATAAGGTATAACGGGGTTCCAGTCAATCCTTTGGAATACATAGAGAGATAGAGCAAACTTCCCATATAGGAGGTCAAAGATTAATGGCCAGCAGAGAGAACAAGGTAGATGGCAAGCTGAATTCCATTTTGGGTAAGGACTCAGATTTCACCGGTGATTTCAATGTGTCCGGCGGGTTGCGAATTGACGGGAAGATCAAGGGCAATATCAAAGCCGATGTCCTCTTCGTCGGTCGGGATGCAGAGTTAATCGGTGATGTTGAGGTCTCCAGAGCGGTAATCGGCGGAAAGATATACGGGAATATCGTAGCCCGGGAGTCATTGGAACTGCAGAGCAAGGCGGAGTTGATAGGTGATGTAGCCACCAAGAATTTGGTCATCGCCGAGGGGGTTGTCTTTGATGGAAGTGTGGATATGGGTATGTCGGGTAAGACCGCTAGGAACTCGCGAAGCGCTTCAAATAATTCCGCAAGGAACTCGCAAAGGGCTTCAAAGAACAGGAAGTAGGGCTACCGGTTGGTTGCTAGTTGCTATAATATAGTATAGCAAGTAGCAAAAGGAGGTAGATGCCCGGGCATTTACCTCCTTCTCTTTTTATCTCCTTTTACAGACTTTGAAAACAAAAAACTTCCTTAGCTGGAAGAAAAAAATCCCCCCGGCAGGGGACCCGGGGGGATGGTCTTTGTTGACCTAATGGTTACTGCGTCTCGGCGTATTTCCTCTTCAGGTCGTCCCCATACTCCTTGAACTTCAGCTTCATCTTGTCCAGCTCATCTTTGGTGTAGAAGTCGCTGAGCTTCTTATCCTTCTTGACTGTGGTTGTGGTAACCGGGGTAAGGAGACTGCTCAAGAAGCTCTTGTGTTTCTTCAGGGATGCCTGCCAGGTGGGAGCATTAACCAGGGAACCCATCTGCAGGACATTGATCAAGCTGAGCATGTCGGCTGAGGCGCTGTCAAACTTGGCAGCGCTTGTGGGGTAGCTGGGAGAAACGGCGTCAATTAAGGTCAGGGTCTTGGTGCACAGTAGGACTATCAGGTTCTCATCGCCGGTACTGGACAGCAGGTTGATGGAAGCGTCCAGACAAGAGACCGCCTGCTTGATGGCGACATTGGTGGTGATGGTTTGAACTATGGTCTCCACCGAAGCTACATACTTAATGGGATCATCCATTGGTGGTGGAGGTGGTGGAGTGACGGCTGTAGGTTCGGCGCCCTCGGTGGTGGTAGCCACCTGCTCGGCTTCCTTCTTGCAAGCCAAGAAAGCCACCATGGTGGTGCATAAGCCGAGCACCAGGGCAAGGACTAGAATTTTCCTAAACATTATTGCACCTTCCTTTCATGAACCGCTTGTTAGAATTGGAGCCCTTGGGCGTCAAATTCCCCTGTGTATCCAAGACGGACCAATTCTAAACCGCTTTAATGGTTATTGTCTGCAAAACGACAGCTTTTAATTCCTCAGATGTAGCTCAAATACACCTCTAATCGCTGTTATTATACCACAAATACAGCGTTTTGCAAGAGGTTATTTTTCCTCCATCATCTCTGCGTATTTTTTCTTCAGTTCGTCGCCGTATTCTTTCCACTTCAGTTTCATTGCCTCCAGTTCCTCTTTGGTGTAAAAATCGCTCAGCTTCTTTTCTGCTGTCTCGGGAGGCGCTGGAGCGGCAAGCAGTCCGTTCAGGAACTTCACATGTGCGGTAAGCTTCCCCTTCCACTCGGCAGGATTATCAATTGCGCCCTCCTGGATGGTGTTTATCAGGGCTACCAGATCTGAGGAGGCGGAGTCAAACTTGTCGGCATCCTTGGGGTAGCTGGGGGCGACGGCACTTATGATGGAGATGCTCTTGGCGCTGAGTAAGACCACCAGGTTCTCATCACCGGGGGCGGGAAGCAGGCTGACCACCGCCTGCATGCAATCTGCAGCCTGATGGACGGCGGTCTGGGCGGTAATTACCTCAACCACCTTATCAATCGGAGCTACATAGTCGGAGGGAGCTTCAACTATGGTGGGTGCTTCCGTCGGTTCGGTTACTTCGGCTTCCTCCTCTTTCTTTTTACAGCCCACGGCGACTACCAGCGCCATACTGACGCCAAGCGCCAGCATGATGAACAGGGACCTCTTAATCATGATGACTCCTTTCTGTTTACACTTTGTCCAACTTGTTATTTAAGCCCTTAACCTCTTGTGTTGAAGAGGGGGGGCGAAATTCCAAAAGAAATGGAAGAACGGAAGCATATATAGCCAATTGATACACTAAAGTAACACTAAGTGCCCTCTGTGAGCTTTTCCCCCTTCAAGCCGTGCAGTAGCCAGACCGCTACCGGCTTGGTCTTGCCCTTAGCCCGTGTCGGGGGAAGTGATGTCGCTATCACGCTGTTCGCCGCCGCATTTTAGGTGGACTGGCTGATCAATATCTGCCCTCTATCGGTCTGCATATTGATGCGTTGAGCCAGGTTCACATTGTCTCCGATTACGGTATATTCCATTCTCTGGGTGATCTCTCGGCGGGCTTTCTCCCTTTGGGGATTGCTTACCTCCCATATATAGCTTGTTTCGTTCGCAAGTATCCTAATCAAGGTCGCTTGAAAAGTCAAGCCCAATTTTAGATTGCTTAGTGAGTATACTCCTTAAACATCTGCTTACGGAAAATTAGACATTTAAGATTAGTTATTGGATTAAGAAAAAGCAAGGTATTGACGTTGCCTGGAATATAAAAACTACATAAAAAATGTCTATGCTAACCCTTAAAAATGTGTGATTCTACTTTACAAAATGGCTTTTTTTTGTACAATAGAATTAGCTTTATTAAATTCGCCTTTAGTTAATTCAGATTGAAAGGAGGTGAAAATTGTGGGTTTGCTGGAGATGTTCTTAAACGCCTTAAATGAAGCGTTACTGAGCATAGGCAAATTCTTGCCGAAATTGATTGCAGCCATAATCATCTTGATTGCAGGCTGGCTTATCGCTCATTTGCTGAAGTTCCTGTGCGTCAGACTACTCCGTTTGGTTCGTTTAGACAAGGTTACCGAGAAGGTTGGAGTGGATGAGTTTCTTAAGAAGGGGGGAAGCAAGAAGACGGGAGTAGAGATAATCGGGATTATGGTATACTGGCTGGTGATGATCATCGTCTTGGTAGCGGTGTTGGATACCTTTGGGCTTACCGTTGCTTCCGAATTGCTCAACAATTTGATTCTTTATATTCCCAATGTGATAGTTGCTTTGGTTGTATTGCTCATTGGGTTATTCATTGCCAGCTTGCTTGGTGGGGCGGTTCGCACCGCATGTTTGAATGTAGGTATCTCCAAGGAAGATATTCTAAGTGGTCTGGTGAGATGGGCGATAATAATCTTTGCCGGTGTTATTGCTCTTGGGCAATTAGGTGTGGGAGAACGAGTTGTAGAAACTGCAGTTCTCATTATCCTGGGTGCGGCAGGTTTGGCTATTGCTCTGGCGTTAGGACTAGGTGGTAAGGATGCAGCCAAAGAACTAATTGATAGCATCAGGAAGAGAAAAGAGGATAAGTAGCCAATCAATCAGCTGGATTGATAGATAAGCCCCCTCTTCTGCCGGGGGCTTATTTTTTATAATCTCATTTTTCTTATTCCTTGCGAGTTTCTACCGGCAACTGCACCTCCACCGTCGGGGGGGTCTCCGCTCCCGGCGGGGCGAGCAATATCTCCCGGAAGTCGCCGGTAATCTGATAGTCCCCCTCCCAAGCCTGGTCCCGAAGGGCGTCGTAAGCCTCCATTATGTCGCTGTATTCGCCGTGGTATTCTATGTACAGCAGGGAGGTTTGGGGCAGGGTAATCTCCCGAAACTCTGCGTCAATGCCCACCCTCTGCTCGCCGATGGGGTAGCAGACCTCGGCGGAGAAGCCCCCCCCCTCTTTGAAAGAAGCGGGGTAGTTGTGGATGATGACCAGGCAGTGACCCTCGGGCTTCACCCCCTCCTCCGCCATCATGGTGAGCAGTTCCTCACGAGTGTCGGTGAACTTGTGGAAGGGACCGGAATATTCCAGGTAGGCCAGGCGGATTTCGTCCATATCCTTGACGAAAATATCCTCCGCGGCGGAAGGGACGACCAGAACGACGATTATGAATATTGCGAATACAATTATGCGATACATCTTTCTCCTTAATTTTTTTTTGATTGGAAAGCGGGGATGCAGGTTCTGCCCGCAACCGCTCGCCGGCAGATTACCCCTTCATCACCCCCATAGGCACCATGCGCGCCACCTTTCTGCTGATACCCGCGCCGTCCACCACCGCGACGACCTCGTCCACATCCTTGTATGCCTCCGGCATCTCCTCGGCAAGGGTGCCCCGCCCGAAGGCGTGCACATATATCCCCCGGTCGGCTAGCTCTTTGTCTATCCGCCGCCCCTTCGCCGCCCTCATTGCTCCTTTCCGGCTCATCTTTCGCCCCGCGCCGTGGCAGGTGGAGCCGAATGTCTCCGCCATCGCCGTCTCCGTGCCCAACAAGAGATAGCTGGCGGTGCCCATGTCCCCGGGCACGATGACCGGCTGACCGAGCTTTTTGAAGTCGGGGGGAAGCTCCTCATGCCCGGGACCGAAAGCCCTCGTCGCCCCCTTGCGGTGCACCAGCAGTTTGCGCAACTTGCCGTCAACTTCGTGCTCCTCAAACTTGGCGATGTTGTGGGCGACATCGTATATCAACTCCCCGCCGAAGTCCCGGGGGGAGAGCCCCAGAACCCGCATGACCGTCTCCCGGGTCCAGTGCATTATCACCTGTCGGTTGCACCAGGCGTAGTTGGCGGCGCAAGCCATTGCGGAAAGATAGTCCTTTCCCTCTCCGCTCTGGATGGGTGCGGCGGCAAGCTGGCGGTCGGGCAGATCCAGCTTGTATTTCTCCTGGATGCGCCCCATCACCACCAGATAGTCGTCGCAGACCTGGTAGCCCAATCCCCGGGAGCCGGAGTGTATCATCACCAGCACCTGACCCTTGAATATTCCCAGAGCTTTTGCCGAATCCTCATCGTAGATGGCATCCACCTCCTGAATTTCCAGGAAGTGGTTTCCCGACCCCAAGCTGCCCAGTTGGGGGAGTCCTCGTTTCTTTGCCCGCTCACCGACCAGCGAGGGGTCCGCATCGGGGATGGCTCCCTCTGCCTCGGTGTGGAGCAGGTCCTCCTTCTCCCCGAAACCATTCTTCACCGCCCAGCCGCTCCCCTCGGTAAGCACCCTGTCCAGGTCATCGTAACTCACCCGCAGTCGTCCCCCCTTGCCCACCCCGCAGGGGATCTGGCTGAAGAGTGCGTCTATAAGCTCGGGGACTTTGGGGCGGATGTCGTCCGCTTTCAGGTTGCTACGCAGGGCGCGCACCCCGCAGTTAATGTCGTAGCCCACACCGCCGGGGGAGACCACGCCGGATTTAACGTCCATAGCCGCCACCCCGCCGATGGGGAAGCCGTAGCCCCAGTGGATATCGGGCATGGCCAGCGAGTGGTTCACGATGCCGGGCAGGAAGGCGACGTTGGCCACCTGCTCCAGGGCCTGCTCCCCCCGGATTTGCTTCATCATATCGGCGTCGGCGTAGATGATGCCGGGCACGCGCATGCCCTGCTTGTAGCTTTTCGGTATTCGCCAGCGATAGTCATCGATTTTTTCCAGCGGTCCATTCCATGTCGCCATCCTGTCACCTCCTACACATCAAGGATAACCTGTACCCGGTTGTTCTCCCGGTCGACCTTCATCATGTGATAGGTCGCTGATTTCACCCCCGTCTTCAATCGATGGCGGGAAGGGTCATACTTTTCGCCGTAGCAGACGGCCTTCAAACCGGAACCATCAAACCGTTCCATATCAAATCGCTTCAGCAGCAGCATCTCAACGTCAAAGACGTAGAGCAGATAGTTGAGCCACTCGAAGAGCAGAGCCTCCGTGTCATCTTCTTTCAGTTCTATCTGGCGGGACTCTTTCTCCTGTACCCTGCCGAGGTCAGCCATAATTGAGAAGAGGCCGTAGGCGGCATTGGCAAACGCCTCGGCCAGATCATGCCCGTAGGCGACCAGTCCCATATCAGCCGTATGCTCGATAAGCTCAAATCGTTTCATTTTTACACCGTACTCGTTTACATTATAGCGCATAGTGATGGTAGCTATAAATGGGGATATATTCTTGAATAAAAGCCGAATCCCCTGTATCATTAATTAACGTGGCATTTTTTTGACAAAGGAGCACAATGACTTTACATAACTACGATATTAAGGACCAGTCGCTGGCTGAAGCCGGCCGACAGCACATCGAATGGGCGTTCCGGGAAATGCCGGTGGTGGGGCTCATCCGGGAGCGTTTTGCCAAAGAACAGCCGCTGAAAGGGGTGCGGATTTCAGCCTGTCTCCACGTCACCACCGAAACGGCTAACCTGGCACTGACGCTGAAGGCGGGAGGTGCTGACCTGATTCTCTGCGCCTCCAACCCTCTGAGCACGCAGGATGACGCTGCCGCGGCGCTGGTCGAATATGATATCCCGACCAATGCCATAAAGGGTGAAGATGAAACGACGTACTACCGGCATCTAAATACGGCGATTGACCATAAACCTCAGCTTACCGTGGACGATGGCGCCGACCTGGTGACCACGCTGCATACCAAAAGGCAGGAGATGATGGCTAACGTCATTGGCGGGACTGAGGAGACGACCACCGGTGTGATCCGCCTGCGCAGCATGGCGGCGGCGGGGAAGCTGAGGTACCCCATCATCGCGGTGAACGATGCTCAGACCAAGTACCTTTTTGATAATCGTTACGGGACTGGGCAGAGTACCATCGATGGCATCACCCGCGCCACCAATATTCTGTGGGCGGGGAAAAAGGTGGTGGTGTGCGGCTACGGGTGGTGCGGTCACGGCGTGGCCATGCGGGCTAAGGGTCTGGGCGCCCATGTCATCGTTGTTGAGGTGACGCCGGTCAGGGCACTGGAGGCGGTGATGGATGGGTTTCAGGTCATGCCACTTATGGAAGCAGCCAGAATCGGTGACATTTTCGTCACCACCACGGGCAACAAGAGCGTGATTGACCAGGCCCACTTTGAGGTGATGAAGGACGGTGCCATTCTGGCCAACAGCGGACATTTCAATGTAGAAATAGACATCCCGTCTCTGGAAAGCATGACAAAACGCAAGCGGAAGATACGTGACTTTGTCGAGGAGTACTCGCTGACAAATGGGCGCTGCCTTTACCTGCTGGGGGAGGGGAGGCTGATCAATCTGGCGGCAGCGGAAGGTCATCCGGCCAGCGTCATGGATATGAGCTTTGCCAATCAGGCGCTGTGCCTTGAATACCTGGCCAAAAACAGAGGCAGGTTAGAGGCGAGAGTCCATGCTGTGCCGGAAGATATTGACCGGCAGGTCGCCCGGTTAAAACTCACCGCAATGGGTGTTGTCATTGATAGCCTGACCGAGGAACAGAAGAAATACCTGGCGAGCTGGGAAGAGGGAACATAAGTTGAATTTCATTTATAAGCATGGAGGAAGAAATGCCCAGTAGTTTTGCGAGTTCACCCAAATACCTGCTGACATCGGAATCGGTTACCGAAGGACATCCGGACAAAATTTGCGACCAGATATCGGACGCCGTTCTGGACTCAATAATGCGGCAGGACCCGTACGGTCGGGTGGCGTGTGAGACAGCGGTGACCAATGGTCTGGTCTTTGTCCTGGGAGAGATTACTACCGACTGCTACGTGGAAGTTCCGCAGATAGTACGGCAGGTGGTTCGTGATATCGGCTACGTTCGCCCCGAATACGGATTTGAGTACCAGTCCTGTGGTGTGATGGTCTCGATCAATGAGCAGTCGCCGGACATTGCCGGTGGTGTGGGCAAATCGCTGGAAACCAAAAAAGGTTCTACCGACGAACTGGACCAGGTTGGGGCGGGTGATCAGGGAATGATGGTTGGTTTTGCCTGCACTGAGACTCCGGAACTGATGCCAATGCCGATTTCACTGTCGCATAAACTGTGCCGGCGACTGGCCGAAATAAGAAGAAACGGCACGCTGCCCTACCTGAGGCCTGATGGTAAATCGCAGGTTACCGTGGAGTACAATAACGGCAAGCCAGTTCGGTTAACCAATGTGGTTATTGGTGCTCAGCACAATCCTGAGCCATCCCAGGAACAGATTCGTCAGGATATCATCGAGCATGTGATTAAGAAAGTGGTGCCGCCATCACTACTGGACAGGGAAACCGAGTACTATGTTAATGCCACCGGCCGGTTTGAAATCGGCGGGCCGGTATCTGACACTGGCTTCACCGGTCGGAAGATACTGGTCGATACCTATGGTGGCATTGCCCGGCACGGCGGCGGCGCCTTTTCCGGGAAGGACCCGACCAAGGTTGACCGTTCGGCGGCATATGCCGCGCGCTATGTGGCCAAGAATCTGGTGGCGGCGGGGCTAGCGGAACGACTGGAGATTCAAGTCTCTTATGTCATCGGCGTTGCCCACCCGCTTTCCATTTCCATTGAGACCTTCGGCACGGGCAAGGTCAGCAATGAGGTGCTCCTCGGGCTGATAAACAAACATTTTGACCTGCGGCCAGGCGCCATCATTCGATATTTAGACCTGCGCCGTCCTATTTACCGCCCGACCGCCTGCTACGGGCACTTCGGTCGGGATGACCTTGACCTCTCCTGGGAAAAGACGGATAAGGCGGAAATACTGAGAAAAGAGGCGCTGGGGAAGTAACAGGGTGTCCAAGAGG
>JAUVZD010000018.1 GCA_030602715.1 Candidatus Coatesiibacteriota bacterium
GAGGTTCAGCAGGCATCTACCTACACTGCGGTGTGGGATGGACTGGACAGCGAGGGTGAGGAGGCGGCGAGCGGGTTGTATATCTACCGGATGAGTGCTGGGAATTTCCAGTCTGCCAAGAAGATGGTGCTGGTCCGATAACTGCAAAAATTGGGGGAGAGGGGTCTTCCTCTCTCCCCCCTGAAAAGAGAGCAAAAAAATTAATCAAAAATATATAGGGGGTAGATAATGAGGACAGGATTGTTGCTCCTGGGACTGATAGCGGCATTCTTGGCTTTTCTGGTAATCTTCGGATGTGAAGAATTTACGCCCGAGATTCCGTATAGCCAGGAAGAGTGGGTGGCGATGGGGTGGGATGATTGGGAGCAGGGTAACTACGATGATGCCATAGAGGATTTTGAATCAGCCATTGAAGTGGATTCTTCGTATGCTCCTGCTTACAACGGTCTAGGTTGGTCCTATCTACGGTTGCAGGACCTCGCCACTGCGACGAATGAGTTCGCAACCGCCAAGCTTCTGGATGGAGACCTGATAGTCGCTTTTGTGGGTTCTTCGGCGACCCTTCTCCTGGACGGTGTGTTTAATGATTCCGTCGGCGATGGTCTTTATGCGGTAGCAAACTGGGTAAACTACCAGTTCCCCAACGACAGCGAAGGCAATCCAGCCGACGGCGGCAGCATCACCAAATTTGACGTCCACATGGTTCTGGGTCTGGATTATTTCTCTCTGCTGCAGATGGCTAACTGCGTGGGGCAGATAGACGCCATGCGGGCGATACTCGGTGAACTTCCCTACTCGGGTGCGATGACCTGGGCGGCTATCGCCGAGGAGTTGAATCGCCTTGACGGTTTAAACCCCACTTAGGTCTTCAAGATTTTTTCCTGGGGCAGGATTGCACTATCCTGCCCCCTTTTTATGCTTTTTTGCCTTGAAATTTGAAATATTTTTGCTAGACTAAGCTAAACAGAAGGGCTCACAATAATCAAGAGAGGAGTGGAGATGGTGAGAAGATTTATTCCTTTCCCTTTGGTAGTGTTGCTGCTTTTGGCAACGGTCGGTGTGGCTTTTCCGATCCACGGGACTTACACCCTGGAGCGGATTGAGAATGCCTACAATGAGGGGGAGATAGATTATGACCAGTATGTAGCTTATACCTTCTATGCCGGTCTCAAGAGGGACCTGTTGCCCCCGGAATTTGAGGGCGTGGCTTTGGCACCTCAACCGATGTGCGGAACCTATTTTATGATCAAGGTTTTTACCAACAAGGATAAGCTCTCCCCGGAGGTCTATGACCACCTCATCTGGCTGTTCCCTACTTTTGATGAGGGAGCTTTGAGTGGAAATTATAGGAGCTACGGCGATGAGACCGTCTATAGCTACGAGACGGAGAATTTTGTAACCTGGTATGTTACCACAGGTATACATGCCGCCGACCCAACGGACTCCGACGACGACGGTATCCCGGATGTGGTGGAGTTTACCGCCGAAGATTATGAGTATTGCTTTGATAATGCCCAGAGCCGGGATTGGTGGATAGACGCACCGCAGGGCTTCCATCCCCTCTGGGATTGGTATTCGGTTTCCGATTATCCTGAGTTAGGTGGCGATTGGGGACCGGATTCGGAAGGGGACCCCAGAATTGACATCCATATAGGGAATATGGCTGAATGGGCTGGCGCCGGGGTAATAGCGTTCACCGTTCCTCAAACGGGATATAACTTCCCCTTGACCGACCGCTACGACTGTCCTGCTTATTTCGCAATGGATAAAACTTATGTTAGTGGGGGGACTTGGTCCACCGACGAGGTTTGCGCCCATGAATTTCACCATGTTTTGCAAATGGGATATGATTTTTATAATGAGTTGGGCGCCTGGCTGGAGCATTGCGCGGTGTGGAACGAGGACGCCACCTATCCGGATTACGACCATTATATCTCTACTCGTCTCCCCGGCTTTTTCAGTCAGCCCAATAAATACCTCTTCTCCGAAGATGGATTGGACCTTTACGATCGCACAATATGGGCGTTCTTCCTGGATGCTTTTCTGCAGAGGGAGCTGATAAACCCCTTGGATATTGAGGGTCCTCTGGCTGTGTGGCGGGCACAATGTGCCGGCGATGAATGGATTACCGGTGGTTCGGTTCCCGGCTCCTCGGATGTGGACCGCAGGACCTGGGAGGCTATGGGGTATCACTATTATGTTGATAGCGAGAGCCCCACATTCACAATAGAGAATTATGAGAAGGACACCGAGTATTTCCAGGAGGCTTTTGTACAGTTCACCCGCTGGAATTGGTATACCGGTGACCGTGACCCCGACGACCAGTATTATTTTGAGGGGCACAAGTATCCCCAGGTGTATTTGGCAGGTCAAGAAGACCCAGTTCCTGAGGAGGGCGTTGATTGGACGAGTGTGAATCCGGTCTATTTGCCGGACAATCTTGGGACGTGCTACATCTGGGCGGCAAACTTCCCCGTCAGCTGGGATAGGGCGGTGATGAAATTCCTCGCCGTCAGAGACCTGAATCCCTCCGGCAGTGAACAATGGGACGGCTGGCTGATTAAAAAGATAGGTGGTAATTGGGTTGCCGAGCGCCTGTTCTGCCCCTGGGATAACGGAATCGCCCAGTTTGACCTGGACGGCGTGGATGAGGCGACGCTGGTTGTCTGCAACAAGTCGTGGGAGGCGGGAAAGGTCTTTAGTGATCTTGAGTTTCAATATTCAATAATTGAGGTTATCGAGACCACCCCGCCGGTAGTCAATTTTGCCTCCGTAATCCCCGACAGCCAGCCGGAGTATATCCTCTTCGCCATCGCCGCAGATGAGGCAACTCATGGAGTCCCGCAGATACTGGTGGAGTTCACCCCCGACGGTGGGGAGACCGATACCGACTCCGTTCTGGCTGATTTCCCGGACCCCGCTCAGCCGGTCTTTTATGCCACCTATTCCGTCTCAAGTGGCGTTACCGGCAGCGGAACCATAACCCTGAGCATCTCGGACCTCTTCGGCAATATAACCACCGTTGAACGTGATTTCGCCGCTGGAGTCATCGTTGCGGGAATGACCGCATCTTTGGGCAACGACGAGGTGGAGTTATACCTGCCTGTGGGCTGCACCACCAAGACCTCAACCATCCTGGTGATAGAGGAGGAGCTTACCGCGGAGGTTGGGGAGCAGACCGAAGCCATGGCCTTGATGAGCGAGGCGCAGAAGGGTGGATTGGGGTTGACGGTGATGGATGCGCGCAGCGGTATGGAAGTGGAGCTATTGGGGCGAGCCTATCGGATAGAGCCTGGCTGGATGGATTTGAACGGGACAGCGGAGTTGAGTATGAGCTATGCCGATTTGGATGTGGTGGATGAGAGCAAGGTTAGCGTTTACCGTGCCGACGGAGAAGGGGGATGGGTGGAGATAGGAGGGGAGGTAAATCCCAAGTATGATCGGATAACGGCGCAGATTTCCAGTTTTGGGGTGTATGCGTTAGGGTATGGAGAGGGGAGCAGTATGGGGGACGGTGGTGGGGATGTAGCGGTATCCTACAGTCTATCGCAGAACTAT
>JAUVZD010000017.1 GCA_030602715.1 Candidatus Coatesiibacteriota bacterium
CCCCTTCTTGGATAACACATAAGTCATCGCAGATGTCAATGTGGTCTTGCCATGATCAACATGACCTATCGTTCCCACATTCACATGGGGCTTGGTGCGCTCATACTTCTTCTTGGACATCACTCTCTCCTTTGAGAAACAAAATAATTGTCATCACCAGAATTGAGTCCTAAGAATTTAATGATAAAATAGACAAACTCCACCATAGGGAGGTCCCACATTTCAAAATTTGAAACCTCGTCTCTGGAGAAATGACAGAATTTTTATCCCTATGGAGCCCACGACCAGAGTTGAACTGGTGACCTACTGCTTACCATGCAGTTGCTCTACCAACTGAGCTACGTGGGCTTCCTTTTAATTCTCGCTTATTTTTGTACCTATTTTAGATCCATATCTGGCTCATAGTCAGGCGTATAAGTAAACAAGGTAGCCTTATATATCCCTAGCTTGTATGTGAAATCTTCAGTTCCTACCAATTCTTTTATATTGGGTAATTCCTTTTCAAGTAAGTCCTTCATGTCTTCCGGAAGCAACGGCCAGAGATGTTCATACATATCGGTCAAAAGAAAGAATTCCTCTTTATCGCTAAATGCTTGTTTACGCCAAGGCTCTGCCTCCTTCCAAATTTTAAATCCAGCAACGTCATCACCAACGCTGATTTCTGATAACGCTTTTTCGTAAATCAGTTCGTTATTAGAATACGCGAATGTGTATCCTTCGCTGAATTTCTTTTTGAAGGATTCGTATTCCGCGACCATCTCGTTTACTTTATCTTCCTTCCCTTCCCAATTATCGATTATTATAAAGTGGAGATCGTCTTCGAACCCTGGGGTAACTGGTTGCTTCTTTTCTTCACGCGGGTAACCTTCCCATAAGAAGTAGATGTTGTAGTCTTTGTCAAATGGAAACCAATAAAACCCTGTGGCATCGTTTTCTTTTATATAATTGATAGCTTGTTTTATAATTTGAAGGTCGTGTTCGTATTGCTTAGGTATAATTTTCTTTATTTCTTCTGCTGTAGCTTTATCTAACGTATCTGGGGGTGTGGTTCTTATTGGGGGTTCCGACTCACCGGGGTCGTTACCCTGGGGAAAAGCTGTTCCGACGCAGTAATTCATGGTAAAAATCGCAATAATAGTGATGGTTAATCTCAGTTTATTTACAAGCATAAACCCTCTAACTCCCGTTTTTAACATGAACCCGTTTATCAAAAGGTTTCGGCCTATCGCCCGACCATTCGACCTCGTACCGCATCAGGACGTTGAAACGTACAATGTCGTTCGGTAACGCAATACCGGTACGTTCATACATTTCTTTATTAATGTGTACCTCACGTATTGAATCCAGACGGATTATTTCCTCGCGGTAAGTTTTATTTTTACTTTGAGGTGTGAGCATTATAAACAAATTCGTTAAGGGCTCGTCTATCTTAGGGGCTACGGCAATTTTCGAATCTATTTCAAGTATGTATTCAGTTTTTCCTTGTTCTTCGACTTTATTAATTTCGACTGAAATCCGAGGTTCCAGCGGTTTTGCTAACTGCTCGCTAAAGTATCTATCCGCTTTTAGCCCTACGATTCCGAGATATATCACAAATCCGAGTTGCACAAGACCAAGTAGTACTTGTAAGAACATTAAATTAGTTTTACAGTCCGTGCGGGCCATAAAAATCCCCCCTGGTTTAATAATTGTACTTTACCGCCAATTACGCAACGGGTCGTCAAGCCATTTAACGGTTTCAGTGAAAATATAACCAGCATGGATTTTGGATGTCCGTACAATGAATAGGTAATCACCTTTTGCACTCCCAAAACCGCTGTCTATCCCAAGACAGACACCTCTTTTAACATATTACCCCAATCCTGTCAAGCCATTTTTTGCTTTTTTGCTACCATTCGGTTTTAATGCTCGGGGTAACCGACCTCACTCAACACGTATATACTCCCCAACGCGGGCGAGCCATATGCCAATCTCCTTTACCTCCCGACCCGTTGCCCGGCCCACCGCCTTCCCATAATTGCTCATCTGATCTTTATATCCCTGGGCGATCTCCTCCCCTTTCCTCCCCCTCAGCTTGTCGGTCTTGTAATCAACCAGCACCAAACCGCCATCCTCCTCCAGCACCAGGTCTATACTCCCCTCCATCAATAAAGCCTTCCCTTCCTCCTCAATTTTCACGGAGAAGGGCAGTTCCTTGAAGATTCGCTTGCAGGCGAGCACCCTCTCGGCGAAGGGACTTCTCAAGAACTTCTCCGCCATCCCGGTAAGCTCCTGGGCTTTATCCGGGGGAAGGTCCAAATCCCTCACCACCTCCTCCGCCACCACCTCCAACCCCTCACTGTCGGCAAAGTCCACCCGCTCCATCAACCGATGGAAGGCGGTGCCAAAGGCCAGAGCCTTCTCCACCTGGGGACGGAGCCCCGGCTCATCCCCCTCACCCGCCTTCTCCTCGCCGTCCTCAGTCCTCTCCCGACCGTCCCTCACCACCCTCTTCTCACTTGGCCAGCGCAAAGGATACATCTCAAGCTCCTCACGGGCAAAAAGCTCCCTTCGCCTCTCCAGCCACCTCTCTCTTCGGGCATATTCCTGGTCCCCTAGAGAGGGAGATAAAGCGACCAGCTCATCAATCCTTGTCCGCTCCTCCTCCTCGGCAATCTCCAGCAAGGAAGCATCAATCACCCGATAATCTTCCCCCTGCAAGCGGTCTTCAAACTCCTTAGGAAGGTCTCCGAAGAGGGAGTGATACCTGCTGTAGGACCTTTTGCGGGGGATGAAACAGCCCAGAACCAGATAATCCTTGGCACGGGTGCAAGCCACATAGAGCAGGCGCAGGCGCTCTGCGAGGTCCCTCTCCTGCTCCCTCATCTTAGCTTGCTGGAAGCCCCGGGTGCGGAGACTACCAGCTTTAAGATGGATACTTCCCCCCTCCCACTCGGAGATGAAGGTTACATCCACTGTGGGGCTGGTATAGGTCCCCCCCAAATCCAAAAGGAAGACCACCGGAAACTCCAACCCCTTAGCCTTGTGGATGGAGAGCAGTTGCACATAGTCTCCCCCGCTCTCCAAAAGCGACGATTCCTCCTCCCGCCACTCCCTTACCGTCCCCAGATAACGGCAGAAGGAGGAGAGGGTCTCCCCGCCCATCTCATCAAAACTACGGCCTAGCTGCACCACCTTGTTGAGATTAGCCACCCTCCGCTCGCCATTAGGCAAAAGGTAGTAAAACTCCCGCACCCTGGTTTGCTCATACAGACGCTCTACCAGCCCTCCGATGGAGAGTTCGGTCCTCTGTTGATGCAGGTCTCGCAGAACCCCAAGAGCCCCAGCCACAGCCCCCTCACCAAGGTCGTCCGCCAGGTAGTCCAGATGGTTGTGCTGGTGCTTAAAGAGCAGAAGCTCCTCATCGGCGAGACCGAAGAAGGGGGATTTTAGCGCTCCATATACCGAAACAGCATCCTGGGGGTTATCCAGCGCAGTGAGCAAGTTGACTGTCCAGGACACCTCGGTTCGCTCAAAGAACTCCTTGCCCCCCTCGGTGAGGTAGGGGATCTCCTGTGCCAGAAGCGCCCGCTCATAGTATTGACACCGTCCGTATTTTGGAAGGAGCAGGGCGATATCCCGATATTCCACCCTCCTATCATTTCCCCTCTCCCAAATAGGCCAGCCTTCCTCAACCATCCGCTTGATGAGAGCCGCCACCGCCTTCGCCTCCAGTTCGCTAAGGTTTTCAACTGTCTCTGGCCACTCCCTCTGCCCCCACATGCCCACCCGGGGGCAGAGCATATGGACTCCAAGCCCCATCCCCTTGGGCTGGTCTATGTCATGGTGGGGGAGCGCCTTGATGTGAGAGTATGGGGAGAAATATGGTTCATTTTTCACATCCTTCGGGCGGTGGCGCTCAAAGACCTCATTGAAAGTGCGGTTGACCCAGGAGATTATCCCCACCTGGGAGCGGAAATTCTGAGAAAGGTTTATCGCCTCTCGTCCTTCTCCCACCACCTTCTCCTCCGCCCGCCTGTAGGTGGCGATATCCGCCCGCCGGAAGCGATAGATGGACTGCATGGGGTCGCCGACGATGAAGAGCTTCCCTCTGGCAAGTTCCACCTCCCGCCAGTTATCGGCTCTTGCGCCGTCCTCGCCAAGAAAGAAGACTATCTCCACCTGCAGAGGGTCGGTGTCCTGAAACTCATCAACCAGTATATGGCTGAACTGCTCCTGAAAATCCGCCCGCACCCCTTTGTTCTCCCTGAGCATCTTGCAGGTCTTCAAGAGCAGGTCGGAAAAATCCACCAGCCCCTTATCGTCTTTAATTTTTTGATAATAGGGAACGAAGCCAGGATTATCGGAGTCTCTGTGGTGGGTCAACCACTCAATCATCTCCTCTGTCAATCCGCCCCAATAGTATTCCTGAATTTGGTTCTCCACCTCTTTGATGAACTCTTTTATCCGATTTCTAATATTTTTGGGGTCATCATCCCAATTCTTTTTTGAGCCGGCACGTCCCGGTTTCTCAAACCCTACTATGTCACCATATCCAAACTCCTCCCTCTCTTCCTCCGCCAACGAGCAAATTGAATATAGATACTCAAGTGTCCCCATCGCCTTAGTATAAAGCAAATCACTGCTATCCGAACACTTTGCTTTCAAGTACCCTGCAAACTCCTCGCCCTGTCTTTCAATTCCCTCCCAGAAGACCTGCGGTGGTTCAAATTTCTCCCTCTGAGCGTCCAGCAGGTCAACATGCTCCAGAAGCTTTATAGCCACCGATTTGATATCCTTAAGTTTCACCTCCAACCGCAGCATTCGGCGCAGAACCTCCGCTCCCTGCGACATCTGCCGACCCAACCAATCGTCCCAGGCCTGGTCACGGAGCAGGTTGGACTCCAACTGGTCCATGGGGCGGAAGGCGGGGTCCAGTTCCGCTTCCACCGGTCGTTCCCGCAGGAGGGAGGAGCAGAAGGAGTGTATGGTGGAGATGTGCGCCCTCTCCAACTTGCTGTAAGCATCCTCCAGCCGTTGAGCCATGGGGCTGTCCTTCCCCCGCCGGCGCTCCTCCTCCCGTGCCTTCTCCAGCTCATCCCGCAGGCGCAGTGCAAGCTCCGCCGCCGCCCTCTCGGTGAAGGTGATGGCTACAACCTTCTCCAGGTCGGCTCTCCCCTCACGGATGAGGGACATCAACTTGTCTATCAACAGGGTGGTCTTGCCGGTGCCGGCTCCGGCTCGCACCGCAAGGGAAAGGTCGTGGGTTTTGCGGATGAACTCCCGCTCCTTCTCATCTACGGGGACATACTCTGCCACCTACTCCACCTCCCTCATGCGAGCAAAGCCAACTACACCGGGATCGTCCCTCTTGCGTTCAATACTTCGCCGATACTCCCCGGGGCAGATGGAGGAGAAATTGCAGTAACTGCAATAGCTATAAGCGGAAAAATCAGGCCAGGGGAAGAAGATTCCCTCCTCCATCCCTTGGATGATGCCGGCGACGGTTTTGCATAGTATTTCCCGATTTTCCAGCACCGTGCGCCCCTCCATCACCTCCTCGCCGTCCTTTGGAATTTTTCTTCGGCGATTGACATAAAGAAACCGACTCTGACCTTTTTCCAAAGGCATATCCAGCAATTTACCGGCGGCGATTACATACAGAGGGAGCTGAAGTTTAAGACCGCCTTTTACAATAAATTCCCCCTTCTTAATACCCACTTTCTTACCGGACTTATAGTCGGTAACCTGAAAGCCCTGGTCCTCACCCGAAAGTTCATCCAGCCGGTCTATGCGTCCCCGCAGATAGACCGTTCGTCCCTCGCCGATATCAAGCTCCACCCGCTCCTCACCCTCCTCGTCTCCTCCGAAGGACAACTCCACCCTCACCGGGATAAACCCCCGCTCCCTCTCCTGGGAGCACTCCCGCGCCAGGAAGGCAATCAAATCCTCCCTGATGAACTCCGTCTCCAGCTCCCAGACCAGTGGGTAGCCGGTAAGCCCCAGCCCCTCCACCTCGGCGAAGTGAGCCTGTGCTACCTCCAGCATCTTCTGGCGATAGAGCCCCATCTCCGCCGTGCTCATTGGCAGTCTGCTCTCCTCCATCATCCAGGCCATGAACTTCTCCAGTATGCGATGATAGAGCTTTCCCAAATCCAAGGCGGAGATCTCAACCGGTCTTTCGGGCTCAGGGACGGGTTTTAGCTCCATAACCCGGGCAAGATAATACTTATAGGGACAGGTGGCATAATCCTCCAGACGAGATGGGGAGTAGGGTCCCTGCGGGGGACCGAGCATCTCCCTCAGCGCTTCTTTCGCCTGCGGGTCAAGGATGACCGCATCGTATCTGCCGAATGTATTCCTCCTGCGCTCCCCCTCCGAAGTCAGAGCCGGGACAAGGTAACCGAAGCGGTCCTCTCCCCTGCGCAGGAGATAGGCAAAGTGTGCCTCGTTGCGGTCCTCAAGATAAGCGAGGATGTTGGAGGTATCGTATTCCCCCTCGTCCAGGGCTTCCTCCTGTGCGTCCAGCAGGCGAGCCATGAGGGGTGTGCGGTTAACCACCGGTAATTTCTCCAGTTCATCATAGAAGACCAGCTCCCCGCTTAGAGCCTGTCCCGCCGCCAAAAGGAAATAGGAGGGCACCCGGGCTCGGTCTCCGCCCACCCCCAGTCGGGGATAGGTGAGGACGAGCCTCTCGCCAGCTCCCTCCACCGCAATGCGGAAGAGAAGTCTCTCCTCCTCAACCCTCCGCCCCTTCAGGGGCAGTTCCCCTCCCCTGCCGGTTTCTGCAAGATAGCGGTTGATTGCAGACCTCTCGCCATCCATCAGTATGGGGTCTTTTCCGGGTCGGGCGGGGAAGAGCCCTTCAACCATGCCGGGAACGAAGACCACCTTGAAGCGAGCGCCTCTGGCGGACATCAGGTTGAGAATATTGACCCCACAACGCTGGAAATGACCGATGGGGTTTCTGTATTCGGAGAGGATCTCCGAGACAATAGCCTTGAAGCGGGGAAAATCCACCCGAGGGGAAATTTCTTCCAACTTGCAAAGATTACTGATATATGAAAGTATATCCTCTAGCTTTATTGAAGCGCTGTGGTCATCCTCCAGAAACTCCCTGGCAAGGTCATTAAAAGTCTCAACCAGTTTTCCCCAGCTTTTATCGTCAGGAACCTCGGCTATCCTGGGCAGGAATTTGCCCAAAAAACGGCGCATAAGCGAAATCTGAGCCACCACCTCCTCGTCCACCGCCAGCTCATCCTCCTCCTCCCTCTTGCGCCTCAGACCAGCTTGATAGCGCTCCTCCAACCCCTGCAATCGTTCTTTCCAGTCATCCATCCCCTCCACCACCAATGCCTCCCCGGCGAAGGTCGCCCACAGACTGGTATTGGGAGCTTCCTTCTTGAAATGTTTCTTCGGCAGGGGAGCGAAGGTGATAAAATCCATCACCTGTTGCCGGGTAAGCCCCTCCCCCCAGGCGGAGAGCAGAAGCTGGAGGCTTCGCCCCAGACGGGTGTCGGCAAAGATCTCACCGCCGGCAAGGTGATAGGGGATGTCCACCCGCTCAAAGACCCGACGGAGTATGCGGGGATAGTCTGAGCCCCGCACCAGCACCGCCATCTCGTAGAAGGGGACATCCGCATCGGCAAAGGCGAGCATTTTGCGGGCTATCTCCTCGGCTTCTGCCTGAGCATTGGGGCAGGAGAGGATGGAGAGGGTGGGGTCTTCTGCGCTGACCTCTCCTGCCGGTATCCTGCCATCGTAAAACAAGTAACCGCGCAGACGGGAGAGGTGGTCCTGCGGGCGGTCTTCATCTTCGGCAACGATGGTGCGCTCACAGCCCAGCTCCTCGCAGAAGGAGACCATAGGCTGGCAGTATTTAAAGGGCGGGGTTTCATCGTAGAACAGAAGGAAGGTCAGGGAGATATGCCGGGAGAGCGCCGAGAACAGCTGATACTGGATGAAGTTGAGGTCGTAGAGGTTATAGACGATGAGCTGTTCGCATCCACCGAAGACTGCGGAGAAACTTCCCGCTCCCCTGATAGCGTAACCGAATATGCCGGCGGAGTCCATATAACCTAGCTCCTCAAAACGACGCCGGTATGCTTCATACAACCCGGCAAGCGAATTAAGCTTCCTCTCTGAAGCGGGACGCAGTTCTCCGGATAGCTCCCGGACGAGGGGGGCAAGCTTGTCTATCCCCCCCTCTCGCAGGTCGGTAAATGTGCCCAGAAGGGAGCGGTGCAGACCCTCCTTCTCCTTGATGTTGGAGAAGTAGCCCGCCTTCTTCTGTGCCACCTCTGCGGCGAGCAACTCCGCTCCCCCGTAAGGTGCCGACGAGCCTCCCTTCTTTCGGCGAATCGGCTCCGACAGTGCGGAGGCCAGGTCTATTATCAGCGGAAAGTTGAGGTTGATGTGCGCCCCCATCTCCTTCCCCAGCTTCCTTCGTAGATAGGTGCGCAGAACATTGGAGCCGACCAGAATGACCGCAGGCGAGAGGGGGTCATCCCCCTTAACCTCACCTATAAGCTCACCCAGCTTCCCCTCCAGGGACACCAGGGAGAGCCCGGTAATCAGCCGGTGTCGGTGATTTTTTGATGATTTGCTCATATCTCTCTATCCTTCAATAAAGGGGGGACATTCACTGTCCCCCCGCATCTCTCTCAAGTTAAAACAGCAAGACTCCCCTTTTTATCTGGAAAGGGCCATGGTGCGCTCCAGGGTCTCGCCTATGGCGGTGAGGCGGAGTAGATAGACCCCGCTTGCCAGCTCCTCGCCGGTGAGGATGAGCGTGTGATTGCCCGCAGTATAGAAGCCTTGGGCTACCACCGCCACCTGCCGTCCGCCGAGGTCATAGAGTTCCAGGGTAATATCCCCGTCGGCGGGAAGGTTGAAGCCGATGGTCGTCTTCTCGCTCCAGGGATTGGGGTAGTTTTGAGCCAGAGCGAACTGTTGACCGCTGGGCGCAACATAGACACCACTCGCCCTTCCCAGGGTCTCGGTGCCGGAGGATCTGTTCACCAGCACCGTCCAAATATAGCTCTTCCCCTCCACCACACCGGCATCCAGATAGCTGAAAGGGGAGTTACCGACAATGGGATGGTCGTTGACCTTGGTGGAGATGCTAAATGAAGAACCACCTGAGGAAAGGTCGTTCTTTGTGAGTGCCTCCTTGCGGAAGATGTCAAAGCTGACCGTTGAGGTGGAGCCGCTATATTCCCAACTTATCAACATACCCTCGTCGGTTGCGGTGAGGGATACCCGTTGCTCAAAGATGCCCACAAACTCCGGCTTTCCGTCGTAGCAGATGAGGCACTCCGGCTGGGAGGTCTGGTCCTGGAAGCAGAAAACCACATCACCGATGCCGTCGTCATCTACATCCCCTATCGGTTCAACATCGTAGATGCGCTCGTTGTAGATGGGGCTCTCCGCCAATACTGTGCCGCTGTCCCCGCTGATGAACTTGACCACCTTGCCGTTCAGCGCTCCGGCGACCACATCGCAATATCCATCGTCGTCAATGTCATCTATTGCCTGCACATTCCAGCAGTCCGAGCCCACCGAAGCGGACCACAGCTGGGTGCCGTCGGCGCCGGAGTAACAGAGAGCGTTGGAGGTCCAACTGCCGAAGATAGCCTCCATCTTGCCGTCGCCGTCCACATCCGGCAGGGCAGCCACCTCTATCAAGTTGAAGCCGAAGGTCTCCGCCCAGATCTCCGAGCCGTCGCCTCCGGAGACGGCGTGGATGGAGCCGCTGGAATAACCGGTGAAGCAGGCGACGAAGATGTCGCTCACTCCGTCATCGTCCAGGTCGCCGGCGGTGCAAAGCGACCAGCCGTCGTTTGTCAATACATACGACCACAGGGGAGTGGTTACCGTGCCGGTGGAGGCTCCGTCTATGCAGTAAAGAGTATGGTCATAATAGTTGCCCCCGCTGATGCAGACCACCTCCGGGATGCCGTCGCTGGTGATGTCCTCAATGTAATCAATATCCATTACCGCATCGTCGGGGCGGAAGATCCAGATGTAATCGCCGCCGCTCACGCCCCCGTCCAGGCAAGCGGCTATGCCCGAGCTTCCGCTCCAGCCTCCACAGGCGGCAAGAATCTCATTGTCTCCATCATAGTTGATGTCCGGCATCACCGCCACGGAATAGACCCAGCCCCCACCAAGACCTCCCTGATAGCAGGACCACTGCCAGATGGTCTCCCCGTCAATACCGCTCTTGAGGATGACACAGCGCCCGGGGGGGTCATAGCCTCCCGGGGTGCCCATGACCACCTCACAGTAGCCGTCGTCGTCAACATCCGGGGCAACGGCGAGGGGCTTCACCCCCCAGATGCCCTTGCAGTCATCGTAATCCTTGGTCCATATGTCCGAGCCGTCAACGCCGGAGACGCAATAGAGCACATCGCCGAAGTCGGAGTAATAGCCGGCGAAGACCACATCGTCTATTCCCTCGTCGTCCAGGTCGGGAATGGGGCGGGCGGTGTATATGCCCCCGTCGTCGTTATACATCCAGATGACATCATCGGCGAGGGGGGCTAAGGGGAGGGAGAGGAGGAGGAAAAGTAGAATTAAATTTAACCTTTTGAAAGACATAGCATACCTCCAAAAGGACAAAAAATTCTCTAAAAAAATTTTTGTAACAAGGAAATCAGATACTTCAAAAGGTTTATCTAGGGTTTGATATTACTTATTCCCTTGTCACTGTGATGACCTGCGATGACCACTGAGCATCAGGCCATCCACCAAGAATATCGGCTTCGCTTAACCACCCTTTCGGATTGGCAACAGCCATTATCTCAAATTGTTTGCCCACATCAATGTCCCCCGCCCTTCCCAGATATACTTGCGTCATCCAGGTCCCACCGTTACTCACAGTTACACTCGGTTGCACCAAATATGCAGATGTATCCACTGGACGTACAATCACCCATACTTCCGCATCTAGGTCAGTGACTGTTCCTTTGACATACGGTCGCCAGGGCACTATGGAGCCATCTTGAGGTGATTTAATTTGCATCTTCATGCTGGGTTCCGGTGTAGGTATTGATGTAACTTCCTTGGGCGATTCCATTACTTGTTCTGCGACAATATTAAAAATTGTATCTGTCTTCTCCTCTATTTTATGCTTAAGGTCTTCCTCTAGCCTTGCAGTTTCTATTCCAATCATTCCTGTGGCCACTATGTATCCAAACCCCCCGACAATTATCAAAATCCGACGCCAAATAACCCTAGTAGGAGGAAAGAAATTTGCTAACGCTAGAAGTACTGCGCTGATTGCTTGCATTACTGTTAATAATATTCTCATTTCCATCCCCTGGTTACCTCAACAACCTGCGATGACCATTGAGCTGCAGGCCAACCGCCAAGAATATCGGCTTCACTGAATACATCACTCGGATTGCCAACAGCCATTATCTCAAATTGTTTACCCACATCAATGTCCCCCGCTCTTCCCAGATACACTTGTGTTATCCAGGTTCCATCATTACTAACAGTTGCACTAGGTTGCACCCAATATGCAGATGTGTCCACTGGACGTACAATCACCCATACTTCAGCATCTGGGTCGGCGACTGTTCCTCTTACATACGGTCGCCAGGGCACTATGGAGCCACCCTGAGGCGATTTAATTTGCATCTTTATGCTGGGTTCTGATGTAGGTATTGGTGTAACTTCCTTGGGGGCTTCCATCACCTGTTCTGCGACATCTTGGAAAACTTTTTTTCGCAAATCATCTACTATCTCGTTAGTAACTTCTAACTCCTCTTTAGTAACTTTTAATTCCTCTTTCATCACCACCGATTGCTGATTAAGCTCTTCCAAGCCTTTTTTAGTCTCCCATTCATTCATCGCTGAGGTCACTATAAATCCACCCACTACGACGGTTATTAGAATCCAAAGGAAAATGGTCCCCACGCGTCTCCTAACCCCAATTTCAATTATCACCTCAGCAACAATAAATACAACAGCCGCGATAGCTATTAAAACCCATCGGAAAATAGTTCCCAGAGGAATGAAAGTCGCGATTGCCAGAATAACTACGCATATCGCTCGTACAAAAATTAATGATCTCATCATTTTCTCCCCCATCTTACCTTCATTTTTTATCTCTCATTTTACCTCCTCGTTACCTCAACAATCTGTGACTGCCATTGAGCATCGGGCCAATAATCTAACACCATTCCTTCAGACAACTTCTCGTCCGGATTCGCCACCGCCATAATCTCAAATAGCTTGCCACTATCTTTATCAGGTCCGCTCCCAAAAAAAGCGCATACTTTCCATGTTCCATCTTCTTTAGGTTTTAATCTCGGCTGTACCCAATAATCGGATACTTCCATCGGGTGCACAATAACCCAGACTTCTACATCTGGGTCCGCTACCGTTCCTTCTACATAATGTCGGTAGTCAACTAAATTTCCATCCTTCGGTTCTTTAATAAGGATCTCGTCCTTTTGTTCCTCAAGCTCTTTGGTCGTTTCCTGATCATTACTCGTTTGCCCACACACAATCGACACGGTTCCCACGAGGAGAACCAATAAAACTGCTATTTTCCGCAACATTTTTGCCTCCTTTAATAGAAGTTCAAAAAAATATCTCCAAGAGTGAGCACCTCTAATTAACCACATATAAATTATAACACATTTATTTTGCAAGTAGTAAAAAAATCGCAAGGTTCAAATCCCCCCAATACCCCTTGCACTCCAGCCAATAAAACAATATAATATCCCCAAAGGAGAACGCTATGGCAATAGATTGGAAAGGAAACTTCAAGCGCCTGGATGATTTCCGCTGGATGATACCCCAAGACGCCTGGGAGGGGATGCGGGTGCCGGGCATCATCTATGCGGGGGAAAAATCCCTGGACATCATCCGCACCGACAGAACCCCGGCACAGATAATCGGGGTGGCGCACCTGCCGGGTATCGTCAAAGCCTCCCTGGCCATGCCCGACATCCACTGGGGCTACGGCTTCCCCATAGGCGGTGTGGCCGCGTTTGATGTAAATGAAGGCGTTATCTCCCCTGGAGGCGTTGGCTACGACATCAACTGCGGTGTTCGGTTGCTGCGGACTAATCTTGAGACAGATGAGGTCAAGCCCAAACTCCGCGAGCTGCTACAGGCTATCTACTCCGCGGTTCCTGCAGGCGTGGGCAAGAAGGGCAGGATTCGTATCTCTCGTAACGAGTTGGAGAAGGTGCTGGTGCAGGGCGCGCGCTGGGCGGTAAATAAAGGATACGGCTGGAACGAGGATCTGGCTCATACCGAGGAGGAAGGAAGTCTTGACGGAGCTAACCCCTCGGCAGTATCTGACCGAGCCTACGAACGCGGCCTTCCTCAGATCGGCACCCTGGGGGCAGGTAACCACTTTTTGGAGATTCAGCGTGTGGATGAGATCTACGATACTAAGGCCGCAGAGATCATGGGACTGCGCAAGGGGCAGATAGTAGTGATGATCCATACCGGTTCGCGTGGGTTCGGCTACCAGGTGTGCGACGACGCGGTAAAGAAGCTGGGCCACACTGTTGCGAAGTATCATCTCTCCATACCTGATCGGCAGCTTGCCTGCGCGCCGATCTCGTCACCTGAAGGCAAAGCCTACTTCGGTGCTATGGCCGGGGCGGCAAACTACGCCTGGGCCAACCGCCAGGCGATTATGCACTGGGTCAGAGAGGCATTCGAGCAAGCCTTTGGCATGGGCGCGGAAAAACTGGGTCTTCAACTGGTTTACGACGTGGCCCATAACATCGCCAAGTTCGAGGAGTACGAAATCGACGGTAAACGCCGCAGGCTCTGTGTGCATCGTAAGGGAGCAACTCGTGCGTTCGGGCCTGGACATCCAGACATACCCTCCGACTACCGCGATATAGGCCAGCCGGTCATCATCCCAGGTGACATGGGCACCGCATCCTACGTGCTTGTCGGCACCGAGAAGGCGATGCAGGAGAGCTTCGGCTCAACCTGTCACGGCGCAGGTCGTGTATGGTCACGCTCCAGGGCGCTGCGGGAAGTTCGCGGCTACGAGGTCAAATCCCGTCTGGAACGTGAAGGAATCCTGGTTCTATCGGTCAGCACCAAGACCCTTGCAGAGGAGACCCCCGAGGCATACAAGGACGTAGACGAAGTGGTGGAAGTGACCCATAACGCAGGTATCTCTGCAAAGGTCGCGCGGATGCGTCCCCTGGGGGTCATCAAAGGTTGATCGATCCAGCTGTTCGCGAAGCGATAAAGCAAGCTCCTCACAAACCCGGCGTTTACGTTTTCAAAGACACCAAGCATCGAGTCCTCTACGTTGGTAAGGCGGCTGATCTACGCAATCGTTTGGGCTCCTACCTTTCTCCTTCAGCACAACCGGCAGCCGCATTCATGCCTAAGGCGGCACTTCTTGATGTTACCCTCACCTCGACCGAAGCGGAAGCTTTAATTTACGAAGAGCAGCTCATCAAACTCTCCAAGCCGCGCTACAACACCCGCTACCGTGACGACAAGCGCTACTCCTATCTCAAGGTCACCGTCAAGGAAGCGTTCCCGCGCATCTTTGTTACGCGCAACGAGCGCCGTGACGGCAGCCTTCTGTTCGGTCCCTACTCCTCGGTCAAGAATCTGCGAAAAACTCTCGATGCGGTGAAGCGCATCTTCAAGATACGCACCTGTCACTACGATCTTCCCCAAGACCATCCCGAACGCCCCTGTCTTTTGTTTCAGCTCAAGCTCTGCTCGGCACCTTGCAGAGAGGGATTCAGCAAAGATGAATACACCGCCCAACTAAAAGGGTTGATAGATTTTCTTATGGGCCGCTCGGAAAAGCTTGAGGAGGAGACTGAAAGACGGATGTGGGTAGCCTCCAACAGCCAGAACTACGAGGTGGCAGCGTTCCTGCGCGATCAGTTACTTGCCATCCGCGAAGTCAAATACCACGCCAAGGAAGCGTCTCTAGACCCCACGCCGCGCGACTTCATCGTTGTAGCCAGACATGCCTCACGCGCCGCAGCCGTGCTTCTCAAGCTCAGGGAAAGACGAATGTACGCATCAGAAACCTTCATGCTTACTGTACCCCCTCACACCAGTGATGCCGATCTTATCCACACCGTGCTTCGCTTCATCTACACCCACACCTATGACGTGCCTGATGAGATCGTCCTGCCCTTGCTTCCCGAAGACCCTGAGGTATTCATTGACTGGTT
>JAUVZD010000014.1 GCA_030602715.1 Candidatus Coatesiibacteriota bacterium
AAATTAGGGATTTTATGGAAACTTTTTTCCAGAAATCCATTAAAAAAATGTATAGCCGTATGCTATACTAACGAGAAAAATGATGGAAACTTTTTTCCAGAAATTCCGCCCTTTTTTCCAGAACTCGCGATAAAACTACACCAGTCCGGGGCTTTTTTTTATAAATATGTGAGAAATGAGGTAGAAAAAAAGTTAGCTTTGGCTAAATTTTCCCCTTGACAGGGAACATTTCCGGTTGTATGTTTGTTGCAAGTAACAGTTGCAGGTGGTTGACCCAAATATGGTGAGTATGCTTTGGGATGTTAGTATCTTGAAGCATATTTGTGTAAAAGTGATATGGCAAACATAACCCACATTGACCAGATTACCCCCTCCCTGCAGGATTATCTTGAGGCTATCTTGGAGTCGCTTGATGAGACAAGCGTTGCGACCATCTCGGATATCTCCAGGCGTCTGCAGATAGCGAAGCCCAGCGCCACCAGAGCGATAAAGAGACTCAATGAGATGGGGCTTGCCCGGCATGAGCACTACGGGAATATTGAACTGACCGAGACCGGGGATATGTTCGCTCGTCAGATACAGCACAGGCACAGATTGCTTAAAACCTTCCTGGCGGATTTTCTCGGGCTTGCGGAAGCCATTGCCGAGCGAGACGCCTGTGCCATAGAACACAGCATAAGCAGTGAGACCATGGAGAGTCTGGTGAAGTTCGTAGAGCAGAACAAAGACAAGCGCTCTATAAAGTTGGAAAGGGTTGATAAAACTCCGAGAAAGGGGGACGCTATTAAGATGGCTCAGGGCGATAAGATGAAGTTGAGCGACCTTCCCGTAGGTGGAAAGGGTCGGGTGGTCTCTGTTGGGGCTAAGGATAGGCTTCGGAGACGTATTATGGATATGGGGCTAGTTCCCGGTGTGGAGGTGGAGGTGGTCGGGGTGGCTCCTTTGGGGGACCCAATTGAGCTTGTGCTTAGGGGCTACAACCTCACCCTGCGTAAAGATGAAGCTGAAGTTGTTCTTGTTGAGGTGGTTTGAATGAGAAGGGAGACAGCAATTCCCCTGGTAATGTTGAAGGAGGATGATACCGCTCAGGTGGTGGATATAGATGCGGGTAGGGGTCTGCGCCGGCGCTTGCTGGCTATGGGCTTTACTTCGGGCAATATCCTGCGAGTGGTTCGGAAGGCGAATGGTGGTCCCATAGTGGTTTGTGTCAACGAGACCCGCATCGTCCTGGGACGGGGAATGGCAATGAAGATTCAGGTCGTTGTCGGTGATTATGACCTTCCCATCTGTGACTCGTGTGAGAAGAAGGATGTGTGTTGATAGATATATCTGTTTTTTAGAGAGGGCTGAATTGGGAAAATTTTTCTACATAGTGTTAGCCCAGCCTAACTATTCCTGGAGAATCAGATGAAGGACAAGATGACTGTAGCTTTGGCTGGTAATCCCAACAGCGGGAAGACTTCCATATTCAACAACCTCACCGGCGCCCGTCAGCATGTGGGTAACTGGCCGGGGGTTACTGTGGAGAAGAAAGAAGGGCGTTTTAATAAGGGGGGTTGCGAGGTCTCGGTGATAGACCTGCCGGGAACTTATTCATTGGGCGCTTATTCTCTGGATGAGGTGGTCGCTCGTGACTTCATCCTCTCCGGTGAAGCCGATGTGGTGGTAAACATCGTTGATGCCACCAACCTGGAACGCAACCTCTACCTCACCACCCAGCTGATAGAGATGGGAGCCAATGTGGTGGTAGCCCTGAACATCTTTGACGAGGCGGAGAAGAAGTTTCACATAAATGTGGAAGCTCTCGGTGACCTTCTGGGTGTGCCGGTGATACCTACCGTCGCCCCGGAGAAGAAGGGGATAGAGGAGCTGGAGGAGGCGATATTTGAGGCGGCTAAGACCAGCCCAGCGTGCAAGATTGAACTCTCATACGGCAGGGAGATACGCCCCCATCTTCAGCAATTGATTCAGATGATAGAGAAGATACCACAGTTAGAGAGGATGGGGAATCCTCGCTGGCTGGCGCTGAAGCTACTTGAGGAGGACGAACATATTCGCAAGCGGGTGGAGGAGACCAAGGGAACCGAGAAGCTCCTTGGGGAGGCGGATAAGGCGGTCGCCCACATCACCTCAATTATCGGCGACGATCCGGAAGTAGCCATCGCCGACCATCGCTACGGTTTCATATCCAGCCTTTTAAGGGAAGTGATGCATCTGCGCAGTCCGTCCAGAGCTCGGGTCTCGGTGAGCGACAAGATTGATAAAGTGTTGACCAATCGTTTCCTGGGACTGCCCATCTTCATCCTGGTCGCCTGGGGGATCTTTGAGGCGACCTTCCGACTGGCTGAGCCACTGGTGCACGGGATTGAGGTGGGAATGGAATATCTGGGCAATCTCTTCACCACCTTGATGGCGAATGCCCCACAGTGGGCGACCAGCCTGGTGGTGGACGGTATAGTCGGCGGATTGGGGAATGTGTTGGTATTCCTCCCCAATATCTTTCTGCTCTTCTTAGCCATCTCCCTCCTTGAGGACAGCGGATATATGGCTCGGGTGGCATACATCATGGACCACCTGATGCACAAGTTGGGCTTGCATGGGCGCAGTTTCATTCCCATGCTCATCGGCTTCGGTTGTAATGTCCCCGCCATCATGGCAACCCGCACCCTGGACTCCCGCCGGGACCGGATGATCACCATAATGGTCAACCCACTGATGTCCTGTTCCGCCCGACTACCGGTTTATGTCCTCTTTGTAGGAGCCTTCTTCACCAAGAATCAGGGCACGGTCATCCTATCCCTCTATCTTTTGGGGATATTTCTGGCGATAGTGCTGGCTAAGCTCTTTGGAAGCACTATCTTTAAGGGGGAGAGCTCCCATTTTGTGATGGAGCTACCCCCTTACCGTCTTCCGACCATCAAAGGGACTTTTGTGCATATGTGGGAGCGGGGCAAGCTCTTCCTGCGCCGTGCCGGCGGCATCATCTTCGCTGTAGTAGTGGTCATATGGTCCCTCTCCATTCTTCCTTACGGCGTGGAGTTCGGCGGGCAGGACAGTTTGGCTGGAAAGTTGGGCGGTGCTGTAGCCCCCATCTTTGCCCCCGCCGGTTTCAATGCCCCCGAAGCCAGCATCGCCCTCATATTCGGCTTCGTAGCCAAGGAGGTGGTGGTAGGCTCCCTGGGGGTGATGTATGGGGTAGGTGAGGAGGGGTTGGCGGGGGCACTCCAGCAGGATTTTACACCTCTTTCCGCATATGCTTTTCTGGTGATGATTCTAATCTACGTCCCCTGTATGGCTACAGTAGCGGTGATTCGGCGGGAGACCAACTCCTGGCCATGGACCTTCTTTGCGGTGGGCTATAGCATGGTATTGGGCTGGGTTGTAGCTACTCTGGTCTATCAAGGCGGGCTGTTGTTGGGATTCAGTTGAGGTGGGAGAGATGTTGGAGATTATTCTCATCGGTGCCATCGGTATTGGGGCGGTGGTGTTTGTGGTGTTTCATCTGCGCAAGCAGATGAGCTCGGATAATCACTGTGCGGGTTGTGGTTTTGCGGGTCGCTGTGAACAGAGGGAATGTTTGATAAAGACCGAGATAAGTGGCGATGATAAGGGATAAAATCGTTTTTTTCTTGACACATTTCCGATTTTTATGATAAAATAAATATTGTAAGATGTGTGAAAATGTGAAACTTTCTTCCATCTTTTAATGATGGATTGAGCTTCTTGGAGGGTTAAAGTTAACATTCGGGAGGAAGATATGCGCAGCTTATCCATTTTAGCTTTCGTCATAGTGCTCCTTGCTCTGGTCTCCTGTTCTTCAGATGAGAAGGAGATTACCGAGTACTACCCACACGAGAATAACAGCTCCTGGACCTACAAGGTGACTTCCAATTGGAAAGAGGATGTATATTTTGTCCAATATAAGTTCAACGGCATTACCCAACATGAACAGGGGTTCCAGTTGCAAGTTTTAGAGCGTTGGATTGAGGAAGGTGGTATATGGGTAATGCACGAAGAATATATCCTCGCTGACAATGAAAAAGTGGATGTCTATTTTTTACTTGATGACGAAAACCCCTATCACCGACTGGAATTCCCTCTGGAGGTCGGAAAGACCTGGCTGGCTTGGGATGATAGCGATGACGAGTTCTTTACCGTGGTCGCTGTTGAGGATGTGACAGTCCCCGCAGGAGCGTTTAAAGATTGCTTCAAAGTGTCCTACACTTCGGAGACGGACCCCGAATGGTTTGAATACTACTGGTATAGTGCGTCCGTGGGTTTGGTGAAGATCTATGCAGGATATCCTGAAGGTCATCCTGATGTGGGGTACACCACCTATGAGCTTAACTCGTATAATATTTTTTAGTGACCGTCCCTGTGACTGGAATTGCAATTCACCCTCGGCTGAAAGCCGGGGGTTTTCGTTTCTGTGTTTTACGGTTCATCTCGCTCACCTGGCGCTTATCTTGACCCCCATCGGGGAACCAGGTCTGGCTGGCGTGCCTTCTCTCTTTCGCATATTCCCCTTGACTTTGTCCACCCCTATTGAGTAAAATACAAGTGATTCCAAAAGAAAACTTTTGGGGTGTATATGGATATAATCGGCTTTACTATGGTGCGCAATGCCCGGCTTCTGGACTATCCCTTGGAGGAGTCCATCCGCTCTATGTTGCCCATCTGCACTGAGGTGGTGGTTAATGTCTGTGAGAGTGAGGATGATACCCTGCAGATAGTCCAATCCATTGGTGACCCCAAACTGGTGATAATGGAAAGCCCATGGGATGAGAACTTACGTGAGGGGGGTCGGATACTCTCTTGGGAGACCAACCGGGCTTTAACCGCCTGTGAGGGTGACTGGGGGCTATATTTACAGGCTGATGAGGTGCTGCACGAGGATGATTTGGAAAAGATAGAGGATTCTGCAAATAAACATGTGAACAACCCCCACATAGAGGGTTTGCTCTTTGATTATATACATTTCTTCGGCGGATACGACTTCTATCAGAAGTCCAGAGAATGGTATCGCCGTGAGGTGCGTGTGGTCCGATTGGGTATCGGGGTGCAGTCATTCGGTGACGCCCAAGGCTTCCGCCTGAACGGGCGCAAACTGCATGTAGCCTTGAGTGGTGGGCGCATCTTCCACTACGGTTGGGTGCGCCGTCCGCAGGTGATGGGCAGTAAGTATAGAGAGCTGGACCGGCTTTATCACGATGACCAGTGGCTCTCGGATACCCACCCACAAGATTATCAATATTTTGACTACGGGCGACCCGATAACCTGGCTCGCTTCACTGGCACCCATCCCCGGGTGATGGAGAAGCGTATCGCAGAAGCACCACAGTGGCTCGGTCGGGGGGTTGCTCGCCACGAGCATGATCGGTTGTGGGTGCGGGCACTGACCTGGCTGGAGGCAAATATTCTCCGCTTCCGCATAGGCGAATATCGCAACTATATCCTCCACCAGGAGGAGTAGTTTGCCCCCCACGCTAGCCGCACTGCGCCTGGACCGGCTGGGGGATGTGATAATGGCTCTTCCGGTCTGGCAGGCGTTGAAGGAGCATTATCCAAATTGTCGCACCGCTGCGGTAGTTAGCGATTATACTGCCCCTTTGCTCGTAGGGTTGGACTATATAGATGAGGTTTATACACTCAAGGAGATGGACTTCCAGGGGCTTGAGGGGGCTGGCAGGTGGCTTGCCGAACTGGACTGCCGGGCGGCGGTGGTGCTGGAGCCCTCCTTCAGGATAGGTCTGATACCGCTGTTTGCCGGCGTCCCGGTGAGGGTGGGTTGTGCCAACCGCCCGCAAGCTCTTCTAGCCAACCGATGGGTCTATCAGCGCAGGACGGCAAGCGGACTCCATGAAGTAGACCTCAATCTGGCTATGTTGCGTCCGCTGGGTGTTTACCGAAGAGGGCTTATCCCCCGCCTGCAAGTAAGCAAGGAGGAGGGGGCGCAAGCGTTAAGTAAGCTGAAAGAGTTGCTGGGTGGAAGAAAGAAACCCTTTGTGGTGATTCATCCGGGAAGTGGCGGGTCGGCTATAGATTGGCCCAAGGAACACTTCAGCGAACTGGCGAGGAGAATCTCCGAGCGGGTAGCGGTGGTGGTGAGCGGTAGGGACTCGGACCCGGTGCAGGAAGTCTCCCGAAGAGCAGGGGTGGCGGCTTGGCCCCAGGGAAACTTGAGGGAGTTTATCGCCCTTCTGGCTTGTGCCGATGCTTTGGTGAGTATAGATACCGGCCCGATGCATATCGCCTCAGCTCTGGGCACACCCACGGTGAGCATCTTTTCCCCCCTGCGCAGTGTAAGCCCCCGTAGGTGGGCTCCCCGGGGCAATCTCTCTTTGGTGCTTAAGCCCGGCGGTGTGGAGTGCGAGAGGTGCCTACGGGATAGGTGCGAGAGGTATCCTTGCACGAAGGAGGTGTCGGTTGGAGAGGTGGTGGAAGCGGTGGGAAGCATTCTAGGTAAGAGCGGTTAATTGGAATGGGACGGAATTTTTCATCCCACCTTTAAGTGAGAGAAAAGCGGTTGAGCATATATACAGTCGGTAATCTTGAGGAGGTTTTATGAATAGAGTAATGAGAGTAAGTCCGGCAGTTGGACTGGTTTTGGTCTTGTTTATCGTCGGTATGGCGGCTGCCGCCCCCTTCAATGTGGGCGAGCGGTTGGTTTTCACCATCTCCTGGACCAATGTGATAGAAGCCGGTGTGGCTGTTATGGAGGTGGTTGATACCATCACCTTCAACGGTCACGAATGCTATCACTTGGTCTCCACCACGGAGTCGGCTCCAGTCTTCTCCAGCTTCTTCTACGTAAAGGACCGCATAGATGTTTATTTTGATGTGGACACCTACGCCTCTTTGAAGTATGAGAAGCACCTGCGGGAAGGCGACTATCAGAGCGATGTGGTGGTCTATTATGACCCGGATAACAAGTTGGTAGCACGGGAGGAGAAGTTGATCCGCACCCTGGAGAATGCTATGGATGTTATGACCGCCTTCTATTGGGTGCGCAGTCAGGACCTTACTGTTGGGAATACTTTTTACTTCAACCACTGCGACGGCAAGACCTCAAAGACCATAGATGTCAAGGTGCTCAAGACCGAGACGGTAACTGTGCCTGCGGGAACTTTTGACTGCATCTGTGTGGAGCCCAACCTGGCGGAGACCGAAGGTATCTTCAAGCAGTCCGGGCGCATCTGGATCTGGCTGACCAACGATTCCAGGCACATGCCGGTGCTGATGAAATCATCCATCGCCATAGGAGACATCAACGCTCGGCTTGCCAGCTATTCTTCGGAATGATGGATACTCTATACATATTTTAGGAGAACGCCTTGCCGTCCCGGTATCGCCAGGAGGACCTATCTGCGGTCAAGACGGTGCCGATAGGTCAGAGAGTTAGCAAACTTCACGCCAATCAGATAATTTTCCCCGGCGGTGACTGGTCGCTCTATTCCCGCTTCATAGATGAACTACCTGCGGTGGGAAAGGGCGCTGACCTGCGGGGTTTGATAGATACCCTGGCAGACTTGCGCAGGAAAGGTCGTCCCCTGATTATCGGAATGGGGGCTCATGTAATTAAGTGCGGACTGACTCCCTGGCTCATCTCCCTTATGGAGGCGGGTCATCTCCAGCACCTGGCGTCAAACGGGGCGATGGCTATCCACGACCTTGAGTTGGCATATTATGGCCAGACCTCCGAGGATGTAGCTGAAAACCTGCCGGCGGGCACCTTCGGCATGGCTGCCGAGACCGGTCAGTTGCTTAATAACCTTGCCAAAGTGGCTCACAACGAGGAGTTGGGGCTGGGTGAGGCTTTCGGGCGGGCGGCGATGGATAATGCCCCCAATGCCCAACTCAGCGTTCTGGCTCAGGCATATCGGCTGAAGGTTCCGGTGACCATCCATGTTGCCTTGGGCACCGACATCGTTCATCAACATCCTTCCTGCGACGGGAGTGCCTGGGGTGGGGCAAGCATGTGCGATTTTCGCATCCTGTGCGCCAGCCTGGCGGGGATGGTGGAAGGCGGAGGAGCCTACATCAATATCGGTTCTGCGGTCATAATGCCCGAGGTCTTCTTGAAGGCGCTCTCCGTGGTTATTAATATCTATGGACCTATAAAGGGGCTGGTCACCGCCAACCTGGACCAGGTACAACATTACCGCCCGGGAGAAAATGTGCTCACCCGCCCCACAGACAACTCCTATGCCCTGACCGGGCATCACGAGATAATGATTCCCCTGCTTGTGGGTGGGCTCTTACATAAACTTAGCGAAGGTGGGTAGATGTCAGAAACGGTAAATCGCATAACCGATATTTTTGCCAAGCATCGTCGTCTGGTGGATGCGACTTTGACTGCGGTGCTCCCCGAGTTGAATAACTGGGTGCAGAGGGCTATGGAGACCTGGAAACGTGGCGGGAAGCTGTTGGCTTTTGGAAACGGTGGTAGCGCCGCCGATGCCTGCCATCTGGTCGCCGAATTGGTCGGTCGCCTGGACGGCGAATCCCCGGCACTTTCCGCCCTAGCTCTGAATACCGACCCGGCGGTGATGACCTCCCTGGCAAACGATTACGGCTACAAGGACATCTTCTATCGTCAGGTGGTGGCTCTGGGGCGCAAGGGGGATATGGTGGTGGCTATCTCCACCAGCGGTAACTCCATAAACTGCCTGCGGGGAGTGGAGTTGGCTAACTCCCTGGGCGTAGCCACCGTCTCACTGACCGGAAAAGGTGGGGGCAAGGTGGCAAAATCCAGCAATATCTCCGTCATCGTCCCCAGCAAGGATACTCAGCGGATTCAGGAGATGCACGGCATCATCATCCACGCCTTCTGTGATATAATCAAGAGCTGGGCGAAGAGAACCTTTCCAGGTAAAACTTAGTCCCACTAAAAAAGTTAGAGGAGTTCATTTGTTTGATGTTGAAAAGTTGGGTGAGGTGATATCCGGTTTTTCCGGGCGCCGGGTCGCCGTCTTCGGCGACCTGATGCTTGATGAATACATCTTCGGCGACGCCAATCGTATCTCTCCTGAGGCTCCGGTGCCGGTGGTGCTGGCTGAGCGCAGAACGGATGTCCCCGGAGGGGCGGCTAATGTCGCCAACAACATATCCGCCCTTGGGGGTATCCCCATAGTTAGTGGAATAATCGGGGAAGACGATGTGGGCGGACGTTTGCAGGGGGTGCTGGCGGAGCGAGGCATTGACGGAAGGCATCTGGTGGTCTCCCCGGCACGGAAGACCACCTTGAAGATTCGGGTGATAGCCCACAACCAGCAGATTGTGCGCATTGATGAGGAGACCACCGGGGAACCGAACCGGGAGGAGTTGGACCGGCTGAGTGAAGCCCTCAAATGGGTGCTTTCCGATGTGCATATTCTGGTCATCTCCGACTACGGTAAAGGTGCGGTAAACGCCGAGACGGTCGGGATACTCTTTGAGCTGGCTGAGAGGAATTCCATCCCCGTCGTCGTGGATCCCAAGACCGGCGACTATTCCCACTTCAAGGGTTGCAATGTCCTGACCCCCAATCACAAGGAGGCAGGTCGGGTTGTGGGTAGAACCATATGCACCGAGGAGGATCTGCGCTGGGTGGGAGGGAAGCTTCTGGCGGAAGTCGGCTGTGAGGGGGTGTTGATAACCTGGGGAGAACGAGGCATGGCTCTTTTTGAGGGTCGGGATCCCTTCACCCATCTTCCCACTGAAGCACGGGAGGTTTACGATGTGACCGGTGCCGGGGATACGGTGGTAGCCACTCTGGTGCTGGCTCTCGCCGCCGGGGCTGACCTGTTATCGGCGGCATATCTGGCAAACTTAGCCGCCGGTATCGTGGTGGGAAAGATGGGCACCTCCACGGTAAACGGTGAGGAGCTCACCGAAAGGCTTACAGGACTGGACCGGAAAGGCGGGCGATAGGATGGGACGGGTGATTCCCAGAGGTGAAGCCGCCCGAGCCGCCGATGTGGTGCGGGGGATGGGTCTGGTCTTCACCAACGGTTGTTTTGACATCCTTCACGGCGGGCACATCTACCTTCTGCGCCAGGCAAAGGAGGAGGGAGGGGTCCTCTTTGTGGGATTGAACAGCGACCAATCCACTCGTCGCCTGAAGGGTAGCGACCGACCGGTCATACCGCAAGAGGAAAGGGCGGAGATTCTGGCCGCCTTGGATGTGGTAGATGGGGTGATAATCTTTGAGGAGGACACCCCACTTGAGCTGATAAAGGTATTGCGCCCCGAGGTGTTGGTCAAGGGCGGGGACTACACCGTGGAAGAGGTGGTGGGGGCTGGTGAGGTCGTCTCCTGGGGTGGTAGGGTGGTTATCGTTCCCTACAAAGAGGGCTATTCGTCAAGCGACATCATTAGGAGGTTGATTGCGGGCGGTAGGGATAATACCGGCTAGGATGGAGTCCAGACGACTGCCGGGGAAGCCGCTTTTGGAGATTGCCGGGCGACCAATGGTGGAGTGGGTGTGGCGGAGGGCATCTTTTGCGAAGAGGTTGGAGGGGGTCTTTATCGCCACCGACAGCGCTGAGATTGCCCGTGCTGCAAAAGGATTTGGTTGTCGGGCGATAATGACCTCCCCGCACTGTGCCACTGGAACCGACAGGGTGGCTTCCGCAGTGAAGCAGTTGGAGGATGAAGGGATAAGTCCTCGTGCGGTGGTCAATATTCAGGGCGATGAACCTCTGATTGAGCCGGAATTGATAGATGCGCTGGTTGAGCCTTTGCTGGGAGCTGAACCGCCGGATATGCTCACCGCGGCTACTATCAATCCGGATCTTGAGGAGCTTAACCACCCGGCGGTCTGCAAGGTGGTCTGCGACAGCAACGGGCGGGCGCTTTACTTCAGCCGTTCGCTCATCCCCCAGCGTTTCAGAAGGGGCAAAACCCGGGAGGACGGAGAGGTCATCTATCTGCGCCACATCGGCATCTATGCTTACCGTGGCGACTTTCTTGCCACTTTCACAGAACTTCCTCAGAGCCCCCTGGAGCGGTTTGAGCGGCTGGAGATGCTCCGTGCTCTGGAGCATGGCTATCAAATTAAGGTGGTGAAGACCGAATATCGCTCCATTGGGGTGGACACCGAGGAGCAGTTAGCCCGGGTGCGGAAGCTATTTGCCCGACAGAATCTGGGGGAAAGAATCCTATCGGGCGGATAGAGGATTCTTATAATTTTACACAAAGAGCGATTTTTTTGATATATTTATATGAGATTTTATGCGACGGGTTATTTAAGGAGTGATCTGGTGAGCACAAAATATATATTTATCACCGGCGGTGTGGTCTCCTCCTTGGGGAAGGGGATAGCAGCCGCATCCATCGGTCGTCTGTTGATGTCCAGGGGTCTAAAGGTTGAGATAATGAAGATGGATCCATATATAAATGTGGACCCGGGAACCATGAGCCCCTTTCAGCACGGCGAGGTCTATGTTACCGACGACGGTGCGGAGACCGACCTGGATTTGGGTCACTATGAGCGCTTCACCGGCATCACCACCAGCAAGCTCTCCAATGTCACCACCGGGATGATATACAACACGGTCATCACCAAGGAGCGTGAGGGGGCTTTCCTGGGGGCTACGGTGCAGGTCATCCCGCACATAACCGATGAGATAAAGGGTAGAATCCAGGCACTGGCGGTTGCCCGGGAGCCGGATGTGCTCATCTCTGAGGTGGGGGGCACGGTCGGCGATATTGAGGGGCTTCCTTTTTTGGAGGCAATCAGGCAGTTCTGGCTGGATGTGGGACGCAAGAACGCCATGTTTATCCATCTTACTCTGGTGCCGTTTATTGAGAGTATCGGGGAGCTGAAGACCAAGCCCACCCAGCACTCGGTTAGGGCTTTGCGGGAGATAGGTATCCAGCCGGATGTGCTCGTTTGCAGAACTCCGAAAAGTTTACCCCTCTCCCTGCGTAAGAAAATCGCCCTGTTCTGCAATGTGGACCTGAATGCGGTCATTGAAGCTCCGGACACCGACACCATTTATTCTGTGCCGATGAAGTTTCTGGACGAGGGATTGGACGAGATAATCGTTGACCTACTGCGTCTGGACTGCGACCGACCCAAACTGAGCGATTGGAAGGCTATGCTGGAGAAAGTGCGCAATCCCGCCTGCGAGGTGGATATAGGAATTGTGGGCAAATACACCTCCCTCAAGGATTCGTATAAATCTATCATTGAGGCTTTCGTTCACGCCGGGGTGGCAAACGACTGTCGGGTTAATTGCCACTGGATTGAGGCGGAGAATCTACGAACGGACAATATCTTTGACAGGTTGGGGAAGATGGCTGGCATTCTGGTTCCCGGCGGTTTCGGCACACGGGGTATTGAGGGGATGATAACCGCAGTTAAGTTCGCCCGGGAGAATGGTATCCCCTTCTTCGGCATCTGCCTGGGTCTGCAGTGTGCGGTTGTTGAGTTCGCCCGAAATGTGATGGGTCATGAGGAAGCCAACTCCACCGAGTTTGACAAGGATACGCCTTATCCAGTAATCTCCCTTCTGGAGGAACAGAAGAAAGTAAGAATAATGGGGGCGACTATGCGCCTGGGGGCTTACCCCTGCAAGCTGACCGCCAAAAGCCGGGCGATGGAAGCATACGGCGGGAAGCTGATCAGTGAGCGTCACCGCCACCGCTATGAGTTTAACAACGAATTTCTTGACTCCTTCAAGAAAGCGGGAATGGTGGCGGGGGGAATCTGCCCGGACAACGACCTGGTGGAGATAGTGGAGTTAACCGATAGTCCCTGGTTTGTCGGTGTGCAGTTCCATCCTGAGTTAAAGAGTCAACCCCTCTCGCCTCATCCCCTGTTTACCGGGTTTGTCGCCTCCGCTTTGGCGGTAAAGAATGAAAGGGGGAGTGGGGCTGTTTCCGATGACCTTGATGTGGTGGAAAGCTCATCGGTGGAGAAGGATTGAGCCCTGGGAATTGAACAAGGGGCGCTGGAGATAAACGGAACGAATATGCTGGTAGGCCCCCCCGCCTTTGGCGGGGGGCTTCTTTTAAAGGCGGTGTTTATGCCTAGAGGTTATATCCCACCCTAAGATAGGTCCCTATCCCTGAGAATCGGTGGAGCGGACCCTGGGGCGTGGGAATGGATTGATAGTCGGTGGTTAGAGATATGTAAAATGGTCCCTCACTTAGATAGCCGATGTTGATTGAAATAGCCCCCCCGCCTCCGAAGCCGCCTGCGACTCCTTCAAGTCCGCCGATGTTGGCGCTCTTATACCATCCGGCGAAGCCCTCCAGGGAGAGGGAAAGCCAGGATAGAAATCTGTGGTTCCATCCTCCGCTTACTATGATGGGGACGATGCTGTATTTGCTGGATTTGGTGTTTTGGAGGTTGTTGGAATTCTCCCCGCGGATGAGGGAGAGACTTCCGCCGGCGAAGAAGCCGTAGCCCAGAGGAACGGCGAGCTCCCCACCCAATCTCCAACCGGTTTTGAGATAATTCCCGGCTTCCCCCAGAGGAAGGAAATAGCCCCCCCTGAAGCCTGCAGAGACGGCAAGCGCCTGGCAGGCAAAGAGGGATAGGATGAGGAGGAGAGAGGTAATTTTAAGGCTTTGCATAATGCGTTGTAGCCTTTATAGTGGTTGAGATGATGGAATATAACATCTGAACCTTTAAGCGCTCCCTTTGGGAGGAGGGTCCGTTTTGATTGCAGGGCTCTTGTGAGCGCATTAAAAACAAAAGCCCCGAACAAGAGAGGGGCTTGCTTTATATTTGTAAGCGGGTTATTTCCCCAGACCTCTCAGGGCTTCCCCGAGAAGCATCATCCCCTTTTCCCAGCTGGGGTTCAATGCTAGACAGCGTTCGGCGCTCCGTTTGGCTTCCTCAAATCTCTTCAGCTTGAGGAAGACCCGTCCCTGGCGGTAGAGGGCATCTATGTTGCTCTCGTCTTTGGAGATGACCTCCTGATAGGAGGAGATGGCTTCCTCATCCTTGCCCATCTTCGCCAGGGTATCAGCCCGACCGAGCAGGGCATCTAAGTAGTCCCCGTCCAGGGATAGAGCTTTATCAAAGTTGCCGGTAGCGGATTCGTATTCCCCGGCAAGAAAGTTAATGTGCCCCATAAGATAGTAATTGGGGGCAAAGTCCCCCTTCAGCTTGATGGACTCCTCCAGCGCCTGGCGAGCCATCTTCATCACCCCTTTACGCAGGTAGGAGTAGCCCTCCTTGTGGGGATAGAGAAAGTTATTGGGGTCAATTTTTCCTGCCCGCTCAAACTGTTCGGCGGCTTGCCCGAACTGCATGAGACCCAGGTGGGCATTACCGGCAGAGAAGAAGGCAGGAGCATGGTTGGGTTTCTCCTCGGCGGCTTTTTGAAAAAACTCCAGAGCCTGGGAATACTCGCCTTGAGCCAACAGCTCCTCACCCTTGGCTATGAGTTCCTGGAAAGGGGGCATAATGTTCCTTTTCTAGTGTGGTTCAGGGTTGCTTAATGGAGTGAGCTAATTCACCGGTCTTTGCTCATAATACAGACTTCTGTTCGCAATATATTCTATATTTTTATAGAATGTGCAAAGAATTACCTGACCGGTGGGCTGAAGAGCGCCGCCCTCTTTCGTGGTATTTCCAAAGTGCGGGGACGATTGTTCTTTTCACATCATCAATGCTCGTTATTCGTCTTCGGCGGCATACAAAAGACCTTTTAGGTTCAGAATTTTCCTGCGCTCTTTCTTGGTGCAATATTTTATGTTCATTCAACCTTAAATACAAGGGAAATCCTTACCCATAATACGGCTCAAAGTTGTGCCCGGTTTTAAGACGATTGAGCCACAGTTACATAGCTCATCTGCATCACTCGTTTGCGCTTGAAACCACATAATTTGTAGTATATAATCCTTAAAAAATGATTTTATAGATAAAGGAGATTGTGGCTTTACTTTCCTGCCAGGGAGTAGAGGCTTCATACGGCAACATCAAGGTGCTCAAGGGCATAGATTTGGAGATTAACCAGGGGGAGATAGTCTGCCTGATTGGGGCTAACGGTGCCGGAAAATCCACCACCTTGATGACCATCTGCGGTATTTTGAAGGCCAGCGCCGGTCGGATTCTCTTCGGGGAGCGGGATATCACCGCTATGGCTCCGGAGCGCATTGTCGGCTTGGGAATCTCCCAGGTGCCGGAGGGACGGCGTATCTTTCCCCGTATGACCGTGGTGGAGAATCTGATGATGGGTGCTTACCTTCAGAAGGGGGTAGATACCCGGGCGATAGAAGCGGTCTTTAAGTTATTTCCGGAATTGAGCGAGCGCAGAAGCCAGAAGGGGGGCACCCTCTCCGGCGGGGAACAGCAGATGTTGGCTATCGGAAGGGCGCTTATGGCTAAACCCAAACTGCTCCTGCTAGATGAGCCCTCGCTGGGACTGGCTCCCTTGGTGGTGGAGCGAATCTTTGAGACCATCCGCCAGATCAACGCGGAGGGCAGCACCGTTTTTCTGGTAGAGCAGAATGCCCGAATGGCTTTCTCCGTCGCCGATCGGGGTTATGTGATGGAGACGGGAAAGATCGTGCTGGAGGATGAGGCAAGCGCTTTACTGGACAACGAGATGGTTAAGACCGCATATCTTGGAGAATGACCTTCATTACATGTGGGAGGTGTTTTGTGAACAGGATAATTCCATTTTTGATTGTTGCTCTTTTGGCTCTGCCATCAATATCCCGAGCGGACAGCTTTGGCGGTGGGGGGTTCTATCTAGGGTTGAATATCCTGGATATGAGCGAGTTGAATAATGCTTTAGGAAGCGCCGGTTACAGTGATTTCAAGGACAACAACCTGTTTTTCGGCGGCGGTGGTTACGGCTTGGTCTTTGACCACCTGATCCTGGGGGGAAGCGGTGGGGCAATTTATTATCAGGAGGTGGCTACTGCCGGTGTTTTAGCCACATTGAGAGGAGGCTACGGCGTCTTCAATTTCGGTTACTCCATGTTTAGGTCCAGCCGTTATCACCTCTTCCCTTACGGCGGGATGGGAGGGGGAGGGCTTCAGTTGGACCTTATCCCCGACGCAGGTGAGATTGATTTCGGGGATGTTATAAAAGAACCCAAAAAGATCAGCGTTCTAACTAGAATGGGAATCTGCCTGGATGCGGGTTTTGAGGTGGACTTCCTCATTCCTATGGGCGAAGACAAGACCGGATTCGGCGGATTTATGATTGGGGTGCGAGCGGGCTACCTCTACTTCCCCACCAATACTTCATGGAAACTTGCCGATTATAAAGTGCCCGGCGGTCCGGACACTTGGCTGACCGGTCCTTATGTTCATTTTGTTATCGGTGGGTTCGGTGGCTCCGGTCCCTCGGAGGGGAGAGTGGAGTTTTAGCTATCTTCCTTTGAATTTTCTACGGTGAACTTTTGAGTAAGATATTGATTTTCTTGCTTGCAATTGTCCTGTTTCCAGGGGCGAGCTTCGGACAGTACTTTGAGTTCGGCATTGTCCTGGGCGGCGGGGTGATGCAAGTGGGAGAGCTTTCCCATGCCACCACAGTTGAGGGGGAGACTATCCCCTCCACCTTCCAGCAGTTCGGCGCGATAGTCCAGGTTGCCCCCAATGATTATTTGCTCCTCGGCGGAAGTATCAGCCGTCTGGTGAATAAACAATATGCAGGAAGAGGAACCCTCGCTCGTTTAGGGGGTTTTGAATATAATATCATCCTTGGCTGGGTTGTCTCCCACTGGATGGGAGCTGAATTTTATCCGTATCTACATCTCGGTGGGGCGAGGACCAGCCTGCAGTTTTTTGGTGGGGGAGAGGGAAATGATTTTGGCGATATTGTAGCTGACCCCAGCCAGATGGCGGATATCTCCACCTCCGACTTGGTATTGGGTCTGGGATTGGGCGGTGAGTGGAGATGGGACCTGAACCCCGGCTCCGGCAAGGCACGGGGAATCGCCCTGGGTTTCCGGGTCGGCTTCAGAACCACCGTGGGTGGACCCAATTGGGAGATGGTGGGATACACTCTATCATCGGATGTGGCGGGAATATTCAAGGGACCGTATGCCCTTCTCAGCCTGTCATTTTTTACCACTATGAGCGAAAATGCAAAACCAAAAACCACAGGATGAGCGAACGGACCTCAGGGATGAGGACGCTGTTTTTATGGAGCTTGCCCTGGAGCTGGCAGAGCGGGCGGAGGAGGCGGGGGAGGTGCCCATAGGTGCGGTGGTGGTGAGTGGCGGTGAGGTGGTCGGTAGAGGACGCAACCGCATAGAGGAGCAAGGTTCTGCCACCGCCCATGCAGAGATGCTGGCTCTGCAAGAGGCTTGCGCCCTGCTGGGACGACGACTCAGTGACTGCACCCTCTATTCCACCATTGAGCCTTGTCCTATGTGCGCAGGAGCAATTATACTCGCCAGGGTGGGTCGGGTGGTCTTTGGGGCGGAGGACCCCAAGTTCGGTGCGGTGGGTTCCGTCGTGAATCTTTTGGAAGGCGAACGCTTTAATCACCAGCCGGAAGTTACCCGTGGAATTCTGGCGGAAAGATGTGGAGAGCTTCTGCAGAGGTTTTTTAGAAGATTAAGATCCAGAGAATAGATAGATAAATGATCAGGTGTTGGGAAGAGAGCGTGAAATTTATTAAATTACATATTGTGTTTTGGCGTTATTCTACATCCAGAATAAAACTCTGTTACTTCGCCGCTTCCCTTATCACCTGACGGTGGGCAATGAATGCCGTTACCTCAATTGCTACTACGGCGAATCTCGGTTTTTGGTCTTGACCAAGGTGGTAGCGCCAGGATAACATTTATGAACTGAGGGATTTTGTGGTCCTGGATGGGGATAAGTCATTCCAACAATATCCAATACAGCCCCAGCCGATGGAGGTCGGGGCTTTTTTATTATTTTTACTGATTGTGTCGTGCGAGCTTAAAGAATGGTGAGGGATGTGGAGGTTCCGATGGTGGGGCTTTCACATGCAGGGATTATTGGCTGTTGCCCAGTTTTTTTAGCTTCCAAAGGGTGGAGATGATCAAGGCTGAGATGAGCATGGCGGAGAATAACAAATGAGAGATGAACGGACTTAGGGGTGTGTCAGCGATGTATTTCCATCCCCAGTAATAAGCGGAGAAGAACCAGGCGAGGAAGAAGGCGGGGAGGGTCAGCTTTCTCCAGGGTTTGAGTGAATATAGCGCAGGAAAGAGCATGGCACAGATGGGCAAAAGACAGGCATAAGTATGTTCCCAGGCGATGGGGTTGGCAATGGTTATGCATAGCATCACCAGCGCCAGTTCCAGAACACTTCTCTGGCGGTATACGCTCTCGTCTCCCAACTGCTTTCTGTCCTTGCGGGAGATCAGGAGCGGCAGAAAGATGCCCACTGCCAGGAGGAGAACTGTGCCTATTTTCGTCCCATAATACACGATTGGATGATAGGGTGCATAGCGCAAGTGAATTATTAAACCGTTATCAAACAGCCTGTTGAGGAAGCCGTTTATAGACTGATTGGCGAAGAAAGCGTAGCCTTTGTCCGCCATGTGGAAGACGATTTTGGTGTTGTAGATGAGGGTATTTGTGGGTCCGAAGAAGATAGCACCCAAGGATGTCATTATAGCGAAGGAGGCGAGTGCGGAGAGGAGTGCTTTCCAGCGTCTGCGCAGTGCCAGCCAGGGGAGGATGAGGAGGTAGTGGGGTTTAAGGGAGGCGAAGATGCCGACGGAGACGGCGGAAGCATTTTCCTTACCAGCCAGGAGGAGGAGTATGGCCAGGGTTTGAAGACCGGCGATGAGCACCTGGATCTGGTGGAGGTATAAGCCCCTTGCCAAGGGGTAGAAGGCGAGGGAGATGAGGAAGAGGGTTGTGTAGCCGAGGATTTTATCTTTGGGTTTTGGGAAGGGGGTGGGTTCGCCTGTGAACAGGCGCCAGGCGAGGAGGAAGATGAGGGGGATGATGATGGTTATGATGATGGTTATGATGCTCAGGAAGATATTGACCGACTTTATGAATTCTTGGGGAGGGAAGTGAGGGAAGGGGAGGAGGACGAAGAGTATGGAGGGGCTCCATGTGAGGGCGACATACTTATCGAACCAGAGGTGGGAGTAGAAGTCAAAGTTGTATCGCTTATGATTCCAGAGCAGGAATGCCTGGTAGGCTGGTCCAAGGTCGTGGAGGCTATCGGAGGGTAGAATGATGGCGGCATAGTCTTTCTGCACATTTGCTTTGTAGTCGCTGTTGGTCAGGGTTTTGTGGATATAAGGGAAGAAGAAAGAGGGGAGGAAGAGGAGGAAGAGGAGAAGTCCCACCAGGAATGTCAGCAGACCTTTTTGTATGCGGGGGTTGTGCATAGATGGCGGTTTTAACTGTCAAAACATGGGGAGCGGTTGATTCTTACGCCGACCGCTGTAGTGGGCTAATATCGCTTGGCTTTGCCGAACACAAGGAGTGCGAGGATTGAGTAAAAAGACTTTATTTTAATAAAAAAAAGTGGAGACGATCGGATTTGAACCGACGACCTACTGCGTGCAAAGCAGTTGCTCTCCCAACTGAGCTACGTCCCCAGATATATGAAACCGGTTATAGAACTAACTTCCCCCGCGCCCAGACCATCATTATGATGAGGGCGGCGAAGAACAGGGCATAAACGAGTATGCGGAAGAAGGTATTGGTGCGTCGGCCGGCGGCGGCTCTACGCCGTTCCAGGCGTTCGCTCTCTTCTATACTGCGCAGTGTGCGTTCCATACGGCGCATGCGCCTCTCCAGTTCCTCAATTCTTTTTTCTGTGTCCGCCAAATCCTTCTCCGATTGAGGTGAATAACGATTGTCTTTTATACCATAAGAGTTATCCACTGTCAAGGGATGAGTGGTAGAGAAGAGAGCTGGGGAGCCGATGGTCATATTCAAAAAATCGTCTTAAGGGGAGCAAAAAAAGATAAAAAAGACTTGACAAATATGGGCTTATATGTTAGCATATCTATTGCTGAGGGGTAAGTTTCCTTCGGCGAGGGGCAAATCCCCTGAAAAATCGTTCTTTGACATGACCGTTGTGCACAGTGAGTGCACGAGAAGAGCTTACTTGTAAGGCGTGCTTTATTCTGTCAAAACCTTTTGTTGATTTCAAAAGAGAGTTTGATCCTGGCTCAGGACGAACGCTGGCGGCGTGCCTAAACTTATGCAAGTCGAACGAGAAAGGGCTGTCTTCGGATGGCCTAAGTAAAGTGGCGAACGGGTGAGTAACAGGTGGGTAATCTGCCCTTTAGTTGGGGATAACGCCTAGAAATGGGTGCTAATACCGAATGAGCCCAACATCACCACGGTGATGTTGGGGAAAGGTGGCCTCTGCTTGCATGCTACCGCTGAAGGATGAGCCCGCCCCCTATTAGTTTGTTGGTAGGGTAACGGCCTACCAAGGCAACGATGGGTAGCCGGCCTGAGAGGGTGTCCGGCCACACTGGAACTGAGACAAGGTCCAGTCCCCTATGGGAGGCGCAGGTGGGAATCATTCGCAATGGGCGAAAGCCTGACGATGCGACGCCGCGTGGGTGAGGAAGGCCTTTGGGTTGTAAAGCCCATTCGAGAGGGAAGAATCTGTTGGGGGTTAATAACCTTCGGCAGTGACGGTACCTTTTGAGAAAGCTCCGGCCAACTACGTGCCAGCAGCCGCGGTGACACGTAGGGAGCAAGCGTTGTCCGGAATTACTGGGCGTAAAGGGCGTGTAGGCGGGCTTGTAAGTCAGGGGTGAAATCGCCCGGCTCAACCGGGTATCCGCTCTTGATACTGCAGGTCTTGAGTACGAGAGAGGTAGGCGGAACTCATGGTGTAGCGGTGACATGCGTAGATATCATGAGGAACACCGGTGGCGAAGGCGGCCTACTGGCTCGATACTGACGCTGAGGCGCGAAAGCTAGGGTAGCGAACGGGATTAGATACCCCGGTAGTCCTAGCTGTAAACGATGGGCACTAGGTGTAGGAGGCATCGACCCCTTCTGTGCCGCAGCTAACGCATTAAGTGCCCCGCCTGGGGAGTACGATCGCAAGGTTGAAACTCAAAGGAATTGACGGGGGCCCGCACAA
>JAUVZD010000004.1 GCA_030602715.1 Candidatus Coatesiibacteriota bacterium
AGTCGTGAATCTGCCAACCGGTGGGCGGATTGTCTGCTCCTCCCCACCCCGGCGGGTTATCAAACTCCTCGTGGAAGACTACATCACTCATAGCGAAGGGGGATAGCAACAACATTGTGGTTATGAGTATTATCTGTCGCATTATCTTCTCCTTTCCTGATAATTTAGCCTATAAATAGCATAACATAGATTTCAATTCCGCAACCAATTTTATGCTAAAATTAAGGAAAAATTAGGGATTTTATGGAAACTTTTTTCCAGAAATCCATTAAAAAAATGTATAGCCGTATGCTATACTAACGAGAAAAATGATGGAAACTTTTTTCCAGAAATTCCGCCCTTTTTTCCAGAACTCGCGATAAAACTACAGTGGTCTGCCACCCCGCCCTTTTATTTGGAAAGAGCAGATGGCTGGATTCCCCACCAGAAGACGCCGAAAGAAAGATTTTCCCGCCCAGGGAAAGATTAGCGAGTTACGCCCCCTCACCAAGGACCCCTCCCGCATAGGAATCAAGATTGAGGGGGGGTATGTGGGCTCCTTACCGATGGACAAGGTGGACGCGCTGGACCTGAGCGAGGGGAAATACCTCACCCCGGCTTTTATGCGTCAGTTGAGGGACGCCATAGAGGAGGCAGACTGCAGATGGCAGGCGCTCAATCTGCTCTCCTATCGTCCCCGCTCGGTTGCGGAGATACGCCGTCGTTTGAAAGCGAAGGGTTTTAGCAAGTATCTCGTAGAAAGAATTATTGCCTGGTTGCTTGATAAAGGCTACCTCAACGACGCCGAGTTCGCCCGGGCTATGGTGCGCTCCAAGACCGAGGGGAGTAAACCCCTGGGCAGTTTCGTCCTGCGCAGGAAACTGCTGCAAGCCGGGGTGGACGATGAGAACATAGCGGTCGTTCTCGGCGAGATAGAGAGCGAATACCAGAACTGCCGACGAGCGGGGGAAGATGCCCTCAAACGCTACCGAGACCTGGATAAGAGGAAAGCCCGCCAGAGGCTCTACGCCTATCTTGCCCGCAGGGGCTTCCCGGTGGACGATATAAAGATGGTACTCTTGGAGCTTGAGCAGCAGTTGGGAAGAGATGAGGCGGAGGAAGGCTGATGATTGCCCGTCCCCCAAAAAACGACCTGCGATTAGCCACACCCGACGAGACCCGCCCCACCCCCAAAGAGCAGAGGGCAAACCCCCTGGTGCCCGCCATCATCATCATTGTAGTCTTCATCATCCGCATCCTCACCCGTGCCAAGTATATGTTCTACCTCTCCTCCTTCGCCTTCGCCGTGGGCACAGAGGCATACAACCCGGCTCTGCTCCATCCCCAGCCCCCGGGCTACCCCGCCTTCGTGGGACTGACCAAACTGCTTCTTTTTTCCGGCATAGACCACTGCCTGGCTATGGAGCTCATCTCCGCACTTGCCAGCGGAGTTGCCTGCGCCTACCTCTTCCTGCTCATCCATAGGCTCTCCACCACCAATCTGGCATTGACCATGACCTCGGCTTTCGCCTTCAACCCCATCTTCTGGTATTACGGCGCAAATCCCCTCACCTACGCCCTCTCCTCGGCATTTGCCTGCGCCGTCGCCTATCATCTATGGCTCGCCGGCAGCGAGAAGACCTTTCACTTTCCACTGGCGTGCGCCCTGACCGCAATAGGGGGCGCCTTCCGCCAGGATATCGCTCTGTTTATGCTCCCCTTGCTAATCTGGGGTGGATGGAGACTGCGCCGCTATGTGAAGACCGTGCTTCTGGGTGGCGTCCTCTTCTTAGCCCTCAATCTCTCCTGGTTCATCCCGGTCCTCACAGCAAGCGGTGGCTGGGGACCTTACTTCGCCACCAGTTCAAAGATTTTCTCCCGCTTCCTTTCCACCTACTCCGTCTTCTTCGGTGGGGAGCGAGCCATCTCCATAGTTATGAAAGTCTTCGGCTGGACGGTGGTGGGCGCAATTCTACCTCTGTCCGCCTTACTGATAACCCCCTTCCTCAAAGACCGCTCCAAGCCCCAAGAGAGAAGACCCCTCCCCCTCTCCTTCATCCTCACCTGGCTCATCCCCCCCCTGGCTTTCTTCTTATTGCTATATATCGCCTCCGCCGGTTACCTGCTCATCGTCATCCCCGCCTTCTATCTGCTCTGCGCCCTCGTCTGGCACCGCCGGGGGATGAAGGGGCTTACTGTCCACATCCTGATGACTGCGGGAGTAATCCTCGGTGCAGGTATCTTTATGGGGGTCAACCCCCAGTCGCTTCAGGCGCCGACGATTGCAGAAAACCTGACCCAACTCAGGTTAAACAAACTGGTCCTGCAGTTCTCCTACAGCGAGATAAACAAACGGGACTCAACCATCTGTCAGCTGGCGGAGATTTTGGGGGAGGAGAACTATAAAAATCACCTCATCCTCTGTGACCACATCGGGTGTTATCCAGATTTCGCCTGGCGGGATGTGGTGCAGTGGTATAGTCCCCAAGACACCACTGTCGCCAGCTTCTCCCGCTTCTGGGACTTTGACCCCCCACTGATTAAAGCCCTGGATGAGAACTACATCCTGCAGGAATACCACGCCGACCACTTTCCCCTGCAACCGCAGCTCTACGGGCACTATATCATCATCAGCGACATTCCCTTCCCCCCAGCACACATCTTTGATGTGCAGGAGATACTGAACATCAACCGTTTCGTCTTCCTCTACCGCATTGAGACCACCCACAGCCTCTCCATTCTCCTTGACCATCTGGAATACGGCGAGGGAGCGCGGTAATTTTCCTTTGCAATTCACTCCCCCATCTGATAAAATCAACGGTTAGAAGCCTCTACCTGCCGAAAAACCCGCCCGAGGATTGATTGCCATGGACTCAAAAAAACTGCGCCGGGAGTTTATAGAGTATTTTGAGGAGCGGGGTCATACCATCGTTCCCTCGTCACCGCTCACCCCGCTGGGCGACCCCAGCATGCTCTTCACCACCGCCGGTATGGTGCAGTTCAAGCCCATCTTCGCCGGGCTCACCAAGTCGGAATATACCACCGCCGCCTCCTGCCAGAAGTGCTTGCGCACCAGCGACATAGACATAGTGGGAAAGACTCTGCGCCATCATACCTTCTTTGAGATGCTGGGCAACTTCTCCTTCGGCGACTACTTCAAGGAGGGGGCAATTGATTACTGCTGGGACTTCATCGTCAATGTGATGTCCATCCCCACCGAACCGCTGTGGGTAACCGTCTACGAAGAGGACCATGAGGCGGAAAAACTGTGGATAGAGCGCACCGGCATATCATCCGAGCGGGTGATTCGTCTGGGGAAGAAGGACAACTTCTGGGGTCCCGCCGGAGCCACGGGAGCCTGCGGTCCTTGCTCGGAACTGTTCATTGACCTGGGCGAGGAGCTCGGCTGTGGGCGGGAGACCTGCAAGCCGGGCTGTGACTGCGACCGCTTTGCGGAGATATGGAACCTGGTCTTTCCCCAGTATAATTGCAATGAGGCTGGCGACCTCAAGCCCCTGCCCGCTGCGGGCATTGATACCGGCTTGGGTCTTGAGCGCCTGGCTATGGTCGTGCAGGGGACCTACGACCCCTATCTGACCGACATGCTCTCCCCCACCATAAGCAGACTGGAGGAGCTAAGCAACCAAAAATATTCTAAAGGGGGAGAGATTCGCCTCTCCATGCGCATCATCGCCGACCACCTGAGGGCGCTGGTGATGGCTCTAAGCGAGAACATCATGCCCTCCAATGAGGGTCAGGGCTATGTCCTGCGTCGGCTCCTTCGTCGGGCTACCCTGCACGGCAATCGCCTGGGCATCAAAAGCCCCTTCCTTCATCGGTTGGTGGAGGGTATAGTTAAGGTCTATGGGGACGTCTATCCCGAGGTCAAGGAGGGGAGGGAGCTATCCTCAAAGACACTTTCAAACGAGGAGGAGAACTTCAGCAGTACCCTGCAGACCGGTCTCTCCCGTCTAAACCTGTTGGTTGAGGAGGCAAAAGCGGAGGGACGTGATTATATTGCCGGCAAAGACATCTTCCTCCTCTACGACACCTACGGCTTCCCTTTGGAGATGAGCGCCGAGCTTGCCGGCGACCAGGGGCTTTCCATAGACACCCCGGGCTTTGAGCGGGAGATGGAGACCGCACGTAAACGGAGTAGAGAGGCGACAAGCGGTGACGAAGAGCTGGAACTAGGCGACATCTATGAGTCCCTGAAGCATTTCGTAGGCTGGGAGCGCACCGAGGAGAAAAGTGAAGTTCTGGAGATTATCACCCCGCAAGGCTCGGTTAAGAAGCTGGAAAGCGGGCAGAGCGGTGAGCTGGTCCTCTCCCCCACGCCCTTCTACGCCGAAGCCGGCGGGCAGGTGAGCGACACCGGCGAGCTGACCGCAAAGGGGATGCGCTTTGAGGTGGAGGATGTGCGCCACCTGAAGGGGGGTCGCATAAGCCACAGGGGAAAACTACTCTCCGGAAGGATCTCCGTCGGGCAGAAGCTCACCGCCAGGGTGGATTTTGCCCGCAGAGCCGACATAGAGCGCAACCATACCGCCACCCATCTTCTGCATTGGGCTCTGCGCCGGGTGCTGGGGGAGACGGTCAAGCAGTCCGGCTCCCTGGTTACGCCGGACCGCCTGCGCTTTGATTACACCTATCCTCAAATGCCCACGAAGGAGGAGCTCGCCGAGGTGGAACAGCTGGTCAACGAGAGGATACTGGAGAACATTCCCCTCACCACCGAATTCATGCCCCTGGAGGAGGCAAAGAAGGTGGGAGCCATCGCCCTCTTCACCGAGAAGTATGCTCAGCATGTGCGGGTGGTGCGTATCGCCGACATCTCCGCCGAGCTTTGTGGAGGAACCCACCTGTCATCCACCGCCACGATAGGAAGTTTCTTCATCATCTCCGAGGGCTCGGTCTCCGCCGGCATCCGCCGCATAGAGGCGGTTACCGGGCGGGAGGCTTACCGCTATGTGCACCGCCAGCGTGAGATAATGGAGGAGGCTTCGGAGATGCTCAAGGCGCCTGCGGAGGAGCTTGTCGGGCGGATAACCTCCCTCAAGGAAGAACTGCGCAGTCGGGAGCGGGAGCTCTCCTCCCTTCAAGATAAGATGGGCGGGGAGCTGATAGATGTGCTTGCCGATGAAGCCGAGGAGATAGGCGGTGTGCTCATAATTATGGAGGAGCAGGGACGGAAGTTAGCCACCAAGCAGATACGGGAGATGGTGGACGGTCTAAAGGAGCGTTTGCAGGACAAGCCGGCGGTAATCCTCATCGCCCACAGCACCGATGACAAACTAACCCTCATTGCCGGGGCCACCAAACCGGCGATAGAGATGGGGCTTTCCGCCGGAGACATTGTCCGCACAGCCGCAGAGGCGGCAGGCGGGAGCGGAGGGGGTCGCCCCGACTTCGCCCAGGCTGGGGCAAAGGACACCAACAAGGCAAAGGAGACCCTATCCGCCGCCAAAAAGTTCATCAAAGAAAAAATTGCGGAGGCGAAGGCAAGATGATGAACAGGGAAGAAGCCCTAAAGCGGGTAAAAAAAGAGGTTAAGACCGTAAACCTGGTAAAGCACATGCTTGCGGTGGAGGCTTGCATGCGCGCCCTGGCAGGTAAGCTGGGTGAGGACCAGGAGCTGTGGGGGCTGGCTGGCATCTTACACGACCTGGACTACGAACACACCAAGGACTCCCCCCAGGAACACGGCAAGCTTACTTGCTGTATGCTTGCCGATGACGGGCTCCCCCGGGAGTTGCTGGACGCCATCCTGGCTCACAACTATCACAAACCCTGTGAATCCGACATGGAGCTTGCCCTCTTCGCCGTTGACCCCACCAGCGGGTTTCTGGTTGCCTGCGCCCTTATGCATCCGGAGAAGAAGCTCTCGGCAATAGATATCACCTTCGTCAAGAACCGCTTAAAGGAGAAGCGCTTCGCCGCCGGCGCCAGCCGGGAGCAGATGGCGGAAGGTGGCAAACTGTGCTCAAGTATGGAGGACTTTTTGGAGACATGCCTTCAGGCTATGCAGGGGATAAGCAAGGAGCTGGAGCTTTAGGCTGGAGATGGGCGTCAAATGGCGAGTTATTCAATCCTTTCACATATAACCTCTCAACAAAGAGAGCGGTCTTAGAGCAATTTCAAAGAAAAGGAGCGAACATTGAGAAGATTATCTATCCTCATTCTGGTCCTGGCGGTCCTGCTTCCTTCGGTCGCTTCCGCCAAGACCTTCACCACCCACTTCGCACCGACCTTCGGGATGAGAATCGGCTCATTGCAGGCGGTCTTCGGTGCCAAGGGAGAATGGGTGATTGTGCCCCTGAATAACATGATGGGGCTTGAATTTACCACCGAGTTCTCCGTCGGCGAGGGAAATGAAGTCCTAAACTTCGGCTTCCATCCCAAGTTCCGCTATCCAATAGACGAATTCACGCCCTATGCCGGTATGGGGTTTTCCATCGTCCATGTCTTCGGTCTCCCCGAGCAGGCGGACGCCACCGACGCCTGTTTTGACATACTGGCTGGTTTTGAATGGGCTTTCAGCCCCAAAATCTCACTTCTGGGACAGGTGGAGGGACACATTGACGGGGGGGACTTCGTTGACCTGGAGACGGGACTGGTCTTCCACTTATAGTCAAATAATGAACCGGGACATATTTACAAAAACCCCCCGGGCTGGAAGACCTGGGGGGTTTTGAATGCAGACGCAAATTACTTAAACAATGCCTTAATCTTTCCAAAGCTCTCCGATTGGATGTTGGTATAATCCGAGTAATCAATGTAGAGTTCCGGCCAATAGTCGGGGTAAGAACTGTTATCGGAGGAGAGATTGTAGCAATATGGATTAGATGGTTCGTCTTCAGCTCTCAGTTGGATCCCGTAATTTTCCAGGACACCATCCACCCATTGTTGCACTAAGTCGGTGACATCAAAATCCTGCCAACCAGCTCCATCGTAGTTGGTGATTGAATCAGCATCATCGGGGATATCCGGCTTGTTACTCCAGGTTACTACCATCTCCTCCCAGGACTCCAGATTATGATAGACCCCCCAGGGCTCGTCGCTGGGTGGATTGTACAAGACATAGAAAGACATAACCGCGGAGTTGATGACATAATAACCGGAGGGGTCAAATTCATCGGTCAAGTCAAACTCCACTATACCTCTAGCGATAACACCAGAACCCCAGTTGTCGGTAATGTAATCATGGGTACCCCAGTTACTGCTAGGCATCGTGTTCACGACCTGTGAATCCTTATTGGTAACTATGGTCACCTCATCGGCGTAAGACAACACCACCGCAAAAAGGAAAAGAGTGGTAAAAATAGCTAGCACTTTCATCCTCACTCACCTCCAAAATGATAGTTTTAAAATGTTTTAATGGAAATACTGTAAATCAATTACTGATATATTAAAAAGCAAAACCCTGCACCCATTATAGGAATCCTCCCCCTTTTTATAACCCATTTTTAGTATATTATATCATATCTTCTTAATAATGGCGCAATAATCGTCAAATATTCTCTTACTCTTTAATTATTTTCTTATCACCCAGTTTCTCCAGATTCAATTTTACCGATTCGTTCTCCGGGTCCAGCATCAGGGCGGTCTCAAACTCCCTTCTTGCCCCAGAGATATCGCCCAGCTCGGCAAGCACTATGCCCAGGTTGTTGTGCGCCTGGAAGAGACCGGGAGCGATGGCGACTGCGGCTTGCAAAGGCTCCAGTGCCAGGTCGTAGTATTCAACATCCAGATACGCCGCACCCAGGTTGGTCAGCAGGGCGGGGTTGTTCGGCTCTGCCTGAAGTTGAGTGAGAAATTCGCCTATCCCGGGGTTTAATGCTAACGCCTCCCGCTCACGGACCACCCTCTCCACAACAGCCAGGTTGTTTTGAGCGAGCTGGTTATCCCCATCCAGTTCCAACACCAGAAGAAACTGCTCTCTTGCCCCCTCAATATCCCCCAGCCCGAATTTAGCTATGCCCAGATTCAGATTTGCCTCTATATCGTCGGGATACCGCTCAAGCACCACCTGAAAGCAGGCTATGGCACCCATATGGTCTCCCTCCTGGTCCAGATAGATTCCCAGATTGCCGTTCGCCTCCGGATAATCGGGGAGGAGGGCAACCGCCTTCTCATACATCGCCTTGGCTTCAGGGCGACCCTCCTCCATATACTTTACCCCCAGGTTGTAATAGGCGTCGGCGTTGAACTCGGTCGCCATCTCTCCCACATTCCAGTTGCAGGCGACCAGCAGAACGGTGAGCAGACCGCAACTGATTACAGCCTTCAACCACCTCCTCTCCCGAAAGAGGCTGACCAGAGCGAATACTCCATAGACCGCAAGGATGACCAGGAAGGGGAGGATGTTCATGCGGTAGCGGGCGCAGACGAAGAAGAGGATGATTATCAGGATGTGGCTTGCCGAAAAGAGAAGAATCAGCCAACTACCCTCCTTCTTCCTTGCCAGAGCGAAAACTGCTCCCACCACCGCCAGAGGAAAGAGCAAGCCGTAAGGAAATGCCAGCCCCCACTTCCAGACCAGGATGGAGAGCAGGAAAGAATACTCCCGGAAGGGATAGAGCTCCTGATTGCGCATTATCTCGTTGCCGTGGGCAAAGAGCGAGAGCTTCTTTCCCAGCACAGCCAGATAGCCCAGTGGGTCCTTTGCGATTATCTTCATCCCCTTATCAACGAAGTATGCGGACTGCTCGCTGGGCTTCTCATATCCAGCCTCTATCGGCTCCTGAAGCAGGGCTTGCCACTCATAACCGGGGCGGATGCCCACCTTCTGGTCAAAGTCCTTTCCGCTCCCGATGAAGAAGTTGATGCCGGCATTGGAGCTGATAAGCACCAGGTCATCGCCCTCCTGCAAGTTACGCAGGGTGACCGGGAAGATGACCGCCATTACCCCCAACAGAAAACACAGCCCCATTACCAGCATACGCCTCCAACCGACCGGCTCCTTCCGTCGGCGAAGGCGTAGCAGACCATAGACGAGAACCACCAAAGCGAAGAGGAGTATCACCGCCATGGCGATTGCCGAAGCCCCCAAGACCAATCCACTTAGCAGAGCCCGCCACCAGGCGGGTTTATCAAGCGACCACAGCAGGGAGAGGATGAGTAATAGATTGAGGAAGATTATCAATGCCGGGGCAAGAAGCTCCCCCTCAAAGAACAGCATAGTGCCGTAGATGGAAAGCGCAACCCCGACAGCCACTGCCACCCGGGGACCGAAGATGCGTTTTGCCAGAAGATAGGCTAGAAGGACATTGACCACCCCTAAAAGCATCTGCAGGAAGCGTATGGTGAAAAGATTGTGACCGAAGAGGTTATACAGAAAACCCAGAAAATATGGGTAAAGTGGGGGCTGAAAAAAAGGACCCTCGGTGGGGTTCTCTCCCTCGGCAATCTTGGTCGCCATCACATCATAACTGTCGGAGTCAACGATGGGGTAGTCAAAGAAGGGATTGTCGCCAAGTTGGTTGATATAGACGATGCGTATAAGTATCGCCAGGCTCAAAATAAGTAAGATGACCAGCAGAGGTCTTCTTCGGTAAACCGACCCTGTATCCTTCGTCTTCACCCGCCAATCCTTTTTATTCCGTTATTCTTTTTATTAAAGCCCTTTATACCCGGTAAACGACACCACACCGGCTCAAGCGGAGCTGATAACCGCCTCCTCCTCCATCAAGGTGCACAGGACTCTCACCACCTGAGAGTCAAACTCAGTTCCCGACTTCTCCTCAATTAGAGTTAAAGCCTCCTCCCTGGACATGGAAGCCCGATAATGGCGCTTGGAGGTGAGGGCATCAAAGACATCAGCCACCGCTATGATGCGGGCGCCGATGGGAATGTCCTCCCCGGAGAGCCCCTGGGGATAACCGCTTCCATCCAGCCTTTCGTGATGCAAGGCGGCTATTTGGGGAATATCAACCAACTCCTCCTCAAAGTCAACCCGTTCCAGGATGCGCCTGGTGATGTTTACATGCTCGCGCACCTCATCCATCTCCTCATCGGTCAGTTTACCCGGTTTGAGCAGAATGGCATCTTTCACCCCAATCTTTCCGTAGTCGTGAAGATAGGCGGCATAGCGCACCACCAGAACTTCGTTTTCCGATAGTGCCATCGCTTGAGCGATGGCTACAGAATATTCCATCACCTTCTTGGAATGACCGGCGGTTGTGGGGTCGCGCATGTCAATGGTATCCGCCAGGGCTTTCAGCAGGTTTTCAAACATTTGTCGGCGGGTGTCCATAAAAATGGCGTTCTCCACCGACACCGAAGCCTGGGAAGCTATCACCAGCAGAAGCTCCTCGTCGTCCTCGGTGAATGCTCCACCAACTCTATTCAACACCTGAAGGACGCCGATAGTCTCCCCTCCCTTGCCCTTCATCGGCACGGTGAGCATAGAGCGGGTGCGATAGCCGGTCTTTTTGTCTATCTCCGGGTTGAAACGGGAGTCTTTATAGGCATCGGTGGCGTTAATCACCTGACCGGTCGTAGCCACGCTACCGGCAATGCCCCGGTCGGCGGGAAAACGGATTTCCCTTGCCTCCCCCTCGCCAAAGATGGACCATAACTCAGAGTTTTTCCTGTCCAGGAGAAATACGATAGCGCGCTCGGCTTTAAGAAAGGAGCCGGTCTGGTCGGCGATCAGCTGCAGAAGGTGTCTAAGCCCCCCGGCCTCGGAGAGGGAGTGGGAAAGCTTGAGCAGTATCCTATGACGCTCCAGTTTGGTCTCCAATCTCTCCATCCTCCGCCCCCCGAAAAACCGCTTCATCAAACCTCGCAGACCACCACTGACCTCCTCAAACTCACCTTTTCCCATTTTTAAGCTCCCGGTTTTTAAGTCCCTAGGGCGACTTCCACATCCTCTTTGATGCCCAATCTCTGAAGAATGTTGCGATTTTGGTGGAGGACGAAGTCCACCACCACTCTTGCTTCTTTGGTGATGCTGTCGCGCTCCTTTTTACCAAACTTCTGCTCAATGACCTCCACAAACCTGCGCACCACACTGGAGAGCGCCCCCACTACCCTCTCCAATCGGAGGTCAGGGTGAACGGTCAGGGCGTTGGCGGTGAGGATATCGGCGTCCAGTGAACCGTCGGAGGCGAGATTTACCCCCTCAAATATGCTCGCTTCCTCACTGGCGACTTCAAGGCAAGCCGACTCCAACAGGTCCCGCACCCTATTCCTGTCAATATCAAAGGCTCTGCGATGGATGAAACGCAGAATTTCGTTGAAGAGATGGATGAGCGGCTTTAACTGCATCCGTTCCACAAAGAACTCATCCGTCTGCTCTACCATACCGGAGAGCTCCTCCTCCACCAAGCCCATGTCTTGCAGGGCGACTATCAATTTGCAGGTGTGCAGGTCTGGGAAAGGAAGCAGGTAACAGAGCTCCTCCACCGTCTTCAATCCATCTATCCGGGAGGCGACTATCCACTGTTCATCGCTTATGGTAACTTTCTTTACACCGGAAGGAAGAGAGGGACAAAGCCTGGGAATCCCTTCCATTTCGGGAATACGGCTCCTGACCCGGCTCCACTCATCGGCGGAGTCGGTCGCCTTAAGAATAATACCCTTCAGGTCAAAACCCACGGATATTCCGCCGGGAAGTGGAATATCACCCTCAACAAACTCAAAGTTTCCCCCCCACCACTCCAGCAGGCTGAGGATGATACTGTTGACCTGGGCTTTCAGACCCGAGACCAGGTCATCATGGCTGATGAGCCCCTTCTCCAAAAAAAGCATCCCCAGACGCTGAGAGGATAGCGAGGACTGCTCCTTGCGAACCTCCAGCAGTTTATCTCTGCTGATAAGCCCATTGGATTGGAGGACCTCGCCCAGCTTCTCGTTCTCGTTGGTGGAGCTGGCAAATATCAGCCGACCCTTCTTAAAATACAGCTTCTTCTCCTCCATCCCCCGCCGCACGGTGAAGATGCCGGTCTTCTGATTCTCAGCTACCATGCCCATAACAACGGGCAGGTCCACAGTCTCCAGATCACCCTTCAGGGTCACTGCCGTCCTCCTCGGTAACTATTTATACTATCATATCTAAGAAAGACTATATGCAAAGAAATTCACCTCAGTTGGAGTTTTTGCTAAAAATCATACTCGTCCCAGATATCGCCCACTATCTCCTCAATCAAGTCCTCCAAAGTAACCATACCTATCACCTTACCGGAGTGAATCCCCTCGCCCCTCCTTTCAGGTTCATCCTCCACCACGAACGCCACCCGCAGAAGGTCCCTCCGCAGAAGCTGTAGAACTTCCTGGGAGGAGGTAGCTTTGACCACCACCTGGGGAATCCGTATCAGCTCAAGGAGTCTCCGCTCACCTGAAACATCCAGCAGGTCGTCGGCGATGACCACCCCGATGATATTATCCTTATCCCGACGATAGATGGGCAGGCGAGTGAAGCCCCGCTCGGTGATCAACTCCACCGCCTCTCCCACAGTAGCCTCCAGGGGCAGAGAGACCAACTCATCCACCCTTACCATAATTTCCTCAAGTTTCACCTCGGAGAAATCAAAGATATGGTCCACCATCAAGCGTATCTGGTGGTGCAGACGAGAGGAATCGGCGGAGGATGAAATCATCATGCGTATCTCTTTGCGAGATATGTAAGGTATCGCTTTGTCGCTCCTCCACAACCAGCGGATTATCCTCCTGCTTATCGTCTCCGATAACCATATCAAGGGCGCAAACAGAGAGGAGAAGATGCGCAGGGGATAAGCGGAATTCAGGGCGACAAAACCGCTCCTTCTCAGAGCGAAGGACTTGGGTAGAATCTGTGCCAGCACCAAGACCGCCAGGGTCATCACTACTGTGCTGAGGACGGTGGACCAGGCTCCGGGCAGGTATCTAACCACCAGCCACTCAGCCAGGGCACATGCCGCTATGATGGAGATGTCGGAGCCCATCAGGGTGGCGGAGAAGAGCTGTTCCGGTCTGCGCAGAAGGGAAAGAACCTTCTGTGCCCTGCCTTCCCCCCGGCTTGCTTGCTCCGCCATCCTCACCCGGTCGCAGGAGATGATCGCCAGCTCCGAGGCCTCAAAGAAACCGGAGGAGAGCAAGCCCAAAAAGATCAGCATTAGCCACAGGGCGATGGTCACTATCTGCCACCTACCTTGCGCACATAGAGCCGAACGAGCCGATTGGGGGCGGATTCAAGGACGGTAATATGTAAATTGTCCAGAAGGACATGTTCCCCCTCCTGAGGAATGCGCCCCAGGCGGGAGATAATCCATCCACCCACCGACTCGGTATACGGGTCATCCAGAGAAAGCCCCAGTAGTTGATTCAGGCGGTCAAGTTCCAGGGCGGCATATACGATATACTCCGCCGGGGAGACCTGTTGATATTCCTCTCGCCGGACGGTGCGGGGATCTATAATATCCCCGACTACCTCCTCAACTATATCCTCCAGGGTGACCATACCGGAAAGGACTCCATACTCGTCCACCACAAAAGCGATATGCCTCGCCTTGACCTGAAACTCCACCATCAGGTTTATTATCGGTTTATTCTCCGGGACAAAATAAGGTGCCCGCATTACCCGCTCCAGGCGGACTTCCTCCCCCCGCAGACGCAGAGGGAGAATGTCTTTCAGATAGAGGATGCCGACTATATTCTCCGCCGCTTCCCGATAGACGGGAATACGGGAGAAACCGCTTTCCTTGAGCAAACCCACCGCACCCTCCATATCCGTCTCAACATCCATGGAGACCATCTCCACCCGGGGAACCATTATCTCCCGCACCCGGCGGTTGCCGATAGCCAGTGTGCGCACAAGCATCTCCCGCTCCACCTCACCCAGCTCCCCGGCACGGTGGCTCATCTCCACCAGGGCGGAGAGCCTCTCCAGAGTCATCCTCTCCCTACGGGAATCAATGTAAGTTCCGGGGGGCAATACCCATTCGGAGAATTTCTGCAACGGCACTCGCAGAGGGACGAAGATATAACCACAGGTCTTAATAATGGGGGCTAGAATAAGAGCCATGCGCTCGTTCTGGCGTGCGGCTACCGATTTGGGGATAATTTCGCCGACTATCACAAAACCGGTGGAGATGACAAGCATCGCCAGGGGAAGATAGACGGCGGAGAAATACTTCAGAAAAAGGGAGGTGGTCAGGGTGGTGATGAGCACCAACATCACAAAATCACCGATGAGGATAATGGTCAGCAAACGGGCGGGTTTCCGCAGAAGTGCGGCTAGAGCCGACGAGCCCGTTCTCCCCTCTCGTTCCAGCCGCTCCACCCGCACCGGAGGGAGGGCGAACATCGCCGTCTCCGCTCCGGAGAATATGCCGCTCGCAAGAAGGAGGACCATGATAACAATGGTGTGAATGAGTAGCAAAATCATCACCTTATAGTTGCCCGGCGAAACTGCCCACAAACAGGCGCAGGAGGATGAGACACAGTCTCCTTCGCAGTCTGTAGAGCTTCAGCTTGGGCATGGTATATGGATTTCGCAGGAAAAAGTAGAGGATGCCGAGAAAAAGATCAGGGATATATACGGGTAAGGGTTCTCGGCCAGGGGACCGCCTCACGGACATGGTGCAGTCCGCAAAGCCAGGCTACCACCCGCGCCAGCCCCATCCCGAAGCCGGAGTGGGGCACCGAACCGAAGCGCCGCAGGTCATAATACCAGGCTAACGACTCTGCGGGGATGTTATGTAGTTTGCGCATCTCCTCCAGCAGTTTCAGGTCATCCTCCCGCACCGAAGCGCCGACTATCTCCCCGTAACCCTCGGGGGCAAGCAAATCCGCCGAGAGGGTTAATGATGGATTATCCGAATCCCGCTTCATATAGAAGGCTTTCTGCTGCATGGGGAAATGGGTGATGAAGAGAGGATTGTCGTATTGCTGGGAGAGCAAGGTCTCCTCCTCGGCGCCCAGACCCTCATCATAGCCCCGCTCAGACCCTAACCCGGAGAGCTTCTTCATGGCTTCATCGTAGGTCAGGCGGGGAAAGGGCTTCACCACCCCGCTCAGCTTGTTAAGGTCCCGTTTGAGCACCCCGCAGAGCTCCTCGCCGTGCACCTTAAGCACCTGATCTATGATATGCAGGATTAAATCCTCCTGCAGTTCCATATTAGCTTCCAGGTCGTAGTAAGCCATCTCCGGTTCCAACATCCAGAACTCTGTAATATGGCGCCGGGTCTTGGACTTCTCGGCACGGAAGGTGGGACCGAAGCAATAGACCTTACCCAGGGACATAATCGCCGCCTCATTGTAGAGCTGACCTGACTGGCTGAGGTAGGCGGACTCACCGAAGTAATCGGTCTCAAAGAGGGTGGAGGTCCCCTCGCAGGAGGTGGGGGTCAGGATGGGCGAATCAATACGCACAAAGCCCCGCTGGTCCAGAAAATCTATGCAGGCTTTGATGATGGTGGCTCGCACCCGAAGTATCACCCACTGGGACTCACTGCGCAGGTAGAGATGACGGTTGGTGAAGAGGAAGTCCACACCGTGTTCCTTCTTCTGCAGGGGATACTCCTCAGCCATCTGCACCACTTCAAGATCGGAGATGGCCAGCTCAAAGCCCATGGGGGAGCGCTTATCCTCCCGCACCACCCCGGTCGCAATTATGGAGGATTCCATGGTCAGACCGTCAGCCAGCTCAAAGACCTCATCGGGGACCTCGCCCTTGACCACCGTCGCCTGCAGACGACCTCCGCCGTCTCGTATCTGCAAAAAATGTATGGAGCCGGAGGAGCGCTTATTATACATCCAGGCACGGATGGTTACCTCTTGGTCCACATATCGGCTGATGTCCTTGATCTGCACAATCAAGCTTTCCCAGCCCTCCTAGCCATATCAATATAGGCGATTATCGCCACCACAAGAAGCAAGATGGAGAGAAACTGCATCCCGGTAAGGTTTAGGAGGATGAGCTCCTTATCTCCCCTGACGAACTCCACCAGGAAGCGATAGATGGAATAGAGGAAGACGAAGAGCCAGAAGACCTGCCCCTCAAATTTCCGCTTGCGATAGACCAGAAGCAGGATGGCGAAGATGATGAATCCTGTCGCCATAGCATAAAGCTGAGTGGGATGGATGGGTATGCCCGGATGGTAGTATCCGGCAGCGTTGAAATCGGCGACCGGCTGGGAGGGGTCAAAGACTCCCATATGCCAGGGGGGACCGCTCATCCCCTCAAAGTTGGGCTTGGGGAAGGCTATCCCCCAGGGAAGGTTTGTGGGCTTTCCGAAACAACAACCGTTCAGGAAGCAGCCGATGCGGGTGAGACCGTAGCCCAGGGCGATGCTGATGGAGACTATGTCACACCCGTCCCAGATCTTTATCCTGTTGCGCTTCAAAAACCAGATGGAGACCACCAGCGCCAGGAGAAAACCGCCGTAGAAGGTCAACCCCCCCTCCCACAAGCGCAGTATCTTCAAAGGCTCGGCGATATACCTGTCCAGATTGAGCAGGATAAATAGCAGTCTGGCTCCCACAATGGAGGAGATCACTATCCAGAAGCCCAGGTCTATGAATTTGTTAAAGGGATAGCCCCGCCTTTTGCCCAGGTAGGCGGCGAGCAGTATGCCGACGATATAGGCCAGGGCTAACATCAAGCCGTAAGCCCGCACCGCCAGATGGAATCCGCCGACATTGCCTATTTCAAGGATAATTGGATGCAAAATTCAGTTCCTTTGTCAGTTGTCCCTTGCTACTCACCCAGAGGTTCCACTGTAAAGTCATCAAAGAGGGCTTGGGAGTAATACGCCTCCAAACCGGCGCCTCCGCTGTTGAGGGTGATGTCGGTAAGCTGTAGGAATTTCTGTCCGTTCACTATAAAGCTGAAATCCTTTCCCTTTGCGGATACCTCTAAATAATACTCATAGTTAACATCAATTTGAGCGGCGAAACTTGAAAGCTCCTCAATCCCGGACTCGGAAATTTTGGAGATGGAGATTAAGTCCTTTTCGGGATAGAGCTGGAAGGCGTAGTGAAATGTGGGGCGGCTGGGATTGATGCGCACAATTATCCCCGCCCAACCCTCGCTATGAGCAACGGAGATAAACTTCAGGCGCACTTTGACCGCATAATCCGTGCCCACATCCTTCACCGCTCGCACCGCACCATTTGCCAGAAGCATCTCTCCCGCCTGAATCTTCATCTGCCCACCTTCACCAACATAGATATTCTGGAAGGTGGCTGTCTCCATATTATCAAAGGTCTCCCTTATTCCCGCCGGCTCGGCATAGAGGAAGCGGTCAAACCAGCCCCAATAGTAGCCGACCACTCCGGCTGCGATGATGAGCAGCACCACTCCGACTACGACGAACAATACGATAAGTCCGGTGCGCTTCTTCTTGGGCTTCCCGGGTTTGGCGGGAGCGGGTTTGGCTTTGGGCGCAGTAGTGCTCGGTTTGCTTTCGGGAACATCCTTGGGAGGAACCACCGGGGCGGTATCCCCCACCTTGTCTTTTCCCTCCACATCCTTGGGGGCGGCGATGAACTCCGGCTGGGTGGCGGAAATCCCCTCCTCTCGGGGGGGTTCCTTCTTCTTTTTCGGCTTTTTTGTCTTAGCAGGTTCCCCTTTATCATCTCCCGCCTTGGTTGCTTTCTCCTCGGATGGCGCCCCAGAGGGAGCGTCAACCTTCAAGGGAGCTCCGCATTCGGTGCAGAAGGAACTTTCGTCCATCACCTTCGCACCGCACTTCTCACACCGCTTCATCTCATCCTCCCATCAACAGTTGCGGAGAAGGTTTTTCTCACAATGCCGATTCCCGCACAATAAATCAAGAAACGCTCATCCCTCAACAGAAGAGGGCAATCCGCTTTCCTCAGCAAAAAATATCCGCCCTTCCCCCATCCTTACCTATTTAAAACGCAAAGGTGCGGAAGACTCAATCTAAAAACTCAATTACCCCCTCTTTGCGTGGTTTGAGCTTGGGCGGCTCTCCCGCCGGATAGCCCAGGGGAACGAAGGCGGCAAGTCGGTCCGGCGGTTCAATGCCCAAGACCTCTTCCAGCTCACCCTCTGCGACCAGACAACTGGTCATCCAGCAGGCGCCCAATCCCAATTCGTGGGCTTTGAGCAGTAGGTTCTGGATGGCGGCGGCGACCCCGGATATACCGGCGACGGTGATACCGTTCTTGACAGGCTCTCCCCGCTTCTTCGCCGATAGAGTAGCCGAAGTTGAGTGGTAAGCGGTAGCTACCACCACGATAAGCACCGGAGCGTCCTCAAATAAAGTATAACCAAAGATGGAGCCCTCCAGTTTAGCCCGCAGTCGCTCATCGCCGAACTTCTCCACCAGCTCCCGATAGGTGCGCTCTATAATCTGCGCATATCTTTTCAGTTTGGCTTTATCCCGCACCACCAGGAAACGCCAGTTCTGCTGGTTTCCGCCACTGGGAGCCCAAACGGCTGACTCCAGGACCGAGCGTATCTTCTCCTCCTCCACCGCCCGCTCCTCAAAATGGCGTACACTGCGCCGACCTTTGATGGCTTCGGAAAGTTCCATACTATCTCCCGCCACCTCCTGCGCTACAGCTCACTTCTTTTTCTTTCTACTCTCTCTCTTCGTCCGCTCGGCGAGTAGATGGGCAAGGCGTGTGGGCTCCGGCAGGCGGTAGCGATGCAGGGTGTTCATAACCACATTATACGCTCCCTCCTGGTCAATAAGATGACCGGGGGATACAAATACCGGCTTAGCCCAATCCCGGGTGCGCACCACCCTGCCGACCGTATTCCCCTTATAGAGCAGGGGGCGCCAGTCGCCGTAAACGAACTCCGGCTCCTCAAACTCCCCCACCAGCAGTGACTTAGCCACTCCCAGGGTGGGCTTGCCCAATATCAGTCCCAAGTGACAGCCCAAGCCTATACCTCTGGGATGTGCCAACCCCTGCCCATCAACTATGAAGATATCCGGCTCCACCTCAAGCCCCTTCAGCGCCTCCAGGATGACCGGAATCTCCCTGAAGGATAGATAACCGGGGACATAGGGGAAGTTTACATCCATCATGGCAACGCTGTTATCCTCTATGGCTAGATTACTTCCCAACACCATAGCAGCCGCCACCCCTACCCTGGAGCCCTTACTGTAAGCTACATCCACACCACAGATATACCGCCAGTCGCCGTCGTAGGTACAAAACTCAAGCTCCTTTCGCAACTCCTCCTGCAACTCCTTGGCTTGAGCCACATTCTTCGGCACTTCAAAACTTATCCCGTTCATACCGTTACTCACCGCTCACTTTCTGCTCAATGGCTGTTTTCTGAGGGGGTTCCTCCTCACCCGCCTTGGGTTCGGTGATCGCCACCAGTATCACTCCGGCGATGATTAGCACCAGTCCCATAATGCGGGTTAAGGTTACCTTATCGTGGAAGAACCACCATGAGAAGAAGAAGACCAGGACATATCCCAGGGCGACCATGGGGTAGGCGTAGCTAAGCTCGGTGCGGGAGAGCACCAGAAGCCAGAAGATTGAGCTGACCGCGTAGCTAAATAACCCCAGGATTACGAAGGGTTTTAATATCAGTTTGAATACCTCCTTATTGAAACCGACTGCTCCCGCACTCATTACCCCCTGTTTTATTAATATCTGTCCAATCACTCCGAGAGCTACAGAGATAAGAATTAAGATGATAGTCACTTTTTTTCCTCCCATCGCTCACCTCACCTATTGAGCATATTCTACCAGTAGTCCCTTAATCTTTCAATCCTTTTTTTGGCAAATAACTCTTCCATCGCCTGTGCATCCACAGATACTGCCGGGGATAGCGGCGGACATATTCCTCCAGAAACCCGCTGTAGAGCTCCAGATAGCGAACCACCGCCCTCTCCCTGTCCTTACCTAATATATAAGGTTTGGAGATATAAGCCCGATAAGTTCGGTCGGGCGAGCGGACGCAGAAGCCGATTATTATCGGTGTCCCCAGCCTGCTTGCCACAAGCGCCGGTCCGATGTTGGTGCTGGCATATCTTCCGAAGAAGGGGAACATTCTCCCCTCAGGACCGGCATCCTGGTCCGGTAGCAGGGCTACGAACTCCCCCCGGCGCAACAGCTGCACCATCTTCCTTCCCGCCTCGCCCAGGGAAATGACGGAGAAGCCATACCCCTGCCGCAACCTGCGCATCAAACCCTCCACCAGAGGGTTGCTCTGCTCCTGCACCAGAACCGAGACCGGATAACCCATCCCTTTCCTGCCGACCAAAGCACCCACCAGCTCCCAGTTCCCCAGGTGGGCGGAGAGGAGCAGTCCTCCCTTTCCTAGCTTATACACCTCTTCAAAGGACTCCGTATTGTCAAATTGGACTCTCCCACCAATCCAGCGGGGATTCAAGGAGCCCATCTGTGCCATCTCCAGCGCAGTGATGACGAGGCTCTTGAAACTTTCCCGGGCGAGCCGTCGGCATCTGGAGACCGGATATCCCAGAGCACGATGGATGTTATCCATCGCCGTCTTCCGTCTCATACCCAACAGCAGATAGAGCAGGCTACCTATCACCTCCGCCCTGGCGGGAATTTTCGCCCATCCCCCCTTCCCAGCCCACCACAGCACCATCTTCACCAGCCACAGCTCCAGGCGGTAGGAAAGCCTGACCCTCAAATCTCTCCTCCCTTTGCACATATCCTATCAATCATCGCCCAGAGTTTCTTCCGGTCGGCAAGAAACTGAGGTCTTGCCACCAGCACCTTGATCTTACTTACATCATAGCCCCGCTCAACCAGCGACACCTCATCCTTCTCGGTGGTCAGGAGCAGGTCGTAGCTTGGAGCCTGACCCGAAAGGAAAGCCACCTCCTCCGGCAGATAGCGGTGATGGTCGGGAAAGGGGACCGTCCGCACCGATTTGGCTTTCAGGCTCCTCAGATTCTCGGCGATATCGGTGATGCCGGGCACCATTGAAAAGAGCAGGATGCGGGCATCCTCCACCGCCGAAAGAGCGATTCGTTCCTCTCCCCCACAGTTGCGCAGATACAATTCTTGCTTTCGCCAGGGGATGATCGGAATCCGGGGAAATTTTTTGGAAAGCTCTTCCGCCCGCTCCTCCCAGTCCGAACCTCCGGAAGGCGAATTGAGCAGGATGCAATCTGCCATATGGAGCGCCCGCCACCCCTCACGGGCGTTCCCCCGGGGAAATACCTTGGGCAGGGGGAGAGCGGAATCCACGACAACCAGGTCCAGGTCCCGCTTAAGGGATAGATGTTGAAAGCCGTCGTCAAGGACCGCACAGTCTGCGCCCACCGAGATGCCCAGTCTGCCCGCCTCCCATCTTCGGGAGCCGACCACAACCACAGCCCCGCTTACCTTCTGAGCGGTCATCACCGCCTCTTCCCCGCAATGCGAGGAGCGAGCCAGCACCCCACCCATCCCGTCGGAGACCAGTTGGGAGGTATCCACCACCTTGCCGTAACCACGCAAAAGTATCATAGGCAGTCGCCCCCGGGCAGATAGATGCTCGGCTATTGCCATAGCTATGGGGGTCTTCCCGCTTCCCCCCAGAACCAGGTTGCCCACGCTTATCACCGGCACCGGAAGTTCCTGCGATTTGAAGACGCCGTGCCGAAACCCCGACCTGCGAAGCGCTCCCAAACCCCGATAGAGCCAGGAGACGGGCAGAAGGGGGCTTGTCAGGAAGCGCTCCCACAAGGTGGCTTGTGGTGCACAGATCCTGCGCCAGATCAACTCTATCCTTTTAAATTCCACCCTCCAAGCTCCTCCATAAACGCCTCTCCCGCCCCGGCAAGCCCCAAGGCGGTCCGCCGAGCCCGCCTGCCAACCCTCTTTCTATAAGCGGGATTTTTGATGAGTGCACCGAGGACTTCAGCCATCTCCAGGGCGTCGGCGACGACGAAGCCCCCACAGCCGTTCAGTTTCTCCGCTTCATATCTAAAAGTGGGCACCTTGGGTCCAAACAACACCGGCACACCCCGTGCCGCCGGCTGCACCATATCCTGACCTCCCCGCCCACCGAAGCCACCTCCGACCACAGCCACATCCGCCAGGGTGTAGGCTCGGGACAGCTCCCCCAGAGTATCCAGCACCAACACCTGCCAGCCCTTCCGGCCCAAGTCCCGCATATCCAATAAATGAGAACGGCGCACGGTGCGCAAGCCCATACTCTGCGCAAGAGTTGCCACTTCACCGCCCCGGCTGACATAACGAGGAGCCACCACCAACCCCAGCCGGGGAAACTCCTCCAGCAGGCGCAGGTAGGCGGTAAATATCATCCTCTCCTCACCCCGATGGGTGCTACCGGCGACAATCAACTTACGATTCGCAGACACCCCCAGCTCTCCGGCAAAAGTGGTATCCCTTTTAACCGGGATGGAGGCGATGTCACTATATTTTAAGTTGCCGATAATCCGAACTTCCACATCCCCTCCAGAAAGGCGGCGAACTAGCGTCGCATCATCTACGAAACGGGCGGTAAGCACATCCATCATACGATACATTGCTCCGGTGATTCCTCCGAAAGGGATGAGGCGGTGCAAAGCCCCCTCGGTCATCCGTCCCCCGGCGAGGGCGGTCAACGCCTTTCTCTCCCTCGCCCACAAGGTCAAAGTGGGCCAGATGTCACTCTCAATCTGGATGAGGGCTCGGGGGCGAAATTTTGCAAGACAGGACCTGATGCAAACTGGAAGGTCATAGGGGGTGATTAAGACACCATCAAAGAACCCTCCCTGCAACCCCCGCCGAAAACCTGCGTAGGAGAAGGCGCACAGGACCAGATAATAGCCGGCAAAAGCCCGTCGCAGATAGGGGGCTAACCTCTCCGCCGCTCCCACCTCACCGACCGAGGAGGCGACTATTAATATTCCCTGATTTGGCAGGCGAAATCTGCTAAGACCCAATCGGTGTAACATCCCCTGCCGAATCCGGGGGACGAAAACCCCCGCCAGAAGGATAAGGGGAAGGATGAGAACCAGCCCCGCCCAGTATAAAGGCATAGCCTGCGGTCGGCTAATAAGCCTGGAACTGGGCTTGGCAGAGCTTCTCATACACCCCTCCCAAGGATAGCAGGCTCTCGTGGTCCCCTTCCTCAACTATCCGCCCCTCGGAAAGAACCAGGATGCGGTCCATCCTCCGCACGGTGGAGAGGCGATGGGCGATGATAAAGGTGGTCCGCGTGCTTATCAGCCGACCTATCGCCTCCTGAATCAGCTGCTCGGATTCGGTGTCCAAGCTGGAGGTGGCTTCGTCCATGATGAGGATGCGCGGGTCGGAGAGTATCGCCCGAGCTATCGCCAGCCGCTGGCGCTCCCCGCCGGAGAGCTGAGCCCCCCGTTCACCGATGGAGGTATCGTAACCGTCCGGCAGGCGGGAGATGAATCGGTGGGCGTTAGCCAGATGAGCGGCGGATATGATATCCTCCCGGGTGGCATTCAAGCGACCGTAGGCGATATTCTCAGCCACGCTCATGGCAAAGAGCACCGTCTCCTGGGGGACTATACCCACCTGGGAGCGCAGACTTGCCAAGGTGACATCACGCACATCCACACCGTCAACCAGCACCGCTCCGGCGGAGACATCGTAGAAGCGGGGGATGAGGTTGACCAGGCTGGTCTTTCCCACCCCACTGGGTCCCACCAGAGCCACCACCTCGCCCTCCTCCACCTTCAGGTTGATGTCCCGAAGCACCAGCCTTTTGGGAATATACTCAAAACTGACATCTTTGAACTCCACGCCCCGGTGTATGCGGGGAAGGACCAGCGCATTCGGCTTCTCCATGATGAGCGGCTTCTCGTCCGTCAGCTCAAAGACCCGTTCGGCGGCTGCAAAAGCCTTCTGCATCATGGTGCCCACCTGACCGAGTCGTTTTATCGGCTGGTAGAGGATGATAACCAGACCGGTGAACTCCATCAGCATGCCGGTGGTCATTGAGCCGGAGAGGACCAGATGACAGCCGAACCAGAAGACCGCCACCGTGCCCAAGCCACTACACAACTCCATCAGCGGTCTCAGGGTGGCTTCAATGCGCACGGTGCGCATCCAGGCAAGAAAGCCCATCCGATTGACCCTCTCAAAGCGGCGGTCCTCATACTCCTCCCGGCTGAAGGCTTTTACCAGGCGAATATTGGCAAAAATTTCTTGCAGATAGGCGGAGATCTCCCCCAACCTCTGCTGGAGGTTTCTGCCGGCAGCCCGGTTGCGCTCCCCCAGAACATTTATCACCTGCACCAGGATGGGGAAGGTGAAGACGGTGAGCAGGCTCAGTTGCCAGTGGCGGATGAACATGACGGTAATGATGATGATCACGGTCACCGCCGAATGGAAGAGGTCCTTCAATGAACCGCTGGTGTCCTGCAGGACGGCGACATCGGTCACGATGCGGGAGATGAAATCTCCACTGCGCCTCTTGTCAAAGAAGGATAGAGAGAGACGCTGGAGACGACCGAATACCTGCTGGCGTATATTAAGGACCGCCCGCTGACCGGCAAGGGAGACCAGATAAACCCTGAAGAAGGCGAAGAAGCCCCCCAGAAGGATGACCGCAAGGACATAGGCGGGAAGGATGTTGACCGCCAGACGGAAGGGCTCCTCGGCACCCAGATTGCGCATGATGTCGGTTACGGTGTTTGCTTTGCCGGATAGGGCGTCAATCACCATACCCACCACCACCGGAAGAGATGTCTCCATTGCCCCGGCGACGACGCTGGCTATGGTGCCGAAGAGGAGCAGTCTCCAGTGGGGAAGAAGATACCTGAAAAGCCTCTTGGCTATCCCCTTGCCCACACCCCGCTTCTTTCGGAAGAGAATCCCCATCTCTCAGTCCGCTCCCGACTGTAAATTCCTCAGAATATCCTCAGCCACCCTCAGGGAGACCGAACCCTCCATCTCCCGCAGGGGGGCTGTCACCTCTATAAGCTCCTCCTGCATCATCCACCATCTACCCCGGTCGTTTATCAATTGCCATAATTGACGGGCGAGGGAAGCGGCTGTCAATCGGCTCTGCAGCAGTTCCGGCACAATCATCCGCCCGGCAAGATGATTGGGTAAACCCAGCACCCTTATGCGAGCCACCAGCCGGGCGGCAAGTGCAGTGAGCGGTGCCGTCCGATAGACTATGACCATCGGCGTTGCCAGAAGAGCGGACTCCAGGGTCGCCGTCCCCGAAGCCACCATGGCCACATAAGCCCGACCCAGAAGGCGGTGGACATCGTCCTCCACCACTACATCCACTCCCGCCTGAGAGAGGAGACCGTCCACAAGTTCACTATCTATGCTCCTTGCCCTACCCAGCACAAAGCGCAACTCGGGCATCTTTTCTTTAAGCAACTTTGCCGCCCCCAGCATATCCGGAAGAAGATTCTCCACCTCCATCCGCCGACTGCCGGGTAAAATCGCCACCAACCCCTCCTCCTTCTCCAATTTTGGTGACAAACTCTCCGCCAGGGGATGACCGAAGCAGAAGGCGCTCACCCCCAATCGCTGTAGGAACTCCGCCTCAAAGGGAAAGAGGGCATAGACCCGCCGGGCATAGCGGGCAAGCCAGCGCCCCCGAAAAGCTCCCCAAGCCCACACCTTGGGGGGGCTGAAGTAGAAGACCGGGACGCCCATCCTATGAGCGAAGCGACAGAGGCAATGGTTGAAGCCGAAGTTGTCTATGGCTATCAGAGCCGTCGGCGTCTCCTCCACAAGCGCCGAGCGCATCCTCGCCAACATACGCAGATACCGTGGAAGGGCGGAGAGCACCTCAGAAAGCCCCAGCGTGCCGCCGGCGGAGACATCCACTATCAATTCCGCACCGGCTTCGGCGAGATGACCACCGCCCATAGCCCGAACGGCGATAGTGGGGTGCAACTCCCGCAATGCGTCCGCCAGGGAGGCTCCCAGAATATCGCCGGACTCCTCACCGACCGCTATGAATATCTTACCCCCCACCCGGTTCTATCTCTCCTCATCCCTTACCTGGGGCTTTTGGGGAATAGCTCCGTAACCCCAATCCAATCCCACCAGGGGCATCTTATGTTCATCGGCAAAAGCCAACATCTCCTCCCGCTCAACCAGTATGGTCACGCCGGCCTCAACCCCCAGCGTTCCTCCCCCCGACTCGGCCAGTGTTCGCAGGGTCTCGCATCCCACTGTGGGAAGGTCAAAGCGGGGGTCATAATCATCGCCAGCGACCTTGACCACCACCACATCCCCGCCGGCAAGTTCTCCCCCCCGGCGTATAGCGACATCGGTGCCCTCCATAGCCTCCACCGCGACTACCGCTCCCCCTTTGACCACCACCGTCTGCCCCACGCCCTCATCCGCCATCCTTTTTGCCAGCGGAAAGGCGAGCGCAAAGTCCCGCATGATTCGCCTGTTCGGCTTGACCTTGCCCAATACACCCACCTCGGCTACCATCCCCTGTAAAAATCGGGTCTGGGGAAGGACCGCCAGTCCCCTCTCCTCCAGTATTTCCACGATTCGGGTCATGATAGCTCGGTCGGAGCGCTCCTTTAACTTCACCAGCTCTTTAATAGCCAACCAATCCAGGGAGATGCCCTTGAGCAGAGCGCTCTTCTCCACCTTACCGATAAACAGGACCGAGTCCGCCCCCCAATTCTGAAGCAGTCGCATGCAAAACCCCACCTTGCCGAGGGAGAGGCGCTCAGTGGGGAATCCGCTATCTGCGGTTAGCTCTTTCGCCTGGTCGGTCAGGGCGATGACCAAAACATCAAAGCCCAGCCTGGCGGCGTTTTTCAGGGCGATTCTGGGGAGCCTGCCGTTTCCGGCAAAGACGGCAAGACGCTTTACCTCTCTCTCATCCATCGGTTAAATGGGCACTCATTTTAAGATCCCCCGCTCGGTTTTGGAGATGAAATCCAGTAGATACTCCACCTCAGGGATTAAATCCACCTCCTCACGCACCCTGGCAAGCGCCTGAGTGGTGTTCAGTCCACCCTGGAAGATGATGCGGAAGGCTCTTTTCAGATTGGCGATGACATCCTTGGGAAAGTTACGGCGGGTGAGTCCCACGATGTTCAAACCATATACCTTTGTTGGAATACCGGCGACCTTGGAATAGGGAGGAACATCTTTATTTATGCGGGAAAGACCCCCCACTATGGAATGGATTCCGATACGGCAGAACTGGTGTATCGGGGTAAGTCCGCCGACGATGGCAAAATCCTCCACCACAATATGACCGGCCATGGTCACTGCGTTTGCCAATATGGTATTGTCCCTAATCCGGCAGTCGTGGGCGATATGGGCATAAGCCATTATAAGGTTGCCGTTGCCGACCACCGTGCGCCCAGAGGCGGTGGTCCCCCGATTGATGGTGGCATACTCACGAATTATATTATTATCCCCTATCACCACCTCGGTCTCCTCGCCCTTATACTTCAGGTCCTGGGGAATGGTGCCGACAACCGCACCGGGAAGGAGCTTACAGTCTTTTCCGATGGTCACCTTCCCATCAAGCAATACATTGTTGGCAATCTGACAGCCGGAGCCGACGGTAGCACCATCACCGATGATACTAAACGGTCCAACGACTACATCGTCGGCAAGCTCCGCCTTTGGAGATACAATCGCACTGGGGTGAATCTCTGCCATATCCTTTTCCTGAGTAAACCTACCCGGCTTTATTCCGGGGAACCAACATCGCCTTGAAATAGCCCTCCGCTGCCAGCTCACCGTCCACATAAGCTTCACCACGGACATGGGCGATTCGGGATCTCAACCGCAGGGCTCTGGTGACCAGCACCAGACAGTCGCCGGGCACAACCGGTCGGCGAAAGCGAACATCATCTATGCTCATGAAATAAACGATATTATCCTGGGGATTCTCCGTCGCCGACAGCAGGAGTATCCCCCCGCACTGAGCCATAGCTTCGGCTATCAACACCCCGGGCATAATCGGTTTTCCAGGGAAATGACCGGTAAACTGAGGTTCGTTGATGGTCACATTCTTTATGCCTACGACCAGCTTATTCGGCTCCAAATGGGTGATCCTATCCACCATCAGGAACGGATAGCGGTGCGGGAGTATTTCCATCAACCGCTCAACATCGTATATGGGTTCGGCTGTCGGGGCTTGGCGAATATATTTCATCTGCTGATACTTTCTAAGCTCTCCAATCAGCCCGATGTGGGAGCGGTGACCGCTCTTCACCGCCACCACCCTGCCCTTGAGCGGCTGCCCCAGGAGCATGAGGTCCCCCAAAAGGTCGGATATCTTATGAACCACAAATTCATTGGGGAGGCGCAGATTCTCGTTCATTATGCCCTGTTGGGTGATGACCACCGCATTCTCCAGGCTTCCACCCTTGATTAGACCCGCCTGGCGCAGTTTTTCCACATCCTCCTCAAACACAAAGGTCCGTGCCGGGGCTACATGCTTCTCGTAGTCATCCGAAGCCTGTGAATAACTGTAAAACTGGCTCTGCAGATAAGGATGGTTGAAGCTAATGGTGTAGGTGATGGTCAGAGTATCTGCGGGAAGGACAGCCAGGCTCACCTCCCCGTCGCAGTAAAATATCGGCTCGGTAACCTCCAGGTATCTCCTGGGGGCTTTCTGCTCCACCACCTTCAGGCTCTGAAGCAATTTGAAGAAGTCCAACGCCGAGCCGTCCGCCACCAGCACCTCCCCGGCGTCCAGTTCTATCTCCAGATTATCTATGCCCAGACCATTGATTGCGGAGAGAAGATGTTCTATGGTGCGGACCTCAACATCGTCGCATCTCAGGGAGGTCCCCCGCTCCATATTGCTGACATTCTCCACCAAAGCCGGAACTCTGGGCTCATCCGCCAGGTCGGTGCGGATGAATACTACGCCGGTATCCACCTCAGCCGGCTTGAAATTGACACGCACCTTCTCCCCGGTATGGAGACCGATACCCTCCATAGTCCCCGCCCTGGATATAGTCCGCTGTCTGTCAATATCTGCCGCCATCATCTATCCTTCTTGCCTTTCTTTTTCTTTTCCAGTTCGGCAACCCTCTTCTCAAGCTCCGCGACGCGCTTGACGTAGTTATCATACCTACTGAGGAAGGCTTCAATCCTCTTCTGCCTGGCGATGGGGCGAGCCGGATAACCGAACCAGGACTCCCCAGCGGGGATATCCTTTGATATTCCCGACTGGGCTCCCACCATCACCCCGTCTCCAATCTTCACATGACCGATGATGCCCACCTGTCCGCCCAGGGTGACCTCCTCGCCGATAACCGTGGAACCGGAGATACCCACTTGAGCCACAATTATTGAGTTTTTGCCGATGACTACATTGTGGGCAATCTGCACCAGATTGTCTATCTTGGAGCCCTTGCAGATGCGGGTAACCCCCATGGTAGCCCGGTCAATAGCCACATTCGCCCCAATCTCCACATCGTCCTCAATGACTACGATGCCGGTTTGGGGCACCTTTTGATAACCGTCCTCTGTCTTGGCGTAACCGAAGCCGTCACTGCCCACCACCGTTCCGGAGTGAATTATCACCCGATCGCCTATCTCCGTCCTCTCACGGACGACGACATTGGGGTGCAGGTAGCAATCCCTGCCCAGGCTCGTCTGGGGAGCGATAAAGCATCCCGCACCGACGGTGGTGGCGTCCCCGACCAAAACATCATCACAGATGACCGCAAAGGGACCCACCGCTACCCCCTCGCCCAACCGGGCACTTTCGGAAACCAGCGCACGGGAGTCAATGCCCGGGGGAATATGGGGTATGGGTGGTGCGAAGTGCTGGAGGATGATGCCGAAAGCCAGATATGGATTCTCGGTGACGATTGCCGGAATGGAACCATGGTCCGTCGTCGGGTCCACAATTATTGCACTGGCTTTGGTGGTGGTGATGTAGCCGACATACTTGACATTTGCCACGAAGGTGATCTCTCCCTCCCCGGCATCCTCTATTCCACAAACTCCCCTGATAACCACCTCTCCGGAACCCTCCAAGCGTCCTCCCACCAGACGGCAGAGTTCAGTCAGGGTGTAGCTCTTTTTTGATTCCTCCTTAGCCATAACCATTCCTTCAGACCACTACTGTCCCGCACCGGCTTTGGCATTCAGGCTTTCTATCAAATCGCTGGTTATGTCATATTCCTGTTCGCCGAAGAGCAAACTTGTGCTCTGGTTAAGGACCAGGTCATATTCGTTCTCCTCAGCCATCCTCTGAATCTCCTCATATATGTCGTCATATACCGGCTGATACTGCTCCTGACGCCAGAGGTCCAACTTGTAGAGTTCATCGTCACGATAGAGAAATGCCTCCTCCATCAACTGATTATACTGCATGCTGATCTCCGCCCTGGCTTCATCGGTGAGCATAGGATTGGAGAGCTCAACGATCATCTCATCCATCTTCAAAGTAAATTCATCCAACTTAACCTGGATTGCCTCTTCCTTGGGACCTATCTCCACATTTATCTTGGCGGTAGTCTCGGCAAAGACCACATACTCCTCAAAGACCCGCTCCATAAGCACATAAGCCACCTTGAGCGGCTCTTCCTCTTCCTGCGCCCAGGCGGGAGGTGTAAAACCACCCACCAAAAGACCGAAAGCCGTTGCTACCAGCACAAACCTAACCACCAATCTTTTCATTCTTCCACTCCTTACATCCCGCCCCAGGCGCAAGCGCCGGGCAGGTAAAATGTATTCCCGAATCCTTTTTTTCACACTCTATCACATCAACTAAAACTGGGTGCCGAAATTGAAGTGTAGAATTCCTCTCTTGGTGCTGAAACCATATCCGTAGTCAAATCCTATAAGCCCCAACATAGGAATATCAAAACGCACCCCACCACCGGCACCACTCTGCATATCCCGCAGGTCAAAATCCGAAAACTCACGCCAGCAATATCCTGCATCCCAGAAGGCTAAAAGGTAGATCACATCCCGAACGAGGGGTATCCGATATTCAAAGTTGGAGAAGAACATCACCTTTCCACCCTCCGGGTTACCATATCGGTCCTTGGGTCCCACCGCCCATTCATCGTAGCCCCGGATAGTGCGGGCTCCGCCCAGGTAGAAGAGCTCGTAGATGGGCACCTTATCGCTTCTGCCATAGCTGTTTATATAGCCGCCAGCCAACCTCATGGCTAAGACCGTCCTCCAGAATATCTTAAAATACCAGGAGGAGTCCATATTAATTCGGTAGTAGTCCACCGTTCCGCCTAAAAAGTTTCCCGCCAGCTCAAAACCTATACTGGAATCCGAGCCGGAGCCGGCGAAGAAGATGTTATCCCGGCTGTCCCGCTCCAGGGATACCCGCATCGCAGATGTTGTGGAGGTACCAAGGTATTCCCGTATCCAGGAGGGAAGGTCTTCGGGGTCCTCATAGCCGGAGACCACATCCACAGATTCGATAACATATTTCAGGCGCACCACTGTATACTCGGTGATAGGTCTGCCGATATATATATCCCCACCGACGCGATTTTCGTCGTAATATGAGCGCACCAGGTGGGTCTTATACACATCAAATCCTAAAAGCAAGGGGCGATTAAACAACCATGGTTCGGTGAAACCTATCAGAAAATTGGTCCGTCTCCGTCCGAACTCGGTAGAGAAACGCAGTTCCTGACCACCGCCCTTACAGCGCCAGATATAGGGGAGCTTGGAGGCGTCAAAATTAATCCAGGTCAAATCCAAGGTGCCCACCAGTCCATCCAGCGAGCTATATCCGGCACCGAAGTTGACCCTGGTGGTGCCCGCCCGCTCGGTGACATCAATGACAACATCCACACTCTTCCCATCGGGAGCGATTAGAATGTTGCGACCGATGTCGGCAAAATATCCCAGATTGTAGATTCTCTGTAAGGAACGAATTATCTTGTCCTCTTTATATATATCACCGGGCTGGATGCGCATCTCCCGGCGAATGACGATGTCCTTGGTGGCGGTGTTGCCGATTATCTCCAGCTTGCGAATGCGAGCCGGGTCCCCCTCGGTTATCTTCAGCTCAACGGTAACCTGCCCCAAATCATCGTCAATCTTAACCCGGTCGTCCACATCGGCAAAGATGTAACCGTTGTTGTAATACTGCCCGATTATTCCAAAAATCCCCTCATCCATCTTCTCCTGAGAGTAACTTCCCCCGTCCTTGAGGTCAATCATCTCACGTAGTTCCTCTTCCTCAAACTTGGTTACCCCCTCAAAGGCAACCCCCTCAAAACGGTAACGCTTTCCCTCATCTATGGTGATGAGAATATCCACTTGATTCTTCTTCGGCAGGTCAATTATCTCCGGCGGGGAGATCTTGACCCGCATATAACCCTTATCCGCATAAGCCTCCTCAATACGGATGATATCCTCTTCCAAAATCTCCTTGTCCAAAGTCTTGGTGTTGTAAAACTTATCCTCCTTGGTCTCCACAATCTTGTTACGGAGGGTCCACTCACTGAAGACGGTATTACCCGCAAACTTAATCTTGTGGATGGTTATCTTCTCCCCCTCCGCAATCATATAAACCAGGTCAACCTTGTTCCCCTCCTGATCTATTACCGGTTCCACCTTTATGTTGCGATATCCTTTGTCAATATATTTATCCACGATGGCATTAATATCCTCTTGCATAGTGGCTCTATCCAGACGCTCTCCGGGGTCAAGAGCTATCTCCTTTTTGAGGTCCTTGGTCTTGATATTCCTATTCCCCTCCACCTCCACCGAGCGCAGAATGGGTTTCTCCTCCAGGGTTAATACGATGACCGATTTTTCCTCACTTGATGGCAATATCTCGCACTGCACCCGGTCAAAGACCCCCAGATTATGCAGACGGAGAAGGTCGGTGCGCACTACCTCACGGAACTTAGTCGGAGAATAGACATTCCCCACCTGCATCTTTATGGCGGAGAGAACCACCTCCTCGGAGAAATCCACCAGCCCTTCCACCTCTATCTTCTCTATGATGATGGGCTGGCTGTCGGAATATTGTGCATAAACCGTCCCCAGCGAGGAGCAAAATAGCAAGGCTACCAACGAGGCTCTAAAAAGAGACCCTCTCACTTTTCTCCTTCAATTGGATGATACAAATCCGTGGAATAGCCACGGATGCAACCGACCGAACATAACCTTTATTTATATCATAAACAAAGTAAATAAGTCAAGTGAATAATCTCCCAAGCGGGCTATATCCTCTGAAAACGAAAGCTGGTCTTGGGAGATGATAAAGTCCCCCCGATAACTATCTCCATCGCCCCCTGACCGACAACATAAAACTGCCCGGTGCTTGCCCCGCCAACAAGTTTCTTTATCTGGTTGAAGCTCACCAGGGGGGTGGCAAAGCGAAAATATATCTCCCCCGCATTCAGGTCGGCTATCAATCCCTCCCCCATCCATTGGGCGCCCCCCCACTGAAAATCACAGGAGAGCATCTGCACGCTCTTCCCATCATAAACCGCCTGCAGGTCAACCGAACTGAAATCCCCGTCTATCCCCAAGACCCGAACCCGGGGTCCGGAGATAAGGAAATCCAGGTTTCCATCACCGCCTATTGACCAAACGCCCCCTACCTTCGCTCTGCACTCTCCAAAGTTCACTTTTAATGAGGGAAAAAGCACCCCTTTGAGTTTTTCCGCCGGCAGGTCATGCTGGGGCAAGATCAGGGAACTGGGACTTCCGCTGATGGTCGCTCTATCCCCCTCAATACCCAGGGGAGAGAAACTGATCTCCGTTTCGGGTCCGAAGACGCCTTCCACATCCGATAGCAGAAGGGTAAAACCGCCCCCCTGAGCCAGATACACCTCCCCATTGAAGATGCGCAAGGTGGGATACTCATCATCAGGTGTTGGGCGCTCCGTCGGCTCCTCCTTCCGGGGCATCTGCGGGGGGAGTATCGGCTGGGGCACTTTCTGCTCATGAGGGAGCTGGGGGGGTTGTTTCAGGGTCCCCTCCGGCGTCTGTAGTTTTGCGGGCACCTTGGACGGTGGAGGTTGGGTGGTAGAGCCGGAACCCCCACCCCCGGCGGTAACTTCCGGGGGGTTCAATATAATGATAGGCGAGTGAAACTCCATCTCCAGGAAGCTGTAGCCTGAGCCGAAGATATAGCGCCACAGGTTGATACTCAGAGCCATTTCAGGAGCTTCAATGCTGGAAATACCCCGCTGAGATATTGCGGAGAGGGCGAAATCCTCAAATGTGAATGTGGTGGAGAAGGGGGCATAACCGACCGAGGAGTAAGAAAGCGCCATTCCTTTATCGCCGGCAAAGAGGGCAAGCCTCTCCTCCACCACATCAACCGCCAGATAGGGACCCAACAGTCCGGCAGTTATGATGAGGGCGAGCGGGAAACCCACTATAATGAATAGGGCGATAAAGCGCTTTCTACCAGTCATCTCTCCCACCAATTTGGCTTGACAAGCTGTGAGATTGAGTATATAATTAAAGCGATTTTTGAAAGCAACTGATTAGCAAAAGGAGGGTGCAATGAGCAGGAAGATCGCCATTGCCATAGTAGTCGCTATCAGCTTGATGGTAGCCTTCGTAGTCCTGGCTACGAATGTCAATCTGGTCCCCAAGTCGTTGGGTGAAACCAAGGCGATATACGTAGAATAAGCGAATCTACGCTCATCTCTAGGTTTCTCTTCCCCCCTCAATAGGGGGGTTTTTGCTTTTTATGGGAATCGGTATGTTTATAGTATTGATAAATGCGGTCATATCAGCACTTCAAACAGACTGGAGATCGCATTCTTGGCAATAATATTCTTTGAAGCATAAATCGCCGGATTACTGGCGTTAAATTCGGGCTTCAGATTCACCTTAAGATTGAACAGGTCCACCAATCTCCAGGATACCGTCCGCCAATGCCGAGCCTTATTGCTATCTTCCTCAATGGCAAATCCCAGCAGTAGATGGCGACCATCATAAATGACTTTTGTCTTTTGAGAGACTTTATAGTTGAAGTTCCTGGCAGACCATTCTCCGATATTCTCTAGCCGGGATACCTTTACCTCTAAATATGTGATATTGCCCCAACTGTCTCTTATTATCATATCCGGATACCCGGAACCCTTTGGGGGAATAATATCCAGCCCTTCCTCCTCCAGATAATCTTTCAGCGCTCTTTCTATAGGCTGGCTTACACCATTCGGTCCATCTTTCACTATGGGATTTACATATACCCGATTCATAAGCAAATCCGCAGATCTCTTTATTATCTCCAAAAATTCTTCATCCTCCTCCCTCTCTGTAAACTTTTCAAATTTTGTGTCCGTGGTCATCTCAATGACCACTGGAAAATCTAAATAGTTAATCGGCTCAAGCAACCTCCTCAATACGCTCCTCAGCTCCACATATTCTTCTTTGCCAGGTTCCATAATCATACACCTTTCTGGAAATATCGTAAGATTATTCTTTTTACGTCATAGATTAATTTTTTATCTAAAGAGGAGCAATACACATTAAAATTAAAGCTATAAATATGGTCACATTAGTTTTTTATATGAACTAGAAATCGCATTCTTGGCAATAATATTCTTTGGAGAATAAATTTCAGTATTATCTGCGTTAAATTCTGGCTTTAAGTTAACCTTGAGTTTATATAGGTCCACCAGCTTCCAAAAAACAGTCCTCCAATGTCTAACCTCTCTACTATCCTCCTCAATGGCAAATCCTAAAAGTAGATGGCGACCGTCATAAATAACTCTTGTATTTTTGGATATTTTATAGAAAAAATTTCTCGCCGAAGCTTTCCGAATATTCTCTATCCTAGATACTTTTACTTCTAAATAGGTTATACGACCATATTTATCTTTTAATATCATATCGGGATATCCAAAACCTTTTGGAGGCACAATCTCAAGTCCCTCCTCCTCAAGATAATTTTTTAACGCCTTTTCTATAGGTTGACTCACATCATTTGGTCTGTTTCCAAATTTGGGATTTTTATATATTTGATTCATTAACAAATCCGCAGATTCCCTTATTATATCTAATAATTCCTTATCTCTCCTGCTTTTGGTAATCTTTTTAAACTTAGTATCAGTCGTCATTTCAATGACAACAGAAAAATCCAAATCTTCAATCGGTTCAAGAAGCCTCTTCAGAGTGTTTTTTAACTTGATATATCTTTCTTTACTTATTTCCACTATCATCCTCCTTTCTGAAATACTAGAATATACTCTCTTTGCATAACATTGTATAGCCCGAAGATAATCTTATCAATTGAATCAATTAATTTAAACCCTATATTCTCACATTGCTCAGTCGCAATATTTACTGTCGGCACCTCTTTACCTTCAAAAACCACATTTCCTAGGATAACAACACAATATCCTCCATTTTTTAAAACTCGCCACATCTCTTTATAACACTTATACATATCTTCATTATACATCTTAAATTTTTCCTCTCCTCTCCCTCTAAGTCCAATAAAATCATTAAAGGCACTACTTATATCCACTCCCATAGCTTCCAAAGCATGTTTATCGTTCAGCACATAATTTAGCGCGATTGAATATGGAGGAGAGGTAATAATTCCATCAATTGATGAGTCAGGTATATTTAGTTCTCTACTATCTCCCATTTCAATTTTTGAAGACGGTACTTTTTTTATAAACTTATCGACTACCTCATATAGGTCTTTAATAGACAAAAACATCTTCTCTATATTACTCAAAAAAGCGTTTTTATAATTCTTTCTTCTCCTTGCACTATCACTTTTTGCTATCATGTCGGCAATTTCAAAGAAACTACTTACATCTTTATCTTCTATTGCTTTGTAATCAATCTCCTCATATTGTACAGCTTTTTTTAACTCTTTAATTTTTCCAATATGTTTATACGAATTTACCTTCACCTTCGAAAGCAAAACACACAAAGGAGAGACATCAACTCCGACAAAATCAATTCCCTGAAGAAACGCCTCAACTGCTGATGTCCCACTCCCAACAAATGGATCAAGAAGAGTCTCACCCTCATTCAATCCAATAATGTTAATGACCGCCCTTATCATCTGAGGGTGGAACTTCCCCTTATAAGGGTAAAACCAATGTGTCAAATATTGATTAAAAGACCTAGTTCTATTATATTTTATAATAGCTGAATAGTCAGTCTTTATACCATCTATTACCTTAAAATACCCACTTCGCCTGGCAATTGCTTCAGTATCACTATGGTTTAAAATCTCAAAGCTCCTATAATCTTTGCAGGGAATAATCTCAACACCAAAGGACTCCAGCTCCAAAATACCTAGAATTAACTCGTAGATAAATTGAATATTATCAAAAAAAACCGCCCGGTTTTTGTTATCTACGATATCAGAAACATCATTTCCCCTCTTTTTGGGAAAACCACTAAACAAACCATGTTGCCCCCCCCCGCTCATTCCCTCACCTCCACCTCGCTCTCCGCCTCCAGCTGGTAACCCCGCACCACCACCCGATAGACACCCGGCTCATCCACCATGACTGTAACTTCATCCACCACCGGCACAATTACCATCACCGCCTGAACCCCCTCGGGCAGTTTCAATTTTTTACACTTTGCGGAAATGATGATATCAAAATCCTCCACCTGCACAGAACAACCCTCATACCCCCACGAGGGGTCGGGCATAGCCCCATATATGGTCACGGTGATACCGGAAGCCAGCTCCGCCCTCGGGGGTATCATCACCTCATCTATATAGATGAGCCGCTCTTCACCTTGAGTGGTCTCCCCTTCCCCCTCCGCCCAATCCTGCGCCCAAAGGCAACTCCCGGCCACAAAGAGCGACAGTGCAGTAAAAATTACCAGAAAAAAGAACCTTAAATGTATCATCCTATCTCCACCCTCCTCATCCCTGACCTCAGAGTTTCGCTAACAATGATAGCTTTTTCTGACCACCAGGACAGCTACAATCGCCTTACCATATACACCTGGCTGGCGAGCTCCTCAAAGCCCTCCCGCTTATACCACTTATACGCCCGCTCATTGCGGTTATTCACATCCAGAAGAATCTGGGTTTTGCCCAGCATCCTGGCAGTGCTATAGACCTTCTTCATTATCTCCTTACCCACACCCTTTCTCTGTGCTCCCTCGCTAACAACTATGGCATACAGATAAAGGGTATCGTCGGCGTTGAAGGTATCCTCAAACCACTCCTTGAGCCTGGCAGGGTCGCTCACCACCAGGGCTATCCCCACCAGATTACGGTCCTCGTCCTCAAAAGCCATGCCGGTAAGACCTGCGTCCTCATCCGCCTTGAGGAACATCTCTATTTCTTTGGCAGAGAGTTCCTGCCGTTCAACCGTATTTTGAGCCGAAAGCAGTTTGTTAAACTCGGTCAACGCCCTCTGGTCATCGGAGGTGAGGGAGCGCATGGTAATGTTGAACTCCACCATAGCTGTGACCACCTTATTCGGTCACCACCACCGCCTTGATGACCATTCCCATCTCCCCCGGGGCGGAGACCCGCCAGTTGCCGGCGGTGGGAAATTGTATGGAGACCGTGGATTCAAAGGGGGCTTCTCCACCGCTTATGTCGGTCAACTCTGCCGGCTTTACCCCCTGCGGACTGACCTCCACCAACTTCTTATCCTCTTTTATAGACACCTCCAACCGTTCCAAGGTTATTCCCTCCTCGGGGAAATACCCCTCCACCTTAACCTCCAGCTCCTCGCCCACCCCAACCGTGGGCTCATGGTAGATACCGGTCACCGTCCCCGGGACATACTCCGGAAGACTTTCCGCCACGGTGGGGGTGGTCAGAGCGCCCTCCCCCTGGACTTCTTCATCCCCCTCCACCCGCTTCTTACAGCCGGCAAAGGAGAGAGCCAGAAGCAGGGCAATAAATATAGAGACTATCTTCCCCGGCATAACCACCTCCCATAAAGGGGTCAACGGTAACTATGACAATATTACCCCACGATCAAAGAAAGGTCAAATAAAAACCCCCGCATTCAATTTGGGGGTAAAGGTGTGGCTGGGGAGAGAGGATTCGAACCCCTATCCGCGGAGCCAGAGTCCGCTGTCTTGCCATTGGACGACTCCCCAGCAGTAAGCTTTCTCCATAATCTGCTGTGTAACATATCACATATCCCCCCCAAATACAAGGTCATTCTAACCCCCGAACCTCTTATGCGTTTCATCTATCCTCGCCAGACAGCGCTCCTTCCCCAGAAGCTCCATCATCTCAAAGAGCCCGGGTCCGGAGGTGCGCCCGGAGAGAGCCGCCCTTAAAGGATGGATGACCTTCCCCGCCGACACCCCTCTTGCCTCCGCCACAGCCCGCACATACCCCTCCAGAGCCGAGAGGTCAAACCGCTCAAGCCCGGACAGTCCCTCCCGCACCTCTCGCAGGAGCGGGGCGTTCTTTCCCCCTTCCAGATGTTTGCTCACCGCCTTATCCTCGTATTCCAGCTCATCGCCGAAGAAGAAGCTGGTCAGTGGCACGATGTCGCTCACGAGCTTCATCTTCTCCTTCTCTATGAGCGCAACCCGCCTTCCCCAATCGCTCTCCAACACGTCCCCCTCCACCCCGGATGCCAATAGCCTCTCCCTTGCCAATTCCAGAAAGCGCTCCTCCTCCATCTCCCGAATATAGTTGCCGTTCATCCAGGTCAGCTTCTCCAAATCAAATACCGACCCCGCCTTTCCCACCGCAGCTATATCAAAAAGCCCCACCAGCTCCTCCCTGCTGAAAAGCTCCCGGTCTTCGCCACTGCTCCAGCCCAGAAGCGCCAGGAAGTTGAACATCGCCTCCGGCAGATAGCCCTCCTTGCGATACTCATCCATTGATGTAGCTCCGTGGCGCTTGGAGAGGCGGGACTTGTCCTTGCCCAGCACCAGTGGAATGTGAGCGAAGTTGGGAATGGGAGCGCCCAGCGCCTCATAGACCTGAATCTGCTTGGGGGTGTTGGAGATGTGGTCTTCACCACGGATGACATCGGTTATAGCCATCTCCACATCGTCCACCACCACCACAAAGTTATATGTGGGAGAGCCGTCGGAGCGAGCCACGATAAAATCATCCAGCTCCCGGTTGACGAAGGTCACCCGACCCCGCACCAGGTCATCAAAGGCGGTCTCCCCCTCGGTGGGGATAGCCAGGCGCCAGGTGTGGGGCTTCCCCCCGGATACTTTCCGCTCAACCTCCTGCGCAGACAGAGCCCGACAGCGTCGGTCGTAGTGCGGGGGCTTTCCCGCCTCCATCTGCTCCTTTCTGCGGGCTTCCAGCTCATCCGGGGTGCAGAAACAGGGATAGACCGCGTTTCTTTCCTTCAGCTTTTCAAGCGCCTGCGAGTAGAGATCACCCCGCTGGGACTGGAAGTAGGGTGCGTGGTCTCCGCCCACCTCCGGTCCCTCATCCCAGAAAAGACCCAACCAGCGCAAAGAGTCAAGTATCACCTCGGTCAGCTGGGGGTCGCTCCTGGCTCTATCGGTGTCCTCAATGCGCAGGATGAATCTGCCCTGATGGTGGCGGGCATATAGCCAGTTGAAAAGAGCGGTGCGCGCCCCTCCCACATGGAGGTGACCGGTGGGGCTGGGAGCAAAACGGACTCTAACTTTAAGCATAGCAAAATCTCCCGATTAGCATATCGGAGCTTCTAGTACAAAGAACTATGCAAAAAAAGTAAACAACAAAGTGCTTTAATTTACACCCAAACTACTCTTTAGTTCCTTTAGTTTACTCAAATTGCTTTGAATTTCTCCAACAACATCAATGTCATTTTTCTCCATAAGATAATCTGTGAGTACTTGGTCATTTGACTTTTGCTTATCTTGATTGATTATCCGAATGAGCAATTCATAATCCTTTATCCGTGTTTCAATTATCACCCTAAGCCCTTCAAGAATTTCCTCGTTTTGCTTCCTTTGTTCGGATATGAACTCCTGAAAACCCCCATTCATTTTCTTCTCCTTTTTAATTTTTTGATGAAAGCAACTACTTGAAAAAATAATTATAACACTGTGTTTGATTAAAGAAACCTCTAATAAAAGGTCAAGGAACTCTTCAAGGATCTTAATGAGGAGATATTAGACTTACTGCCACTCTTAATTCCACTTAGATTCATTTCCATAAAAGTAATCTCCCTAAGCGCCTCGTCGTCTCCCTGGGCTTCCAGATGAATCTCTAAGGCGCAAAGCGCGCTGTCGCATTCTTCCACAAGTTCAACCAGAAGCTCGTTTTCCTCTATCTGCACTTCGGCCATCCCCCTCACCGCCTCGCATATATCCTCGTTGAACTCCTCCTGTTCATTAACGAAATCCTTCAATTCCTCCTTGAAATCCTGCATCTCCCTCCACTCGCTTTCCGAAATAGCCCCCAAACCGACAAACAATAAGAGAGTTACTCCCACGCCGATGACTATCCCTTTTTTCATCGTTCCTCCTTACTTGCACGGTAATTGTTGCTTAAATGATTCTTTTCTGCTATGTTAGAGAAAAATCACTGCCTAACTTCCAAACCCTAAAAAAGGAGCACATAATGCCTTCATTACTCGCCTGGTGCCCCACCATAATTCTCATCCTGGGGGCTTTTATTCTCTTCGCCCTCTACATCTTCGTCCGCTGGAAGTTTATCAACAACCCCAATCTGACCGACGAAGCCCGCACCAAGTATACCCTGTGGGCTCGCATCTTCGTGCTACTGGCGATCATCTCCCTGCTGTTGGCGCTGATAATCGGCATCTCCTGCAACTGCTCCTGTGGAGGCTAGCGCCACCACCGACCGGGATGCCCCTAACTACCTTTTCCCAAAGAAATACTGAAAACCTGACCCACCAATCCCTGAAAGGGGGAAGTTGGGTCTTCATTTTTGGATTGTAATATCAAAAAAAGTTCAGGTAAAGGGGAAATCACCACCGTTAAACCCAGCTTGATAGTGATTTGGAATATAGTTTATAAATGGTAAAAACTATCCATCAATAAAAGGAGGGATCAAATGTCCACCACCAAACTCACAAGCAAAGCACTACTCATCTGTAGCCTCCTCTCATTAACTATACTATCGCTACCTATTATAGCCTCGGCTGGGGCGACGGTGGAGACCCCCCACGGCACCTTCTCACTCAACGCTTGCATTCAGGGTAGATACACGCACTACTTTGAAGAAGGTCAACTGGACGCCTTCAACATTCAGAACGCCTTTCTCCAATTTGGAGGTGAGTTCCTGGATGGTTATTTTCATGGGTTTTTAAATATAAATGTTGCACAAAGGGAGAACTACCTCCTTGACGCCTACATTGACGCCTATCTCATCAAAGACACCCTCTTCTTACGCCTGGGGCAATACCGGGTGCCCTTCGGTATGGAGATGATGATGCCCAGCTCCAAGCTGTTCTTCATTGAGCGCTCCCTGGTAAACAATGCCATCGTCCCCAACCGCGATATGGGTTTAACGGGCACCTACAAGACCACCTTCCCCAATCCCAATATGTGGCTTGAGTTTGATGCCGGCGTCTTCAACGGCGCAGGCAGAAACACCTTGGACAACAATGACGAGAAGGATTTCGCGGTCAGCGTCAGCGCCAACCCCTTCCCCGTAGACCTGTTCTCCGGCTTTGAGCTACGCTTCAACTATTATTTAGGTTCTGAGGATTACGACGGAGATGGGAATGTAGACGAGAAACGCAAGCTACTCGGTGGAGGGGCGGGATTTGACCATCCAATGTTCTTCTTCCAGGGTGAATATTTGCAGGGCGAATACGAAGAAGCCCACCTGCACCCCAACCCCTTTGAGCAGAGAGCGGAAGAGACCTTCGGCTACTATACCTATGGTGGCTTCCGCTGGAATTTGGACAAATTTAGGATTGAGACCATTGAGCCGGTGGTGCGCTACCAGCTCTACGAGCCGGACAAATCCACCGACGACGACCGCACCACGGTGGTAACCGGTGGGGCAAACTTCTACTTTGACGGTCACTATGCCAAGTTAATGCTCAATTATGACCATGTAATGGAGGAAGGGACCGCAGTTGAAAATGATGTCTTCACCGCCCAGATGCAGTTGATGTATTAGGGAAATCAACACTATAAATTGCAAACCAGGCATAAACCCCCACCTGCGTAGAAATGGATGAAAAGGGCGGCTCAATCTCCGCCCTTTTCATATTCTCTTTACCTTCCGTCAGCTTAACCGAGAGGAAAAGAAATTAGTGTTGATGGCTAAAGCGCTTTACTTGAAAGTAGCCTTAACCTTACCCAGGCTAGTAGGCTGGACAGCCACACTAATGTAATTGCCCTTAACCTGATGAAGTGAGGTAATACCATAAGGAGTGTCGGAATCCCACGCACCGCTCCACCACGACCAGGTCCCTACGCCGGTATAGTCGGTCAAACCAGCACATCCAGGGTTTTCATAACCGAAGCATAGGAAATCACCATCGGCTATGACTATCCCCTCACCAGATACATCTACGTAGCTATATACTGTGGGTAAGTGTTCACTACCATCGGTATCTGCCGGTGTGAAGGAATCTGTATAGTCAGCGGTGTTCCAGTCGCCCGAAGGTGGATTAAGTCCGCCTACATCAACCCAAACATACCAATTAGAACTGGGACCAGCGATGGGCCAGGCGAGTTCAGTCAGCTCCACATCGTATCCTTCATTGTTCTGGACGGTGGTGATTAGGTGAGTTCCCCAACCGCTAGGTGTACCATAACCACTCGCCGGGGCCTCCATGGAAAGACCACTGTTCCACTCCCAATCTTCGGGGAACGCAAACCGCTGTTCCACCTCTGCAGCGAATGTGAAACTAACCAACAAAAGAATAGCTGATAAACCGAATAACACGCTTCTCATCTTTTCCTCCTTACAATTCTTTGGATTTGATTAGTTAACCAACTGCCCTTACTGAACATTCTTTACACAAAACATATGTGAATTATAACTATGAAATTTATGGATGTCAACCCTAAAAAACAATCTTTTCTCAACCTAATCATTTAACCGTTGCATTTACTTCTCCCCATAAGCCTCCCTTGCCTCCTTCAAGAAGCGCTCCGACCTAATATTTACCCCCAGATGATAGTTGGTATGGAAGCCAAGCAGGCGCCCCGCCTCCGACAACAACCCCCCGCCCGGAGTTTTCCCGCCAAATGAGACTATATCCCCTTTGGACAATTGATTGAGTAAGGCTATCACCTCCCGCCGAACCCTGAGCGCCCTCTCCCCCAGCCTTTCGGTCATCCTCCCCTCTCGCCAGGGAGGAGGACACTCCTCGCAGATGAATCCCCCCTGGCTGGGGAAGAATATGTTCACCCTGGAGGTCAGTTTCTTGCCACAGGTGATACAGCCCTCCAGACGGGGGGCTATACCCAGAAGATGGAGCAGTTTCACCCGAAAGGCGAGCAGGACGAACCTCTCGTTGACCGCCCCCTCATCCAGCAATCTCAGAGATTCCACCAACAGCTCATAGATTTGCGGGGAGGGGTCTTCGGGGGGAAGCAGACGCAGGACGTGCTCTACAATCACCAAACTGTGTGCCAGCCTTAGGGGGTTGGAGCGCAGTTGGTGAAAGGGGTTAAGCTCCGAGGATTTGGAGATGAGATGAAGGTCCCGGTCGGTATAGTAATATAACACCAACTCCACTTCGGTGAGCGGCTCCAGAAAGCGTGCCAGGCGGGAACTCTGCTGTCTTACCCCCTTGGCTACGCCTCTCAGCAGACCGAAATCCCGGGAAAGGAGGGTGATTATCCGGCTGGTCTCCCCGAAAGGGGTCTGCTTGAGAATGACAACATCTGTGGTCTCAATGCTCAATCAACCCATCGCCCTTCTTCAGCCGTTCTCACTCAGTCGCTTCGGTCCACACCTCCGCCGATTCCTCATCACCCAAAAGGGTACCCAACTCACCGATGAGTTCCTTGCTGGGCAAAAGGCGCATGCGCATGGAAAGCCGGGCTATCGTCTCCTCCTCACCATCCACTGAGGGCAGATGGAGATAGACCAGACATCCCTCCATATTTACATGTTTGCCGATAAGTTCGTAAAGCTCGTTCATCCGTGTGTCGTCAGCCATCATCTTGCGTGAAACCCGCATATGGATGCTCTTCGCCAAGCGAAGAGGTGCCTCTTCAATGGGATAGACCTTATTGGCTAGAATCTTCACCCCCTGCTCCTCAAGTTGCAGTTTGCCCAAAACCGCCACCACCGTGCCTTTGAAGAGGATGAATTCAGTCTTGGCGAAGGCATCGGCGAAGACCACCACCTCCACCTGCCCGCTCTGGTCCTCCAGAGTGACGAAAGCCATATCCCGCTCCCGACGGTCCTGTATCTGCCGCATTGCCACTATCAGACCGGCTACTATCTGACTGCTTCCGTTGGGGCACCCCGCCAGCTCGGCGATGGACACCGGACCCAAACTCGCAAGCTCCCGCTCATAGTGGGCTAGAGGATGGCTGGAGAGATAGAAGCCCAGGAGCTCCTTTTCAAACCCCAGCATCTCCTCGTCGTTCCACTCCGCACAGTCATCAAGTATGTCCGGCAGATACTCCTCTTCCATCCCGCCGAGGAGGGACAGTTGTGCGGAATTGCGCTGCCTGGCTACCTTGGCTCCCAGCTCCAGAGCCTTATCTGTTGCCTCAAAGAGACGCCGCCTGCCGAAGCCCAGGCTGTCAAAGGCGCCGGCTTTGATGAGTGATTCTATCACCCGCCGGTTGCACTGCCTGATATCCACCCGGGTGGTAAAATCCTGCAAGCTCTTGAAAGCTCCCCCCTCCTTCCGCTCAGCTACGGTGGACTCAATTGCCCCCACCCCCACATTCTTTATCGCCGCCAGACCGAAGCGGATGGCACCGTCCTCGGTGGAGAAGGGCGCCAAGCCGGCGTTGATGTCCGGCGCAAGAACGGTGATATCCATTCGCCGACACTCCTCCACATAGGCGGCGACCTTATCGCTGTTACCCGACTCCACAGTCAAAAGCGCAGCCATAAACTCCAGCGGGTAGTTGGCTTTTAGATAAGCGGTATGGTAAGCCAGAAGGGCATAACAGGTGGTATGGGGCTTGTTGAAGCCATACTGGGCGAAGGGGGCTATCTGGTCAAATATCTTTCCCGCCACCTCGGGGTTGATGCGGTTTTGCTTCGCCCCCTCAACGAAAGCGTGGCGCTGTTCATCTATCAACCGGGGGGAAGCGTCCTTCTTGGATATAGCCTTGCGCAGGATGTCAGCCTGAGCCATGGAGAAGCCGCCCAGCTGGCTCACTATCTGCATCACCTGTTCCTGATAGACGATAACCCCAAAGGTCTCCTCAAGAATGGGTTTCAGTTTAGGATGTAGATAGCTCACCTCCTCCTTGCCGTGCTTGCGCTTTATGAAAGCCTCGGTCATCCCCGAACCGAGCGGACCCGGTCGGAAGAGACCCACTATGGGGATAAGCTCACGGAAGTCTTCAGGAGTCACCCGAATGCATAAGTCCTTCATCCCCGAGCTCTCCAACTGGAAGACCCCGTCGCAGTGACCCCTGCTGATAAGCTCGTATGTCGGCTCGTCGGAGAGCGCCACCGTAGCCATATCCAGTTTCACACCGTGGTTCTCCTCTATCAGCTTGACCGCCCGCTCAATGAGCGATAGGGTGGTCAAACCGAGGATATCCATCTTGAGCAGACCGAACTCCTCCACTATATCCTTGTCGTATTGGGTTGCCACCTCATCCTTGCTCGTCTTCATCAGGGGGACATAGTCATAGAGGCGACCGGGGGCGATGACCACTCCCGCAGCGTGCACCGAGGCGTGGCGGGTCAACCCCTCCAACCTGCGAGCCAAATCCAGAAGCCGGCGCACCTGCTTATCCTCGGCATACATTTCCTTCATCTCCGGGATATTTTCTATAGCCTCATCAAGGGCAACCGGGGGATAGACAGGTATAAGTTTGGCAAGGCGGTCAACGGTATTGTAGGGCATTCCCAGAACCCGCCCCACATCACGCACCACCGCCCGGGCTTTGAGCACCGAGAAGGTGGCTATCTGGGAGACGGACTCCTCCCCGTAGCGGTTGGTTATATACCTGATAATCTCCCCCCTGCCGGTATCGGCAAAATCTATATCGTAGTCCGGCAGACCCATCCGCTCCGGGTTGAGGAAGCGCTCAAAGATCAAACCGTATTCCAGGGGGTCTATGTCGGTGATATACAGGCAGTAGCCCACCAGGCTGGATGCGGCGGAGCCCCGCCCGGGACCCACAGGAATGCTCTGAGTGCGGGCGAAGGCGACGATATCGGCGACGATGAGAAAGTAACCCACGAAGCCCAACTGCTCTATTACCCCAAGCTCATAATCCAGACGTTCCTTAATCTGTGTGCTCAACTCGCCGAATCGCCCTCGGGCGCCCTCATAGACCTGCTCGCGAAGATACTGCTGTGGGGTGTAACCCTCGGGGACCGGGCAGGTGGGAAGATAATATCTATCCTGCGGGAACTGCAAATCGCAGGACTGTGCCACCTTGAGGGTATTCGTTACCGCTTCGGGGAGGTCTTTGAAAATCTCCCGCATCTGTGAGCCGGTTTTGAAGAACAACTGGTCGGTCTTGAAGCGCAGACGGTTGGGGTCGTTGACATCGTGGTTGGTCTGGATGCACAGGAGGATGTCGTGAGCCTCATAGTCGTCCTTCTCCAGATAGTGGACATCGTTGGTGGCGACCAGGGGAAGGCCCAGCTCCTGACCCAGCTGAAACAGACCACGATTGACTTTGCGCTGTTCGGGGATGCCGTGCTCCTGCACCTCCAGAAATACATTATCAGAACCGAAAATATCCACATAGCGCTCAAGCACCGCCTTTGCGCCCTCATCATCACCGGCAAGAAGCGCCCGGGGAATCTCGCCTTTGGTGCAGGCGGTAAGACAGATCAACCCCTCGCTGTATCTGGAGAGAATCTCATAATCTACACGGGGTCTGTAATAAAAACCCTCCAGAAAAGCCAGGGAGGAGAGACGAACCAGGTTCTTGTAACCGGTGTAATCCTTTACCAGCAGAATGATGTGGTTTGCCCCCTTGGCGGACTGCTTGGCACTGCGGTCGGTGCGGGAGCCCCTGGTGATGTATGCCTCCATGCCCAGGAGGGGCTTAATGCCTGCGCTCACCGCCAGGCGATAAAACTTCGCCGCCCCATAGAGGTTCCCGTGGTCGGTAAGGGCAAGGGCGGGCATACCCAGCTGAAGGGCTTTTTCCACCGCCTCCTCCAGTCGGCACATGCCGTCCAGCAGGCTGTAGTCGGAGTGAAGGTGAAGATGAACGAAATCGGAGTCGGTCATATCCATCAATTGAAGCTGTTCAATGTTCAGGTTCCGCCCACAGAATAGCAGAGGCGATGGGGGAAGTCAAGGAATACGATGTGCCTGCAACTAAAATTTGAAAAATATCGCCTCATGTTCCCCCACATAAAAATCTTGACCCTCCTCCGAGATTATGATAGATTTCCAAGAACGACCTTTCCATTGTTAGTTCGGGGGAATTATGTTCAGCGATTACGCCGTCGTGGGAATCACCATCATCGTATCCCTGGGCTTCGTTGCCGTGGCTATCGTCTCCGCCTGGCTCGTCCGCCCCAAGCGCCCCAGCAAGTTGAAACAATCCACCTACGAGTGCGGGGAGAAGCCGGTGGGTAGCGGGTGGGTGCAGTATAATGTCCGCTTCTACCTCTTTGCCCTGGCGTTCGTGGTCTTTGATGTGGAGATTATCTTCCTCTTCGCCTGGGCGGTGGTCTTTAAAGACCTGGGCATCTTCGGTCTAATTGAGATGGCTGTCTTCATCTTCATCCTCCTCTTCGGGCTCATCTGGGCTTGGCGGAAGGGGGCGCTGAAATGGGTGTAGCCGCAAAGGGCGCAGAGATAGCGGAGCGCTTCCCCGGCGGAAAGATCGCCGTCGGGACTGTGGATAGAATCCTCAACTGGTCACGGGCTTCCAGCCTGTGGTATTTCCTCTTCGGACTCGCCTGCTGTGCGGTGGAACTTATGTGCACCGGCGCCTCCCGCTACGACTTTGACCGCCTGGGGATGATCTTCCGTGCCAGCCCCCGCCAGGTGGATCTGATGATAGTCGCCGGCACGGTAACCTACAAGATGGCGGAGCGCATCAAAGTGCTCTACGAGCAGATGGCTGAGCCCCGCTATGTCATCGCCATGGGCTCCTGCGCCATATCCGGCGGGGGCTTCGCCTACGACAACTACAGCGTGCTCAGAGGGGTGGATAAGATAATCCCCGTGGATGTCTATATCCCCGGCTGTCCGCCCCGCCCGGAGTCGCTGATGCACGGCTGTCTGATGGTGCACAAGCTCATCCGCACCGAAAAGATAAAGGAATGGTCGGCGGGGAAGATGAGCGAGGTGGACCTGGGCGAGAAGCCCTACCCCGCGCATATGAAATGAGGAAAAAACTGTCGCCTGAAATTAATTAACCCAAAAGGACATTATCGCCAGAGGACGATTATTTTACCGGCATTATCTTACTAAAACACCTTTACTCAAATTGATTCTGGAGGATGAGACCATGTTTATCTCCCTGGTGGAACCGAAACCACCCTCTTCAAATTATTTCAAATACTTCAAGTTCCCCCGTCTGGGCTTGCCCCTTCTGGGAACCATACTCTCCCAACACGGTCATCAGGTCACTATCTACAGCCATATCGTTGAGAAAATATCCCCCCGGGACTATATAAATATATTCAACTCTCAGTTGGTGGGCATATCCCTGACCACCTCCACCGCCAACGCCGGCTATCGCCTGGCTTCCGCCATGCGTGTGGCAAAGGTGCCGGTGGTCTTCGGCGGCACCCACCCCACCTTCTTCCCCGAGGAGGCGCTCAACTACGGCGACTACGTTCTGCGAGGAGAGGCGGAGCGGAGTATCCTCCAGCTGATAAAAGCCCTAGAGGGAGAACTCCCTCTGGATGCGGTGGAGGGACTGAGCTTCAAGCGAGAGGGAGAGGTCATCCACAATCCCATGGGCGAAAGGCCCAAGAACCTGGACGAACTGCCCATTCCCGACTTCAGCCTGATGCGCGGTCAGCACCGCATGCACATCATCCCCATGGCTACCTCTCGCGGCTGCCCCTATCACTGCAACTTCTGCTCGGTCACCGATATGTTCGGTCACCGCTATCGTTTTCAATCCGTGGAGAGGATACTTGAGGAGCTCAAACTATACCGCGGGCGGGGGGTCTTCTTCTACGACGACAACTTCACCGCCAATGTGGCTCACACCAAGGAACTGCTGAACGAGATTTCCAGGCAAAACATGCAGATAACCTGGTCGGCGCAGGTTCGTGCCGATGTAGCCAGGGACAGAGAGCTGTTGGATTTGATGAAGCACTCCGGCTGTCTTGCTCTGTTCATAGGATTTGAGTCGGTAAATCCCGAGACCCTGCAAGAATATAACAAGGCTCAGGAGCTTGCGGACATCGCCCTCTGCATCACGGAGCTAAATCGCCGAAAGATTCGCATCCACGGCATGTTCGTCCTGGGCTCCGATGCCGACGACCTGAACACTATCCGGCAGACCGTGGAATTCGCCAAGCAAACCGACATCGGCACCATCCAGTTCTCAGCCCTCACCCCCCTGCCGGGCACCAAATTCTACCACCAGCTGGAGGAGGAGAACCGAATATTCACCAAGGATTGGGACCTCTACGACGGTCAACATGTGGTCTTTGAGCCCAAAAAGATGAGCCCCATAGAGCTACAGCAGGGGATACTTCAAGCTACGGCTAATTTCTATTCCTACTGGCGCATCTTCGTCGCCCTGCGCAAACGCAAACTGGCTACCGCCGTCTTCCGATACTGGGGTCACCTCATCATCAAAAAATGGACCCGCCAGAGGAAGGAATTCCTGGGAATGCTGACCAAGAGAAGCGCCCAGCTCAAGGATTGGTCCAAATTGAAGAGACCGCGCAAACATAAAACATCGCGCCCCCCGCGCACCCTCTGGAAGTTTTTGCAACGGCTGGGCACCGCCTTCAAGTAATGTAAGTTAAGCAAGAATTCTCATATGTTCGGGAGACTTCTGGGTATGGAAGCAAGCAAGCTGATAGGGAAAGCACAGGAACTGCTAAAGGACAAGGTCCTGGAATCAAGCGCCGAGGGCGATATCCCTTATATTAGGGTGGAGGCGAAGAGGATTAAAAGCGTCCTCTCCGCCCTCAAGGAAGATAAAGAACTGGACCTCAACTGGCTGGAGTTCCTCACCTTCAGCGACTACCCCCAGGAGAATAAGCTGGAGGGGCTCTATCTTCTCTACTCCCTCAAGAAGCGTCACAAGCTGGGGGTGAAGATAGATGTTGAGCGGGATAAGTCGGAGGTTTCCTCCATCGCCGAGCTATGGGAGGGGGCGGCCTGGCACGAGAACGAGGCATACGACCTCTTCGGGATAACCTTCAAGGGTCACCCCGACCCCCGGCGCATCTTAACCGCCGAGGGCTTTGAGGGCTATCCCCTGCGCAAGGACTTCACCCACCCGGATATGCTCTCCCCCGCCTGTGGCGGGGAGGAGGAATACAAGAGGGGGAAGCCCACACCTAAGGCGGACAGTGCCATGAGGAGGAAGAAGACAAATTAGAAGGGCTTTATAACCCGTTATTAACTGTGCGATAGCAACAAACATAGATGTAACAAGTAACAGGAGGTGACTACAATGAAGAAGTGCATTTCCATAACCATTGCCCTGACCATACTATTTTCATTCACCTTTGGGAGGAGTTGGGCGAATATGGAAATTGTTCCCTACTATCCGTCGGAAGGCCGTCCTTGGGAAGAAATGTCCAAATATGTGATTCCCATCGCCGTCATCGGTGCAGGTGTGGCTTTGGGGGTTGGCTTGTATTATCACTTCACCAAACCGAGCCCGGTTGAATTCCAGCGAGAGAATGTGAGCATAAACTTATTTCAGGACTACGTCCAGGTGGAGGGAACTTACACCCTAGCCAACCCCAGCTTTGAAACGGAGAAGATAAAGGTTAAATTCCCGATGGTTATTGACCACCAAATTGGAGAGCCGTATTCTATATCCCTCCTGGATGATACGGGAGATGAGATACCCTACCGGGAGATTGACGAGGGCATTCAATTTGAGTATGAAATGCCCCCGGGAGAACACCAAGATATACACATCACCTACAAACAGCCCTACTACTCCAACGAATACACCTACATCTTGACCTCTACTCAGAGCTGGGGTAAGCCGTTAGAAGTAGCTCGTTTCACCGTAAATACCGCCGGCTCTTTGGGCGAGCTAAACTCAAATTATCCCTTCACCAAGGTCTCGGAGAACGAGCTATTCTCGCAGTATTTCTACCAGACGCAGGATTTCTACCCGGACCGGGAGCTGGAGCTTAGCTGGGAGTGAGCAGTTAAAGTCTTCGCCAATATAATCGCCGAAGTCAAAAAGTTTGAAGAGGAAACTAAATAATCATCCTTTTCCACCCCACCAAGGAAACAGATGCCCCCGGATGAAACCAAAGCCACTGTAGAACAAGAGACCGACGACGCACCCGAACTGCACACCGAGGAGTTTATGGTCAACATGGGTCCCCAGCACCCCTCCACCCATGGGGTTCTGCGCCTGCAGTTGACCATGGACGGCGAGGTCATCGTATCCGCCATCCCCCACATCGGCTACCTGCATCGGGGTATGGAGAAGATGGCTGAGTTTCGCACCTATCCCCAGTATCTGCCCATGATAGACCGGGTGGAGTATGTCTCGGTAATCATCAATGAGCTCTCCTTCTGCATGGCTGTGGAGAAACTCCTGGGAGTGGAGATACCCATCCGGGCACAGTATCTGCGCACCCTGGGCTGTGAATTGCAGCGCATCGCCAGCCACCTGGTCTGGCTGGGGGTAAACTCCCTGGACCTGGGCGCCCTGACCCCCTTCCTCTATTGCTTCCGGGAGCGGGAGCTGGTGATGGACCTCCTGGAGGCGCTCAGCGGACAGCGCATGACCTGCAACTACCTGCGCATCGGCGGGGTGGTGGCTGACCTGCCCGAGGGTTTTATGGAGAAAGCACGCGAATTCTGCAAGATATTCCCCAAAAGAGTGGAGGAATACGAGCGCATTCTCACCTACAACGAGATATTCATGGGCAGAATGGTGGATGTGGGCGTCCTGCCTTTGGAAACTGCAATAGCCTGCGGCGTCTCCGGTCCCAATCTGCGCGCCTGCGGTCTCGCCTACGACATCCGCAAGGTGGAGCCCTACGCGGTTTACCACCGGCTCAAGTTTGACATCCCCACCGGCAAGCAGGGCGACTCCTGGGACCGCTTCGTGGTGCGGGTGGAGGAGTTTCGCCAGTCGCTTCGCATCATAACCCAGTGCCTGGACTGGCTGGAGAAGAACCCCGACGGTGCGGTCATCTCCGACGAGGTGAAGCTGGTGGTCAAAACCTCGCCAGGGGAGGCTTACGGCAGGGTGGAGTCCTCCCGGGGCGTTTACGGCACCTACATCAGAAGCGACGGCTCCACCAAGCCCTATCGGATGAAACTGCGCTCCCCCAGCTTCTCCAACCTCTCCGCATTCCCCAAGATGGTAGAGGGGATGTTCATCGCCGACCTGGTCGCAACCTTCTGCAGTCTGGACATCATCCTGCCCGACTGCGACCGATGAGCATATTTGAAAAACAGGGATATCAGGGGTGGATAATGGCTCTCTTAAAAGATAAAGCTCCTCCACCCCTTTTCAAATGTTTACAGGTGCTCAAATGAAGACCCCCCAGGGAGCCCTTCCCATCCTTATTGCTTTATTCGCCATCTCCGCGTCCACTATAGCCGGCTCATCCCCCGCCCGGGCACAGAGCCTCCAGCTGTTCTATGAACAGGGCGTTGAAATCCTTGAGGGGGGGATGCCGGAGGAGGCGTTGGGCGTCTTTGAAGACATACTGGACATTGACCCGGAGCACAAGATGGCTTGGTATCAGAAGTCCATCTGCCTCTTTCGTCTGGAGGAGTATGAATCGGCTCTGGAAGCCGCCGAGAGGACCCTGGTGATGGATGCCTCCTTCACCTTCGGCTGGAACATCAAGGGCAACATCCTGGAGGCGCTGGAGCGCCCCCAGGAGGCGCTTGCCTGCTACGACATCGCCCTGGACACCAACCCCTGGCTGAAGGCGGTGTGGCTCAATCGGGGGATACTGTTAAACAAGCAGGGTCTATACCTTGAAGCCGAGGAGAGCATAGGGCGGGCAATCCAGCTGGGCGAACATTCAGCCAGAGCCTATATGGAGCTGGGTTACGCCCGGACCATGCTTCAGGATTACCTGAAGGCTCAGGACAATATGGCGAAAGCTCTCATTCTGGAACCCGGGAGCGCCGATGCCCACTACTACCAAGCCTGCCTGGAGGCAAAGACCGGGGAGAAGGAGAGCATGTTGAAGTATCTATCGCAGGCGTTACAGCTGGACCCGGAACTTGCCCGGCGAGCCTTTCTGGACGAAGCCTTCTTCCAGTTCTGGGAGGACGAGGATTTTGACAGTCTGGTGCGGGAGGCGGAGTAGCGGATACTCAGAATATCCACCATATGTAAGGTGAAAAATTTATGCCCGAACCAAAAGCCCATATACGCCTCCTGATTCCAGCAATCTTCCTTCTGGCGTTCTCCCCGGGCACCACTTTTGCAGACACCGCCGAGGAACAGCCGGCTGAGACCATTGCCGAAGCGGAAATATTATACGACCTGGGAGACTACGAGGGCGCTCTGCTACTGCTGGACGAATACCTCCTGAACTATCCCGCCTCGGCGGAAGCTTTGAACTTGAAGGGAGCCACCCTGTGGAAGATGGGGGCTTTTGAGGAAGCTGAGGGGGCTTTCCTGTCTGCGACCGCCGCCGACCCGGATTTTGTGGAGGGCTTTCGCAACCTGGGACACCTATATCTTGAGGAGGGACGGTATCACCTGGCTAAAGACTTTTTTGGCGAAGCGGCGCGCCTGAAACCGGACGTATATGAACTATGGTATTATCTGGGATACTCCTGCTATCATCTTGGGGAATACCAGGAGGCAATAGAACACCTGCAGGAGGCTATCGCCATCCAGCCGGAGAACTTCAATCCCTGGCATCTGCAGGCGAAGGCTTTTGCGGAGTTGGGCTCTTACCAACAAGCTCTGGACTGCTGGCTCTTCGTCTGCGACCTCTATCCCACCCACTGGGAGCCCTGGTTCAGCTCGGCGGAGGTCCTAGCCCTGCTGGGTGTGGAAGAGCTGGCTCTAGACCACCTGCAAAAAGCCCTGGAGCTCTTCCCCACCCTGGGTTGGCGGGCGGACGAGCTGGATGCGTTCGCCCCGTATGCTCAAAACCCCAGGTTCCGGGAGATGGTGGACGGCGCAAAAGGAATCGGGGCAAAAAACCCGGGAGACTAACTATGAAAGAGATTATGGTCGTAACCACCCTCCTGATGGCTCCCCTCATGCATCCCACCACCTTAGCCGGGTCGCTCTCCGACGAAGCCATCGCCTGGTATAACTCCGGCAACGACAGCTTCGTAATAGGACATTACGACCAGGCGGTAAAATACTATCTGAACTCCCTCTCCTTTGACAACGGTTTTCTTTCCGCCTGGACCAACCTGGGAGCCGCCTATCAACAGCTGGGACGATACCAGGACGCCCTGGAGGCTCTGGACACCGCTCTATCCATAGACCCCGGCGATTCCCTGGCTTGGAACAACAAGGGTCTGGTCCAGACCGACCTGGAGCAATATGAGGATGCCCTGTTCTGCTTTGAGATGGCATTAAAGGTAAACTCCCTGCAGAAGGAGAGTTGGGTGAACATGGGGGTCTGTCTGATCAACCTGGACCGGCTTGATGAGGCCGGCAAGGCGCTACAGACCGCTTTGGAGCTTGACCCCGACTACGACCTGGCTATGTTCAATTCAGCCATCCTGTCCGGGCGCCTTTCGGATAAGGAGGCTATGCTGGAGTGGCTGGGCAAAGCCATCCAGGAAAACCCCCGCTACGCCAAGGAGGCCAGGGAGGCTCGCTATTTCTCCCCCTGGTGGGACGACCCCCAATTCATTGAGTTGTTAAACCAAACCAAGGACTAGTATCCTTCTTGCGGAGGATTTCAGTCTTATGGAGGAAGACCCGTGACCCGAACCCTCATTCTCACAACCACCCTCTTGTTGACAATCCTCTCCCTTACCGCATCGGCTGAGGACATAACCAGCCTGCTGGAGGAGGGGCTGGTGGCTATAGACGAAGAGCGATACGACGACGCCATCTCCATAGCCCAGGAGGTGCTGGAAATTGATGCGGACAACGCCCGTGCCTACCTCATCTGGGGCGACGCTCTGGGCTGGCAGGGCTACTTCGCCGAGTCCCTGGAGAAGATTGAGCGCTCGGCTGAGCTTGACCCCAACTCCGCCCAAACTTATGTCGTCTGGGGTGAGGTGCTCTCCGCCCACGGCGACGACGACCCCGCCATCAAGAAATTCAAGCAGGCGCTGGACCTGGACCCCCAGAACGCCCGGGCTTACCTGGGCTGGGGCATCTCCCTCTCCTACAAAGACGAAAGTAAGAAGGCTTGCGAGAAATACCGGCAGGCGCTGGAGATCAGACCCCACTACCCCGACGCCCTGTTCAACTGGGGGCTGGACCTCTACTTCCTGGAGGAGTATGAGCAAGCAATTGAGAAGTTTGAGGAGTGTCTTTCCCAGGAGGAGGACTATGTTAACGCCTACATCCAGTGGGGAGATGTCCTCTGCGATATGGGGATGTTTGTTGAGGCGATAGAGAAATTCAAGCAAGCGCTCTACTACGACCCCTATAGCGCCGGCGCATATAATGACTGGGGCTGGGCGCTGGAGAATATGGAGCAGTATGAGGAAGCCCTGGATATGTATGCGAAGGCTCTTCAGCTGAACCCCGATCTAAGCATGGCCCAGGCAAACTACGACTATGTATCTGACCTTCTAAAGGAGATAAAGAAGAAGGTACAGGAAGAAGATTGAGTAGGGGGAAAAGCCTTTTTCTACGAATCAACCTTATGCCCAGGAGACAAAGATGAAGAGGTTCTTGCTCTGCGCCGCCTTCACCTCGCTTTTGGCGACAAGCACCGTCGTTGCCGACGAGGTAATCATAGGCGACCAGGAGATGTCCTTTGATTCTCCGTTCTGCGGGAGTTGAGTGAGCTCCTATCGGGTACAGGAGCTTGTACTCGCAGAAGAGATTGACCTTGTGGGAACTATCAGCGACATCGCTTTTGATTTAGTTGACGGTCCCTACTACGACGCCCTGTTTTATTATTTTGAACTATACTTCTGCCACACCTCCCTTGACGAACTCACAGAGAATTTCAGCGACAACTATGACGGCAACACACCTATTCTGGTCTCAGAGGCTGACCCCCTGAACATAACTCTCGCAGAGGACGGCTGGTTCTCCTTCCCCGACCCGGCGCCCTTTGAGTATGACGGCGAGAACAACCTGATAGTTGAACTTCGCTGGATGGAAGACAATGGGTCGGATGTCTATAATTGGGGATTTGACTGCGGAAGCTATCGTGTTCTGGCGACGAAGTTCTACGACGGCGATACCGGCTTTCTAAGCACCAAAATGAACCGCATGCGCCTTATACTAGAGACGGATACCACCCTCCAGCCGGCTAGTCTGGGGAAAGTGAGGGGGAGGTATCGTTAGAATATATAAGAATTAAAAAACACTCAAAAAAATAGTTACAAGTAAAAATTAGCAGGTGGTGACAACATGCAAAAGCAAAATTTACTAGTTTTACTAGGTGCTGGAAGTGGCATTGAAATAGGAATGCCATCTACAAGCGAGATTACAGAAAAAACAAGCCAGTTAGAAAATCCGGTGATTGAAATAACTCCTGGGTATGAAATAAATGGTTTAGAAATTAATGGTGATAAAATGTCTCTAATAAAATACTTATGGAATCACATGAAGGGATACTACAAAAATCCTGATTTTGAGCGCTTAATTCATACTTTAGAATCACTCAATTCCTTAATGCGTTCATCAGACTCAAGGACTCATGATAATTACAAGATTAGCCTGGGTCCTTTTATCTCAATACCAGCAAAAACATTTCCAACATTAAGTAGTTCAATAAGATTTTCATTAGATGAAATTTATAGAACTATTTTTTCCATGATATATGAAAAATGCTCCAACTTATCACAAAATTTAAATAATGATTTTATATGGTATAAAGATTTTTGGAATAAAATTAACTCAATATCAACTCCAAAAATTGTTACTATAAACTATGATGAATGCATTCGAAAAGTACTCCCTGATTTGGATAATGGTTATGAAGAGATAGACAATTTACATGGTTTATTCCGTTTTAACCCGAAATCCTTTATTGAATATTTACAAAAAAAGCCATTGGTTATAAATCTGCATGGGTCAATACATTTAGGTTATTTCCCAAATAAATATCGAGGGAAAAAGGTCGCTAAACCAAAAGAATTTATAATGGAAAATTTATGGGACGACTTATATTATTTTGAAAAGCCCGATGAAGCATTAAAAACTTGGGAACAAGGAGGAAGAAGCCATCATACAAACCAGGCAGGTGAAGATGCAAGGATAGGTCCTATTATTACTGGTCTTCATAAAACAGATAAACTTGTCGCTTTACCCTATAGCTTCTATTACAGTGGTATTTACAACCTATTATTTGAATGTGATAAAATAATTATCATTGGTTATAGTTTTAGCGACATACACATAAATAGCTGGTTATCTAGAATAACGCAAATGAAAGGGAATAAAAGAAAAATAATGTACATTACGAAATCTAATGGATCAGATTATTTATACCCAAGATATAAATTAATGGAAATCAACGATAATTTTCAAACAATAATAACTTTGGGATATGGATGGGATAATTTAAACGATCCTACAAAACAAGGACCTTTTGCTTTTTCAGATGATAATTGTTGCGCCATTTGGTTTGACGGCTTTAAGTCTTTCGCTGAACTTGGTTTTGAACAAGTTTTAAAATTCTTAAAATTAGATTAGCTTTATTGGCTTTCCTATTCATAAAATTTAGTGCTAAATTTAAATGTTTTATACTATCCACCACCACCATGCCCAAACACCTCCAAATCGCCCTCCTCATCTTGGGCACCTTCTCACTGTCAGCCAGCGCCTTCATCACCGCCCTGGCAAACATCCTGCCCATGGTCGCCTGGCTTCCCTTGCTGATGGCGCCGGGGCTTGAGCTTGCCGCCTTTCCCGCATATGCCCTCCTCGCCCTCCACGGGCGGGGCTTGTTCTTGCTCCTCTTCACCATCTGCGCCTGCGCCCTCCTGGCAGGGCTCATCTTCCAGAGCCTCAACATGGATAGTGATATGCTCCCCACCACAAGGGAGGCGCTGGGCTTGATAAACAGGGGTGGTCTCCTCCTGCCCCAGGACACAGAACTCCACCTATCCCAGCCCCAGCAAGTTATGCTTCTCATCAAATCCATCGCCTATCTATCTCTAGCCCTGGCCCTCCTCCCCCGCCGCCCGATAGAGAGATATTTGCGCGGCTCATTGGTCGCTTACTCCATATTTGCCATCTGCGGTCTGTTTCTCTATCGGCTGGGGCTTATCCGTTATGGTCTGTCCCTGTGCCTTCTGTGGGGCGGTGCTGCCTGGTTGGTGTTGGCGGTGGTGGCTATGCCGGCTTTTATGGAGCAGGCTGATGAACTGATGCTAGAGCTGAGAGGCATGAAGAGGGATTGATAATAGGGGCGCGCCCGAAGGCGGCCCCTACATAAGACATAATGCTACTAATACAAAAAATAGTTCACACCCTCAAAAAACTCCAATAAAAACTTGCATTTTTGCGCCAGTGCTTTTATAATCAAGCTAATATCTCCCGCTAAAAAATGCACAAACTTTTGCGAGTGGGAGATGGGGTTCAGTTAAGGACTCATTTTACGCATCCCATAAGGAGGCAGGAAGTTGCGACTGGCCGACTATGTGGTGGACACCTACCGGGCGATATATGATTGGTGGGTGGGGATGGGGCTGGACCCATTATTCCTGGAGATAATAAAATACCTCGCTCAGTCGGTCTGGATTCTGGCATTGGTGGTCATAATCGTCCTCTTCCTGGTCTGGTGGGAGCGCAAGATAGGCGGGCACTTCCAGTCCCGCATGGGACCTATGCGCACCGGGGGATGGCACGGCTGGTCGCAGACCATCGCCGACGCCCTGAAAATTTTACAGAAAGAGGACATCGTCCCCGCAAAAGCCGACAGGTGGGTCTTCAACCTAGCCCCCTTGCTCATCTTCGTCCCGGTCCTGCTGACTCTGATCGTAATCCCCATGGGCGACGGCATACTGGTCAAGGACCTCAATGTGGGCATCCTCTATGTCTTTGCGGTCGGGGGCATCACCGTCATCTCCATCCTGATGGCGGGGTGGGGTTCCAACAACAAATACAGTCTGCTGGGGGCTCTGCGCACCGTCTCCCAGATGGTCTCCTACGAACTTCCCCTGATATTGTCCATCATCGGTGTGGTCATGGTCGCCGGCACTATGTCCATGGGGGGCATCGTCTCCGCCCAGAGGAACCTGTGGTTCATAGTGATTCAACCGCTGGGTTTCATCGTCTATATCATCGCCGCCACCGCTGAGGCAAACCGCACCCCCTTTGACCTGCCGGAAGCCGAGCAGGAGATAGTCGCCGGCTTCAATGTGGAATACTCCGGTATGAAGTTCGCCATGTTCTTCCTGGCCGAGTTCGCCAACGCCTTCATAGTAAGCGCCATAGCGGTAACCCTGTTCCTCGGCGGTTGGCAGGGACCCCTGTTCCCCTCCTGGGTGTGGTTCCCCCTAAAGACCTTCGCCGTCGTCTTCCTGCTTATGTGGTTCCGCTGGACTTTCCCCCGTTTTCGGGTGGACCAACTGATGGATCTGGGATGGAAGGTGCTTCTGCCCCTAGCCTTTCTGAATATTCTGGTAACCGGCTTGTTCATGCTATATCTGTGAACGGGCTGTTTTTTTAGACGCTTTCAACAGACTATAAAAAAAGTGGTGGAAAAATGCGCTTCAGACTACTTCCCAAAGAGGAAAAATTCTTTGACCTGTTCATCATACTCTCAGAGAAGACGACGGTCGCCGCCGGACTTCTGCGGGAGCTCTTCTCAAATGTAGATAGGTCCAAGGAACTCTCGCAAAAGATAAAGGTGGTGGAAAAGGAAGCCGACGAGCTGGTTGAACAGATAATTGACAAGCTAAACCGCTCCTTCGTAACCCCCATAGACAGGGGCGACATTCACTCTTTAACCACCGGCTTGGATAAGCTGATTGACCGCATGGAACACATCGCTGCCAAGATCTACATTTACAATATAACGGAAATATCCGAGCCGGCTCATGAGCTGTCCCAGCTCATCGTGGAAGCCTGTAACGAGGTGAATTCAGCGGTAAACTCCCTGGAAAAGCTGGACAAACTGATGCCCCACTGTGAGGAACTGCATCAATACGAGGACAAAGCCGACATCATCTGTAGAAGGGGAATTCAAAGCCTGTTCAAAAATCCGCCTGACCCTATTGAGATGATGAAGCACAAGGAGCTGATTGAGGATTTGGAGGATACCGCAGACGAATGTGAGAACATCGCCGTGATTATTGAGGGAGTAGTCGTTAAAAATGCCTAGTAGCGCCCTGATCTACACCGTCATCGGTGCCGCTCTGATCTTTGACTACATAAACGGCTTCCACGACACAGCCAACGCCATCGCCACCTCGGTGTTGACCCGAGCCCTGTCCATACCGATGGCTATCCTGATGGCTTCGGGGCTTAACTTCCTGGGAGCCATACTCTCCACAGCGGTAGCCCACACCATCGGTAAGGGCATCGTAGCCCCGGAGACGGTCACCGAAACGGTAATCCTGGCGGCTATAGTCGGTGCTATCGGCTGGAATCTCCTCACCTGGTGGAGGGGGTTGCCCTCCAGCTCAAGCCATGCACTGATAGGCGGAGTTATCGGTGCGGTGGTCGCCTTCAAGGGATTTTCCGCCCTCAATTACCAGGGGCTTATCAAAATTTTCTCTGCACTGATAATCTCCCCGATAATGGGGTTAATCGTCGGTTACTTCTTCATGGTGGGTGTATATTGGCTGTTCAGGAAGTCTCGTCCCGATAAGTTGAATCGCTGGTTCAAGCGGATACAGGTGGTATCTGCCGGTTTTATGGCTCTGACCCACGGCTCCAACGACGCCCAGAAGACTATGGGCATCATCACCCTCACTCTGGTTGCCGGCGGAATGTTGGACACATTCGTGGTTCCCCTCTGGGTGATAATCGCCTGCGCCACAGCAATGGCTCTGGGAACCGCCGCCGGGGGCTGGCGAATTATTCGCACCGTGGGCAAGAAGATTATGGGGCTTAGACCGGTGCACGGCTTCGCCAGCGAGACCACCGCTGCCATAATAATCAGCACCGCCACCGCCCTGGGAGCTCCGGTCTCCACCACCCATGTCATCAGCTCTAGCATCATGGGTGTGGGCTCAAGCCAGAATATACACGCCATCCGCTGGGGAGTGGCTCGCAACATCGGTCTGGCATGGATTTTCACCCTCCCCTGCTCGGCGATAATGGCCGGCATATCCTATCTGGGACTGAGGATGGTCTTCGGTAACTAGTCTTTTACGCAGTAGAAATTACTCGCAACCACATCTAAAAGTAAGGCTTGCTATGAAGAAATATCGTGACATGACCAAACGGGGCTACTTCTACCGCATCTTCATCGGCTTCTACAGTCTGCTGGTGGGTATGTTCACCACCATCAAATACCTACTCCGCCCCGCAGTAACCTTACAATATCCCAGGGAACGCTGGAAGATGCCCGAGCGCAGTCGTGGGCGCATCGGAATGGTCAAAGACCCCGAAACCGGGGAATCGCTGTGCAACGCCTGCATGATCTGCGTCAAGAACTGCCCGGCATACTGCATCTGGGTTTTGGGGGAAACTGTGCAGGTTCCCAACCCGGAGGATGCGGACAAACCGAAGAAGAAGCGGGTGATGAGCGACTACATCCTTGATTTCCGCCTGTGTATCTTCTGCGGTAACTGTATAAGCGTCTGCCCTCAGGGCGCCCTCTGCCCGGTGCCCGAGGAATATGAATGGGCTCAATTTGACCCGGATGACCTCATCTTTGACGCTGAGATGCTTATGCAGTCGGCAAAAGAGCCGGAGATTAAAAGATAATCATTTTTTTTCATAGACAAAGGGTCTTCAAATGTCTTATTCGCTTTCAGAACTGGTGCGACCTCTCATCTTCTATCTTCTGTCATTCATTACCTTGGGCTCGGCAATCATGGTGGTGGTCAAGCGCAACATATTCCACTCCGCCCTCTTCCTGATACTCTCCTTCTTCGGTGTTGCCGCCCTCTTCATCACCCTGGACGCCGAATTTCTAGCGGCGGTGCAGGTGCTGGTCTATATCGGTGCCATCGCCATCCTGATACTCTTCGCCATAATGCTCACCCGAAGAATCTCCGACCCCCTGGTGCGCCAGACCACCCGCTCCTATATCCTGGGGGCTTTTGTGGGCGCCCTGCTCCTCTTCTTCCTCATCTTCGCCCTCCTGCAACTCTCCCCGACCACACCTTATGCCCCCCAGACCGTGCAGGGGGGAGATGCCACCTACCCCCTGGGCGAGCTACTCATGACCAACTACCTCATCCCCTTTGAGGTGATCTCCGTGCTTCTGGTAGCCGCCCTGATAGGCGCTATCATCCTTGCCCGCCGGGAAAAAAGGACCGGGAAAAGGGGGGAGAAACGGTGAGCTCGCCGACTGAATTCCTGGACACACTACTCAATATAACCCCTACCCACTATCTGGTGGTAGCCTTTGCCCTCTTCGCCATCGGCTTGGCAGGCGTGTTGATCAGAAGAAACGCCATCCTCATCTTAATGGGCATTGAACTTATGCTCAACTCTTCCAACATCGTCCTATTAGCCGCCGGTCGCTCCTTCGGGTTGCAGGAACAGAGCGCCGGGGTTTTCGTGGTCTTCGTCATCACCATCGCCGCCGCGGAAGCCATAGTGGGGTTGGCACTCATACTTGCCTGCTACCGTAAGTGGCGGGATGTGAGCGCAGACCGTTTCAACCTGATGAAATGGTAGTCTCAAAATTTAGCGAATATGCCCTCTACTACCAAAATCAAAGACACCTTTAAGAAAAGTTGGTTGCCGGTCGGCTTAGTAACCATACTCATCATGGTTATTGCCACCCGATTTATATGCCGACAGCAATATCTACACATCTTCGACTCCATCGGTTTTGTCTGCGCAGTTACCTCCTACGACCCATTAAATAACATGCCCCATCCTATGGGTTATCTCTACTATATAGGTTGTGGTAAAGTAATCAATCTCTTGCTCAATGACCCTATGCTCAGCTTGCAGATGCTTTCCATTCTGGCAAGCCTTGCCGGTGTGCTCCTCTTCTTCTTCCTCTGTCGCCGTTTTGTAAGCGATAAACTGGCTTTGGGGGCGACATTTGCCTGGGCAGCCAATCCACTCTTCTGGTATTACGGCTGTCTTCCACTGACTTATATTTTCTACCCGTTAATATCTTTGATTATCGGGTGGTTTATTCTCCCCAAAGATACTAATGCACATAAAGATGTAAACAAGGGTAAATGGTTTATGTGGGCTGGTCTGGCATTGGGAATACTCAGTGGATTCCGCTTCGACATTTTCATGACCTTGGGACCGGTATTAATATTTGCTACTGCACTTAGACGACCTAAGTGGAAATATATAATCACAGGCATACTATTGGGAGCCGTCGGTTTCGCCGGCTGGTATGTTTGGGTAAATATTGCCGGGGGAGGTTTCGCCGTTTATAGCACCTTTACCACCAGATACACCTGGAGTATGTTGATGCGATCCTCCATCCTCAGCGGAATTACCTCCCCAATTTGGCTGCGAAGTGTTGCCCGCACCCTGTCGTGGTGGATACTTGCTCTAGCCGGCACCTGGATCATTATCCCATTTGCCCTGAAGCCCCCCAAGGGTGCTCTCTTAGGTGAGAGGCGGCGGTTTCCCATCGCTTTAGCATGGATTAGCTGGTCGTTTATCTACTTCATCTTCCTGGGAACCGCAGTGCCCGGCTTTCTGCTGCTGGTCTCTCCAGCGACTTTGATAGTGGTTTTATGGCTCTCGGCAAAAAGACCATTTTTCAATAGATTCGGTCATTGGTGGCTTTCAGGCGTCGCCTTAGTTAATATCGCCCTGTTTTTACTTCTTACTCCTTTGGAGCTGACCGCTCCAATAAATTACGCCCCGGGCATTAAAGATTGGTCAGCCGGGCGCACCAATCGCCTCTTCCTGGATTACTCCTTTGGGGCAATAGAACAATACGACCGAAGTGCACAGGAACTGACCGACTACATAAAAACCAATTTCACCCCGGATAATGTCATCCTTATGTCAGTAGAAACCTCTCAAGCTCGCAACAGTGATTCATACGGATATTTAGGGGTTTACCTACCGGAGTATCCTACGGTCATCTTTCCAATGAATCCTAAAACGAAAAACCCTAATGATATATTGAGACCATTGGACTTCCCCAGACAGTTTTTCCCAAATGAAATATTGAACTTATCACCCAAAGAAAGCACCAATTACCTGCTGGTGTCGGAGGGACCGCTTAAAGCAACCAACTTTGATGGCGCAAATGTAGTTGACGAACAATTTTTCTCTGGCAGATATTTCTGCAGATGGATAAAAAGTGAGCTCTCAGTGCGCAAGCTATATGAAAAGATAATGTGTGTTTGGAACGATTAATAAATAAAGAATTCTTTATGATTCCCAAACAAAGATAAAGATTTTAAAACCTTAACCCGTCCCCACATTAAACATGAAATTATTCCTTCGTGAAGTAAATAATTTTTTAGCGATAAATATCCACCCGGGAGGATTCATCCCTTGAGTTTCTGGATCCCCTTAGGAATCGTGGCACTGCCCATCCTGGGCTTTGCCCTCATCATCTTCTTCGGCAAAAAACTCCCTTTGAAGGGTGCCAGCGTAGGCATCTCCGCTCTGGGCGCCTCTTTTCTGCTCTCATTGTGGTGCTTCATCCACATGCAGGGCGCCCCGGCGGATACCGCGTATAACTTCAACCTGGATTGGGTGGTATTCGGCAACTTCACCGTCACCCTGGGCTTCCTCATTGACCGCTTCTCCGCCACCATGATGCTGACCGTCTCCCTGGTAGCCTGGTTAATCCACATCTACTCCGTGGGCTACATGCACGGCGACCGCAGATTCACCACCTACTTCGCCTACCTGGGTCTGTTCACCACCTCCATGCTGGGAATAGTGACCGCCAACAATTTCTTTCAGGTCTTCATCTTCTGGGAGCTGGTGGGATTATCGTCCTATCTGCTCATCGGCTTCTGGTATGAGAAGAAGTCAGCCGCCGACGCCGGCAAGAAAGCCTTCATCGTCAACCGCATCGGCGACTTCGGCTTCCTGGTGGGCATCCTCGCCCTCTTCGCCGGCTTGGGCACCTTCTCCTTCCAGGAGATCTTCTCCGCCGCCGAGGGAGCGGTCCACAACCCAGCCCTCTATCCCATTCTTGCGGTGGGGGCTTTCGGCGTCCTCTGTGGGGCTGTGGGAAAAAGCGCTCAACTGCCCCTCCATGTGTGGCTGCCGGACGCCATGGAGGGTCCCACGCCGGTCTCCGCCCTCATCCACGCAGCCACCATGGTGGCTGCAGGGGTCTATCTGGTGGCAAGGTGCTTCCCCCTCTTCTCCGCGGTGCCCAATGTTGCCGAGGTGGTTGCCTGGACAGGGGGATTGACCGCCATCTTCAGCGCCACCATAGCCATAGTGCAGGTGGATATAAAACGGGTGCTGGCATATTCCACGGTCAGCCAGCTGGGCTTTATGATGATGGCTGCCGGGGTGGGAAGCGACACCGCCGCCATCTTCCATCTGACCACCCACGCCTTCTTCAAGGCTCTGCTCTTCCTGGGGGCCGGCTCGGTAATCTACGCCCTGCATACCAATGACCTTCGGGAGATGGGCGGTTTATACAAAAAAATGAAGACCACGGCCATCACATTCATCGTCGGCGGTCTTGCCCTGGCAGGATTTCCGCCCTTCTCCGGCTTCTTCAGCAAGGACGAGATATTAGCCTCCGTCTGGGAGAGCGGTCATTATGCTCTATTCGCCATCGCCGCAATAACCGCCTTCCTCACCGCCCTCTACACCTTCCGACTCATCTTCCTGGCATTCTTCGGCAAGGAGAGCGAAGCAGCCTCCCAAGCCCACGAGTCGCCCAAGGTAATGACCGTTCCCCTGGTAGTATTGGGCTTCTTTGCGCTGGTAGCCGGCTGGATTGCCATCCCCGGTCTGGGTAAAGGCTTCGCCGGACTTGCCCACACGCACCACCACGGCGAGCCCAACTGGATGTTGATGGGCGTCTCCGTGCTCATCGTCACCATGGGCATCTTCACCGCCTGGGTCATCTTTCATAAGCGCTGGATCTCCAAGGAGAGGCTCTACAACTCCTTCTACTACATAGCCAAAATCCTGGAGGCAAAATACTGGTTTGACGAGCTCTATCATTACTGCGTGGTCAAGCCCCTTTTGTGGTTCAGCCGATTTTGCAGAATCTTTGACCTGCGGGTAATTGATGGGGCGGTAAACGCCGTCGGTTATCTGACCGTCGCCGCCTCCAAAGCCGAGGGTTCCTTTGACCTCAAGGTGATAGACGGCGCTGTGGACGGGACCGGCTGGCTGGTGCGCTTCCTGGGCAGAATCTTCCGCCGATTCCAGACCGGTCAGGTGCAGGAATATATCATCCTGGTCTCCATCGCCGTCCTGGCGATAGTGGTGGTCGGCGTTTTTCTCTTCTAGCATAAACGGTTGATTAAAGAATTCAGATAGATTTTCTGGGAGGAAACTTAATGCTAGAGACCGTATTTCTAAACCATATTCTCTCCTGGATAGTGTTTACCCCGGTAATCGGCATCATCGTCCTCTTCTTCATACCCAAGGAGAAGACCCGGGCACTGCAGTGGGTATCGGTGCTCGCCACTTTCATCGCCTTTGTCCTGTCAGCAATCCTGTGGTATCGCTTCCAGCCCTCATCAGCCGAGATGCAAGCGGTTGAATACGCCACCTGGATACCCCAATTCGGCATCGGCTACTCTATGGGTGTGGACGGTATCTCCATGCCCCTGGTGGTGCTTACCACCCTGCTCTCCTTCCTGGCGGCGGTCGCCAGCTTCTCCATCAAGGAGCGGATAAAAGAGTATTACATCCTCTATCTACTTCTGGTCACCGGCATGTTGGGGGTGTTCGTTTCCCTGGATCTGGTGCTCTTCTATGTCTTCTGGGAGGTGGTGCTGGTGCCTATGTATTTCCTCATCGGCATCTGGGGAGGAGCCAGGCGGGAGTATGCGGCGATCAAATTCTTCCTCTATACCCTCCTGGGCTCCGTGGTGATGCTTCTGGGTATTCTCGCCCTATTCTTCAAAGGCGGAGCGGAGACATTCAATATGCTGGAGCTGGGGGCAAAGAACTTCGGCTTGCAGTTCCAGATAATCGTCTACCTTGCCCTGTTTCTGGGATTCGCCATCAAGGTGCCTATATTCCCCTTCCACACCTGGCTTCCCGACGCCCATGTGGAAGCGCCCACCGCTATATCGGTCCTGCTTGCCGGCGTCCTGCTCAAAATGGGTGCCTACGGCATCCTGCGCATCTCCTACTCCATCGTGCCCAACGGAGCCCTATGGTTCGCCCTGCCATTAGCTATTCTGGGGCTAATAAATATCATCTACGGAGCTCTGGTGGCTATGGCTCAGAAGGACATGAAGAAACTGGTGGCTTACTCCTCGGTGAGCCACATGGGCTATGTCCTTTTGGGCATCGCCGCCCTGACCTACATGGGTTTCAACGGGGCGGTGCTACAGATGTTCAACCACGGCATCATCACCGGGGCGCTCTTCCTCCTGGTGGGGGTGATCTACGACCGTGCCCATGTTCGCCAGATTGACGGCTTCGGGGGTTTGGCTCGCACCATGCCCATATTCGCCGGGGTGATGTCGTTCTCCTGTTTCGCCAGCCTGGGTCTTCCCGGCCTGTCCGGATTCATCGGCGAGTTCTTCTGCCTGGTGGGAGCGTTCAAACCCAACGCCGCCCTTTCTATGGACTTCGCCTTCAAAGCCATAGTCATCGCCAGCGCCAGCGGAATCGTAATTACCGCCGGCTACTTCCTGTGGATGCTACAGCGCATCTTTATGGGCAAGGAAAACGAGAAATGGAAGAAGTTGCCGGACATCAGTGGAAGGGAGCTTTTCACCATCATCCCCCTGATGATACTTATGCTGCTAATCGGCATCTGGCCCCGTCTCTTGGTGGATGTGATGAACCCCACCATCATCAGGATGGTGGACTTCGTCGCCTCCCTTGCCGGAGGGAAGTGAGCATAATGGCTCAATATCTGACCGACTATGAGGAGGGCGGAGCATGAAGATAGACATAAACTGGGCTCTGCTCTCTCCGGAACTCACCCTGATTGGCGGCGCCCTGGTCATCTTCATCGTTGACCTGATCTTCCGCAGGCGAGCCCGCTATCTCCATCTGCCCCTGGCAATAATCACCCTGGCGGTAGCTTCCTGGCTTCTATCCTCCCTCGGCTGGAATTACCAGAGCACCGTAGCCGACTCCTTCTTCACCGACCGAGCGGCGATATTCTTCAAATTAATAGTCTATCTGGGCACTTTCATTATCTTGCTCCTGGCTGAGGGCTACCGCCCCCTCTCCAGATACCCCCTGCCGGAGTTCACCGGGCTGATCCTGCTGGCGGCGTCGGCTATGTCCTTCATGGTATCCTCCAAGGACCTCATCCTGCTTTACGTCTCCATTGAGTTCGCCTCCATCGTAAGTTACATCCTGGCAGGCTACATGCGAGACAATGTAGAAAGCGCCGAAGCCGGCTTGAAATACTTCCTCTTCGGGGCATCAAGCTCCGCAGTCATGCTCATGGGCTTCGCCCTGCTCTTCTATGTCAGCGGGGGGGTTACCAATCTGCCGGCTATGGGACAAGCCCTGGTTGAGAACAATATTCATCCGGCGTTTATTATCATCGCCTTCGGTCTGGTCGCGGTAGGTCTATCCTACAAAGTGGGTGCGGTGCCCATTCACGGCTGGGTGCCGGACACCTACCAGGGAGCGCCGACCCCCATAGCCGCCTTCCTCTCCGTCTCCTCCAAGGTGGCGGGCATCGCAGTCCTGCTACGCATCATCATCTGGCTCCTGCCCCAAGAGTCAGCCATAATGGGTCCCTGGACCATGATACTCTCCTTCTCAGCTATGGCTTCTATGATCCTTGGCACCACTGTGGGGATATTACAGATGAACCTCAAGCGCCTCCTTGCCTACTCGGCTATCGCTCACATCGGCTTCGTCCTCATCGGTATCATCGTGGGCATGAACTACGTCACCTATACCGGCAACGATTTCGGCAAGGTGAGTGTGTTAATCTATGTGGCCGGTTATCTATTTATGAATCTGGGGGCATTCGCCATCGTCAATATGATCGGCAACGCCACCGGCGGATACGAACTCCACCATTACCGGGGTCTTGCCAGCCGAAAGCCGGTGCTTGCCCTGCTCCTTGCGGTCTTCCTGCTGGCACTTGCCGGTATTCCCCCCACCGTGGGCTTCATCGCCAAATTCTATGTGTTGGCGGCGGCAATAAAGGCAGACTTCATAGCTCTGGCGGTGGTGGGCATCCTCACCAGCGTGGTCTCCCTCTTCCTCTACGCACGGGTGCTCAAAGTAATGTATATGGATAAGCCCCCGAAGGAAGAGATACCCTCCAAACCCATCCCCGCCCCCAGTTGGGCGGCGGTCGGTCTCTGTCTTCTGGGCACCCTCCTCTGGGGCATCTATCCCGGCCCCCTGATTCACTTCGCAAAATTCTGCGTCAAGCAGATATGGCTGCAATAATCAGCCAGCTCCGATAATCCACAACCTCACCCCCACCTCCACCCGGGGGTTTCCCTATTTGCGATAAATCTTTACTCACAAATGGCGAGCTTTCTATGCTAAAATTTCCCGGAAAAAGATGACCCTTAATCCCCATATGAAGATACGCGTCATCGCCCTGATAATAGTCCTGGGGCTGGTCGTAGTGCTGGTGGGCGCAATTATACTTACCAGCAGTGTAGAGAATAGAACCGAAGGGGGAAAAAGCCTCATCTCCATGATAACCGAGAAGGTGATGGGCGAAAGCAAGGAGAAGCCGGAAGTGGTTTTCCCCGATTGGGCTGGCAGTCTCCAGTCATATACCGAGACGGTAAAGATAGCCGCCATCCCTCAAAATACCCCCGCTCAGTTCACCCAGAACCTGCTGTCCTACTTCCCCTTGGGGGCTTACAATAAAGAGAACAACTCCCTCCAGTTGGGGGTGATAATTGAGGACGATGTGCCCTTGCTTCCCAAACCAGACGGTTACGGCATCTACCTCACCCCCAACACCAACGCCCTGCTCAAGACCGGTCAGGCATTCTGGAGGATACAGTCCGTTCAGGCGGAAAATTTGGTCATCTGGAACAAGGTGTGGACCTTTGAGGGGGACGACGGTTTCATCTCCGAGGTATGGCGCTTCAACGGTCTGGGGATGAAGATACGGGACTTCGTCCCTCCCCGGGTCTGCGTCGGCGCCGACGGCAGTCAGCTCTACACACCCGACGGTCAGCCAGCCATCTATATATCCCCGGGCGCCATATTGCAGGTAACGGACATGCACTTCGGCTCAATCAAAGCGGCAAAGACCCCAGCAAAGAATCCCCCAATCTGGTTCAAGGTGAAGGCTGGGGAGGAGTATGGTGAACTGCTGGTCAATGCCGACGACTGCTGGCTGCTCACCGAAGACCTCTTCTATTACCTATATCTAGCCCCCAAACCGCTATTCTCCTGGGCAGGTCTTTACAAGAAGACCGAGGATGTGCAGGCGGGCATAACCCGCCACAAATGGTTCCTGCTCTCCTTTCCACAGAGCGAATATATCCCCCAGGTATTACACGACTGCGCCCAACTGATGACGCTTGCGGGAGACGAGGCTTCCGCCAAGGTATTCTTCGCCCGCCTGGAGGATAACTATCCCGATGCTCAGATTGAACCGTCCTTTGTCTTGAAAAAGAAGGAGGACCAGGAGGGCGAGGATATAGAGGGACTGGATGAGGGTTTACTCGCGGAGAAGCCGGAACTGGTGGAGATACTTCCCCGGGGAACGATAGACCTGAACCAAGGTCAAAATTAAGTGAAATAACACCTCACTAAGGAGGCGACTATAATGAGTAAGACGATAGCCTTTGTTGCCATACTGCTTTTGATTATCCTTTTGATCCTTTTAATCAATATCGGATGCTTGCGGGCAAAGACAGAGGGAAAGGTTGAAGAAGAGGAGGAGGATGTGTTCGCCAAAAAGCGTGTCAATATGGTCAAATATCAGTTGGAGTATCGGGGAATAAGCGATGAGGCGGTCCTGACTGCGATGGGCAAAGTCCCCCGGGAGGCTTTCGTCCCCGACAGCTACCACAACCAAGCCTATGACGACGGACCTCTACCCATCGGCGAAGGGCAGACCATCTCCCAGCCCTATATCGTTGCCCTGATGACCGAGCTTCTAAAGCCTGCGCCTGACGACAGAGTGCTGGAGATAGGCACCGGCTCCGGCTACCAGGCGGCTATCCTGGCGGAGATAGTTTCCGAGGTCTATACCATTGAGATAATTGAGAGCCTCTCCCTCAACGCACAGAAGGCATGCGAGGAGCTGGGATATGAAAACATCACCTTCAAGGTGGGCGACGGCTTCATCGGCTGGGAGGAGTATGCCCCCTTTGACGGCGTCATCGTAACCTGCGCCCCCGACGAGGTGCCCCAACCGTTGATTGACCAGTTAGCCGACGGCGGACACCTGATCATACCGGTGGGAGGGGGCTATCCACAGGTGTTGAAGGTGCTCACCCGCCATGGCGATGAGATTGAGACGGAGACCATAACTGCGGTCTCCTTCGTGCCCATGACCGGCATCGCCGAGGATGAGTAGGTTTGCAGCGGTGGTATCAAACCTCCACTGCATTTTTCATAACACATTCTCCTCTGATACACAAAAGCGGCTCCTTCAGCCGCTTTTCCATACATAACATAGAGCCTTATGCCGTCATTAATTTATTTTAAAAACCAATCCCAATAAAAATCCCACCATAATAGTGAAAAGGGCGAAAAAGGTCAGCATCAGAATAAATATCAGCCGGCGGGAATTGCGCAAACCCTTAATATCCCCGCATCCCCTGTATTCCTCAATGGCGGAATCAATCCTCTCCCGTTCGCTTTCTCCCTCCTCCACCCCTTTGAAGATAAATCCCTCCCCCAACACCGCATACCTACTGTAATCCTCACCTCGCAGAAAGAGCGGAGCCTTCGCCGAATACATCATAAACGGGAATTTTGCGTCCTTTTCGGTCAGTCTGCCGGCCACCTCCAATCCCAAAGCGTCATACTTGCCCACATATCTCTCCCTGAACCTGCCCAATTCGTCCATCAACGCCCGCCACTCCTCCTGCAGGCGAGAAGAACCTTTAGCCCCCTCTTTCAAGAAATATACATCTATCAAAAGCAGGTCCGGCTGGCGCCCTTCCTTGAGGGCACTGTAAAGCTCCTGCGGGCGATAGAACGAGACCAGGTGATAGTAGCCGGCGTGCTTCTCGGCAAAGGACTGGTGATGTTCCTGCTCATCATCCAACAGCCATATCTCCCTGGTCTTTTGAGCAAACGCCATCGTCAGCCCTCCGGGTCCAACGCCACCTTCAAAGCGACGCCGGATGCCATCAACTCAAACGCCTTCTCAATCTCGGAAAGCCCCAGATGATGGGTAACTATCTGGTCAACATCCAGCCAGCCCACCTCCAGCAGACTGAGCGCCTCCCGAATATAGATGGGCGTGTGGTGATAGACGCCGAGGATAATCACCTGGTCGTAATGGATTCGTTTGGGGCTGATGGAGACATCCTTATCCCGTGCCACCCCGCCGAACATCACCGCTTTGCCCCCTTTGCGCACCGACTCAATCGCCTCCACCCAAGCCTCAGGGGTGCCCACCGCTTCTATAGCCACATCCACGCCCAGCCCTTTCGGGGTTAGGGCGCGCACCACCTCTGCGGTGGACTTTCCAGATTTGACCTGGACCGCCTCCACCGCTCCCAGGCGTTTCGCTCGCTCCAGCCGTGATTTATCAAGGTCAACGGCGATGACCCGGGCTTTCCGACCGGTGAGATGGGCGGTGAAGAGTGAGCCGGTGGGTCCTTGACCGAAGACGGCGGCAAATTCACCCGGCTCGCTCTCACTGACATCCACCCCGTGCAGAACGCAAGCCAGCGGCTCGGTCAAAGCCGCCTGGTAGAACTCCAGCTCATCTACGATGCGCATCATGTTCCTCTCCACGATGCGGGAGGGGATGAGCAGAAACTCCGCATAAGCCCCGTTAACATAGATGATATCCTCACACAGGTTCTCCCGACCCATCATACAGTATGGACAACGACCACAGGGGGCGGAGTTGGCGGCGACTATTCGCTCCCCGACGGTAAAACCGTCCACCCCACCACCCACCTCAACGATAGTGCCGGCAAACTCGTGCCCGAAGGGATGGGGCAGGCTGGGCGCCAGCGCCGGGTGATAACCCCGGGCGTAGGTCTTGAGGTCGGAGCCGCATGTCAAAGCAGACCCCACCTTTATCAGCACCTCGCCTGCTGAAGGCTTTGGGCGCTCCACCTCCACTATCTCAAGTTTATTTTTTCCCAGCAGGCGAACCTGTCTCATCAACAATACCTCTCACCTTCACTTCACACGCCGGCTCCATCCATTGATGATTAAAGCACCACCACCGCCTTCAGGCACTCCCGACGGTAGATGGCTTCAACCGCATCCCCCACCGCATCCAGTCCCACCCGATGGGTGATCAAAGGCTCCACCGCTATCTCCCTGGTGGTGATGAGGCGGAGGGCTTCTGCCATGTCCTGAGGTGCAGGGGAGTAGGAACCGATTACGGTTATATCACGGTAGTATATCTGGTTGAGGTCAACGGTCAGACGGTCTCGCCTGGGCACCGAGGAGAATACATTAATTATCCCTCCGTCACGAATATAGCGGAGGGTGCCCTCATATGAGGCGCTGGTTCCCGCGGTCTGCACTATCAGGTCGGCGCCCCGCCCGTCGGAGAGCTCCATTATGGCGTTTATCGCCTTTCGGCTGCGGGCGGGAAAGGCGGCGGAAGCCCCAAACTCCCTAGCCATCGCCAGACGGCTCTCATCCAGGTCGGTTGCCACCACCTGCAAACCCCGACGGACCAGAATCTGGGTCATCAACAGCCCGATAAAACCGGCTCCCACCACCCAGGCGGTGTCCCCGGGATAGACCTTACAACGGTGAACGGAGCGCAGACAACAAGCCACAGGCTCGGTAATCGCAGCAAGCGGGTGGGAGACATTATGCTTGAAGGTGGCTTTGGCAAGATTCTCACCACCGGTGGCGAAATACTCGGCAAACCCGCCGGGATATATATTGGTGCTCTTAAACTGGGAACACATAGAAGGACTGTCGTGACGGCAGTAGTGACAGATTCCACAGGGAGCGTGATGTCCCACAACCACCGCATCACCCTCCTTGAATTGATGGTGTTCACCTGCAGCAAGCTCAGCGATTACTCCGCTCACCTCATGACCCAGAACCACCGGCGGCTGGACTATTCCGTCCCGCATCTTGACCAGATCGGAGCCGCAGATACCGCAGGCGGAGACCTTTACCAACATCCCCCCCGGGGGAATCTCCGGTTGGGGCACCTCCTCCACCTCAAATTTATTGTTGCCCTTCCACACCGCCGCTTTCATATTGCTCCCCTCTCCTTAAACGCAGCAAAGAGCTTCTCTTTGGTTATTATCGGGTCTTCAACGATCACCCGGGTCCCGCTGACCACATCTATCAAGCCCAACTCCCGACTGTATCTGGGGACGATATGCTGATGCAGATGGAGTATGGAGGCTCCGGAACTACGACCGATATTGAAGCCCAGGTTGTAGCCTTGGGGCTTATAAAGTTCATCCAGCACATCCATACACATCCTGGTGAGGGAAAACATTGTGCACAACCGCTCCTCACTGAGCTGTCGCAAATCCTCTATATGCTCCTCGGGAAAGACCATTAAGTGACCGGGGTTGTAGGGATAGAGGTTGAGGCTCACGATAAAGCTGTCCCTTCGCCCCACCACCAGGTTGGATACCTGAGGGTCGCCCTCAGCGATGGCGCAGAGGATACAGACACCCTCGGGGCGATCCTTCCCCTTGGTGTAAGCCATCTTATCGGGTATGAATAGATTACGCCTGCACATGATAACGCTCAGCCTACCAAGTTACCATAAGCTCTAAAACCCAATCTTTTCCCCCTCTTTCTCCATCTTCCCCATCTTAATCTCGCCATACTTAGCCTCATAGCGCTGCACATTGTCCTTCAATACTACAGCCAGTTGTTTGGCGTGTGCGGGATTGGTGATTATGCGGGAGAGGATGGAAAACTCCGATTTACCGGGCACCACCCGACCAAAATCAATGATGAACTCCACTCCAGAGAAGATGACATTGGCGACATTGACATAGATGCCGTCTGCCACCTCCGGCGATAATTTAGCTCGCATACTTGGTGCAGGCTTTCTAGGTTCCTGTTTTTTGGGCATATTCACTCCTTGAGTATTTTCCTCCTGAAGATAATGAAATATTATCACAACCACCGCACAAATTCAAAAAGTAAGCCCATCGCTTTCACCGAAGGGGGGGAGCCGATGAAGCTTAATCCGTTGTCTGAGCCACATCACCCCCTGGTGGCGACTATCAAGGCGACGATGACCGCTATGACCAGCACCACTATTCCCACCGCCAGGAGCACCTTGATTAGCGAGACCGGCTTCTTGCCCCAAATCCTGCCGGTCAAACCGTTGATGAGGGCTTTGAAGTATTTGTCCTTGTAGCGATAGCCGAAAATCCACACCGGCAGATAGACCATCTTGACCAGTCTATCGGTGAAGTTGACATCCAGGGTGTTTATACGCTCCACCTCGGAGCTCACCCGGCTGCGCTCGTCCTGCCGGCACTCCTCCTGAGCCTTTGACCAGGCGGTATTCTCGTCAATGGTCGGTCGTTCCCCCTTATAGCCGGCGATATATTCTGTGGAGAAGGGACGTGCCGACTCCAGCTTGAAGGGGGCTATTGCCTCCACCTCCTCAAAGGTGAGTCCGGCGGAGGCGGGAATGAACATGTCATAAGGATGTTCCCAGCTGCCGGAGCGGGGAATCCATTCGGTCTCGGTAGTAGTCCTCTGTTTGCCGTCCCGACCGGTAATGGTGCGGGTTCGGGTCCGCTTGCGGTCCCCAGCCCAATAAGTTTTGGCGGTGAAGCGGAAGTTGTAGGCGGGGATATAAGTTCCCTCCACCTTCTCCCGCCACAGGGCTTTGTGCAGTTCGCCGGGCTTGAACAAACCCTTTTTGGTCCAGGCATTGAATATATCCCGAGCCTTGCGCTCATCAATGGAGAAGAGCAGGATAGACTCCCCCTCGCCGGGTAACCCCTCTCCGGGGTCCATCTCCACCAGATAGGTGGAGCCACAGAAGTCACACTTCATCACCTGTTGCTGGATGTCAAAAAAGACCTGCGCCCCGCAGTTCTTGCACTCCATGGATTTGAGTTCAGCCATAAGATTCTCCCCATTTGAGGTGTTTTTTAGCTTTTTGGAGGATATTAACATATCAGACGGAAATTGCAAGGGGGAATGAAAAAGCCGGGGGTATAAGCCCCGGGCGATGGAATTAGGTTTTAAACTCTGGCTGCTTCATATAACTTTTCAAAGGAATATCTATAACACAAAAAACACCATCTGTTAATATGCACTTAGAGCCTTTATGTTCAGCCGATTTTTTAAATATCTTCCACTTCCCTTATCTCCTCCTCACTCAGCCCATACAGCTCATAGACCAATGCGTCTATCTGCTTGTCGGTGGCGATTATCTGCCTATTGAGGGCGGAGCGCTCGTGGTCGGTGAGGGCGGACGCCATCTTCTTGTGCAACTATAACATATCCTCCACCAGCGCCACCATACTTGTAGGGGCGGGCTAAGCTAGCCCTAACTAAGTTAATGACCTATTTTCTTTAGTTTGTCTAATTCCGTTTGTACTTTACTTAAATCATCCCCTTTATATTCTATGGTAACGCCACAATGAGGACATGTTTTAATACGGCCCGGTTTGATTTCCCTAATTTTTTCTTGGAATATATGCCCGCATTTAGGGCATTTTAAGTCGATTTTAACCTCGGGCACGGTGACTTTAATTTCGAATTTCATACATCCTCCTTTTGTATAAGCCAAGCTTTTGCCAGTTTTAACCGATTTCCCCCTCCACCACCCTTATCTCCTCCTCGGTCAGCCCATAGAGCTCATAGACAAGGTTGTCTATCTGCCTGTCGGTGGCGTCTATCTGGCGCTTTATGGATTTTTGTGTGGGGGGCGTCTTCGCCTTCGCCAGCTTCTTGTGCAACTCCAACATGTCCTCTACCAGCGAAACCATCCGGTCGTGCATTTTGACATCCTCCGGGTCATCAAAATCAATGGTGCGGATGGGCAGATTCCTCATGATTTTATTAGATATTCTTACAGTCAAATCAGCTCCTGATGTATACCTCTGTTCAAAATATATATTTATCAAACTAGAATTTAATATACCGAGAATGTATTCTAGCGCATATTTATGACCATTTCTTACTTTTACAATATTTAACGCATTCAGGCTTTGTGTGTTATCCCTATCAATATTTCCTCTAAGGTTCTTTGAAATTCTTATAAAATATATCTTGTCACCTAAATGTAATTCAGATTTATAATCAATACCAGGTATGTCTTTTTCTACAACATATTTAGTTGACTTATGAACATATCTGTCAATGTCATTTCCAACCAATAACGGGGAAATATTCTCAGATAACGAACATCGCTCTATCTTGTGAATAAAGACCTTCTCTAAATATCTACTTCTAGGTGATTCATTCCTGCAATGGTGACATACATATTCCGGCTTATAAATACTAGCTTTTCCAGGTTTTTCGAACCATAATTTACAATTTTTGCATTTTATAATATTACCAGTCCTACCATGTTCCATTCCCCTCCCAACCTTACATATATCACCTAAAGAAATTGATATTTTATCTATTTTGTTAAATATACATACAAAATTCATATCAAGCGTCAAAGATATTATATTTTCTGGTTCTTTCATAACTACTTTTTTTGTAAGGAAACCAATATCTTCCAAGACACCATCCCTAAAAGATAGTCTATTTATTTTATAATCGCTCTTCGATTCATCGCTTATATAAATGCTAACTGCTTCCTGCGCAACTCCTGGGAATTTTCCATGGTCTGTAATGCAGTTTATAAAATAATTCATTAATATATTTCTTCTATTCTCATGATATGCAGAAGTCTTAATATAATTCTTTGGTATCAGCAAACCTACAACACCTTTCCTCTTAACTATTTTTTCACAACTCAAAGTAAGAAAAACCGCAAATATGTTCAAATTCATCCTCTTAATGCCCATCTTTTTTTCAAAATAGTTTATTTCATCTTCTTTTAAGACCTCTTTGCTACCCCACGGCGGATTGCCTATCACCGCATCAAACCCCGCCTTTGCCCCACCATAGGCGGGGCGGGGCTCCATTATCTCCCCAAACTCCGCTTCCCAGTCAAAGGGGTTTATGCGTAACCGCTCCTCGTCCGAGAGCAAGCTCATCTGTTTGCCCTCATAGAAGTCCGGTCCGATGAGCGAGTTCCCGCACTTGATGTTATGTCCAAGGTCCGGCAGGGCTCGTTCTTTGTATAACTTCAGCTGGGCGCCTACAGACTCACGGCTTTCACCCTCTATAGCTTTTAAAAGAAGAGAAAGCTTGGTAACCTCTACAGCTTGTTCGTCTATATCTACTCCGTAGATGTTGTTCTTTAAAATCCGCTTCTTTTCGTTGATGTTAAGGCGCCAGCTTGTGCCATCAGGTACAAGTTTTTTACGGTGTTTCTCATGCCCATCTTTAAAATACCAATCAAGGTGCCAGTCCAATAGTCGTTGATATGCACCAAGAAGGAAAGAGCCGGATCCGCACGCCGGGTCTAGTATCCTCAGTTTTGCGGCGTCCGAAGGTCTACTGCACTTCTTCAATAGCTTACTTACTGTATTCTCTACGATGTAATCTACAATATATTGGGGTGTGTAATAGACACCCTCTCCTTTTCTGTATCCCGGTTTTTCATCAAACTTCACCACACCGGTTTCTGTAAGCCTTATGGTCTTTCCTAGGAACTGCTCATATGCCTGTCCTAGTATCTCTACAGGGACCAATGCGAAATTGAATGGGCTGTCGTAGAGCTCTTTTATTATTCTACGCAAAACCATGTCGTCTATTCTGATTTTAGGCGTCAGCTCGTCCGGCTTTGTGGAACGACCCTTCTCTTCAAGGAAATGAAAAAGCCCAGAGTTATATCTGTCATCAGCTTCATAGAATATTTTTATAAGATTTGAGTAGACACCTTCTCCATCAGCAATATTACTCAAACGCCCTGATTCTTCTATGTTACGGTCTTCTGCTACACGAAGAAAAATTAAACGGTCAAGGACCATCTGCACTACCCAGGTTAGTTCATGTTTATCTAAACCTAAGTTGCGGTTGCGGTTAGCTACATTTCTGGCTAGATCTTCCCGCCACTTGTTCAACATATTTAAGAATGACTTGTTTAGCGGCTCATGTTTTCCGCCCCTATTCTCCTCGGCAAATTTATCAAATGCGCCTTGCCAAATAGCGTCGCGTGAGAAGATAGCTTTAATCTCTTTCCAGCGGTCATTGTATTCCTCGTAAGTTAAATACATCACACGCGCTTTAGCCGCTAGGTCTTTTTTGCTCGGCTTAACCCTTCCATCGTAAACAGCAAATTCCTCAAAGTCTGTGAGGACTGATAGTGGAAGCTGTTGCGAATAGGCATATTCGCGAAGTTGGTAGGCTGGTCCAGGGTCGTTCTTAAGCCGGACACCTGGTCTTTTAGCCTCAACAAAGAACTTAACCCTCTCACCTACCCTGAATGCGTAATCTGCGGTCTTTTTCAATCCCTCTACTTCTGTCCCGTAGTGGCGAACAACTTCTTGATAAACAGGTGAAGCCCCAGCCTTATTATCAACATCCCAGCCTAGGGCTTCAAAAAAACGGTCTATAAACTCGGACCGAAACTGGATTTCATCGTATCCAGTAGCGCTATAAAGCGGTAGGTTTCTACGGATTCTTTCAATAAGTCCTAAAACAATATCAGGCGCAGCCATTAAAAAAATCCTTTAAGTTAGATGCATAAATTATCACGCTTACTTGCTTCGGATGAATACTCACCTTATAATAAATAGCCATAAATCACTCCTCGGGAACATAAACCTTCTCTTCATCTATTAACTCCAAACACACCCTATGGGCTTGTTCTAAATCAAGTTTCAATCTATCTATAATATCACTTAAATATACGACTTCTTTTCCATCCAACAATAATTTTAGGATCTCTTCCCTCGCTTCTTCGTCTGAAATATCCCTGATCTCTATGATTTCATCCTCGGTTTCACCTTTAAATTCAGCAAGGTCCTTATCTTGTTTCATGCTTTATCTCTCCTCATAATCATAGTCCAATCTGAAAACCCCACCTACTTCCTCGCCCCGGTCATGGGCGCCTCCTCCCGGAAGACCAGCTCGCTTCCGGACAGCTCCAGTATCAGGTTAGCCCCCTCACCAACCTCCTTCTTCAGTATCAGCTCCGACAGCGGGTCCTCAATCTGCTTCTGGATAGTGCGCCTGAGCGGTCGGGCACCATACTGGGGGTCAAAGCCCTCTTCAATAATAAAATCTACGGCTTCTTCGGTCAGAGTGATGGTGATGGAGTGCTCCACCAACCGCTCGGAGACCTGAGCAACCATCAAGTCCACGATGGCGGTGAGGTGGTCACGGTCCAGGGCGTGGAAGACGATGACCTCATCCAGGCGGTTGAGGAACTCGGGGTTGAAGATTTTCTTTACCTCCCCTAAAACCGTCTCCTTCATCCGCTCATATGTCAGCTGGGCGTCGGAGGACTGGAAGCCGATGGTGGAGCCGTCCCTTATCTCCCTGGCGCCGATATTGGAGGTCATTATAAGCACCACATTGCGGAAGCTGACCACCCTGCCGAAGCTGTCGGTCAGCCGTCCGTCCTCAAGTATCTGCAATAAAATGTTGAAGACATCCGGATGGGCTTTCTCTATCTCGTCTAAAAGAACCACCGCATATGGCCGCCGGCGAACCTTCTCGGTCAGTTGACCACCTTCCTCGTAGCCCACATAGCCCGGAGGGGCGCCTATCAGACGGGAGACCGCAAAGCGCTCCATATACTCACTCATATCAATGCGCACCATCGCCTCTTCGTCATCAAAGAGGAACTCGGCAAGCGCCTTGGCAAGCTCCGTCTTTCCCACCCCGGTCGGTCCCAGGAGGAGGAAGGAGCCGATGGGACGGCGACTGTCCTTGACTCCGGCTCGGGAGCGGCGAATGGCTCTGGTGACCGCATCAACCGCCTCATCCTGTCCGATAATCCGCTTGTGTATTGCCTCCTTCATATTCAACAGTCGCTGATGCTCGCCCATCTCCAGCCTGGCAAGGGGAATGCCGGTCCACTTGGAGACCACTACGGCTACATCCTCAGCGGTCAGTATCTTCCTATCACCCTCCTCAAGCGCCAAGCCCTTCATAAGGGTATTAAGTTTTTTGCGCAAGGAACGCTCCTCGTCGCGCAAGGTGGTGGCGGTCTCATAATCCTGCCGGGCTACTGCCTCATCCAACTTGGTGGACACCCGGCGGATATTCTCCATCAACTCCTCTGCCTCCGGTGAGACCAGCTCGTTGCGCAGGCGAACCATTGCCTGAGCCTCATCAACGACATCTATGGCTTTGTCCGGCAGGTGGCGGTCGCTAATATAGCGGTCGGCAAGCCTGACCGCCATGCCTATTGCTTCATCGCTTATCTCCACCAGATGGTGAGCCTCATACTTACTACTCAACCCCTTAATTATCTCCTTGGTCTCCTCGGTGGTGGGCGCATCCACCATAATGGTCTGGAAGCGCCGCTCCAGCGACCCATCCTTCTCAATATACTTCCTATATTCATTGAGGGTGGTCGCCCCGATGCACTGTAACTCCCCCCGGGATAAAGGTGGCTTGAGCATATTGGAGGCATCTATAGCCCCCTCGGCGGCGCCGGCACCCACAATCGTGTGCAGTTCGTCTATGAAGATGATTATGCCCTCAGTTGCGGTAATCTCCGAGATTATCGCCTTGAGCCGTTCCTCAAACTGCCCCCGATATTTTGTCCCCGCCACCACTCCGGCAAGGTCTATGGTCAGCAAGCGCTTCTTCTGCAGGCTGGAGGGAACCTCTTTGTTGATGATGCGCTGGGCTAGACCTTCCACAATAGCGGTCTTCCCCACGCCGGGCTCGCCTATCAAAACCGGATTGTTCTTCTTGCGCCGGGAGAGAATCTGCACCAACCGATCCATCTCATCACTGCGACCGATAATGGGATCCAACTTCCCCTCCCGGGCAAGCTTGGTCAGGTCCCGGCTGAACTCATCAAGGGCTGGGGTCTTGCTCTTACTTCGGTGGCTTCCCTTGGCTATACCCCGCCGACTGGAAGGAGCCTCGCCACCCAGAAGGGTCATTATCTCCTCTCGCAAGCTTTCCAAAGTCACTCCCATCTTCTTCAATACCGTAGCTGCAATCCCCCCGCCCTCCCGCAGCAGTCCCAGAAGCAGATGTTCGGTGCCCACATAGTTGTGACCCATCATCTGGGATTCCTCCCAGGCCAGCTCAAAGACTTTGCGCGCCTGAGCGGTGAAGGCGATCTCCTTGGGAGGTTTGGTCTCTCCACGAGTAAGCAGGCTCTCCACCTGAGATATGAGCTCCTCCAGACTTACCCCCATGTTCTGCATTACACCTACAGCAATCCCTTCCGCCTCTTTGACCAGACCAAGGAGAATGTGCTCCGTTCCCAGATAGTTGTGATTGAAGCGCTCAGCTTCCTCCCGGGAAAGCACTATCACCTTTCTCGCTCTTGTGGTAAATCTCTCTAACATAGAAAAACCCGGTTCCTTTCCTGCATTCAAAACATCGCTGGTGGGGAAAACCCCCTATAAATATACCAGTTATTAACCCCAAAATCAAGCTAATTTGATAAGGCGGTCTTTATATCCTTAAGCGATTCCCGCAAATACCGGGCACGGAGGACATCCCTTCTCTGCGCCGCATCTCTACCGCCTATCTTCTCACCATACAACCTACTTAGATGAGTCGGCTTGATATTATCCAGTAGCTCGTTTATGGGAACCTTGGGTGCCCCGTCAAAAAACTTCCATTCCAAACCCAACCTGATCGCTGACAACAGTCCCGCCGCTTCCCCGGAGCTTATCATGCGAGCGCTGTTTACAACCCCCAAAGCACGAAAGACCTTGTCCTCCATAACCTCCCTCATCGCCCCCAAAAGCTGTCGGCGACAATCCCCTTCAAACCCCCCCATCCTGTCAGCCATGTGGATGACTCCGCTGATTATCTCCTCCTCGGACAACCCCAGAGTCCTCTGGTTGGAGAGTTGATACAGATTCCCAGCCAGGTCGCTCCCCTCACCGTGGGGTCCACGAATGGTGTATCCCAGAGCCCGACAAGCGTTGGTCAACTTAGGAATCTGCTTGGTCAAACTCAGGGCGGGCAGATGAACCATCACCGAGGCTCTAAGCCCGGTGCCCACATTGGTGAGGCAGGCGGTCAAGTATCCCCAGCGCTTGCTGAACGCCACCTTACCCAAAACCCCTTCCATGAGTTCGTCTACCTTCAAAGCCATCCTGTATAGCTCACTCAGGGCTTTACCGCTACAGAAGGCTTGTATGCGTATATGGTCCTCCTCGTTTATCAGGATACTTACCGCTCCTCCGCCGATGATGATCCCCCTATAGCCGTCGGGGTCAAAGAACTTCTCCGGGATGAGGTTGAGCTCCTCCAGAAGCCGGCGCTCTTCCACTTTAGTATTATCCCGGGTGAGCAGACGGAAATCGCCGCCCAGCTTGGCTAATATGGTTTCAGACACACTCTTTAAAAGGTCCCTCCTCTGGTCTATCCCCATCCGGGAGACAAAGAAGTGCTCGGAAAGGTTGCGCGCCAGCCTGACCCTGCAGGAATTGACCGCCGGGTCTTCCTCGCCTTTGTAATACAAGCGATGGGAATCAATCAACTTTTCCAAAGGTTCCATCCTCCCATACCTTCAAACATACGCCATATACGAACCGTTCCCGTCAAGGTAATCCAAAAAAATGCTAAACGCTTTGCCCTGGCTTTTTGCCTTTATGCTTCTTTTCTCCCTGCTGGGATTCCCTGATCAACTTCTCAATCACCGATTCAAAGAATTCGTAGCAAGTGCTACAACCGGGTCGGTTCTCGGAACCAATCTCATCCTCGGTCATCTCGCAGTTAGGACATACATCACTTCGCGCTTTTCTATCGCCCCTTTCCTTTCGGGCAAGGATATCCCTGAGCCAGTTATCATTCCGGGGAGAGCCTTCCAACAAGCATCTTTCGCAAAGTTCTACGCATACATTCTTGCCGTCTATCTCCCGCTCTATATTTGCCACTGTCTTTGAATATCCACAACTGTCACAGGGCATCCGCTCAGTCCACCTCCTCATAGACCACACCCTCGGAGAGCTGGAAGATACGCTCGCCCTTTGCCGCCAATTCCTCGTTGTGGGTGGCAATTAGAAAGGTCATCCCCATCTCCCTGTTGAGGCGAAAGATGAGCTGGTGCAACATCTCCTTTGAAGCGGTATCCAGATTGCCGGAGGGCTCGTCAGCCAAAACCACATCCGGCTCACCGACCACCGCCCTACCCACAGCCGCCCGCTGTGCCTCCCCGCCGGAGAGCTGACTGGGATAGTGGTCGGCTCGCTTATCCAAACCCAGCAAAGCCAACATCTCATCCGCCCTCTCCTCCGCTTCCTTCCTGGGCAGACCTTTAATCATCAAAGGCATCATCGTGTTTTCCCGGGCGGTGAACTCCGGCAGAAGGTGATGGAACTGGAAGACGAAGCCCACCCGCCGATTGCGAAGGGCGGAACGCTCCACATCGTTCAACTTCCACACCTCCTCACCGCCGATCACCACCCTTCCCCTGGTGGGTCTATCCAGCATTCCCAGGATGTGCAGTAGTGTGGACTTGCCGGAGCCGGAAGGTCCCACCAGAGTCACCAACTCGCCGGGATAGATGGAGATGGAAAGTCCCTTAAGCACCTCAAGCTCGCCCTCCCCGGAGGGGAAACTCTTGTAGAGCTCCTCCCCCAGAACCACCGCTGCGGATTGCTCTCTTTTTTTGCCGTCACTCATAGCGGATAGCCTCCACCGGGTTCAAGCGAGAGGCGATAACCGCCGGATAGAGGGTGGCAAGAACGCTGATAGCCATCGCCGCCAGAGCGATTACCACCACATCCTGGACGGATACCGAAACCGGCAGGGTTTCTAGATAGTAACTTTCCTGGAAATAGCGCACAATGCTGGACGGCATTATAGTGGTAAAATACCTCTCCAGCACAAAGGCGCCGACCAAGCCCAAAATCACCCCCAGGAAGGTGCCTATAACCCCCACCAGAGTTCCCTCCCAGATGAAGATTGCCCGTATCATCCTCTTGGTAGCGCCGATAGAACGGAGTATCCCTATGTCCCGGGTCTTCTCTATGACCGTCATCAACAGCGAGCCGGCGATGTTCAGCGCCGCCACCAGCACTATCAGCGCCAGAATGATGAACATCACCACCTTCTCCAGAAGCATCACAATGAAGATGGTGCGGTTGGTCTCCTTCCACCACTGCACCAGATGGGGCGAGGGTAGCTCCTGCTGGAGCTTCTCAGCCACCTCCTCCGCCCTATAGATATCGTCCACTTTTATCTCCACCCCGTTGACCAGTCCCTCAAGCCCCATCATCTCCTGGATCTTTTCCAGGGACAGATAGGCGGTAGCCATGTCAAACTCCAGCACTCCGCTGTCAAAGATACCCACCACCTGGAAGTTGGCATCCACGGTGCCAATCGGTCTGAGCGGTGACCAGGTCTGCGTTGGTAGAGATACGGTTACGATATCGTTCAGGTCCGCTCCCAGATAATCCGCCAGAACCACCCCCAACACAATCCCCCCCTCGGGACGAAACATCTTCTCCTTCTGATGGGGGATGACCCCCTCCAGATCAAAGTTCAACCCCCCCTTGATGAGAGTATCCTCAATGTTATATACCTGGGGTGCGGTCTCGGGGTCTATCCCCCGCAACAGGACGCCCTTGGTGTTCCAGCGGGTGGTCAATATCCCCTCGGTGATGACATAGGAAGTAGCCGCCACCACATGGTCCAGGGACATAGCGATATCCATCACCCATTGGGGGTCGCTTACCCCCTCCTGGGCGGCGTTGTTGACCACCACATGGGCACGATTGCCCAGTATCTTCTCGGTCAGGTCCTGCTCAAAGCCGTTCATTATCCCCATGACGATTATCAGAGCCATCACCCCCACCACCACTCCGGAGATGGAGATGAATGTTACCAGGGAGAGAAAAGCCTGCTTCCTGCGTGCCCACAGGTGGCGCCGGGCTACGAATAGGTGAAATAGGTTCAAGGGGAAGTCCGCCTTTATCTTATAGACAGACCAAAGCATGCCGGGCGATTAAAGAATTCGCTCTCACACAAATAACGGGGCAAAATCTATACCACAATATGAATTTCCTACTTCGGTCTTAGCTGAGGAAAAAGGATGGTCTCCCGAATCTGCGGGTTGTCGGTGAGCACCATCACCAATCTATCCACCCCGATTCCCATACCACCGGTGGGGGGCATGCCATATTCCAGGGCGACGATGAAGTCCTCGTCCATCGCCTGGGCTTCCTCATCCCCCTTTGCCCGCAGGGACTCCTGAGCGGTAAAGTTTGCCCTCTGCAAAACGGGGTCGTTCAGCTCGGTGAAGGCGTTGCCCAGCTCCACGCCCATGATGAAGGGCTCAAAGCGTTCCACCAAACGGGGGTCGTCGGCTCTGGGCTTAGCCAGCGGGGAGAGTCTCTGGGGAAAATCAACCAGGAAAGTGGGCTGTTTGATATTCGGCTCCAAAAGCCCCTCCACCAGCTCATTGAAATATTCCTCCCACTCCCATCCGCCCTCCACCTCCAGCTTGTGTCTCTTACAAGCGGAAAACAGGTCCTTGGCGCTCGCCTCCATCACATCCAAACCCAGCTTCCCGGAGAGTGCCTCGGGTATGGAGAGCCGCTCAAATGGTGGCTGGATGGTGAACCTCTCACCATCAAACTCAAAATCCTTGGTGGCGAAGACGGTATCCGCGATGTGAACTAAAAGTTGCTCAAATATCTCCATCATCCCGTTGTAGTCGCTGTATGCCTCGTATAGCTCCAGCTGGGTGAACTCCGGATAGTGCAGGCGGTCTATCCCCTCGTTGCGGAAGTCCTTGGAGAGCTCATAAACCTTGTTGAAGCCCCCGATTATCAGCCTTTTGAGGTAGAGCTCATCGGCGATACGCAGATAGAGGTTCATATCCAGGGCGTGGTGATAGGTGGTGAAGGGACGGGCGCTGGCTCCGCCGTATATCGGCTGCAGCACCGGCGTCTCCACCTCCAGGTAGCCCCGCAGGTCAAGGAAGCTACGCATCTCCTCAATTATGCGAGTCCGGGTGCGGAAGAGCCGACGCACATCCGGGTTGACCATCAGGTCCAGATAGCGCTGGCGGTAGCGTGCCTCCTTGTCGCTGAAGGCGTCGTGCAGGGTCTTCTTCCCGCTCTCATCGGTCGTCTCTTTCACAACCGGCGGGGGGCGCAGGGCTTTGGTCAGAAAGATAAGGGTCTTCGCCAGAATGGTCTCTTCACCGGTCTTGGTGACCATAGGGGTTCCGCTCACCCCGATGATGTCGCCGATGTCCAGAAGCCCGTGAAGCTCCCACTCCCGGTCGGAGAGGTTATCCTGGCGCAGATAGACCTGGATACGCCCCTCACCGCCGACCAGATCCAGGAAGCAGGTCTTGCCGTGACTGCGGACGGTGGAGACTCGCCCGGCGACGGAGACCTCCCGCTCAGCCTTCACCAGCTCGGCGAACTTCTCCCTCAGCTCCTTCAGGCTGTGGGTGCACTGACAGGTGGTGGGATAGGGCTCAACGCCCAACCGGCGGATTCTCTCCAGCTTCTCCTTGCGGACGGTGATCTGTTCCTGTTCCTCGTCTGCCAAAGCTCAAACTCCCCATAGAATTCAAATGATAGGACGAATATAACAGCCCCTACAATGATAAGACAGGTAGGGGCTTGAGGCAAGGGGAAAAGGTAAATGCAAAAAACACAAATTTTCTAAATTTTTCTCTTGACAACAAATTCTAGATGTTGTATAATTATTACAACATTCAGTTTGAAATGAATGTTAAAAAAAGGAGAAAAGATGAACCCCGATCAGTTGCGGTCAAAGAATTTCGGAGAATTTTTTAGAGAAAGGAGATTGCTCGCTGGTTATTCACTGCGTTCATTTTGCAAGGAATTTGGTTACGACCCTGGAAACACAAGCAAAATGGAACGAGGTTTGTTGGCACCACCTTCTTCTAAGGAAAAACTAGAAGAATACGCAAGAAACCTAGAAATTTCTCCTGATTCTGATGAATGGTCATTGTTTATGGACCTGGCAAGTATTGCCCAGGGGAAAATTCCAAGTGAGCTGATTAAAGATGAAAACGCAGTGAAGATGTTACCGGTAATTTTCAGGACCCTTAGAGGGGAAAAGCTAGGTAGAGAGAAACTAAAGGAGCTCGAAAAAATCATAATAGGTGATTAAAGATGGCCATAGATTGGGAAAGTCTAGTTCCATACATGGAAAACGACGAGATCGAAAAAAGAGCTGAGCATTTTTTAAATCAGTATTGGGACCAGAAAACACCTAAAATCCCAATTGATTTAATCGTTGAAAGAGACCTTGGAATAGACATAGAAAGTAAAATTGACTTGCAAAGACTAAGTATTGATTCTTGCTTGTCAAAGGACATGAAAACAATTTATATATCCAAAAGATCTTGGGATGTTGAAGTGAGATATAGATTCTCAGTTGCTCATGAATGCTCACATTTTCTCCTCCACAAAAATGTTATTGAGATCGCAGATTTCCAAAATTTCGAAGAATGGTGTACTTTTTACGAATCAATCCCTGAAAAGACTAAAAAAAGGCTTGATTTACAGGCTGATTCAATGGCTGGGAAAATTTTGATCCCCAAAAAACTCGCATCAAAAGCTATTGATAATGCTTTAGAAGAAATGAAATTCCAATTTGAAGAAGCTAAGATTCATATACTTGAGCTGTCAGCCGAAACAGAGAAAATGTTTGCTCAAATAGTTGGAACCAAAATCGCACCACTATTCGACGTTTCCTGGGAAGCTGCTAAATGGAGAATTTATTGGTCACAAGAACTTATGGACAAGATAAAGGATTTCTTGTTCTAACTCTAACCTAATTCCAGGAACTAGTTTTCCCCAATCTCCTATTTTAACCGATGTAGCGGAGAGTTAAACTCTCCGCCACAGAATATCATCATTATACAATAAATAACTATTTCATCCCCACCAGCGTCTCCCTGATTATCCCCAGCCCCTTGTCTATGTCCTCCCTGGTCACATCCAGATGGGGGCGGAAGCGGATGGTCCGCTCACCGCATTTGGGGACGAGCAGTTTATTCTTGATAAGCTCGCCGAACAGTCTGTCCCGCTCGGCGTTGGTGGGCATGTCAAAGGCGCACATCAGCCCCCTTCCTCTGGCGCCTGAGACCTCATCAAACTCCATCTCCAGCTCCTCAAGGCTACCCAGCAGGTATTCGCCCATACTAGCCGAATTCTCCACCAGCTTCTCCTCCTCCACTATGCGCAGATAGTAGGTGGCTCGCACCATATCCGCCAGATTGCCCCCCCAGGTGGAGTTGAGGCGGTGCACGCCGGGCGCCATCCCCATACTCTCATCAACCTCAGTGGTGAAGACATTGAATTTGACCTCCTCCACCCTATCTCCCACCAGGATACCGCAGACCTGAAATTTCTTGCCGAAGGCTAGGATATCCGGGCGGGCTTCCCCGCCGAAGTTCTCCCAGCACCAGAACTTGCCGGTCAGTCCCATCCCGGTCTGCACCTCATCGTAGATGAGCATGAACTCAAACTCATCCGCCAGCCGGCGAAGGGAGACGAAAAACTCGTCCCGGAAGTGATTGTCCCCCCCCTCAGCCTGTATGGGCTCTATTATCATGGCGGCGACATGATGGGGCCACTTGGCGATGTATTCCTTGATCTCCTCAACCACCCTCCGCTCCAGTTCCTTCGTCTCGGCGAGGGATTGGGGTGTGAGGGGAAAGGTGAGCTTGGGGTTGTCAAACAGGGGCCAATCAAACTTGGGATACATAGCCCACTTGCGGAAGTCGTAGGTCTGGGTGACGGAGAGGGTGTAACCGGTGCGACCGTGGAAGGATTCCTTGAAGCCCAGCACCTTGAGCTGGTTCGCCTCTTTGCGGTCCAGCTCCTTCCAGCTCCCCTTCCAGATACCCTGTTCTATGTTCTTCTTCGCCTTCCAGTCAAAGGCGGTCTTGAAGGCATTCTCCACAGCCAAGCCCCCACCGGAGATGCAGAAGAGACGGGTCAGGTCATCCTTCATGGCTATCTCCTCCATAGCCCTGACGAACTCGCCCATCTCCACGGTGTAGAAGTCGGAGTTGGTGACTTTATGGACCGATGCCCGGGAGACAGCCTCCAAAAACTCTGGTGAATGGAGCTTGGGGTGGTCATAACGTAGCGGGGTGGTGGCGAAGAAGGTGAAGAAATCCAGATATTCGTCTCCGCTCACCTCATCAACCAGGTAGGAGCCGTGGCTTCTGCTCAGGTCAACTACTAGGCTATCAAAGCCGTCAACCAGCATATGTCGGCGGAGTTTATTAATAATTTCACCGGCGGCTAACTTCTCGGTCATCGCTTCCCCTTTCATGCAATTAATGTAATCCCCATTCTGTCCAAAATTTCACAAACTCTCCCGGGCAAAAAAAATGCAAGCGAGGTGCCCTATAAGTCACAAAATAACATCTCCCGACTACGCTGTCAATCAAAATGCTTCCCCTCACCTCTCCAAGCGAAAACCCCGCACCGTCAAATCCGATGCGGGGTTTGAATGAAACTCCTTCAATCATTTGGAGGCGTAGCGGCGGGACTTTATGCGCATAACATCGCTATAATCCAGCCCGGCTTCTTCAATAGCCTTACCCCAACCACCGAATCGGCGATAAGCGGCGGAGAATAACCCGGAGTGGTGGCGCTGCATATAGCCCGAGGATAGGTCGCACTTCTCGGCGTGCAGGCGCTTTATCTCTTCTATGATCTTCTTCTCATCCCAGCGCTTATCCGAGCGACAACTCTCAATAATCTTGGGGTCTATACCTGCGGCTTTGAGGGCATTTGCCCAATTGCCGAAACGGCGATAGGCTGCGGAGTAGAGAAGGATGTTATTCTTGGTGATATGTCCGTATCCGAGACGCTCTTGGGGAATCTCCAGGACCATACGGACTATCTTCTCCTCGGTCCAGGGGGTGTAATTGGTATTTGCCAGCTCGTTGATCTCATCGTAATTGTATCCGGCGAACTCCACTGCGCTCCGCCAGGTGCCGAATTCACGACGAGCTGCAGAATGTAGCGCTTGGTGGGTCTTGTATACGAACCACAGCTTATTCTTCGGAATCTTCTTAATTTCGCCAATTATCCTCCGTTGGTTCCACTTGGTTATCTTGGCAATAGCCTCTTGACGACTCCGCCTGCGAATGCTATTGTAGTCAATGCCGGCGGCGTTGACCGCATCAGACCAATGCCCGAAGTAGCGCAAGGCGGCGCTATAGAGCGCAGTGTAGTTTTTTGAGACATGCTTGACGGTTAGCGGTTGCTTCTTCCTTTCAATCTCCTTAATGTGAGAGACTACTTTATCCTTGCTCCATTTGATGTAGGTTCTAGCCATCAATCCTCCCTTTCAGTTTTCTTTTTTGAACTATTAGTGCGAAATTAAGATTAGAACAATTGACCGTTAAATCACATTAAACTATAAGTTCGTTTACAACCTATTAATACATACCACTAAAATGTGGTAGCGTGCTGAGATTTAATATATCACTATATCATAACAACCCCCGATTGTCAAGAGTTATTTATAGCTTTTTTACCCTTTTTGTCCAATCTTTCTCTTGATTTCAATATCCTTCATTCTCATTTAGCAGATAAAACGGTCCTCTTCTCCAAAAAATTCCGAATATATGGCTTCTTTAAACATACAAGCCCCAATTAACAGCAGCGATAAACCACCTTCCCTGGGATATGTGGTCTTCAGTGCCTTTCTGCTCACCTTCGCCTTCCCCTTCTTCAATCTCTTCCCCCTGGCTTGGATCGGCTTACTACCCCTGCTTTACGCCCTCCAGAACCGAACCCCCACTCAAGCCTTCGGTGCCGGCTTCCTCTTCGGACTCCACTTCTGCGCCCTACTGCTATACTCAATCATCTCCATCACCTTCTACGGCTACTTCCTGCTCATCACCTACCTGGCCCTCTTCTATGCCCTTTTCGCCCTGTTCGCCGTTCTCGCCCGTCAATATACCCCCATACCCGGCTTCCTTGCCATTCCCATCTTGTGGACATTTATGGAGGAAGCTATGTCCTGGGGCTTCTTCGGCTTCACCCTTCCCCACCTGGTCTATTCTCAAACCAACTTCCTTCCCCTCATACAGCTGGCCTCCATAACCGGACCCGGGGGGGTGACCTTCATACTCGTCCTAATCAATGTTCTGGTCTATGAGAGCCTGGTCTCTTTAAAGTGGAAGCGCCAGCTGACTTTTCTATTCACAACGGTAGTAATTATACTGGGAGTATTCTTCGCCGGTCGGGCGGCAATTCAACCACTGGATGAGGACCAGGATAGGCAGGAGGGGATAAAGGTGGGAATCGTCCAGGGAAATATTGACCAGGACATCAAGTGGGATGCCACATATCGGGAGCAAGTCTATAAGAAATACATATCCCTCTCCAGGATGGCTAACCACCTAAGACCGGACCTGCTCATCTGGCCCGAAACCTCCGTCCCCTTCCATCTGGGGGACAACCCCAAGGATCTGGAGCGGATAGAGGAGTTCTGCCGAACGCTTGACACCTATTTCTTCGCCGGCATCCCCTCCCGAAAATTTGAGGAGGGCAAAGCCCTTACCCAAAACTCAGCCATACTGTTCTCGCCCACAGGCGAGCAGTTGGCAAAGTATGACAAGATGCATCTGGTTCCCTTCAGCGAACATATCCCCTTTGGGGAGGAGATACCCCTGCTGGCGAGGATAATGGAGGAGGCGGGTCATTTTGTCGCCGGCGAGGAGATGGTCATCTTCCCCTTCCCCAAGGCAGAGTTCGGCACCCTCATCTGCTTTGAATCCATCTTCCCCTCCATGTCCCGGGAGCTGATAACCGCAGGAGCCGACTTCCTGGTGATCATCACCAACGACGCCTGGTTCGGCACCACCACCACCACCTCTCAGCACGCCGCGGTTGCCGTCCTGCGGGCGGTGGAGAACCGCACCTGGGTGGCTCGGGCGGCAAACACCGGCATCAGCATGGTCATAGACCCCTACGGTCGGGTGGTGGAGAAACGGGGGATGAAGGTCTCCGCCACCATAAACGCCACCATCTATCCCCTGGAGGAGAAGAGTTTTTACACCAGATGCTACTGGCTCTTTCCCGGCGCCATAATCTCCCTGGCTGTAGCGTTGATAATCTGGACCATAGTCACTGCCTTCAGGGAGCGCCGCTTAAAATCCGCAATTAGTGCAAAGAAGGGATAACCATTATGACCGACATCACCAACCTGCAGGATATGTTCGCCAGAGCCGGCTCAACGCTCGCCGAGCTAAGGGGGTTACTTTGACCCCCGGAGACTGCAACGACAGGCTGAAGAGCTACAGGCAAAGCTGGCACTACCCGACATCTGGGAAAACCCCGACCAAGCCCGGCGCATAAACCAGGAGCTTTCTCTGATTCAGGGCGACCTGGATACACTTGAGGAGCTTTCCAGGGAGCTTGGCGAGATTTCAGCCATCATTGAACTGATAGAGAGCACCCCGGATGAGGAACTGGCGCTTGAAGCCCAAACCAAGCTGGAGGGGCTCGCCCGGCGCCTCAACCAGATGCGCACCAGACAACTGCTTGACGGGCAATACGACAAAAATCCAGCCCTGATGACCATCACCCCGGGAGCCGGGGGAACGGAGAGCCAGGACTGGGCGGGGATTCTTCTGCGTATGTATGAACGCTGGGCGGAGGAGAATAAATATAAGGTAACCGTGGTTGATTATCTGCCGGCGGATGAAGCCGGGCTAAGACATGCGGTCTTGCTCATTGAGGGGTCTTACGCTTACGGTTATCTGGCAAGCGAGAACGGGGTGCATCGTCTGGTGCGCCTCTCGCCCTTTGACGCCAGCCACCGACGGCACACCTCCTTCGCTGCGGTCTCGGTCATCCCCCAGATAGACGAGACCATTGAGGTGGAGATAGACCCCGACCACCTGCGCATAGACACCTACCGCTCCTCAAGTGCCGGTGGTCAGCATGTGAATGTCACAGATTCCGCGGTGCGCATCACCCACACACCCACGGGCATCGTTGCCTCCTGCCAGAACGAGCGCTCCCAGCACAAGAACAAAGCCATGGCCATGCAGGTGCTCCGCTCCCGCCTCTTCCAGTATTATCAGCAGAAGAAGGAGGAGGAGATGGCACAGATAAAAGGGGAGCGGAAGGCGGTGGATTTCGGCAGTCAGATTCGTAGCTACATCCTCCATCCCTACAAGCTGGTCAAGGACCACCGCACCGATGTGGAGACCGCAAGCGCCGAGCGGGTGCTGGACGGGGAAATCAGCCGGTTTATTGACGCTTATCTAACCTGGAGTAAGGGGGAGGATAATGACGAGAAATGAGGAGTGTAGCTGAGGCGAAGCTCTAAGTAAGGGAAACCAAGCTAATGATTAACCAGCTGGACAACAAAACCTTGACAATATCCAAGAAATTTGCTAACATATCAAACCATCTCGGACGACGAGCCGCTAGCTCAGTCGGTAGAGCATCTGCCTTTTAAGCAGAGGGTCTCGGGTTCGATTCCCGGGCGGCTCAGAAAAGATGAAGGCGACCTCCAAAGGGTCGCTTTTTCATTCTTGATAATAAATTTCATATTTCCCCACCTCACTCCTCCACCCCCACCACCGTATCAGCCCAGATTACCATCGGGGTCACGCTATCCAGGTATTCATCCGGTGGGATGATGTGTATCAGCTTCTGCACCCTCCTCTCCTCCTCGCTGGGCAGGAACTCCAGCAGCACCTCCCGGGGCGAAAGGTCCCAATGCTCCTGCACATAATCAAAGAGCTGCTGGGCGCTCATTACTTTACCCCTCACCCTAGCCGAATACCCGCTGACGAAGGAGCACCTGGCTTGGGGAGGAAAGATGACATCTATGTGCTCCGGAGCGAACAGTTGCAGCAAGCCCAGGTCGGTCCCCGAAAGCCGAGCCTCTATTATCACATAGCCCTCCAGCACCACCCTCTTGCCCAGGAACTCCTCCCCTCCATCCAATATCTCCCCCGCCGACTGTATATTTTCATCAAACAGGAGAGGGAGTGCTAAGAGCCCCGCTATCGCCAGGGGAATACAGAGAAGCATAATCAAAAACCAGCGTCGGCGATGGAAGGGGATTTCCGGCAGGTCCTCGCCGTGCGGATAGTCAGTAGATTTTCTGCCACCCTCTCTTTCCCTTTTTACCATATCTTGATTATATGATAAATTTTCGGAAACTTTCAATCCAATCCATAAGCAAAAGCAATTCCATCCACTGAAACCTTTCCTGAGAGGATTTCGGTTTTGATTGATATTTGCAAAAGGAGATGCCAGAATATGCTTGAATGAAACCTTCTTGCACAATCGGGCTTCACAGCATCATCCTCGCCCTAATATTCCTCACCGCTTGCGGCTCCCTTGGGGGACCGGGTGAGGTGACCACCGCTGGGGGCATCACCCTCAACTTCCCCCGCCACTGGAGCCTGCAGGAGGAGCACTCCTGCCGAATTGACGCCTCCTTGCGGGAGGGGGAGATAGTCCTGGCTCTCTATCCCCTACAAACGCCCCTGGAGGTGGGGGTCAACGGTCTACTTGATGCAAGGGGCTACTTCTGGAACGGAAAAGCTGACCACGATCAACTCCCGGGATACGGTTTTCGGTCCTTGGGGCGATGTTGCATCAGCTCCTGTCAGCACGGTGGGGACAGAGCCTCCCAGAAGGACTATCAGGCGCAGACCCTGTATTGCTGTCAATACCAGTTTCTATTTCAACACCAAGATACAGCTTATATTGCAGAATTAGTCGCCTACATTGATGCGGACGACGAAGGAGAAGCGAAGGGTTATTTTGAGGGACTGCTTGCCCCTGGTTTTGAGGTGCTGGAGACCCTCTCCGTGGATTAAGGCAAGGTGAAATTTTTATTAAAAATTTCCCTTGAAAAGCGGTGTAAAAGGATATATAATTATCAAAGACATATAACATCATATTGCAATCAGATTTTATTAACTACATAGAATTAAAAAAGGGAGAAAATATGAACAGGAATATCACCCCGGTTTTGCTATCGGTATGTCTGCTCATCCTCCTGCCCCTATCGGAAGTGGCAATCGGCCAAACTCTACCCGGCAATGTAAGTTCGGCAGGCGATACCACCACCACTCTCTCCAGCGATTCCAACACCATCTCCAACGCCAATATCCAGATTACCGTATCCAACGGCGAGTTTGGAAGGCCCGGTCAGCTCTCCTCGCTCCGTTACAAAACCGCTTCCGGTGAATGGGTGGAGCTCATTGAAGAGGGTCTATTCCTCGGCTTACAGGCGGGGGAGACATTTCCCGCACCGGGCACCATCACCAAGACCTCCAATACCTCCATCACCTTCCACTCCGACAGTTTCCCGGGCACGGAACCCGTTCCCATAGAAAGCACGGTAACCTACACCCTCAAAGGCAACCAACTGTGGGTAGACTTCACCCTCACCTTTAGCGACGAGGTTCTTCTGGACTACGGTCTGGAATGCGATATAAATTGTTCGCCTTTCTATGACATCCATAGCTACACCAACCAGAGCAAGGACGGAAAATTTTCACCTCTATCCTCCGATGGGGACGATAAGTTCTTCCTCAACCAGTTGATATTCTTAGCCGGCGAAGATGTCAGCTTGATGATAGTCCAGCCCAACCCCTACCACTCCACATTTGCAACCTTTCCAAATAAATATCTCACCTTAATGTTTATAGATTCCGAAGAACCGATATACGACCTTCCCGGTCCCCGCTTAGCCTCCTTGATGGCTCCCGGTCAGACCTTACGCCGGACTCTCTGCTTCATACCCACTGAGCTGGATTTCAACCCCTGGCAATTCTACAACTTCAACGACTCACCGCTGGTCTATCTCTCCCCCCACAAAGCCGGCTACGACTCCTCACTGATTTTCATGTGGGATGAGCTTCCCACCGTGTACACGCCGGAGGACGACCCCTGGAGTTTTTCGGAGGACGAAGACGACACCGAAAACTACTGGATCTCGGAGATGATAAAACAACTGAACAAATATCCCCGCCTAAGATTTAGTTGGCTGATACTGCCCGACGGCATAGGACCTTTTGAGGTGGATTCCGTCTATTACGAGGACGAGTCACATGATTGGTGGATGACCCACGCAGACCACAGGCTGTTGGATTTTGCAACTGAGGAGTACATTGACTGGCTACACAAGATAAGGGACAACTATTATCCCTGGGCAAAGCAGGTGGAGTTGGGCAACCACGGCTATCATCACACTCCCAACCTTGACGAACTGCTGAAGCACGAGTTTATCTATTTTGATGAATTTCGTGACTCCAACATGATCGCCAAGATAGTATCGGACATGGATGCTCTAGGGTTAAATTGCTCCGTCCATGCGGTCCGTTTTCCCGGATTCAAATATACCCGCTCCACGCTATGGGCTATCCTGGATAACGATTTCATCTTCTTGGATAATGGTAAAAGACTGGATGAATTCTACATGTCCTTCTACTACAAGGATGGAAAGACAATATCCAGCGTGAATACCTGCTGGTGGTCCGACTACCACCCCGACACCGATTGGGGCAGACCTTTCTCCATGATAGGCCAACAATTGGACAAACACAAGATAGCCCTTCTGGGCGGCCATCCGGTGGAGACTTTCTACGAAGACTCCCCCGAAGCATACCAGCGCTTTGATGAGATGATGGGGCGCATCTTCAATGAATATCCCCACGCTATCTTCTACGGGGCAAGAGAGATGGGCGCATTTATGATAGCTGTGAATGAAATTGACCGCATACGCTATCAAATTTCGGACGGATATCTGGAAGTCAACCTCAACGGTGCCGTCCCCCAGGACACCACCCTAATCATCCACCTGCCGGACAATATGTTCATCACCTCAAACACCGTCGTTATTGACGGCAGTATAATGAACGTCTCCCTGACCAAGAAGAATGATTTTCTGGTCTACATCATCCTACCCGCAATCTCTGAAGGAGCGCACACGATACAGATTCCCATATCCACTATGCCTGTTCCATCAACAACCAACATATCGGTCAAATTATTTCCTAATCCCATCAGCTCAACTCAACAACTAAACGCAATAGTAAACTGTCGCACAACCATCACCAATTGTTCTACTAGGGTCTATGACATCGCCGGCAACCTGATTATGGAGATAGACAATAGTCACTTCACCGCCCTCTCCGACACCACCAGAACTTTAGCCTTCAACCTCCTGGGACCGGGCAGTAACCTGGCTAACGGCGTCTACCTCCTCCATTTCAGCATCCAGACCGCCTGCGGTGAATTATTGCACCAGGTGGAGAAACTCGCCGTCCTGAAGTAAATAGATAGGAGACCAGCGAAAAAGGGCGGGGGAGAATAATCCCCGCCCCTCCCTTAATCGGGTTTGCGACTTCCCAACCATTTTATCGGCTCATCCCCCACCCCTCCTCTCACCACCCGCCATCTCATACCTTATCTACCACCATTGCCAGCAATCAATCCGTATTTACTAACTCAACGATCTGTGTTATATTCCCCAAAAGCACCCTTTCACTCTCCCAGAGCCCCCACCGATAGCCTATGGCAAACATCATATCACCGACAATCCCCAAGAATCCACCCACCTCCTGCCCCCTCTGCTCCTTCACCCACGCCTTCCCCTACCTGACCGTGGACGGCATCCCCCTCTGGGGCTGTTACCGCTGTGGATGCCTCTTCGCCCATCACCCCCGGCTGGAGCGTATCCTCGGCGAATACTACGCCGGGCAATACGCCGATGACCGGGGACACGGCGGGGAGAGGGGAATAGACCGCTGTAAAGAGGGGACCTACACCAGGTATCTAAGCAGGATAGCGACGAGGAAGGGTTCCCGTCCCCGCAGACTGCTGGAGATAGGCTGTTCGGCGGGTTTGGGGTTGCTCACCGCAAAGAAGCTGGGCTTTGAAGTAGCCGGTTTGGAGCTCTCCCCGGATTCAGTGCGCACAGCAAGAGAGCTTCTACCCGGCGTGGAGATATTCTCCGGCACGGTCCTGGAAGCTCCCTATCCCGATAACAGCTTTGATGTGGTGGTGCTTCTGGATACCGTGGAGCATTTCCAGAAGCCACACGCCGAACTTGAGGCTTGCGCCCGCCTCCTCGCCCCGGGCGGGGATATGGTGATCGTTACCCCCAACACGGTCTCCCTGACCCATCGGCTCTCCCCCCACCTCTGGCCCCATCTGGTCATTGAGCACTCCACCCTCTTCAACCCCAAAGCACTGCGACGGACTCTGGAGGAGTTCGGCTTGAGGCAGGTGCACACCGGCTTCGCCCACAAGAGATTCAATCTGGAGATGATGACCCACCACCTGAATCTAAACCCGGGCACCCCCGGGGCTGGTCTCCTCCTCAAGCTGTTCTCCCTGATGCCGGCAAAACTGCGCCAGGCGCCCTTTCCCTTCAACTACGGAGAGTTCTTCGCCTACTTCAAGAAGCCGTCCCCCGCCTGAACACCAGAGCTGGATGGAATTTTCACCCAAAGCTTCAGTCTGTCAACATCAGCGACAGATGGATATAAAAAAAATCCGCCGACTGCCCGCGCCGGCGGAGTGAGAACCGCTCAACGGAGGGGCTACTCACCGCCCGGAAGTGGGGGATAGCCGAAAGCATCAAAAATCAGCGGAATCTTCACCAGCCCCAGGTCAAATATGCCGAAATCGGCGACCAGGTCTATCTCCCGACAGCCTTGGGGGACATAGAAGGTAACCTTTCCCCCCAGATGTTCATCGGAGGAGAGCATCTCATTGGGAATCTCGCCAGCCGAACCCGATTTATCCGGCAGCAGGGGCTCAAAATCCGCACCCTGCACACGGAATATCAAACTGCGGGAAAAAAGCCAGCTGTCGTCCCCTTCACTATAAACCTCCACTTCAACGACCAGCTTATCCCGAACCACAACCTCACCGTAGAGCTCTATCTCCTCCCCCACATCCAGGTAAAACCCCAATACCCGCACACGATAATCACCCACCCCCACTTCCTTATCCACATCATATTTCAAGGGTTGTTTTTCAGGCGCTTTGGGGACCCTCTTGGGAGTGAGTTTCCCGCTCTCCTCCAGCTCTATACTGTAAGAGCTCAAATCAAGCGAGGTGAGGCGAATTATGGGAACGGTATTGTCAATGTGGAACTCCGCTATCTCTTCACCGTATCTGCAGTAGTATGTGAAGATACCTCCGCAGATACTTTCAGCCTGGTTGCCCTCAGCCGGGGGCAGGGCGCAGACATTACCCAAAAGTAAGTCTATGGGACCGCCGCCCCCCTCCTCTGTGCGGTTATACTCCTCCACGCCAGCCGCGTCCAGCTCCCAACGACGCCCCCAACTGTATTCAATCAAACGCACCACCTGATAGGGCTGACCTACCTCCGGAGGAGCCTTCACCAGAAATTCTCGCACTTGCATGTGGCCCGCATCATCCCGCTGGGTCTGGCGAATCCAGTAAGCCTTCTCACCATCCACCGACTCCTCCCCGAACACCAACAAGGTCTCCTCAAAAGAGCCGGCGGCGGAGTTGGACACCTTATAGGTCACCCACTCGCCCACCTCCAGCTCCTGTCTGGGAAGCTCATCAGCCAGCCGGTCCTGCAGCCTCTTACTACAGCCCCAGTTTATGAGCACCACCGCCGAAAGAACTGTGACAGCCAGCAGGAGGGCTATGCCCAAACCCAGAAAACGGATTCTCAATCCACCCATTGTAAATCTCCCGGAAAGAAGATTAACTGGCATTATAACAATAAATTCGGGAAAGGGAAGGTGAAAATTACATCTTTTCATAAGGTATTATTGGCTTATATAATATGCCATGTTTGAATAGCCTTGATATCACCGTTCAGCGGAACGCCAAAGAGGATAGCTTTAATGTCGGTAAATTTTATCTTTGTTAGGAATTATTTTATATGATATACTGTTATTGTGTAAAATGGCACCGAAGCTCTTGCGTGTTCTTCCATTGAAAGTATCAACTTCATACTTGAATTCAAGCTTGGGATCTAACCTATACATTGATTTTTTAACAAAGCTACACCCAACTTATGTCTGTAGAGCTGGAAACATAAACATGCGTTCAATCAAAAAAGGAGGAGGGTATGACCTGGAGAGTTTTAATTCCCTGGGGTTGCGCCGTCACTCTTATCATTCTGGTTCTGTCCGGCTGTGAGGGAGAAGCTGTGACCCCCCCATACATCAACCCTGACGATGTGGAGAAGATGGCCGTCTATTTCGCCACAACCGGCACCGACGACCTGACCGAAGCTCAGGTGAATTTCAACATCACCGATGCCACCACAATCAAGTTACTCCTTGATACCATCCCATCTGATCAAACAGAGGACGGCTCCATGTATCTTGCCGACAATAACGGCTACATCTACATCAAATTCAAAAACGGGGCCTTCAAAATCTATCATATCTATCTTGATTGGGCACGCTTCTGCGGCAAAGACTTGCGCACAACCAGCTATTCCATCAGCGAGACCGGCCAGACCCTTTGGCCGTCTTACGCCCAATAGGAGAGGGGGATTGACAGATGAAGAAGCATCATCTACTTATCGGCGTATCGGTCCTGGCAATTCTGGCACTAGCCATCAGCATCTCTCTCTCCGGACCTAAGTCGCCCAACCCGGCACCCGTGACCATAATCGGAGTGGAACAACCGATGGAAGAGGATTCCGCTCTGGAAGCGGCAGTCGATAACCTGGAAGACAACGGTTACGACGTATCCCGTTGGGAATGTAAAGAGACTATGGTAAGTACAGTTCTGGAACAGTTGGGAGAGGGTGACTGCATTCAGGACCTTTACCTCATCGGGCATGGGAGTCCGGGAAATATCTCCACCGGTGACGGCAAAGGAACCGAACGCTGCAAGCACATCAACGGCGACCCCACCGATTGGCAGGATGCCTTGGCACCACTGCAGGGCAAATTCTGTCAAGGGGCGGAAGTGCATCTTATCGGTTGTGAAGTTGGGAAAGGTGATGCCGGAACCGATAAATTGCAGGCGTTGGCAAACTTCCTCGGTGTAACCGTCAGCGCACCCACGTCACGGTCAGGGCCGGAGATGTATCTGACTGGATAAAGTGACAACCCACAAGTTATATTAAATCTCTCAAAACCCCCACTCCCCCCCCCCCCCCGCCAAAGGCGGGGGGGGCGCCTTTTTCATCTTTATCATTGAACCTAGGAAGTAAGTTATTGTAGTATCTTGGAAAATCCAACTTCTCACCACACAGATGAGACCCTCCAACTGTGGCAACTAAACTGAACAATCAGCAGAAGCTGAGGTGTCACCATGCCCGAACTACCTGAAATATCCATTCTGGCTCGGCAGATGAGCGAGACCATCGTTGGACGAAGGATAAAATCCGCCGAGATAGTCCAGCCCAAATGCCTAAACATCCCTCCGGAGCAGTTCAGAGAAGGGGTCGCCAAGCAAGAGATAGTTGAGGTCCAACCTCGTGGCAAGTGGCTGGACCTGAGGCTCTCCCACCGACACCTCCTGCTCAATCTGGGCATGGGCGGGGACTTATTATACTTCCCTTTGGGCAAGGAGCCCGCCGAAAAGCGCCGAGCCCTCTTCGCCTTAGACGACGGCTCAGGCTTCATGGTGAGCTTCTTCTGGTTCGGATACATACATCTGGTCAAGGATATAAGCGAACACCCCCAGGTGGGTTCACTGGGGATGGAGCCCCTCTCCCCTCAATTTACCGTTGATTCCCTCAAAAAGTTGCTTGCCGGCAGGCGGGGCAACATCAAATCCCTCCTAACCAATCAAAGAATGGTCGCCGGAATCGGCAATGTCTATATTCAGGATATTCTCTTCTCCGCAAGGCTCCACCCCAAGCGCAGGGCAGGCTCCTTGAACGAGGAAGAGGTGCTCGCATTGCACCGGGCCATCACAGACGTCCTTCGGGCTTCCGTCAATAAGGGCGGTCTGGCTTACGAGCGGGACTTCTTTGGAAACTCCGGGCGTTTTCGTGTGGAGGACATGGCTGTCGGCTACCGGGAGGGGAAGCCCTGTCCGCTCTGCGGCTCTGCAGTGGAGAAGATTAAGACCGGAAGCACCTCACAGTATATCTGCCCCAACTGCCAAAAACTTTAAAAACCCGGGAGGTAAAAAAATTGCTAAAGGCGGAAGGTCTCGGGGTTCCAGAGCGTTTAGAACTTTCTTCAGTGACATCAATATCCTCACCCTCATTGTAGCGGTAGCGGTCGGCGAGGTGGCTCGGGATTTCGTCCTCTCATTTGTCCACGGCATCATCATGCCCCTAATAAACCTCATCTGGCAGGTGGAGAACTGGAAGGACTGGAAGGTGCCCCTGGCAGGAACCTGGCTTAAAGTGGGCGAACCCCTTGCCAACCTCATCGTCCTTTTGGTCACCCTGGGGCTGGTCTTCTTTGCCGCAAAAACCCTCCTGGAAAGAAACATCAGGGGCTAGAACTCCGAAATGGTTCATCAATGACCAAAGATGAATATGAAGTTGCCTGGTGGATGAGGATTTCCGCAAGCCTGAATATTTATACCTGAAATCTATTGGACATGCTTAACCATTCATTATATAATCTTCTCATAATTTTTTCACCAACACCTACCCGGAAGTCCTGCAAGCCGCCCAACTATACGACCCCCCTTACAATTATTCTCTCAATGTCCAACCCTCCAGCCTGGGGAAGATTCGCTCCCTCTATCACTAGTAAAAGACCAAAGGTTCTTATTTGACAACGCCGCCCCTGAGGGAGGCGTTGTTAATTTTTTTATTAAACCAGACCTTTTTTTCTAAAAAAATTACTTGACAGGGTGAACTATTCATGTTAAATTATATGCAATAGTTGTTTCAACAACAATCCAAGGAGGCGAAAATGAGAGGGAAGGTGAAACTGCTCTGGGCTTTCATGATTCCATTGACAATTGTCGCTTTTTCCGTTCCTGCGGGAGGCGCCGACAGGTGTGTTCTCACCGAGCTCTTCGGAACCACCACTTGACCGTACTGCCCTAGTGCTGTAAATGCGCTGGTTCAGCTGCATGAAAACGACTTCACCATAGAAGAACTCGCCACCATCTACTATGTCAATGGTAGTCCCTTCACCCAAACCTTCTGGAACGAACGTTGGGCTCTATACGACGGCTACGCTGTCCCCGACTGCTGGTTTGATGGGGTTTACCACCATTTGGGCGGTGGCAGTCCCTACAGTTACTACCTGAGCTACATACAAACCCGCATAGCGGTGCCCAGCCCCATGACCATAGACATCTACGAATCCAAGGGCAAAGAAGAATTTGATGTCACCATTGACATCTACCTGGAGGATGATGTCCCCTCAGGAAGCAAAATCTATCTGATTGCTTGCGAAAACTACATCTACTACGGCGGAAAGACCTACCAGTTCTTGTATCGCTGTGAAAACTCACAATACCCCATCATCCACGGCGAGTCCCTGGGAATCTACAACGCCGGGGAGAGCACCACCTTCTACGCCACCGTGGACTTTGACGACCTGGCTTACGAGAACCCGTTGATGATGTATCTGGTCTGCTGGGTGCAGGATATGGACTCGCAATCGCCCACCTACCGGGAAGTCCTGCAAGCCGCTCAACTATACGACCCCCCCTACGATTACGCTCTCAACATCCAGCCCTCCAGTCTGGGGGTAATTCGTTCCCTCTACCACTAGTAAAAAACCCAAGCTTCTTATTTAACAACGCCGCCCCCGAGGGCGGCGTTGTTTACACTTGTGTTTTAAAACCATATATTTTACCTTATCTACGCAAAGCCTCTACCCAAATAAACCGAGGGAGTCCGTATGAAAACCGCCTTTCGCCTGTTCAGTTTTCGGGGCATCTCCATCCGCATAGACCTCTCCTGGCTCATCATCTTCCTTCTGGTGGTCTGGTCCCTAGCCGCCTTCTACTATCCCTCGCAGGAGGGTTTCGCCGCCTGGTCCTGGGGTCTGCGCATTGCAGTAGCCATAGTAACCGCCCTCATCTTCTTCATCTCCGTCCTTCTCCACGAACTGGCTCACAGCCTGGTAGCCCAGTCCCGGTCCATAACGGTCACCTCCATCACCCTGTTCATCTTCGGAGGGGCGGCGGCAATAGCCGAGGAGCCCAAGCGAGCCGGCGACGAGTTTCTCATTGCTATAGTCGGTCCCATAGCCAGTTTGATAATCGGCGGGATATTCTGGGCAATATACTTCTTCTTCGGCAACTCCTGGGCGCCGCTTGCCGCCGTGTCCTACTGGATCGGCTTGGTCAACATACTACTTGCGGGCTTCAATCTACTGCCCGGCTTTCCGCTGGACGGAGGACGGGTGTTGCGCTCCATCATCTGGGCGGCGACCAAAAATCTGGTCAAATCCACCCGCATCGCCACCTACATGGGTCGCCTCGTCGGCTATGCCATGATCGCCTACGGCATCTTCCTCATATTCGGCGGTCTGTGGTTCAACGGCATCTGGCTCATCTTCATCGGCTGGTTTCTGGAAAACGCCGCCACCCAGAGCTTCAGGCAGCTCACCCTGCGCATTATGCTCAAAGGCTACAAAGTCTCCGAGTTGGCGAAAAAGGAGTGCCCCGTGGTAGCTCCCCACCTCACCGTCAAGGAACTGGTGGAGGAAAAAATCCTCCCTTCCGGTCTGCGCTGTTTCCCGGTGCTTGAGGGAGGAAAACTGGTGGGCATCGTCACCCTAAAGGAGGTCAAAAGTCTGAATAAGGACGCCTGGGCTGACAAAAGAGTATCCGACATTATGGTGCCGAACAAAGATGTGCAGGCGGTAGGTCCCAATGACGAACTGGGGTTAGCTCTGCAGAAGATGGTCAGGGCTAATATCAACCAGCTACCGGTGATGGAGGGCGAAGAGTTTGGGGGGATGATCAGCCGGGATAGGGTGCTGGGATTTCTGGGGATTTTGATGGAGCTTGGGAAGTAGGAACTCCTGCAATTGAGAAAGACTGCTGGTGACAAAGCCCGCTACTGTTGCATCTTCACCCACCGGCAAACGAAAGCCCCGCTCAACTTCTGAGCGGGGAAAAACTTCATAAATTCCTGCAATTTTCACCTCAACCCACATACTCCTCCTCTCGCTCCTTAAGATTGATGGACACCATCTGGGAGATGCCGGGGACCTCCATGGTCACCCCGTAGAGCACATCAGCCACCTCCATAGTCCTCTTGTTGTGGGTGATGAGGATGAACTGCGTCTCCTCCTTAAAGCGGTTCAACAATCCGATAAAGCGGTCTATGTTGGGGTCATCCAGGGGGGCGTCCACCTCGTCCAGGATGCAGAAGGGAGTGGGCTTGACCAGATAGAGGGCGAAGAGCAGGGCGATAGCCACCAGCGCCCTCTCCCCGCCGGAGAGCAGTGAAAGCGAGCGCATCCTCTTGCCCGGGGGCTGAGCCTCAATTATCAAGCCGGCTTCCAGCGGGTCTTTGTCCTCCTCCAGGCTCAAGCGAGCTTTCCCTCCACCGAAGATGTAGCTGAATATCTCCGAGAAACTCTCGCTTGCCCGATTGAAGGTGTTCATAAAGATAATTGTGGATTCATCGTCAATATGCTGAATGGTAGCCAGCAGATTCTCCTTGGCTTGGTGAAGGTCCTTCTCCTGACCGCTCAGAAACTGCTCCCGTTTGCGCAACTGCTCATACTCCTCGCCGGCGGCAAAGTTGATGTTGCCCATAGCGGAGAGTTCCTGCGTAAGCTCCGCCACTCGCTCTTTAACTTTGGCTTCATCTTTCAGTGAGGGCAATCTGGCAAGCTCCCCGAGCTGTTCGTCCAGCGCCTTTCCATATCTGGCCAAGAAGGTCTCCTCCAGAGAGTTCAGGCTCCCCTCCCTCTTCTCTCTACGCACCCGAACCTCCGATATCCTCTCCGAGAGCCTCTGCTCTTTCTCACGCAGTTCTTTGATACTCCCCTCAAGCCGGGATACCCTCTTCTCTATGGGTTCCATCTCCTTCCGGGCATCCTGGCGCATCCCCTGGCTGGCTTTGAGGGCTTCTCCCTCCTCGCCAATCTTCACTTTAAGGGTCACTTCTCTCACCTGCCCGTCCTTGACCAGTCCATCCAGCTCAGCGATGCGCTGTCTGCGCCCCTCCATCTGACCCTGCACTTCCTCAATCCGAGCCCGAATCCGGGCAAGCTCCTCAGTCGCTCGTTTCAGGTCTCGCTCGTTCTCAGCTTGAACTAGGGCAACATTGGACTGCCTGCGCTTGGCGGACTCCACAGAGATGGTCAACCGACTGAGCGAGCCCTCGCAGTCTGCAAGCTGTGCCGAAAGCTCCTCCTCCCTCTTCTCATCTAAGGCCAGGCTCTTCTCCTGCTCCTTCAGGCTCTCCCGAAAATCCTTGATGGCGCCCTTCAGGTCCTCCTTCTCCCGCCGGTCCAACTCCTCCCTGCGGGCAACCTCCGAAGCATCCCTCCCCAAAACATCAAGCTCCACCCGCAAACCCTCCAGGCCGAGCTCGGCCTGCTTCAACTGCTCCCGTGCCTCCTCCACCCGCCCCTCCAGCCCGGACTTCCTCTCAACAAGCCCAACCAGTTCTTTTGCCAACTGTCTCTGCCTGCGGTGCAAATCCTTCGCCTTCTCCTTCTCCAGTTTCAACGCCCGCTTGCGCCCTACTAAAGGGGTCGCCTCATCGCCAGAGCCGGCGACGACAATCCCTCCCTCCAGAAGCACCTCGCCCTGCAGGGTGACCACCCCGCCGGCGGGGAGTTTATCAGACTGCATCAAGGCCATACCCTGCCCCAGGTCCTTGACCACCCCCACCTGACCCAGCAGATAGCTTACCACCCCGCCAAACTTTCCCCGAGCGGAGACCACCTCATCAGCCCAACACAGCAGTCCCCTCTTTCTCCCGTCCTCTTTCGCTTTCGGCACATCACCCGGAATGAGGATGGCTCTGCCTCGTTTAGCCTTGGTCAGCCGGCTTGCCTGACTCAGTGCCGTCCCGCGGTTGCTCACCACCAGCGCCTTCCGCCAGGGCTCCAGAGCGGAGGCTATGGCAAGCTGGTAGCCCTCCTCCACCTCTATGGACTCCAACAGGGAGCCCAAAAGCCAGGAGAAACCAGCCTTATCCTTTTCCTTTCCCAAAAGCAGAGCACGGGCACCACGCCCCAGACCCTCACGTTCGGCAATCAAGCCCTCCAGCCACCCGATTCTGCTTTCAGTGGTCGCCAACTTCACCTCCAGCTGCCCCAGCTCCCACTCCAGTTTGTGCTCCTCCTCCTGGAGGGAGGCAAGCTCCGACTTCTTTAAAGCCACCTGTTTATTCTTCTGGGCGATATCGGCTTGTGCTGAACTTATTCGCCCCTGCAACTTACCCACCACCTTCTCCACCTCCTTGCGACGGTTGGCAAGTTTGGAAAAATCCTCGTCCAACCTTTCGGTGGAGATGGAAGACTCTCCCAGCCTCACCCGCAACTCCTCCAGCTTACCTCGCCCCGCCGACTGACGGGCATTGACGTCAACTATATCCTCCTTAAGCGACATGACCCGAGTCTCCATAGCCGACAACCGCTCCTTGCGTCCCTCCACCAGCAGGTCACAACGTTCGGCTAAGGCACTTATCCGCTCCTGGCGCTTCCCCAGGACACCGAAGTTGTCCGAAGCAAGGCCCTCTTCCTTGCGCAGACCCTCCAATCCCTCCTCCAGACCGACCAGGTCGGCCTCTTTCTCCACCCGCTCCTGCCGGTAAGCCTCTCGTTGGGTATTTAGAACCGCTATCTCCCGCTCCAGGTCCTTGAGCAACTCGCTCTTCTCCTCAATCTTGCTGGTGAGGTGCACCATCTTCCCGGAGCACTCTGCCCCCTCAAGGCGGAGTTGAGCACTCTCCTCCTCCCCGGCGGTGAGCTTCGCCGATAACTGCTCCCGCCTCAGCTCAAGCCCCTCCAATTCCTTATCCAGCTTAGCCAACCTCCCCCTCAGCTCCTCACGGTCCCGCTTGGCTAAAGCGGAAGCCAACTTCACCAGCTCCCAGCGCCGTTCGCTGAAAACCCTTGCCTTCTCAGCCTGCCTCTTCAGCCCCTCCGCCTGCCGGCGCACCTCCTCAATGATATCGGAGAGACGGAGCAGGTTATCCTCCGCCTTCTCCAGCTTGTGCATGGTCTCCTCTCTCTTCTTTCGGTAGCCGGTGATGCCGGCGGCTTCATCAATAACTGTGCGCCGCTCCTCCGGTTTGGAGGAGAGGATGACATCCACCATCCCCTGCTCCAGAACGGAGTAAGCCGACTTGCCAAGTCCGGTGCCGACCAGAAGGGATTGAATATCCTTTAGGCGACAGGATTGTTTATTGATGAAAAACTGGCTCTCCTTACTGCGGAAGAAACGACGAGTGATGGTAATCTGGTCGTCGTCGCCGTCCAGACCGGCGCATCCATCCAGGGTTATCTCCACCTCAGCCATGCCCAAAGGGGGCTTATCCCTGGAACCGGAGAAGATGACATCCTCCATCCGCTCGGCACGGAGGGCTTTGGTGGACTGCTCACCCAGCACCCAGCGCAGGGCATCGGCGATGTTGGACTTACCACAGCCGTTGGGTCCCACTATGGCGGTTACCCGCTCGGGGAAGGCGATCTCCGTGGTATCCGGAAAGGACTTGAAACCGGTCAACTTTATCTTGGATAGATACATCTTCCTCTCCTTATGAACACTCGCTGTGCCCACAGCTCTTACATACCTCACAACCGCTCTCCATAATCAAAACCCCGCCGCAGATCGGGCAAGCACCGGCTCCCTCCACTGCGCTCTCCGCTCCCTTACCCGGGGCCGGGACCGCCCCCGGCTCAATTCCCACCTTCTGCTCCAGAGCCTGGGCTACCGCGTCGGCGCAGGAGAGAACCCGTTGGGGACCGAAACCGATGGGCTTGTGACAGCGAATTCCCTTCAAGTGCTTTATAATGGTGCGGGGTTCAACCCCGGCTCTCAGAGCCATGGAGACCAGCCGGCTTACCGCCTCGGTCTGAGAAGCGGTACAGCCCCCGGCTTTGCCCATATTCAAAAAAACCTCAAAGAGACCCTGCTCATCGGAGTTGATGGTCACATAGATACTGCCACAACCGGTCTTCATCTTGCGGGTTTCGCCGACCACCAGCTCCGGACGCTCCCGTTCAATCAACCGGGTTCTCTGCTCCCGAAACATCTGCAAAAACGCTTCATCCTCCACCCCAGCGAAAGCAGGTCCCTCCTCCCCCCCGTCAGCTTCCAGTTCAGCACTGCCCACATTGAGAACCTGCACATCACGACTCCGGTCCCGATAGACGGTCAGACCCTTACATCCCTCCTTCCATGCCATCATATATGTATTGTGCACATCCTCCACCGTGGCATCGTTGGCGAAGTTGATGGTCTTGGAGACCGCATTGTCGGTATAACGCTGGAAGACGGCCTGCATGCGAATGTGCCACTCCGGGGCGGTGTCATGAGCCACCACAAAGATGTTTCGCAACTCCTCGGGAATCTCCTCCATATCACGGATGCTTCCCTCCCGGGAGATCTTCTCCATCAGCTCCGGGGAATAGAAACCATGTTCCTTGGCTACCTGCTCAAAATATGGATGCACCTCAAGCAGTCTGTCGTCGTCCAGGACTATGCGGTGGAAGGTGAGGGCGAAGAGCGGCTCCACGCCGGAGGAACAACCGGCGATGATGGAAATGGTCCCGGTGGGGGCGATGGTGGTGACGGTGGCGTTGCGCATCAGCGGAAAACCCTGATGGTCGTAGGTGGAACCTCGGAAATTGGGGAAAGGACCCCGCTCCCTGGCAAGCTCCATGCAAGCCTCCCGCCCCTTTTTCTGGATGAAGGAGCCCAACTCCTCAGCCACCTTTAACGCCTCCTCACTATTGTAAGGGATGCCCATCTTGAAGAGCAGGTCGGCAAAACCCATTATCCCCAGACCAATCTTGCGGTTGCCCTGGGTCATCTCCTTAATCTTGGGCAACGGATAGCGGTTGACATCCACCACATTGTCCAGAAAGCGCACCGACCAAACCACCAAGCTCTCCAACTTCCCCCAGTCCACCTCCACCCCACCGTTATCCTCTCCGGTCATCTGCGCCAGATTGATGGAGCCCAGATTGCAGGATTCATAGGGCAGAAGGGGCTGTTCTCCGCAGGGGTTGGTAGCCTCTATCTCCCCCAACTGCGGCGTTGGATTGTCCCGATTTACCGCATCCAGGAAGATGATGCCCGGCTCTCCGTTCCGCCAGGCACCTTTCACCATGGCATCAAAGACCTGACGGGCGGGAAGCTCCCCGCCTGGTTCGCCGGTTCGGGGACTTATCAAATCATACTTCCCTCCTGCTTCCACCGCCTCCATAAACTCGTCGGTCACCGCAACGGAGATATTGAAGTTGTTGAGCCGCCAGTTCTCCTCCTTACAGGTGATAAACTCCATTATGTCCGGATGGTCCACCCGTAATATGCCCATATTGGCGCCTCTGCGGGTGCCCCCCTGCTTGATGGTCTCGGTGGCGGCATCAAAGACGCTCATGAAGGATATCGGTCCAGAGGAAACCCCCTTGGTGGAGGCGACCACATCGTTTTTGGGGCGAATTCTGGAGAAGGAGAAGCCGGTGCCCCCACCGGACTTGTGGATGAGGGCGGTGTTCTTGATGGCTTCAAAGATGGAGTCCATGGAATCCTCCACCGGCAGAACGAAGCAGGCGGAGAGCTGACCCAGTTCCCGTCCGGCATTCATCAGGGTGGGGGAGTTGGGCATGAACTGGCGCTTCATCATCATCTCATAGAAGCGGTCCTCCACCCCTTCCAGCTCTTCCCCACTCAAGTTACGGTTATGAAGAAGCTCGGCTCTGGCGATGCTTCTAGCCACCCGCCAGAACATGTCGCCGGGTTCCTCCAGGATATTGCCCTTCAGGTCCTTGCGCAGATAGCGTCGCTCCAACACCGTGACCGCATTCTCGGAGAAATCTCCCTCAAACTCCAGCCGGGGAGGGGGAATCTCCTGACGGGGAACATCCTCCTCGCTTACCGCAATCAGTGGCAAGGTCTTACTATCCCTGCGGCTCCTTCCCGCAGACATCTCTTCCTCCTTCTCCTTTTTTTCTCAGGTCGCCGTTCTCCACCGTCTTCCACAACAAAAACGGGCTCTTTTCCACTGAAGCCCGTAATTCGCTGAGATTAAACAACTTACATTATGCCCCCATGTTGAAAATATGTGGCATATCTTGTTACTTGTAACATTATAATACACAATATATTGCGTGTCAAGGGAAAAATCCACTTTTTGGCAAAAAAAATCAACCTTCTACATAAAAAAACCCCCCCAACATTTGGGGGGTAAATTGGGTAGGTCAGGACTATTCCGCCTTCTCAAAATTTTCCTTATCCGCCCCACACTTGGGGCAGGTCTTGGGTCGGCAGCGACCCTCAACGGTCTCACCGCACTTACCACATTTCCAGATGGGCATCTTCACCTCCTTGATAACGCTAGATTGAATAATTGGTTCTATTCCAAAAAAGTTCCCGGATACACCTATATCAAATAAAAGAATACCATAATTCCCTCCATATTTATCAGCCTTCCCACTCCTTTTCATCCGGTTTCTCCTTGGGTGTGGTATATACCTCCAGCGTAGTCCCCATAGGGTCCATCACGCTCAAGCCCCAGTAGCTGTCCATGCGCCACTCGGGTTTATCCTTGAGCATCTTCACACCGGCTTGGCGTAGGCAATTCAACACTTCAGGATATGCCTTCTGTGGTATTTCAACCGCTATGGAACTGACCGCCAGCTCTCCGCCCTCATATCCCGGCTGGTCCGCCCACTCCTCAAGCACCGCTACCTCCTTCTTCGGCTTAAAGAATACCACTTGCAAGCCCTCGCACTGATACATCAAATAACCGTATTCTTCACTATAGTCAACTTCCTGCATACCCAGTAATTCACCGTAAAAATTGCGCATCTTCGCCAGGTCGTTTGCGAAGTTGAAGAGGAAGCGGATGTTAACCTTAGGTTTTTCCTTCTCCGCCATTACTTATCTCCTTAGTTACGGATTTGTTGCTCGGGGAGAAATCCAACTTTTGCCCATAAATCAAAACTGATATTACCATTACATCATAACCTCAAATATCTACAACTAAAAAATGTTATAATTCCGCCGTATCTATCTGTTCTCAGCACAAGGAGAGGACGATGAGCCTTGAGGAATACAGCGCAAAAAGGGACTTCTCCAAGACCAAAGAGCCCGCCGGCGGTGAGGAGACGGCGCAGGACGGCTCCCTCATCTTCGTCTGCCAGGAGCATTACGCCAGCAGCCACCACTTTGACTTTCGCCTGCAGTGCGGTGACCTCCTCATCTCCTGGGCGATCCCCAAAGGTCCTTCATCCGACCCCACGGTCAAGCGATTGGCGGTGCGCACCGAGGACCACCCCCTTGCCTACGCCTCCTTTGAAGGGGAGATCCCCCAGGGGGAATACGGCGCCGGTCGGGTGACCATCTGGGATGCGGGCACCTACAGGATGGAGGACTTTCCCACCATTGAGGAGGGGCTTGCCCGGGGCACCTTCCGCTTCACCCTATACGGGCAGAGGATGAAGGGGAGCTGGAAGCTGGTGCGTATGAAAGAAAAGAACTGGCTGTTGATAAAGAGGAGGGACGAACACTCCCTGGCGGAAGAAGGGGAAAAAGCTAAGAGGAGACAGTGAAGGGGGGAGAGTTGAACTCTCCCCCCTCTTTTGGTTACTTCAGGTCCTTCAGACGCTCTCTGGCGCCTTCCAGTTCCTTCTCCAGCATACCGACATACTCCTCCAGCCTTTCCTTGCGCTCCGCCTCGGTGGAGTAACGCCGGACGAAGCCCCCTGCGGGCACACAACAGCCAGAGGACTCCACAGCCGGTTCACAGCAGTATGCAGAGTATTTGTGGTGGGTGGTGCTACCCATTTTTCTCTCCTTTCGTTTAGTTGAATGTTTCGCTTCTTCTTCCCTGCAGGGAAATACCTATTAATCAATGAACTAATTAGGCATATAGTTAATTAATTACTTAAAAAAATTTATCCCTTTTCTTTCTCCTCTTCCTCTTCCTCAACACAGCTCTTAGCGTTACAGGAACAGACGATTACGAATATGTCGGAGAGTTCGCCCAGCTTCTCCGGGCAAAGGCAATAGTGGATATTACAACCATCTCGCCGGTCATCAACCAACCCCAGCGACTTGAGGATACGCAGGTGCTGGGAGGTGGCAGGCTCGCTGATGGAGAGCTTTTTGGCCATGGCGCCTACACAGCAGGGACCCTCTTTGAGCATCTCAATTATCTCCACCCGCTTCTCAGCGGAGAGGGCTTTGAACAGCTCGGCTATCTCCTTTGGCTTCACAAGCTACCTCCATAAGCGTTTAAGCAATTAATTAATTAGCATAGAATTTCCATCTTGTCAAGTGGAAAAGGAGCAAAAAGTGCGGAAATTTTTAATTTTTTTCGGGTTTTTTCACGCCCTCCAAAGCGGTCTAATATGGTTGAAATGGGGGCGATGATATGTTATTTTGGGTGTGGAGAGATGTCCGAGCGGACTAAGGAGCACGCCTGGAGAGCGTGTGAGGATGGCAACATCCTCCGTGGGTTCGAATCCCACTCTCTCCGCCACTAAAATGACAGCGACCCGTGGGAGGGTCGCTATTTATTTAAAATCGGAATATTCCCTTACATACTACTGACTTTGACTAACCAAAAATTCCCCTCACATGTGGATACTCAAAGATCGCTACGCAAGAATGTAATAGTACCCGCAAATATGTGATTTGTGAACAACGCTCTCAAACTCAAGTCCTTTCAAAGCTTCAGCCCTTTTAGTTATTTCCTCTTTGTGTTCTTTTGGAGGTTCTTCTAATAATTTCATCTCTTTAATCAGGTCGTCGCTATTTACTGTTATCTCAGTCCACATCGGTATTATCTCAGCGACCTTCTTCCTAGGCTCGTATTCAATATCACCAATACAACTTAGCAATAGAACCTCTTCTTTCCTCAATTCCTCACCCATCTTTCCTTCCTCCCTTATGTTATTATCCAATAAATAGAAGTTCTCTGTGGTTGAGAGCTGAAACAATAGTGTTTAATTTCCAACCATCTTTCAGTCAAATAAAGCTTTATCTCTCGTCTTCGTATGGTTTCTATGCCTACCTACAAATTCGCCTCTTTCTTTTCTTTCAGCGAATGTCTTAGTAACCACATGTTTTGACAGTTCTTCTTCTGCTAATGGAATTTCTCTTTCGTAATCTCTAAGCCTTCTTTCAGCATACTTTACATATTCTTCAGTTATGTCAACTCCAATGTAGTTATGACCTAGTATTTTTGCCGCAACCAATGTTGTTCCACTACCACAATAAGGATCTATCACTAAACCACCTTTAGCATCGCTCATTATTGAATAGATCGCTCTCACTGGTAAAGCTAAAGGAAAGGGAGCAGGATGTGGATTATTGGTTTCCGGTGAGAACCTCCAGATTGATGTAAGCAGAGCATGTTTAGATTCCAATTCTTTGCCTATTAAACTCTTTCCTTTCGCTTTGTAGAGCCAATATATCCTTTCTTCCACTTGCCAAAATCTCCACCCTCTTATGTTTGCTGCAATTTTTCTATCCCAGATTATCTCCTGTCTAATAGTCCACTTAGTCTTTCTCAACCAATCCATTGGATGTATCATATATCCCCTTTCCCACCTTGTCTTATGATTATAGAAGAATGACCCACCGGGTTTTGTTACTCTATAAATTTCATTCAACACCTTCACTTGAATATCTTGATATTCATCTTCTGGCAATTTGTCAGTCGCTCCTGAATATACCACATTTTTTACCAGCCATCCCTTTTTATTCTCCTGTTTATTATATGGAGGCGAAGTAACACCTACATCTACACAACTATCTGGTAGTCGTAAAAGCGTTTCCAAAACATCTGCCTTAATTATTTTGTTAGCAAACTGCTCAATCATCTTCAGCTCTTTCTAGTAAGAATTCATAGAAATCCCTGCTAATGTACTCTTTAAACTCCTCCAGTCTTCCTCTGCTAGGCAAATAAAGCATTTTTAATTCTTCACATTCTATATAATCTCTATAGTAAAAATTTGCACCCCTCAAGTACTCACTTATCTGGTCCCCTTCTGGAAATCTTTTTATAAGTTGTCTTTTCAGTTTGTTCACAAATGGCTTATACTTAAATGGAAATTCTAATATATATATTAACTTCCCGTCTACAAAACCACTTACTAACATATTCAAATCTTCGTCCAAATCCTTTTCAAATCTTTTGAAAGTATAATCTGTAAAATTACCTCCACCATTTAATTTATATGGACGGCTTTTCCTTTCTCCCCTGCGGTATTTCTCATGCTCCTCTGTTTCCACATTTTTAGGTTTTGCCTCACAATTTATTGTTTTTCCTTTTACTATACTACTTTGCTTATATCCATTATACCCTATCTTGGTAATAGTATGTGTGTATCCCGCTATCGTCACTGTTAAAAACTCCCTCAGCAAAGACGAATTTTTGTCATTCATATATATTGTTATTAAATCAGTAAGAATGGCTAATATTGTGTTCTTGGATTTATCTATAAGGTACTGATTCAACTCTCTAAGAGAAGTCGTCGCATACCGCCTAATTACTTCCGCTAATTCTTGGTTCATAGACACAAATCCCAATCCTCCTTTCTTCTTTTCGCCCACTTCCTTGCACTTTTGGTTCTATCCAACCGTAACAATAATCCCCACTTCTAAAGTCACTTCCTCCCCCAATTTATACACCAATAAACCAAATATTTCAACCTATTTTCGCAAAAATCCCCCCCCTTACCACCCCATCATCCTAAGCATCCTATCCGCCAGCTCCTTGTGGGGTATCAGCGGTCCCCCGTCCAGGTCCGGGTCGTAGTGGCGGGCGCCCCGCTGGCGGATGAGACCCACGCAGGAGGGACACCCCCCATCGCAGTCGCAGTCCCGTATCAGCTTGGCGACCGCAGTGAGAATCTGGTCAAAATCGCCGTATGCCCGCTCGGCGAAGCCCAAACCGCCCGGATAGCGGTCGTAGATAAAGATGGTGGGCTCACCCAGATTGCCACCCTCCACCACCCCGCCGATGTCCATTGAATCGCACATGGAGTGAAGAGGGATTATCGCTAAAAGGGCGTTCTTTATCCCCACCAGCCCCTCGTAGGGATTTGCGCCCCCGGCGGATACCTTGCTCAGCACCTGCGGCGGAACGGTCATAAAGAGGGATACCGTCTGTAGCTCCTGCTTGGGCAGGTCCAGTCCCGCCCAGCCGATGGATTCCATGGAGAAGAAGCGAATCTTCTTGAAGCCCACCGTCTTCCAGGCCGCCTCCACCTCAGCCAGCCCCAGCCGACCGGGGAACTCCTCCTTGGGCTTCTCCTCCAACCGCTTGGTTATGCGTATGCCGGTCTCCACCTGCGCCTGGGTGTAGTAATCCACCTCCTTCCCTTCCACATAGGCGATCTTCTGCTCAATATCCAGCGACCTGACAAAGTAGGTCTCCCCGGCGTGCAGATAGACCGCCTCCGGATAGAGCAGTTCGTAGGCGCTCATAACATCCACCGTGCCGACCACCTCCTCGTCGGCAATATCTATTATGTTGTAGGTATTGTCCGCCATGGTGCGCAGGTTGACCTCCGCCGCCGGATAATCGGTGCTGGACCAGAAGTAGCCCTCGGGAAGCTGTGCCACTTCCCCGCTCTCCACCAGAAGGGGCATAATATCACCCGCCGGCTCGGCGAAGAGTTCCATATCAGCCTCCGCCAGGGGTAACTCGTAACTGGCACAGCGCAGGTGGGAGGAGAGGATATAGACATTCTGGGGGTCAATTATGGCCCGTTCAAATTCGGCGCCGAAGAGATACTCCGGGTGGCGCACCAGAAACTGGTCCAGGGGGTTCTCGTAGGGCACCAGGATGACCATGCTGGCCCTCTCCCGCCTGCCGGCACGCCCCGCCTGCTGCCACATGCTGGCGATGGTGCCGGGATAGCCCACCATTATGCAGGCGTCCAGCCCGCCGATATCTATGCCCAGCTCCAGGGCGTTGGTGGAGGTCACCCCCAGAAGCTCACCGTTGAAGAGCTTCCGTTCAATGGCTCGGCGCTCCTCGGGGAGATACCCACCGCGATAGGGCATGATGGATGACGCCAGCCTGGGGCTTATCTTTTTTAATGCCTCCCGACCGTAGCGATAGATGAGCTCGGCGACGATGCGGGCTCGGGTGAAGACTATGGTCTGCACCTCCTGTTCCACCAGGTTGGTGAAGATATCGGTCGCCTCCACATTGGAGGAACGGCGGGCTAAGCGTGCGGTATCTATAAACGGCGGCTGCCAGAGGAGAAAGTGGCGCTCCCCTCTCGGCGAACCGTCCTCGGTTATGGTGGTTACCGACTCGCCGAGTAAGCGCTCTGCCAGCTCCTGGGGGTTGGCGATGGTCGCCGAGGAACAGATGAAGCGGGGGCGGGAGCCGTAGTGGTCGCAGATGCGGCGGAGGCGACGCAGAAGATTAGCCATGTGGCTTCCGAAGATGCCCCGATAGGTGTGTATCTCGTCTATCACCACATACTTGAGGTTGGAAAAGAGGCGCATCCAGCGGGTATGGTGGGGCAGGACGGCGGTGTGGAGCATATCCGGGTTGGAGATGACCACATTGGCCCTGTCCCGCACCGCCCGGCGCCGATTTGGAGGCGTGTCGCCGTCGTAGGTGTCGGCGGCGAGCAGGTTGGAGACGCCGGCGTCGGCAGACGCCATCAGATTGATGCCTTTGAGCTGGTCCTGGGCCAGGGCTTTGGTGGGAAAGAGATAGAGAATGCAGGAGTCGGCGTCATCCAGGATGGCTTCCAGGGTGGGGACGGTGTAGCACAGGGTCTTGCCGGAGGCGGTGCCGGTGACCACCAGGACATTCTCCCCCCGCCTGACCGCCTCAATTGCCGAGACCTGGTGGGTGTAGAGCCGTTCTATTCCCAGCGAGCGCACACAACGCTCCACCTCCGCCGCCAGACTGCACTCGGCATACCTAGCCCCCCGGGGGGCGAAGACCTGATGGGAGAGAATCTGTCCCGCATCCCCCAACTCTGCCAGGAGATGCTCTATCAACTGCTCCATGGATATCTCCATAACCACCTCCACCCGATGCTACCATACATTTGTTGAGCCGTCAAGGGGTAATTGCAAAAACGGACAGTGAAAGTACCCTGTCCGTAAGATCGGCAAAACGAAAAGCCTTATCTCGCAACTACAAGCCGCGCGCTGGGAATATCGCCGACGGATGAGATTCACGCAGGATGGACACCCCTCATCGCAGTCGCAGTCCCGTATCAGCTTGGCGGCGCTGGGGGGATGTCAAGGGGGACGAAAAAAAGAGCCGGATCCCCTTGACCCGGCCGAACATCCAGTAGTAATTGCTGCGTTTTCGAACTCGGTAGCCCATTATTTCGTATATACTGCACCTTGTACTACAAGCTGTTTGAGTTCTTCGACGCTGATCAGTTCTTTTCTCCGGTGGATTACGCGGTGGCAGTTCGCGCATAAGAGAGCTAAGTCTTTTAACCGGGTTTTAGAACCCTGTTGAAGAAGATGGAGCGGCACTTTATGGTGGCATTCAATGTAACCCTCTCCAATAGAGCCGTAAACTTCTGAGTAATCAAATCCACAGACTTCGCACTCCAGCTTCCCCTTTTTTTCTAGAACATTCTGCTTCTTTTTTCTAACCTGCCCAGTATCTCGTTCCCTGTATTTGTGAAGTCGAAGAAGTAGCCTTCCCTCGCGGACCCCGTTATCTGCAACTTCGTCCGAGATGTCAGCTATGCTGTCGATTTCCGGTCCGTCCGCTAATGCCCGAATCGAATCGGCCAGCTCGTGGAGTTCCTTGCGGCTGTCGTAAAACTCATCCCATATTTCCGCTTCGAGTTTCCCTCCGTGGGTAAGTCCTTTACCTTCGTACGACGGATCGAAACGGAGGAAGTTGCAGAGCTTAAAATAGACTCCGGTAGGATTTCTAAAGCGCTCAGGATCTGGCCTTGCTTTGTGTAGTGGAAGTCTTCTGAGTAAATTACTTAAAGCGACGACTTCGGAGTGGTTTTCGGAAATGTTGTTTGGATTGTAGCGTAAGTACAGATCTAGCGCTAGGATCAGTTCATCTCTAACCCAAGTTGGGTTCTTTTTACCCATTCTCTGTTCAGGTTGTTTATGAGCCTAAGCCGCTCCACCGTTTTTATAAACGACGATTTAGCTGGCGCCTTAGACGTTCTATATCCGGAGAATTTATAAAATCCTGCCCTATCGAGAGTATTTCAAAATATACTAAGCTTATTTTACCTTCATCAGTTTCCAAACCGTGCATAGATTCACATATATCTAATAACGCGAATTTCCTTTGTTTTGGGGAAGTAAGAATACGATTAGTGTCAATGTGTGTTCCCCCTTTTTTATGGGTCACGTATTCTATTAACTCTTCCCGGCTAATAACTTCCCCGAAAGCATATACGGTGGGAACTTTTTAAAAATCTGTGACCTTTAAAAACACTTCCTCGATATTCGATATTATCGGTTTACGACCTAACGAAAAACCGGATTGGCTAATACCGAATTCCCGGAATATAGCCCCACCGTTAACCGCGAAATAAGCTCGGTCTTCAGGTATAATCGCGAAGATTTGCCCGAACGTAAAAGGCCGGTCAGTCGTTTTATTATACTCGTTTATAAGGTCGTTTTGTATTTTCTGGTCCCAAGGTTCTTCTTGGTTTATAGACGAAAAAAAACTGTTCGCATACGTTTTTATTGAAGGTTCGTCTTCGAAACCCATTGATTCCCACGCTTCTATTAAATGCCGAGTTCCTTTTCCGTGAGTTTCGGTTAACAACCTCCGTAAGGTAGTACTTGTCATACGTAGAATTTCTTGTTCAGCGTATTGGTCCCAATTATCTTTTAAGTAATTTAAATCGCCGGCTACGTATTTTAGTCGTTCTTTAAGTGCCCTTTCCAATGAATCTCGTTATCCCCTTTCCTTTTTTCTCCCTTCTCCCGCTCCTTCCTCTCCTCGGGCTCCTCCTCGAGGACGCGGTCCCCGGATATCGAGTAGTACCTTCCGCGTTTTCGGGCTCTGTAGTCCATATTTCATTTATTCGTCTTCGCATTCGATTTCTTTTCCGTTATTAGGCGGGTCGTAATAAGCGATCCAGTCATCATGTAAACTTTTAGCGTCTGTCAACCCCCGATACCCTTCCCAATAATCCCCCTTGATAAATCCCCGTCCCATCGGTAAAATGGCCGGGCCGGTGGGCGATCGAAAACCGGCGCCGGGTCCCGGCGGTAAAGTCCGTAGCGGTAGTACAGTATTATTAAGAAGACCAAGACTGCATTCGGCATACTTAGCCCCCCGAGGGGCGAAGACCTGATGGGATAGAATCTGTCCCGCATCCCCCAACTCGGAAAGGAGATGCTCAATCAACTGCTCCATGGATATCTCCATAACCACCTCCAGACAATGCTACCATACATCTGTTTAGGCGTCAAGGGGTAATATGAGGCGAATATTATTTTTGGGGGGGCTTTGTAAAAAGGTATGTTATCCTTGGTGGAGCAGATATACACCAGCAAAGGAGCGGTCTTTGGCGCAGGCGACATTGCTCAAGGGGAATATTCTCACCAGCGGGAAAAGCCAGGCCGACTTCCTGCTCATTGAGGGGGAGACGGTCTCCGCAGTAGGTCCCACCGAGGAGATGAAAGCCTATCTGGGCGATGAGATTCGGACGGTGGAACTCGGCGACTGCGTCGCCCTGCCGGGCTTGATGGACTCCCATGTCCACCTGGTGCAGACCGGTCTCTCCTGCCTCAATGTGGACCTGACCACCGCAAAGGACAAGGACCACGCGCTCTCCCTGCTCGCCGAGGAGGCAGTCACCAACCCGGAGTTAGTCTGCGGTTTCGGCTTTGACGAGAGCGCCTGGCTTGAGGGCGAGCTTCTCACCCTCCCCGAATTGGACTGCGTCTCCAAGACCATACCCATCTTCGTATCACGTCGGGACTCCCATCTATTCGTAGCCAACACCCCGGCGGTCAAGAAGTTCGCCCCTGCGCTTGAGGACGAGCCCCTGAACGACGAGAACACCCGATTGGGCATCTTCCGGGGGGAGCTGGGCTATAAACTTCAGCGGGAGGTCTTTTTGTTGATAAGCGAAGAGCGCAAGGAGGAAGGAGTGCGCCTGGCTTGTGAGAAGGCACTGCGACGGGGCATTACCGCCATCCAGGCTATGGAAGGGGGCAAGTTCTTCGGCGAGGGAAACATCAAACTAATACAAAGGCTCTCCCCCACTCTACCCCAGGAGATAATCGTCTTTCCCCAGATCACCGACTGCGATGCCGTTGAACGGATGGGGCTTCCCCGCATCGGAGGATGCATAATGGTTGACGGCTCCATCGGAGCACGCACCGCCGCCCTTTATAAGCCATACTCCGACCAGGCGGAGAACTGCGGCGTCCTCTACTTCTCCGATGAGGAGCTATTCGCCTTCACCGGGGAGGCAAACCGCCGAGACTTACAGATAGCCCTGCACGCCATCGGGGACAGGGCAATTGCCCAGACCCTTGAAGCCTACCGCCGGGCGCTTGATGACCACCCCCGCAAGAATCACCGCCTGCGAATTGAGCACTTTGAGCTGGGCACCGACGAGCAGATAGAACAGTGCGCAGAGCTGGATATGGTCATCGCCATGCAGCCCAACTTTGAGAGGTTGTGGGGAGGAGCGCAGGGGATGTATGCAAAACGGCTTGGCCAGCGCCCCACCAACCGCCTGGCAACTATTGTGCGAGCCGGCGTGGTGGTGGCTGGGGGCTCGGACTCCAACATCACCCTCCTGGACTCCCTTCTGGGCATTGCCAGCGCCCTAAGCCACCCTAATCCCCGGGAGCGGTTGAGCTTCTCCGAGGCGCTTGCCCTCTTCACCGAGAACTGCGCCTACGCCGGCTTCCAGGAAGATATAATGGGCACTTTAGAGGTGGGAAAAAGGGCAAATATCACCATCCTGCACCAAGACCCACAGAAGATGACCCCCAAACAACTGGCGGAGGCTGGTGTGGAGGCTACCGTCATCGGCGGGCGCACACTTTTCAAACCAGAGGGGAGCAACCTCAACATATAAAAAACCTGCCCGGTCGGGCAGGCTAGCCTGCTTTCAACAGGGCAGGGTAGAATAGAGCGGAGCCGACTAACAGTAGCATCCCCAATGGTGCCGGGGGAAGCAGAATCCGCAGGGTCCCAGGCTACAGACCAGACCACCGGCGACAAACCCCAGAACTCCAAAAATCAGGCACATCTTACCGAACTCTTTCGCCGACTCATCCTTTCCGCTGTAATAGATCGCCCCCAGAATTATCCCCACCAGGGGGATGAAGAAGGAAAGCAGATAAAACAACACCCGGGGCTCCAAAGGTTTATCAGCCATCGCCCCTCCTTACGGTTAATAGAATCTCCTTCATTCATTTCTCACAGAAAACGGTCAAGGAAATCTCAGACAAAAAACTATCGCTCACCTGCATATATACACTATCAGCAATACCGCCGCCAAAAGCACAAAGGGTTCAATGAAAGCCACAATCAGGCAGTTGCGGGTGATGCGCCGATACCGGGGCTGGGGTCGGCGCATATAAAAGATGGTCATGGCAAGCCCCATCAAGGGGACCATCAGAGCCAGGAGATAGAGCCAGAGGGATGGTCCCCTCTCCTCGCCGATAGGTCTGTGGTCAATCCCGGTCATAATCAGTAACAGGTCAAGATTCGCCTGAAAGCAAGCCAACCACCCTTGAGGGTGCCGAACTCCTCAAGCACCATAATTGCATACTGCATACAAGTGGGCTGGTATCGGCAGTGAACCCCCATCTTTCCCAGAAGGGGGGATAGGGTCGCTTGATAGCCCTTTATGCCCCAGATCAACAGGCGGGCGGATATTTGTGAGGAAGGCGCCCTCCATAATGTATCGTAAGCGAGAAGCATTATGAAGAGCGCCAGAATAACAATTGCAACCTTTTTCCCGAAAGCAGGTTTCAATTTCCGCTACTCTGGTTCAATTGACTGATTTACCTTAGATTGCTTAAGTGGTCGGTGGCGGACCTTCTCCCCCCTCAGGAAGCTTCTCCTTGGGACGCACCACCAGGTAGATGATAAGACCGATCAGCCCGGTAAAGATGACCAAGATGAGCCAGACCGCCGGATTGTCCACCCCTCTGGCTTTGGCGTCTTTATACACCCAGACCAGAATGATTATCTCCACCACAAGGCAGACGAATATAAAGATGACCAAGCCGATTATACAGCCGACACCCCAGGCTGCAGCCTCTTCAGGGTGCATGGTGCCCTCATAGGTATATGTCTGAGCCAAAACAAGAGCCGGCAGAGCCAAGAGCAATAGTGCCAATAAAGGCAGAATGAATCTCTTCATTTTCAGTCTCCTTTCTTATTCTAGGGATGAGTTTATGAAGCGAATCTACAAAATCATAGTAACCGAAGGGGAATGATTTATCAAGATAAAAATGAAAATTGTTTAGATATTTCTATGAGCAAAGAAGAGAAAGCCTCAGTCCACCCTCCAATTCACTTCCCGCAGTGGGGGCATCTTTTAAGAGAGGCGAGTCGCCTCCTCCCGCAGTGCTCACATGCCACCAGATTCCCCTGGGGACGAGTCAGTATGTAAACAATCAAGCCGACGATGCCGGCAAAGAATCCTATCAAAGCCCATACCACTACATCCTGCACCCCCCTATCCCTGGCGTCCTTCACTATCCACACCACGATGACGATGTGAATTAGCAAGCTCAACAGTGCAAAGATAGCGCCTATCAGCAAAAAGACCCACACCAGGGCTGAAAATGAACCAAAGAATTGCTCCAAAAACTCCTGTGGCAGAGTCTCCATTTTAGAAAATCTCAAAGAAGAAGAAAGCCAACCACACCAGCAGGGCGATGCAGGCAAAGATAATGGCTACAATTCCGATGATGAGGCATATCTTTCCAAAACGGCGGGGCTCCTCCTCCTGCCGAAGTGAATAGACCATTCCCACCACCAATCCCACCAACGGCATTACAAAGGAGAGCAGATAGACCAGAAACCTGGCTTTGGGGGGTTTTTCGCTCAAAGATTACCTCATCGTCTAATTCAGGAAACTTGGTTTACTTCTTATCACTCGGGATTTTATCCGTTGTGGCTTTCTCTTCCGCCGACGCATCCTTCACAGCCTTTTCTGGAGTTCCATTCTCGGCCTTGGAATCCGGCTCCCCCTTGCCTTTCTCCCGGTGGGTGAAGATATACACCAGAATAAGCACCGCCCCCACCACCACCGAGGTATCAGCTATGTTGAAAGCCGGCCAGTAGAAGCGAGAGAGATAAAGCTGGATGAAATCTATCACATATCCCAATCTAATGCGATCTATAATGTTGCCCAGCGCCCCGGCAATAAGGAGTGCCAGCGACAGGCGCACAGTCTTGTCCTGGTAGCGAAAGCGCCGAAAGGCGACCATCAGCACTACAACCGCAACAATCCCTACAACCAAAAAAAGAGGAGCCATATTGGGAAAGAGACCGAAAGCCCCGCCGACGTTTCTAGTGTGGTATAGGTTAAAGAAACCGGGGATTATCTCAATCGGCACCCCCATAGGTAGTTTATGCTCCACAATTATCTTGGTCGCCTGATCAACGACCAGTATCAATATTCCCAGAAGATAATAAGCCATCAAACCTCCCCACTACCCACCAAACTAGGTTCTTGATTTGCATTTGACGCAGGCCCGGCAATAGGGGATCGCTTCCAGGCGAGCCAAGGGTATATTACAACCGCACTCCTCGCAGACGCCGAATCTGCCCTCCCTTATGCGGGCTAAGGCAGACTCTATCTCCTTTAGCATCCCACTCTTGCTGGTGATGAGACCGGCTGCACGGTCCTGTTCGTAGTTATTGCTCCCGGCTTCCGCAGGATGGAAGAAATATCCAGAAAGGGCTTCAGAGGAACTATCCCCGGAGACGCGCAGGGTCTCGTCGTAGCACTCGCCGATCTCCTCCAGCAGTGCCCTTCGGGCACCGTGGAGCATCTTTTCAAATTGGGTAAGTTTTCTCTTCTTCACTTCCCCTCCCTCTCGTAATGTCCACCCAGACTACAAATGAGCGTTATAAATAATTAGCGACAGAATACCAAAATATATTCACACTTACTTGCCTATCTCGGAGAGCACCTCACTGCACCGCTCGCACACCTGAGGGTGATTCCGATCACTTCCCACCCGGCTGGACCACATCCAACATCGGGCGCACTTCTCTCCGCCCGCTTTCTCAGCTGTGACCCGGACCGTACCATCGTCAAATTCCACCTGCCGGACAGGGGAGACCCCCTCCCCCTCCTCCACCAGCACATCGGAGACGACGGTGATATCTTTTATATGCTCCAGATTTTTCGTCAGAAACTCCTTCATCGGACCATCCGCATATAATCTCAAGTGAGCATCCTGGGAGTTTCCCACCTCACCCGTCTGCCGAAGCTCCTCCAGAACGATGTTAGCCTCCTGTCGGACCCTCATCAGCTTCTCCCAGCGCACCCTCAATTCTTCATCCTCAAAGGTGTCCACCTGCACCATCTCCTCCAGGTGGATGGATTCCTTGCGGAGGAGCGCCTCTGGCAGGTGACCATAAGCCTCCTCGGTGGTGAAGACCAGGATGGGAGCAAGCATCCTCAACAGGTCAACCAGCATAAGCGCAATCGCACTCTGAGCCGAACGACGCCGTTCGTCGTCCGGGGCATAGATGTAGAGGCGGTCCTTGATGGTGTTGAGATAGAAGGCGGAGAGGTGCACCGCGCAGAAGTTGTGCACCGCATGGTAGATTTGATGGAATTCCATCCTCTCGTAGGCGGACAACACCTTCCTCTTCAGATCTTTGAAGAGCAGGAGTATGTAGCGGTCCAGCTCCTCCATCCGCTCAAAGGGCAATGCATCCTTTAGGGGGTCAAAATCGGAGAGATTCCCCAACATAAAGCGGATGGTATTGCGAATGCGCCGATAGGCCTCGGCAACCTGCTCCAGAAGGTCAAAGGAGAGGGAGATGTCCTCCCGGTAGTCCTCCGAGGTGACCCACAGGCGCAGGATGTCGGCTCCATACTTTTCCTCTATCTCCTCCGGGGAGATGACATTTCCCCGGCTCTTGCTCATCGCCCTCCCCTCCCCGTCCAACATAAAGCCGTGGGTCACCACCTTACGAAACGGCGCAGCATCCTTCACGCACAGGCTTACCAGCAGACTCAGTTGAAACCAGCCCCGATGTTGGTCGCTTCCCTCAAGATAAAGGTCCGCCGGCCAGCGCAGGTGGTTTTCCTCGGTCAACACCGCCAGATGGCTGGAGCCGGATTCAAACCAGACATCCAGTATGTCCCCACCCTTGCTGAAAGCGCCACCCTTGCACTCCGGACACTTAAAACCTTCGGGAAGGAGCTCCTCCGCTTCCCGCTCATACCAGACATCCACTCCATGTCCCGCAACCAGCTCCTGGAAATGACCCACCGTCTGTTCACTCAACACCGCCCGACCACAGTCCTGGCATATAAAGACCGGGATGGGAACCCCCCAGTGCCGCTGGCGGGAGATGCACCAGTCCGGGCGGGACTGAAGCATCCCCTCAATGCGGGCTTCCCCCCAGCGAGGAATCCATTCGGTCTCCCCCACCGCAGTAAGGGCTCGCTTGCGCAAATCCAGATTCTCCACGGAGATGAACCACTGTTCGGTAGCCCGGAAGATGATGGGGTTCTTACAACGCCAGCAGTGAGGATAGCTGTGGCTCACAGTTTCAGACGACAGCAGCCTCCCCTTCTCATCCAGCAACTTGACAATATCCGGGTCGGCATCAAATACATAACGCCCCTCAAAGCCCTCGGCTTCAGCCGTGAAACATCCCCGATTATCCACAGGGGTAAGGATGGGAAGCCCGTAGCGCACACCGGTCAGATAATCCTCCTGACCATGCCCCGGGGCGGTGTGCACACAGCCGGTCCCCTGCTCCCGGGATACATGGTCGGCAAGAACCAGCGGCGAGGGACGGTCGTAGAAGGGATGGCGGGCGACCACCCCCTCAAGCTCACTTCCCTTGAAGGTCGCCACCTCCCCCTGCACAGAAAGCTCCATCTTGGGGAGGGGGTCCTCCAGCATCTCCATCGCCAGGATATATACCCCCTCCTGGCCTTTGAAACTGGCTCTGAGGGCGATATATTTGAAGTTGGGGTTTACCGCTATAGCCAGATTTGCCGGCAGGGTCCAGGGTGTGGTGGTCCACACGGTAAAGTAAATCGGAAGTCCGGTCTCTTTCCTTAACTCATCCAGCCCCTCAACCACCTCAAAACGGAGGAAGATGGAGTAGCTTTCCAGGTGGGCATATTCCACCTCGGCTTCAGCCAGGGCGGTCTCGCAGGAGGTGCACCAATAGACCGGTTTGAGGGTGCGATAGACATACCCCTTTTTCACCACCTCTTTGAAGGCGCTGATGACGGTAGCCTCATAGTCCTTGTTCATAGTCAGATAGGGCTCATCCCACTTACCGAATACGCCCAGACGGCGGAACTGCTCCTTTTGAATATCCACATATTTTTGAGCATGTTCCCGACAAAGACGGCGAATCTGGGGGGTGGACATCTCCTTCGCTTTCTCCCCCAGCTCGCTGACCACCTTATGTTCAATGGGTAAGCCGTGGCAGTCCCAACCGGGCAGATATGGAGCTCGCATCCCCTTCATGGTCTGATATTTGATGACGAAGTCCTTGAGAACTTTGTTCATCGCCGTGCCGGCGTGGATGTATTCATTGGCGTAGGGCGGACCGTCGTGGAGGATGTAGGTGGGACGGTCGGCGGATGACTCGCAAATCAAGCGGTAAATATCCATCTCTTCCCAGCGGCCTATAATCTGCGGTTCCCTCTCCGAGAGATTCGCCCGCATGGGGAAATCCGTCTTGGGCAGGTTCAATGTCCGGGAATACTTATCCTTCTGGGCACCCATCTCACCCACACCTCCTTCTTTAGTTTTGGGGTTATAGCTTCCTTTCGGGGTTGAAAATAGATTGCGAAATATAGCATGAAGGGGGAATGGTGTCAAGCTACAAAAGATTTTTCGTCCTATTTCTGAATATTTAGGTCCCAAAGGCTTGAATAACCTAAAGTGATGTTATAATATTTAATACAGAACATTTCCCACCCCAAAAGGAGTAACTATGCATAAATTAATCACCATTACCAGCCTGATTATACTTCTCCCCGCTCTAGCCCTAGCCCTCAGCTGGCAGGAGCGCCCCGACCCGCTCAAACCGATACGCACTATGGAATTCACCGACTATGAGACGGGCACCATCGTCACCGTTACCATTGACGACTCCACCGCCACCTACAAGCTGGAAGTGCCGGAAGAGATCGTGGAGGAGAAGTATGAGGGCAAGGCGGAGACCATTACCGACCCGACTCTTTACCCCGACTTCGTAACCGCCTCCGAACACGCCGAGCATCAGGTCCTGCCCTCTCTGGAACTATGCGGTCAGCGGGGCAAGTTCACCGATGACGGCGCCTATGCCGCCGTGGAGCTTCAACTGGAGGCGGGCGCCGGTCCGCTTGAGGGGGGCAAGGTCGCCTTCCTGAAACGGTTATATCAGCTTACTGCGGACAAGGAGGCAGGATCGGTAAGCCCGGCAAAGGACGCCTATCACAACGCCATGGTCTTCATCACCGTAGCACTTCTCCTCACAAGCGAGGACGGCACACCCCCCTCCACCATAAACATCCCGGACGATGTGCTTGAGGAAGCAGGGGAGCAGATGAAGGTTTTCCTGGAAGAGGACCAGCTTCACTCCAAACCCCTGGGCTTCTACACCTGGTCAAAGGAGCTTTCGCACATCTTCAGCCGAGACCGCTGGTTGATGTCCAAGCTGGACACCTCCGACACCGAAGAGCTGGGTTTAGCCCTGGCCCTCTGCGACATCATAACCTCCGACACCGCCCTCTCCGCCCAGCACACCTATGTTATAAATTTATACTCCCGCCTGACCAACCCGCCCTCGGTGATGAGCATTGACGGCCTGATTGAGCTCGCCGGCGACCCGGCGGTAATATTGACTGATTCAGGGGCGCTGGAAGCGTTCAGAGAGAAGCTCAACCCCGACCCCGACAAACCTCCTGTGGAGTTCGCCCTCTTCCCCCCCTCTCGCTCCAAGGAGGTGGACCTGGTAAACAAACTGATGGGCTTGCCGGCTGTGGCAGGCAGCATAATGGATGTCCTCATAGAGTATATCCGCAAAGGTGAAATATCCCTTGCCCCCACCAAGGACAGCGGGTGGTATGAGTATCAACAGTATGCCCTGGAATGTTTACTCAAGGTCAAGGAGACCCCCGAGGGCGAGAAGCTTAAGATGAATGAGGGCTACATCAAACGGCTGGAGGAAGCCTTCCGCACCATGCTCACCCAGGCACGGGAGACGCACATCAAACAACTGGACATGGTTATAGGAACGGTAGCCGCGCCGGAGATGGTCCTAGAGATTGATGTGAGCCCCAACTTTTTACTTGAGCCCCTGCCCACCTACTATCTACGGGTGGCGCGGGCATATACTTTCCTGTTGGATATGCTGGAGAGCTTTCTCGGCAAGGACCTGCTGGGGAGGATGCACGGCGTCCGCGAGGATGGAGAGTCGGAGATGAACCTGGCGGAGGAGCTGGTCAGCATGCAGGAGCTGTTCTACGGCTTCTATCTTGAGGCTTGCATGGACATCGGGCTTACCCCCCAGCCGAAGGTGATATTCGCCGACCCTGAAGACGCCATCAAACGCGCCCAGGACTGGCTGTTGGACTGGAAGAGCGACCCGCTTATGGGACAGGACATTCGTGTGATAGTGCCCATGGGACCCACCGGTTTTGGTGACCTCAACTGCTGGTGCGTTATGGGCATCCGCCCGATTATGGTCACCGTCTCCTATGTGGACAAACCCACGGTCACGGTAAGCGACCCCAACGCGGTGGTGGATGTGGTCTATCCGAGCCAGACCTACTCCATCCTGATGCCGGTATTTTCCGAGGTCATCATCCCCGGCGAGGTGCCCCTTACCCGGGATGAATTCCGCGCCGTCTGCGACAAGTATCAGACCAAGGAGAAGATAATCTCCGCACTGGAGAAAGGAGAGGGCTCAAGCATAAACCCTACTAAAAGCTCGTCCGGCTGCTTCCCGGGCGGGCTACCCGGCTGGCTGTATATCGTCGTAGGTGTGGTGGTGGGGACGGCGGTAGTGGTGATAGCGGTGGTGCTAGTGATGAGGCGTAGGAGGAGGAAGTAGGGGGGAGATTAAGCTAGATACAGATTGGAGTGAAATGACAAAGCCCCCCTGGGTGTGGGGGGCTTTAGGTATATTAAAAAATGGCGGAGAGGGAGGGATTCGAACCCCCGGAAGGCAAGCCTTCAACGGTTTTCGAGACCGCCCCGTTCAACCGCTCCGGCACCTCTCCGGCATTGTTTATCTATCAGTTTCTTAAAAGCATTCCCACCCTTGTAACTCTTTATCTGTCTCTCTCTTCTATACGCTTCCTTTCGGCTATTATATTCCTCGCTGTATATTACCACCCAGGGTATCCCCGATTTCGTAGATCTCGTCTTCCCACAATTATGCTGGGCTAATCTCACTTCTATATCTTGACACATCCCGACATCCCCGCCAGGAGCGGGGTCTTCCTGTCTTCTCGCTCTGGATTATATATACTTTATATACCTCTCCTGCCAAACCTATCCTTTCCTGGAAATTTTACCTTAAAGGTGAAAAAAGTTCTATCTGTATCCGCGGAGAGGGAGGCCCCGCCTTGGCCCCGCCTTTGGCCCCGCCTTTGGCGGGGCGGGGGCACCTCTCCGATATTGTTTATCTATCAGTTTCTTAAAAGCACTCCCGCCCTTTTATATTGCCGAGTAACCCCTTGAGACACAATGCCTCAACGGTTTTCTCCCGCCTTTGGCCCCGCCAAAGGCGGGGCGGGAGCACCTCTCCGACTACGATTTTACAATATAATACCGTTTATGTCAATTATCATCCTCCCCGTCCTCCGCTCCCTCCTCCTTCCGCTTGAAAAGGCGAAATTTCTTCTTTAATCTGCCAATCAAACCAACCACGGGACCGACTAATACCCCCACCAGGGTAAATAAGAAAAAGACGCCCATATATACCCAATAGGACAGATTGCTAATCCGGTAATGCTCACCCAAGACATGCACGCAGATAAATGTATATCTTATGTCAAAAAAGAAACCCACCATCACGACGATAAAGATAAACCCCAAGACAAGTTCATACCACTTTTTATCAAACAAGGGCAGGGTCAATATTACTGTTAAAGGGAGCACGACTATCAGGGCGATAATCCCCAATATTCCCAGGAAAAAACCCCACTTCGCCATGGTGGGCGTGGGGGTCTTGAAAATTTCCGGCGGTCCTTTCTTGCCGAAGAGTTCCTCGGAGAATTCGGGAATGATGTTGACTGCGAGTATTAGTATGAAAATAACCACTAATACCGCCTTGCCCAAAATTTTGGGCAGCCTTCCCTTCAAGCCAGGTTTTTCCCTCTTACACATCTTAAGCTACATCTGTGCCCGAATCTCCTCCAGATTCTTCTTCGCCTCCGAGGCGAAGTCCAGGAACTGGGTCAACTGCTCACAGGCATAGTCCTCACAGTGGGCGCAGTTTTCCAGCCCCTTGCCCACAGAGCAAGCCCGTATGGGACACAGACCGCAGTAGATACCCTTGCGCTCGCTCTCGCTCACGCAACCGTCGCACATGGTGTCCTCGGCGGAAAAAGTCTTCTCCCCCTCACCATACTGTTCGGTCCAAGCCTCCGCCACCTTCGCAGAAGCGGACATATCCCCCGCTTGGGTGGCTTTGTAAGCGGGACACTGCAGACAGTCCAGTCCGCAATAGGCAATCATCCTCTCCATCGGAATCCTCCTTGAATTTATGTTTCTGGATACTTTATTCACTCACCATAAGCACCGCGCCCCCCTGAACCTTCCCCTCCTTAAGCCTCATCAGCACCTCGTTCACCTCCGCCAACGGATACTCCTCCACTTCGGTCTTGATGGGTATCTCCTCGGCAAGGGCTAGCAACTCCTCGCCGTCCCTGCGCTCGGAGTTAGCCACCGACTGAATGGACTTCTCATAGTAGAGGTGCTTCTCGTAGTCAAGAGGTGGGGTGGGGCTCATATAGATGCCGGCCAGCACCAACTTTCCCCCCTTGTCCAGCGCCTCCATAGCCGGGGGAATCAGTTCCCCGGCCGGGGCGAAGATTATCGCTGAATCCAACATGCCGGGTTTTGCCTCCTCGGCTTTGCCGGTCCAGACCGCCCCCAGCTCCCCTGCCAGTTTGCGGTGCGCATCCGTTCGGCTGAAGACATATACTTCACAGCCCCAGTGCACTGCCACCTGAATGGCTATGTGCGCCGAGTTTCCGAAGCCGTAGAGACCCAGCCGCCCCCCGGGCTTTATACCGGATATGCGCAAAGCCCGATAGCCGATGATGCCCCCGCAGAGCAGGGGGGAAATTTCTGCCGGCTCAAACCCCTGCGGGATGCGGTAGGCGAACTCCTCATAGGCTACTACAAATTGGGCGAATCCGCCGTCTATGTCGTAGCCGGTGAAGAGGGCGTTCTGGCAGAGGTTCTCCCGTCCGCTTATACAGAAACGGCACCTCCCACAAGTATGCGCCAGCCAGGCAAGCCCCACCCGCTCACCGACCTCAAACCGGCTCGCACCCTCGCTTAATCCCACCACCTCGCCCACCACCTGATGACCGGGGATGATGGGCTTCTTGTGCAGGGACAATTCGCCCTCCACTATGTGCAGGTCGGTGTGGCAGGCACCGCAGGCAAGCACCTTGGTAAGTATCTGTGCGGCTTGGGGCTCTGGGTCGGCTATCTCCTCACGAGTGAGCGATGATGCGTTTATCGGCGCTTGCTTATGGAGTCGGTAGGCGAGCATTAAACTATCTCATCTCGGAAGGAATTTGAAGTTATGGAAAAAGCGGAAGACACACTTCCACTTTTTTCGTAAACCTTTTTTGATTAATAAGTAGTAAGGTTTCACTCAATAGTTTCCATTAAACCTAGTTCTTTTCTCTTTTCTTTTCTTCTACTTGATATATAGCCACCTTCAAATTCTATAATATAACTTTCAAATGTCCTACTTTCATCAATCATTTCAAGATCATGATATATCTTAAAAAACCTTACGCACCTTCTTAACATCGTTTCGGAATACTGAGTATCACGCGAAAGATTTTCTAAAAACTTATGTATATAAAACTGGGAATTATCAACAATTTCGCTAAATCTAAGTATTTTTTCACCTATAACCCAATACAATAGAACATTATTATCTGTATTCCCTTTTCCTCTAATATCCTTAAGTGAACTTATTATATCATCCACCAAATCCAAATACATATTTTCAATAAACCTTATCTCTCCTTGAAATTCAGCTATATTCATTTCACTTTCCATAAAAATATTCATTGGAATAGATCCCTTTATAGAAGTAAACCCATCGGGATTAGTAACAACTCTCATTACAATTGGTGTCTTATATTCAATATTCATTTAATGTTTCCCCCAGTAACTAAAAAACCTCTCTTGAAGTTGAAAGATTTCTCCAAATTCCTTAAATCTCTCCCTTGAGAAACCAAATTCTAAAATACTAATAATAATACATTTTCTTACATGGTAATTTATCAAATTTTTTCTTCTCGATTTTAAATATGCAGGATGAGCCGAATTTATGCAAACTAATTCTCCATCAAACCAAGATTCTTTATCGACGTCAGGCTTTTCAACATCAGTTACAAAAATACTACCTTTTGACCTTTTTCGTCTTACTATTGCTTTTTCATCATCCCCTCCCTTTAATGTTGGAGCTACACCTTCTTCACTCCCAGGATGTACTTCTATTCCACCACTTGTTCCACTGCCCCCTTCTCCAATATGTATTATTTGAATTCCCCTACCCATTTCTCTTGGAAAACCATGCTCACTTTTTACAGCAACATCCTTATCAGTAAAATTTGCGAAAAATGACAGTTCCGGTATTTCCTTAATTATTTTGTTTATTTCCTCCTCTATTTCACTGTAATCAATATCTTTTCTTTCATATTTTTCAATTAAGCCAATACCTTCTAACCACCTTTTGAATTCATCCCTCGTTTTCCTATAAATATTATTCCAAAATATGTCATCTGTTTTGAATTTACACTTATTTGTAGTCACAGCCTCTATTAAAAATGGAGCTTCAATCCAACCAAAAATTTTTTCCTTTTCTCGGGGTTCCTGCCTGAAAAATTCTCTTTCAATAACCTTTCCAAAAGTACAAACCATTATTCCTGGTTCTATATTATTACCTTCTTTAATTTTGCAGAAGAAACCTTTTGCCTCTTTTCGTTTATACTTAACTTCTATTTCTTCTATACCATCTTCATCTGTCAAATCAGACAAACTTTTTTCAACTAGAAAAACATTCCCATTAATTACAAAATTCACCCCTCTTTCATATACTCCTTCTTGTTCATAATGCTTTCTAATTCCAGGATCAACTAATGGATAATAATGTTCTATTATTATCTCCTTGATTAGGTCCTCATTATAATAATTAATATATTTCTTCTTTAAATAAAAAGTAACTTTAGTTCCTATTTCATCTAATGTACGATTTTTTCCATCAATTATTTCATAAGGTGCATCCTTTCCCTTCAATTCCCATAAAGAATACCCTCTATAATTACTACTCCAAGTCTCTGTTAAAATACTTTCACAAAAATTTAGCCCAAGCTTTGCGCCTTGTCCAGCAAATCCTATACCTGTCCCTTTTTTCTTTGGTGTTTCTAAGTTATGATAAAGTGAAAACAATTTCTTATCCATTCCAAATCCATTATCTTTCAAACTAATATAACCTACCTCTTTTCTTATATCAATTTCAATTACTGATGCTTTAGCATCTAATGAATTAGCGATCAATTCAATTATTGCAGCTTTTTGAGGTTCGAAGGGATACTGATCCGAGATATTTCTTATAACCGTCTTTATATTAGCACTGGTTTTCCCTTTTCTTCCCATTAATGCCTCCATTGTCAAAAAAATCATTAAATTTCTTTATTATCCTAATTATACAAAAAATTTTATCTTAATTCAAGTATAATTTATTATTCATCACACCCCCTCCAGCCTCTCCCCCATCACCGAAAGCGCCCGCTCATACAAATCCCGGAAGCGACCCAAAGCCAGGGTGCCCACATCGTAGGAGCCGGGGGAAAGCACCACCACCTCCGCCCCCCGCCCCCGGGCAAGCTCCACCTGGGCATTGAAGGCTCGGCTCTGCAAAACCTCCTTGAACTGATTCGCCCGCCCAAGCAATCCGAAGTGGCTTCTCTTCAAACGGTGATAAGCCTCGTCCCACCCGTTATATATCGCCAGTATCAACGGCTTTCGTCCATCCTTCCCCCTCAAGTGATATTCCATCAGGCTCTTTATGGGGGTCTTCTCAGCCATGGTCCCGTCCAGATATGTAATCCCCCCAATCCTTTTGGGAAGAAAGACCCACTGCATGGAGACGCTGGCCCGGATGGCGGGCGCCAGGGGACCGCTGTCAAAGATATGGACGGTATCGCTCCCGTCGTCGGCGTAGGCGATACAGCGGAAGGGCACCGCACACCCCTCAAAGGTCTTTACCGGCAGATGGCGCTCCACCAGCCGTTCCAGTTTATCGCCCTTGAGTATGCCGTCAATGGCGTTGGGGCTTCCCGGGCGCCTAAGAATCCCGCCAATGATATGGCTCAGGGCGACATCCCGCACCATACTCACCTTTAAGCGGGACATCACCTGCACCAGCTCTTCCGCCGACATCCCCGCAGACCACAGCCCGCCCACTATAGCCCCGCTGGAGTTGCCCCACACCTCCTCCACCCGCTCGGCGAGACCGGCTTCCTCCAGGAGGGAGAGAAGTGCGCATCCGCTGGCAAAGGAGAGAATTGAACCGCTCCCCAGGGAAAGATAGAGTTTATACCTCCCGCTTCCAAGCATACTAGAAAGCCCCGCAAACCGGGGCTTTCCCATATCCTTTTGGGCTTGATTATCCCTTTTCCGGTCGGATGAGGTCATTGGGGTCATAGCCCCCCTTTTCAAAGAAGATTCTCTCCGGGTCGGCGAAGAAGCAGGCAAGCTCCTGCTCGGTGGGAAAAATTTCCACGGGCAGGCGGTTTCTCATGCGCAGGTGGTGCTCCAGGATCATATTTGCCGGATACTCCAGATAGTTAGTGGGCTCCATATAGCAAGTCATATGACAGCCCTTGTCACATTCGGGCATGGGATACTTGCGGAAGGCTTTCTGCATCAGATAATGGAGGGAGGGAACATCCAGCAGGTTGCCGATGATGCGCTTCAGCTTGATGCAGGGGTAGAAGACATCGCCGTTGGGCAGTATTTTGGGCACCAGGGTGGGGTAGCACTTATGGGGCAGAAAATCCAGGATGTCCTCCAAGAAGAGCATGGTGGAGATTATCGGTCGCTTGTCCTTCTTGAGACTGATTAAGTCCTTAATCAATCGGCGATATTTGTCGCTTTCCTTCAAGACCACATTGGGCAGAGTGCCGTCAATCTGTGGAGCCGGGCTGAAGCTGGCACCCACCCTTTCGCAGAAGTCAAGAACCCGGGGTACACCCTCCAGGGTGTCCGGGGTGATGACGCAGTTGACATTGAGCTCAAACTTTAACTCATCCTGGCGAGTGGCATAGTGGGCTACTATCTTTTTGACCTCCCGGGTGGCACCGTCAACCCCCAGAACCTTATCCCAGTGCTCCTCGTTCAGACTGTCCAGGCTCACAATTATGTAATCAACATATTTGAGCACCTCCTCCTTCTCCGGCAGAAGGAGGGAGTTGGTATTGAGCACCACCGGGGCAAAGCCCATCCGCCGCACCTCTTTCATTATCTCCACGATGTCGTCTCGGGTCAGCGGCTCCCCGCCGGTGATATTCAGAGCCGGGTTGTGCGGACGGATGCGGGAGATTATCTCCAGCACTGTGGCGGTGTCCACCTCCTCAAACTTCTGGTGGATATAACCGCAGTAAGAGCATTTCAGGTTGCAGATGTGGGTGATGTTATAGCTGGGAAGCATGGGAAAGAGCTGGGTGGTCCTCTTAATCTTCAGCCGATAGATATTGCGCAGGAGGTTTATCACCCACTCCAGCGATACCCGATGGAATTTATTCTTCGGTTCCCTGTCGTCTCTAATCATTAGCAATACTCCAAATTACATTTCTCCCGACCGTTCATCCCCTCTTGCTTCCGCCCATCAGCAAGAATTCCTCATTTCCAAGCCTTCATCACTCCCCGGTGCTGTCAAGAGATATACACCCCATGGGACATACTTTTACGCAATAGCCGCAGTGGTTACAACGCTCCTCGTAGAATATAAGATATTGTGCGGCAAGCTCCAGAGCCAACCGGGGACAGACCGCAACGCAACCGCCACAGATGCCACAGAGGGTGCGGTCAATAAAGAGAGTTTTTTCTAAACTCTTCTCAGCCATTATAACACAGATATTTCATCTTCGGGGAAAAAGCGAACATATTGGGGAATTTTAACAAAAGTGGATTAAATATCCACAGAAAAATTTACCACCCTCAAAACGGATATTTCAGATTAAAGCGCAGGCGATAATACCACTTGGTTAGTAATATACTACCGATTAGTATCGGCACAAACCACCAGAATAGCACTCCCGCCGCCAGAGCAAATATGAATGTGGTCAGCTTATAGGAGACCATATACCACTTAACCCTATCACTAATCAAGGCGACGGCGAACAGGGGCAGGGACAGACCAGCTGCGGAGAGACAGAACCAGTCCGACACAATGTATGCCACTGCCACCGAGGCGGTCATAAACAGCAGGGCAAGAACCCCGCTCGCCCTTCTGCCCATAAACAGGGCCGTGGTCCTCTCCCCGGCGACCAGGTCGCCCTCCATGTCCGCCACCGTGGTGTTGGTGAAGACCCCGGCAACCGCAAGCATATAGGGAACGGCGTGAATGTATGCCCCCTCCCCGGCGGATAGGGGCGCAATCGCCGCCCAGCCGATGGCGAAGTTCAACATGCCGTTGCCCACCGCATTGGAGGCGATGTCCAGGAAAGCCCTCCCCTTAAAATGGAAGGGACGCATATTGTAGAGATAACCGAGCAGGATGCTGGCCACGATCAGGATGCGATATTCCCAACCGAAGAAGGAGGAGACCGCCAGTGCGGCGAGGTAGAGGAGAACAATATAGAGCCACGCCCGGCGCAGGGAGATGATGCCGTCGGCGATGAAGAAGCACTTGCGGTTCCTGGCATCCGAGACCCTGTCGGCTATCTGGTTCATTATATAGATTCCGCCGACCAGACCGGTGAAAGCCAGGAAGGTAGCCCCCAGCTTCAGACTGGGCAGAAAGGGAGAGTAGCTAAGTCCAGCAGACCGGGCACCGAAATGATAGCCCAGAAGCAGAAAGAGCCAGACCGGGATGAGGATCATCGGTCGCAGGACGAAGAGGTAGTCCAGGGCGGAGAGGAATTTCCCCGCAAAGCCGGGGTAGTCTCTCGCCCTCCCCACCTCTCTTTCCGAATCCACAGCTTTGTAGGTCTCCTCGGCTCCGGTCATCCTCCCAGCCATCTATCCCCCCTCCTTTCCCCGGCTGATAAAATCCTTGGTGGACTGAAAGGCGACGGTCAGCGAGGTGAAGAAATTTATCGCCCTGCTCGCCAAGTCTAAAGCACAGAATCCCAGATGAGAGCGCACCATCACCTTGCCCTTGAAAGTGTAGAGGTTATCTATGATATACACCCCCCGTCGGGTCAGGGCGTAAGCGTCCTGCAGGGCATTCCGCCTCTTAGGGTAGCTTGCCACCGCCCCGTCAAAGCCAGCCTCCACCACCAACTGCCGCACCCGTTGGTTATATCGCCCAAAGGGGTAGGAGAAGAAGCGCACCTCCTCCCCCAAAAGGTCCTCCAGTGCTCTCTTGGAGCTTTCTATCTCCTCCCTCACCCGGGGGATGCTCATCCGGGTCAGGTCCCGGTGGGTGCGGGTGTGGGCGCCTACGGTGTGACCCAGCCGGGCGAACTCCCGAATCTGGTTGGCGTCCAGGTGGCGGAAACCATCCCCTCCCAGGGAGAGGTCCCATCTGTTGACCTTGCCGATGTAATCGGTGATGACGAAGATGGCGCATTTGTAGGAAAGCTCCTCCATCGTGGGCAGAGCATGATGATAGAGCGACTGGTAGGCATCGTCAAAGGTGATGAGGAAGCTTTTGGGGCGAGTTTTGTCGTCACTTAGCAGACCGACCATCTCCGCCAGGGTTATGGTCTCCCACCCCTGCTCCTTAAGGGCGATGAGCTGGGCGCGGAACCACCGCGGTAGGGTGCGGGTGCCTCCCCATTCAAAATGGGGGTCCACCTTATGATAGAGCAGGATGGGGGGACAGTCCTTCCGGGGCATACCATAACGCAGCCGCCAGTAGAGATAGGCGGCGGCGAAAAGCAGGATTAAAGCGAGGGGGATGGAAAGCCAGAGCATAAACTCAAACTTCACCTAGACCGGTTCTGCATCCCTAATGCTCGTGGTCTGGCTCTTGGTTGTGGTCATGCTCATGGTCATCTCCCTGGGCTTGCTTGCGAGCAAGCTCCTCGGTAACCTCCCGTGGGTCCCGCTCCATATCCTTCCCGCAAGGACAGTCTTCTCCTCCATCACACATTTTCATTCTCCTATTGAATCTATCTTCCCAAATTTTACGAACGGATTAGAACAGCTTACCGGCATCCTTGCCCAAAGCTACCATAGGGATGGCATCGGTGTCAAATAGCTCCTCGGCAAGCTCACCCACCTCCTGCCGGGTCACCGCATCTATAAGTTCCATAGTCTCCTCCATCTGCAGCTGATAGCCCAGATAGAACTCCTGATTTGCCAGCCGGAAGGCGCGGGTGGGGGTGTGCTCCAGGGATAGGGCAAGTGAACCTTTGAGATATTCCTTGGAGCGGTGCAGTTCATCATCACTTATCCCCCCTCCGACCAGGTGGGACAGCTCCTCTCGTACGGCGTCTATCGCCTTCTTTGCCCCCTTAGGGTGGGTGGCGCAGTAAATCACCAGAATCCCGCACTCGGAGAAGAATTTCAAGAGGGACTGCACATGATAGACCAGACCCAGCTCCTCCCTGAGCTTCTGGAAGAGGCGGGAGCTCATAGTCCCCCCCAGGACAGCGTCCATTACCAGAAGCACATAACGGCGCTTATCGCTGAAGGCGACGGTGGGACATCCCAGGCAGAGATGGGTCATCTCTAAAGGTCGCTCCTCAAAGCGGAGAGGGACCCTCGGCTCAGCGGGGTCCGGCTCATTTTCATCCCCCTGCCAGCTCAATTTCGGCTCAAGATAGGTCTCCACCAGACCGACCAGCTTGCGGTGTTCCACGGAACCGCTTGCGGAGACGATGACATTGGGCAGGGTATAATGTTCGGCTAAGAAAGCAAGAAGCGCCCCCCTGCTGACATCGGAGACGGTGTCTTTATACCCCACCACCTGATGAAAAAATTGGGGGTTATTCACAGTCGCCCCCAATATCATCTCCTGCACCTTCTCCTCCGGAGTATCCTCATAGGAGCCAATCTCCTCTATTATTACCCGCTTCTCCTTGGCAAGCTCCGACTCCTCCAGGAGGGAAGAGGTGAGCATATCGGAGATTAGCTCAAAGGCGGTCTCCAGATGAAGGTCTATGACCTGAGCAAAGTAGCAGGTCATCTCCTTTCCGGTGAAACCGTTCAGTCTTCCCCCGACCTCCTCCAGGGTTTGGGCAATCTGCCGGACATTGCGCTTCTCGGTCCCCTTGAAGAACATGTGTTCTACTAAATGGGAGATTCCTGCCCAGGCGACCGGCTCATTCCGAGAACCGCAACCCACACAAATGTTGACCGCCGCAGACCTGGCAGAGGGAACATACTCGCTTACCACCCTAATCCCGCCTGTTGTGGTCCTTCTTTCTATGGTCTTCTTGCCGCTGCCTACTCTGTCGGTCACCGCCGCTTCCTCCCTGTTGTTCCAGCAACACCGCCTTACGGCTCAGGTTGACCCTGTCCATATTGTCAATCTCCACCACCTTCACAGTTATCTCATCCCCCACCTTGACCACATCCTCAACCCGGTTCACCCGCTTGGTATCCAACTTGGAGATGTGCACCAGTCCCTCCTGACCGGGCATTATCTCCACGAAGGCTCCGAAATTCATCAGGCGGGTTACTTTACCGGTGTAGGTCTTTCCCACCTCGGGTTCGGCGGTCAGCTCCTCTATAATCTTCTGTGCTTTAGCCGACGACTCCGGCTCGGTGGAGGCGATTAGAACGCCGCCGTCGTCATCTATCTCTATCTTACAGCCGGTCTCCTCAACAATTTTGCGAATCATCTTCCCTCCGGGACCGATGACATCCCCTATCTTATCCACAGGAATCTGTATGAGGGTGATGCGCGGCGCATACTGCGATAACTCCTCTCGGGGCGCAGCAATCACCCGGTTCATCGCCTCCAATATCTCCAATCGCGCTTGACGAGCCTTCTCCAGCCCCTCCTCTATCACCTGGGAGGATATACCGCTGACCTTGAGGTCCATCTGAATGGCGGTTATCCCTTCGGCGGTGCCAGCCACCTTCAAGTCCATCTGACCGATGTGGTCCTCCAATCCTTGAATGTCGGAGAGCAGTTGATAACGACCGCCCTCGTCACTTATCAAGCCCATAGCCACGCCGGCTACCGCCGCTTTAACCGGAACCCCGGCGTCCATAAGCGCCAGACTACCCCCGCAGACCGTTGCCATGGAGGAAGAGCCGTTGGACTCCAGGATGTCGGAGACCAGGCGGATGGTGTAGGGAAATTCTTCCTTATCCGGCACCACTGAGAGCAAAGCCCGCTCGGCGAGGGCTCCATGTCCTATCTCCCTGCGCCCCACGCCGCGAATCATGCGCACCTCGCCCACGGAGAAAGGCGGGAAGTTGTAGTGCAGCATAAATTTTTTGCGATAATCCCTCTCCAGGGCGTCTATAATCTGCTCGTCACCGGTGGTGCCCAATGTTGTAACCACCAAAGCCTGCGTCTGCCCCCGGGTGAACAAGCCCGAACCGTGCGTTCTCGGGAGAATCCCCACCTGAACATCCAGGGGGCGTATCTCATCCACACCTCGTCCGTCGGAGCGACGCCCCTCGTCCAGGACCAGTTTGGTCAGAGTTTCCTTCTCTAAAATTCCGACCATTGTGCCAACATCCTCCTCGGTGACAGCCCCCTCCTCACCCAATTTCTCCGGGTCCACCAGGGTGGAGACCAACTCCTCAAGAAGCTCCCTGCGGACTTTACAGTTCTCCTCCTTCTCCTTGATCTGGATATTGGCGTAGATGCGGTCAAAATATTGACTGCGCACCCGTGCAAGCAGTTCCTCATCAACGGCAAAAGAGGAATATTCCATCTTCGGCTTGCCCAGCTTCTCCACCATCTCCAATTGGACGGCGATCAACTTCTTTATCTGTTGGTGAGCCACCTCTATCGCCTCCACTACCACCCCCTCGGCGACGAAACGGGCGTTGCCCTCCAGCATGACCACCGCTTGCTCGGTCCCGACGATCACCAAATTCAGGTCGCTCTCCTCCAACTGCTGAAAGGTGGGATTGACCAACAGCTTACCGTCCACCCGCCCGATACGCACCGCTCCTATCGGTCCTGCAAATGGAATAGCGGAGATGGAGAGAGCCGCTGAGGCGCCGTTTATGGCTAAAATATCGGTGTCGTTCTCCATGTCGGCGGAGAGGGTATAAACAATGATCTGTACCTCGTTGCGGAAACCTTCGGGGAAAAGGGGACGACAGGGACGGTCAATGCGCCGACAGGTCAATATCTCCTTCTCCGAGGGTCGTCCCTCACGCTTAAAGAACCCACCGGGGATCTTCCCTGCGGCATAGGTCTTTTCTCTATACTCCACCATGAGCGGGAGGAAGTCCAGTCCTTCTCGTGGCTCTTCAGTGGCGCAAGCGGTCGCTAAAATTATAGAATCCCCAAAGCGGACTTCAACCGCACCATCAGCCAGCTTGGCAAGCTCTCCGGTGGAAAAGATAAACTTTCGCCCACTGATATCAACTTCAAATATCTCTTTCAAAATCAATCTCCTTATTTATCCGCCATATTTCCTTAGAAAATCCCGGGTTAACGTCGGATTTCCAATTCAGCGATTATCTTGCGATAACGATTGATGTCTTTAGCCTTCAGATAGTCAAGCAACCGACGCCTCTTACCCACCAGGCGCAGAAGACCCATACGAGAATGTAAATCCTTTTTGTGGGTGGAAAGATGCTCGGTCAGATAGTCTATCCTCTTGGTAAATATCCCGATCTGAACCTCCGGTGAACCGGTATCGGTCGCATGTTGGCGGTGGCTGGCAATCAGCTCCTCTTTGGCTTCTTTTCCCAGAGCCATAATTTCTATGATTCACCTCCCTGCTTATTCAAGCCGAAAAAGTCCTTGCTTCATATTCTAACAAAATTTAATCACCACTTCAATAGCGTTCAAATCATCGACGCTCAACTGATGGACTGCGCCTGCCCCTGCATTATTTCCAGAGTGGTGGATATATCCCTCCGTATCTGCTTTTTCAATTTGTCGGGGTGGGAGAAATACCTCTCCGCCCTTATCTTAGCCAGAAGGTCCAGAGTGATCTTCTGACCGTAGAAATTGCCCTCAAAATCCAGCAGGTGAACTTCCACCAATCTATCCCCCCGTCCAAAAGAGGGACGGTTGCCGATGTTGACCACCCCCGCTCTCCTTCCGAAATCCCCTCTACACCAGGCGGCGAATACCCCCGACGGAGAGATCACCCCCCGAGGAACGGCTACATTTGCGGTGGGAATCTGCAGTTGCTCCTCCCCACGCCCGGAACCGCTCACCACCACCCCTTCCAGGCTGAAAGGCTTTCCGAGAAACTCCCTTGCCAGCTGCATCTCGCCTTTCAGAATCATCCGACGCAGTTCGGTGGAGCTTATGTTCACCCCGTTGTGGCTCAGAGTGGGTATGACCAATATCTCCAATCCCACCTTGCGGGCTATCCGGCAAAGTTTTTCGGGGGTTCCCTTCCTGCCACGACCCAGACCGTGGCTCTCTCCCATCACCAGAAGGTGGGCTTTGAGCCGACCGACCAACTCAGTGGTTACGAACTCCTCCGCCTCCATATCCGCCATCCGTTCATCAAAGTGGCTAAGGACCACACCACCTACATTCCAGAAGGAGATTCCCCGCAGGCGAGAGGAGAAGGACATCAACAACGGTGGAGCCTCGCCTCTCAGATGCTCGGCCGGATGACGGAAGAAGGTATAGACCAGGGGAAAGAGCCCTCTGCACTCCGCCTCCTGCACCAACCTATCCAATACCAACTGATGACCACGATGCAAGCCGTCAAAGTTGCCGATAGCCACCGCACTGGCTTCTATACTTCCATCAAAACTGTGCCGAAAGACTCTCATCATCCCTCAACCCTTCGCCTGAACACCACCTTTGGGGTCAATACGCTCCCTTGAACGAGCTCAGCGAGGGCATACAACCGTCCCCGCCGGTCCTTCACTCTCACCACCCGCCCCCCCTCCGGGTCTAAATTTACCTCAACGACCTGACCGTCAATCAGTTGCTTCAGCTCGTTTCCCTCAAGCTCCACCTCTTCAAGCCAGGGGAGAGCGGAATCCAGGGGGGTAAACCAACTCCGCTCGTCCGCCTCTCGCTCAAGCTCCTCTCCCAGGGCATCCGGGGAGATGGCATCATCCAGGGTATAATCACCCTCAGCCAATCTCACCAGCGCCGACAGGTGACCGCCGCAACCGAGCGCCCGACCCAGGTCCCGAGCGAGGGAACGGATGTATGTGCCGGCACCACATATAACCTCCATGGTCAGCAACTCATCCTTCCGCTCAATCAGGACGATGTCCTCAACGAATACAGCACGAACCGGCGGCGGTTTCAAGTCCCCCTTCCTGGCTCTCAGATAGGAACGCCTGCCAGCTACCTTGACTGCGGAAAAGGCAGGCGGAGCCTGCTCTATCTCCCCAATGAAACCGCAAAGAATCCCCTTGATTTCCTCATCGGAGAGAGGGGGAACTTCGCCTCTCTCAATCACAGTTCCCTGGGCGTCGTCGCTGTCGGTGCTCCTCCCCAGGGTAACCTGAGCACGATACCGCTTCAGTCCACCGGGAAGATAGGGCGCCAGGCGGGTAGCCCTGCCGGTAACCACAAGAAGGACTCCTCCAGCCATTGGGTCCAGGGTCCCCGCATGACCGCTCTTCACTCCCCCCAGCAAGCGGCGCACTCCGGCAACTATATCAAAGGAAGTCGGTCCCGGGGGCTTGTTTATGTTCAATATCCCCTCAAAGGGGAAAAAATTATCGGGTTCAGGATTTGAGGTCATCTAAGACTTTCTTCATATTCAATTACATAAGTTTAGTTTTACTAAGGAATTCGACCCAATCATCTTTTTTGTACTTTAGTTTATTAATTGTAACGAGATATCTTTCTTCCCTTACTTCACCCATGAAGTCTAGATCTTCTCCTAATTTCTTGATTTTCTTTTTAGATGTTTTAAAATATCCACAAACAAAACCCTTTAGTTTTGACTGTATCTCTCCACATTTATAATCCTTGATCCTCATTCTCATTGTTCCGAGATAGTTACGAAAACGGTTATCCTCATAAGGTATATTTTTCTCGGCAAAATCTAAAAGCCTTGAAAAACCACAAACTTCAATAAAGAATTGTATTAAAATCGGTTGTGGCACAGAACACTTAACACAAATCCCGTAATCATATCCAATGTCAGCTTCTGCCCAAATACCAGCTAAAGCTGGTGATGATTTTATACTAACTTTCTTTTTAGCATTAATGATGTCATTTCTATATTTCTCAATTTGTCTCGATATCTCCCAATCAAACTCAATTTTTGTGCGGGGAAAATTATCTTCAAGAAATTTCTTGTCAATGATTTCCTAATGCTCAATTATGATTTTCTCTTTCAATTCAAAATGCTTAACGGCAGTTTTATAGAGCGAAAAAATGTCTTCATATGAGCGAAATAAAATTCTTTCTCTAATGTCATTATACGGGTCTGTAGATAACTTTCTTTTAAATTGTTTGCTTTTCCTTTTGGGTGCTATTGCATAAAAAGTAATTTTGAAATCTCTAAGTTGATATGCTCTATGTAAAGCTTTAGAGAAATCAGTGGTTATCTCAACATCAAAAGTAAGTTTGGGCATAGTCTCCAAGGCTCGTTTTTTAAACCAGATAACATCAATAGTTTTTGCCACACGCAACAATGAAGGCGATGTAAAATCTGGAAATTCTTCTATGGTTTCGAGTTTTTCAAGTTGTTTATTATTGAATATTTTTGATGGATCTGCTGTATAGGTCAGATAGCCATAAATATTGCCTAATTCTATTAGCATCCCTTCTACATAAGAATGTAGGTCACTTTCTCTAACCCCCCTAAATATTTCTTCTTTACTTTTACCTTTCTTTATATCTTCAAATAAAGATTTTTCTAATTCCACATCATGTAATGCATATATTCCTAATCCTGCTCTTTTTAGCTTCCCTGAAACTCGCGTCATTCTGTGTAAAAATGCTCTAATATTGTGATTGGTTTTTTTGTTTGAGGAAACCTTTTTAACTTGAGGTACAAGTTGATATAGTTCCTTGAGCGTTGCTACGCCACCGTATTCTGCTATTGCTATTAAAATTGCTTCTTCCCAAGTAATTTTATTGATGAATTTAGTCATAACTCATACCTCACTTGGTAAAGATATAATCTTTCCACGTTCCTTCAGTAATCTGCGAGATAATTTTTCTCTTGTCCAACTCTTTTTTTGCATAATTGAGTTTAAAGAACCATTTGTCATTCAACATAAAGCAGTTTGGGCAAACTAAATATTTATTGTAGATACCTTCAACATTCCGATAGTCTTTTACTTGTGCTTGATTGATACAACATGTGTCGCACTTTATTCCCATTTTTCACCTGAAACCTCTTCTGGGTCTAACTACTAAGGTCATCTAAATACGATTTTACCACTCTGAGTAACTGCTCTTCAGCTGAGGGGATGTCTCCATCAATGATACACCCGGATGCGGCTTCGTGCCCTCCCCCACCGAAGTAACGGGCGATGAAATCAACATCAACATTCCCCTTGGAGCGCATGCTGACTTTGGTCCTGCCGTCATCCAACTCCCGGAAGAGCAATGCCACCTCCACCCCCCCAAGAGACCGCCCATAGTCCACATACCCGTTAATCTCGTTCCAATTTGCCCCGGTAGAAGCCAACATCTCCTCGGTAACGGTCATAGCCGCCACCCGACCTCCAAAGTGCAGTTTTATGGTGGAGAGGGCTTTGGAAAGGAGCTTCAGATTGGCGAGTTCCTTGCTTTCGTGGAGATGCTTGTTGACCACATAAGGTTCAACCCCCAAAGAGATCAAGCGGGCGGCATTGCGATGGCTCTTCTCGCTGGTGTTGGAATGGGTGAAGTTTCCGGTATCGGTGGAGATAGCCACATAAAGAGGATAAGCCACATCCAGGGTGATCTCCACCCCCATCTCGTCAAATATCTCCAGAAGCATCTCCGCCACGGAGGATGCTTGGGGGTCCACAAAATTTACGGTGCCGAAGTACGTATTTGACTTATGGTGGTCTATGTTGATAATCGGCTTGGAACGATCCAAGTTGTTCATTATTTTATCCCCCACCCGCACTAAATCCCCGCTGTCCAGCACTACCGCAATCTCATAATCGGCATCCAACTTATCCACAAAATTCACCTCATCAGGATGGATTAGGAAATCAAACACATGCGGAAGCTCACCGAAAGAGATTATCTTTGCCTTTTTCCCCATCCCCTTCAAAGCCCTGAGCAGAGCCAGTTGGCTTCCCAGGCAGTCTCCATCGGGGTCAATATGAGCGGTGATTACGATACTCTTCGCATTTTGCAGACAGTTACAGACCTGTATCTTGGGGGAGATTTCCACAGACTCTCTATCCACTCTTCTCACCCCGATTCAGCCTGTCAATAATCTCCAACACCCGGAAACTGCGCTCCGCTCCTTTATCACGGCGGAAGTAGATTCGGGGTGTATAGCGCATCTCCACCCGCTCACCCAAAAGAGCAGCCACCTTGGGACGCACCTGTTCCAGTGCCTGCATGGTCTTTTCCCGTTCGCTATCGTCGCCGAAGATACTCACATATACAGCGGCATGGCGCAGGTCCGAAGAGACCTTGACCGACGTAATGGTGGTCATCGCCAGCCGAGGGTCATTTATTTCCTGCTCCAGAATCTCCCCCACCAACTGCTGCAACAGAGAAGCTACCCTCTTCAATCTTCTAGACACCTTTTCCACAATCTATCCCTATTTTTAATTACTAAATTATCTCTTTCTCCAAGCCGAAGACCTCCACCGGATAGTTCTCCTCTATGAACCTCAATATGGTTTCCAGTTGCCCATTGAGATAACCCCTGCTGTCCCCCACCAAAGCCATGCCCAATTTCGCCCCATTCCAGTGCCCGGAATCATCTATCTGGGCTACGGAGACATTAAACCTGGAGCGTAATCTGCCCTTGATGCTCGCCACCACCTGCCGCCGTTCCTTAAGTGAACCGCTTCCAGGTATCCTCAGGCTGAGACGCATCAAACCCACAAACATAATTGGACCTCAAAACTATTCCAGACGGCGGGAGACCAGCTCCTCCCCAATGAACTCCAGAACATCCCCCTCCTGGGCATCATTGAATCCAGCGATAACCACCCCGCACTCAAAGCCGGAGGCCACCTCTTTGACATTCTCCTTAAAGCGTCTCAGAGATTCCACCTTCCCCTCAAAAATCATCTCACCGTCCCGATACACATTCGCTTTACAGCCCCTCTGCACCTTTCCTTCGGTCACCATACAACCCGCCACCACACCCCCTCTGGGGATGGAGAAGAGCTGACGCACCTCCGCCTTTCCCAGCTCCACCTCCCTTATCTCAGGAGCCAGGAGCCCCTCCAAGGCGGCGCGAATATCCTCCAGCACCTCATAGATGATCTCATAAAAACGAACATCCACCCCCTTTACCTCTGCGGTAGCCTTGGCTCGGGAGTCAATGCCCACATCAAAAGCGATGATGACCGCACCCGAGGTTGAGGCAAGAAGGACATCGCTCTCGTTTACATTACCCACTCCTGTGTGAATTATCTTGGAACGAGCTTCCTCGTTTCCCAGATTTTTTATGGAATCGGAGAGGGCTTCGGCGGTGCCATATACATCGCTTTTGATAATCAGGTTGAGCTCGTTTGCTTTTCCTTCGGCGAGCTGAGCGAACCAGTCATCCAATGACATCCGGTCGGTAGGCACCTGGGTGACATGTTTCTCTATGGAGAGTTGCTCGGCGAGCTCCTTGGCAAGGTCCTCATCCAACGCCACCAGGGTGTCACCTGCTTGCGGAACTGTGGAAAGCCCCAGAACCTTCACCGGCGTGGATGGGATCGCTTCCTTAACCGTCTTGCCCAGATGGTCATACATAATCCGAACTTTGCCGTAGCTGGTCCCCAAAATAAAGTGGTCGCCGACCCTGAGTGTCCCGTCGGTTACCAACACACTGCCTACGGGACCTTTACTGCGGTCCAATTCCGCCTCCAGAGCCACACCGCAAGCCCGACGATTGGGGTTGGCTTTCAGGTCAAGCATATCCGACGCCAAGACGACCATATCCAGAAGGGTATCAATCCCCTCCTTGGTTACCGCTGAAGTTTGAGCGAAAAATGTATCTCCTCCCCAGTCCTCAGGGGAAAGCCCCAACTTGGAAAGCTCCTGTTTTATCGCCTCGGGGTTGATGCCGGCTTTGTCAATTTTGTTTATGGCTACGATTATGCTCACACCGGCGGCTTTGGCATGATTTATGGCCTCAATGGTCTGGGGCATCACTCCATCGTCTGCAGCTACCACCAGCACCACAATATCGGTCGCCTGCGCTCCCCGGGCTCGCATGGCGGTAAAAGCCTCATGACCTGGAGTATCTAAAAAGACCAGACGATTGCCGTCATAATCCACCACCGAGGCACCGATGTGCTGGGTAATACCTCCCGCCTCAGACTCGGTCACCTTGGTCTTGCGGATTACATCCAAGAGACTCGTCTTGCCATGGTCAACATGACCCAGCATGGTGATTACCGGCGGTCTTGACTGAAGTCCCACCTCGGCGGATTCGGCGCTCTCATCATAAGAGACCTCAAAGCCCATATCCGAAGCCAGGGAGAGCATCGCTTCCGCAGAGAGGATGCTGGCGATATTCTCCACCACCTCCCCTATCCCCCGGGACTTTTCCAAAATCGTTTCGGGATGCTCCTTGATCAAACCAGCAAACTCAGCCACCGTCAACCCATCCCTCAAGTCCAGCATCCTTATCTTCTCTCGCTCTCGGGCTCGCTTCTTCTTAAGTTGAGTCTTGGAGACCTCCCCCTTCCTCTTCGGCTTCACAGGCTTAGCCCAGGTATCACCGGCGGGCTTCCTCTTCTTGCGGCGGCGCCTTCGCCGACGGACTGGTTGCTCAATCTCCTCCTCCAGTCCCTTCAATCCCCCCCGCAGACGGTCCGCCCGAGGAACCGTCTCATCCTCCTGTATAGTGAGCTTGAGCCGGGTCCGCCGAGAGGCAGCACGCTCCTTCTTTCCCGCCTCCACCTCCTGCAACCAACTCTTTTTATCCTCCCGTGCAGCCGGACGACGCACCCGAACCTCCTCCTCGGAAACCGCAACCTCCGATTCAGGCTTCTTCTTAGCCTTTTCGGGCTTTTCCTTTTCTTCCGCAGGCTTTGAAACCTTAGCCTTTGAAGGAGCAGATACCGTCTTGGGCTTGGCCTTCGCCTTACCCTTAGGTTTGGGTTTGCCGGCATCCAAGCTCTCTTGCAGCCGTCTGAGCTCATCCGGTGTAGCCTTCCTGACCACAGGTCCCTTGGGCTTTGCCGCTACGGGTTCCTCTTCTTCGGCTTTCTCCTCCAAAACCTCCTCTTCTGCTTCCTTGACGGCGGCTTTCCCCTTCTTTTTCTTCGGTTTTGCTCTCTTCCGCTTAACAGCTTCCTTCTCCGGTTCCTTCTCGGTTTCCTCCTCCTCTTCTTCCTCCCCCAACTCCCGCTCCTCCAATAAGACTTCATCCCCCTCCTCGCCCTTGCGCACCTTCACTATTCGCAGGGGTTGTTCCTTCTCATCCTCCACGCTCTCCGCCTTTATGCGGCGATGGGGCTTCAGATGTTGACGGATCAATGCCGCCTCAGCATCGCTGAGCTCAGCGGTGTGGTCCTCGGCTACGATGCCCAGTTCGTAAGCCACATCCATCAGCTCCCTGTTGGTCAATCCCAGCTCGCTCGCCAGGTCAGAAAATATTACTTTAGCCACAGGTTCACACCTCCCTGCGTCCCAGATTATCGTTACCCTTCCAGGTCAACACCTTAATCACCATCAATTCTTTTCCCCATCTTTCTCTCTACTGTAAAAAAGCTCCAAAAACTAATCAGCGAATATTTCTACTCCTCATCGCTTTTCGCTTCATCATCCTTCTCTGCGGATACACCGCTTTCAACTTCCGGGGTTTCCTCCTCAGTCCTCTCCTTGGCGCTGTCCTCTTCCTCACTTACCTCCGCCGGGGCGGCACCTTCATCCTTCAAAGAAGCCTCTCCTTTGCCTTCCTCATCCTCGCCGACGAACAGCTCAAAGCCCTCCTCCATTCCCTCACCTTCTACAACCTCCGGTTCGGCGGAAGTTGCTTCTGCCGGCTCATCAGTAAAGATGTCGTCTATTTTCTTCTCATAGACCTTCTCCGAAAGCCTTTCCGCCGCCTCTCGTTTTATCTCCTCTTCAAGGGCTTGTTGATCTATCTCTCCAGCCAGCTTGCCGGCGGAGGTTATTATCTTCTCTGCGGTCTTAGGACCAACACCTTTTATCTCCAAAAGCTCCTCCGCCTCGGCTTCCGCCAGAGCCTGGATGGAGTCAAAGCCCAAATCCAGAATCTCCTCGGCGATGACCTCCCCCACTCCCGGCAGTCTCAGCAGTAAGTCCACCATCTTTTCCCACAAGACCTCGCTGGCGACCTTCTGCTGTTCCACCTCCGAGCTGGAGTGAATGTCTATTCTACATCCGAGAAGCCGAGCCGCCAGGCGCACATTCTGCCCGCGTTTTCCGATTGCCAGCGACAACTGGTCGTCGGGAACCACAACCTCCACACCCTCGCTCTCCTCATCAATGCTCACCCGGTCTATCTTGGCCGGAGATAAAGCCGAGGCGACCATCTTGCGGACATCATCGCTCCATTCAATGATGTCTATCTTCTCTCCCCCCAGTTCCCGAACCACCGACTGAACCCTATAACCACGCATGCCCACACAGGTGCCTACGGGGTCAATATTAACGTCGGAGGAATAAACCGCTATCTTGGTGCGCTCCCCGGGCTCCCGGGCGGTGGCTACGATCTGGACGATACCGTCATAAATCTCCGGCACCTCCATCTCAAAAAGCCGTTTCACCAGGTCGGGATGGGTGCGGGAAAGGACAATCTGGGGACCACGGTTGGTCATACGCACCTTAACTATCATAGCCCTGATCCGCTGACCGATGCGATAGTCCTCGTTGTGCATCCGTTCCTTATAGGGAATGATGCCCTCGGTCTTGCCCAGGTTTACTATCAGGGTGCCTTTGTTCTCGTGCTGGATGATGCCGTGCACCAACTCACCGACCCGGTCCTGATATTCCTCAAATATAATCTCCCGCTCCGCCTCCCGGATGCGCTGGATGACCACCTGTTTGGCTATCTGGGCGGCGTTTCTGCCAAAAGTCTCCGGGTCAACATCATATTCCAGGTAATCGCCCACCTCCAGATCGGAATGGATCTTCTTCGCCTCCTCCAAGGAGAGCTGGATGCCGGGGTTCTCCACCTCCTCCACCACACTACGCACCCTCACAATCTCAATTCCCTCCTCGGTCTCTTTAAGGCGAATGTCCATCTCCTCTACATCCAAGTGACTACGCTTGGATGCTGAGGACAATGCCGCCTCTATAGCCCTTAGCAATACCTCCCGATCTATGTTCTTCGTGCGGGCTACCTGGTCCAACATATCCAGAAACTCTACCTTCAGCTTCATAAGTTACTTCTCTTTCTTTTTGAGGGCGGAAGCCAAATCCAACTTCAGGTGGGCATCGCGCCACTCTCCGAAGTTCAACTCCACCGGCTCGCCATCCTGGGGAGTAACCAGAACTTTTCTGCCCTCCACCCCGGTTATTTTTCCGATAACAGTGCTACCATCCTCAAAACTGAATATCGCCAGCCGACCGATAAAACGACAGCACTCCTCCAGACTACGCAGAGAACGCTCCACGCCTGGGGTGGAGACCTCCAAAAAGTATCTATTTTGTATCGGCTCCTCAATATCCAGGGCTGCGCTCAACTGTCGGCTCACCCCCTCGCAGTGCGCCACGGCCAGTTCCCCTTCCATACGGTCAAGGGTAAGGCGAATTATGACATTTCTTTTATTCCTTCGGCAGGTGAGGTCATAGATCATCAAGCCCGCCTCCTGCACTATGGGCTCGGCAATGCCCCGAATGACCTCCGACAGCCGTTTCAGCTCCTCACTCTGGGTTACCATAACCTCATCTCCTCTGTGGGTAATGAAACCACCCGCCCATCACCACTTGCGCCACCGTTTATTGCCCCTTGCTTTGGGTAAGCTCCTTTACCAGGCGGACCAACGCACCGATCAGCTCGTGGTTGGGCAGCTTCTCCACCACTTCACCACCGGTAAATAACAGACCCATCTTAACTCCGCAAGCGATGCCCGCATCCGCCTCCCGAGCCTCACCGGGACCGTTGACCTCACAGCCCATCACCGCCACCCGCAGGGGAGCCTGGATTTCGGAGAGCGCCTCCTGCGCCTGGCTGGCGAAAGCCAATATATCCACCTGACAACGACCACAGGTAGGACAACTTATCAGGTCAACACCGTGCTCCCGAAGCCCAAGCGCCCGAAGTATATCATAACCCGCCCGCACTTCCTCCTCCGGCGGACCGGTCAGGGAGACACGCACCGAATCGCCCAATCCCTCGGCAAGAAGCAGGGCAAGCCCCACCGCCGAGCGCACCACCCCCGCCCTCCCAAAACCGGCCTCGGTAATGCCTATGTGCAGGGGATAATCAAACTCCCTGCGGAAGAGCCCATTGGCGGACAAGGTGGTGGAAACTTGGGTGGATTTGATGGACACGATAATATCACCAAAGTCCATATCCTCCACAAGGAACAACCTCTGCCGAACGCTCTCCACTAAAGCTTCCGCCGTCGGACCACCGAAGCGGGAGAGAAGCTCCCTGGAGACGGAGCCGGAGTTTGCCCCCACACGAATATGACAACGGTTATCCTTCGCCGCCCGCACCACCTCCCGCAGGTTCTCGTCGCTTCCGATGTTGCCGGGATTTATGCGCACCCCACAACAGCCGGCTTTACAAGCCGCTACCGCCAACTTGTGGTGAAAATGCACATCGGCGACTACGGGCAGAGGACTCTTTGCCACAATCTGCTCAAAGGGCAATAAATCCTCCTGCGAGGGCAGAGCCACCCGCACCAGTTCGCATCCCACGGAAGCCAGCGATTCCAGCTGGGCCAGGGTTGCGGGAACATCAGCGGTCGCGGTCTTGGTCATTGACTCCACCCAGACCGGCGCTCCGCCGCCCATCTTTCGCCCGGCGACATCTATCTCCCTGCTCTTGGGCGATTTTTCCAACACAATCTTAGGTGGCATATCTGATGACATCCATTATGATGGCAAAACCCATAATTCCCAGCACGATGAACAACCCCACCTGCTGGAAAACCACACGAAAACTAAAGCTGACCGGACTGCCCTTGATAAGTTCAACAATTGAAAGGAGAATATTTCCACCGTCCAGGACCGGGATGGGCAGTAGATTGAGGATGAACAGGAAGATTGAAAGCAGAGCCACATAGCGCAGAAGTGTCTGCCATCCAGCCATAGCCGTCTGCCCGGCGAAATCAGCCATGGTTATGGGTCCTCCTATGGCCTCCCTTACCGGAATCCTGCCGGTTACAATTTGGTATATACCCACTGCTGTCAGAACCACCACCGCAGTGGTCACCTTTGCGGAAGATAACATCACCTGTGGAAAAGGCTCGCTCGCATGTCGCTCCTTCAGCCCGCAGACAAACCCAAAAGAGACAGTCCCACCCTCGCCGGGCGCCTCCATGGTCAGGGTAAGCTCCTCTGCTCCACGTTGAACGGTCAGTTCCATCTCCCCGGTCTGCCGGGAGAGCAGTTCGCTCATCACCAGATAGTCGGGAGTGGGTTCTCCGTTGACCGCACTGATGATATCCCCCTTCTCCAGACCGGCTCTATACGCCGCTGAGCCCGGAACCACCATACTGACCACATTACCCTGATAGCCGACGATGCCGATTATGGCCACATCGCTTCCATCCACCACCACAGGAGTCACCTGAAAATCCAGCTCCTCTCCGTCCCGTTCCATTGTCAGAGCTATCTCCTCGCCTGCTGAGGGATATATCTGCGCAACCACATCCACCCAATCATTGATGGGGACGCCGTCCACCTCCACAAAACGGTCCTGGGGCATAAGACCTATCTGACTTGCCGGCGAGGGCACCTCCTGACCGTCCACGGTAAGGGTCTGGCGCACCTCCCCGACCAACGGTTCGAGGAAATATTCCGTATAGCCCACCAAGCCGACCACCACGAAGATTATGTAAGCCAGTATCAGACTCATTAACGGTCCGGCCAATATTACCAGTATGCGCTTCAGTGGACCGACCGAGTAGTAGTCTCCGGGCTTGGGATTCTTTATCTCCTCCGGGGTGTCCCCCGCCATCTTCACATATCCGCCCAGGGGCACTACGGAGAGCGCATACTCCGTCTCCTTGGGCTTGAACTTTAGCAAGCGCTTGCCGAAGCCGAGCGAGAAGCGAACCACCCGAATACGCACCAGTTTTGCCACCACCAGGTGACCGAACTCATGGAAGAGTATCAGTATGGTGATGGTGAATAGAAAAGCCACCAGACTGATCACCAAACGCAGAACTGAGTCCCAAGCAATCGCCATCTATCCCTATCTCCAATCAATCTTCAAGCTCGTTTATACCTTCTCGCGTTCCAACACCCCGACCGCACCCCGGGCTACCTCTCTGGCCTCAAAATCAGCCGCCAACACCTCATCTATGTTCTCTGCGGAGCCGGCATCCAGGATGCCCAGGGTATCCTCCACCGCCTGGCTGATGGCGTTAAAGGAAATCTTGCCCGCCAAGAAGGCTTCCACCGCCACCTCGTTAGCCCCATTGAGCACCACCGGTGCGGTCCCCCCAGTCTCCACCGCCCGACGAGCCAGACCCAGAGCCGGGAAAGCCACCTCATCGGGGGGGAAGAACTGAAGACTACTTACCTCCAGCAGATTGAGCGGCTCTATCGGCGAGGTGGTCCTCTGGGGATAGGTAAGCGCATACTGCACCGGCAGAGCCATATCCGGCACCGCCAGCTGGGCGAGAAGCGAGCCGTCGGCGAACTCCACCAGGGAATGAACCAGGCTCTGGGGGTGGACCACCACATCAATCCTATCTTGGGGAAGTCCAAAGAGCCAGCAGGCTTCTATCACCTCTAAACCCTTATTCATCAGGGTGGCGGAATCTACGGTAATCTTATCCCCCATGTTCCATTTGGGGTGCTTCAGGGCTTCTTCGGGGGTAACCTTCTCCAGCTGTGCCCGGCTGTAGCCCAGGAAGGGTCCTCCCGAAGCGGTCAGCACTATCCGTTCAACCTCCTCCCGGCGGTGTCCTGCAAGGCATTGAGCTATCGCCGAATGCTCGGAATCCACCGGGATGATCTCCGCTCCACTCTTCTTTGCCTCCTCCATCACCAACCCCCCAGCCATCACCAGGGTCTCCTTGTTTGCCAGGGCAATCCGCTTACCGCACTTGATTGCAGTCATTGTGGGCAGAAGCCCGGCGGAGCCGACGATGGCGCTGACCACGATATCCGCCTGAGGATGGCTCGCCACCTCATCCAGCCCCTCTCCACCGACAGCCACTTTAATATCAGTGTCTTCCAGGGCGTGGGTCAGCTTCTCAACGACTTCCGGATAAGCGGTTGCCACCAAGCGGGGCTTCACCTGTTGCGCTTGCTTGGCAAGCTCCTCCCAGTTGCGACCTCCAGACAGAGCCACCACCCGGTATTCTTCTCCCAACCAGGATACCACTCGCAGGGTGGTGCGACCGATGGAGCCGGTAGAGCCTAATATAGCAATCCCGCAAGCCATGACGGTGGATGTTTATAGAGTAACATCAAATAGAAGAATATCGGCGCAGCGACCATTATTGAATCAAAGCGGTCCAGGAGACCCCCATGCCCGGGCAGAAATGTGCCGCTGTCCTTGACCTGAGCGTCTCTTTTAATCGCCGACTCAATAAAATCACCGAACATACCCCCGACAGTGACCAGCGACCCGATAGCCAAAGACCAGAGCAAACCGGGCCACCGCTCCACACCCATAAAGAAGTAGAAGGAACCCACGCTTGCCCACATCCCTCCCAAAAGACCTCCCAGTGCGCCCTCCCACGATTTCTTCGGGCTGACGGAGGGGGCTATCTTATGCTTTCCCAGAAAACGACCCACACCATAGGCGGCTACATCCGAAGCCCAGACGGTCAGGAAGAGCACCACCAGCAGACGATTTCCATACTCCAGATTGCGGATGAGCACCAGGTGACTGAAGAACCAGGCGACATAGAAGATGCACAAGATGGTGGCTCCGCTTGAGCCGATGAAGTCCTTGGGACCGTCACGGAACAGGTGCCAGACCACTGTAAACATAAATATGAAACCCAATATATATAGAATAATCCCTTTATCGCTGTGGACGCCGGTCAGATAAATAGTTATGAGCAGAATTATAGAAGCTGTGATGGTTACATACTCCGAAGGTTTAATTCCCCGTTTGACCATCATATTGTTGAACTCCATAACTCCGACGACGACCATCAACAACACCAGAGCCAGGGTGTGGATGGGCTCGCCGAAGGCGATTATAGCCACAATAATAGGCACCCAGAGGATGGATATTATCAAGCGGGTGCGGAACAATTGTATCCTCCTACCTCTCAGTCCTTTCCCAGCCCGCCGAAACGGCGTTCTCGGCTCTGAAACTCAATGACCGCCTCATAAAGGTCCCTCCGGGCGAAGTCCGGCCACAGGGTGGGGGTGATATATATCTCGCTGTAAGCCACCTGCCATATGAGGAAATTGCTGATGCGCATCTCCCCGCTGGTGCGGATGAGCAGATCCGGGTCGGGAATGCCGTCGGTGTAAAGATACCTGTGGAAATTCTCCTCATTGACCTCTTTCGGTTCTACCCCCGCATCCATCATTCGCCTCACCGCTTCCAATATCTCCGTCCGTCCTCCGTAGGAGAGAGCCATGGTGAGCAGTAGTTCGTCTCCGTCCTTGGTGGCTTCTTTGGTTTGGGCTACCTCCTCCTGAGTAGAGGTGGGAAGGTCCTCCAGCCGACCGATGGCATTAAGGCGGATTCCCTCGGCGATCATCTCCTTTTTCTCCTTGCGCAGAAAACCCTCCAGAAGCTTCATCAGCGCACTTATCTCCTCTTTCGGTCGGCTCCAATTCTCCACCGAGAAGGCGTAGAGAGTGAGGTAGCGGATATCCAGCTCCCGGCAGGCTTTCACCGCATTGCGCACCGCATCAGCGCCCTGGCGATGCCCGAATATGCGGCGCAGGTTACGCTTGCGAGCCCAACGCCCGTTTCCATCCATAATAATAGCTACATGGTTGGGCACATAATCCCTATCCACCAGCTCAAGAAGCTGAGCCTCGCTCAAGCGCTCCAATTCCTCTTTTGATGGAGTCACCACTTTCCCTCACTCAATCTTTCTTTCCAACAATAAATCCAAATGCCAGCAAAAATGAAATGACTAAAACATAAAATTATCGCTCAATGCAAACAAAAAATTCCAGCTACACATTCATTATCTCCTCGGTCTTCTCCTTTGCCATCTCATCCAGAATCTGGATGTATTTATCGGTCAGCTTCTGAACATCATCCTGACCCCCCCTCCACTGGTCCTCGGAGATGACCTTATCCTTCTCCAAAGCCTTGATCTTCTTGTTAGCCTCCCCCCGATTGCGGCGGATGGAGACCCTCCCCTCCTCGGTCAGCTTTGCCACCAGCTTGGAGAGCTCCTTCCGTCTCTCCTCGGTCAGGCGGGGTATGGGAATGCGGATGAAGGTGCCGTCGTTTGCGGGGTTCAAACCTAAATCGGACTTGAGAATAGCCTTCTCCACATTGCCGATAAGGGAGCGGTCCCAGGGCTGAACCACCAGAAGGCGCGGCTCAGGAGCGGTGACGGAGGCTATCTGGTTAAGGGGACTGGTGGAGCCGTAACACTCCACATAGATATTATCCAACAGGGCAACGGAAGCAATCCCGGTGCGCAGAGACGTAAACTCCCGCTGGGTAGCGTTAACCGCCTTCTTCATGTCCTCCTCAGCCTCATCCAAAATTTTCTTTATCTCTTCCATCTCACTCCTCCCTGATAATGGAGCCCACCTCCTCTCCTTTTGCTATGTTCAACATCGCATCCTCAACAACCGATTTGAAGATGATGATGGGCAGGTTACCCTCCCTGGCCAGGCTGACTGCTGTTATGTCCATAACTCCCAGGTTGCGGGCAATTACCTCCTCATAACCGATGTGGGCAAAAAACTCCGCCTCCGGGTCTTTTTGGGGATCTGCCGAGTATATCCCGTCAACTTTGGTCCCCTTCAGCAGGGCGCCTGCGGAGAGCTCCCGGGCTCGGAGGACGGCGGCGGTGTCGGTGGTGAAGTAGGGACTGCCGGTCCCACCGCTCATTATCACCACCCGCCCCTCCTCCAGGGCTTCCCTTGCAGTCATAGGGTAATATTCGGCGACCACCCCTCCGACGGGAACTGCGCTGTAAAGGACTGCGCAAATTCCCTCACGCCTCAGAGCTTCCCGGAAGACCAAGCCGTTTATCACCGTGGCTATCATCCCCGCCTGGTCCGCCGCCACCCGCTCCATGCCAAAAGGCGTCATCTGCCGTCCACGGAGGATATTTCCCCCTCCCAATACCAGCCCCAGACCGACCCCGGATGAGACCAGCTTGCCTATCTCGGCGACTATGAAATCCACGGCTTGGGCATCAAAGCCCACACCATCCTCCCCGCCCAGCACCTCTCCGGAGAGCTTCAATATCAAGCGTTCGTAGCGTAGTTTTTTTGAGGACACCTCTCCCTGCGTCTTCCCATCTACTCCTCACCCATTTTGTAGCGGGTGAAGCGGTTAATGACGATATTCTCACCAAATTTTATAATGTATTCCTTCGTGTGTTCTTCAACCGTTTTATCGTTGTCTTTGATAAACGGCTGTTCCAGAAGGCATAAACCCGCCAGATGCTTGTCCAGCTTGCCCTGGACTATCTTCTCAACGATGTTGTCCGGCTTTCCGGAGGAGCGAGCCTGCTCTAAAAATATGCGCCGCTCATCCTCAATGAACTGCTCAGGAATATCCTCTCTGCGGACGAAAAGCGGAGCGGATGCAGCCACCTGCATGGCGATGTCCTTTGCCAGCTCTCTAAACTCCGGGGTGCGAGCTACAAAGTCCGTCTCGCAGTTGACCTCAACCATAACGCCCAGTTTACTCCCCGGATGAATATAAGAGATTATCAAACCCTCGCCGGTTGCCTTTCCCTCACGCTTGGTGGCGGCGGCCAATCCCTTCACCCGCAGATACTCAATTGCCGCCTCCATATCCCCGCCGTTCTCCTGCAGGGCTCTCTTGCAGTCCATCATTCCCACGCCGGTCTTCTTACGCAGTTCCTGAACCATCTGTGCGGTAATTTCCATCAAAAACCCTTTCTATCACCAATAAGCAAAATTCTTCAGCAGAAAATCCGGCTTTCGCCGTTCTAAGCGCCGGCTTCCGCTTCCTCTTTCTCCACCGGGACTTCAGATGCCGCCTCCTCGGGACTCATAGCCACCTTGGCACCTGCAGAAATTCCCTCATCCACCATCCCCTTTCCCTCAAGGACCGCATCGGCGATGTATTCGGTAATTATGCGAATAGCACGAATTGCGTCGTCATTGCCGGGTATGATGTAGTCAATATTGTCCGGGTCGCAGTTGGTGTCCACTATTGCCACAATGGGGATACCCAATTTGGACGCCTCCCGGGCGGCGATCCTCTCCTTTTTGGGGTCAATGATGAAGGCAATCTGTGGAATCTGCCGCATATCCTGTATTCCGGTCAGGGTGCGTTTTAGCTTAGCCAGATCCTTGCGCATCTGCATCACTTCCTTGCGGGGAAACTCCTCCATCTTCCCCTCCTCCTCCATCTCCATCAACTCCTCCATACGGGTCACATTCTTACGGATGGTGAAGAAGTTGGTCAGCATACCTCCCAGCCAGCGGAAGTTGACGTGGAACATGCCACAACGTTCAGCCTCCTCCAAAACCGTCTGCTGAGCCTGTTTTTTGGTGCCCACAAAGAGCACCCGACCTCCGTCAGCCACCGTATCCCGGACGAAGCCGTAAGCCTCCTCCAGAAGCCGTATGGTCTTGGAGAGGTCAATGATGTAGATGCCATTGCTCTCCCCGAAGATATAGGGCTTCATCTTGGGATTCCAGCGCCGAGTTTGATGACCGAAGTGCACCCCGGCCTCAAGCAACTGTTTCATGGTGATACCTGACAAACGATTCACCTCCTGCTTTCAGAAACATTCACCAGGTGAGTTGCCACATTAACAAGTGCTTCTCACCTTCGTCCTGAAAGCCGATATTGGTTGAGAAGGAAATAAGCATAAACAACTCCTATTCTTCCCCACTGAACTTTTTTCGGTAGGGAAGCAGGCAAATCTTGCGATTGTAATCCAAATGCGCCCACAAGTCAAGCCAATTCCCCAACCGAATTTATCTCCCGCTTCTTCCATAAAAAACTTTGAAAGGAGGAGCTTTCGCTCCTCCCTGATGCAAACCATCAGCGCCCAAGCGCCAGGCTTCTGCCTAACGCTTGGAGAACTGGAAGCGAGCTCGCGCCCCCCGCTGTCCATATTTCTTGCGTTCCTTCATCCGGGGGTCGCGGGTTAGAAGACCGCCTTTGCGTAATATCCCTTTGAACTCCTCCTTGACCGATACTAATGCCCGGGCAATACCCAGGCGGGCAGCTTCAGCCTGTCCCAAGACTCCCCCACCGCGCACATTCACAATCACATCAAACTGCCCCGCGGTCCCGGTGACCTCAAAGGGCTGGAGGACGTTACGCCGCAGATAGACATCGGTGAAGTAACTTTCAAAGGGGCGCTTGTTAACCACCACCTTGCTTCCATCACCCGGCTTAAGCCACACCCGGGCTACTGCGGTCTTGCGCCTTCCCGTCGCCCTATATATAGTTGTTGCCACCGATTACCCTCCTTAAAAAACAATCTACAAGACTTTGCCAATCCTCCACCGCTCACTCAATGAGGCTTGGGTTTGGCGAGAACCAGCACATTGAGCGAGTAAAGTGACAATCCCAGAAGTATATAGTCCAGATAGACCTTCAAATATACGATACCAATTATGGAGTAGAAAAACCCTGCCAGAACCAGAAGCCAATGCCAGACTCTGTTGGTTTGGGGCATTGCCACTAGGAAGAACGACAACACCACCAGCAAAGTGGGGCAGGGGATGAAGCCCATAGGAGAGGACCACAGCGCCGAAATATACGAACCCACAAAATAGGGATAGTAGAAGCCGGCTAAGCCCCCAACTATGGCGATGATTATATTATATTTTGGTCTCCCTTGTAAAGAAAGTTCCATCTTGCGGGCGAAAAGCTCGTATACGCCCACAACCGCCAGCAGAGCAAACACAATTCCGTTGAAGAGGTTTGCGTGCAGCCAAGCGGAGAGGGAAACCCCAGCCAGAAGGAGGAGCAAATAGAGCCGGATCACATAACCGATGCGCTCCCGCAGAATTGCCCAGGCGATGACCACCGCCAACAGCAAGCCGTGCTGAATGGGCGCAATGTGGGCATAATCATCGGCTATCTGGGCAAGATTACAATATATCCACTGAAAATCCAACATCCGCTGTCTTCTCTACTTCTTCTCTGCCTTGGGCTTCTTCTTATCCTCCGCCCTGGGCTTGGTCTTCTTCTTCGCCCCGGGTTTCTTCTCTTTATCCGCCGTCTTTGGTTTGGTCTCTCTCTTCGCTTCGGGCTTCTTCTCTCTATCCTCTGCCTTGGGTTTAGTCTTACCCTTGGGCTTCTCCTCCATTTCAGGCTCTGCTTTAACCCTGGGTTTTGGCTTGGTCTTCCGCTTCTCCTCCACCTCCACCTTTGCCGCCACCTCCGGTCGCACAATAAACGGCGAGGGGTTCTCCAGCAGGTCCTCAAACTTGAGGGTGATGGGTCGCTGGGCTTCGTGGGGATGGTCTGAACCGGCGTAAACCTTCAACTTGCGATAGATATCCTGCCCCAGCTTGTTTTTGGGGAGCATTCTCTTTACCGCCAGGCGTATCACCCTCTCCGGATTGCGCTCCAGCATCCGCCACAGAGGAATCTCCTTCAGACCGCCGGGATAGCCGGAATGGCGGTAATACATCTTCTGCTTCAGCTTTCTGCCGGTCACCCGCACCTTGCCAGCGTTGGTGATGATGACGAAATCGCCGACATCTATATGCGGGGTGAACTGGGGCTTATATTTGCCCCGCAGCAGATTTGCCACCTCACTAGCCAGCCGACCTAAAATAAGACCAGTGGCGTCTATGTGATACCAGCGCTGCTGGACTTCCTTCGGTTTGGCGGTATAGGTCTTCAATTCCTGACACCTCAAAAAAACCTAAACATACAAGACGGAAACGGTAGACTAGCATTAAAGGAGGGTTCTGTCAAGGATTTATTGGGAAAATTTCAGCTTATATTTCGTATATATAACGATATGGACTTTAGCAAGACCTTAAAATAATAAAATTTCACTCTAAATAAATTATGTTAACAATTCTTTTTTGCTTGTAGAAAATCCATTTTTATTGTTTAATTATTGCAAGTTAACACAATAAAAGCAAAACAATAACCCTTCCTATACTTTAAAAGAAGGGGTGCAGGCTGTATTTCAGTTTTGATCTGGAAATCCACCATCATAATTATGGAGGCGAATATTCCTCCACTAGATATTTCCCTTCCTTGTTAGGCGGCTGGAAGTGGAACTTAGAAATGAAAGAAAACTTGGAATTTGTAAAGAGACTTGGTTGGGGGTTCGACTATATCGGCGGCGTTGAGGGAGAAGGCGCCGAGGGGGTCGCCTACGAAGGTGCTATGTATGCTATAGAAATAACCACCGGCGTCGCCTTCTAATACATAATAGAATATTGAAGGGGGAAAATAGAATTTTCACCTACTGACCTGAAAATAGTATCTTTCCTAAAAAACTAAAATAATGCAGCTGATATTTTCTTGACAAGTTGGTGTATTTTTTACACTTTTTAACGCACTTTCGCAGATTGTTGCTATCGTAAAATCTCTCGACTACCAATAGGAGGTATAATCATGGGCAAGGCAATCTTAATCCTCTTAACAATCCTGGTGGCACTATCTTTGGCGGTTTCGGCATCCGCTTACAAGAAGAACTCGTTTGAGTTCCATCCCGTAGCTTTAGCCATGTCCGCATATGGCTTCGGATTAATCCAGGTAAAATATGAGCGGTCGCTTGAGGAACACATCAGTCCCTTCGTGGAGTTCGGCTGGGGTGGATTTTCGCCATACTCACCATTCATTAAGGGAGACGAGAATTATGACTGGAGTGAGCTGTTCTTCGGCGGTGGGATTAACCTCTATCCCAAAGGTGATAATCGCGGACCCTATGTCAGCCTTGATATGGAATATTATCGTTTCAAAGCGTCCAGCACTACTACCAGCGCAGAGGCAATCTCCAATGTATTTTTCCCCGCCGGTCTCGTCGGTTGGAAGTGGATAGCCGGAGATTTCCTGGTGATAAGATTTGGAGTAGGCGGTGGTTATCTAACCGCCAATCTCAAGGACGCCGGCGGAACTGAATTGAAGGGTTCCGGCGCTTGGCTGGCGACCGAACTCACCGTAGGAGTTGCGTTTTAAGTTAATGTAGTTCAAAATCAACAAATAAACCTAATTTATACTGCGTTCATTATGCCCCAGCCAGTGCTGGGGCTTTTTGTTTGATTTTCTTATTTTCCTGGCTATACTTCAAAATATAATGCTAAATATTGTATAACACTATATTTCTAATACCTAAAAAGGAGGAGAGGAAAAATGAAAATGAGTGGGACTAAACCCACCCACTCTATTTAGCAAATATACAAATGACCCCCTATCTCACCCCCACCTTCTCCTTCTTCCGCTTCCTGCGCTCCATAAACTGCTTCGCTTGATAGATGAAGGCTTCCAGACGAGCCAAATCCTTGGACTCCTCCAAGCCGTCGTAAGCCATGTTCAGCACCGGGATGTTATCGTGCTCCGCCTTGAACTTCTTCATTAAAGCCGAAACGATGGTCCCCGGCATACAGGTGAAGGGCATGACATTTATTACCCCGTCCAGCTCATTCTGCACAAAGTCTATGGACTTGCCGATGGAGAGTATAGCCTCCCCCTCAAATGCGGGATTGACATAAGCCGATGCACAATCAATAGTATCCTGTATCGGCGGTTCGTGGAAGTTGTCCAATACATCCTTGAAGGGCTCGGCTATGTGATGCTCATCCTTCATCTGTATTCGCTCGGTGAGCACATTCTTCAGCAAAGTGCGGAAGTCGTGGCGCACTCTGGCGTCCAGCTTGCGGGTGTGGTTGGTGTAGAGGAACCATTCGGATATCGGGGGCATCCACACCTCCCCACCCAACCGCTCCACCTCCCAGACTATATTGTTGTTGGCGTAGCGGTTGGAGCGCACATATATCTCCCCCACGATGCCTATTCTCGGTCTCTCCTCATCATGGTTGATGGGCACAGCCATAAGTTCCTCAACACCCTGCCGGCAGACCTCAACGACATCCTCAATTCCCTTACGCTCGGCGATGGTGTCGTGCACCTCCATCACATACTTCCAATAGACCTCCCAGGTGGAGTTCTCCTCCACCTCGTAGGGGCGGATCTGGCGCATCAGTTTCTCCAGATAGTCAATAGCCACTATCCCCCACCAGGCACGCCGGGTGAACTCGGTGCCGGCGACGCCCAAATCGTCGTAGAGGCTTCTTCCCTGATTGGGTGAGTATATGGGCACATTCTCCAGACCCATCTCCTTCAGCACCAATCGCTGTAGCGTGTTATACTGCCCGAATCTGCAGGGACCGGTGCCTGAAGGCATGAAGAAAGCCGCCCGGTCGGCGTCAAACCTGGGGCTCTTGAGCAGTTTGACCATGTCTCCGGTGGTCAGAATTGCCGGGTAGCACTCCTTGCCGGTGGTGAACTGCCTTCCCAACTCCAGACTCTCGTCATCCGGTTCGGGGATGACCTCGGCGTTGATGCCGTTTGCTAAAAACGCGGCTCTTACGGCATAAGCCTGGGCAGCCATATTAGGAATCCAGATAGTCCGCTTATCCTCGGCGCCCCCGATGGTAACTATCTCCACCGCATCCACCTCAAACTCCCTCATACGGTCAACATTTTCCAGGCTGTCCAGGAAGGCTTCACAGCGGGTGATAGCCCCCACATCGGCGGCGTGTTCGTCAACCTCAATCTGCAGATAGGGTTTCCCCGCCATGCGATAACGGAAGAATTTGGTGATGAAGGAATCCGGACCACAGCCGAAGTTGGTAATATAGAGGGCGTAAAGATTGGGATTGTCGCGAATAATCTCCACCGCCGAGAGAATCCTCTGCCCGTATTTCCAATACATATTATCCCACTCCTCCGCCAGTTCCACATCGGTAATCGGCAGATAATCCATGGGAATTGACATCACCCCCAAATCCATCAGCTTCTTGGGCAGGTCAAGGTTGACGCCGGGGTCACAGCCGTTGTAGGGGCGGGAGACGATGACCACAGCCCTATCCTCGGGACCGAGTAGAGATAAAGCCTTCTCTCCCAGCTTAGGCAATTCGCCAAAGAAGCTCTGTTGATATTCCATAGCCACGTCCACCGCCTTCTTCACCGCCGTCCTGGACACCTTCAGTTTTTTGGCAAAGCGCCCCAGCTCCCGATAGAGATACTTCTTTCCCCGCTCAAAGAATATGATGGGGGTGAGCACATCTATGCCCCTCTCCTTCAAGCCCAGGGCACTGTCTATTACAAAGGGCGCGGTCTGAATATAGGGGCAGACAAAGGATTTGGTGGTGGGGGCGTTGTCCTGGAACATGGTGATGTGGCTGGGCATGAACAGAAAGTCTATATCCTTGTCCATCAGGTCCATAATATGACCGTGAGCTACCTTGACCGGGAAACAGGTCTCCGCAACCACCGACTCCACCCCGTTATGGATAATTGCCTTGTTGGTGGCTTTGGAGCGGACTATCTGGTAGCCCAACTCGGTGAAGAAAGCCTTCCAGAAGGGATACAGCTCGTAATACCATAACATCCGGGGTATTCCAATCTTGCCCTTGGATTTTTCCGGCTCAACCTTCTTATCGTATATATTATGCAGGAGCCTCTCCCGCTCCTTGAAAAGATCGGGCCACTTGCTCTCCTCCTTCTCCCTGACCTCATACTTCTCACAGCGACTGCCGTAATAAAGCTCGCTCTTGCTTCCGTCCTTGTTCTCCACCACCACCTTACGAATCTCGCAGTTGTTGGCGCAGTCGTTACACTCAAAACTGGATATCTCATATTTCAGTTTGGAGATGTCAAATCCCCTGAAGCTTGATGGCTTGCCGTCGTATTCGTCACGGGCGATGAGAGCCATACCTATCGCCCCGGTTACATCGTGGTGCGGAGGAACGGTGATCTTCTTGCCGGTAACCGCCTCAAAGGCGGCGACTACCGCCTTGTTGAATGCGGTCCCACCCTGGAAGAAGATGTTGTGCCCCACCCGCTTGGTCTGCACCACCCGGTTGAGATAGTTCTGGACGATGGAGTAAGCCAGCCCGGAGACCAGGTTGTCCTTGCTCGCTCCCTGCTGTTGATGGTGGAACAGGTCGGATTCCATAAAGACGGTGCAGCGCTCCCCCAGCCGACAGGGATTCTTCGCAGACAATGCTATGTCGGCAAACTCCTCCTTTATATTCAGGGAAAGTTTCTCCGCCTGCTCCTCCAAAAACGAGCCGGTGCCGGCGGCGCAGACCTTGTTCATCTCAAAATCCACCACCGCACCGTTCTCCAGGCTGATAAACTTGGAGTCCTGCCCGCCGATCTCAAAGACGGTATCCACCGTGGGGTCAAAGTATAGCGCCCCCGTAGCCTGGGCGGTGATCTCATTTCGCACCACATCGGCGCCCACGAAATCCCCGCTCAGATACCGACCGGAGCCGGTGGTGCCCACCCCCAGTATATTCACATATTCAGCTATCTCCTTGCCCACCTCATCTATTCCCTGGCGAACCGCTTCTATGGGCCGTCCTGCGGTCATCAGATAGCGCTTGGACAGCACCCGACCTTCCTTATCTACGACCACCACATTGGTGGAGATGGAGCCGACATCAATGCCCATGAAGGCCTCCACCACCTCGCCCTCCTTAAAGTCCTGATACACCTCCCCCCGGTTGTATGATTCCGGACGAAATACCAGAGGTTCTTGCCCCGCCTCAGGTTTGCGGGGCGAGGAGAGATACTCCGCAAGCCCTCTGATTCCCTGGAAATTTCCAACCGCCCCCCGTTCTAAATCATATAACACCGCACCGATGGCGCCCATATTGGCATAGTGTTCGGGGACGACGAAATTATCGTCGTCCAGCCCCAGGACCTCCCTGAAAGCCCAGCGCATACCCTGGTTTGCCGCCACTCCGCCCTGAAAGGAGATGGGCGGGCGCAAGCCCTTGCCCTTGGCAATGGTGGATTTGAAGTTGCGAGCCATGGCAAAGCAGAGACCGGCGACTATGTCGTAATCCGGGGTAGCCTCCTGCTGAAGGTGGATCATATCCGTCTTGGCGAAGACCGAACACCGCCCGGCGATTCTCGGCGGATGCTTTGAGCGCATGGCCAGCTCGCCGAACTCGCCTTCTATGGAGACTCCCAACCGGGAAGCCTGCTGGTCCAGGAAGGAGCCGGTGCCGGCGGCGCAGATGGTATTCATGGCGAAGTCCTCAATAGTGCGCACACCCTCCTCATCGGGGTCGGAGAGGAGGATCAGCTTGGAGTCCTCACCGCCAATCTCAATTATGCTGTTGACCCGGGGAGTGAGCCGTTCGGTGGCTTTTGCCTGGGAGATAATCTCATTGACATACTCCAGTCCCAGAATCTCCGCCAGACGCTTTCCCACCGTCCCGGTTATGGATAGGGTTTTCACCTCATTATCGGAGAACCTCTCCAGTCCCTCGGTAAGCAGGTCGTGGGCGCACTGCATGGGCTGACCCTTATGCCGACGGTATTCGGTATAGAGGATGTTGCCCTCGTCGTCAAGCGCCGCCAGATTGACGCTTACCGAACCCACATCCAAGCCGAGGTGAACCCGACGCTTATCCTCACTCATCAGTGCGGACCTCTTTATGGTTAATTAGAGTAAAAAAGCGAATTTGAATTAGGCTCCATCCCTCGCAAAATGGAGCCGAAATAGCTTATTATGCTATCACAAAGAATCAGCACAAGTCAAGGCTTTTTGGCACATTGGGGCGGAGCGCATAAAACATAGGGGAAAAAGCATACAAAGATAAACAAGGGAGCACTGGAAAATACTCCCGGGAAAGGGAGACGAAAGCCCATTTCAGCCAATGCAATAAAAATTTTCAGCGGAGGTTCAGAACCTGCGCCACAGATTAACCCTACTGCACCTCATCCCTCAGAGCCACAGAATGTGGGTCGTTGAAGCCGGTCAGGGTAACCAAGATTTCACTGCCGTCGGCTTTCACAATGCTGACCTCGTTGCTCCCCTTATCCGCCACCCAGGCATCGCCGTTATTGCGGTTGACGGCGAGGTCGCTTATCTCAAAGAAACCAGCCAGCTCGCTCAAGGCTAAATTTTCTATCGTCTCCATTCCGGAGAGGTCGCTTTCTATGCGATACAGCTTTCCGGTGGAGTTGTCGCTGATCCATAAAATTCCTTCCCCCTCATCCAGGGCTAATGCAGACGGTCCGCCAAGCTCGCCAACCCCGCCCACCAGGTTACCCGATGAATTGTATCTTCCCACCAGATAATCATCACCCGTCAGAAGCGAGACCCATACCCCACCGCTCGCCTCCTCCGGCACGCAGAAGAAGACCCCGTCAGCTTCAAAATAGACCGTCTGCACACCCCCTCGGGCAACCGTTCCGGTAAGCCCTGCGGGAAGTTTGCAGACGAAGCTGGTGGGATAGCCCTCGTCAGCCACCCAGCAACCGCCGTCATTTTGGTCCACCATCAGATGGAAGGGAAAATTGAAGCCGGTTATGGTACAGAGCAGTTCGGCGTCCTCGTCAAAGATGAGCACCTGACTTCGGTCCTTGTCCGTAGCCCATACATTGCCGTTGGAGTTGTCCACCGAGACCGAGCTGGGGCGGAAATGTTCCATAGGCTCGGTCCATACATCAATTAATCCATCAGCGGTAACCCTGACCAGACGGTTGTTGTAGCGGTCAGCCACCCAGACGGCGCCGTCTCTCATGTCAACGGCTATGTCCCGGGGGAAGAAGAAACGGTCGCCATCCACTCGCAGAAGCTCCTCGCTCCCGTTAATGGTGAACTTCACGACTTCATCCGTATTGGTGCTGCAGACCCAGCCGGCCTGGTTGGGGTCCGGTGCAGGGGTGGTGCCGTTACCCGCCCCATCCTCATCACATCCGCCCAGAAGGACAAACGCAAGGATTACGCACACCATCCAAGCCCCCCATAATCTTGGAGACATTCCTCTAAAATCCCTTTTCATTTATCTCCCTCCCAATCTTACCCGATTACAGTTTTTTACTTACCAGTTCAACCCTCTATTATAAGCCCACACAGCTTATCTATACTTTCCGCAAGCCACCATCTCGGCTTCCTTATCCAGTAGTTTATCATACCTTTCCTGCGGATACTCACTGTATTTGGGAATATTGTAATTGAAACGAATATTTGCCTCATTCTCCTCCCAGTTTTCAAAGGGCTTTCCCAGCACCTCGTCCTGGAACACCTGGGAGTAGAAGGCGCTCACCTCGTAGCTCAGGCGCACCATGGAGAGCAGGCGGTCGCACTGCATCTCCAGGATAAATACCCGGCCTTTAACCTGACTTAAAGCAAACTGCAGATAGACATTCCACACAATCATAGCCAAAAGCAGGCACAGCAGCACCGCCACAAACCAGCCTATCAGCCTCCCCAGCCAAGGCTGGGTGACCTCTCCACTGTCGTTCTTTATCATACTCCCTCCCATCTCTCGGCGACGGCTCATCACTAACCCATACTAATCATAGTAAGGGAAAAAACAACTCCAGACAACACCCAAATCAAATCGTTCCCCCTCCCCTCCAAACCCCGAGCCAATAATTCCCCCTCCAACTAATCTATCCCCCACCCCTCTCCCCGGGGTTGCTCGCTGCCGGCGCCGGCTCCATCGCCTCCTGCACCGATTCCCGCCTGATCACCTCCCGGATGTCAAAAGCCCACACCATGACTACAAAAGCAGTGGTGCCCAACAAGACCAGCCCCCCGGCGGCGAAGAAGGTGACATCCAAGTTCCAGTAGGACATCACCGCACCCATCAGCAGAGGTCCCAGAGCCAGCCCTGCGGACATGGCGGTGTTGAACAGCCCCATAACCGCACCCATCCCCCTTTTTCTTCCCAGAATGGCGTTTATAGCGGTGCCGGAGGGGATAGATATGGCTCCGCCCAAGCCACTTGCCGCCATCACCGCAAAGAGTATGTAAATATTATTGCAGAAGGGAATCAGGAACAGCCCCGCCGCCCCGACGAAGTTTCCCATAATTATCAGGTTTATCTTATCCCAGCGGTCGGCTAACCTGCCGAAGGGAGCCTGCAGGAGGGCGGTTACCAAAATATTGACGGTGATGACCCCGCCGATCTGGGTGAGGGTGTAGCCGTTCTGCAACGCCAGAAGGGGGATAAAAACCATTATCACCGAGCGACCCATAGCGTTGGTCATGCGGAAGATGACAATTGCCAGGATGGGCTTCTCGCGGATGAGTTGGGTCAGGGGTAACAACGCGCTCCTCTTCCTCTGCGGGGTTATATCGGGCAGAAAGAAGAAGACCAGTCCGGAATTCAACAGCGCCAATCCACCGAGGGTGATGAAGACCATGTCCATTCCATCCAGGGTGATGAAAGCGGTCTCTATACTCAAATGGTCAAAAATTGAGCCGCCGAGGAGGGGACCCATACCCATCCCGATGAACATAGCCATGGTGAAGGTGCCCATATAAACGCCCTCACGGCGGGGAGGGGCTAAATCCCCGGCATAAGCCATGGCGATAGGGATGATCATAGCGCTCATAACCCCGTGAAGGAGACGGACCAGAGTCAAAGACCACACCTGCTTGGCGACCAGATATACCAGGGAGATAGCCACCGTGCCCAGAATGCCGGTCAGCAGGTAACGCTTCCGCCCCTGCTTGTCCGACAATCTGCCGAAGAGGGGGTTAAATATCGCTCTGGCGGCGGCGTAGGCGGAGAATATCAGCCCCAGATAGAAACCGGTAGCCCCCAGGCTGGTAGCCCAGACAGCCATCAGGGGAGCGATGATGGCAAGACCGAGGATGGCGGTGAAGACGGAAATTAGTAGGACGAAAAAAGCGCTGCGCAAAACAGGTCTCCTGTTGAAAGACGGTAAAATTAGATTTTAACAGAAATCCCATTAAATGAAAAGGGAGAATATGAAAAATTGGCGCAATTATCACCAACGGCGCCAAAAGCCCTTCCCCAACGCACCGGGAAGTGTTATATTGGGCAAAGTTCGGGATAAAATTCGGCAAGCGGGCAGAATATGAGCGATAATCAAAACGGACTCAAACTTTCGGTCATACTCACGGTAAGCGACGGGCAGGTGCTTGAGTTTCCCGCCGGCACCAAGCTTACCACACGAAAGGATATGACAGTAAAGCCCACCGCCAAGGGGGAGGTGGCTTGGGCATTGGAGCTATGCGACCAGGCGGGGCGCATCTGGGGAAGACCCTTCACCCTGCTCGTGGATGGAGAGCGGTTGGTTGAAGATGACCGGGTTTTGAGCGCAGTTATCCTCCACGAGAGTGGCTTCCTCTTCCTGGACTGCATCGTTGAAGGGCGAGAGGAGGACTACCGCTTTGACCCCACCAGCCTGGAGCCCAAGCCCACACAGGGCAGACCCAACCTGGACGCCGGTCTGTCCCTGTTTGAGCGGGGCTTCGCCCGGCCGGGCACCGTCACCCCGGGCAACATAAGGATGATAACCCTCTGCGGTGGCTGTAGTGAGGAGTTCAAGTTCCGCACCTACCACGCCGGCTTATCGGATATCTTCTATTACTACTGCGACTCCTGCCCCAATGTGGTCAGCGTCTCCCACAATGAAGACCTGGTATATGAAAAATTGAAGAGGATAAATAAAGTGATAACCCCTCCGGCAAGATACGACGACTTCAGCACCGATGAGGTGGCTGAAAATGTGGACCTGCACAACGAGATCACCTCTCTACTTCGCCCCTGCCCCTGCGGGGGGAGCTTCGCCCTCTTCAATCCCCCCACCTGTCCCCATTGCGGAACGCCCTACATAGACTTCCGCGAGGACATCTTCCGCAGAATAAATGAGTATTACCTGATGCATGTGCAAGGTGCGGAGTCCCTGCACAGCCACTGGGTGGAGTGAGGCTATTATGTCCAAAAAACCCAAAGCCGAAAAAAGCAAGAGAGCCGCCGGAATTGACATCGGCTCCCGCACCATAAAACTGGTCATAATTGAGGGAGATAAAGTCGTCCTTTCCCTGCTAAGCGACACTACCCACGACCCCAGAAGCAGGGCAAAGGAACTGCTCCAGGGGCGGGAGTATGACGCCCTTCTTGCCACCGGCTACGGTCGGGGTTTGATGGAAGCCGAGCTTGAGGTGCCCACGGTAACCGAGTTGAAGGCTTACTCTGCAGGCGCCCTCCACCTCTACCCGCAATGTCGCACGGTGCTGGACATCGGCGGGCAGGACACCAAGGTCATCTCCCTTGACGACACCGGTCGCATCGTCACCTTTGAGATAAACGACCGCTGTGCCGCCGGCACCGGCAAGTTCCTGGAGGTGATGGCTGAGGCCCTGGGCTTCACCATAGACCAATTCGGCGAGGTGGCTCTCAGCGCAAAGGAGGGCGTGGAGATCTCCAACACCTGCACCGTCTTCGCCGAAAGCGAGGTGGTGGGGCTGCTTGCCCGAGGCGCCCGACCAGCGGAGGTCGCCCTGGGCTTGCACCGGGCGGTCGCTAGCAGGGCGTTTGCCATGCTAAAGCGCCTGCCCACGACCGAGGGGCTGGTCTTCGCCGGCGGGGGGGCGAAAAACCCCGCCCTTATAAAGCTACTGCGAGATGAGCTGGGGGATGTCTCAATCCCCCCCGAGCCCCAATCGGTGGGCGCCCTGGGGGCGGCACTCCTGGCGAGGGGAAAATGAGAGCGGGAATCCCTTCTCACCCGCAGAATATTCTCTTTTTGCATTAGGGCGGCATAAGAATGCCGCCCCTACAATTTTTTGGAATTAATTCTTCTGTATGTAATGTCCTATCTTACCACCACCGCCACCCCGCCACAGGCGGGGCTCACCTCCACCCCGCCTGATGACGCCTGAACCGCATAAACCCCGGTCGGCGGTCCGGAGACCGCCGCTACCCGCTTTTCTATTTAATATATTTAATAAACCAACTACTTCAAAGTGGCCGCACCTGAAGGTACGGCCCTACTGTATTACCATCTTCTTGGCCGATGTGAAGCTCCCCGCGTCCAATTTATATACGTAAACTCCAGTCGCCAACCCCGCGACGATCCGCTCGTGGGTACCGATAGCCAGCGTCTCGTCAACAACGGTCGCGACCTTCCGCCCGCTGACGTCGTACACGATTAACGTAACGGGCGAGGTTTATAGGTAAAGCCGACTTCGAGGACGCCCGCTTCACCGTCGAGCCGGATATAGAAAGAACTAGTTTCACCGGCGATAAAGATTCGCCTGTATCTCGGTCGGAGGAATAAAGTTTATAGGGTCGACCTAATCAACCTTCAAAACGTTACCTGACCGAATAAAGCGCTTATTTAACCGCGGCTTTTTGTTAGTTACTCGTATTCGGAAATCGGGTACCGCCGATGTCCTCGATTCCCTCGACGTCTATTACCCCGGTCACCTCCAGGAAATCCGGCACGAACGGCTTATACGGACTTTCTTCAAAAGCCTTCTTTTTCCCGGTTACTTCGACGAAACGCCTGGAAAAGTATTCGATATTCCAATCCCAATCCCAGGGATGTTGTTTAGCCTCGGACCGAAGTATAAAAAACTCCTTACCGGAGACTTGCAACAGGTATTGAGGACCTTCGGATCTTGTCCCTATCGCAGCGTATACGACGAATATCAAACCCTTAAATTTATCGTGCCGGGCGGTACCGTCGTAGTAGGCGTACTTGAGGTCGTGGTTCGTATTATCGAAGTAAGAGATGTACGGAGTATCCGAGGCGTCCAGCGCTATTGAGGTATGAAAACCTGTACGTTCCGCAGTATCGACGGATTCTACCTGCCAGGCGGTACCGTCGTAGTAGGCGTACTTGAGGTCGCCGTTCGTCCAATCATAGTAAGAGATGTGAGGGTTATCCGAGCCGTCCAGCGCTATGGAGGTGAAATAGCCTACTACATCTCCCCCAGTATCGACATATTCTATCTGCCAGTCGGAGCCGTCGTAGTAGGCGTATTTGAGGTCGTAGTTCGGGTAATCTTGGTAAGAAATGTGAGGGTTATCCGAGGCGTCCAGCGCTATGGAGGTGTAATAGCCTACAGCCCCCTCAGTATCGACGGCTTCTATCTGCCAGTCGGCGCCGTCGTAGTAGGCATATTTGAGGTCGCCGTTCGTGCCATCAAAGTAAGAGATGTGAGGGTTATCCGAGCCGTCCAGCGCTATGGAGATATAATAGCCTACTACATCTCCCCCAGTATCGACATATTCTATCTGCCAGTCGGAACCGTCGTAATAGGCGTACTTGAGGTCGTAGTTCGGGTAATCCATGTAAGAAATGTGAGGGTTATCCGAGGCGTCCAGCGCTATGGAGGTAGTCTTACCTACATTTCCCGCGGTATCGACGGATTCGATATGCCAAGCGTCGGCAAACGCCCCCGCCGCCAGTACGATATAAACGGCCGAAATCGCTACTAACCCTTTTAAGTAACGCATTCTTGAACCTCCCTTTGTTCGTTTCTCCCCGTAGATAATTAAACCCTCCCCGCAACTGACGGAGAGGAAATACCTTTACTAGGGATATTCTATTTTACTCACCCCCTTTTAATACCGTTCGTTTACTTAAGCCATATTACGAACCTCCCGATTTATTGTCAAGTAAAAAATTCATCAAAAGAACTAGGATAATCACCTCACCCGTAGATGACCAGAATACATATCCTCGCTCACCTGGAATAAATTACCCCTCATCCCCCCTTGCACTCCCACCCAAAATCTGCTAAATTTACCGCAATTAAGCCCCACCGAGGATATATCTTGAGCTTTCACGACATCATCACCGCCCTGGGCTATGCGGTCTGCCACCAACTGCCCGAACGCTGTCCCCAGATGGACGGTCAGATATTCCCCATCTGCGCCCGCTGTCTGGGGATATATCTGGGGGCTTTCCTGGGCTATCTCTACATCCCCATCACCAAGCATATTAAGGCGAACGACCTGCCCACGCCCCGCTATGCGGTAGTATTATTGTGCTTTTTGGCGCTGATGTTCATAGACGTGCTCACCATATGGATAGGGCTGCGCCCGGAGTCTGCCCTCATACGCACGGCGACCGGGCTCACCGGGGGGTCGGCGCTGGTGATGCTCGCCTTCCCCCTGGCAAGCGACGAGCTGTTCGGTGGCAGACCACGGACGGCGATAATGGAGCGAGCCTGGCACCTGGCGGTCCTCTGCCTCCTGTTAGCCCTCGGCGCCTGCGCCGTCTATCTCGGTCCCGCCTGGCTCTTCTACCCGCTGGTAATAATCTCCAGCCTGGGGATTCTTCTCATCTTCTTCAACACCGCCTATGTTATTCTCCTGCTCATCTTTCAGCCCAAAAGGGGTGGGGTGAAGATTCTCCTGGCATTATGTGCGGTTATATTGATGGCGTTTCTGCTGGCGGTTCTGCACCTTCTCCATCAGAAAGCAGACCAGATACTTATGGAGCACATTGAGTAACTGCACCAGCCGAAAAGCCCTTGAGTGGCGGGGGAGATTATGTTACTCTGGAGGAAATTTCCCGCCTTATTCAAAAACAGTTAAAAAGGAGAAGAAAGATGGCAGAGGAAAAACCCATAGTGGATATGTCCGATAAGAGCGACCCCATTGTCAACCAGTTTCGTCAGTTGGTGGAGCTCGGGCGTTGGCTGATAATGTTCTATGTGGTCTATCTGTCAATTATAATTCCCCTGTTCGGAATCATCATAGGCTACTTGCTGAAGAAGAACGCCATCATCCCCGGCAACCAGAGGCTGGGCAACGCCTGCATGATTCTCGGCATCATATTCACCATCGGCATCTGTATATGCATCATACTCTACTTCGTGGTCATAATCGCTTCCATCGGCACCATGGGCGGGCTCTTTAACACCATGCAGACCTACTAAGTCGGTCTTCCAAAACATACAGGAGCGGGCCTGAATGAAAATTCACGAGTATCAGGCGAAGGAGATTTTTGTCTCCTTCGGAGTAACCATCCCCCGTGGAAAGATGGTCACCACCGTGCAGGAGGCAGTAGCTATAGCCGAGGAGTTCGGTTATCCGGTGGCGGTCAAATCCCAGGTGCTGGTCGGGGGACGGGGCAAAGCCGGGGGCATCAAGCTGGCGAAAAACAAGAATGAAGCAGAGCAACACGCCGAAAGCATCCTGGGCATGGACATCAAGGGGCTCACCGTGGAGAGGCTGTTGATAGAGGAGGGGGTGGATATAGCCCAGGAGTTCTATGTGGGGGTCATCGTTGACCGCACCACCCGCAAGCCCACCTTCATGGTCTCCGCCGAGGGTGGAGTGGAGATAGAGGAGGTGGCACGCCAGACCCCGGAGAGGATAAAGAAGCTCTCCATAGACCCGTTTTCGGGCATCTTTGACTTTCAAGCCCGGGAGCTTGCCTCCTTCCTGACCGACGACTTCCAGCTGGCGGGCAGGATAGCGGACTTCATCAAGAACCTGTATCGCTCTTTCACCGCCTGCGATGCCTCGCTTGCGGAGATAAACCCTCTGGTGGTGACCAAAGATGGTCAGGTCATCGCTCTGGACGCCAAGATCAACCTTGACGACAACGGCCTTTACCGCCACCAGGACCATGAGCAACTGAGGGACAAATCCGAGGAGGGTCCCTCCGCCGCCGATGCTCGCCAGATGGGTCTCTCCTACATTCCCCTGGAGGGGAACATCGCCTGCGTGGTAAACGGGGCCGGCCTGGCTATGTGCACCATGGATCTGATTAAATATTACGGCGGAGAGCCGGCGAACTTCCTGGACATCGGCGGAAGCTCAAGTCCGGCAAAGGTAACTACAGCGATGAAGATAGTCCGTGCCCAGGGAAATGCCGACGCACTGCTGTTCAACATCTTCGGCGGGATCACCCGTTGTGATGATGTCGCCAACGGCATCAAGGAAGCCTTCGCAGGAAAGGCACCGGAGTTGCCCATCGTCTGCAGACTTACCGGCACCAACGAGGAGAAAGCTAAGGAGATTATGGCGTCCATCAACATCCCCACCCTGACCGATATGGACCAGGCGGTGCAGAAGGTGGTGGCTGTGGCAAAGGGTGGATAGAGCTATTCGGGAAGGCAGAGGAAGCCTGCGGGAAGCAGGTTGGAAGATGAAAACCGCAGACTCCACCATCAATGAAGATTGAGAGCAAAAGAAAAAGGGAGAAAAAGACCAAAGAGTGGCTTGCGGGCGTGGTCGCTTACTTGCAGGAAACCCTCAAGGATTACGGCGCCGAACGGGCTTATCTGGTGGGTTCTTTCGCCCGAGGTGACTGGGATGACGAGAGCGACATAGACCTGATAGTGGTGAAGAAGACCGGGGCTAATTTTATAGACCGTCTTTTGGAATTTGTTAAACTGCTAAAGCCATATTTCGCCATTGATGTATTGGTATATACGCCGCAGGAGTTTGACCACATGCCCAACATCTCCGGTTTCTTCCGCCACGCCATGGAGGATGCGGTGAAGATATATGAGAAGAAGTAACCAGGAAGAGGCATCCCGTTGGCTTAAGACGGCAAAGTACGAGCTTGAGTCCACTCTTGACTTGATAAAAGCCGAAAGATACCCCCTAGCCTGCTTCATCGCCCAGCAATCAGGGGAGAAAGCGCTTAAAGCTTTCCTCTATTTTGTTGGCGAAGGGTTGGTAAAAGGACATTCAGCACATGAATTATGTAAATCTGCGGAAGCACATGACCCCTCGTTCAGTGAAATCCAATCCTCCTCCAGCAGTTTAGATGCTTTTTATATTACCACAAGGTATCCGGATAGTTTACCCGGTGGAACTCCAGCCGATATTTACAACTTAAAACAAGCCCAGGAAGCCTATAATATGGCAAAAGGGGTCTTGGATTTTGTCCTTGAAAGAATTAAATTTAAAAATTCATCAGATTGAGAATGACCTTTCAAAATCTATAATCTCAACTTTTTCACCCCAGGAGGTCTCTTCCCTTGTCCATATTCGTGGATAAGAACACCAAGGTCATCGTCCAGGGCATCACCGGTCGGGACGGCTCCTTCCACACCCAGCAGATGATTGACTATGGCACCCAGGTGGTCGGGGGGGTTACCCCCGGCAAGGGTGGTAGCGAGGTTTCCGGCATCCCGGTCTTCAACTCCGTCGCCGAGGCAAAATCCGCCAGCGGTGCAGACTGCTCGGTCATCTATGTCCCCATCCGCTTCGTGGTAGATGCCATCTATGAGGCAATATACGCCGGTATAGAATTAGTCGTGGTCATAACCGAGGGGATTCCCACCCTGGAGATGACCAAACTCTATCCCTTCATCAAATCCAGGGGGTCACGCATGATCGGCCCCAACTGCCCGGGCATCATCACTCCCGGTGAGTGCAAGGTGGGAATCCTGCCCGGTCATATCCATACCCCCGGACCTATCGGTGTGGTCTCCCGCTCCGGCACCCTGACCTACGAAGTAGTACACAACCTGAGCAAAGAGGGATTGGGTCAGTCCACCTGTTTAGGCATCGGCGGAGACCCCATTGCGGGCACCAACTTCATAGACTGCCTGGACGCCTTCCAGAAGGATGCGCAGACCGAGGCGGTGGTCCTGGTGGGGGAGATCGGCGGGACCGATGAGGAACAAGCTGCGGAGTTCATCAAGAAAAACATGGATAAACCGGTGGTGGGCTTAATCGTCGGCAGAACCGCCCCTCCCGGCAAACGCATGGGGCATGCGGGAGCGATCATCTCCGGCGGAAAGGGCACCGCTGAGGAAAAAATAGCCGCCCTTACCTCCGCCGGCGTTCCGGTAGCCGACATCCCCAGCCAGATACCGGGTCTGGTGAAGGAGGCGTTGGAGGAGTAAGCCGACCCACCCGAAAAGATAGAAGTGTCGCCTCTAACTTCAGGCGGCACTTTAATTATGTTCTCCTTCAGAATCTTTCAAAAATCATTAAATCCACATCAATAAATATACCCCAGCCCCCGCATCATCTCCTTCTCCTCCTCGTCCATCTCTATCCCTATATGGGGAGCGAGCTCTTCCACAATTTTAATGTTTACCCCATACCACTCAATCAACTCGGAGTATAACCTCCCCGTAGTTTCCTCATCTTCTTCGGATATATCCAAAAACTCGCCGGGGTCGCTTTTTAGTTCATATAATTCCTTCTCCCCTGACGCAATAGTATATATCAGATGGTAGCCATCCTTGTAGACTCCCTTCTTCTCTCCATCCAACCCTTCCACCACGAACCTACCTTGAATGAACTCCGAGAAGACGGTATAATCTGAAACGCTCCCACCTCCATCAGGACTGCTCCCACAAGATTCAATAAATTTTAACATGCTTCTACCCCCCATTCCCTCGCCCCCGGGCAATCCAAGAAGGTCCAGAATTGTGGGGGCTATATCAACCAGACTTACATAATCATAGATGCGCCCGCAGACGCTTCCCATCGGCGGCGGTAGATATATCATCAGCGGAATGCGAATTACCTCCGGATACAGACAGTGTCCATGTCCAAAAGCATCATGCTCCCAGAACTCCTCCCCGTGGTCCGCGGTGAGGACAATAATTGTGTCATTAAATAACCCCAACTCCTCAATCCTTCTGAATAGGTCCCCCAGGGTGTTGTCCACATACTGAATCTCTCCATCATATAATTTAACTATGTCCAAAACCTCACTTTTTTGATATCCGCCCTCTTCCACTTTGTATTTTATTGAGCCAAGCCTCCTTTGCTCATCTTCCTTTGCAGGAATGAAATGTTGTGGTGGAAGATATACTGCATGAGGGTCTAGAAAGTGAAACCAAAGGAAGAATGGTGAATAATTACTTAACTTCTTAAGACAAGGTGTGACTTTTCCCCTTAACCACTCAGTTGTATCAGAATATTTCACTCTGGTCTCAACCCTCTTAAACAACAGCATTTTATTTACAATAACAAATACCCTTTGCGGGAGATAGTAACTAAGGTCTCCCGTGAAGGACCAGGATTGGTAATAGTCAAATCCTCTCTTAAACCCACGAGTTGGATTGAGGGCTGGATTTGCGGTATAAAACTCGGTTTGGTATCCATAAGGTTTGAGGATTTGAGAGAGGACTTTGATATCCTCATTAATTGGGATTAACGGAAAGTGGCGACAACCATGGACAGTTGGATAAACCCCGGTCAATAAAGACGCCATAGACGGAACCGTGTGGGGAGAGGGCGCTATGCAGTTCTCAAAGACCACGCTCTTTTCCGAAAATTCATCTATATTGGGGGTATTACACCCTTCATATCCATAACACGAGAGATGGTCTTTGCGCAAAGTGTCTACGCTTATTATAATCACATTGGGTCTTTGGTCATCTCCCCCCCAAAGAGGTCCCAGCTCATATGCCACCCTCACCCCATAACCCGTAGCCACCATAACCAATCCCAAAGTCATTATTACCGAGCCTAAAACCACCTTTAGCCTTGCACCAAGTCTCTCCGACGCCCACCTGACAAGTATAACCATTACAACATATCCCGCCAACGAAAGTAAAATAAGGAGAATCATCAGAAGTATCCCCATCATTGAAAGTAGATACGGCATTACACTATTAACCGGAAGGGTCAGATATATCAGTATTGAGAGGATTATGTTGAAAGCGACCAAACTCCGAACCACCCCTCCCTTGAAGATAAACCTCAAGCCCCTGACCCTAGTGAGAAGATAGACCAGCCCAAAAGGAACAAGCCCCAGGAGAAAACATATGAAGTATCCGTCCGTGAGCAACAGAAACCTGGCCAGGGGATGGAGATTGACCACGGGACTGGCAATGGCCTCGGGGAGCGTAAACGCATCTATGACCGACAACCCCACCGCAAAGGCGGACTGGATGCCCACTATCACCAGCGCTCTCTTGATGTATCTCATAAAAGCTTCCTCTCCAACTGAAGGTTTTAAAATGTCTCAGAAAATCGCAAGTTATACGGACTCAAAACCTTTTGGAAAGATCACTCGCCCACATCAATAACATATCCCATCCCCCGCATCATCTCCTTCTCCTCCTCGCTCATCTCCATCTCTCTTTGGGGAGCGAGTTCTTCCACTATTTGGAGATTGGTCTCATACCACTCCATCAACTCGGAGTATAACCTATCCGTTGTATCCTCATCCTCCTTGGATATATCCATCAACTCACCGGGGTCACTATCAAGGTCATATAGCTCCTTCTCACCCGAATTAAAGTCATATATCAGATGGTAATTACCCTCATAGATTCCCTTCTTCTCTCCATCCAACCCCTCCCCTCTGAAAGGGTACAGCAGGAACTCCGAGAAGAGGGCATAATCTGAAACTCCAGTATTATCATCATCAGGACCGCTCTCACAAGATTCCATAAGTTTTAATATGCTTCTGCCCTCCATTCCCTCCCCCCCGGGCAATCCAAGAAGGTCCAGAATTGTGGGGGCTATATCAACCAGGCTTACATAATCATAGATGCGCCCACTTACGCAACCCAGCGACGGCGGTAGATATATCATCAGCGGAATGCGAATTACCTCCGGATACAGGCAGTGTCCATGTCCAAAAGCATTATGTTCCCAGAACTCCTCCCCGTGGTCCGCAGTGAGGACAACGATAGTATTTTCAAAGAATCCCTCCTCCTCCATCACTTGCAACAACTCCCCAAGAGCATGGTCAACATACTGAATCTCGCCATCATACAGTTTGACTATATCCCCTCTCTCGCTCTCGCAGTTCATATATCCCTTTTTTTTTAGCTCATATTTGACTGAGTCAACCCTCATCCGCTCGTCTTTATCGGCGGGAATGAACTCCTGGGGTGGGAAGTATGGCGCGTGGGGGTCAAAGAAATGAAACCAGAGGAAGAACGGAGCATATCTATCCAACTTCACCAGGCGACCTGCGACCTTATCCCTCAGCCAATCCGTTCTAGCCGTGTCTCCCAGCACATTAATTAATCCCAGAAAGTTTAGCACTATGTTATCAACCCTGCGGGGGAGGAGGTTCTGAAGCTCTCCGGTGAAAGGATAGGCTTCGTAAAAGTCAAACCCCCGGCTGAACCCGCGCGTGATGTCCAGGACCGGATGTGCGGTGTAAAACTCCGTATGGTATCCATAAGGTTTGAGGATTTGAGAGAGGATTTTGATATCCTCATTAATTGGGATTAACGGAAAGTGGCGACAACCATGGACCGTTGGATAAGACCCGGTCAACATAGATGCCATTGAGGGGGTGGTGCCAGGAGCAGGTGCTATGCAGTTCTCAAAGACCACGCTCTTCCCCGCAAACTCATCTATATTGGGGGTCTTGCAACCCTCATATCCGTAACACGAGAGATGGTCCTTCCGCAAAGTGTCTACGCTTATTATAATCACATTAGGACTCAGGTCATCTCCCCTCTGTAGAGGTACTAACTCATAAACTCCCCTCATAACAAAACCCATTGCCACCATAAATAATCCCAAAGTCATTATCACCGATCCCAAAACCACCTTCAGCCTCCCGCCGAGTCTGTCAGCTACCCACCCGACGAAAATCGCCAGACCAACATATCCCACCAGCAATAACATTAGAATGAGTATGGTCAGCAATACCCCCAAGACCGAACGCTGTGAAGGCAATATCCTGTCTATGGGAACGATGAGATATATCAGTATTGATAAAACTATGTTGAAAGCGACCAAACTCCGAACCACCCCTCCCTTGAAGATAAACCTCAAGCCCCTGACCCTAGTGAGAAGATAGACCAGCCCAAAAGGAATAAGCCCCAAAAGGAAACATATGAAGTATCCGTCTATTAGGAACAGAAACCTGGCCAGGGGATGGAGATTGACCACGGGACTGGCAATGGGCTCGGGGAGCGTGAACGCATCTATCACCGACAGCCCCACTGCGAAGGCGGATTGGATACCGATTATCACCAGCGCTCTCTTAATGTATCTCATAAAAAGCCAGCTTTACAGAAGTAATTTAAAAAATATATAAGGGAACTCACAGGGACTGAGGTCTCCAAAAATCCCGAGGACTTGACTATACACTATCTAATATCACTCCAATCAAAATCTTGTAAAAGGTCACTCCCCCACATCAATAAATATACCCCAGCCCCCGCATCATCTCCCTCTCCTCATCGTCCATCTCTATCTCTCTTTGAGGAGCGAGTTCTTCCACTATTTGGAGATTGGTCTCATACCACTCCATCAACTCGGAGTATAACCTCTCAGTTGTATCCTCATTCTCAGCGGATATATCCATCAACTCACCGGGGTCACTATCAAGGGCATATAGCTCCTTCTCACCCGAATTAAAGTCATATATCAGATGATAGTTCCCCTCATAGATTCCCTTCTTCTCTCCATCCAATCCCTCCCCTCTGAAAGGGTATTGAATGTTCTCCGAGAAGAGAGCATAATCTGAAACTCCACCATTGTTATCAGGATTGCTCACACAAGAATTCACCAGTTCTAATATGCTTCTGCCCTCTATTCCCTCGCCCCCGGGCAATCCAAGAAGGTCCAGAATTGTGGGGGCTATATCAACCAGGCTGACATAATCATAGATGCGCCCGCAGACGCTTCCCAGCGACGGCGGCAGATATATCATCAACGGTATGCGAATTACCTCCGGATACAGGCAGTGTCCATGTCCACGAGCATTATGCTCCCAGAACTCCTCCCCGTGGTCCGCAGTAAGGATTACGATAGTATTTTCAAAGAATCCCTCCTCCTCCATCACTTGCAACAACTCCCCAAGAGCATGGTCAACATACTGAATCTCGCCATCATACAGTTTGACTATATCCCCCTTCTCGCTTTTCGGATACCCATCCCCTTTCAACTCATACTTTATGGAGTCAATCCTCATCTGTTCATCACCATCCGCGGGAATGAAATTCCGGGGCGGGAAATAGGGTCCATGGGGGTTTAAGAAGTGGAACCAGAGGAAGAAAGGTGCGCACCTCTCCAACTCCACCAGGCGACCTGCGACCTTATCCCTCAGCCACCCTGTCGTATCCGCATATTCCTTCTGGTCCTCAAAACCGATGAATATTAACACATCTTCTACCAATTCATGAACAGTCTGGGGCAGGAGATAGCGAAGGTCTCCCGTAAAGGAGAAGTACTCGTAATAGTCAAATCCTCGGCTGAACCCATAAGTGATGCTTAAGATTAAATTTGAGGTGTAAAACTCGGTATGGTATCCATAAAGTTTAAGGATTTGAGAGAGGGTTTTGAGGTCCTCGTTGATTGGCGTTTTCGGTAAGAAGCGGCAACCGTGGACAGTTGGATAAACCCCGGTCAACAAAGACGCCATAGACGGAACCGTGTGGGGAGAGGGCGCTATGCAATTCTCAAAGACCACGCTCTTCCCCGCAAACTCATCTATATTGGGGGTCTTGCAACCCTCATATCCGTAACACGAGAGATGGTCCTTCCGCAAAGTGTCTACGCTTATTATAATCACATTGGGTCTTTGGTCATCTCCCCCCCAAAGAGGTCCCAACTCATATGCCACCCTCACCCCATAACCCGTAGCCACCATAACCAATCCCAAAGTCACTATCACCGACCCCAAAACCAACTTCAGCCTCCCGCCAAGTCT